>CAWAWP010000006.1:0-94658 GCA_963785845.1 uncultured Chloroflexia bacterium | reverse complement strand
GCTGTGACGCGCTTCGCAGGCAATGGGTACACGGCAGCGCCGCCTCGCGTCGCCTCGCGCGGTCAGCGGCGCGCGCATGGCGTAGGGCCACCAGCGAGCGGAGGGCAGAGCGGCTATGGACGCAGCTTGGCGCAAGGCAGTATAGTGCTCGGAATACCTGAGCCGCTGAAGAGGGAGAAACGGTCATGGTTAGCCCAGAATCGATACCGGTCGCACGTGTCGAGGTGCACCGCCACCTGGACGGCTGCATACGCCCGCGGACCGTCTGCGATCTCGCCGCACGTTTCAATGTGGACCTGCCGCGCGATCTCGACGACCTGTTGCCGCTGATCCAGGTCACCGATCCGGAGCCGAGCCTGGTCGCCTTCCTGGCCAAAATGGGCCGCGCTGTCTCGGTGCTCGGCGACCTCGACGCCTGCGCCCGCATTGCCTATGAAGCGGTGGAAGACGCTCACAACGAAGGCATCGTCTACCTGGAGGCTCGCTTCAGCCCCGCATTCATGGCCGAAGCACATGGGTTGAACGCGGCGGCGGTGACAGAAGCTACCTGCGACGGCGCCGCCCGCGCGGCCCGCGACTTCGACATGACCGTGAAGATGATCGGCATCCTGAGCCGCACCTACGGACCCGAGGCCGCGTGGCGCGAACTCGACGCGCTGCTGGCGAATCGCGATCGCCTTGTCGCCCTCGATCTGGCGGGCGATGAGGTTGGCATGCCCGGCGAACTGTTCGTCCCGCACTTCCGACGCGGACGAGACGCGGGCTGGTGCATCACTATCCACGCTGGCGAGGCGGGGGGCGCTGCCAGCGTATGGACGGCGCTTCGGTTACTCGGCGCGGAGCGCATCGGACATGGCGTCGCCGCCGCCGACGACTCTGCGCTACTCGACGAATTGGGGCAGCGCAAGATCGGCATCGAGATGAGCTTGACGAGCAACGTGCAGACCAGCACCGTCGCCAGTTACGCCAGCCATCCCCTGCGCGCATATCTTGAGCGCGGCCTGCTGGCTTCGATCAATACCGACGACCCAGCGATCAGCGGCATCACGTTGGGCTACGAACTCGAGCAGGCGGCGCCAGCGGCGGGGCTCAGTGTCGCCCAGGTGCGCCAGGCGCAAGCTAATGCCATCGAGACGGCGTTTTGTTCCGAGGCGGAGAAACGCTCGCTGCGGACCCGCGTGGGTCTCGCCTGACCTCGCCCGCATGACACGAGCCGCCGCCACACGCATGCATGACGACGGCTCGTGCGACTGACTCGTTGGGTGCTATTCGGCGTCCGAACTGGGGGCAGCCTCAGGCGAGGTGGACGTTTCCGTCGTATCGCCTTCCGTCGCCGCAGCCTCGTCCGCCGGGGCTTCACTGGTTCCCTGGCGTTTGCGCGTGACGCGCGGAGCAGTGTCGCTGGCATCCGCCGGGCTGCCGGAAGATGCGCCCTCAACTGCTTCAGCGTTGGTGGATGTCGCCGTCGCGTCGTTTGGGCTCGCTTCAGGCTCGATCGCGCCCGCCTCAGGTGTGTCACTGGATGCGGCTACGTCCGCCTCAACCGCGTCAGGGGCCGGAGCCTCGGCTGCGGCTGCGGGCGTGGCTGCTGGCGCCGGAACCTCGGCGGTCGCTTCGGATGCAGCGGATGCAGTCTCTGCGGCCTGGGCAGGCTCCGGTGCCTCGGCGGTCTCGACAGGCGTTTCATCCTGCTGCACCTTCGAGGCGGCAGCGGCGGCGGCGGCAAACGCGGCACCCATCGCCGTGGGAGCCTCTTCTTCACGTCGCGGGCGCGGCGCCGGTTGTTGCTGTTGGGGCGCAGGAGCAGGCGCAGTGCCCACGTCTACGCGACCTTCGGCGGGCGCCTCACTGCTCGTGCGATCCTGCGGCGCGGACGCCTCGGATGCTTCGGCAGTCTCCTCCTCGGCAGTTTCGTCTACCTGGCGAATTGAAAGACCCAGGCGGCGGCGCTCGGCGTCGATACGCAGGATGCGCACCGTGACCTCTTGCCCCTCGCGCAGGATCTGCTTGGGGTCTTGCACGCCGGAGGGCAACTCCGAGAGGTGTATCAACCCCTCGACGCCGTCTTCGATCCGCGCGAAGGCGCCAAACGGTGCGATTTTGGTGACGGTGCCCTTGACCAGCTCGCCGATGACGTAGCGCGTCTCCACCGTCGTCCACGGGTCCACCTCGGCGCGCTTGATGGACAGGGCGATCTTCTTCTTTTCCTTGTCCACCGAGAGCACCTGCACCTCGACCTCCTGGCCGACGCGCAGCACCTCGCTGGGATGGTTGACCCGGCTCCAGGCAAGCTGGCTGATATGGACGAGGCCGTCGGCGCCGCCGAGGTCGACGAAGGCGCCGAAGTTCGAGAGATTCGAGACGACGCCCTTGCGGACCTCGCCAACCTGTAGCTCGTTGAGCAGCTCTTCGCGCCGCTTGGCACGCCACTCTTGTACCGCGAGCCGCTCGGAGAGGATCAGGCGGTTGCGGTTGCGGTTGATCTCGATGATCTTCAACTGCAGCCTGCGGCCCACCATCGTCTGCAACTTCGACTGCGTCTCGGCGCTATCGGCGGTGTCTTCGCGCTTGAGGTTGAGGATCTGGCTGATCGGCACGAAGCCGCGAATGCCTTCGAGGTTGACGATCAGGCCGCCCTTGTTGAAGTCGATAACCTCAGCTTCGAGCAGATCGCCGCGATCGAACTGTTCCTGGGCGATGCGCCACTGGCGTTCGAGCCGCGCACGCTTGATGGAGACGACCGCATGGCCTTCAGGCGTCTCGGGCTGCATGATGTAGACGAGCACATCGTCGCCCACGTGCAATTCGGCAAGCGAGCCGTACCCACTCGGCGGCAGCTCTTTGGTCGTGAGCACGCCCTCGCTTTTGAGACCGATGTCCACCAGGATCTCTTCGGGATCGATGCGGACAATCTGGCCTTCAACGACATCCCCGCGCTTGATGCTCCGGAATTGGACGTCCTGCTCTTCGAGCAGCTTGGCCATCTCGCTCATGTCGGTCGATTCGCCGTCGTCCAGGTGGGCCGGATGCATCGCGTCGGCCACCTCGCTGGCACCGTTGGCGCCATTTGCGCTGAACCCGTTCACGCTCTGGTTCTGCTGCGTGGTGATGTCATCGTTGTCTACACTCATCGTCTACATGTGCGGCGCCAAGGCCCATGCACGTACTGCGCCTGGGTGGAGGATGCGCCGCATCCCCTTTCGTCTGAAAAATGTGTGGGAGCGGGTTATGCGGCCCGTTGATCCCTCTGCCCCAAGTGTGGGGCTGCCGCCGCAGCGGAATACGCAGTTCGAGCGCCGAGTTCGCGTGCCGGCGGTTGGCAGTCTCCGCTCCCTCGCCTGCACCAGATTTTCGAAGTCCGCCAACCGGCGCGCACGGCACAAGTGGACTTCGTCTCAGGTGCAGACGAGCAAGACGGGCGACTGGTTGCTCCAGTGTCGCCAACTCCCCCTCGCGTGTTGTATGCTTTGGCGGCGAGCGTCGCGAAACCGGCGATCGAGTCGGCGGCAAATGCGGCGATCGCGCGGCAAGATATACGAGCACGCGACGAGAAAGCGAACGCGCGGATGCGCGATTGAAGCGGGGGGAAGTTTTCACGGACGCGAGGAGAAGCGATCTACGCCTCAGTACGCACGGCTGCTCTCACCAGCGCGAGACAGCCTCGTGGGCGCGTCTCTCGTAACCAAGCGGATTCTGCCAGTTCGATGCCTCGGAGCGAATCGAGCGCACAACACCGTACCATACTGCGCTGGAACGCGAAAGCGCCGCAGGGCGGCCCCTCCGCTCTCGGCTGCTGGCTGTCGATTCCAACGCTCGTGTCCCACACGAGCCGCGTTGCAAGCCCCCACTTCAGCGGCTAGTATACCAAAGGGCACGGCACAACGCAAGCAAAATTGCGCTTGCCGCGGCGTTGTCAACCTTTTATGACAACATTGTCAGAGTACTGGGTTGCATAGAAGGTGTGTGGGTATGGGCGTGGCGAGCAATCGGCGGCAATTGCTGGACGATGCGGCATTACTCGCCACATACCTGCACGAGCGCCTAGGCCCGCGCGAGGCGCTGCGCACCGCCTTCGAGTCTCCGCACGTCCGCGAGGCTGGTGTGCTGGCCCCGCTCTTCGGCATAGGCGGTCGCCCGCACCTGCTTTTCACCGTACGCTCCCCCGATCTCTCGCGCCATCGCGGCGAGATCGCGTTTCCTGGCGGCAGCCGTGATCCAGACGACCTTTCGAGCGAGCAGACCGCGCTGCGGGAAACCGAAGAGGAACTGGGGCTTGCACGTGCCGGCGTGACCATGCTTGGGGCGTTGCCAGCCGTCCAGGCGGGCGGGAGCAACTTCCTTATTCTGCCCTACGTCGGCTGGCTCGGAGAAGGACGACCGCAAATCACGCCGAGCGCCGCTGAGGTTGCCGAGGTCTTCGACGCGCCGTTGGCCGCACTCGACGATCCAGCGATCATGCACACCGAGATTTGGCGGCGTGGCGCGCAGGAGCATCTCGTGCATTTCTTCGACTACGGCGCCTACACCATTTGGGGCGCCACGGGGCGCATCCTGCGCTCCCTGCTCGACCTTTTGCCGAATGACTGATAGCGTCCGCAACGCGCCAATTCCTTTGCGAGCAAGCGCTGGAGCACGACATCCCGGCCACAGGGGACCCCTTTGATCTGAGGGAATTTCCCTGAGCACGCCTTGTGGCCTCCTTGTATACTGGTCTCGGCCTTCAGGTCTCGCGGGGAACATCCGTGGTGATCACGGATGGCGGCACGTCATCGCAAGACGCGTCCGACCAGAGTGCACGAGGAGTTATCATGTCAAATCCGTACGATCCGCAGCGCCCGACGAATCCCTATGGCGATCAACCCAATCCGTACGGCCAACCGCCGTCCGCGCCCTACGGGCAGCCGGGGTATCCGCAGGCGCCGCAACCGGGGTACCCGCAGCAAGGATATGAGCAGCCTCACTACCAGCAAGCTGGCTACCCACAGGCGCCGCAGCCAGGGTATTCGCAGCCTCAGCCAGGCATGCCGATGTACGCGCCGCCGGGAATGCCGGGTGGTACTCCTTTTCAGCCGGCGAAGAAGCGTAGCCGATTGCCAGTCATCATCATTTCGGTGGTGATTCTGGTCGTCGTCGTGGCTGGCGTCGCCATCTACAGCGCCCTCAGCCCAGACATCTACTCCAATGCGCTGACCGGCGACGTCACTGGCTGGCCCTCGCGCGATGGCTGTGTGCCCGCCTCCGACGGCTACCATGTCAAGGCGGACGTCTCGTGCTTTGCCCCAACCGACGACATCTCCGACTTTGATATGACGGTCACGGCCAAAGCGGTCGGCACCGACACGACGCAGCCCTATGGCGTGACCTTCCGCTCGGCTACGGCGGCAAACGACAAGATCGGCGACACCTACGTCTTCCTGATCGCCAACGACGGCAGTTGGGCGCTCGCCAAAATCATCAACGGCAACGCGACCGCACTGGGCCAGAGCACGTCCGCGGACGCCGCCATTCACCAGGACGGCAGCGCAAACACGATTGATGTGAAGGACAAGGGCAAGACGATCACGGTTAAGGTCAACGGGACGCAGATCATCTCAGTGGACGACGCCTCGCTGAGCAAGGGGCTCATTGGCCTTCAGGGCTTCGATGGCGGTGAGGCGGTCTTCACTAATCTCAAGATCAGCAAGGCGTAGCCCAGCGTCTCGCGACCGCAGTTGAGGGCCTCCGCCGCACGAGCCGGGGGCGCTCAGCTCCCGCACTGGTGCCGCGTCGGCTGGGGCTGGACCTAACCGCCAGCAAGCCCCCACGGGGGAACGGCAACGGGAACCGCCGGGGTGGCAACGGCAAGGACCCAAACGCAAGCGGTAGCTAACCAACTACCGATCGCGCCGTCGAAAAGGTGAAGCGATGCAGATCGAGGAGAAACTTGCGGCGTTAGGGCTGACCCTGCCGCCGGCGATGCAGGCGCCGACCGCACTGCGGTTGCCGTTCGCCGCGGTACGTGTCCGCGGCAATCGTGCCTTCGTCTCTGGCGCTGGGCCACTCGCCCCCGATGGCTCGCTTGCCGAGCCGCGCGGCAAAGTTGGCGCGGAGTTGACCGTCGAACAGGGGTATCAAGCGGCGCGGCTCACTGGGCTGGCGCTGCTCGGCTCCCTCCAGCGCGCGCTCGGCGACCTCGACCGTGTGACGGCCTGGCTGCGCGTTTTTGGCATGGTGAATGTCGCGCCGGGTTTCGACCAGACGCCGAATGTGATCAATGGCTTCTCTGACCTGATCCTCGATCTCTACGGACCCGAGCGGGGCGCTCACGCGCGCTCGGCGGTGGGCCTGGCGGAGCTGCCGATGCGCATCCCCGTGGAGATCGAGGCCGAGGTGGAGATCGACGGCCAGTGAGCGGTGAGGCGCAGAGACGCCTCACCGGAGTGTGTTCGCCTCACGAGAGGAAGGCGTCACTGTAGCCCTTGGTCGTGTCGGCGTTCGGCGCGAGCAGCCCCTCTGACTTGAGGAACGCCCCCATCGCCTGCCACTGATCGCCGACGATTGCACCAGCCTGCGCGGGCTGCTTCCACAAGGGGATCGTCGCCTGGAGCACCGCCAGCGCCTGCGCGGTGTTGGTCGCGTTGTCGATCGTCGGGACGTACTTGCCTTTCGTGATCGTCACGGCCTCCTGCGGGTGCGCGTCCACATAGGCTAGGCCGCGCAGTGTCGCCTGGATTAGCGCCTTGATGTCTGCTCCGTGGGTGTCGAGTTCGCTCTGCATCGCGGCGATGCCGTTGGAGATCAGCGGCTGGGTGACGGGGAAGCTGCGAATGGCGAAGTTCGACGCTTGCAGTTGGACCGCCTCGTTGTTAATGTAGCCCATCACGGCGTCCACCTTGTGGCCGAGCAGCGCGGAGACCTGCGTGAAGCCGATGGTTTGGAGGTTGACATCCGACGCGCTGAGACCAGCGCCCGCGAGCAGCGAGAGCAGCCCGATATACGTCGCGCCATACTTGCCAGGGATGCCGACCGAGTGCCCCTTGAGATCGGCGACGCTCGTGATCGATGAATCCGCCGGGACGATCAGCGCCACCGGATACGACGTGTAGACCTGGGCGACGTAGACCAGAGGCGTGCCTTGTGCCCGCGCCTGCATTACCTCATCTCCCCCGGCGAAGATCGCGTTCTCCTGCCCGCTGGAGATCGCCGCGAACTCGCTCTCGCTGAGGCCGTGATGCCGCAGCGTCACGTCCAGCCCGGCATCTTTGTAATAGCCGAGGTCGTCGGCGACGTAAAACGGCGCGAACTGAATGTTAGGGATGTACGTCAGGCCGATGGTGAGATGGTGGAGAGACTTGCTGGCACCCGTTCCGCAGGCGGCCAGCCCTGCCAGAATCAACAACGCCGGCAGCGTAGCCAGTGCGACGCGGATGGGGAACGGGCGAGTGCTGCGGTGAGTACCCATGAAACTACCGTGCCTCCAGATACGAGAAGCGGCGCTCGGCCAGGCGGGCGAGGCCATAATAGATCGACGCAAGCAGGGCGAGTAGCAGCAGCGTGGCGAAGACGCCGGCGCTATCGGACCCCGTGAAGAAACCGATCAAGATGCCGCCGAGACCCTGTTCGCCGCCGAGGACGAAGTCGCCGATGACAGCGCCGGTGATCGAGAGCGTCAGACTGGCGCGCAGGCCCGCGAGGATGCTTGGCAGCGCGAGCGGCAGTTCGATTTGCCAGAGCAGCGCCCAGCGGTCGGCGCCTTCGACCCGCGCCGCATCCAGGATGTCGCCGTCGAGTCCGCGCAGGCCGAGTGTCGTGGTGATGACGAGTGGGAAGAAGACGATCAGCGCGCAGATAACGAGGCGCGGCTCGAAGCCGTAGCCCAGCCACAACGCGATCAGCGGGGCAAGCGCGACGACGGGGAGCGCCTGGCTCGCCGCGACATACGGCTGCACAGTGGTCGCCACCACCTTACTGCGGGCGATCAGATAGCCAAGCGGAATGGCACAAACGGCGCCCAAGGCGCAGCCGCCCAGGCTGACGAACACCGTCGCCAGGATCGAGCCGCGAAACTGGGGCAGCGTCACCAGTTGCCAGAATGCTTGCCCGACATCCGCGGGCGCGGGAAGAAACAGCGACGGCGCGGCGCCGAGCGAGTGGGCGACCTGCCAAAGCGCCAACACGGCCACGCCCAACGCCACCGAGGGGCCAGCGGCAAGGGCGCCACGCCGCAGGCTCTCGCCCCCGCGCACTGGCGGGCGTGGCGCAGGCACTCGTGCGGGTTCCCCGCCACGCGCTGGCATCTGTTGCTCCCCTCGAATCCCTTCTCTCAAGGGTGAGGGAGGGGGAGCGGCCCCTGAGGTCAGAGTCATACAACGCCTCCTCGGACTCGCGATCCGGGAGGGTCTGTAGTAGCGGGAAACACAGAGCCGCCCCGGTCCGAACGATCCGACCTGGGGCGGCTGGCAAACGTCGAGGCGCAAACGACACGACTACGCCCCCGCGGACACCGTGTGCCGCGGAAGCGCGTGGGCGCTTCGACCTTCTTCCATCCGGACTATACCGTCGGCTCCGGCATCTCACCGGATCTGCTACGCCGAAGCGTGGCTCGCGGGCTGAGCGTGGTCGTCACGCCATACCGCCGGTCGGGAATCGCACCCTGCCCCGAAGGTCTATCAGCGCGTGGAGCGTCAACCGGGCGTCGCTGCTGCCCGCCAAAGAGGGCTCACACACCTGATAGGAGTACTATACGACAACCTGCCAAGGGTCAGCCAGGCGCCACTCAGCGCGTGCCCCGCGCGGCGGCTCGTGCGGCGCGGCACTCGTCACATTCGCACGAGCCACGTAGGCGCTCGAAGGTATAGATACCCGTGTGATGACCGTCGCCCCAGGTGGGGGTCAGCCCATAGCGGCCCACCAGCTCGACCTGATAGAGCGTCGTTTGTTGCTCGCTGAAGTGGGTCGCCTCGTCGACCATGCCTTTCTGCCCGCCCTCACCCGCGCACCAGGCGCACGGGCAGCCGCGGCGCAGCACTTCGTAACTATGGACGCTTTCGTGTCCGTCGCTCCAACTGATGAAGAGCCGCCGGTTCTCCTCATCCATGAGGTAGGTGGTCGGGGCGGTATCGTCAAACACATGCATTGGGTTTTGGCTTCTTCTACGGCTCTTCGCCTACTGCTCTTCGCCGCGTCGCGGTTGCCGGTGGCCCGCGAGACACATCGCGGGAAACGCGCCAGCTATGCCTAAGTATACCGCCGAGACGGCGTCGCTACATGATTGAGCGCCAGGCGCGCCGCAGAGGATTGAGCGCGTAGGCGCGGACCGAGCCAGAGCAGCGCGAGCAGCACGAGCGTAAACACCGCGTTACAGGTGAACACCATTACGCTCTCGGACTGCGTCCAGCCCTGGTAATTGTCGGCGGAAAGCACCGACTCGGCAAGCTGTGCCAGCCCGACCGTAGCGGCGGGGAGCAGGAATGCCACAGCCCAACCTGCGATGCGCGATGTGCTGGTCACAAAGCGCAACTGCGCCAGCCACCAGAGAGCGATCAGCATGTACATGTCGAGGAAGTAGTACGGCCAGAGCGTCTTGATGAACAGTGGGAAGCAGAGCCCTGAGACGGCGAGCAGGAGGTACAGGTCCGCCGAGCCTATGTCAAGATCGCGCCGCATCCAGAGCGTGAGCGCGGTCAGCAATAGCGCCGCCCCGAGGATAACGATGCTGTCGTGCTGCTGCGCGAAGAGCGCAACACCAGGGTTGTTTTGGATCGCTCCCCAGATGCTCCCGCCGCCGACGATCAGCTTTGATCGGAAGGTGACGAGCGAATACACCACGTCTTTGCTATCGGCCAGCAAGAACGGCGCGACGCCAGCCAGCACCGTGATCGCCGCCGTTACGCCGAAGCGTAGTGCCTGTTGCCAGCGCCCGCGAAATGCCAGTACCAGCAGCAACGGCAGCAGGTAGAGGACGGCTGTGCTACGTGTCAGGAGTGCCAGGCCGATAAGCACCCCTGAGGCCACAATGCGCCGTTCGACCAGCGCGCGCACACTCCACAGCGTCAGCCAGATCATTATCGGCTGCTCGATATGGCCGTACAGCAAGACGCTGTGCCACAGCTCTGGCGAGAACGCGAAGACGGCGTAAGTGACCACGCGCCAGGGTCCAGTCAGCGGCGCGCCGAGCAGACGGTCGAGCGCCAACAGCGCCTCACGCGCCAGCAGCAGGGGAAATACCGCGAAGAGGCCCATCGCCAGGGCGCGCCGCAGCTCGTGCGCGTCGAGCCAGCCGAGATGCTGCTCTACCCAGGCGATGAGTGTCAGCGGCACCAGGCTGAGTGGTCCGTTCGCGTTCGGATAATTGCCTTCGTAGCGCACCTGATAGATCAGCAGGGGATGCCCTGAGATCGCGACTCGCGCCGACGGCAGGAAGAAGACGTCGAAATCGGTGTTGTTGATCGTGAAACTGCCGGTCCAGGCCCAGATCCCGAGATACGCGAGGATGGCCGCGCCGACCAGGAGGTGATGCCAGCGGAGCCGCCGAAACGCGAGTTGCTGCGCGTCGCCCAGCGCGCGATGCCAAGCGCGGCGCGGCGCGGGCGGATCACTGATCCTGGCCTTTGTCGTCGCCACCTGCGTCTCCGTTTCGATCTGTTTGCGTGAGGAAATCGGCTGTTCGGTGTCGCGCACGAGTAGGAGGGGTGCGTGGAGGAATGGCGCCGCTTCTGACCGCCGTCATGTCACCCATGCCACCACTATATGGGTTCGATGCGTGCCACGCAAGCGACTGCCTGATGCCCGCTAGGCAGTTCGCTCGCCGTATGCCGCTCTCTGGGAGATGCGCGCCGAATCGTGAACGCAGACCCTGCCTGACCACCACCGTTCGGCACAGTCTCTGCGACGAGTGGGAGTCGTGGGCATGTGATTCGGGTTCGCCCCGGCGCGTGCCCACACTTCGTTGAGCGCGAAGCGTTCTCGCGCGATACGTGGCGTTGCTCCGCGCGTTGACATCATTCGCGAGCCGCGCCTATAGTGCCGGGAAGCGGCACGCTCGGTCACATTTCCTCCGGTGGGGCAGTTTACGCGCAGTGGAGAGGGGCGGCGCATGGTCATCGAGGGCACCATTCTCAGTAAGGACACGGGGCTGACGGCGTTCTTCGAGGGTGTCGAGCAGCCGTATGTGCGCTGTACGATCGCGCGGCTCAACAACCCCGACGTTCACGCGGAAGCGCGCATCATCGGCATGGCCGACCTCGACGTACCGATCGGCGGCGTCGTGCGGCTCGAAGTGTTGCGGACGGTGACTGATCGCAAAGCGGGCGTCGTCAAATTCGACTGCCGGCTCTTGCCTTAGGACACCGTCATGTCTGCTCTGGGGCTCGTGGCCCTGCTCAGCGATTTCGGGCTCGCCGATGGCTATGTCGGCGTGATGAAGGGCATCATGCTCGGCATAGCGCCAAGCGCACGACTCGTCGATATCTCGCACGAGGTGCCGCCGCAGGATGTCACGGCGGGCGCATGGCTGCTTGCTACCGCGTGGAGCGCTTTCCCGCAGGGAACGATCTTCCTCGCGGTGATCGATCCGGGCGTCGGAACGGGCAGACGCGCGGTAGCGCTTGCCGCTGGCGGGCGTTATTTCGTCGGGCCGGATAACGGCCTCTTCAGCTTCGTGCTCGATGCCTCGCCTGCCGACCGTGCGGTGACGCTGGACAATGCCAAGTACCACGCGACGTCGCAACCGAGTGCGACATTTCACGGGCGCGACATCTTCGCACCGTGCGCCGCGCATCTCGCCGCGGGGACGCCGCTGGAGGCGCTTGGCTCACAACTTGCGCCGCATGATCTCGTGCGCCTGCCGACGCCGGAGCCCGTGTGGGCAGGCGGCGTACTCGCCGCGCGGGTGCTTCACATCGATCGTTTCGGCAACGCGATCACTAACATTGGCGCAGTGCTGACCGAGCGCATCCTCGCCGATCGGGATGCCTGCCTCTGGGTGCGTTCGCGGGCCATCACTCAGCGCGCGGCCACCTTTGGCGACGGACCGGATGGTGAGCCATTTATGCTACGTGACAGTTCTGGGCATCTCGCCATCGCGGTCCGCAACGGATCGGCGGCCGCGGCGCTCGACATCGAGCGTGGCGCGGAAATCGCCATCGCCAACCTGCGCTCGCTGCTGTGAATGATCCTGCGAGCGTTTGACCACTCGCAAAAACGCGAGAAACGCCCTACAAGACTGTGGACCACGAAAGGCGGCATGCACATGCGACTCTACTTTCTGCGCCACGGGCAGGCCGGCGACGGCGCCACCTGGCAGGGCGACGACTTCGACCGACCCCTCACCAGCGAAGGGCGCACCGAACTGGAAGGTGTGGCGGTCGCGCTGCGCACGCTGGGCGTACGGCCGAGCGTCATACTCAGTAGTCCGCTGGTGCGTGCGCGCCAGACTGCGGAAATCGCCGCGGGCGCGCTGGGAATGCGCGTCACTGAAGCGGCAACGCTCGCCCCCAGCTGCGATCTCGACGGCCTCGCGGCGGCGTTACGCCCCTATCGGCAAGCGGAGGAGGTGCTGGTAGTGGGTCACGAGCCGGACTTTAGCACGCTCATCGGGTTGCTCATCGCGAAACACGGTGCGATGGCGATGGTGGAGATGAAAAAGGGCGCGTGCTGCCTCGTTACGCTCGCTGGCACAGCCGCGGGCTCTGGCGCGCTCGCCGGCCATGGCACGCTCAAATGGCTCCTGACTGCGAAGCAGCTTGTGCGCCTCGGGACAAATAGCCAACCTGATCCCACTCTGGCGGAGTAGCCGCACTCCAATCGCCCCCCAGCAGTATCGGCACGCCACGTGCGGTAGCCTCAGCAGTGTCTGCGCGTCGGTGAGGGATGCCATGGGAGGCGAATATGCAAGATGGCTATCGCAGCGCACATGGCGGCGAAGCGTTCGACCCTTGCTATGGAGCCGGTGCTCTGCCCGCACCTGGCATCTCCGGCGCGTCGCTGCCGACGATCGCGCGTGGCGTGCTTCCGCCACCGCGCCTGGCGGCTATTGACACGCGATACGCGCGCGACACCCCACAGACGATCGTCGCCGATCTGCGCTTCCCCGCGGCGGCGGTTCGGGCGCTCGCCGAGGACTTCGCCATACGCGCCCGCGCGGGCGGAGCGCCGCATTCTCTACGCCTCTGGCGCGTTGGCTACGAGCAGGCGCTGCTTGCCCTCGCGCGTGCGGCCTGTGGAGCGTCGATTGCCGTGCCATGTACGTCGCTGTTCTGGGAAGAGCGCGAGAACGAATTTGACGTCTCCGTCACCTTCGGTCAGCCGGATGCGCGATCAGAAGGCGTAGTACGCCACTGAATCTGCCCGTGCGCCCCGCGTAGCTGGTCTGTGGCTTTACCCTCGAATAGCTTTGCCCAAAATGTAGCCCAAGGGTTCATACCCCCTCATTTGGACGGGTGCATGGCCAGCAGCGCTGCTGTACGCCCTCCAGCATGTCCCGCCCGCCGAGGCTTGACGGCCGCGCCCGCCCGTGCTAACCTAGCGGCCTCCTTCGGTCCGTATGCGCCCGCGAGGGGAGCGACATGCCGCACGTCCGGACTCGACCCGCCATGGCGCTTGTCTGTACACTTGTTTGCCTCTCCGCCTGCGCCTCTAGCACGGCGGGGAGCCTGCCCCCGGCGACGGCGACAACGACGGTCGCTCCCACCGTGACGCCGACGCTCGCACCCGCGCCGACGCCCATGAATGTCCCTGCCGGGTGGTCGGTGCTGGACACGACGCATTTCAGCCTCGCCTACCCTCCGGGCTGGACGACGCAGACGTCCCCGCAGCAGGATGGGTCCTTGCTCTATCAGCTCGTCTCCCCAGAGGCGCAGTCTCCCGACATGTACGTAGGGGCGCAAGCACAGGTACCGAGCCAAGGCATCGACGCGTCGTACTGCGTGACGAAGGACGGCGCGAATCAGCCCACCACGCTGGCGGGCCTGCCGATGGCCTATAACCTCACCGGCGAGGGGCAACTCAACCGGACCTGGACCTTTGCGAACGCGCAGGGCACCCTCTACGGGATGGAAGCCGACGACGTACAGTCCAGCAGCACCACGCAGGCGCTGGATACGAGCATCTTCGCCACCTTCCGCCCGGACGACGCTGACCCCTGGAAGTGCTGAGCGCCGGCAATTGCGGGCCGACAGCGATGGCGAGCCGTTCACGCGGCGCCGACGTGGCGGCGCCCCACCAACTGCGGCGGGGGAGCCGCCTCAATCCTGACTCAGCCCTGACGAAGTCCTGACCTCATGTGTTCGACAAGTCCGCCAGCGCCGTGCTGCAGCCTCCAACGCCACTGCGACGGTGGCAGGCATAGAGGGCCGGCTGCGCTTGCAGTGACGGTACCCTCATGGGGCGTCGGCCCACTGTCCAAGGCGATAACCTCTTAGAACCGTCGCGATGGGCGAGTCAAAAATCGACATTTTGGGCGAGGCCCCCTCGAATAGGTCTTTCCGCACTCTCCGCGCGCCCTCGCGGTGCGTTACACTACCCTCACACCGTCGCGGAGTGAATCCCGTGGTGCCGAGGGAGCAGCAGATGCACGCGCACGAAGCCCGTCGCGATGCCCACATCAATCGTCTACGCCAAATTGCCCATAATATTGGCTTGTTCTGGGTCGTGTGCACACTTTTGATCCTGGTCGCGCTGACCGCGTACATCTTTGCCCAACATCCCGCGTTGCTTGGCGAGGGGCGCGGATGGTTGATTCTCTCACTGGCCTCAGCCTTTGGCGTATGGTTCCTCGTCGGACGACAATGGTACTCGCACGGCAGTGACGACTCGTATCATCGCGAGCTGATGCGCGGTGAATTGCCTGTCTTGCCGCCTCGGACGCTCGCCTACTGCGCCTTGCTCTTCGCGATGTCGCTGGCGCTGACTGCGCTCAACGCGAATTTTGGCGTCCTGCTCTACGCGGTATACGGCGTCGCCATTGGCATCTTTGCACTGCCGTGGGCAGTCGTCCCGCTGATCCCCATTGTGTTCGCGATCTTCGTCGAGTTTGGCTGGCTTCCACAACAGCCGACCGCGGATGCATGGCTCGGATTCGTGCTCAGCGTGCTCGCGTTCTGCATCTACACCGCCATTGGCTACGTCCCCTTCTATATCCTCAAGGGGCGTTTCGAGCGCGAGCGTGTGTTCAGCGAACTTGAACGATCGCACGAAGCGTTGGCGGTAGCACACCGCGAACTCGAAGAAGCCGCTGGACGCGACCGTGAGTTGGCGGTGTTGCGCGAGCGTGAGCGGCTCGCCCGCGAAATGCACGATACACTCGGGCATGCGCTGGTGCTGGCAAACGTCAAGCTCGAAGCGGCGCTGCGCCTGCGGGCGGTCGATCCCGCCCGCGCCGACCACGAGATCGCGGCAACGCAAGAGGTACTCCGCACGTCGATGGGTGAACTCCGCGGTTCACTGGCAAACCTGCGTGGGGCCGAGCGGTGCGCAGAGCCGCTCTCCGAGACACTCGCCCGACACGCGCGCGAGGCCGCCGCGCGCGCCGGCTGGGAGCTGAAGACCGCGTTCGCGTCGGAAACGGACGACCTGGCTGGCCCGCTGCGTGAGGCACTGTTGCGCGTGGGCGCCGAGGCAATCACCAATGCCGAGCGCCACGCCAACGCGCGGAGTGTCGTCCTCTCCCTCGATTACGAGGACGGCGATGTCGTGCTTCGCGTCGTCGACGATGGTATGGGACTCGAACCGGCGCTGCTGCCTTCGCTGCCCGGAGGCAAGAGTGCCGGAACAGAGACTGCTCCTCGGAGTCCTGCCGGTCACTATGGTATCACCGGCATGGTCGAGCGCATCGAGGCGCGCGGCGGAACGCTGATGATTCGTCCTCGCGCGGAGGGGCGCGGCACGCACGTCGAGGCGCGTGCGCCGCTGCGCGCGTAAACCGTTCACTATGCGTCTGAATTGGACTGGAAGGTTGGTCCACCTCAAGCTCGCGCGGGTGGAGACGAAGCTCGGCATCAGGAGTGCGTGACATGCCGCTTGCTGACGCGATACGTATCCTGATCTGCGAAGATCAGGCTCCCATGCGCGAGGGACTGCGCACCGTGCTCGACCTGGAGCCTGGCTTTCAGGTCGTGGGCGAGGCGGTGGACGGCGCGGATGCCGTGCGCCTCGCCGAGCATCTGCTGCCGCAGATCGTGCTGATGGACGTGCGTATGCCCCGCCAGAACGGTGTGCAGGCGACTGCGGCGATCACCGCACGCGGGCTGCCGTGCCGCGTGATCATCTTCACGACGTTCGACTATGACGAGTACGTCTTCGATGCCATCAAGGCTGGTGCCGTCGGCTATGTATTGAAGGACACACCTGCCAGCGACCTCGCGGCCACCATTCGCCTCGTCGCCGCGGGCGAATCGTTCATCCAGCCCGCGCTGGCGACGCGGCTGCTGATGGAGTTTGGCCGCCGCGTGGCGCACGCGCCGACCGCCAACGTCTCCGCGCCGAGCGAGTCTGCGACGGCGCAGCATGGTGACCCACTTGTTGTGCCCGTCCAATTGAGCGCGCGCGAGGTGGAGGTGCTGCGACTCTTGGCGCGCGGCGCCAGCAATCGCGACATCGCCGAGTCACTGGTGCTGGCGGAAGGCACTGTGAAAAATCACGTCTCGACTATCCTCGCCAAGTTGCACGCCAACAACCGTACGCAGGCGGCGCGGCTCGCCCACGAGCGCGGCCTGATCTAGCGCGATCGCGTCGGCATGCAATGTGCGTAAGATGTGACCCTCGGCTGCTCCTTCGTTATATGTGCAGAATCACTGTGGCCAGGATTCCCCCCCCACGCATCGCTGTTGTGACGCCGCGTGATCGTGGCGCTCGTCACTGCCAGAGGCGAGAGGAATAGTGACACACGACACCTCACCGCTCGGAGTCGCCGGCCGTATCGCCCTGTGCGGCCTCTTCGCCTCGGTCCCACGCCTGTTCGTCGACGTCGAAGCCCATGGAATGGAGCGTGATCCGGGCGCGCCGCGAACGTTCTACGCCATGATGCACAAACGTGATATCGATGGCATGGCGCCGTTGCCGACGCTGCTGCGGCATCGTGGTTGGCGTGGTCTGCGCTCGGACGTGCGCTTTGCTATGCGTTCCGACGCGTTTGAGCCTGGCTTTCTGGCGCGCATGGCGCCGCGCCCGCGAGCGCTTTCCCTGTTGCTGCGGCCGATCTCCGTTGGGCCGTTGCTGCGCGGCGTGGGCGTGTATCCGTTGAACGAACTGAAGCAGCGTCCGGCTGAGGTGTGGCTCCGCGAAGCCCTACGTGTCGAGGGCGATCAGGCGGTGGGCAAACTGCTCACCCCTGAGTACCTTGCGGAGCTGGCCGCGACCGCGGGGCGGAAGTCAGACGGTTTGCCCCAGATGCGACTCTCGCACCTGCTCGGCTGGCGGTTTCATGCCGCGTTGCAAGCGTATTACGGCCCGGACATCTTCACTGCCTCAGCGCGTCGCCGTGCCGAAAGGCGCGTGTTGGAGGCGGCGAAGGCCAGCTTGGACGGCATTGCCGCGTGGTTGCGTGGCGGTGGCTCGATCTTCAACGGGCCTGAGGGGAGGCTCTCGCCCGATGGGCATCTCAGCCCCATCACCAGCGGCATGTATCGTGTTCTCCGCGCGTCGCCCACCGACACGTCCGTCGGGCCTATCGCGCTGGTCTACGACTTCATGACGACGGGACGCATGCGCCTGTTTGTCGACTTCGCGCCACCGCTGGAGAATGCTCCGTTGCGTTCGCGTCATGATCTCTTCGCCGCCCTCCGCCGGGCTTGGCTGGAGGCGGCGCGCTTCACCTGCTCGCAACTCGCGTCTGGCATGCTGATCGAGCGCGGAAAGTCGACAGTGCCGGTGGTCCGCAGCGACGAACTCGCCGACGCCGTCTGCGCCCAAGCGCACACGCTCGACGCCATGGGACGTCACGTTGACCGGCGCCTGCTCGATCTGGGCAGCGCGGCTCGTCTGGCGCGTCACTATCTCGCCTTCGTCGAACGTAGGGGCATTGTGCGGCGCGAGCGCGGCGACCGATGGCGCGTCGTCCTGCCGGTGCAACCGCTCGTCGTGCCTCGCGGAGGAGTAGGCTACGACGTCTCGCCGCTGCTATACGCCGCGAACGAGCTTGCCGACATGCTCGCCGGGGCGTAGTAAGCCGTCGATATGCCGTCGCGATCAGCATGCAAAAGAACGACGCACCCCTGCCATCGTTAGTCTAGGGGCCAGGGGTATTTAGATATGTTTATGGTACTATAAGTTATTGCCGAGCACCGCAGCGCTATGCTATCATCCTTCCGGTGCGCGTATCGCAAGGCGCTTCAATGAAGAACGATGACGACAAGAACACGTACGACCGATCTATCTGGGAAGGCTTCGCTATTCCTGGGCAGGTGGTCGCGTACATCGTCGGTGGCGCGGCAATTGGATTCTTCGCCGGGCACTTCATTGACGACCGCCTGCAATCCTCGCCAATCGCCACACTCATCGGGCTGCTGCTTGGCCTGGCCGCTGGCATCTTTGGCATCGTCCGCCTCGTCTCCACTCTGAAGTAAACCTCCCAACGGGGCGGGTAGAGTAGCGAGCGCGGGCGGCCATAGGGAACGCGTCGGAGCGGCAGCCAAGAGACGAAGGGAGATCCTCCGTGCTCTGGAAATTGCCCAATATTGGCGTTCCAGCGGACGCGCTGTTTTACATCGGTCCATTCCCCGTTTACAACACGTTCATCCTTGACGCAGTTAGCGCGCTGATCGTCATTGTCTTCTTCGCCGCCGCCGCGCGCAAATCGCGCCTGATCCCCGGCCCGCTGCAAAACCTCGCCGAGTGGGTCATCGAACTCATCATGAACCTGTGCACCGAGGTCGCCGGGGAGCGCAACGGACGGCGCTTCTTCCCGTGGGTCGCCTCGATGTTCCTGTTGATCTTGCTCGCCAATTGGTGGGAAGTGATCCCAGGGATCGAGACCATCGGCACCATCTCGCACGAGGTCAAAGGCTGCTCGGGCGCCATCACCAGCGTCTTCCTCACGGGGTCACAGTCGAACTGCATCACGCCATGGCTGCGCCCTCCGTCAACCGACTTGAACTTCACGATTGGCTTGGCGGTGATCTCCGTCATCGCCACGCAGGTCTACGGCTTCGTCGTCCTCGGCATAGGCGGGCAATTGGGACGTTATTTCACCTTGAAAGACGGTCTCATCGGCCTTGTCGTTGGGCTGTTGGAACTGGCGCTCGAGCCGTTACGCATCCTCTCGCTGAGCTTCCGTCTTTTCGGCAACCTTTTCGCCGGCGACGTGCTGCTGCTGGTCATCAACTACCTGTTGCCGGTGGTTGGCCCCATTCCGTTCTACTTCCTGGAGCTCTTCGTGGGCTTCATCCAAGCATTCGTCTTCGCCTTCCTCACCCTGATCTTCATGACGCTCGGTACTATCAGCCACGGCCATGAAGACGCCGAGGAGGAGCACGCCGCCGAGGTGTCGCAGGCTGCGCGCGAGCAGGCCGCCGCGGCCTTCGTCGTCGCCGAGAAGGAGAAGACAGCCGCCGAAGTGTGATGATTCCTTGGTCGCTGGAGATCTGCCATCCCCCGACCATACGCCTTCTTCGTTATCGTCTCCGGTCCGGATACCTCCGGGCCCAGTTCAGGGCAGTGCTCTGAGGCTCTGTTCGACGGCGCCTAGGCTCGCAACTGGCGCGAGTCACAAGGCATACTTTGCAGGAGGGATCGCATGCCACAGTTCTTTGAATTCGCCGCAGCCATCGCCATCGGCCTCGGCGCCATCGGCCCTGGCATTGGTGTTGGCTTGATCGCTGGTCCGGCGCTTGCCGCGATGGGCCGCAACCCGGATGCCGCGGGCATGATCCGCACGAACATGATCCTTGCCATCGTCTTCGCCGAGGCCATCTCGATCTATGCCCTCGTCGTCGCACTGATCATCCTGTTCGTCACCGGCCAGGCGAAGTAGTGGCTTCCCCCGCAGCAGTGCTGCCGGGGACGTCGCCGCAAGCGCTGAAGGAGACGTCCTATGGATAAACTGGGCATCAATCTCTATAACCTCGTCGCCCAGGCTATCGTGTTCTTCATCATGCTGATCGTCCTTGCCAAGTGGGTTTTCCCGGCCTTGACGAAGACGATGGATCGCCGCGCGGCGGTGATCCGCGAAGGGGTGCAGAACGCGCAGAAGGCGCGAGAAGATCTCGACCAGGCGCAGAAGCGCGTCGAGGCGCTGCTCGACCAGGCGCGTCGCGATGGGCAGGCGGTGCTGGCGCGAGCATCGCAGGCGGGCGAGCAGCTTCGCGCTGACATTGAGGCTCAGGCACAGGCGCGATCGAAGCAAATACTGGATCAGGCGGAGCGCCAGATCCAGCAGCAGGTGGCCCAGGCGCGGTCGCAACTGCGCCAAGAAGTCGCCGATATCGCTATCCAAGCGGCTGAGCGCGTGGTCGGCACTTCGCTCGACACCGCCACCAATCGGCGGCTCGTCACAGAATTCGTCGCGCAATCGAGGGATCTCCAGTGACCAAGGGCGCGACCGCGCGTCGCTATGCACAAGCGGTCTTCGAGATCGCCGCCGATGCGGGCAACGTCGAGCGCTGGCGCGCGGATGTCCGCACGATTGCCGACTACCTGGGCAACCGCCGGCTGCTCTTCGTGCTTAGCGAGCCGAAGATCCCCGCCGCGCGCAAAGAGTTGATGGTGCGCGACCTGCTGGCGGAGAAAGTGCAGCCGGAGGCGCTCAATCTGGCTTTCCTGCTGGTGGAGCGCGGCATCGCCGAGATCGCCCCAGGTATCAGCACCGAATTTGAGCGGCTCTACAATGACTATCGCGGGCAGGCGCCAGCGGAGGTGACCACCGCCGTGCCGCTGGACGACGACCTGCGCGCGCAGATCGCCGGGCAACTTCAGGCGATCACCGGGAAGCGCATCATGCTCCGCGAGCGCGTCGATCCGACGATCTTGGGTGGCGCCATCGCCCGCGTTGGTGACACACTGATAGATGGCAGCCTCAGGAGGCGCTTCGTGGTGCTGCGACAGCAGATCGCCGCGGGAGCCTTCGGTGGCCCGGATGATGGCGCTTCGTTTGCCACGCTGACGCAGGGCGACGGTGGACCCGGCCAGGGTGGCGCTGCTCCCGCGGGTTCGGGTCCCGTCGGTGGGACGCCACCCGCCGATGTCAGTGGCGCGGGCGGTCAGTCGGGAGGTCAGTCGGGCGCTCCGAGCGCACCGCGAGGGAATGCTGACTCGCCAGGCGCCAATCCCGACCGCGCGACCGAGACTGCTCCTCGACAGCATGACGCGCCGCGGATGCAGCCTCGCCCTCGTCAGGGAGAGACTGCCAATGCTGGCGCGGGAAGGTCTGGGCCGCCAAGCAGCGGTCGCAACCGTTCGAATAAACGACGTCGTCGCTAGCGCTGGCCTCGCCTAAGAGCTACCATCCACGAGTCGGTGCACGCTCTGAAGCGCGTCGCCGGCGCACAAGGGCGACGCGGAACTTTCAGCAGATAACCGGAGAACGACATGGCAATCGCGGACGAAATTACGAAAGTCATACGCGATCGAATAGCGAACTTCAGCGGCGCCGACACCGAAGCACAAATGGTTAGCGTGGGCACCGTCATCGAGGTCGCCGATGGCATCGCGCGCGTGTATGGCCTCTCGGGGGTTGGCTATCTGGAGCTCGTCGAGTTCCCGCGCACCGGCCTCATCGGCATCGCCTTCAACCTTGAAGAGGACTCGGTGGCCGTGCCGATCCTGGGCGACTACACCCAGTTGCACGAGGACGACGAGGTGCGCACCACCGGGCGTATCGCCCAGGTGCCGGTCGGCGACGCCCTGATAGGTCGCGTGGTCAACGCGCTGGGACAGCCGATCGACGACGCTGGACCGATCGCCACGACTCGCTTCCGCCCGGTGGAGCGCGTCGCCCCGGGCGTGATCACGCGGCACCCGGTGGATACCCCGGTGCAGACCGGCCTCAAGGCCATTGACGCGCTGATCCCGATTGGGCGCGGCCAGCGCGAGTTGATCATCGGCGACCGGCAGACCGGCAAGACGGCCGTTGCCCTCGACACGATCATCAACCAAAAGGGCAAAGACCTGATCTGCATCTATGTCTCCATCGGCCAAAAGAACTTCCAGGTCGCGCGTATCCGCGAGACTCTGAACCAATTCGGCGCGATGGAGCACACGATTATCGTCCACGCCGGCGCAGAAGACCCCGCGCCACTGAAGTACCTTGCGCCGTACGCGGGCTGCGCCATGGGCGAGGAGTTCATGGAAAGCGGGCGCGACGCGCTGGTGATCTACGACGACCTCTCCAAGCACGCCGACGCCTACCGCAATATGTCGCTGATCATTCGCCGCCCGCCGGGGCGCGAAGCCTATCCGGGCGACGTATTCTATCTTCACAGCCGCTTGCTGGAGCGCGCCGCACGCCTCAACAAAGACTACGGCGGTGGCTCGCTGACCGCGTTGCCGATCATCGAGACCAAGGCCAACGACGTCTCGGCGTACATCCCGACCAACGTGATCTCGATCACCGACGGCCAGATGTTCCTGGAGACAGACCTCTTCAACGCGGGCGTACGTCCTGCGCTCAACGTCGGCATTTCGGTGAGCCGCGTCGGCGGCGCCGCGCAAACGCCGGGCATGAAGCAGGTGGCGGGCACGCTGAAGTTGGACCTGGCGCAGTTCCGCGACCTGGCGGCATTCGCGCAGTTCGGCTCTGACCTTGACCGCGCCACGAAGCAGAAGATCGACCGCGGCCAGCGTCAGCAAGAGATCATCAAGCAGAAGCAATATCAGCCGATGGCGGTCGAGCATCAGATCCTGATCATCTATGCGGCCTCCAAAGGATTCCTTGATGACGTGCCCGTCGAGAAGGTGCCGGAGTGGGAGTCGCAATTCCATCAGTATATGGACGCCAACTACGGCGAACTGGTGAGGACTATCTACGACACCACGGTCACCAACAAGAAGAAGCTGCCGGACGATCTGCTCGCGCAGATTGACGCGGCCATCACCGACTATCGGAACGTCGCGCCGCGCTAACGCACGCGGCGAACGCGACTGCGCTCGGGTGGGAGTTTTCGCGGCGCTCGCCCGCGATCCCACGCGCGGCGCGTAGCCGCTGGCCTCTCTGGAGGCGAGGTACGAATTCATGCCATCAACGCTTGAGGTCAGACGGCGCATCGCCTCCGTCAAGAACGTCGCGCAGATTACGCGCGCGCTGCAGATGGTGGCGAGTTCGAAGATGCGCCGCGCCCAGGAGCGCGTGCTCGCCGCGCGCCCGTACTCCGAGCAATTGATCAAGCTGCTCTCGCGGCTCTCCGCTGAAGCCGAGGGTCAGGACGATCTGCCGCTGATGCGCTCGCGCGACGTGCGCAAGGTAGGTATTTTGCTGGTCACGCCAGACAAAGGGCTGGCGGGCGCACTCTCTAGCAACGTCAATCGCCGCGCGGCCCAGTTGGCAATTGACCTCAGGCGGCAGTACGCCAACCCAACCTTGCCGATCTCGTTCGTTGCCGTCGGGCGCAAGGGGCGCGACTTCGCGCGGCGCACCAACCAGACCATCGCCGCGGAGTTCACGCAGCTTGGCGACCAGCCACAAGTGAGTGATGTGCGTGCCATCGCGCAGGTGATCAAAGACGCCTACCTCGCCGAAGAGATGGACGCGGTCTATCTCGTCTACCCGAAGTACGTCTCAGCGGTGATTCAGGCGCCGACCGTCGTGCAGATTCTGCCGGTGCAGCCGCCGGAGCAGGAAGAGATCGCTGGGCCGGCCCCGCAATATATCTTCGAGCCAGATGCCGAAACGATTCTGGGCGCGCTGCTCGAACGCTACGTCGAGACGCTGATCTATCAGCCGCTGCTCGAGACCGTCGCCAGCTTCTACTCCGCCCAGATGGTCGCCATGCGGAATGCCACCGACAACGCGACCGATCTGCTCGACGACCTGACGCTTGCCTACAATAAGGCACGGCAGGCGGCGATCACCAACCAGATTCTTGAGATCGTCGCTGGCGCCAACGCCAGTTAGCCTCTGCTATAGCGCACTCGCCAGGCGTCTCGCGAACGCCCAACGCCTCCAAAGGACAGCTACCATGACTGCTACCGCTCCCGCCCTTACCAAGGGGATCGTCACCCAGGTACTCGGCAACGTCGTCGACGTCGAGTTCCCGCCCGACAAATTGCCCTCGATTTACAACGCGCTCGAAGTTAGTATCGCCGGCCAGGATCACCACCTGATCCTTGAGGTTGAGCAGCTTCTCGGCAATAACGTCGTCCGCTGCGTCGGCATGGGACCGACCGACGGCATGGCGCGCGGCCAGGCGGCCTACGACACGGGCGGCCCGATCACCGTGCCGGTCGGCCCGCTGACCCTGGGGCGCATCTTCAACGTCCTCGGCGAGCCGGTAGACAACAAACCCGCGCCGGTCGACGCGCCGCGCCTGCCGATCCACCGCCCTGCTCCGGGCCTGGAGGATCAGGCGACCACCACCGAAGTGCTCGTCACGGGCATCAAGGTCATCGATCTGATCGCCCCGTTCATGCGCGGCGGCAAGATCGGCACCTTTGGCGGCGCCGGCACTGGCAAGACGGTTATCATTCAGGAGCTGATCAATAACATCGCCAAGACCTCCGGCGGCCTCTCGGTCTTCGCCGGTGTTGGCGAGCGCACGCGTGAGGGCAACGACCTCTACGAGGAAATGACCGGCGCAGGCGTGCTCGACAAGTTGGCGATGGTCTTCGGTCAGATGAATGAGCCCCCGGGCTCGCGCCTGCGCGTTGCGCTTTCGGGTCTGACGATCGCGGAATATTTCCGCGATACCGAGGGCCGCGATATGCTGCTCTTTATCGATAACATCTTCCGATTCACGCAGGCAGGGGCGGAAGTCTCCGCGCTGCTGGGTCGCATGCCCTCCGCCGTGGGCTACCAGCCGAATCTCGCCGAGGAGATGGGGCAGCTTCAGGAGCGCATCACCTCGACGAAGAAGGGGTCGATCACGTCGATGCAGGCGGTGTACGTGCCCGCCGACGACTACACCGACCCCGCCCCGGCTACGACCTTCGCCCACCTCGACTCGACCATCGTGCTGGAGCGCTCGCTGGCCTCACGCGGCCTCTTCCCCGCCGTCGATCCGCTGGCCTCGACCAGCCGCATCCTCGACCCGAACATCGTCGGCCAGGATCACTACGACGTGGCGCAAGAGGTCAAGCGTGTCCTCCAGCGCTATAAGGACCTCCAGTCGATCATCGCCATTCTTGGCGTGGACGAACTCTCCGACGATGACAAGCTGACCGTGTCTCGCGCCCGCAAGATCGAGCAATTCTTCTCGCAGCCGTTCAACGTGGGCGAGGCGTTCACCGGCCGGCCGGGGCGCACCGTCTCGCTGGCCGACACGATCCGCGGCTTCAAGGAGATCCTCGAAGGCAAACACGACACCATTTCGGAGGTCCATTTCTACATGGCCGGTCCGATTGAGGATGTGGTCGAGCGCGGGCAGGCCGACTAATAGGCCAGTGGGGAAAGGAGGCCGAGCGTGTCGCAACGAGCCACGCTGCACGTGACGATCGTCACCGCGCAGCAGACCGTCTACGATGGCGAGGCCGAGATGGTGATCGCGCCGGGCAGCGAAGGGCAACTGGGCATTCTGCCGCATCACGCGCCGCTGCTGACGACGCTGTCGCTCGGCGAACTGCGCATTCGCAACCACAACGTCGATGAGGGCGTCTTCGTGGCTGGTGGCTTCTTGGAGGTCAACCAGGGCGTTGTCACCATCCTCGCCGACGACGCCGAGCGCGCCTCTGAGATCGACGAGGCGCACGCCGAGCAGGCGCGACGCCGGGCGCAGGCGCTCAAAGAGCAGGCGCTCACTCCAGACGAGTCGGCGCTCGCCGCCGCCGAACTGGAGCGCGCGGTGGGTCGCTTGCGCGTCGCCGAATCGCACCGCCAGCGACGTGGTGGCCGGCGGCAAACGATGCCGACCCAGGAGCTTGGCGAGTAGGTCGGCTCGATCTCTCAAGAGAAGCGCGCGAACGGGAGACAATCCCGCCGCGCGCTTTCTCGTTTCGAGGGTGTGCCAGGCGCCTCGCGACGCCTTAGTGAGCCGACTCGAGCGTGGGCTGTTTCTGGCCGTCCACAACCGGCGTCTTTACGTCACCGGTAGACGAGGCGCTGATGGAGATGCGCTTCGCCTGGGCATGTTGGGCGACCGGCGCCACCACGGTCAGGACGCCATTGGTGACGCGGGCCTCGATCTTCTCGGCATCCACCTCTTTCGGCAGAGTGAGCGTCCGGCTGATCTCGCCCGCGCCGACTTCGCGCACCAGATAGGTCGCGCTCTTGCGCAGCTCTTCGGGGAAGGACTCGGGCAGGGTCGCTTTCACGGTGAGGGTGTTGCGCTGAGAGGTCAGCTCAACGGCGTCGGGCGCCACACCAGGCAGCAGGATCTGGCAGTAGTACGTGCCGTCCACCTCGATGACGTTCATCTGCCCGGCGGCACCCAGCCCCAACTCACGGCTCAGCGGCAGCCAGCCCGGCCGCAGCACCGCCTGGTCCATCAGCGTGCTCATCGCGTCATGCAGTGTGGTCAGATCGCGCATGGGATCCCAGCGAGCAACGGAAGACATACCTTGGTACCTCCTTCGCCACTTTCTTGGAATACCGCCCCCGACGTCTCCGATCGCGTCGGGGTGCTACCGGGAAAAATAGATACAATAGGCGCGTTTGGGTCGTCAAGGATTCTTACGAAGCTCTAACAGACGTCTAACGAGTCGCATACACAGCCATACACAGCCGTGTCGGCGGCGCGGGAGCGACGTATGTGGCACAATGTCGGCGCAGGAACCACCCATTGACGGGCACGGCGACGATGGCCAAGATGATGGAAAGTGAGGACGTGTGAGCCAGGAAACAGCAACGCCGGAGGGCATCACCATCATCCAGGTGGACGTCGAGGAGGTGGAGCTGGTGGCCCCGCTCTTCGACGCCTATCGCCAGTTCTATGGATGCGAACCGGATAGTGAGGGGGCAGTCGACTTTCTCACCGAGCGGTTGGGCAACAACGAGTCGGTCATTTTCCTGGCGCTGACGGGGGAGCAGGAGGACCAACTGACGCCGGCGGGCTTCACGCAGCTGTATCCCCTATTCAGTTCGACCCGCATGAAGGCGCTTTGGCTGTTAAATGACCTCTTCGTCGCGCCGGAGATGCGCCGTGGTGGCGTGGGACGCGCCCTGCTGGAGCATGCGCGCCTCTTCGGCATCGAGAGCGGCGCGGCGGGCCTAATGCTGGAGACAGCGGTGGACAACACGCCCGCGCAGGCGCTGTATGAGTCGCTAGGATGGGTGCGCGAGACGAAGTTCTACACCTACAACCTCGAACTCCCCTCAGCGTGAAAGCTCTTTGCGGGTGTCGGCGAGGATGCGGATGAGCGCTTTGTTGCGCTCGACCTGCTCTTTGGTGAGGTCTGGCCCGCGCAGAGGTATTGCCTGCTCGCGCTCGCGCAGTCGCTGCGCGGCGGCGGCGCGGCCGGCTTTGCTCGCGCGCTCGGCATAGCGCCTGGCGCATTCGAGCGCCCGTGCTGCGTTCGCTTCGCGCGCGGCGACGTAGGCGGCGTCGGCGTAGACGCCGGGGTGTGCGTCGAAGTAGGTGGCGCGCTGAGCAGCATCGGCGACATTCGCGGCGACACGCTCGTAGAGATCCATCGCCCGCTGAAAGAGGCCCGCCGCCGCCTCAAGTTCGTCGCCGTCGAGCAGCAGCCGCGCTTCGCCTTCGAGCCCCGCTGCCTGGCCGAGTGGATCGTCGCTGTCGGCATAGAGCCGTTGTGCCTCGACGTATGCCTGGCGCGCGGCGGCGGCGTCACCGAGTTGTCGACGCGCCTCGGCGATGTCGAGCTGTGCGAGGGCGAGGGCGGCGGCGACATCCGCGGCGCGCAGGCGAGAAAGCTGTTCGCCTTGCGCGATGGCGGCCTCTTCGGCCAGGCCACGTCGCAGGAGCACACGCGCCAAGCCGAGGCTGGCGAGGGCCTCTTGCACGGGCGTCTCACCCTCCTGGGCCAGCTTAAGTGCGATGTTGAAGCCACGGACCGCCAGGTCGAGGTTGGCGCCGCGGATTTCCACCTCGGCGCGTCCTAGCGCCGCATCAATGGCCGAGAGTGCATCGCTCTCGCGCTGGGCATGGGTCGCTGCTTCCACTACGTGAAGGCGCGCGCCCTCAAGTTGGCCGAGCGCAAGCGTGTGCGCCAGTTCCACGCCGGCGATCGCCGCGAGCGGGCCAGGTTCGCCGGTGGTCGCCTCTGCGTCGGCGGCGAGGGCACGCGCGCGCACGGTGAGCGCGGCGGCGCGGTCGAGTTCGCCGTGGGTGATGGCGAGCCGGGCGCGCTCCAGGTACGCGGTCGCCGCCAGCGCGTGACGCGACGCAGCTTCGGAGCGCGCGGCGGCATCCTCAAGCAAGGCTGAGGCGCTCGCAGACTGGCCGCGCTGTCGCGCGATCTGTCCCAGACCGAGGATCGCGGCGGCTTCAAGGGTGGACTGTTCCGCCTCGCCGGAGACGGCACGCGCCTGGGCGAAGAGATCCTCCGCTTTGCGCGGCAACCCTTTGCGGCGATTGGCCTCCGCAGAGCCGAGCAGGGCGCGCGCATAGGGCACACGTGACTTGGTGGCCTGGAACGCCCGCGCGGCACGGTCGAAGAGGGCGATGGCTTGCGCGAGCTGCCCGCGCCGCATCTGCGCCTCGCCGAGGACGCGATTGGCCTCCGCGGCGCCGAGTCCGTTGCCCTGCTGATCGTAGGCGGCGGCGGCCTTCATGCTATTGGCGACTACCTGATCGAGCCGTCCGCGATGCAGCGCGATCTCGGCGAGCCCGAGGGTGGCGTCGGCGTCGGCGAGGTCGTATTCGAGCGGGCCGGCGAGCGCGATGGCGCTGCCAAGCAGTGAGGAGGCTTCGTCGAAGCGCACGCGATCGATGGCGAGCCGCGCCTGGGCGACGAGCGTATCGATCTCGCCGAAGCGGTCGCCGGAGTCGCGGTAAATCGCTAACGCTTCGAGGTAGATGCGCTCGGCATCGTCGTATTTGCCCTGACCCGAAAGCATGTCGGCAAGCCCACGAGCGGCGTCGGCCACGCCGAAGCGGTCCTGCGCCTGCCCGTAGAGCGCGCGGGCGGTGGTGTAGTACGCGGCGGCTTGCTCCAGCCGGCCCCGCTGGCGTTCGACATGGCCGAGGGCGAGCGAGGCGCTGGCCTGGCCGTTGAGGTTCTGCACCTTCTCGAAGAGGCGCAGCGCGAGGTAGTAGTGTTCCCAGGCGCGTTCGAGCTGCCCGCGCTGACGGTCGAGGTGGCCGAGTTGGAGCGTAGCCTGCGCCTCACGCGCTGGCGCGTCTGCCTCTTTGTAGAGTGCGACGGCGCGTTCGTAGCTCTTGGCCGCCTGCTCGACCGCCCCGTTGCGGCGCTGGACCTCCGCCAGGGCGGCGCGGCTATCGCCAGCGTGCTCGTGATCGTCCAGGCCGCGCAGAGTCGCCTCAGCACTCACCAGCGCCTCGGCTGCCTGTTCGAGGCGCCCCTCATTGAGGGCGATGGTGCCGCTGCGCAGTTGCGCCAGCGCCTCGTCGCGGAGCGCCTCGTTGGAGATCTGCGTCATCGAGATACCTCGCCGAACTGCATACGTACGGTCCCGGATGTACTGTAGTCCGCCGCCGGTCGCCGCGTCAAAGTCATGCGCGACGGGACGGCCGCGAGCGGCGACCGGCGTGGCCGGGCTGACAGGTCCGCGGTCTGTTGGTGTTGTGGGGCCAATGTCAGGGAGACGGTGCCCGTACGAATGCCGCATGCCCGCTACGCGCACACGGGCGGACGTGCGGCAACGCTCCCCGATCAGGCTCGCCCGTCGGCAGGCATCAGCACGATGGTGGCGGAAATGGTGCAATCTCGCGGGAAAACGGCCTGCATGCAGGCGTAGCGCAGGGGTATGTGGCGCGACAGACGGTGAAGGACCGATTTTCCGATTTCTTCCGCTGTTTCGTCTCGATGCAGCCGTTCCGCTGGATCGCGGCGTACTGAGGTGGCCGTTGGTAGGACGTGAGACGCGTCGAGGGGCTGTCGATGATGAGAATATATGTTCTTCAGACAGTATAGCACAGGATGGCATGGCCTGTATGGCGAGGGTTGCCGCGATGGTGTCGGGCGATGCTAGCGGGCGCCGAGTGGACTAGCCGCTCGGTCCCGGTTGCTTGTGACCGCGAAACGCAGATGCTAGACTGGCTGCGGTTTTGGCAACAGCTCGGCGCGGAGGATAGCGGCAATGTGGAGCGCGTATCTCGACTCAAGTCCGCTGCGCTCGGGCGCCACGCGCGCGATCGGCGTGGTATCGCGCCGCGCGTACTTCGGTCCGTGGGCGCCGCTTCGCGCGCGACAGATTCGCCAGACGCAACTACCTGGCGCGCAATGGGTGCGCGTGCGCAATACGCGGGCGGGCATCTCCGCCGAAGACGTGGCGCGAGTGATGTTGCGGACGGAGAACACTTCGACCGAGCGTGCGCTGCCCCGTGCGCGGCGCACGTACATGGGGCGCGAGGTCTGCGGCGAAGTGGTCGAGGTGGGGGCCGAGGTGCAGTTCCTGCGGGTCGGCGACCGGGTAGCATATCAACTCGACCAGTGCTGCGCGACGCGCGAGATCGAGCCGCCGTGCCTCCACTGCGCGGCGGGGCGCTTCAACCTCTGCGAGAACCGCTATCAACCGGGACCGCAGGCGATAGGTGGCGGCTGGGGCGACGAGATGATCGTCCACGAGCGCCAATTGTTCCTCGTGCCGGACGCGCTTTCAAGCGAACAAGCGGCGCTGCTTGAGCCGGCGGCGATGGCGCTCCATGCCGTGCTGCGGCACGCGGCGCAGCCACGCGACAACGTGTTGGTGATCGGCGCGGGCATGCTGGGTCTGCTGACCATTCAGGCGATCCGCGCAATGGCGCCATACGCCTCGGTCATCGTCGAGGCGCGCCACCCCTTTCAGATCGACCTGGCGCATGCGATGGGCGCGTCGCAGGTGCTCTCGCCCGGAGACGGGTCGGCTGCCGTCGCGAAGTATACGGCGGCGAAGCGCTACAAGCGCGGGCGATCGGAGCTGGTGATCGGCGGCTTTGATGCTGTGTATGACACGATCGGCTCGGAACAGTCCGTGCAGAATGCGCTGCGCTGGGTGCGTGGTGGCGGGACGATCGTGCTCGCGGGGGCGCATCCCACGCGGCTGCGACTCGATCTCACGCCGGTGCGGCAGCAGGAGATTCGCGTATTGGGCGCACAAGATCACGGCACGGAGCATTGGCCGGGGAATAGCGTCTTGGCCGGTTGGGAGGCCGACAGCGGCGGGCGTGTCTCGACGTTTCAGGTGGCGGCGGCACTGATGCGCGAAGGCAAGCTAACGCCGGAACGATTGGTGACGCATCGATTTCCGCTGGCCGAGCTACGTCATGCCATTCGCGTCGCCAACGAGGACGTGACCCACAAGGCCATCAAGGTCTTGCTCGACATTCATGACGCGCCGATCGTTGCGCCGCAGGAGCTTGACTTCGCGGACCAGCCCGTGCCGTTGCTGGCGCCGCCGGTGCCGCCGATGCCCGTCCGATCGCCGGTGGGTGGTAGCCCGGCGCGAGCGCAGCAGCCGGTCCACGGGCGCAGATAGGACGCGCCGTCGTCTGGGCGAGCGGTGCCTCAGTGGACCAAGAATGGGAGATCGCCGACCGCCAGGGCGAAGAAGAATACGACGAGCACGGCGAAGAGCAGGCTATCCATGCGGTCGAGTAGGCCGCCATGTCCTGGGACGATCTTGCCGCTGTCTTTGACGCCCGTGGCGCGCTTCAAGAGCGATTCGGCGAGATCGCCAGCGGTCGCCACTCCCGCCACCAGCAGGCCGAGGATGCCGGCCTGATACCACGCGACATGTAGTGGGTGGCTGAAGAGGTTGGGCAGTGCGATGGTGAAGATCAGCGCGGCGACCACGCTGAACACCAGCCCGCCAGCGAACCCTTCCCACGTCTTGGCGGGGCTGATGATCGGCGCGAGCTTGGTGTGACCAAAGAAGTGGCCGGTGAAGAAGGCGAAGGTGTCGTTGGCCCAGACGATGAAGAAGAGCGCCAGCATCCACCAGAAACCGCTATTGCTTGAGCCCAGGGTGTCACCGCGCAACAACAGGAAGAAAGCGAGCGGCCATCCGAGGTAGAAGGCGCTGCCCATCGCCAACGCCCAATCGAGCACCGCGCCCTCAAGGTTCTTGCGCGTGAGAATCAGCCACGAAAAAGTGAGGATCAGGAGCGCGCTAATGCCCACGCCAAGGATCAGCAGGACGGGGCCCGGTTCGGGGCGCAGGATGTAGAGGCGAGCGGCGGCGAGGAAGGTTAGGCTCAGGGCCACGCTCAAGAGCGTCGGAGGATGCCAGCGCTTGTGGGTGAACATCGCATGCAGCTCGTAGGAGCCGAGCATGAGCGCCACCGCTGCGCCGCAGAACGCTACCCAGCCGCCGAAGAAAATGAGCGCGATCACCAGCGGGATCAGGACGATGGCGGAGAGCGAGCGCTGCACCAGCGCAGTGAGCCACGACGTGTGCCCTTGCGCTGCGCGCTGCTCTGAGTGTGGCGCCCCGAGGCTGTTGGCGCCGACGTCCGTGAGACGCCCCGCTCGTACGCCTTGCCGTGCCATCACGACCCTCCCCTGGGCGCTTGCACCGCGGCCGCGTCTGATCGTAGACGAGGCCACGGTCGTCGGCTAGCGCGCCCCCTTTATCGCCGGCTCTGGCAGCGTCGCCCTGGCGATGGGCCGCGCGCCGGGCGCCCCACTCGGAGCGGCCGCCGCGACCTGCTCGTCGAGCTTGCCGAAGCGCCGCTTGCGTCCGGCGAAGGCATCGAGCGCCGCCACGAAGTCGTCGTGGTCGAAATCGGGCCAGAGCACTGGCGTCGAGTAGTATTCGGCGTAGGCGACCTGCCAAATGAGGTAGTTGCTGAGCCGCATTTCGCCCGCCGTGCGGATGACGAGGTCGGGGTCGGGCAATCCGCGTGTGTAGAGATACCCCTCGATAAGTTCTTCACTCACTGCGTCGCACGGCACGCCTGAGGCGACGATCGCCTTCACCGCGTCGACGATTTCCGCACGGCCACCATAATTGAAGCATACGTTAAGTGTCAACTTGTCGTTGTCGCGCGTGAGCGTCTCCATGTGGTCGATGGCGCGCTGGATGTCGGGCGAGAGTCCCTCGCGGCGGCCCACGTGTCGTAGCTTGACACCCTCACCGTGCAGCCGGTCGACATCGGTGCGAATCGTCTCCCACATCAGGCCCATCAGCGCGTCGACCTCTTCGGCGGGCCTGCCCCAATTCTCGGTAGAAAAGGCGTAGACCGAGAGCATCGGGACGTGGTAGTCGTGGCAGAGCTGCACCACGCGGCGCAGAGCCTCGACGCCGGCGTGGTGGCCGAGCGAGCGCGGCAGATGACGCGCCTTGGCCCAGCGGCCGTTGCCGTCCATAATGATGGCGATATGCTGAGGAACGGCGTGCCCCTCGACGAAGCGCAGCCGCCCAAGTTCCGTGCGACGCTCGGCCTCGCGGAGGCGCGCCCCGCCGTCGAGCGCTACGCCTGCCGCGCCCAACAAGCTGCGAATGCGTCTCAGTTTCATAGAGCCACTCGTCGCTCCTTTCCTCAGTGAATAGCGCTCACACCGCCAGGATCTCTTGCTCTTTGGAAGCGCCGATCTTGTCGATGTCAGCGACGAATTTATCGGTTACTTTCTGGAGGCGATCGGTGCCGCGCTTGAGGTCGTCGGCGGAGATTTCCTTCTTCTTCTCCTGGTCGCGTAGGTGGTCATGGGCGTCGCGGCGAATGTTGCGCACGGCAACCTTGGCTTCGTCCATCTTCTTGTGGACGACCTTGACGAGATCCCGGCGGCGTTCCTCCGTCAGTGGGGGGATGATGATGCGCAGCGCAGTGCCGTCATTGGAGGGGTTGAGGCCGAGGTCGCTCTTCTGGATGGCCTTCTCGATGTCGCCGATCGCCTTCTTGTCCCATGGCTGGATGGTGATGGAGCGGGCGTCGGGAGCGTGGATGGTGGCGAGGTTCTGCAAGGGCTGCGTCGCGCCGTAGTATTCCACGCTGACGCGCTCTACCAGCGCGGGACTGGCGCGCCCGGTGCGCAGCGTGGCGAGGTCGCGGTTGAGCGCCTCGAGCGCGCCGTGCATGCGATGCTCCGCATCGGCGAAGATATCACCAGCCATCGGTAGTCCCCTTTCATGACGACGCGGCGCCGCGTGCAGCGCGTAAGTCTCAGCGCGCGGTACTCGCCGTGTGCTCGTACTCGTCTGCCCAGATGGCGTCGGCGCCGTCGGGCATGGCATGCACCAGCGTGCCGTGCGGCTCGCCACGGACGATGGCGGCGAGCGTGCCGGGCACATTCATATCGAAGACCAGGATTGGTAAGCCATTGTCTTTGCAGAGCGAAAGCGCGGTGCTGTCCATCACGCCGAGGCCCATGGTCAGCGCGCGCATGTAGCTCAGCTCGCGGAAGCGTCGCGCCCGCGGATTGCTCGCGGGATCGTCGTCGTAGACGCCGTCTACTTTAGTGCCTTTGAGCAATACCTGGCAATGCAACTCGATGGCGCGGAGCGCAGCGGCCGTATCCGTGGTGAAGTAGGGATTGCCGGTGCCCGCGGCGAGAATGACCACGCGGCCCTTCTCGAAGTGGCGGATGGCGCGGCGCCTGATGAACGGCTCGGCGACGACCGGCATCTCGATACCCGTCTGGACGCGCGTCACCAGGTTGACGGTTTCGAGCGCGTCTTGGAGCGCGAGCGCGTTGATCACCGTAGCGAGCATACCCATGTAGTCGGCTTGGGCACGATCCATGCCCTGCGACGCCGCGGTCTTGCCGCGCATGATGTTGCCACCGCCGATGACGATGGCGATCTCCACGCCGAGGTCGCTCACGGCGACCAGTTCCTCGGCGATGTATTGCAGCACGTTGGGGTCGATGCCATAGCCCTGCTCGCCCTCAAGCATCTCGCCGCTGAGTTTGAGCAAAACGCGCTTGTAGGTCGTCGCAGGGGTCGTCGCGGGCGTCATGATATCTCCTAGGCAACCGAGCGATGGGCAATGCGGTGGACCAACGCCCACCCACTGCCCGGCGCCCCGCCTCCTTTATTCGCCGAGTGCATAGCGTACGAAGCGCCGCACGACGATGTTCTCGCCGGTCTTGCGGATCACGTCGTTGACGAGTTTGCCGACGGTGATCTTGTCGTCTTTCACCCAGGGCTGCTCCAGAAGCACCTGCGCCGAGAGTTGCTTCTTCACCTTGACTTCGACGATCTGCTCGCGCCCCTCGGCGGGGCGCTTGAGCACTTCGGGGTCGCTGGCGGCGGCCTCGCGCAGTTCGCGGACCGTCGTTTCAGGCACGTCGTCGAAGGCGATGTACTTCGGATTCGACCCGGCGATCTGGAAGGTCAGCTCTTTGGCAAGCGTCTTGAAATCTTCGCTGCGGGCGACGAAATCAGTGCTGCAGTTGAGTTCGAGCAGCACGCCGAGGTTGCCGCCGTGATGCAGGTACGACGTGACGATTCCCTCGCGCGTCTCGCGGTCCTGGCTCTTGAGCTTCTCGGCGCGCTTCTGGCCGTGCTCCTCAAGGAACTTGACGGCCTCGTCGAAGGTTTTAGACTCGGCGAGCGCCTTCTTGCAATCGGCGAACCCCGCGCCGGTCAACTCGCGCAGCTTGGCGACATCTTTCGCGGTAGCTTCCATAAGGGCTCTATCTCACTCCTGACACGCGAAGGGGATTGCCCCACGCCGCGTGGCGATCTTTCCCGGCGGATTCCATCGTACCATGCGCGATTTCGGCGCGCGCGCACCTGAGTGCGTCGCGGAGCAACCTTGCAGGCACACAAACGCGCGGCACACCGGGCTGTGCCGCGCGCTCCGAACGGCTCCACGCAACCAAGCGGCGTGGAGGCTACCCTTGGCTTAGACCTCCGGTGTGACGGCTGCCGGGGCTTCCTCCGTCTGGTTCGCCTCTTCGGCAGCGGGCACGGCGGTGGGCGCAGCGGTGGGCGTATCAGTTGGCACCGCGGCGGGCGCTGCAGCGGTCTCGTCGTCGGAGACGCCGAATTCTTCGAGGCTCACCGGAGCGGTGGTCACGGCGCGCTCGCGTTCACCCTCGGCACGATCCTTGATCTGCGCCTCACGCTGGCGGCGACCTTCGAGCGCGGCCTCCGACATTTTATCGGCGAGCAGCTTGACGGCGCGGATGGCGTCGTCGTTGGCGGGGATCGGGTAATCCATCTCGTCGGGATCGGTGTTGGTGTCGGCGAGCGCCACCACGGGGATGTCCAGGCGTCGCGCTTCGAGCACGGCGGTGTGCTCTTTCTTGGTGTCGATGACGAAGATCGCGCCCGGCAAGCGGCGCATGTCTTTGATGCCGCCGAGGAGCTTCGTCAGGCGATCCAGTTCGTCTTGCAGCCCCTGCGCCTCTTTCTTGGGCAGGCGCTCGAAGTCGCCCCGCTCTTTGCGCGCTTCGAGGTCGCGGAGGAAGCGAATGCGCTTCTGGATGGTCTCGAAGTTGGTCAGCATGCCGCCGAGCCAGCGCTGATTGACGTAGAACTGCCCGGCGTTGGTCGCGGCCTCGGCGATGGCCTCTTGCGCCTGCTTCTTGGTGCCGACGAAGAGGATCGAATCGCCATTGGCGACGGTATTGGCAACGAACTTGTAGGCGTCGTTGAGGCGCGACACAGTCTGCTGCAAGTCAAGGATGTGGATGCCGTTGCGCGCGGTGAAGATGAACGGGCGCATCTTCGGGTTCCAGCGGCGCGTCTGGTGTCCGAAATGGACACCGGCCTCCAACAGTTGCTTCATCGATGCGACATTTGCCACGGTGCGACAGTCCTCCCTTGCTGAAGAAACATCCTCCGCCTCCGTCACGCCGTCTAGGGGAGCATGTCGCGCATGCCCAGGGACCCAAACGATTGAGAGGCGTGTGAATTTGCGTGGGCGCGATCTTCACGTGAAAATCGGCGCACACCCGATGCAGTATACCATGGCGCGAGGCGAGGCGCAATGCGGCAGCGCGCCGCGGCAGGGAACGCTCGCCCTTGACACAGGCGCCACGCCAACCTATACTCGAAGCAATTCTGTCACTGCACTGGCTTTGACCAGGACAAGTACGCGTCTAGCTCCATGCCTCAGCGAGCCGGAATGGTGGAAACCGGCGCTGGCGCAGCGCGGAATGGCCCTGCAAGCCGCGGCCCGAGCGGGGAAGCTCCCGTAGGGCCTGCCGGGAGCTTCCCGTTAGCGAAGCGGAGCATCGGAGCGCGCTGTATGGCGCGAGTCCCGTGCTTGCAGAGGAGTCATGTGGCGATAGCGCGAAATGCGCCGACGCACATGACTTGAATGTGGGTGGTACCACGAAGGCCGCGAACGCCTCTCGTCCCAGACGGGCGAGGGGCATTTTCTTTTTCCCGCACAGTTGCGACAGACGAAAGAGAGGCATGGGACGATGAGCGCGCCAGCATCTGAGGCGATCAAGCGCAAGGGTACAACGCCAAAGGCCGCCACGCACGAGGCAAGCCCAGCGGCGAAGGAGAAGCGCGAGCGCGTCTTCTCGGGCATCCAGCCGTCTGGCTCGCCGACCCTGGGCAACTACATTGGCGCGATTCGGCACTGGGTCGACGATCAAGATCACTACGACAGCGTCTTCTGCGTCGTCGATCTCCACGCCATCACCGTCCCGCAGGACCCGGCGATGCTCCGCGCCGCGACCCGCGAGCTTGCCGCGATATTGCTCGCCTCGGGGATCGACCCGCGGCGCAGCGATCTCTTCATCCAATCGCACGTCGCCGAGCATACAGAGTTGGCCTGGATCCTCAACTGCGTGACGCCGATGGGTTGGCTCAACCGCATGACGCAGTTCAAGCAGAAGGCGGGCGACGACCGCGAGACGGTCAGCGCGGGTCTCTACGTCTATCCGGTGCTCATGGCCGCCGACATCCTGTTGTATCGCACCGACGCCGTGCCGGTAGGCGACGACCAGCGGCAGCACGTCGAATTGACGCGTGACATCGCCAACGCCTTCAACTTTCGCTTCGGCGAGACCTTCGTCGAGCCGCGCGCCATCGTGCGCAAGGTCGGTGCGCGTGTCATGTCGCTGGAGGATCCGACGCGCAAGATGAGCAAGAGCGACGCCGAAGGGTCGTACATCGCCATCCTCGATGCGCCCGACGTGATCCGTAAGAAGATCGCCCGCGCCACCACCGATTCCGAGCGCACGATTGTCTTCGACGAGAGCCGCCCGGCGATCAACAACCTGCTGACGATCTACGAAACGCTGGGGAGTGAGAGCCGCGAGGCGATCGAGGCGGAGTTCGCCGGCAAAGGGTACAAGGAGTTCAAGGCGGCGCTGGCCGATCGCATCATCGCCACGCTCGAGCCGGTGCAGCGACGCTACGCCGAGATCACCGCCGATCCCGCTTATCTCGACCGCCTGCTCGCCGAGGGCGCCGAGAAGGTGCGGCCCCTCGCCCGCGAGACGTTGCGTGCCGTCAAGCAGCGTGTCGGCTTTCTCGCCACAGCGTGAGCTGCGGTTCTGCCTCCAATTCCTTGCGGTGACAGCGATTAGGAGTACGTACATGTTCACGCCAGCGCCCGCACGCGCAACCACGCCGCCAGAGCGCGCGCGTCGGGCGACGCTCGTGCCCGTCTGGCGCGAGATCGACGCCGATCTCGAAACGCCCGTCTCCGCCTACCTCAAACTCACGCGAAACGCCGCGCGCAACGTGCCACAGGCGCCGCATACGCCTACCTGCTCGAAAGTGTCGAGGGCGGCGAGCGTCTCGCGCGCTACTCATTTGTCGGCGTCGATCCCTATCTCGTACTCCGTGTGCACGACGGCACAGCCACCTATTCCTGGCTGCGGGGCGAGCGCGCCGGGGAGAGCGATCGCGTGCCCTGCGCCGATCCCCTGGTCGCGCTCCAGGCTGAGCTTGCGCGGCGTCCGCTTGCCCCGGTCGCTGGCTTACCGCGCTTCTCAGGCGGCGCGGTGGGCTATCTCGCCTACGAGGTCGCCGCGCGCTACGAGCCGAGTGTCCCCGTGCCCGACGCCGATCCGCTCGATCTGCCAGAGGCGGTCTTCGTGTTGAGCGATACGCTTCTGGCGTTCGACCATGCGCGCCATCGTGCCCTGCTCATCTCCCACGCCGACCTGGAGGCAAACAGCACAGAACGCGCCTACGCCGAGGCCCACGCCCGCCTCGACAGCCTTGAGCGATGCCTGGCCCGTCCGCTGCCGCGCCAACGCACGCGGAAAACGCGCGCTGCGGCACCAGCGCCACGGTCCACGACACGCGGCCCCTCGCGCGCGACGCTCGATCCCTCACCGCTGGCGTCGCCCTCCGCCTATGCGGCGGCCGTCTCGCGCATTCAGGAGTACATTCGCGCCGGAGACTGCTTCCAGGTGGTGCCTTCGCGTCGCATCGCGCGTGCGCTCGCTGCGCCCGCCTTCGCCGTTTATCGAGCGCTGCGTTCCATCAATCCATCGCCGTACATGTTCTACCTCTCGCTCGGCGATTTCGCCGTCGCCGGCGCCTCGCCCGAACTACTGGTCCGCGTCGAGCATGGCGTGGTGGCCGTGCATCCCATCGCCGGCACGCGCCCTCGCGACGCCGATCTCGCCACCGACGCCGCGCTCGAAGCCGACCTCCGCGCCGACGAGAAAGAGCGCGCCGAACACGTCATGCTCGTCGATCTTGGCCGCAATGATGTCGGACGCGTCAGCGAGCCGGGAAGCGTTCGCGTCGCGCAGTTTCTCGACGTCGAGCGCTACTCGCACGTCATGCACCTCGTCTCCCACGTCACCGGTCGCCTCCGCGCTGGCCTCACGCCTTTCGATGCCCTCCGCGCCGGATTCCCCGCAGGTACAGTCACCGGCGCTCCCAAGGTGCGCGCCATGCAAATCGTCGCCGAGCTCGAAGGCCAGCGTCGCGGCGTCTATGCGGGAGCCGTCGGCCACTTCGGCTTCGACGGTAGCCTGGATACCTGCATCGCCATCCGCACGCTGGTGCTGAAGAACGGCGTCGCGTATGCCCAAGCGGGCGGTGGCGTCGTCGCTGATTCGCGCCCCGCGGACGAGTTCGGCGAGACTGAGAACAAGCTCGGCGCCGTGCTCCGCGCACTGGAGGTCGCCGAATGCTCTTGCTGATCGACAACTACGACAGCTTCACCTACAACCTGTATCAACTTCTCTCCCAACTGGGCGCGGACGTGCTCGTGCGGCGTAACGACGAGATCACCGTCGGCGAGGCCGCAGCGCTCGCGCCGTCGCAGATCGTCATCTCCCCAGGGCCGTGCACGCCCGCTGAGGCTGGCGTCTCGAACGCGCTGATCGCGGAACTCGGGCCGCGTATCCCCACGCTGGGCGTCTGCCTCGGCCACCAGTGCATTGGCCAGGTCTTCGGCGGTAGGGTGATCCGCGCGCCGCACCCCGTCCACGGCAAAGTCTCGCCAATCCACCACGACGGCACGGGTCTCTTCGATGGTCTGCCTAAACCCTTCGACGCCACGCGCTACCACAGCCTGATCGTCGAGCGCGCCTCGCTGCCGCGTGAACTCGACGTCACCGCCGAAACCGACGACGGCCTGATCATGGGCCTGCGTCATCGTGCCTACCCGATCGTCGGCGTCCAGTTCCACCCCGAATCCATCCTCACCACCGCTGGGCCTGAGCTGCTGCGCAACTTCCTCGAAGGGCAGCCGGGCCCCGTCTCACCGTCCACGCACCCTGCCAGCGAATTGGCGCTCACAACGGGGAGGTCAGCATGATCCGCGACGCGATAACCCATCTGGTCGGCGGCGGCGCGCTCAGCGAGTCAGACGCGGCGTCGGCCATGGAAGAGATTATGACCGGCGTCGCCACGCCCTCGCAGCTCGGCGCTTTCCTCACCGCGCTGCGGCTCAAGGGCGAGACGGTGGATGAAGTCACCGGGCTGGCGCGCGTGATGCGCGAGCAGGCCATTCATGTCCCGCTGCCCTCCCACATCCGCGCGGTGGATACCTGCGGCACGGGAGGCGACTCGTCCGGCACGTTCAACGTCTCCACCGCCGCGGGACTCGTGGTCGCCGCACTAGGGCAACCCGTCGCCAAACACGGCAACCGCGCCGCGACCAGCCGCTGCGGCAGCGCGGATGTGCTTGAAGCATTGGGCGTTCGGCTTGAGCTTGGGCCCGAACAGGTCGCCTCTTGTGTCGAGCATGTCGGCTTCGGCTTCATGTTCGCGCCAGCCTACCACCCGGCGATGCGCCATGTCGGGCCGACCCGTCGCGAGATCGGCATTCGTACCGTCTTCAACATCCTTGGCCCGCTCACCAATCCCGCCGCCGCCAGCTATCAGGTGCTTGGCGTCGCTGATGCCAGCCTGCTCCGGCTGATGGGCGAGGCGCTGCTGCGGCTCGGCTGCGAGCGCGCCCTGATCGTCCACGGCGAGGACGGCGTCGATGAGCTTTCGCTCGCCGCGCCAACCCGCATCTGCGAGGTGCGTGGCACGTCCGGCGACCTCCGCGAATACACTATCACCCCAACGGATCTCGGCCTGGCCGAGCGCCCGCGCAGTGAGGTGCTTGGGGGCGACGCGCAGCAAAACGCCGCCGTAATGCGCGACGTTCTCGCGGGGAAGCGTGAAGGCGCCATCGCCGACATGGTGGCACTCAACGCCGGCGCCGCGCTCTACGTCACCGAACGCGCGATTTCCCTTGCCGATGGCGTCGCCCAGGCGCGCGGCGTCCTCTGCGCTGGCAGAGCGCTGCCGACGCTCGACGCGCTCGTCGCCACCACACGTGCCTTCGCACCGGTCGTCGCCTGAGTCGCCTCACACGCGCCAAGAACGGGTTGCTCGATGTCTGACACTTTCCTCGATCGCATCGCCGCCTCCGCCCGCGCCGATCTCGCCGAGCGCCGGGCGCTAACCCCGCTCGAAGAGCTGCGCATGCAGGCGTCCTGCGCGCCCGCGCCGCGACCCTTCGCCGCGGCGCTGCGCCCAACTCCCCGAGGTTCGGCGCGCCTCGTCGCCGAAGTCAAGCACGCATCCCCCTCGAAGGGCGTCATCGCCGCGACCTTCGATCCCGTCGCGCAGGCGCGCGCGTACCAGCAGGGTGACGCGTCCGCGATCAGCGTGCTGACCGAGCCGCAGCACTTCCTCGGCTCGCTCGACCACCTGCGCGCGGTCCGCGCTGCCGTGCACGTGCCGGTACTGCGCAAGGACTTCATCTTCGATCCTTACCAAGTCTACGAAGCCCGCGCCGCCGGAGCCGACGCCTTGCTGCTGATCTGCGCGTTGCTCGCCGATGCCGAGCTTGCCAGCTTGCTCGCGCTGACCCGCTCCCTCGGCATGGAGGCGCTGGTCGAGGCGCATGACGCAACGGAGGTTCGCCGCGCGGTCGCTCTTGACGCAACAGTCATCGGCGTCAACAGCCGCGATCTGCGCACCTTCGAAGTACATGCGGATGTCGTCAAGCACCTTCGCCCGCTCGTCCCGCCCGACCGCATCTTCGTCGCCGAGAGTGGCATTGCCACCGCTACCGACGCGGTGCGTGCGCGTGCCTGGGGCGCTGACGCCATCCTCGTCGGCGAAGCCCTCATGCGCGCCGACGATCCCGTAGCGAAAGCCCGCGCGTTCGCCACGGCACCCGGCGGCGAAACCGCTGAGTTCTTCCGATCCACGCGTGATGCGCTCTCCATCAAGCTCTGCGGGCTGATGACGCCGGAACAAGGCGAGATAGCGATCGAGGTTGGCGCGAGTGTTGTCGGGTTGGTGTTCTATCCGCCAAGCCATCGACATGTTACTCCCGAGCGCGCATGCCAAATCGCGTCTATGGCAAACGCATCTGGGATGCTTGCCGCGGGTGTTTTCGTCAACGAACCGTTGGACACAATGCTCCATTTCCAACGCGCTTGTCATCTCAGCGCCATACAGCTCGGCGGCGACGAGACGCCAGCACGCTGCGCCGACCTTTTCAGGCATCTGCACATGCCTATCATCAAGTCGCTGCGCCTCCGCGATGAGGCCGATCTCGCGCGTCTCGACGCCTACGCCATGGCGGGCGCGATTCTCCTGCTCGACGCGCACGTTCCCGGCAGCTATGGCGGCACCGGCAAGACGGGCGATTGGGACCTCGCGCGTCGCGCCGCCCAGCGCTGGCCCATCATCCTCTCCGGTGGCCTCACCTCCGAAAACGTCGCCGGCGCCATCGCCACCGTGCATCCACGCGGCGTAGACGTCAGCAGCGGCATCGAGACCGACAAAGTCAAAGACCCTGACAAGATGCGCGCTTTCGTCACCGCCGCACGAACAGCTTCAGACAAAGAAGGATAGCCGCCATGTCCAACGTCACTGAGTCCACGCAGGCGGACTTCGCGACCGCCGGGCCCCTGAGCGAGGGTTCACCCGCCAGCCCGTTACCCGCGTCTGCCCCTCCGCCCGAGTACCAGCACGGCGTCTATCCCGACGCGCGCGGACGCTACGGCGAGTTCGGCGGGCGCTTCGTCCCCGAAAGCCTCATGGCCGCGCTCGACGCACTGGAGCACGCCTACGCGAGTGCGCGCACCGATCCCGCCTTCACCGCCCAGCTTAGGGAACAGGAGCGCACCTATACGGGCCGCCCGACGCCGCTGTACTTCGCCGCGCGTCTCTCCGAGCGTGTCGGCGCGCGCGTCTATCTCAAGCGCGAAGACCTTGCGCACACCGGCGCCCACAAGATCAACAATGCCCTTGGCCAGGGATTGCTCGCCAAGCGCATGGGTAAGCGTCGGATCATCGCCGAGACAGGCGCGGGCCAGCACGGCGTCGCCAGCGCCACCGTCTGCGCCAAGCTCGGCCTCGACTGCATCGTCTACATGGGCGAGGAAGACATCCGCCGCCAGTCGCTCAACGTCTTCCGCATGAAGCTCCTCGGCGCTGAGGTGCGCCCAGTCACCTCCGGCAGCCGCACCCTCAAAGACGCCATCAACGAAGCCATCCGCGACTGGGTCACCAACGTCGAGACCACCCATTATCTGATCGGCTCCGCCGTCGGTCCGCATCCCTATCCGCGCATCGTCCGCGACTTCCAATCGATCATCGGCACCGAGACCCGCGCGCAGATGCTCGAAGCCGAGGGCCGCCTCCCCGATCTCGTCGTCGCCTGCGTCGGCGGCGGCAGCAACGCCATCGGCATGTTCCATCCCTTCGCCGGCGACCCCTCCGTGCGGCTTCTTGGTGTAGAGGCAGGCGGTAGCGGCGTCGCCACTGGCAGGCACTCCGCCACGCTCGTCGCCGGACGCCCCGGCATCCTTCACGGCGCGCTCAGCTACCTGTTGCAAGACGCGCACGGCCAGATCGTCGAGACGCATAGCATCTCCGCCGGCCTCGACTACCCTGGCGTCGGTCCCGAGCACAGCTACCTCCGCGCCACGAGACGCGCCGAGTACGTCGCCGCCGACGATGATGCCGCGCTAGGGGCGTTCCGCCTGCTCTGCGAGGAGGAAGGCATCATCCCCGCCCTCGAATCCTCTCACGCCGTCGCCGCCGTCCTCGCGCTGGCCGAGCAAGGCAACCTGCGCCCCGACCAGCGTATCGTGATCAACCTCTCCGGCCGTGGCGACAAAGACATCAACACCGTCGCCACCGTCCTTGGCGTCACACTGGAGTAGAGCGACGATGACACAGACCGCAACAAGCACTGACGCCCCCATCGCCGCCGCTTTCGCCCGCGCGCGCGACGAGCGCCGCACCGCATTGATCCCTTACGTCATGGCGGGCTACCCCGACCTCGCCACCAGCGAGTCGCTCGCCGTCGCCCTCTGCGATGCTGGCGCGGACCTGCTGGAGCTGGGCATCCCGTTCAGCGATCCCCTCGCCGATGGCGCTACCATCCAGCACGCGGCACAGCGCGCCCTCGACAACGGCGTCACGCTCGCCAGCGTCCTCGACCTCGCCGCTCGTGTCTCCTCGCGCGTCGCCACCCCAATCATCCTCATGGGCTACTACAACCCGATCTTCAGCTACGGGATCGAGCGCTGCTGCGTCCGTGCGGCTGAGGCGCGCGTGGCCGGTCTGATCGTACCCGATATGCCGCCGGAAGAATCGGAACCGCTGCGTACAGCCGCCGCCCTCCACGGCATCGAGTTGATCTTCCTCGTCACGCCCACCAGCACCGACGCCCGCATCGCTCAAGCCGCCGCGATTGCCGCGCGCACTGGAGGTGGCTTCCTGTATTGCGTCTCACTCAGCGGCGTCACCGGCGCACGCAGCGACCTTTCCGAACAACTCCCCGCCTTCGTCGCTCGCGTCCGCGCGCAGACGGCACTGCCCCTCGCCGTCGGCTTCGGCGTCTCGCGTCCAGAGCACGTCGCCATGATCGGTGGATTCGCCGATGGCGCAGTCGTCGCCAGCGCCCTGCTCAGCGCCGTAGACGCCGCGCCAGCCGCCGATCGCGTCGCCGCTGGTGTCGCCTACCTGCGCTCCCTCCAAGCGGGCGCCCATCGTCTTCCCGCCCCAGGTGACGCGGCGATCGCGTCCGACATTCAAACCGGTGCCGAGTAGGTCAGATCGCGCATCGAACCTCACTCGCGTCCAGCATCAACGCGCGCCCGATCCGTCTTGGGCATCGCTCTCAAACCGATTGCGTTTCGATCCTTGTCGTTGCGCTCAGGCGCTTCCGGCTCCTGGGGGTCAGGTCCACCCCAAGCGGCTGCGCTCTGACGTCTCCGCACTCGCGAAAGCAGCCTACGTGAGGTCACGAAGTCACTCGCCAGCCGCTGTCCATGATACTATGCAGCCATGACCTCCTCGACACCCACGCCCTGGCGGCGGCTGCCGTTCTCCACCGAGCCGATGGGCCGCCAGCTCGCCCTCAGCGAAGCCGTTCTCGGCCAGCTCACCGCGACCCGTGCGCCCGCCCTACGGTGGTACATCCCCACCGCCGCCGCGCTGGTGCTCGGCAACGGCCAGAAGCCCGGCATCACCAACATGAACGCCTGCCGCGCCGCCAACACCCAAGTCTTCCGGCGCACGTCGGGTGGCTCAGTCGTGCTCGTGCGTGCCGATCTCCTCAGCCTCGATCTCGCGCTGCCCGCCGACCACCCGCTCGCGACCTCGGACGTCGTCCGCGCCTATCAGTGGATCGGCGACCTCTGGGCCACCACCCTCCACGCGCTCGGCGCCGCCAAGTCGCGCGCCCTCTCGACCGATGAGGTCCGCGCCATCCCAGAGCTGGCGAAGGATGATCCTCTGCGCCTCGCCTGCTTCGGCACGCTCTCACCCTGGGAGGTGGTCGTCGGCAAACGCAAGCTCGTTGGACTCTGCCAGGTGCGCCGTCGCCCCGGCACGCTCTATCAGGTTGGCCTCCACCTGCGCTTTGACTCGAAAGCCCTCGGCGCCCTGCTCGACCTCAACAACGGCACGCGCAAGATGCTCGCCACGCGCCTGCACAACGCCGTTGTCGGCCTCGACGAAGCCACTGGTCGCCCAGTCGCCGCCGACGAGGTCATCGCCGCCTTCGAGCACGCGCTATCATATGAACTCGGCGCGGTCCTCTCCCCCGCGGACTACATGTCAGCGGAACTGGCCGACACCGAGCGCATCGAGCGCGAGCGCTTCCTGCCGTTCGTGTAGATCGTCTGGTGTAGATCGCCTAGTGTCCGAGGCTCATCAGCCAGTTCCCGGCGATCACCGCCAGCGCCACGCAGGCAATCATCGTCGCCAGGAAGAACATCAACGCGGCGATAACGAGCCGGCGGGCGAGGCTCCGCTCCGGCGCCCGCTTCTTTGGCGCTACGGGCTTCGCCGGTGCCAGCGCGAGCCGTTGCCCTACCGACTGCCCCGGAGCCGCGACACTGCCCTCCACCACGGGTCCAGGGGGTAGCGCCAATGATGGTGAGGGCGCCCCCAGAATGTCCGGCGAGGCGAGGCCGTGATCCACCAGGTAGCGGTTGTGGTAGTACTGCACGGCGCGATTGCCTGCCGACTTGAGGAAGCCGTAATCGATCGTTCCCGCCACTACCGCGCCGAGGCCAGGAATAATGCGCCCGACCCACTTCGCCGCCTGTTCCTCCGTCAATTGAATGCTGAGGCGCATCAGAATGCGCGGCAAGACGTCGGGCAGCACGTGCGCCAGGCCCTCGCGTGAGAGCCAGTTGCCGATGCCGCGCAGGCTGTCGATGCCCGCCGCCAGCGCCAGCACCTCGGCGAGATGCGCTTGCTCGTCAGCATCCGTCGTATCGTAGCCGTATGACTGCGCGATGTCAGACGCCATGCGCACCGCGTAGATCGCCGTCAATTGCACGTCGGCGCCCGCGGCCACCACCGCCCACAGGCCGCCCGGCAGCCCCGTCACCGCGCCCGTCACTGCCGCGCGCCGCCGATACGTCGCCGCGAACTCCTTCGCCACGCGATCCATCTGTTCGAGCTTGAGCCCACGAATGTCCTCAAGCGATTTCACCTTGTGGCCGCGCTTGACGTGCGCGCGAAGCACATTGGGATCGCGCCTTGAGGCCCAGGCGATCGCCTGTTGGATGCGATCCGGCGTCTTGCCCGGCTTCAAAATGTCCTGTACCTGCGGCGGCAGCGCGCTCATCACCGCTTGTTGCGCGAACTGGCCGACCAGGCCCGAGCCGCCAGACCCTCCCGAATCGCCGCTGTTCCCGGATGACGACATCGCGTTTCACCCTCTCTTCGAGCGGCGAGCGCCGCACTGTCCCCATGGCGTCGAAGGCGTGTCGAGCGAGCGTGCTCGTCAAGCGCGACCAGTATAACGGAGCCGCCTGTTGCCAGCAAGTGCTGCGCTCCGCCGCGCCGGCGCTCTGCACCACGACAGAATGGGTACGGCTCGTCGCACGCTTGGGTTACACATCGGCCACCTGGTTGGCGGCGGTACCTACGTCGCAGCCGCTTGACGCCTGGCCGCATCCTGTCTATCATCATCCAGGCGAGAGTAACCGAGCTTGCACGCGAACCGCGTCGACCTGGTGGATACGGAGAGGAGAGCGGGCATGGCGGGCTCTTCCCGATCTCCCAAGAAAGCGCTTCCGCCACAGTCACCCGCTCGTCCCGGCGGCTCCATCTGGGATCAGCCGTTTCCCGAAGACGACCCCTACGCCGACGACCGCCAGGACGCCCACCGCGGCGGCAATGCATTCGATACAAGCGCCAAACGCTCGCTCGCCCCGCGCCTCACATTGCCCTCCGTGCCAATCTTCTCGCGCGCCCGCCCAGAGACACCGCGCCGCGAGGAAAGCGGCCGCCATCGCACCCTCCTCGACGCCACCAGCCGTCAGCAAGCCGTCAGCGCCCCGAATCCGCCGAGATACACCTACACCGAGGAAGCGCCGCCCGCTCCCAATGGTAGGCGGCGGCGTGAAAACACCTCCGCCCGCCCGCTCAAAGGCGTGCTGGCGCCGAGCGCGGTCGACACTCGCCACGACGTCCCGCGCGATGTCGATCCCTGGCGCGACGATGCGGAACGCTGGCGCGACGACGTAGATCCCTGGCACGACGGCGAGCGTGCGCTGGTTCCCGTCCCAGCACCGCAACGCGATCTCGTCCCCAACCTCGCCGCCTTCAGGCCGCGAGGCGCCGCGCGCATCCGTGTCGACACCCGTGCGCTCGCCCGACACGCCAGCAGCCCCTGGTCGCTCACCCGCCTCGTGCTGGCGGTCGCCGCCATCACCGCCGCCCTGCTCACCGCGCTCGTCGCCTCTGGCGAGCCCGCTGAGCCCTTGATGGGCGCGTTCGGCACCACCAACGGCAGCCACCCGGCTATCGCCGTCGCCAGCATGGTCAAGCCCGAAACGCAGATTGAGCAGCCGGAGCTTTACGACTCCTATTCCCAATTCCTCGGTTGGAAGGGCGCCGCCTGCAGCGCCGCCGCCCTCTCCGAGATCCTCACTGCCTGGAGCGTGCCCAACGCCTCTATCGGCAAGGTGATCGACGCCATGAATAGCGGCGCGACGCCCAACATCTCGCCCTTCGCTGGGCTGCTGCGCACCGAAGGCTTCCAGTTCGCCGCGGGTAAGTTCGGCTATCGCGCCGATCTGCACCGTCCCTCAGACAACACGACCCTCACCTACAACCAGATTCTCTACGTCACCAATGTGCTCGGCATTCCCGTCATAATCAACGTGCGCATCTCCTATGGCTATTACCACTTCTTCGACGGCGGCCACTTCCTCGTGATCACCGGAGGCGACTCGCAGGGCGTCAATATCGTCGACTCCTCGACGTACTACATCCACTATCTATCCAAGGACGTCCTGTATCAGATGTTCACGAACATCAGCGCCATCGTCGTCCCCAGCGGCTTCCACTACACCATTCCCAAGGTGTAGCCTCCTACCCCCTCTCCACGTGTATACTGACCTCGGCCATACACAGTGCTGGTGGGCATCGCCTCCGGTTTGGCGCGTCTCCCCACCACGCCGGCACGCCTCACCACAACACGCGCTGATGACCTTACCTACGCGCAAACCGATCGGTTCTATCAAGCAAGGCGCATCCATGCCGACCACGCTCGACACCCTCGCTCTGCTCGCCGAACTGAACACGCGATTCCCTCGTGCCGTCCGCGCGCATGAACCCCTCGCTCGCCACGGCACCTTTGGTGTGGGCGGTCCCGCGGACGCCTGGGTCACGCTCAGCACTGAAGAGCATCTGATAGCGCTCGTCGCGCTCGCCCGCGCAAACCGCTGGCCGCTGATGCTCGTCGGCAATGGCACCAATGTCCTCTACGCCGACGCCGGTGCGCGTGGTATCGTCGCCCGCATGGCCTTCGACGACTGGCGCCTCGAAACGCAGGATGCCGACCACGCCCTGCTCGTCGCCAGCGCGGGCGTCAGCCTTCCCAAACTCGTCAACGATCTCGCCGACGCCGGCTACGCGGGCCTCGAATGGGGCGCGGGCGTACCGGGCACGGTCGGCGGCGCCGTGGTCAGCAACGCGGGCGCGCACGGCGCGTGTGTCGCCGATACGCTGCGCTCGGCGCGCGTCCTCTTCGCCGATCCCGCGGCTGGCGCGGACTCCGACCTGCGCGTCCTGAGCGCCGCCGAGCTCGGCCTGGCCTATCGGCACAGCCGCTTCCGTGCCGAGCGCCGGATCACCTTTGGCGACGACGGCAACCCGGTCGCCGCCCCCCGCGCCGCCATCGAGCCGCCAGAGATGATCACCGGCGCCACGTTTCTCCTCACGCGCGACGACCCTACCCGCATCCGCGAGCGCGTGCGCGCCTACCGCAAGCACCGCAAAGACACCCAGCCTCCGCAGCAGAGCGCCGGATCAGTCTTCAAGAATCCGCCCGACGATCATGCGGGCCGCCTCATCGAGGCCTGCGGACTCAAAGGCGTCCGCGTCGGCTCTGCCGAGATCTCGCCGCGCCACGCCAACTTCATCGTCAACACTGGCGGTGCCACCGCCGCGGACGTCGTCGCGTTGATCGCCCTCGCCCGTCGCGGCGTCCGCGAGCGTTTCGGTGTCGAACTCGAGCTTGAACTTGAGTTGCGTGGCGATTGGTAGTGAGCGTGCGCCCTCAAAACCTCGCGCCACCATACCACCACAAAAAGAGGAACCCGTAACAGGTTCCTCTTACTTCGGGATACGGGCGATATGCGCCCTATGCCTCGGCTTGCGCCTTGTGCAGTCGCCCCATCAAGCGCGACTTGCGGCGCGCGGCATTGTTCTGGTGCAGCACACCCTTAGTCACCGCACGATCCAGCGCACTGAGCGCCGCGCGCACCGCTTCCTCGGTCTGCGGTTCGTCTGGCGTGCTGGCGATGCTCTCACGCGCCTTCGTGATCTGTGTGCGAACGCTCGATTTCACGGCCTTGTTCCGCGCGCGGCGCTTCTCTTCAAGGCGCATGCGCTTCTTGGCCGATGGTAGATTCGGCATACGAGACGAATTCCTCCTGAGTCGGCCACTGGCCCAACCCGCGTACAACAATCCATGTGTGCGGGCAGTCGCATAGCGCATCCCCCGCCGGGGTATCTGCGGCCCGCGTCATATCAGCGCATCGCGGCTCCACAGGAAACCGCACACCACGCCACAATCCGACCTAGTATACCAGATTGCCACTGGGCCAGCAACCGCCACGCCCGTTCGTTCCCAAACGTAGCGGGCGTCGCTTCCGCTCACACCTACCACAATGCTCCGCGCATGACCTCCGGCGGCGTATCGTGGCCTGCGAGCAGCCGCGCGCCCGCGTCCGCCACGTACGTCAATACCTCCTCAAGGTCGAACGGCTTCGTAAACACTGGGAGCGCAAACCGCCCGTGAGTCGCCCGGCGCGCGGCTGCCACCGCATCCGGGTTCGCCGTGATGACCGCGTAGGCGTGTCGCGCTACCAGGCGATCGTCGGCGGCGATTAATTCGAGGAGCTTCGTGCCGTCGAGCAGCGGCATCCGCAGATCCATCAGCACCACATGCGGCTCACCCAGCGAACGTAGCAGCGAAATCGCCTGCCTGCCGTCGCCCGCCTCGACCACGGAGTACCCTTCATCCTGCAGCGCCGCCCGCAACGTCTCCCGGATCGAGCGATCATCGTCCACCACCAGCACGTGAATGACGTCGTCAGTCATTGCGACACTGCCTCTTTTCATCTGCGCTCATATCTGCGAGCTATATGCCGTTGTAATACCCAGGCCACCAGCGGAAAAGTCGCTCACCACGCCGGTGATGCCGCCAAGTGCGCTGGCTGTCGAGTGACTGGCTCCATGTAGCCCTTCAAGAGATCGCGTGCGTCCCTGGGCTGCTGCGAGTATGCCACCGAGCGCGAAAATATTCGCCCTCCCGCGCGTAACACTCTGGTGGTGAGACGGTTCAGACCCTGACCGATAACTCCCGATTGCCACACGGGCTCGCCGTGGCCGCGCCACATCCGCTCCGCCGCTCGCATGGGGAAATCTGCCCGAACGCTTGCGCCGGCTCTGGCCGAGCGGTCCCTGCGGATGCTATGCTGGGCGGGCGCTTGCACGCGCGGCGACTCGCCACGAGACGTAGAAAAGACCATAGCGGAAATTACCCCAGGAGATCATCATGGCGGCTTCACTCCCCTCCGAGACGGCGCAGCCCCTGGAATTCTCGCGAAACAACGCCAACATCCAAGACCTGCTCGAACGCCTGCATGAAATCGAAGACCTCAACGCGCTCTCCGCCTTAGCTCAGTGGGATCAGAACACCGCCATGCCGGCGGGCGCTGGCGAAGTCCGCGGCAAGCAGCTTGCTACCGCGCAGGCGGTGATCCACCAGCGCTGGACCGATCCGCGTCTCGGAGAGCTTGTTGCCGCGCTTGAAACTCCCGTGCAGTCTGCCCCGTTCACCGACGCCGATCGCGCGCTTGTCTGGCACGCCAGGCGCAACTACGACCAGGCCACCAAACTGCCTGAGTCCTTGGTCAAGACGCTGGCCGAGACCGAGTCGGGCAGCTTCGAGGCATGGCGCAAGGCCCGTGCCCACAACGATTTCGCCGCATGGTCGCCGTGGCTCCAGCGCACCATCGCGCTCATGCGCGAAATGGCCGATCGCCTGGGCTACAGCGGCACGCGCTACGATGCGCTGGTCGATCTCTACGAGCCGGGCATGACCACCGAACGCCTCAACGAGCTCTTCCCCGCCGTGCGCGACGTCAGCATCGAGACCCTGCGTCGCATCCAGGCCAGCGGCACCCAGATCGACGACACGTGCCTCCGCGAGGAATATCCCGCCGCCGGGCAGGTAGACCTCTGCAACGCCGTGCTCCGCGCGATGGGCTACGACTTCAACACCGGCGGCGTTGCCATCTCGCCGCACCCCTTCACCACCAGCTTTGGCACCCCCTTCGACGTTCGCCTCACCGTCCGCACCGACGAGCGGTTTCTCTCGACCTCGGTGATGTCCGCGATCCACGAAGGCGGCCACGCGCTCTACGAGCAGGGCAGCGCGCGTCACTTCGCCCGCACTCCGCTCGCCGGCGGCGCCTCCCTCGGCGCGCACGAGTCAGAGTCGCGCCTCTGGGAGAATGCCATCGGGCGCTCCGAGCCGTTCTGGCGCGCGCAGCTCGGCCTCGCGCGCGAGTTCTTCCCGCGGCAACTCGCCGGAGTAGATGCCGCCACCTTCGCCCGCGCGCTCAACAAGGTCGAGCCGAGCCTGATTCGCGTCGAGGCCGACGAAGTGACCTATAACCTGCATATCATCATCCGCTTCGAGCTTGAGCAGGCGCTGGTCAATGGCGACCTCAGCGTCGAGTCGCTTCCCGCCACATGGAACGCCAAGTACCAGCAGTACCTCGGCATCACCCCGCCGAGCGACGCCGACGGCTGCATGCAAGATATTCACTGGACCACCGGCTTCGGCTACTTCTCCACCTACACGCTCGGCAACCTCTACGGCGCGCAGATCTACGCCACCTTGCGCCGCGAGTTTCCCGATTTCGACGAGCGCCTGGCGAGCGGCGACAACGCCTTCGTCCTCAACTGGCTTCGCGAGCACATGTACGTCTACGGCGCGACCTATCGCCCGGTCGATCTCGTCCAGCGCGTCACCGGCGCGGCGCCCGACCCGCGCTACTTTGCCGACTACCTGCGCGGCAAGTTCAGCGCGATCTACAACCTGCCGCCGGCGAATTAAGCGCCGCGCGTGCGTGAGCGCGCGTCGCGATCAGCTTCCGCGACGCGTCCCCTCTCGCATTGCCTCAGTCGCGCCGTCACCTCGTTCACGCATCGGTCCGCGAGGTGCGGGCGGGCGTCGTCGGCCACAGCCGCGTCCGGCGAACGCGAACGCCCGCGGTCCCCAGACGCCCATTTACCCGCCATCGGAGCGCCACCTATGGCAGACGCCACGTTCTTCGCCACGCAGGCCGAGTTCCACGACTGGCTGCAAGAGCACGCTGCCAGCGCCACCGAACTCGTGCTCGGCTTCCACAAGAAAGCCTCCGGCAACGGCGGTATCACCTACGCCCAGGCGCTGGACGAAGCGCTCTGCTTCGGCTGGATCGACGGCCTGCGCAAAGGCCGTGACGATGCCACCTTCACCATTCGCTTCACACCGCGCAAGCCGCGCAGCATCTGGAGCGCCGTCAATATCAAGCGTGCCGAGGAACTGACCGCACTCGGACGGATGCGTCCCACTGGTCTCGCCGCCTTCGCCGCGCGCGACGAGACGCGATCGCGCATCTACTCCTACGAACAGCCTCCCGCCGACCTCGACGAGGCCGCGTTACAGGTCTTTCGCGCCGACGAGCAGGCGTGGTCCTATTTCCAAAAGCAAGCTCCCTCTTATCGCCGCACCGCCGCCCACTGGGTGCTCAGCGCCAAGAAAGCGGAGACGCGCCACAGCCGCCTCGCCACCCTCATCGCCGACTGTGCCGCCGGTCGCCGCCTCGCCCACCTCAGCTACACCTCCAAGCGCGACAATTCCACATCCCCCTAACGCCGCACCGGCGCCTCACTCACCTACAAATCTCGCGCATAGATCCACAGCGTCTCGTCGCCCGCCTCATACCCCGCGCCCTGCATCGCGTCCCGCAGGATCAGCAGGTTGGGCAGCCACAGTTCGACCTTCGCGCACTCGCGTTCGGCGGCGATGCGCCGCAGCGCCAGCCCCAGCCTTCCCAGCGCGTCCGCCGTACCGTCGGTATAGTGCGCTTGCAAGCTCGCTGGCTCGTCGTCCTCCGCCGGATCAACCGTCACCGCCGCCAGCGCCTGCAACGACCCCCACTCTTCCAGCGCCCAGACGTCACCACCTTCGAGATACGACCGCAACGCCGGCTCGCTCAGCGCGTGCGCCGCCCAGTGCTCGAACTCCAATCCTCCCGTGAACGGACGCAGATTCGACTCTTCGAGCCAGCGCCATACCCGCCCGAAGTCATCAGGCATCAGCCGCAGCGCGTCTCCGCCGCCTGCACCCACCGAGGCCGGCGCCTCATACCGTGCGACCTCGGCGACCCGCACGAAGCCGAAGCGATCGATGAGTTGCTGCGACGCGAGATTCGCCGCGTCGGTCATCAGCCGCGCCACCCGCACCCCGCGCTCGTCGGCGCCGGCAAGCGCCCGCGAGAGCATCGCCCGTCCGATGCCGCGCCGCCGCACGCTAGGATCGACCCGGATGCCTTCGATCCACGCCTCGTCATCGCCCAGCACGCGCCAGTGAATAACCCCCACCGGCCGTTCCTCCAACACGGCGACCAGCAGCGCCCCGCGATCCGGCGCCGTCTCCAGCCACGCGTCCCACACGTAGGCGATATAATCATTGCCATCCCAGATCGTCGCGCAAAACGCCAGCACGGCGTCGCGATCCGCTGCCGCTGCCGGGCGCACTACAATCTCGTCCATCGCGCCGTCCTCTCCGCCATGCTCCCCGTCTCCGCCGCCGCCTCGCACGCCCCAGCATACCGCACATGGCGACCGTGGGTATCCACCACCGCGAAGCACAACTCGCGGCCCGCTTCGCCACCTTCCATGCGCGTGCCGCGACCCGCCACTACAACGCCACGCCCCGCACAGCCGTATACCATGCCATTACGCCACACACCACGCACGTCACGGAGGACCCAGCATTCATGCCCATCGAGTTCCCAGTTCGTTACGCGCCCGCCGATCCAGAGCGTTTGACCCTCGGCCCCGAAAACGTACCCGCGATCCTGCTCCGTCCCGATGCTCCAGGGCCGCATCCCGCGGCGGTGCTGCAACACGGCTACGGTTCCGAGAAGTCCGACCTGCTCCCACTGGGCGTCCTCCTCGCCGGCTACGGCTTCGTCGTGTTGCTGGCCGATGCCTGGGGACACGGCGAGCGACGCCACGCGATGGGCGCGAACGTCAGCGCTGAGGCGTCAACCGACCACTTCATGACCACCGTGCGCCACACCATCGACGACATGCGCCTCGCGGTCGACGATCTGCTGCTTCGCCCAGACGTCCGCGCGGACGCCGTGCTCGTCGGCGGCTTTTCGATGGGCGCCATCTGCGCGCTGGTCTCCGGCGCCGAGGATGCGCGCGTCGCGGGCATCGTCTCCATTGCCGGCTCGCCCTTGCCAGACATATTGGAGGTGAAACGCAAGGGCGCCAGCGCCCCCAGCGCCGAGTCACGGCAATTCGCGCTCGCGCACGACGTCGCTACCTACGGCGAGGCGCTTGCCCCGCGACCGCTGCTGCTCTCGCACGGGCGCAACGACGACATGGTCCCCGTCGGCGGCACGCTCCGCCTCTTCGAGGCGCTTTCCCCGTACTACACCGCCACTCCCGAACGCCTCGCGCTGCAACTCTATGACCACTCGCACCACGTCATCGAAACGCAGATGCGCGACGCGCTCGCCTTCATCGCGCCGCTCTTCCTGCCAGACGCGCCGTAGTCGAGCGCCACGCTGCGTTGGTGATGGCTACTTGTGCGCCGGGAACATCTGCTGCGCCTGCTGTTTCGTCACCTTCTCGTCGTATTTGCAGTTCGCGCAGGTCGCTTTGTAGTTGGTGCCGATGGGAAAGAGCGGGATGAAGAAGAGCGTAAACTTGGTCTGCGACTTGACCACCGTGTGTGGAACATTCTGCTGGCAGCGCGGGCAGACGTACGTCAGTTGGCCCACCGCGCTGCCGCGCCGGCGATAGCCCCACAGGATGACCGGATGCATAGAGCGCCTCTCTACCTCGCAACCTCGCAGTGCGGATTGCCGTGTCGTGCCCAAATCGGGCGCCACTGAGGATAGCGAGAGGACTCAGTCGTGTCAAGTGTCAATAGAGTGCTCTGTTGTCGGGGTGCCGGGCCGTGACCCGCACCTGCTGGCGCGCCACCGTCGCGCACGGCGAGCGGCAGCCGCGAGTCAGCGCATCAGCACGGCGCGCATGCGCGTTCAGCAAGCGCCTGCCCTGCTCGCTGAGAACCTATCTCTCGTCGCCAACAAATAGCGTTCAGCGCTGCGCCCGGTTCGTCTCAGTCCCGTGGGTCGCATCCGCTGCACCGCGCGAACGAGGAATTACCGGCGCCGATCAAGCGGCGCGCGCCCGGCGGTGGCGGAAGAGTTGGTCATAGTGCTCGCCGACGATCTCCGCGGGGAAGAGCTTGAGGAGGTTGAATGCCGCCACCGTCGCCACCGCCCAATCTAACGTCGCCTCGGCGGGGATGCCGAGCGCGTCGCCGATCCAGCCCAAACCGGGTATCGCCGCCAGGATCGTATCGACGCCAAGTTCAGGGACGAGCACTCCGAGGCCGAGCGCCCCGGCACAGAGCACGAAGACTAACTTAGGCGCCCAGTGGACCCGTGGATCGTGCAGCACTGCCAGAGCGAGCTTGAACGTTTTGCGGATGTGAAAGAGTAATGAGAGACCGTTAATTCCGCGACCGCTGGTCGGGCCACCTGAGGTTGCCATACGATTTCCTCAACTTCACATGATGGGTTGAGCGCGCGGAATTCGTTGCGCCATTTACCTTTTACTACGCATTGGCTGCCTCGCGGTTGTGGCTCCCCTACGTTGGTACTCTCCGACAGCGCGCGATCCTGTGCCCTCCGCATGCCCAATGCACGCTTGCGTCCCGCGTTTCGGCGTGATATACTCCTGCCAGAACATCTGTTCTTTCCACGCGCGCGCTCACCCTCACTTCCACACCATCCATGTAGTAGCCACCGCTCCTCAGTTCGCCGCCCCATTCGGAGGATGTTCCCATGCGTGCCTACGCTGCGCGATCATTTCGTCGCCAAACCACTGACCTGCAGCCGCGCATGCCACACTATTTTCCGCGCCTCCCCCATTTCCGCCCCGCGGCGCCTCTCCCGCTTGAATTCGCCACCCGAAGCGCGTTTCCGACGAAAAAGCGGAAGAAAACGGAAATTTCTCTGCCGACCTTCCGCTGCCGCGCCGCCCACCTCGCGTGCCGCGCTACGATGACCTCGGCGTGAGCCGCACACGGCTGGAAAGGAGCGTCCTGTGACAGAACAGCAGCCTCGCCAGGTGGTCGAGCAACTCTGGGCGCGCTTCGACGCCGGTGACTTCGATGTCGGCGATCTGCTCCACGACGAATTCATCTGCGAGTGGCCGCAGTCCGGCGAAAGCATCCGCGGGCGCGACAATTACGTGGCTGTCAACGCCCACTACCCCCGGCGTGTGCGCATCGAGCTGCGACGAGTGCTTGCCGCGGGCGACACCGTCGTCTCCGAGATCGTCGCCACCGACGCCGCCGATCCCACACGCATCGACCGAGCGGTGTCGTTCTTCGATTTCCGCGACGGCAAAATCATCCACCTCCGCGAGTTCTGGCCCGATCCCTTCGAGCCCGAAGCCTGGCGCGCCCAATGGGTGGAGCGCCTCGTGCAGTGATCTCAAGAGGCCAACGCCCAGCGCGACACGGTGTCTGCGCGGTATGAGAGACTGGAGGATGCCCGCATGAAAATCCTGTTTGTCGCCGGTTTCGGCCCCATCGTGCACAGCATGCCGACCTCCAAATCGTTCTATGGCGAAACCCTCGGCCTCCCGCTCGAAGGCGATGATGCGTACATGTCGTCGCCGCACGACAAGCTCGACGGCGTAAAGCATTTCGCCCTCTGGCCGCTCGCTGGGGCAGCCGAATCCTGCTTCGGAGCGCCGACCTGGCCGGCCGAGTTTCCCGTCCCTCAGGCCTGGGTCGAGTTCGACGTCGAAGACATTGAGCAGGCAACCGCTGAGCTTGCGGCGAGCGGTCACCAGGTGCTCGTGCGCGCCAAGCGAGAACCCTGGGGCCAGACCGTCACGCGGCTGCTCTCGCCAGAGGGAATTCTCGTGGGCTTGACCTATACCCCAGGCCAGCGCGGCGAATGAGGAGGAGGCAGTATGCGGCGCCAAGCACCGTCAACGTCCGTGGAGCGCGAAACTGAGGTCGCCACGAACCTCGCCGATCTCCACCGCCAGCGTCTCACCAATTGGCGGCAAACGCCGGAGACGCATCTCGCGGGCGCCGAAGACGCCATCGGCGTCATCGAGCGGCACGGAGTCGTCACGCTCTATCCCGTCTCGCCCGAGGTTCCCAACCTCTTCTCCGCCTACATCGGCGACGCCGCGGCCAAGACCGACCCCAATTGGGACAGCCCCTCAGGGCAGGTCTACACCTGGCGCTGGTTGCTCGGCAAGCGCGAAGTGGCGCTCTACGCGGTGCTCGTGCGTGCGCGCCCGACGTGGATCTCGTGGGCGATGGCGCCTGCCGCCCTGCGTCTCTGGTCCGATCAGCGCACCCCCGACGAGCTTTCCGACTCCGGGCTGATCTCCCCAGACGCCTATCGCATCACCCAGGCGCTCGAACGCGCGGGCGGCACGCTCGCCACCGGCGACCTGCGACGCGAGGCCGGTTTCCCGACCGGCAAAGATCAACGCACCGCTTTCCTCAAGGCGATCGCCGAGCTCGATGCGCGCCTCCTGCTTGCCAAGACCTTCGCGGGCGACGGTGACGAGATGCAACACGCGCTGATCGCCGCGCGCTACCCCGAACACTCCCGCGCCGCCGAGCGTCTTACCCGCGAAGATGCGCTCGACACCTGGCTGCGCGCCTATCTTTCGGGCGCGGTCTATGCGCTTCCCGCTCCGCTCGGCAAGCATCTGAAGCTCCCCGAGCCCGAGTTGCGTTCCGCCTTCGATCGGCTCGTCGATCGCGGCCTCGCGCGGCGAGTCGCCTTCCCCGACCAGAAAGGCGCATGCTACACCTGGCAAGGCTGACGCCGCGCGCCGTTCAGTTGAGCCGTTCAGTTGAAATGCTTCGACCGCGACCAGGCGTCGCCGATCTTCAATTTGGGTTGCGTGGCAAGCAAGATCAGGGCGCCACTCTCGTCGGGCATGCAGTAGGTGCACGAGTTGGTGGCGACCTGTGTCACGCTGTTGTACGACTGCGCGACATCCGACTGGCTCAGCCCGACGGTCAAAAGCACGGCGCCTGAGCACGAGCCAGGACCCCACAGGTAGTAATTGTTGTGGCCGCTGATGATCGGCGGCAAGGCATATTGCCGGCTATACATCTGCAGCCCGGCGGCCTCGCCGTAGTTCTCGGTGAAGATGCACGCCTGCGCGCGCTCACTCGCGGGGAGGCGCTGGTACGCCCGCGAGACGGTCGCCGCCATCGTATCCCACCCAAAGCGATCGCCGAGATACTGAGGGAAGACGCTCTGCACATTCTGCCCCGCGCCGGCGTTGCCCAGACTCGAACTCGCTCCGTAGGTGTTCGCAAAGACCGTCGGCGGCAAGATGGGCATCGCCAACGGCGCCAGCAACAGCCCGAAGAGCACGATTGCCACGACGTAAGCGGGCTTCGTCCACGCGCGACGGCTCGCCAGCCGCGATCGCTCGAAGGCCACCGCGCCGCCGGCGAACAGCATCGTGTACGCCGGCCCCAGGAAATACGGCTTGACGCTCAACACCAGGAACAAGACCACCAGCGCGATGAACGCCCACCCCAACGTGCGATACGGCTTCCCTTCCTTCGCGCGCAGATAGAAGTACGCCCCGGCCACCCATAGCGGCAGCGAGATCGGATTCGCCAGCAGGATTTGATTCGCCAGAAAGTCGATGGGACCGCCGCTATGCAATCCACCGTAATTGCTCCAAAACGCTGGCGTCGGCCATCCGTTGACCGCGTTCCAGATGATATAGGGCAGCAGAAAGGCGAACGCGATAGCGCCGCCAGCATAGATCTCCCACGAGCGAAAATAGCGCCGCGCCGGCGTCGCCAGCAGCCCCACCACCAGCGCGAAGCCGAAGAAGAGCATCGTCAGTTTCGTGAAAAGTCCCAGCCCCGCGACCAGCCCGAAGACCAGCCACAGTCGCGGCTGATCGCGCTTCAGCAACCGAATCACCACATACGCGCCCAGCGCCCACCACAGCTCGTCCAGCACATCCATCGAGAAGATCGAGCCGGTCGCCATATAGACCACCGCGACGGCGGTCGCCGCGGCAGCGAACCCTTGCGCGAAGCGTCCTCCACCGAGTTCGCGTGCCATCAAGCCAGCCAGCACGACAATCGCCGCGGCCGCCAGCGCCGAGACGATATGAATCACCACGAGATTGTCGCCAGCGATCACATTGAGAATGCCGGCGATCCACGCGATCATCGCCGGAAAGTCCACGTACCCGAATGCGGGGTGTCGGCCCGCGGCGATATAGTACAGTTCGTCACGAAAGTAGCCGTAATTGCCGCCGACGAGCACGTGCGCCAGGAACGACACCCCGGCGATAGCGAGCAGCAGCGCGTTATCGCTGGCAAGCGACTCCGCCGAGGTGAGCTTGCGCGCCTCACTCCCGACTCCGCGCAAGCGTGTCTGTATCTGCGAAACCATCGCCCAATCCTCCGCTTCTGTCTCGCCCGTCTCGCCTCGTCCGCGCCAGCAGTGTACACAACTCCGGCCTCTTGCGACAAAGTCCTCTTGGCACTCCCGACCGCTTCTGCCATACTCTCTCAGAACTCCTCAACAAGCCAAAGTGAAGATGGGTTGCGACATCGGGAGGTGGCCGTGGGATTGTCCTACACCAGCGAGCAGATCGTCGCGCTCGCCCCCGACGACCAGGTCGCCAAGGACGGCAAGAAACACGCGACCCTCAAGTTCTGGAAGAACCAGGGCCGCGACGCCGCCGCGCTCTGGGGTGAGTGCCAGGGCAGCGCGCTCTATCAGGTGCGCGTCGAGCTGGAAACCTTTGCGGCGAGGTGTAGCTGCCCCAGCCGCAAACAGCCGTGTAAGCACGTCATCGGCCTCCTGTTGCTCGCGCTCGACGCCAAGGCGATTCCCGACGCGGCGCCGCCCGTCTGGGTGACCGACTGGCTCGCCAAGCGCGCCACAGACCGGCAGCAGAAACAAGAGAAGAAGAAAGAAGCCAAGCCAGCCGGAGATGGCCCGACAGCGGATCAACTCCGTCGCGCCCAGAAGCGCGAGGCGCTGATCGCCCAGGGCCTTGACGCCCTCGACCTGTGGATGAACGATCTCGTGCGGCAAGGCCTCGCCAGCGCCGAGGCGAAGCCGACCTCCTTCTGGGAGCGACAAGCCGCCGCCATGGTAGACGCTCAGGCTCCCGGCCTCGCGCAGCGCCTCAAACGCCTCTCCGAGCTGCCCGGCTCCTCGCGCGAGTGGCCCGACCAACTGCTCGCGCACCTGGGCAAGCTCGCCCTCATCACGCACACATACCGCCGCGCGGAGGCCCTGCCGCCAGAGCTGCGCCACGAGGTGCGCCAACTGGTCGGCTGGCGCGTCGACGACGACGAAGTGCTCACCCATGGCGACGTGGTCAGTGACGACTGGCTGATGGTCGGCCAGCACCTACAGGACGAAGAGAATCACGGGCGCTCGCAACACACCTGGCTCATCGGCGAGCGCAGTGGTCGCCAAGCCCTGATCGTCCAATACTCGTTTCTCGGCGCACCATGGAAAGAGCCGCTCCGCGCGGGCGTCCGCCAGTCCGGCGAGCTGGCGTTCTGGCCAGGCGCCGCGAAGCTGCGCGCGCGTTTCGTCTCGCGTGCCGGCGATCCCTCGCCGCTCCAGGGTCGCTTGCCCGGTGCCGAAGCGGTCGAAGACTTTCTGACGGGCGTCGCCGCGACCCTCGCGCGTCAACCCTGGCACGAGCGCTTTCTGTGCACACTGCGCGACGCGACGCCCATCTACCTCGCGAGCGGCGACCGCTGGTGGCTCCGCGACCGCGACGGCGCCGCGCTGCGGCTGCGCGGCGGCGACCATTGGAAACTGCTAGCGCTCTCCGGCGGTCACCCCGTTGACTTCGTCGGCGAGTGGGATGGCGAAACCGTACTGCCGCTGGGCGTTGTTGCCAGCGACGCCTATAGCTCACTCTGGGAGGGTGCGTGATGGATGCGCTGGTAACCGCCGCGCTCGTCGGCACGGGCCAACGCCCCGCGACCGCCCTGCCGACCGCGCCCGATCTCGATCGCCTTCTCGCGGACGTTCCGGGCGATGCTGAGCGTGCGCTGCTACTCCGCGCGGGTGCGTGGGCCGTCTATCGGCAGGCTGGCACGCCGCCGCAAGCGATAGAGTCCGCGCTAGCCGCGCCCGATGAACACCTCGCGGTCTGTTCGCCCGGCGCCGCGATCGTGCTGCGCCGCGTCATCGATGGGCAGCTAGGCGACGTGCTGCCCGAAGCGCTGGTCCGGCTGCGCCAGGCGCGACTCCGCCTCCCCTTCGACCTGCTCCCCGCCGCGCTCGACCTGCGCGACCCAGAGCAGCGTGCGGCGCTGGCCCCCGTGCTGGGCGAGCGCGGTCGCTGGCTCAGCCAGTACAACAAAGCCTGGTCATGGGTCGCGCAGACGCTCGACGCGGCCAGCGGCGACCTTCCCGCGGATGCCGAAACGCTCTGGCAAGAGGGCGCTGCGGGCCAGCGGGTCGAAGTCTTGCGCCGCCTCCGCGCCGTCGACGCGCCCACCGCTCGCGCCTGGCTAGACGCCGTGTGGAAGCGCGAAAAAGCTGACCTCCGCGCCGATCTCCTCGCCACCTTCGCCGTCAACCTCGCCCCCGACGACGAGGCGCTGCTTGAGCAGGCGCTTGATGACCGCGCCGAGCGGCCACGCGGCGTCGCCCAACGGCTCCTCCTCCAACTGCCAACCTCCCAACTCAGCGCTCGCATGCGCGAACGCTCCGAGGCGATGCTCACCTTCGCTGATGGCGCACTCGACGCGAAGCCGCCAACAGCCACCGATGCCACCTGGGCGCGCGACGGACTCCGCGAGAAGCCGCCGCAGGCCAAAGGCGAACGTGAATTCCTGCTCCGTCAGGTGCTGCCCTGCGTCTCGCCCGTGCATTGGGAACGCCACTTCAGCCTCGCCCCCGAGGCCTTGCTTGCCGCCACCCAAGGCTCGAAGTGGCGCGTGGCCATCGCGGAATGCTGGACCGAGGCCGCCGAGCGCTTCGACGCGCGCGAGTGGGTCCGTCCGCTCTGGAATTTCTGGACCGCCGCGACCGAGAAAGAGGTCAAACAGGCCAACGGAACGCGTGGCGCTCTGCTGACCCAACTGCTTCCCCTCGCCTCCGAGTCCGATCGCGAGGCATGGACCCTCGCCTCGCTGGCACACGCGGCAGCCGACGACGAGCCAACCCTAGACGAGTTGCTGAGCGCGCTGCCGCGACCGTGGAGTATGGCAGTGAGCACGGCATACGTGAGCGGTCTGCGCGCCTTCGCCGCCACGCTCGACGAAAAGTCGAAGAGCGCCGAGCCGTGGGACGACACGCTCCATGCCGCGGGCCTCGCCTTGCCCCAGGCCGCCTTCGCGCGGGCGCTGGAACCGATCCCCACTCCCGACTCGAAACACTGGTACATGCAAAACTTCCGGCGACAACTGGACTGGCTGGCCGACGTGCTCCGCACGCGCCAGCGCATCTATGAGGAGATTCCCGTATGACCACCACGCATGGCACGCCACCCAGCGCGGTCGCCGCCGATCCGGCAGAGGCGATCATGCGCCAGCACGCCGAGCTTCAGTTTGCCGAGGAGCTCGCGGAACTGGCGAAGATCGACGACAAGCCGCGCCCGCCGAACTGGGTGCTCTCGCCCTGGGCCGTCCGCACGTATCTCCTGGGCGGCAAGCTTGCCAATGGCTACACCGTGACGCCCAAATACATCGGCAACGCACGCCTGATCGAGATCGCCATCGCCACGCTCGCCACCGACCGCGCGCTGCTGCTCTATGGCGTGCCCGGCACGGCAAAATCGTGGGTCTCCGAGCATATGTCGGCGGCCATCTCTGGAGACTCCACACTCCTGATCCAGGGCACCGCGGGCACCGACGAGAGCGCGATCCGCTACGGCTGGAACTATGCGCGCCTGCTGGTCGAAGGTCCCTCGCCCGCGGCGCTGGTCGTCAGCCCGATGATGACCGCCATGCGTGACGGCAAGATCGCCCGCATCGAAGAACTCACCCGCATCCCGTCCGAGGTGCAGGACACGCTGATCACCATCCTCTCCGAGAAGACCCTCCCCGTGCCCGAGCTCAACCTACAGGTGCAGGCGCGCAAGGGCTTCAACGTCATCGGCACCGCCAACAATCGCGACAAAGGCGTCAACGAACTGTCGAGCGCATTGCTGCGGCGCTTCAACACCGTGATCCTGCCCGTGCCCAGCAACGCCGATGAGGAGGTCGACATCGTCGATCGCCGCGTCGGACAATTGGGCCGCGCGCTTGAGCTACCCGCCGAGAAACCTGCCCTTGAGGAGATACGCCGCATCGTCACCATCTTCCGCGAGCTGCGCAACGGCATCACCGAGGACGGCAAGACCAAGCTCAAATCCCCCAGTGGCACGCTCTCGACCGCGGAGGCCATCTCCGTCCTGACCAGTGGCCTCACCATGGCCGCCTACTACGGCGATGGCGTTATCAACGCCGACGACGTGGCCGCCGGGCTAACCGGCGCGATCGTCAAAGACCCGGTGCAAGATCGTGTCGTCTGGCTCGAATACCTGCAAACGGTGGTCAAGGAACGCGACGGCTGGAAAGACCTCTATCGCGCCTGTCACGAGGTGATCTGAGTCATGTCCGTCCATCTCTTCGGCATACGCCACCACGGGCCGGGCTGCGCGCGCAGCCTCAGCGTGGCGCTCGACGAGTTGCAACCTGATTGCCTCCTCGTCGAGGGTCCACCGGACGCGCAGGCTGTCCTCCCGCTGCTGATGAGCGAGCGGATGGAGCCGCCGGTCGCGCTGCTGCTCTATGTGCCCGATCACCCAAGCCATGCGGTCTACTACCCCTTCACCCACTTCTCGCCGGAGTGGCAGGCGCTGCGCTACGCCTTCAGCCACGATATTCCCGCGCGTTTCATGGATCTGCCGCAAGCGATTCAGTTAGCCCGCGAACCGGAACCCGACGAGACGGATGCCACCGACGCCGCCCCCGTGGATCGCCCTGGCGCCGCCGCGGCACAGTCGCAATCGCGCGCGTTTTTCCAAATTCCGGCAAGATCGGCAAGAAAATTTGAAAAAGCGGCAGAAACGGCAAGTTTTCGCCGCGACGGGAGCGCGTTGCATGCGGCCGTCGCCATGGAAACGCCGCCAGAGATCCGCGAAGACCCACTGGGCATGCTCGCCCAGGCCGCGGGGTACGACGACCACGAGCTTTGGTGGGAGCGCGAGATCGAGCAGCGCCGCGACCACACCGGCCTCTTCGACGGCATCCTCGAAGCCATGACCGCGCTCCGCGAAGATCTCACCCCGCGCGACCCCGGCGAGGCGCAGCGCGAGGCGCATATGCGCGAGATGCTACGCAACGCGGAGCGTGAGGGCTTCCGTCGCATCGCCGTGGTCTGCGGCGCGTGGCACGCACCGGCGCTCGCCGCCCGCGACACGTTCAGCGCCGATGGCGAAACCCTGCGATCCTTGCGGCGCGTTCCCGTCGAAGCCACCTGGATTCCCTGGACCAATTCGCGCCTCGCATATCGCAGCGGCTACGGCGCCGGCGTCACCTCGCCCGGCTGGTACGCGCATCTCTGGTCCGCGCCCGACCGCGGCACGATTCGCTGGGTGACGCATGCCGCGCACCTGCTGCGCGAGCAAGGGCTAGACGCCTCCTCTGCCAGCGTCATCGAAGCAGTGAGGCTCGGCGAAGCGCTCGCCGCCCTGCGCGATTTGCCCATGCCGGGGCTTGCCGAACTGCGCGAGGCGATTCAGACGGTGCTCTGCCACGGCGAAGATGCGCCGATGCGCCTGATCCGCGACCGGCTTGAGATCGGCGAGCGCATGGGCTCCGTGCCTCCTGAGTCGCCCGCCGTGCCGCTGCAGCGCGACGTAGAGCGTCAGCAGCGCAAGCTCCGGCTGCCCGCCACCGCCGAGATCAAGTCCTACGAGCTCGATCTGCGGAACACCAGGAACGATTTGGATCGCAGCCGAAGCCAGTTGCTCCATCGGTTGCGTCTGCTTGAAATTGACTGGGGCAAGCCGCAGCGCGTTCCCGGCAACAAACAGGCGGATTCGTGGGAGTTCTGGCAGCTCAAATGGGAGCCGGAGTTTGCCGTCAAAGTCATCGAGGCCAACATCTACGGCAACACCGTCGAGGCGGCGTCCGGCGCCTCTGCCAGCCGCGCCGCCGACGAGGCCGCCGAGCTTCCGCGCGTGACGTCCTTGCTCGCCCGGGTGATTCCCGCCGGGCTGCCCCAAGCCGCCGAACGGATCATGGCCCGTGTGCAATCGCTCGCCGCCGTCTCCGCCGACGTCCGCCTGCTCATGGACGCGTTGCCAGAGTTGGCCCGCGTGGCGCGCTACACCGACCTGCGCTATGGCACCGCGGGAGCCGAGATGTCCGCGCGTGCCCGCCCCGTCTTTGACGGCATCTTCGAGCGCGCCATGATCGGCCTCCCAGGCGCTTGTGCCTCGCTCGACGACGATGCCGCCGCCAACATGGTCGAAAGCATCGGCAACGTCTACGACGCTGTACGCCTGCTGAGCAGCGACGATCAGCGCGCGACCCTCCTCGCCCAATTACGTGTGCTCGCCCTTCGCGAGCAGGTCCACGGGTTGGTCCGTGGCCGCTGTTGCCGCCTGCTCCTCGACTCCCACGAGATGGACGACGTGGAACTGCGGCGTCTCGCTGGCCTGGCGCTCTCGCCCGTCGTGCCTGCGTCTCAAGCCGCCGCCTGGGTCGAAGGCGTACTCCACGGCTCCGGCCTGGTGCTCATCCATCAAGACGGCCTCTGGCTCGCGCTCGACGCCTGGCTCAGTAACCTCGCGCAAGACGCGTTCGTCGCCCTCTTGCCACTGCTGCGTCGCGCGTTCTCAGGCTTCCACGGACCAGAACGCCGCGCCATGGGCGAGAAAGTGATGCGACTCCACGCCGGCCCAGCGGGGGCTGCTGCAGATGGTGCCGCCTCCGCCGATCGAGCCGCGCTCTCTACCGAGCGGGCACACATGGTGCTACCGGTGCTGGCGCAGATTCTAGGGGTACCCTATGACGGCGATAACTGAATCCGAGCGACTTAAGCGATGGCGTCTGGTGCTCGGCAAAGAGGCCGAGGGCGGCCTGAGCGGCGCGGGCGGTGCGGGCGGCGCCAATGGCGAGGCAGACGGTGATGCGCTCGACCTTGCCCTCTCAGCCAGCGAGCAAGGGATGGACGGCGTCCTCGACGCGCTCTACGGCGAGGACCGCTCGGCGGGGCTGGGAGGTTCTTCGCCGCGCGTCGCACGCTGGCTCGGCGACATTCGCACGTATTTCCCCACCAGCGCCGTGCGGGTGATGCAACAAGACGCGCTCGATCGCCTGAATCTGACACAAATGCTCCTGGAGCCCGAACTCCTCGAGACCGTTGAAGCCGACGTGCACCTCGTCGCCAACCTTCTCTCACTCAGCAAAGTCATCCCCGAGAAGACCAAAGATACCGCTCGGCAGGTCGTGCGCAAAGTGGTGGAAGACCTTGAGCGGCAATTGGCCAACCCCTTGATTCAAGCAATCCGCGGCAGTCTCAATCGCGCCACGCGCAGCCAGCGGCCCCGCGCCAACGAGATCGACTGGAACCGGACGATCCGCGCGAACCTCAAGAACTACCTGCCCGACCGCAAGACGATCATCGCCGAGAAACTGATCGGTTTCGGCCACAAGCGGTCCTCGCTCCGCGACATCGTCCTCTGCGTCGATCAATCCGGCTCGATGGCAACCTCGGTGGTCTACTCAGGCATATTCGGCGCGGTCCTCGCCTCGATCCGCGCTGTCTCCACGCGCATGATCGTCTTCGATACCGCCGTCGCCGACCTCACCGACGATTTGCAAGACCCGGTCGATCTGCTCTTCGGGACGCAGCTCGGCGGTGGCACCGACATCAACCGCGCGCTGGCGTACTGCCAGCAGGCCATCGCCCGTCCCAGCCAGACCATCCTCGTGCTCATCACCGATCTCTACGAAGGTGGCAACACCGCCGAAATGCTGCGTCGCGCCGCGGAGTTGATCGGCAGCGGCGTGCAAATGATCTGCCTGCTTGCCCTGAATGACTCCGGCACGCCGAGTTTCGACTCCCGCAATGCCGCCGCATTGGTAGGCATGGGCTGCCCCTGCTTCGCCTGCACGCCAGACCTCTTCCCTGATCTGATGGCGGCGGCGATTCAGAAGCGCGATCTCGCCCGCTGGGCCGCCCAGAACGACATCGTCGCCGTCCGCGCCACCGCCGATTGACCGCGCTCAGCACGCCCGCAACGAGTGGACACGCGAGTGCTGCTCCGCCGCGGCCACCTCCCAGCGCGTAAACGTGTAAATTTTACGTTCCGCGGCTCGCCAAATGCCTGGCCCGTTCGCGGCCGCATGCTGAGGTCCTGCGCCTGAGCGACGTACCGGTAATCGCCATCACTCCCAACCGCTTGACGCTCCCCCTCACCCCACCTATCATGGGCGAGTGGCGAACGCTCGGTGCGGTGGTGTGCTCTCGTGGCGATTGTTGTGCGTTCGGTGCGACGCTGGGTGAGTTCGGAGGACAGACGTGCGGCGGGACGAATGCAGCGCACCAGCAAGCGTCAAGAGCACGTCGACGCGCCGCCGGAGGCACTCGCGCGCGCAGGCGATGGTCGAATTCGCGCTCATTGCGCCACTCTTCTTCACCTTGATCTTCGGTGTCGTTGAGTTCTCGCTGATCCATACTGCCATCAACATTGTCAACTTCGCCGCCAAGGATGCCGCGCGGCTAGGTTCGCTTCTCGGCAGAACGGATGCAACGGTCGACAGCCAAATGGTCACCGAGATTCGCACGCGGACTGGCGGCATCATCGTCGCCACCGTGACCAGGATCGAGATCTTCAAAGCAGACGCCGCTGGCAATCCGGTGATAGTCGCCGGGAACCCGGTTGAGTACGTCTACGACGTCCAAGGCAACAACATCGGCACCACGACTTGGCCGGTGAACCAGCGCAACGATACGCTGTTAGACGCGGATTACTTGGGCGTGCGCATATCCTATAACTACACCTACCTCACCGGCTTCATCGCCGGGGCTGGCTCGACGCTGGCGCTCACCGCCACCTCGGTGCAGCGCATCGAGCCGCAGGACTATCAGGGGAACTATATCGCCCCGACGCCCTCGCCCAATCAACTCATCGCACAGACGCGTCAGCCTGCGCTAGCCAGCACGTTCAGTATGCCGCAACGCGCGCTCTCCTACTGGGTGCGACCCAACAGCATGGAGAGCGCCCTATGAGCTCACTGAAACAGCATCGAGCACTTGGCGCTCGTGGTCGACGTTCGAAGGGCCTACGACATTCGGCGGGACAGGCGCTGATTGAATTCGCCGCGTTTTTCGTCTTCATGATGCTGCTCATCGCCGGCATCGTCGACGTCGGCGGCCTCCTCGACGATCACGTCAGCATCGTGTACGCCACCCGTCAAGGAGCGCGCACCGCCGCTGTGCTGGGCACGCAGCCCTCCGCGGACTGCGCGATCATCGGCGCGATCGACGCGGCAGTGGCGAACATGCCAAACATGGTGGTGACGCAGATCATCATCTATAAAGCCGGGTCTGATGGACTACCGCTGGGCACCACGACCGAGACCTCGTACCCCGGCAACACTACCTGCACCGTCGCTGGGGGGACCTACTCGTTGAGTCAAGCGCCCATCCTGAACAACTATCCCCCAGCCAACCGCTCCAATGCGGCCTACACCGAAGACTCCGTGGGCGTCGAACTCGACTACACCTACACCTTCCAATTGCCGTTACTCGGCAGCGGCACCTTTAGCGCGGCGGATCGCACCGTGATGCCCGTCAGTCCCATCGCGATAGCGACTCCGTAAATAGACGCGCCACTTTTGGCCAGGGGCAGCGCTTCGCGGGCGCGCGAGAGCCAAGCGACAGAGGATACACATCGTGTTGACGAATCGTGAACTCAGACCTATCGGCCAAAAGGAAATCTCTAGCTTCGTGCGCGTTCGTCGGCAGGTGCGAGTGCGAAGGGCCAGGAGCCGCGGGCAGAGCCTGATCATCTTCGCCCTCACGGCAACGGTCTTGCTGGGCCTCGCCGGGCTTGCTGTCGACGGCGCCCGTGCCGTCGATCTCTATGCGCGTATGCAACGTGCCGCGGAGGCTGGCGCTCTCGCCGGTGTGCTCTACATGCCGAGCTACTACAACACCGTGCGCCCAGGCGACACCGACTCAGCGATCTCGCGCGCCTCCAAGGAGATCGTGAAGGACGGATTCGGCACCGTGCTGGCGACCAACGCCTCGGTCTGTCCCGTCAATATCACCACAGTCGAGGTGGCAATCTGCCAGGTAACAGGGAAACAGAACGATCTCGAGGTATCGATCACCGAGACGCTCAACCTGGTGCTGCTCTCTGGCCTGGGGGTCACGCCTGTCACGCTCACCGCATATGGGCAGGCCGAATATCTGCCTCCGGTGCAGTTGGGTTCGCGACTCAACTACTTTGGTGACCAGATCGAGTGCTCGTCGCAGAATCCACCGGACCCGACGACGACACACTCCTGCTCCTATAACGCCGCCGACAATCACCTGCAATACTTCATGGCCACCATGAAGGGCCCCGCGACACTGAAGGAACAGGGCGACCCGATGGTCTATTGCGAGGAAGGGCCGAGCGAGATCGGTGGGACCGACGGATCGGCCTATATCTATCAGCCATATAACTTCACCTTCAACTGGACCAATCACCAGCAGTACACCGATGCCATCACCAATCACTGCGGGGTGCCGGGCACCGGCGGCAACGTGGGCAACCCCGACCAACAGCCATCGGGATTCTCGGGTCCAGCGACACAGAACACGGCGCATCCCGGCGGCTATAACTACCAGGTGGTGGTTCCGGCTGGCATCACCGGGGCTTCGTTGTGGGTCTACAACCCCAGCTACGTTACCGACAAGGGCGCTTTCGGCGGCAATGAGGGCATAGAGCTCTACTCGAAAACGCACACGGCGACCGGTGGAGGTGTCGCCTCGTGGAACGGCCATGAGGATGCGCCGCCGTTCTTCTTCTCCACGACGTATTCGCTCTATTCCGTCACCAGCTTTTACGACCGCTCGTCGGACACTCTGGTGACGTCGAAGACATATCCACCCTACGATGGCTACAGCTCTGACCTCAGCCTGCACGGCTGCACCGGCACCACCCCTGCCTATGACCCCTATTGGGAAGACTATCAGACGGGTGGGGCTGCCACCGCGCCCAATAGCTACTACAACGCGGGTAGCATCGTCGCCGGTCAGGGGTGTCTTGATCTCAGCACGAATACTGCGCCGACATGGCATAGCAGCGCGCCAGCTCCCTGTTATTTGCAGTGGTGCACCATCGCGACGAACCTTAGCGCCGGCACGTATCGCTTCGTGGTGGAAGGCGCGGGGTTGACCTCGAATACACCGCAATATTTCTCCACGACCACCGACGGCCAAGGCACGCATCTCTACAGCGTGAAAGTCTGCTCAACCTCCGGGATCTCTAACCCGCTGAGTTGCTCGAATGGCGCCGTCGGCTCGAACCCTGGTGTCACGCTCTTTGGCTGGAACAATATGGAGGTGGCGTTTAGCGCGCCAATGGGTCATCAGACGCCGGACAGCACGAACCCGGCGACCTCCTGTGTGACCTCCTCGGCGACCGGCTACACCTGCCTCGATCTGGGCTGCATCCCAACTGCCTACGCAGGCCGCGCGATGAACATCCGGCTCTTCGACCCCGGCGACGGTTCGGGTGATATCTATATTGGCGTCGTCGCGCCCGCAGGCAGCGGCGCGACGGTCACGTATCCCGCCTGGGTGCCGACCACGACAATTGATGGCGAGACCGTTGTGCATGCGCGCTTTAGTAGTCCGGGCTATAACGCCTTCGACGGGTTGTGGCTCGACGCGACCGTGTCGCTGCCCTCGACCTACACGGGCAATTGCCTGACTGGAGCCGGGGGGACGGGCTGGTTCCAAATGGTCTATGCCAGCGCCAACGGCACGCCGAACGACTGGGTGAACGCTTCGTTCACACTCGTCGGCAGCCCGATCCACCTGGTGCCGCCGTCGCTTGGCTAACCGCCGCGTCACCACGTGTGGCCGTGAAACGCAGACTGCGATACGATACGTACGCTCGCCGGTTCAATCTGGCGAGGCTTGTACGCCGTTACCGCAGAAAGCTAGGGGTAGAGCGCGACCACGTGGCGCGACGATATGGAGATCGCCGACTTCGACTACAACCTGCCAGCCGACCGCATCGCGCAGACGCCGGTTGAGCCGCGCGACAGTTCACGTTTGCTGGTGGTGCATCGCGACAGCGGGGCCTTCGAACATCGCACGTTCAGCGATGTTGGCGACTATCTGGTCGCCGGAGACCTGCTGGTAGCGAACGAGAGCCGCGTACTGCCAGCGCGGCTCCACGGCGAGAAGGATGGCTCAGGCGGACGGGTCGAGCTATTGCTGTTGGCAGTTCGCGGGGACCTCGGGCCCGACACTTGGGAGGCGCTCGTCCGCCCTGGTAGGCGCATCCACGCTGGGCAGCCGCTGATTTTCGGCGGCGGCGCATTGACCGCCGAGGTGCTCGACCGCACACCATCGGGAGGCAGGCTGGTGCGGCTGGCCGCGCCCGACGGCGACGTGCCGCGTGCCATCGAGCGCCTTGGCAGCGTGCCGCTCCCACCATACATCCGCGAGCCACTGGCGGACGACGAGCGTTATCAGACGGTCTACGCACGTCAACCGGGTTCCGCAGCGGCGCCGACCGCGGGCCTGCACTTCACCGAGGAACTGTTGAGCACGCTGCAGGCTCGCGGTGTCGCTACCGCGTTCGTGACTCTGCACATCGGCCTGGATACATTTCGACCGATCGCCGAGACGTCGCTGGACGAGCACGTCATGCACAGCGAGGAGATCGACGTCAGCGCGGAGACCGCCGCGCGGATCAACGCGACGCGAGCGGGTGGTGGGCGTGTGGTCGCGGTGGGCACGACGGCGGTTCGCACGCTCGAAAGCGTGGCTGGGATAGCCAGCGAGCGGGGATCGAGCGAGACGGTGGTAGCCTACCGCGGACGAACGTCGCTCTTCATTCGACCAGGCTATCAGTTTCGCGCGGTGGATGCGATGATTACCAACTTCCACCTGCCGAAGTCGACGCTGCTGGTGCTGGTGAGCGCCTTCGCCAGCCGCGAACTGATGTTGCGCGCCTATGAGGAAGCCGTGCGTGAGGGCTATCGGTTCTATAGCTTTGGCGATGCCATGCTGATCCTCTGAAATGCGGTGGCCTCTGACGGGCCACCGGTGGCTCCCGCTCACTTTTGAGGTGGGGTGGGAGCCATGAGGAGGCGGGCGTCCGGTGGCGCTACTTGCGCGCGTTAGTGCGTGTTAGTTGGTTTGGCCCCAGCGCGGGGCACGCTTCTCAAGGAAGGCGCGGACGCCCTCTTTGGAGTCTGGCGTGTCGAAGAGTTGGTTCTGGAGATGGCGCTCGTAGGCGAATGCCTCGTGCAGGGGCAGGTCGAGCCCTTCGGTGAGGGCGAGCTTCATGAAACCGATTGCCTTCGAAGGACCGTCGGCGCATTTGTGGGCGAACTCCAGCGCCTTCTTCTCCACCTCGTCACTTTCGACGAGCTCGTCGAAGAGGCCAAGCTCGGTGGCTTTCTCAGGGCCGAACGCCTCGCCGGAGACCATGTAGAGCAGCGCGCGTGACGGACCCATGATGCGTCCGGCGAATTGCGTGCCGCCCTCGCCAGGGATCAGGCCGAGATTGACCTCGGGGAGTCCGACCTTCCAGGTGCCTTTGCCGGCGAAGCGAACGTCGCAGCAGAGCGCGAGCTCGAGTCCACCGCCCATGCAGTGGCCGTTGACCGCGGCAACATAGACTTTTGGCGTGGCGCGCACCTTCATCATCATTTCTTTGCTGGTCTGGCTGAGCAGGCCGATGTAGCCCGCGGACTTGTCGCGAATCTCTTCGATGTCGGCGCCAGCGGAGAAGAAGCGTGCATTGGCGCTTGCCAGCATGACGGCTTTGACATCGTCGTCCCAGCGGATCTCGTTGACGATGCCCTCAAGCTCGCGGATCATGGCGAAATTGTGGGCGTTGGCGGGCGGTCGATTCAGGCGAAGGATGCAGACGGCGCCATCCATCTCGATGGTGAAGAACTCGGGCTTTAGATCGCTGACGGACATCGTTGTTCCCTCCGGGCCGGACGAACGGCGTCACGGCATAGTGACGAGTGACGTGTGAGGACGTGGACGACCGGAATCGGCAGACCACGGACGCAGCGCGCGAGAACTAGTATACGCCTTGCTCCGCTCCTTTGCCCCCTCGGCCGATGACGAAAAGCAGCTAAAGGGTCGATCGTACAAGATTGACCGCCTCCACAAGGCGTTCTAGTTTGGCCTTCGCGACATCGAGCGGGAGATTGCGCAGGCCACAGTCGGGTGAGAGCCAGAGCCGTTCGGCGGGCAGCGATGCCAAGGCTGTGTTGATGCGCTGCTGGATGGTCGCGACGGGTTCGACGGTGGCGTCTTGCGTATCAACGACGCCGACGCTGAAGATGCCCTCGGAGAACTCAAGCTGGTCGGCGTCAAACGCGGGAAGATTTGGGATGCGTGCGTTCTCGATGGCGAGCGCGGCGAACGGCAAGATCAGCAACTCGCCAGAGATGGCGCGAACGTCGCCGCAGGCGTGCAGCACCGGGACCTGCGGCATGGCGGCGAGGTCGCGAAGGGCATCGTGGGCCAACTCGGGCGAAACGCGATCGGGTAACGAGACGCTCAGCATTGGCTCATCGATCTGCACCACGCGAGCGCCAGCGGCGACCAGGGCGGCGACCTCGTGAGCAAGTAGCTCGGCCAGGCGGAGGATCAGCGCGGGATCGTGTGGCGCGGTGTAGGGCGCGCTCGCCGTGACACGAGATGAGAGCGCAAGCGTAATCGGTCCGGTGACGATGCCTTTGACCTCGGCGCGGTGGCCGGTGAGCCCATGGGCGAAGGCGAAATCGGCGGCGGTAACGGACCCGTCTGGGAGATCGAGCGCGTCCTCTACCTCCCAGACGCCGTCGCCGGCGAGGCGGAAGCCAGGGATGCGCGCGGCGAAGGAGGCGATCATGTCGCCACGCGGTTGCCCGTCGGAGATCAGGTCGATGCCCGCGGCGATCTGCTCCTCGACGGCACGCTGGATCGCGCGGCGCGGCGGAAGTCCCGACGGAGGGTAGCTGCCAGCGACCGTCGTGATCAGCGGAAGTGAGTCGATTTCGCGCATGGGGTATGTGCCTCGGAGGGTTTCGCGGTGCGCTGATCGAGCGAATGGCAGGACCAGCCAGGTGATGACGTAGGCCGTCACAGCAGAAGGTACCACAGCGAGTCCGCCGCGGTCAGGCGCGGAAGGAAAGCGGGGAGACGGAAGCGGAAATTGGCGCGTGGCAGGCGGATTCCACGGTGCGGAAGGTCAGGTGGCGATCGGCAGTGGTGCAAGGGATGGAGGAAAGCGGCTTGGATTGGGGGTTTGGCGAGGAAGGCGATACATTAATTTCCGTTTTCTTCCGCTTTTTCGTGAGGAACGTGGCGAGAGGCGGGAATCCATGCGCGTGGCGGATCGGGGAAGCGGAAATGGGAAAGTGATGTCGCTGATTTGGCGTGAGCGACACACGCGGGGAGAACGGCAGCCCTGACGCATGGCGAGGGGTGGTGCGGCGGTGTGTTGGAGACATGAGATAGGAACCTCAGGGGGAGAATGGCGTCGGCGGGGGAAACCGTTGTCCCGAGCATCCTGAAAGCCGCACGCTACTCGCTGGTGGAAATGCGCGAGGGTAGCCGAATTGGTGCGGGATGAAGGAAATGGGGGGTGGAGGGGTGTTGGTAACAAATGTTCTAATGAAGAATAGCACATGCATGGATTGAACGCAAGGGTCACTCAGCGTAGAGCAGTGACGTGCATGTGGGCACCGCTTGCACACAGCAGGCGATCCGCGACGCACGCCTCTTGAAGTTTGGTGGGACGAAATTGGGAAAATGGGCACGCTGGAGTATGCTCCGCGATTTGGGCGCGAACGGGTTGGCAGGGCGACGTGTGACCGCCGGAGGACGCTGTCGCGTGGGTGACAACGCTCAGCGGGAGCGGCGCAGACGTCCGCGGAGGAGGCCACCGAGGAGGCGAGCTTCTTCGAGGCGCAGGATGGCGACGAGCGTGAAATAAACGATGGAGCCGATGATGCCTGGAATGAGGAAGAGGAGGGCGTTGCCGCGGGTGGTGTTGGGGTCGAAAATGGTGGGTGCGAGCTGGGGCAAAGACTGGAGTAGTGCCCAGCAGGTGAGGGTCATGGCGGCGCCGGCGAGCAGGATGCGGCCGACACCGGAGGCGAGATCGCGGAAGCCGAGGTTGCCAATGGCGAGGGTAAGCAGGATGAAGAGCATGATGGCGTGACTGGAATTCTTGGCGGTGTCGCCGAAGGCGAGGGCGGGCATGCCGATGCTGTCTACGAAGGGTACGGCGACGGCGACATAGGCGAGGATGGAGACGACGCCAACGATGGTGGGGATGAGGGTGTTTTTCCGGGCGTAGAAGGCGGCGATCAGCAGTTGATCGGCGGCGATGAAGGGCAATTCGTAGCCGTAGTTCTGTACGGCGAGGGCGTTGCGGACGGTGCAGCCGTGGTCGCAGGTACCATGCTGGAAGAGCAGGGCAACGATGGGGACACGTAGCATGATCACGCCTACAGCGGCAGGGACCATCAGGAGCAGTCCCAAGCGGAGGCCCATGCGGAGCGTGCGCTTGAAGGCGGTGAGGTCATTGGCGGAGGCGGCTGAGGTGAGGGCAGGCAGGACGGCGAAGGTGAGGGCGGCGGCGACAAGGCCGACGGGGAACTGGACCAGGACGGTACCGCTTTGCAGCGCGGTGACGTTGTTTACCGCGCCGCCGGGGGTGCGCCCTACGAGGCTGAGGTCGAGGTTTTGGTAGAGCACGCTGATCACCAGGCCAGCGGCGATGGGGATGTAGAGCTTGAAGATCTGGCGCACGGCGGGGTGGTGCAGGTCAAGGACGGGCTGCCAGACGGCGCCGATGCGACGCAGGCCAGGCAGACAGAGCAGGAACTCGCCGAGGGCGCCCAGCGCGAGACCGGCAGCGAGGCCGCCAGCGCCGATGTTGCGTGCGTGCGCGACGGAGTCGGAGACCGCGCCCGCATGCACCAGCGCATCGAGCGGGAGGCCCAACTGGATGCCCGCGGCGAAGAGCGTGATGAGTCCGACGGCGATGACGCCGATGTGCTGTGCGCCGGTGGCGAAGGCGGGATAGACGGATTGGCGCGTGGCGTAGAGGACCGCCGAGGTTACGGCATAGAGGCCGAGGCCGAAGAGGGCCAGTGCTCCGATACGCAGGAGCAGGACGGTCAGTTGCTGCGCGGCGAGGGGATAATTGGGCGCCAAGAGGGGGATCAGCACTGGCGCGATGAAGAAGAGCGCCAGCACGGCGAGCGCCATGACGATGAGGACGACGTTGGCAATGGTGCTGTAGATGCGGCGCAGGTCGGCCTTCTGATCGGGGGCGGAGTGATCGACGAAGGTGGGGATCAACGCGCCGGAGACTGAGCCGCCAACGAGGAGATCGCTGACTTGTTGGATGGGACGCAGCGCGGTGACGAAGGCGCCGCTGTCATTGCCGTAGAAGAAGACGTTGAGGATGGTGATGCGTACGAAGCCGAGGACGCTGCTGAGCAGCTGCCCTACAGCAATGATCCCCGCGGTGGCGACGATGCGGTGATCGCGCTGACCGCCATGCGTGGCCTGCTGCTCTGTGGTTGCGGCGAGCGCCTCGGCGGAGTCGAAACTGAGCGTCGAGGTGAGGGCGAGATCGGGCGAAGCTTCAAGGGCGAGCGTGTCAGTCAGTGGGATCGGCGCCGGTAGGATTGGTTCGGGGGGAGCGTCTTCTGCCGCGTCCGCCGCCCATGCCTGGCTTGAGGGGTCGCGCTTCAGGTCCGTTCGCTTCCGGCGCAGGGGCATATCGGCTCACAATTCGTTGTAGCAACTCAGTGGTTGAGTGTCCGGCAAGGTAAGGCAGCAGAGCCAGCTCGCCACCATAGTCTGCGACGACGCGCGCTTCGGGGAGGCGTTCGCCCAGGCCTACGAGTGCGGCAGGCGTGGTTGGGTCGCCTTCGAGCACGCGCCGTAACGCGCCAGGGGCGAGGTAGATCGCGTCTGTCGCGCCAGTGGCGTAGTCCGCGCCTTTGACGTAGATTGCCGGTCGCAGCGCGCGTACCAGCGACTCCGCCGTATTCTCCCCGAAGATGGTGACATAGTCAATGCAGTCAAGCGCCGCCAGGACTTCCGCGCGTTCCGCCTGGGGCGTGATGGGCCGCGTTGGACCCTTGAGCCGCTGTGTGGAGGCGTCGCTGTTGAGGCAGACGAGAAGAAAGTCGCCCAGGGCGCGGGCTTGCCGAAGATAGGTGACGTGGCCGAGATGCAGGAGGTCGAAGATGCCATTGGTGCAAACGGCACGTTCGCCGCGCGCCTGACGCTCGGCGACGAGCGCTTCGAGCGCCGCGCGTGGGAGGACCATACCCATGGCGATTAGGCCCCGACCAGCGAACGGACCGCGGCGGTGAGCTCGTCTGGAGTGTTCGAGGCGCAGCCGAAGCGGCGCACTACCAGGCCCGCGGCGATGTTGGAGAGCATGGCGGCCTCGGTCATCGACGCGCCGGCGACCAGCGCGAGCGTGAAGGTTGCCGCGACGGTGTCGCCAGCGCCAGTGGGGTCGGCAACTTCGGTGAGGTTGGAGGCGGGGATATGGATCGGGGGCTGATCGCGCTCGAAGAGGCTCATGCCTTCGCTACCGCGTGTGATGAGTACCGCTTGGGCTTGCGTCTCGGCGAGGAGGCGCTTGCCGGCTAGTTCGAGTGACGGCGTGTCGGTAATGCGCATGCCGAGCGTCGCTTCGGCCTCGGGCTGATTGGGCGTCAGCGCCGTGACGCCCTGGAAACGCGCCAGGTCGCCGTGCGAATCGACCACGACGATCTTGCCGAGCGCGCTGGCGACCGGCACCGAGGCCTCGATGATCGCGGGGTTGATGACGCCGTTCTCGTAATCGGAGAGGATCAGCGCGTCGACGGTGGGAATGATAGCGTTCAGATAGGCGACGATCGCATGGATGCAGTCGTCGCCGAGGGAGGAGGAGTCGATGCGGTCGAGGCGCACGATCTGCTGCTGGACGACCTGTGTGCCGCCAGCGAGGATGCGCAGCTTGGTAGAGGTAGGGCGCCCTGGCTCGCTGACTAATCCTTGCATCGAGACGCCAAACTCGGCGAGCTTGGCGCGGAGACGCTTGCCAGAATCATCCTCGCCGACGAAGCCCGCCAGAAAGACGTCGGCGCCGAGGGTGCGCGCGTTGACGGCGGGGTTGGTGGCGCCGCCCGGAACGGTGAATTGTTCGCCGTGGGTGAGAATCAGCACCGGCGCCTCGCGCGAGATGCGGCTGGGGCTGCCGACGAGATATTCGTCCGCTACCATGTCGCCGACGACGAGCACGCGCTGCCCCTGGAAACGGGCGATCGTCTCCAGCAGGCGCGACCGCAGCGCCCCGGCCACTTGCTGATCTGCTTCGTCGGACACGGGCGTTTTCTCGTTCGGTCGCTCCATGCGAATCACGTCGACTTCTCCCGTCGTGGCGGCAGACGATTCAGCCGCGAGGCGATGACCCGTGTGAACACGAGTAGGGCGAATCGCGGCAACGCCATCATACGCCGCCAGCGCCAGGGTTGTCTCGTTAGCCGGAACAGCCACTCAAGACCAGCACGGCGCATCCAACGTGGGGCACGGGGCGTGACGCCGGCGGCGACGTCGAGCGCGCCGCCCACGCCAATGGCGACGGCAGCGGGGAGCTGGAGGAGATGTTGAGCGATCCATAGCTCCTGCGTGGGACTGCCGAAACTCACGAAGAGGATGTCTGGCTCTGCCGCTCGTATGGTGGCGAGCACGCTCTCGGCATCGGCGGCGGCGGGCGAGCCTGAGAGCGAATCGATGAATGGGCCGCCACGATTGCTGGCGCTGATGCGCTGGGCGGCGAGCGCCGCCACGCCGGGAGCCGCGCCGAGCAGGAATATGCGGAGGTCGCGGCGACATGCGCCAGATGTGACGGCGCCGAGGAGGTCGACGCCAGTGATACGCATGGGGAGCGGCGAGCGCTGAAGTCGCGCGGCGAGGACGATGCCGACGCCATCGGCGACCACGAGATCGGCGCCGCGGATAGCCGCCTGGAGTTGGGGATCGCGGCGAGAGGCCATGACGATTTCGGGGTTCAGCGTGACGATCTGGCGCGCGCTGGGAGCGTCCGCGCCTTGGCGTAGCGCAGTGCGCCGATGGTCGACAGCGGCGGCGATCCATGCGAGTGTCGCTGCTTGCGTCATGCGGTCAACCGGTAGGTCGAGGAGGTTTATCCGCGTGGGGCGGCGTTCCGGTGCGTCTGTGGCGTCGCGCACGCCAGGGAGTGGGGATGGAGACACGGGCGGCCTCATGGGAACTGTGCGGGTGTTCGGCCCGGCCAGTATAGCACTCCGAGCGGTTTGACTGGCCCCGTTCAGGGTGCGTACACTTTGTGCGGGAATGGGACAAAGTGCCGAAAAACTGGGGATGAGGAAGCTGGAATGCGCGGATCGACGGCTGATGGGGTAGCGCAGGATGAGCAGCGCGTGGCGCAGGGCGCGACGCAAGGGACCGCGTCGACTCCGCGGGATCGCGCCGCGCGCCTGCCCGCGGCCACGCCACATGATGCGCTGGCGATGAAGCACGAGCGGTTGCGCGACATTCTGCGCGAGCTTGGATCGGTGCTCGTGGCGTATTCCGGGGGCGTCGATAGCGCGTTGCTGCTGCGGGTAGCGACCGAGACGCTCGGCGAGCGTGCGGTGGGCGCGCTGGCGTCCTCGGCGGCCTACGACGAAGAGGAGACGGCGGAGGCGCTGCGTACGGCGGAGGCGCTGGGCGCGCGCGTGGTGCGTGTGGAGACGCATGAGCTCGACGATCCACGGTACGTGACGAATGCCGCCGATCGCTGCTACTTTTGCAAGACTGAGCTCTTCGACGTGTTAGAGCCGCTTGCGGAGCGCTTAGGGTTGGCGCATGTCGCGTATGGAATGAACGTGGACGACCGCGGCGATTGGCGCCCGGGGCAACGCGCGGCGCGCGAGCGTGGCGTGCGCGCTCCGCTGGACGAGGCGGGACTCGGGAAGGCCGATATTCGCGCGCTGGCGCAGCGGCTCGGCGTGCCGGTATGGGACAAACCGGCGATGGCGTGTTATTCGTCGCGCATTCCCTACGGAACGCCGGTGACGGTGGAGGCGCTGTCGCGCGTCGGGCGGGCCGAGCGGGCGCTGCGGCGGCTGGGTTTTGCGCAGGTGCGGGTGCGCCACCATGACGACGTGGCACGGATAGAGCTCGCTCCCGACGACTTTGCGCGACTCCTCGACGTGGCGACGCGGGAGGCTGTGGTGCAGGCGGCGCGGGCGGCGGGATATCTCTATGTGACGCTCGACCTGCAGGGCTATCGCACCGGTTCGCTCAACGAGGCACTGCTGCGAGGGAACGCAGCGCGCGGCAAGCGGAACACGAGCGGTGGCTAGTGGCGGACGACGCGACGGCAGAGACGTTCTCGCAGCGTGCGGGAGAGCTGCCTTTGCGGTTCGGCGCGCTCGCTCTGGCGTGCGGGCCAACTAGCGCCACGGGGATGGGTGGACGAGCGGCCGGAGTCTTGGCGACTAGGTGCGGGTAGGTCCGCCGAGGCTCACTGCGTGATGGCTGTACGGTGTTCGGCGTAACGCCGCGATATCAGTGGTGACTCGCGCTACAATGAGGATGACGCGGCGCGATGATGCGCGGACGACTGAGACGACGCGGTGGGAGGCACGGTGATGACCACGCGAGCGAAGACCTCGAAGCCGTGGATCATGCCCAAGCTATGGGCTGATTGGAAACCGTTCGGTGCGGGCGAGCAGAAGCCACACCACTTCACCGAGATGGCGCACACTGCGTGGGAGAATCGCCGACATCCCCTTTATGCCTGGCGCATCCTCACCAAGGGGTGCTGTGACGGGTGCGCGCTCGGCACGACGGGTATGCGCGACTGGACGATGAGCGGCATCCATCTCTGCACGATACGCCTGAATTTGCTCAAATTGAACACGATGAGCGCGATGCCCTGGGAGCGGCTGCGCGACGATCTCGATGGTTTGCGGGCGCTCTCCAGCAAGGCGCTGCGCAATCTGGGACGCCTGCCGTATCCGATGGTGCGACATCGCGGCGAGCCTGGCTTTACGCGCGTTTCCTGGGACGAGGCGCTCGATCTGATCGCGGGACGTATCCGCGAGACGCCACCAGAACGCTTGGCCTTCTACCTCACGTCGCGGGGACTCACCAACGAGGTCTACTATGCCGCGCAGAAGGCCGCACGCTTCCTCGGCACCAACAACATCGATAACGCGGCGCGCGTCTGCCATTCTCCCAGCACCGTCGGACTGAAGGCAACGCTCGGCGTGGGGGCGTCATCTGTTTCGTACAAGGACTGGATCGGCACGGACCTGCTGGTCTTCATTGGCAGCGACGTCGCCAATAATCAGCCCGTCACCACGAAGTATCTCTATTACGCCAAGCAGCAGGGCGCGAAACTGGCGGTGATCAATCCGTATCGCGAGCCGGGGTTGGCGCGGTACTGGGTGCCGTCGGTGCCCGAGAGCGCGGTGATGGGCACGAAGCTGATGGACGAGTTTCACCAAATCGCCACCGGCGGAGATATCGCGTACCTGAACGGCACGCTGAAGTACCTGATCGAGCAGGATTGGGTAGATCATGCGTTTATCGACGCCTTCACCACGGGTTGGGACGAGCTTGCGCAGTCCCTCGCCGCGCAAGATTGGGAGATGCTCGAGCGCCTCAGCGGTGCGACGCGCGACGACATGCGCGCGTTCGCCGAGACGATTCACACGGCGCGGACGGGGATTTTCGTCTGGAGCATGGGCATCACGCAGCATACCTTCGGCGTCCACAACGTTCAGGCGATCGTCAATCTGGCGCTTTCGCAGGGATGGCTTGGCAAGGAGCATTGCGGGGTGGTGCCGATCCGCGGCCATAGTGGCGTTCAGGGCGGTGCGGAGGTCGGAGCGGTACCCAACAATTTCCCTGGTGGCGTAGCCGTGAACGAGGAGAACGCGGCGAAGATGAGCGCGCTCTGGGGCTTCGAGGTGCCAGCGTGGAAAGGCTTGCGCGCCGTCGAGATGATCGATGCCGCCTATGACGGTGCACTCGACATCTTCTATTGCAGTGGCGGCAATTTCCTCGAGGTGTTGCCCGACCCGGAGTACGTGCGCGAGGCACTGGGCAAGCCCGCGCTGCGCGTGCATCAGGACATCTACGTGACGACCCAGATGCTCGTGGATCCCGCCGAGACGGTGGTGTTGCTGCCAGCGCAGACGCGGTACGAGCAGGCGGGGGGTGGCACTGAGACGAGCACGGAGCGGCGCATCATCTTCTCGCCGGAGATCGCGGGGCCGCGGATCGGCGAGGCGCGCAGTGAGTGGCAGGTCTTCACCGATCTGGCCGCACGAGTCTACCCAGAGCGGCGCGAGCAGATCCTCTTCGCCGACGCACAGGCGATCCGGAGCGAGATCGCGCGGGCCGTGCCGTCGTATGCGGGCATCGAGCGGTTGCGTAAGGCGGGCGATCAGGTGCAGTATGGCGGACGTATGCTGTATGTGGGCGGCAAGTTTACGACGCCCGATGGCAAGGGCCATTTCACTGCGCTGACGCCGCCGGAGCTAGCGCTCCCCGAGGGACGATTCATCCTTTCCACGCGGCGCGGCAAGCAGTTCAACAGCCTGATTCACGCGCAGAAGGACCCCATCACCGGCGCGGTGCGCGACGCGCTGTTGCTCTCCGCCGAAGATGCCGCCGCGCTTGGTGTCGCCAACGGTGATGCCGTCGAGGTACGCAGCGACAACGGCGCCAGCATGGAGTGTCGCGTGCGCATCGATGCCATCAAGCCGCGCAACGTGCAGGCATTCTGGCCGGAGTGCAATCCGTTGATCCGCCGGCGCGTCTGCGACGTGGCTGCGGGCATCCCCGACTACAACGCTATCGTCGAGATCGTGCCGCTGCGTGGGACTCAGCGCGCAGCGGTTACCGCGGCGAGCGGTTCGACGCCTACTCCTTGATGAGCGCCATAAACTCGGCGCGGGTGGGTGCACTGCGCTGAAAGACGCCGCGCATGGCGCTGGTGACAGTTTGGCTCCCCGGTTTGCGGATGCCGCGCATCTGCATACAGAGGTGGTCTGCCCTGATGACGACGGCGACGCCCTGCGGCTCGAGCGTGGACATGATGACGTCGGCGAGCTGCGAGGTCATGCGCTCTTGCACCTGCGGGCGGCGGGCGAGGATTTCGAGGGCGCGGGCCAGCTTGGAGAGCCCGACGACGCGCCCGTTGGGGATGTAGCCGACGTGGCCGACGCCGTGGAATGGGAGGAAATGGTGCTCGCACATGCTGTAGAACGGGATATCTTTGACCAATACGAGCTCTTGATGTCCCTCCTCGAAGCCGACGCGCAGCACGTCGGCGGGATCCTGCGTCAGGCCGGAGAAGATTTCGGCGTACATGTCGGCGACACGCCGCGGCGTTTGCTGTAGCCCCTCGCGCTCGGGATCTTCGCCGACCGCTGTGATGATGTCGCGAACCGCGGCCTGGATCGCTTCGGTGTCTATGCTTTGCAAGGGGTGAGACTGATCTTCCACGGACATGTGACTGCTCCTGGCGCGTGGGATCGGCGGCCAGGGCGGCAAGAAAACGCCAGGCGCGCGCACACTGCTCTTGCAATACGATAGCAGGAGCGGCTGGCAGCGGCAATAACGACGGCGCGTACTTGACGATTCGGCGCGTGGTATACTTCGAACAGACCCGGCGCGATGGGGCGATTCCCCGGATCTACACGTAGCAATGGCGGCTGTGCGACGACGCGCTCTGCCTCCAGTTGCGGCTCGCGTAGAGACTTCAAGGAGAATTGCCATGCGCTGTGAGCAGTGTGGACAGCCGATGACGAACGCAGCGATGTGGAGGCTTGGGGGCGACCGCGAGGCGCCCACCGCGCGTTCGATGCAGTCGCTGTGTTGGGAGTGCAGGACGAACGCCGAGCGAACTGCCGCTGCAGCGGATGCCGCACGCAGGGGGGCCGAGAGCAAGTCGGCGAACGGTACAGATGAGGCTCCATCAGCATTTAATTTGGTCGCGTAAGGTACGCGACAGGTTCGGATTGTAGACGTGCCCTCTTCTCCGCGCTGGAGGCGAGGGCATGCTTGTTGATGAGGTTCGCTCGAGGGCCGTCACGAGCCGTTCGTGTATTCGTGCAGTGGAATCGTTGGCATTTGAACTCGTTGACGCTGCCCTGGCATGATCGGGGGGAGACGCGGATGAGCCTGGATGAGGCGCTGGGCCGCTATGCCGAGGCCGCACAGGACCTCTCGAGCGCGGGGCTGGCGGAGGCGGCGGGCAACCACTTCAACTGCGCCGATCTCTGTAATCAGGTGGCGGAAGAGGTCTTGCAGGCGGTGTATGTGCTGCGGCACGACAGTCCCGCGCCGTACGATCATGATCTGGTGGCGCTGGGACGAACGGCCGAGGTCCCGCCAGAATTGGTCGACGATCTCGCGGTACTGAATCTCTATCATCCCAGCATCTACCTGGAAGAGCACCCGGCGGCGGACGCTGATGACGCTGTGGGCGGCGAGACTGCCGAGGACTTGTTGGCACGAGCGCGGCGCGTCATGCGATGGGCTCGTCCGCTGGTGCTTTCGAGCCAGTAGCATCAGCAGGTCGCGGAGGAGCCGCGGTGAGCGGAGGTGGGCGCAATGAGAATCGTCTCGCTGTTGCCAAGCGCCACGGAGATCGTCTGCGCGTTGGGGCTCGGCGATGCGCTCGTCGCCGTGACGCATGAGTGCGATTATCCGCCCGAGGCGCTGGCAAAGCCGCAGATTACGCGGAGTTTGCTGCGGCCGAATATGCCAAGCGGGGAGATCGACGGTGAGGTGCGCACGCAATTGGTGGCCGATGCGCATTCGCTCTACTCTATCGACCGAAAGTTGCTCGCGGAGCTAGCGCCCGACGTGATCTTGACGCAACAACTCTGCGAGGTCTGCGCGGTCGCCTACGATGAGGTGCTGGACGCGGTGAAGTCGCTACCTCGGCGCCCAACCGTGCTGAACCTGGAGCCGATGAGCCTGGACCAGGTGTTTGCGGACATCACGCGCGTGGGCGAGGCGCTGGGCGTGGAGCAGACGGCGCGCGATGTGGTGGCTGCGCTGGAGCAGCGCGTGGCGCGGGTGCGGCAGACGGTGGCTCGGGCGCAGAGCCGACCGAGCGTAGCGTTCCTGGAGTGGATCGATCCGTTGTTTTGTGGCGGCCACTGGAATCCGGAGCTGGTGGAGATCGCCGGCGGGTTCGACCCTGTCGGGCGCTCCTATCAGCCGTCGGTGCGTGTCGAGTGGGAACAAGTGCGCGCCTGCGAGCCGGAGGTGATGGTGATCTCGTGCTGTGGCTTCGACGAGGAGCGTACGCGGCAGGATCTGCCGATCCTCGAGGCGCTGCCTGGCTATGACGCGCTGCCATGCGCGCGGAGCGGTCGGGTGCATGTAGTGAACGGTACGGCGTATTTCAGCCGACCAGGACCACGTTTGGTGGATAGCCTGGAAATCCTGGCGCGACTTGTGCACCCAGAGTTGTTTGTCGCGCACGCGGAGAGCGCCTAGCCGGCGCGCGGCGGCTGTGGGGCGCGGTCGCCGCGCGACAGTTTGCGTGTGCCAGTGCATGATGGTTACAGTTTGTACTGAGAATGCGTAGGCGTCTACCTCGCGTGCACGCATGTGTGAGGACCGCGAGTCAGAAAAGATGGGCACCATGATACTCGTTACGGGCGCCGACGGCTTCGTCGGGCGACACCTGATCGCGCGGATGGCGGATGAGGAGATGCCGGTGCGGGCGTTGGTGCGCGACGCGGCTCGCGCGCGGCGGGTGCTGCCGGTCGCCGGTGTTGAAGTGGTGGTCGGCGATACGACGCGAATCGATTCGTTGGCGCGCGCCGTGGCTGGCGTTGAGACTGTGATCCACGGGGCGTTCATCACGGCGAACCGCAAGCCGCGGGCGGGGGTGAGCTATTACCAGACGAACGTGCTTGGCACGCGGCATCTGGTCGAAGCGGCGAAAGATGCCGGGGTCGAGCGGATCGTCGTGATGGGCGGCCTAGGTACCAAGCCCGATAAGCCTGGAAGCTATATGCAGGGGCGTTATGACGCAGACCAGGCGGTGAGGAATAGCGGACTGGCGTATTCGATCCTGGGCGCATCGGTGCAGTTTGGGCCGGGATCGGCGTTCTTCGCGGGGCTCGCCGACTTGATTCGGTCGCCTCTGCCGGTGGTGCCGATGATCGGCAATGGCTCGCTGAAGTTCCAGCCGATTTGGGTGGAGGATGTGGTGTCGTGCCTCGTGCGGATGACGAGAGAGCCGGGCCGCTACGATGGGCGGACGATTGAGGTTGGTGGCGCCGAGGTCTACACCTACGCGCAGATCCTCGATCTGCTGATGGCGGCGCTGAAGAAGCGGAAACTCAAGGTGCCGGGGCCGATGCCGATTGCGGCGCTGGGCGCGGCGGCGATGCAGCTTGCACTGCGCAATCCGCCAATTACCGTGGCGGCGCTGGGACTCTTCGATTTCGATAACGTGGCGTCTTCGCTCGACGTGGTGGAGCGCGAGTTTGGTTTCAAGGCGATGGCGTATCGCGACTACCTCGCGAAAAATGGGGCGGACTGAGCGCGCCGAGGGATGATCTGCCAGGCGTGCGCGGCGCTATCGCTCAGGTGTAGAATGGAGGAAGGCACCCGCGCGGTGGCGCGGCAGTGCGTGGGAACGGGCATGTGACTGAGGGAGTGGGAGGGGCGGCATGGAGGGCGGCACCTGCCTGCGCTGCGGCGCTCCCTACGAGGCGGAGGCTACGGTCTGCTATACCTGCGGCGCGCCGATTGGCGAGACGCGCTCGAATACGCAGCCGGTGCCCGCGCTGCGGCGGCTCAAGCCGGACGATGGGGCCGATGCCGGGCAGACATCCGCGCCGGTCGCGACGTCCTCGATGCCGATCGCGCCGGCGCCTCCGTCGCGACCACTTGAGCGCGCGACGCGGAAGCGGAAGCGTCCGCTGTGGCCGGTATTGCTCCTCGCCTGCATCCTGGTGCTGGGGGCGTTCGGCGGTGCGGCCTACGTGCTGCGTTTGGTGACGGCGAGCCCGAATGTGTCGCAGCAGACGTTGTACAGCGATCCTGCGCACCGCTTTCACTTTCAGCGGCCGACACTCTGGCAGATCAGCGCGACTTCGGGTGGCGTGGCGCTCTCGGATGCGACCGGAACCAGTTCGGCGATGGTGACGGTGAGCACCGCGGGCGCGAGCGATAGCGCGGCCACGGCTGCCGACGCACTGGCGGCGCCGCTGGGCCTGACCACGCAGCCTGGGCAGGTGTTCGCGGGGACGACCTGGGAGCGGCGCGCCGGGCAGGCTACGGGACAGGACGGCGCGGTGCGCTACTATGTGGTGCTGGCGACGCTGCGTGAGGGGGAAATCTACGTCATCGAGTTCTCGTCTCCGGTGGCGAGCTACGCGGCGACCAATACACTCGTCTATCAGCCGATGCTCAATTCTTTCGCGTTCGGCGGTTGAGTGGCGGTCGACGGCTGCCAGCCAACCTTCAGAAGGCTGCTGCGTAGAATGCATGAGCAAAGATTGGCGTGGGTCTTGCTCATCATTCGCACCGGCCGCGCGCTTTGAGATGGCGCCGCGTGCCCACGCTATGAGGAGTTACCAGTGGCTACGAATCGCAGTGATCGCGGCTGCGCGACGACGGGGTGTGTCGCGTTGGTTACTATCTTCGTGCCAATTGTGGGGCACATTATCTTGACGCTGATGATCCTCGAAGATGACTACACGATCATCCAGAAGACGCTCTGGCTCGTGCTCGTGTGGGTCGTGTGGTTCATTGGACCGTTCATCTATCTTTTCTTTGGGCAGCGGCGTAACCGCGTGCTGCCGGGCGGCAACGCGCGTTACACGTAGGCCGCGCTCGGCCCGGTGGAAGCGCCCATAGCGTTAGCTCTCCAATTGGGAGATTCCGCCGGGGTGAGTTCTGGTGGCTCGCATGGTCGCGTCGACGAAAGCGATATCATCAGCGTGGTAGCGCGAGCCAACATCATGGGACGAGGCACACGAGGGGCGGGGAGGGTCTTGCCCCTCGTGTGTAGGTCAGTTCGCGTGGTCACGCCGTGGGCGCTTGCAGGATCTGCGCAGGATTGCGGTCGGTGAGCAGGTCAATGCCGTCGGCGCGGACGAGCGCCATGTCTTCGAGGCGGACGCCGCCCCAACCTTCGAGGTAAATGCCCGGTTCGATGGTAACGATGGCATGAGATGGCGTCTTGAAACGGTAAGGATTCGGGGATTTCCGGGGCAGCGTAGGCTGTGTGGCATGGACAGCCACCCGTATGCTTCCGACCTGTCGGGCGGGACGAGCGGCTCCAAAATGCGCCACTCCGCCTGCGAGAGCTCGGTGAAGTAGGCGTGGCTCTCCATGCCAGAGAGCCTACATTCCGGTCTTGCACGAGCTTTCAGACTAGTATCATGGCACAAGCAAGCAGGTGGACATTTTACTTCAATTGGCGAGGCCTTTGGCATGCTCGCAATTTTGTGATCACCGCTTTCCTTCCCGTAAGCTTTGGCACGCGTTCTTGACAATCGGCTTTGAGTATGTTAGTCATTTGACTAATCCAATTGGCTAACACACATCTCATGGCGACGCCAAAGTAACGCCTAGGTGATTGCCAACCCCAGATATGCAAGGAGTGAAGTCAGTGCGCGACAAACCGGCTCTTCAAGACTCTTTCCGTGACAACTATTGTTGGGGGCGCGGGCCGCGCAATATGCATGGACTTCACATCAAGAGCTATTGGTTGGATGACAGTGACGAGGCGATCTGCACATGGGAGCCAGGGCCATACTTTATGGCTGGACCGCAGCACGTACTCAATGGTGGCATTATCGCTGTGCTCATCGACTGCCATTGTGTCTGTACCGCTGCGGCTGCGGCCTCTCGGGCGGAAGGAAGTCCGATGAAAGCAGATCTGCCGCTCTATGTGACTGGCTCCTTGCAGGTAACCTATCTGCGCCCAACGCCGATCAAGGCTCCAGTTGTGTTGAGAGCCAAGGTTATCGAGATGACCGACAGAAAGACGCGACTTACGTGCACACTTTCCTCTGGGGAAGAAGCATGTGCTCAGGGAGAGATTGTGGCGGTGCGTGTGCCTCACGCTTGGTACCATGTCCCAGCGTAGCCTGCACACCCGATAGGTGCTCAAGACGATTATTCAGCCGGGAAGCTGAGAGGATACCCTTACGGGCAAGTTGGCCCAAGGCAGAACCCACAACTGAGACATCTGCAGAGGAGCAGCCAGAAATATGACCCGACCACTTGCCCAGAACGATACAGTTGATGCGTTCCTCGACGCTGCCGAGCGGTTACTCATCGAAGTGGGCTACCCCAATATCACCACACGAGGGTTGGCAGAGGAGGCAGGCGCGAATCACGGGCTGATTCACTACTACTTCGGCTCGATGGAGCAATTGTTTGTGCGCGTTCTCGAACGCTATACCGAGCGACTGATTGAGCGCCAGCGCGCAATGTATGCGGCCGACGTGCCGTTTATCGAGAAATGGCGTACAGCGATGAGCTTCCTGGACCAGGACCGCGAAAGTGGCTACCAGAAGATCTGGTTCGAGCTTCAGGCGCTTGCCTGGAATCAGCCTGAGCTGCGTCAGCGTGTGGCGCAGGTCCTGGGCAAGTGGCGCGCGGTCTTGACCGAAGCCTTCACGCGAGCCGCGGAAGAGTACAGCCTCGATCCTGAAACTTACCCGGTCGATGCGCTGGTCACGCTGGTGGCGACATTCAATGAGGGCATCATGCTCGAACGTCTGGGTGGCACCACCGAAGGGCACGGTGAGCTACTCGCGATGATTAATCGCTGGCTCGTCTCTCAGGAGAATGCCAAGAATGGCAGAAAGGACGGCGCTTATGAGAGCACGCTACCCTGACCACGAAGGCTACATTGAGCGCGACGGTGTGCGCATCTTCTACGAGGTATTCGGCACTGGTGAGTCTGCCATCCTCCTGCTGCCGACCTGGTCGATCATTCACTCGCGCGTCTGGAAAGCGCAGGTTCCCTACCTCGCACGACACTACCGAGTCATCACATTTGATGGGCGCGGCAACGGCCGGTCAAGCCGCCCCACTGCGGCCGAGGCATACGCCGACTACGAATTTGCTGCCGATGCCCTGGCTGTGTTGGATGCAACGGAGACGCGTCGGGCGGTCGTCGTGTCGCTCTCATCTGGAGCGGCTTGGGCGCTGCTGCTCGCTGCTGAGCACCCCGAGAGGGCCAGTGGTGCTGTCTTCATCGACCCGTCGCTCCCACTTACTCCGCAGCATCCTGTACGCAGGGTCTTTTCGTTTGATGACGTGCTCGATACCGACGAGGGCTGGGCGAAATACAATCGCCACTACTGGCTGAAGGACTATCGCGGATTTCTAGAGCACTTCTTCTCCCAGTGCTTCACCGAGCCGCACTCCACGAAACAAATTGAGGACGCTGTGAGCTGGGGGCTTGAGACGACGCCGGAGGTGCTTCTCGCAACGGCGGCGGCACCGGGAAGGATCCAGGATCAGGCGACGGCGGCGGAACTGGCCAGGCGGTTGAAATGTCCTGTGCTTGCAATCCACGGTGACCAGGATGCCATCTCTCCGCACCAGCGTGGGTCTGCATTGGCCAACTTAACTCGCGGATCGTTCGTCGACGATTGAGGGCAGTGGGCATATCCCGCTCGCGCGCGACCCAGTGAAGGTGAACCTGCTGCTGCGCGAGTTTGTAGAACAGACATGCACAACCGTTGGGGGGCACGCGGCGCGGCCAAAGACGTCACGTAGCTTGATATGGACACGCGGCCATAACCGCAAAAAACGCGCTCTCTACATCTCATCACCTATAGGCCTGGGCCATGCGCAGCGCGATGTGGCTATCGCCACTGAGTTGCGCAAACTACGCCCTGACCTGGAAATAGACTGGCTGGCGCAGGATCCTGTTACGCGAGTGCTCAAGGCGCGTGGTGAGCGTATCCACCCGGCGAGCGCATTTCTGGCCAATGAGTCACAGCACATCGAGAGTGAATCCGCCGAGCACGATCTCCATGCCTTCCAGGCGTTGCGGCGAATGGACGAGATTCTGGTGGCAAACTATATGCTCTTCCACGACGTGCTTGATGAGACACTGTACGACCTGGTGATCGGCGACGAAGCGTGGGAGGTGGACCACTTCCTCCACGAAAATCCCGAGGAGAAGCGCACGGCCTACGTCTGGATGACCGACTTCGTGGGCTACCTCCCGATGGAGGACGGTGGTGAACACGAGCAATTCCTCACCGCAGACTACAACGCCGAGATGATCGAGCATATCGAGCGCTACCCGCGCCTGCGCGACCGCGCCATCTTGGTAGGCAACCCCGAGGATATTGTGCCGGATACGTTTGGCAGGATCTGCCGCGATCCGTCCCTGGACTGAGACGCACTACGACTTCAGTGGCTACATCACTGGCTTCGACCCGGGCGAGTTTGCCGACCGCGAGGCGCTACGCCACGAGTTGGCTACCGCCCCCATGAACAGGTGTGCATTGTCACGTCGGCGAGTCTGGGTCGGCAGGCCGTTATTGCAGCGCATCATGGCTGCGTATCCAGAGGCCAAGCGTCGTGCGCCAGCGCTGCGCATGATTGTGGTGACTGGCCCGCTATCGATCTAGCCTCGCTGCCCAACGCCGAGGGATTCGAGGTGCGCGCCTATGTTGACGGGCTGTATCGTCACCTCGCGGCCTGTGACCTCGCTGTGGTGCAGGGCGGTCTGACCACGAGCATGGAGTTGACAGCGAATCGGCGTCGGTTTTTGTACTTCCCGCTGCGCCATCACTTCGAGCAAAACTTCCATGTACGCCATCGCCTTACCGCTACAAAGCGGGACGCTGCATGGATTTTGCGACGGCGACGCCCGAGGTGATCGCCTCAGCCATTGCTGAAGAGATTGGTCGCCCTGTTCAATACCGTCCAGTCGAGACCGATGAGCGTCCCGCGCGGCAGCGCTCATCGCCGAGATGATCTGAATAGCTGCACGGGCACAAGAAGGGAGCAACGCGCAATGGCACAGCAAACAACTAGAACGGCTGAGGAACAGCCTGCCGACGATCTCGAAGCGATTCGCCAGGTTGTGCTGGATTACATACAAGGCTGGTATGAAGGCGACGCACAGCGCATGCGGCGATGTCTACATTCGGAGTTAGCGAAGCATGCGCTCGTGCGGATCCGCAAACGGGTGCCACACGTTTCTCGCACCTGAGCCAACAGCAAATGGTGGCCAAGACAGAGGAGGGTGGTGGCACTGAGGACGCATCTGCAGACCAGCGCTACTACGACATCTCCGTCCTGGATGCCTATAGCGGCGAGATAGCCTGTGTCAGGGTGGAGTCCTATGACTACGTGGAGTACCTGCATCTGGCGTGCTCTGAAGGCGTATGGCTGATCGTCAATGTCCTTTGGGCGTATAACCATATCCAACGAACTGGTGAGTCCCACGCAGGCTCATTGTGACTCACCATAGGTAGGGAGCATACCAGTCTCCCTACCTATCAGATTTCCATCCATTGAGACGTCTCTCGTTGACCGGATGCTGGCATCCAGCGTAGCGCGAGCCG
>CAWAWP010000005.1:0-447611 GCA_963785845.1 uncultured Chloroflexia bacterium | reverse complement strand
GCCTGCGGACACGCATCGCTCGATCCGCCGACACTCGAGGCTTTACACCGCAGAGGCTTAGAACTCGATGAGCGTGACTGGAACGAGGTGCTAGGCAACGCGCTGGTTGAGCGCATGGAGTGCCTGACCTACGCGCACGCTGCAGCGGCTGGCCTGCTGCCTATCATGCCAGATCGCATCCGCGAGACGTTTTCGAGTGTCTATCGCGGCACCCTTGTGACGAACTTGAAGATGCGCAACGGCACGCTCGCCCTCCTAGAGGCCCTTGCGGAGCAAGGTGTACGGGCGGCCTGCGTCAAAGGTGTGGCGCTCGCGTTGCGTTGTTACCGCGAGATCGCGCATCGCCCCATGGGCGATATCGACCTCCTCGTCAGTTGGTCCGACATCGAGGCGAGCGCGACGGTGCTGGCGAAGCTGGGCTTTCGCCCGATTCCGGGGATGGCGCACCCGCTCGCCTTCCAGTCCCTTCGGAACCGTGCACTAGGTTTCGAGCGAGCCGACGGCCACATGGTAGAGATCCACTGGTCGCTCACGGGACTGCCGCCCTACGCCCGACGTCTCGAGGCTACCGACATATGGGGTCGCCTGCATGACTTACGTATCAAAGATCGCGTCGTCCAGCATCTGCACCCCTACGACGAGCTGCGCTATCTCTGCTTCCACTACGCGGCACAACACCAGGCGCAACGCCTCATCTGGCTTGTAGACATCGCCGAGTTGCTGCCATCGCCCGCGGACGTGCAGCGAAAAGAAGCACCCTGGCGTTGGGATGTGTTCGTCTCGGAAACGATCTCGTCTGGGCTGGCGTTGCCTACAGCAGTCGCGCTCGCTCGCGCCAAGCGTTTGCTTGGTACAGAGGTGCCCGACAACGTGCTCGACGATCTCATCCGTGCAGCGGAGTCGCCGCAAGAGCGCAAGGGGTGGCACTCCGCGCAGGACCACCAATATAGCCCTTCATCGCTTCTCCGGTACCTTCTGGCGCTTAGTGGTCCGCGTCAACGGCTCGCCTTCCTCGGCGGGGCGCTCCATTGGGGGCCTCCAGCCTGGGCAAGGTGGGGCTACCAAACGCTCCGCGGTGCGGTGCACTCGGCATGAGGTGCGGCAGGCTACCTACGAGTTCACGGCCTCGGGTGCGGCAGGTATGCGTGAATGCGCCGAGCCGAGTCGCACCATGACGGCTCCGTCCTCATCGTCGACGAGGGATGCGGATATCGCCTCCGCGTCGAATATGGCAGGAACGGCGAACACGGCGGTGGCCTGGCGATCCTGGTAGTGCGCGCCGAAGGTGATGAAGCGCCAGCAGCCTTCGCTCCACGCATCCGTCCGACGGTCCAGATGCGGAGCAACTTGACCGAAGACGAACGTGCCGCGCAAATCCCGTTCTACCTGTTCCCAGTCCAATGGCATGCGCGAACAGCCAGGATCCAGCAGGTAGCGTGTCGACCTGCTCAGCATGGCTGCCAGCCTCCTGCCATATCGGGGTCCGACCCGGTTAAATTCGGGAGAGAGCAGCCAGAGCCCGGCCATTTCCCCGGCGATGACGATGATCACGAGGGGAGCTGCGAGGATCGCGGCGACCCAGAACTCTGGTGCAGACCAGCCAACGAGCGTGATGATAAGCAACGCCGCGGCCCGTGCCAGTGATCGCCGCGATATCTTCGTCGCGCGGCCACCCATGCAGGCGCATGGTCGATCTGGCGCGATGCGCCACGCAAGTCCGAGGTAGACGAGGAATCCCACCGCAAAAACGGTCGCCGTGCGTATCGCCCACCAGCGCGCGGGTGGTACTGCGAGCAGCGCCCCGGCAAGCGCGATCTCACCTATCCCCACGGTGAAGTGTGCGATGCCAACGAGTCGCCGATTCGGCAACAGCTTGCCAAGCGCTGATTGCTCTGCCAGCGTTCTGGCTCGCGGCGAAAATACCTTCCACGAGCCCGACCACGCGAAAAGCGAACCAACGATCAGACACTGAATCGCCGCAATGTGTTCCATGAAACCGTCCAACTACCTCGTGCGGCCTGTTCGGTGCACGTCGATGACTGTTGAACCAGTAACGAGACAGGTGATCTGCACCTCGCATCATACACGTTCTCGAGTTGAATTCAATAGATGTCGAAGATTGCCGCAGATAAACAGGCAGCATCGGCAGTTTGGTGCGACAATGAGAGTGTCCAATGACGTGCGGGATTCTGAGTCCGGTTGACGTGTACTACGAAGCTTCGTCTGTGACGATAGTGCGGCAATCCTCGCAAAAGAAGCGGTGCGCTTCGAGCTGGGGGGACTTGACGGGCTCAAGGACTTATCGCGGAACCACAAAAGCCACCCGCAACCGCACAAAGTGCCCGTCCCGGTCCCAGCCGCGCATACGATATCAGACCATCGCCGAGTCCCCAATCGCGCACGACGGTCAGTTGCCCTGCGGACGTGGCTTCCTTGCCGCAAGCAACAACTCCGTCTGCACTCACCCCACCACACTCACTCCACCACACTCACTTCCGCGTCACGTCCGCCTGCACTCACTCCACCTCACTCATCTCCCACGGTTCTGTTCATGCCATCTCGTCGCGCTCCTTGCATGGCTCGGCATGGCTCGCCCCGTAGCCCCCCTCACGCTCCCCCGTGGTACGATGGACCGCAGGCCTTAGGCGCCCTCCGCGGCGTCGCTGGCGCCGACGCACACCCATAACCGAAACTGGCGACAGTGGCCTGCCAACCGGGTCTATAAAGAGCGAGCAGGCTCCCGCCTTGGCAGGGAGCGAGCCTTCGAGCAACTCGATGCTATAGGTGAGCGCGTCCCCTGCCTCTCGCGGCTCGCGCAAGACCACTGTCGCCTCCTCAGGAACCACATCCCCAGCCTCTATGAACGTGAACACCGCGTTAGGTGGATCGTCAGCAAAACTATTCTCGCCCTCGCCCCACTGGCTGACAAATTTCGGAGTGCCGACGTGGCCCACGACTCGGTCCGGGCGGTCGGCGAAGAAGAGCGTGGCCGGCCCGATGCCGTGTAGCGTCACGGTGCCCTCGTCGCTGGTGAGAGCGCTGGCCATCTGCACGAACATGGCCTCGATGTGATCAGGTTGGGTGTCGCCATTCTGGCTCATTGCAAGCTCCTTTCGCAGAAACATCCATGCGTCGAACCACACTGTGGTGCGCGTAGACTTATCATCCAACTGACTAACGGTAGCCAGCGGCTACTCAATCAGCGCTTGTTGGTCGAAATATTCGGAGTGGGCGACGAGCCCGTAAATGATGAGCACGTCGAGGGCAATGATCACCACCGACGTCCACGGCTCGGCCGGGATGTAGAAAAACCAGCGTACGGCGCTGACCCCGGCGACGGCCAAGCCCACAATCCGCCCGAACGAGCCCCCACGCAACAGATCCGCGCCTGCATAGATCGCCACGAACGCCAAGATCACGTCGACGATGCCCCAGAGCCAGAGGCGACCACTAAAGTCGCCATAGACCGTGCCGGCGAACCACACGGCATTCCAGAATTCAACCACGGCGAAAACGAGCTGGAAACCTCCGAGCAAGAACATCATCATCGCTGCGAAGGTGACTAGGCCAGGACGCTCGACGACCGCGGGAGTCGACGGTGCTGGGCGGTGAGCGCTCGAGCCAGTGTTCATGTTCATTGGCTGTATGGCCTCTGACATACCATCGTCCTTTCTTGCGGATACTTTCTTGCGGATAAGAGATTGCCGACTCGAGTACTATGTGCATGGGTGCGACGAATTCACCCCGTCCGCGGAATGGGTCTGCGAGGTTGGCAGTTCGCTGACTGCATGAGGGGTGACGGGCCTCGCCCTTTGGGGAGCGCATCTCGTCTCGAGATGGCGAAGCAAACGCCGGGCAACATTCTCTTCATTTGCATAGGGGATCGTGCACCGCCGGGCTACACCCGGCTCCTCCGTAGTGGCGAGGGCCACCCTATACGGTGGGGCTAGTGCACTTGCTCCCTTTTTGGCGGACGGCGACTCGCCCGCAAACCTCACCCTAGGCTGGGTGCGTCGCGGCGCTCTCCCCGCGTATCGTCGGTAGCGTGGAGGGCTTGAGGGCAGGTACGGGCTGAGGGCGAGCGAAGGTAGGGCCAGATGGTGATGCCGCCGCGTGAGTCCCGGTGGTACGCGCCTGTTCCCGTAGCCGGTGGGCGGATGCCAGGCGATGCTCGCTCACTATGGAGAGGGAAGGCACGTGGCACGTGAGGATGATCGCGCAAGCAGCCACGAGCGTCCGAGCGCAGCTTCGATGGGTGGCTTACTGACCTCCAGGCCGCCTATCGAGACTCCCGGGCTCCGCGAGTTTGACGACCCGCGCCACGCATGGCGGCGCTTGTCCTCGGAGACATTCGGTACCTTCCTCCTCGTGCTCGCTGGGGCCGGCGCCGCCGTGGTCGACGCCTACAGCCATGGTGCCATCGGTCGGGGTGCGGCGGTGGCAGCTCCGGGCCTAATGGTCCTTGTCATCATCCTCTTCATGGGCGCGGTGTCGGGAGCGCACCTCAACCCCGCGGTGAGCGTCGCGTTCGCCGCGCGAGGTGACTTCCCCTGGCGGCGCGTGCCGGGGTACATCGCCGCGCAATTGGTGGGATCCGCCCTCGCGTGCCTGGTGCTTATGGCGCTTTTCGGCAGAATCGGCATGCTCGGCGCCACGGAACCCGGACCCGGCATCAGCGACCTCCAAGCTATGCTGCTTGAGCTACTACTCACTGTCGGCCTGGTGAGCACCATCCTGGGGACCGCATCGAGGGCGCAGAACGTCGGCCCCCTCGCCGCGCTCGCCGTCGGCTCTTACATCATTCTGGCCGGACTGTGGTCGAGCCCGATCAGCGGCGCCTCGATGAATCCAGCGCGGTCGTTCGGCCCAGACCTCGTGCTTGGCGACTTCGCCCACTATTGGGTGTATCTCGTGGGGCCAATTCTTGGCGCGCTGGTCGCCGTCGGGCTCGCCTACCTCCTTCGTGGACCTGGTGGCGACGACGCCGCCCTCCGTGCCGCACAGGGGATCCTCGGGCCAGAGAGATCTCCCACTGGCAAGGTGCTGAACCGGACGACGGACCCACCGAGCCCCGCCGAAGGAGCATGAGTAATAGAGGGCGCGTGTTCCCGTTGGCGGGCTCACACGAAAAAGCGCGAGCACTTCGAAAGTGGCGCCTGGCCCAGCCACATGCGCGATGACGCAACCAGGTTGCGAATTCTCCGGCATTCGAGGGACATCGTTCGCCAGTCGGCCTGTTACCAGGCGCAAGGAGGAAAGACACATGAGCGTTGGACATCAGCGGGCCATCGCCAGGGAGGAGATCATCCGCGCCGCGCTCATTGCGCTCGACTTCGTGGACGCACATCCCGACGAATGCACGGTGAAGCCGGTCCCGTCGCAACATCGCGGGGACGTGTTCCTAGCGCCTACCTATCTCGATCGGCCAACCTGGCAATGGTATGTCTATCTGACGGGCGTTGACTGCAAGCGGGGCCAGCGTGCCACCTACCGAGTGCTCGTCGAGTATTCGTCGGGCAGAGTGGCGGCATGCTCGTACCGCGAAATCTAGCGCTGTGCCAGTTCGCCGTTGCAGCAGTGCCGCTGGCTTTACGCTGCAGCCAAGTTGAGCTACCCGCGCCGGACACCGAAATTCCGATGCACTCGACACGTACAGCACGAGGTTTTCGAGCTTTGTCGTCATGCCGAGACCTGCGGTCAGTTGGAGGCCGGTGTCCACGACCTTGTTCCCTTGGAGCTGCGGTGCACCGAACCTGCGGAGCCCACGTCTATCGAAGTCGTACAGTCGCGTGAAGATTCGAGGGTGCGAAGAGATGCACCGGGGGAGGGATCGCATGGAATTGCAGAGTGGAGATGACCTGCGCGGGAACGTACCACCTGAAATGTGTGCTGGTTTCGTCGTCATGGAGCCCGTCCTGACGGCAGTGCTCGCACAAACGCTTTTAGCGGCGGAGACTTCATCGACCGAAGTCTTCTCGGCGACTCCGCTGCCGGGAACCGGCACATGGAGGGTCATCCTCGTCGCGAAGTCGGGCCCCTACTCCAGAGTTCACCAGACAAAACATTAAACCGCCGACCGCCACAGCACCGTCGCCAGACTGTCCACTCCACCTTTCCTCCAACCGCTCCACCTCAACGTGTCGCGATGAGGTGCATTGAACGCTCCCAGCTCCGTGCGCGACCTGCATCGCTGTCAACGTACCTCGGCTTGGGAAACTCGTGCAGAGCTCGCGAGTGCTGCGCTAGCCCCCGAGGTTCAGGCCGCCGATTCCTTTACTCGCCAAGACGATACCAGCTATGACGAGCACTATCGACATGATCGTCGCATTGTTCTTCAGGAGCCAGTCTCTCCACCTATTCAGCATCTTTGACGCCGAGTCGCCCACTACGAGGTGATAGATGAGCACCGCAGCCACTGTCAGGCTGCCAATGGCAACAAAGACGCCAATCGCGGCTGCTTCCTGCCCGATATCCAGCTTGGCGCGAGCGATGGCCGCGGCTGCCGCGAGGATCAGCGCGACATTTCCCGCGGAAGAGAGCAACGCTGCGAGGGCCATGGTTCGCCTCGGCGTGTAGTCATCAATGGACTGCATCCAGCCTGGCATTTTGGACTGTTCCCCTGGGCCGGGTCGATGTCGCCACTGTCGGATGCCTAGAACGATCAACGACGCGCCGATTACCAGCCTCAGGCTCGCGAAGATCGGCTTCATGTCCCCCCCTGGCGTCAGATTGACGAGGTCTACCAACGCCAGCACGATCACTTCGGCAATTGCCAGCCCAAGAATCCATCCAAGGATGAATGCTAGGCCGTTACTCCGCGGTCGGCGGGACAGCAAGATCAGGATCACGGCGATGATCGGAAGCGGGCTGATGGCGATGGCGAAGGCAAATGGCAGTGTGTCGCTTATCGTGGTGCTCACGATGCCCTCCCTCACCGAACACTCAGCCTGCCGTAATTGCGATGATGCGGCCCGTCCCTATGGCATTCCCCCGGCGTGCGCCTCTATGTCCTCCGCCGTCCGACATAACCTGAGGCGGTCTACTTGAAACACGCCATTTGAGGCTAGCCAACATCCCTATACTGCTCGCCTGAGAGATAGCTAACCCTCTCTATGCCGCCTCTTGCGGCGATTTCCCACGCTACCTCGCAGGGCACCACTGGATATCTGAAGCCTCCCATTGTCGCCAGCATGCCGCGACTCCAAGGGCCGATCTCGATGACCGAGACCCGCATCATCGCCGCTCGACGTCTCCTTACGCGCCTGCATCCCACTACCGATCGTACGACGGCGGCGGTCTTCACAGGTGTACTGACTGTGGTGCACGGCGCATCGCCTCCCAAAGGGCTCCCCGCACGTTACGGACGTTCCTGGGCGCGATGAGGACATATCCTGAGCGTCAACCCACGCTAGTTATGGCACCGCAGTATCGTCTTTACCCCGTCCGTGAGCAGCGCTTAAAGGGCTAGTCGTCCCACTCCTTCAAGAGGAGAACGCGCCTGACCATCGTGGCGATGCCCCGCGTCGACTTGGGTGTTGCGTGCGTTGGACGTGTGTGCGAGACCCCCCTCCATATCGCTGCTACACTGAGGAAGCACTACGACGGTCAGTTGGTAGTCGCTCTGAGCATGAATGGAGCGCACGATGCGAAACAGGGGACACCTCCTGCAAACCCTCCTTGTAGAGACACTCCTGGCGTGGCTTCCGCTGGCGGTCGTCACTGTGGTGTTGACAGTTACGATCTACGCCGCCGTGCAACAGGTAGAACGCAGTTCGGCAAACGATCCGCAGATTCAGATGGCTACGGATGCCGCCAATGCCCTCAGCGCGGGTGCCACACCGCAGAGCCTGGTAGCCGTGCCGCCGCAGATCGACATCGCACGGAGTTATGCGCCATATGTCGTCATCTTCGACTCGAACAAGCAGATCCTCGCCGCCTCCGCAACGGTAAACGGCAATGCGCTCGTGCCACCGTCGGGCGTCTTCGACGTCGCACGTCGCACCGGCATGGACCTGATCACCTGGACGCCCGCTCCAGGGGTACGGAGCGCCATCGCGGTCGTGCCCTATGCGAGCGGCTATGTCGTAGCGGGTCGCTCGCTCAAGTTAATCGAAGATCGCGAGACCAGTCTTGAGTTCCTGGTGGGCGCCGGAGGTGCCGCGGCGCTCTTATGCTCATTGGTTGCTGTGATAATCGTGCGCGTGTTGGCTATGCGTCTCACGTCCCGCGGCGGAGTGAGCACGCCGTCCTAGTCCGATGGTGCCGCGCCCGTCCACCATTTGAACCTAACGGATGTGTTGCTACCGTGCTGGTGACCTCCGTACCCAATTCATTGGTAATATGCGTTGACCAACCAGTGTTCCGCACTTACAATAGTGTGCGACTGAGCCAGGTTCGCCCTGGTAACGCCGAAGGACGGCGAGCGCTTCCGCATGACCGCGGGCATGTGGGAGGGTGTGCATGTGTCAGCCGAGGATGCCACTGCGCTGATCGGCGAGACGCTTTCCGGCTATCGCATTGCGCACCTGCTAGACTCCTCTGGGTCTACGACTCTGTACCAGGCCACAACTCTGACCGGGCAACAGTTTGTCCTCAAACTGCTCGATCCAGTGGCCGCCTCCATGCCGGGCGAGGTCGAGCGTTTTCGCGCGGATGTGGAGCGTATCAGCGCGCTGCGCCACCCCAGCCTCGCCCCCGTCTCATCGGTAATCGAGGACCGAGGCATGCACTTCGCCGTGCAGCCGCTCTTCCGAGGATCACTGCGTGAGCAGTTGACGCGACAGGGACAGCCATCAGTCAGCGACGCCATCATCATCGGCGCTCGCCTGGCCGAGGCGCTCGCCACCCTGCATAGGCAAGACATCATCTACGGCGACCTGCGCCCGGAGCATGTCCTGCTGACCGAGACCAACACGCCGATCCTCGCGGTGTTTCGGGTGCAGCAGCCTCGTCAGGCTGAGAACGACATCGCCAAATATCACCAGCCCTATGTCGCGCCGGAACAGCGACGCGGAGAAGATCCCGACGCGCGTTCGGATGTCTACGCTCTCGGGGCGATCATGTATGAACTTCTCACAGACGCGCCTCCAGATGTATCAGTGCCGGATGGCGATTCTCCCTACGGCGCCTCGCCGCCCCACCCTTCGGCGGTCAATGCTCAGGTGCCCGCTGCACTCGATGCGGTAGTGTTACGCGCCCTTGCACCGCGCCCCGCGGACCGCTACCAGGACGCGAAAAGCTTCGCGAACGCCCTTGAGAGCGTTGGAGACCTCGCGGACGTTGATGCACAGGCGACAGTGGAGGTACCTGCCGCCGTCCAGTTGCCCGCCGCCGTCCAGTTGCCAGTCGCTCCAGATCTGTTCACCGCCGAGACCGTGAAGACGATGTCGCTCTCGAATTGGCCCATGCACGTCGATCGCCCCGGTCCCGACCAACCGCGCCGGCGCAAGTTGCTGGCGGTCACGCTCTTGGGCGTCCTCTTGCTGCTCATTTCGAGCGGACTCATCTCGGTCCTGCACGAGGGATCGTCGGGCACGGCCGGAGACCCTACAAGCACCGTCGCCGCCAGCTTCAACACGCCAATTCTGCTCTACCCAACCGACACGCCGTTCGGTGCAACACCAGACCCCTCATCGACATCGACCAGCGCGAAGCCGACCGATACTGCACACGTTGGCCCTACAAACACGCCGATCCCCGGTGCTACCGCCACGCGCACGCCCCAGCCAACGTTCACGCCGACCGTCACGCCAGTGCCCACGCCACCCTCACGCCAGCAGTCGTCGACGTCTCCCCGAACCCCATAGATTCCGGCACGTGCGGCGCTAGTGTCGTAGTTCAGGTGTCCAACACCGGGGGAACATCGATGACTTGGACAATAGCTAACGGCAGTTATGCCACGGAAGACATTCCGAGCGACACGCTCACCGCAAACTCCTCTGAATCAATCAATGTCACTGTTCTGGCTATCGGCACCATTTACTTCGATGGCGCATCAAACTCACCTTTTCCCGTCAATGTCACCTGCATCTAATTTGGTCCGCAGTGAGGCGGTGCGCAAACGCTCTGCAACCTCTCCTGGTTGACGCGCGCGCAGCAAACAGCATACGATACAAAGGATTGCGACGCTCCTCGAAGGATTGGCGGAATTCCATGCTCACCTCCGGCGTCCGGCGCATCGATCACGTCGCCATCGTCGTTCGCGACCTCGACGCTGCGCTGCATTTCTATCGCGACACGCTCGGCATCATTCCCTCCAAGGTAATTGACTTCCCACGAGAGGGGGTGAAGATCGCCTTCCTGCCTGCGGGCGGCCCTGGCGGCAGCGACATCGAGTTGCTGGAGCCTACCGATACGTCAACCGGCATCGCTCGCTTCCTTGAGAAACGCGGCGAAGGCCTGCATCACCTTTGCCTTGAGGTCGAAGACATCGATCGCGCGCTCGCCGAGCTTCAGGGCGAAAACGTCCCATTGCTCGACACCGCCCCGAGGCCGACCGCGGAAGGGCGCGGTATCTTCGTCCATCCGAAGGGCACAGGTGGTGTGCTAGTTGAGTTGGTGCAGCGCGGCGAAAACGACGTCTCCCCAACCTGAAATCCTGGCTGTTGCCCAAAGCGGGCCGCCAGACTGCGTAGCAATCGACCGCCGTGTTACGTGGCGTGCGCTCGCGGCTCGACGGCAGCGCTCGCACTGCACGCTGGCTTGCCTGAGCGAGCACCCGCGCCACTACCCTCCTGCGGCGACTGTGACACCGAGCTTGAGGTTAATCCATGAAGACAACACGCGAAAAGGTGAATGAATTGCGCCAGTTGCGCGAGCAAGCGCTTCTGGGTGGCGGCACGAAGCGCATCGATGCGCAACACAAGAAGGGCAAGCTCACCGCTCGCGAACGCATCGACCTCCTGCTCGACCCAGGAACATTTCAAGAGCTCGATATGTTCGCCACACACCGCAGCACCGACTTCGGCCTGGCGGACCAGAAGGTGCTTGGCGATGGCGTAGTGACGGGCTACGGCAAGGTAGACGGTCGGCTCGTCTACGTCTTCTCACAGGACTTCACGGTCTTCGGCGGATCGCTCTCGGAAGCGCACGCTGAAAAGATCTGCAAGGTGATGGATCACGCGATGAAGAACGGCGCTCCCGTCATCGGTCTCAACGATTCCGGTGGCGCACGTATCCAGGAGGGTGTGGTGAGCCTCGGCGCCTATGCCGACATCTTCCTTCGCAACACCCTGGCAAGCGGCGTGGTGCCGCAAATTTCCGCGATACTCGGCCCTTGCGCCGGAGGCGCCGTCTACTCGCCGGCAATCACCGACTTTGTGATGATGGTCGAGGGCACCAGTCATATGTTCGTCACCGGACCGAACGTGCTGAAGACCGTCACCCACGAAGACGTCACGTTCGAAGGCCTCGGCGGCGCACAGATTCATAACGCCGTAAGTGGCGTCGCGCACTTCCTGATGCCAAGCGAGGCCGAGTGCCTGCGCGCGTTACGCACGCTCCTGAGCTACCTTCCGTCGAACAACGTCGACGATGCGCCTGTGCTGCCCTCCGACGATCCGGTGGACCGCGCGGACGAGGAATTGGATGAGATCGTCCCCGACAATCCCAACAAGCCCTACGACATGAAGGACGTTATCCGCCGCGTGGCGGATCGCGGGTCGTTCTTCGAGGTGCAAGAACACTGGGCGAAAAACATCCTCATCGGCTTCGCGCGCCTCAACGGGCGGTCGGTGGGAATTGTGGCGCAGCAGCCTGCCGTTCTAGCCGGCGTGCTCGACATCAACTCGTCCGACAAAGCCGCGCGTTTCGTGCGCTTCTGCGACTGCTTCAACATCCCCATCGTCACATTCGAAGACGTCCCTGGCTTCTTGCCTGGCGTCGCGCAGGAGCATGGGGGCATCATTCGCCACGGCGCGAAGCTGCTCTACGCCTACTGTGAAGCCACCGTGCCCAAAGTGACGGTGATTACGCGCAAGGCCTATGGCGGCGCCTATGACGTCATGAGCAGTAAACACGTGCGCGGCGACGTGAACTATGCCTGGCCCACCGCCGAGATTGCCGTTATGGGACCCGACGGCGCGGTGAATATCATCTTCAAAGACGAGATCGAACGCGCGGAAGACCCCGAAGCCAAACGTCAAGAACTCATCCAGTATTACACCGAGAAGTTCGCCAACCCCTACGTCGCGGCGGGCCGCGGCTATGTGGACGAGGTAATCGAGCCACGCCACACCCGCGAGAAGCTGATCGTCGCCCTCGACATGCTCAAGAACAAGCGCGACACCAACCCGCCGAAGAAACATGGCAACATCCCGCTTTAGGCAACCGAAAGCAGTGGGAATGCAGGTGTGAACGTCATCCAATCCGGGTTAGCACCGCTCCCACGCCTTCCCGCAAAGCTGTGCCTACAAAACCTCGGAGCTGCCATCCCCAGGGATACTCCTGCCCCGCTCCTGTCCGCGCCAGCGCCCAGCTCAACCGTGTGGTATACTTCTGCCACACCCGGTGAGTCCTAACACGACGCCGCTTTCTCCAACGCGAGAGAGCGGCGTTTTTGCGTTTGCACACGAACGAGGCGGCGCGTCTTGAACAACATCGGCAGACCAACAAATGCGGCAGGTCATCACCGTGCAAGTACAAAAAGCGGCAAGATTGGCAAATATCGTCTCGGTTCATGCCTGCGCCTCCCTGCGCAAAGTCAGCGAGAATTGGCAACACCACACTTGCCAGCCTCTGCCGCTGTCACCGGTGAACGCCGAGGCGCCGCGCCAGGAATTTCCGGGCTTCGTGGCCCCAAACCTCGCCTACCACCCCCCTAAACGCGGCAGAATTGGCAATGTCCTCTCGTGCATTTCAGCCAAAATCTGCGAAAAAGGCACAGAGCCCATGAAAAGCAAAGCCGCGCTTCCTCTTCAAAAGAACTCTGTGCCCTTTGCGCCTGAAACTGTTCCCTCCGCGTTGAAGCTCGGCCTACGCCGAAGGCGCGTGCTCGGCAGTGTGCTGAGCGCGCAGCACCTTTTTGTCGAATTTGCCCACGCTGGTCTTCGGCACCACGTCGATGAAGATCACATCCTCCGGCAGCCACCACTTCGCCACCAGCGGCTCCAGATACGTGAGGATGTCCTGCTTCGTCAGCGTGTCCTTGAATTCGGGCTTCGGCACCACATAGGCAACTGGCCGCTCCGCCCATTTCTCGTCGGGCACGCCGATTACCGCCGCTTCCAGCACCTGTGGATGCCCCATAATCACATTTTCGAGGTTGACCGACGAAATCCACTCGCCGCCACTCTTGATGACGTCCTTCGTGCGGTCGACGATGCCGATATAACCGTTCTCGTCCACCGTCGCGACATCACCCGTACGCAGCCATCCGTCAATGAATTTGTTGGTGTTATCCTCGCCGCCGTGATAGTACGACGCGGTGATCCACGGCCCGCGCACCTGCAACTCGCCGAAGGTTTCGCCGTCCCATGGCACCTGCTTGCCGTTGTCGTCCAGAATGCGGAAGTCTACCAACGGCACGGGAATGCCCGCTTTCGCGCGGACGGCATCCTGCTGCTCCGGCGGCAGGCCTTCCAGAGTGCTCTGCAAGCGGCCCATCGTGCCGACCGGCGACATCTCCGTCATGCCCCACGCCTGGATGATCGTCAATCCATGGCGGCGCAACCCCTGGATAAGCGACATCGGCACCGCGCTCCCGCCGCAGAGGATGCGGTTCAGCGCCGAGAAGTCATACGAACTGGCGTCCTTGTCCAGTATTTGCACCAGCCCGATCCAGATCGTCGGCACGCCGGCCGCCAGCGTCACGTGTTCGGTAGCTATCAGCTTGGCGACACTCAGCGGATCCATCAACCGACCAGGGAAGACCAGGCTGGCCCCCACCATCGGTGCCGCGTGCGCCAATCCCCAAGCATTGGCGTGGAACATGGGCACAAAGGGCATGCACACGTCGCGCTCCGAGAGGCCGCCCACGTCGGTCTGCGTCAGCGCCAGCGAGTGCAGCACAATCGATCGGTGGCTATAGACAACGCCCTTGGGATTCCCCGTGGTGCCGGAGGTGTAACACATCGCCGCCGCCTGCCGCTCATCGACATCGGGCCACGGGTACTCGCCGTCGGGTGCGGCGGCCAGCAACTCCTCGTAGTTGAGAATCGGCGGCAGCTTCGAGGCGTCGGTCGGCGTAGCTGTCCCGTTCATCACGATCAGGTTGCGCACAGGTGTCAACTGATCGGCGATGCGTTCCAGCAAGGGCAGCAGATCCGCATCAACGAAAATCAGCCCGTCCTGCGCGTCATTGATGATGAACGCCAGGTCTTGCGGAAATAAGCGTAGGTTCAGCGTATGCAGCACCGCGCCAAAGCACGGCACGCCGAAGTACAATTCCAGGTGCGCTGTGGTGTTCCACCCCAGGGTCGCCACCCGGTCGCCCTTCTGCACGCCCAATTTCTGGAGCGCATAAGCCAGCCGATTGACACGCTTCGCCCACGCTCCATACGTCGTCCGCTGCGGACCTTCGGCGGTGTTAGTGATGATCGCCCTGCGCGCGAACAACGTGGCCGCACGATCAAGCGGATGCCGCAAAGTGAGCGGATAGTCCTGCATCGTCGAGACGAAACGTGGCGAAGAACCGTTGGTGGCCAGCGTTGATGGCGCGGGCGACGCAGTCTGCGCAGGCATATTGCTGGGCGCCTGTGCGGCCTGCGCGACACCATTACCGTTCGTGCTGCTCGCCGCCGGCGCCTGGTTTACTCCGTCTTCCTGCTTGGAACGCCCAAAACGCCCGAAGAGACCGCTCATGACCGTACCTCCAGCAAGGAGCAAGTGGCGCTGGTCACGACAGTGGGTCCGGCGCCTGGGTGAGACGTTTCGAGAGAACGTCGCCGGTGCATACGCCGCCAGGCTCCGCCCGGCGCGCCATGTGCAGGGTGGCCTCACGATACCAGCCCTCGCCAGCCTGTGTCAAACGTCCGCCACGTTCCCCGGCACGTTCTCAGGTATACTGGCGCTAGCTCATGCTGTCTCCAACGTGGGAACGACAAGTTTCTAGCGCAAATCTGCTAGATAGGAGCGTGGAATCATGGGTGGAGCATCATCACCGGCGTCACCGCGAGAAGACGACCTTGGAATCGGCAGCCTTTCACTGCACTTTGCCGCGTGGGGCGCTCCGAGCGACAGACCTGCGGCGCTCTTCATCCACGGACTCACCGCGAGTTCGCGTGAGTTCCTCGCCCTGGGTCCCGCGCTAGCCGCACAGGGCTGGTATGCCGTGGCACCCGACCTCCGCGGACGTGGCCTGAGCGCCAAGCCAGCCCGCGGCTACAGCATCTCAATCCACGCTGCGGACCTCATGGCCCTTTGGGATGGCCTCAAACTTGGACCGATGACCATAATCGGCCACTCGCTCGGCGCGGTAATTGCCATGTACATGGCCGCGCTCTATCCCGACCGTGTCAGCCGCATCGTAATGATCGATGCCGGCGGCAAGATTCCCGACGACTCCGCCCAAGCCATCGCCGCCTCCGTCAATCGACTCGGCGCGATCTACCCCTCACTCGAAGCCTATTTGAGCCTCATGCGCCAACTGCCCGTAGTCCAGTGGAACGACTTCTGGGAGGCATATTTCCGCTACGATGCCGAACTTCTACCGGATGGCACCGTGCGTTCCCGCGTCCCGAAACACGCCATCGACGAAGAATCCTTCGCCCTCGGCGCGGCACGCACCGAGGCGCTGCCGCCGTTCGTCAAACAGCCCACGCTGCTGCTTCGCGCGCAGTACGGCACGCTCGCGCAAGACCGCGGTTTCATCCTCCCCGCCGACGAGGCCGAGCGCCTTCGCACGATCATGCCGGACTGCCAGGTTGTGGTGGTGCCTGATGCCAACCACTACACGATCATCGAATCACCTGTGACGCAGCGAGCGATCCTCGACTTCCTAAGCGCATAGCGGCGTTCGTTTCACCGGAGAGTCGAACCATGCCAGAGTCCGCCAGCTCTCGTGCGCGCTCGCAAACTGGCGATCCAATCGCGGGAGGCAGCCACACCCGGCGCAAATTGGCGGGCGGCATGCTTATCGCTGGCGGCGCGCTGGGCCTCGTGGCGCTGATTGTGCCATGGGTGCGCGCCGCCTACCCTGCCATCGGCGGCGACTCCGCGAGCTTCGGTATACGACGGCCCTGGGTTGCCGCTTGCCAACGGCATCGCCCGTCTCGTCAACTCGCCGCATGTGTGGGCCATCGATCTGCCGTCAGAAACACTCGTATTCGTGGCGTTTCCTGTACTACTGCTGATCTTCGGATTCGCGGTCGTCGTCAATCGCGGCGGGGCAATACAACGGAATGCGCCACGAGTGAGCCTCATCCTAAGTTGCACGGGGCTGCTGCTTTCGCTCGCGGCCACCTTTGCCTATGTCAACATCGAGGGCGGTTTCGACGTTGTTCGCGCTACCCGCACAGTTGAGCTCGGCGCACTGCTATCTGGCGTGGCATACGTCTGCGCGCTCGTCGGGTCAGTTCTCACGAGAGGCCCTTCGAGGCCTCGCCGCTGAGCGCACCCGACGACTCACGCTCGACCGTTCACTACGATAATGGGAACGCGTAGTTCGCGCGGCTATTTCTCGTCTCTGCTCTTCTTGTACGCCTCGATTACCTGCTGTTGTACCTGGGTCGGAACCTCTTCATAAGAGGTCTGCTCCATCGTGAACGTTCCACGCCCTTGTGTGATTGAACGGAGATCTGTGGCGTAATGCAGCATCTCAGCCATAGGTACGTTCGCCGTAATGCGCTGCATGCCCGGCCCCGCTGACTCCATCCCCATTATGCGCGCACGCTTCGTGTTCAGGTCGCTGTTGATGTCGCCCATGTTTGCCTCGGGCGCTTCGATGGTGACAGTCATGATTGGCTCAAGCAAGGTCGGGCTAGCCTGTGCGACCGCTTCTTTCATGCCGATGTGAGCCGCGGTCTCAAACGCTTGCGCGTTGGAATCCACCGGATGATACTTGCCGTCTACCAGCGCAACTCTGACGTGTAGCATGGGGCATCCCGCGAGGAAGCCGCGCTTCAACGACTCGCCAACGCCCTTTTCAACCCCAGGTACGAATTCGCGCGGCACCACCCCGCCGACAATCTTGTTCTCGAACAAGAAATCGTCGTCACTACCGACAAGTGGCTCGATCTCGAGCCAAATGTCCGCGAATTGCCCGTGACCACCGGTCTGCTTCTTATGGCGTCCCTCTGCGCGCGCCTTCTTCTTGATGGTTTCACGATAGGGGACACGTCGCTCCTGCTTCAACACCGCTACGCCAAAGCGCCGCTGCATGCGCTCGATGGCGATGTCGACGTGCGACTCTCCCATGCCCGCCAGCAGCGTCTCTGCGGTCTCCGGATCGCGTGACACATGCAAAGTTGGATCTTCTTCGGACATGCGCGCCAATGCGGTCCCCATCTTGTCGAGGTCGGTCTGCGTCTTGGCGACCACCGCCGCCGTGAAGACCGGGCGCGGGAATTTGATAGGCGGCAGAGCTTCTGCCTCCTTCGTGCCGAGGGTGTCGCCAGTATGCGTGTTAGCAAGCTTTACGACCATCCCAAAGTCGCCTGCCTGTACCTCCTGCACTGGTTCCTGCAGTTTGCCACGCACGGTTTGGAGCTGCCCCAAACGTTCATCGACCCCTTTGGAGACATTCCACGAATGATCGTCGGACTTAACCGAACCGCTGTAGACGCGGAAGAACGACTGCTGTCCCTTCTGCGGATCGACAATTGTCTTGAAGACGAATGCCGCGGGAGCGCCCGAGGGAGTGATATAGGGCCGCTCGGCGGCGCTCGGCACGAAGTCGGTGATCGCGTCGAGAAGCTGCTGGATGCCGATGTTCTTGGCCACGGAGCCCGCAACAACGGGAACCACGGCGCCCGACTCCACACCCAGCCGAATCGCGCGACGCAACTCGTCGGAACTGAGATCCTCGCCTTCGAGATACTTGGTCATCAAGCCGTCGTCGCTCTCCACCGCCGTCTCGACCAGTTGCTCACGATACTTCGCGGCTGTTTCGGCGATGCTCGCGGGCATGTCTCCGGCCGTCACTTTGTTGTCAGCGAACGTATACGCCTTGCCGCTGACCAGATCAACTACGCCAGAGAGGTTGGCTTGCTCCCCAATGGGAATCGTCAGTGGGACCACTCGATTGCCGAAATGACTCCGCAGCGACGCAAGAGCGGTCTCAAAACTCGTGTTTTCGCGATCGAGTTTGTTGACGAAAACGAGTCGCGGCAAGTTGTAACCGTCTGCATACTTCCAGTCGAGTTCTGTACCTACCTCCACACCTTTGTCCGCCGAGACGACCACCAACGCAGCGTCGGCAACGCGCAGCCCAGCTTGTACCTCTCCAGTGAAGTCGGCGTAACCAGGAGTGTCGAGCAAATTAATCTTGCCGCCGCGCCACTCAACCGGCACCACCGAAAGATTGATCGACATACTGCGCTTCATCTCGTCGGCGTCGTAGTCAGAGATGGAGGTGCCCTCGTCCACACGTCCGATGCGAGTGGCGGCGCCCGTGTCATAGAACGCTGTATCTACGAGAGACGTCTTGCCGGAACTTCCATGACCCACCACTGCCACCGCACGAATCGAGTCGGGACGAAAGACGTTCATAGCAAGATGATCCTTTCCGTCATGTCCACGCAGACAGTTGGTAGGATGACATGCGACGTGTACCGCGAGCATTCACCACGGCAACCGCCGAGATCGGCACGGACAACACTCAATGCGCGACCGCCGCTGCCACTCCCAGTCCGCTTGTCAAAAAGACGCCGGGAAGTGGGAAGCGCGTCGCCAATGCAATCGCGCGTTGCCGAGTTCGATCGACGGCGGCGGCATCTTCGCGCTGCTCAATCGCCTCGGCGATAAGCGCGGCTACCTCGCGCATCTCAACCTCGCCGAATCCGCGCGTCGTGACGGCTGGTGTCCCCAAGCGCACACCGCTGGTCCGTACTGGCGGCTCCGGATCGAACGGAATCCCGTTCTTGTTCGCCGTTATATGTACGGCCTCGAGCGCAAGCTCCGTATCACGCCCCGTGACGCCGAACGGGCGCACGTCTACAAGCATCAGGTGATCGTCTGTACCACCCGAGACGAGGCGGAACCCTTTGGCCGTCAACTCTGCGGCGAGTGTCTGCGCGTTGGCGAGGACGCGGCGCTGATAGTCCTTGAATGAAGGCTCCAGCGCCTCCTTGAATGCGACAGCCTTTGCCGCGATGATGTGCTCCAGCGGGCCGCCCTGTGTTCCAGGGAACACGCCCTTATCGATCTTTGCCGCGATGTCTGCCGTACAGAGGATAATCGCCCCTCGCGGCCCGCGCAGTGTCTTATGCGTCGTCGTCGTGACGACATGGCAATAGGGAATCGGATCGGGGTAGAGGCCGGCGACGATCAGACCGGCGACGTGCGCCACGTCTGCCATCAGGTAGGCACCCACCGCATCCGCGATCTCCCGAAAGCGCGCGAAGTCCAATTTGCGTGGGTACGCCGAGAATCCCGCAACAATTAGCTTGGGCATATGCTGGTGCGCCAACGCTTCGAGCGCGTCGTAGTCGATCATTTCCGTCTCACGAGAGACGCCGTAGGGCACGAAGTTGTAGAGCTTGCCCGAGAAGTTAACCTTTGACCCGTGGGTGAGATGCCCTCCTTGGTCGAGCGCCATGCCCAGCACCGTGTCGCCGGGCTGCAACAGCGCCAGATACACTGCGGCGTTCGCCTGTGCACCGGAATGCGGCTGCACGTTGGCATGCTCAGCGCCAAACAGCCGTTTGGCGCGCTCAATCGCCAGGTTCTCTGCCTCGTCGACGAACTCGCAGCCTCCGTAGTAGCGTTTCCCCGGAAGCCCCTCGGCGTACTTGTTGGTCATGATGTTCGCCATCGTCTCGGCGACGGCTGCACTGATGTAGTTCTCCGAAGCAATCAGTTCGATGCCCTCGAACTGGCGGCGCTCCTCGCGGCGTATAATCGCCGCAATCTCGGGGTCGGTGGCTTCCAGATGCTCGTAGAATCCCATCCGTCGCTCCCAGCAGAACGCACCTCAACATCAGCCTCGCGTGCACGAAGGGAAGACGCGAGCGAAGGACGCCGCTGAAATCGCCGCGGCGTCGCGGTGGAACTCAGTATATCATCCGCGAGTCACGGCCAGTCCCTGCGTTCGTCACGGTTTTGGCCGCACAATCACCGCGCACCTAGTTCCGCGGAAGCGATTGGAGGAAGTTGGGATCGGCGAAAAGCGCGATGAGACCAATCACGACGCACGCACCCACAACTACCCCGACCGCGCCCACGATTATTCCCGAGATGGCAAGCTCGCGTCCACGCACCTGCCCCTGGGATTCTTTGATTTGCCGGAGGGCTATCGCACCGAATATGATGCCGAGGAGGCTGCCGATCACCGGGACGAAGAACAATCCGACGAGCGAGCAGACCAGGCTGGCGATGGCAAGTCCACTGTTCGCTGGCGCCATCGGGCCGGGGTAGTAACCTGGGGCTGGAGCATACTGATAGCCATATGGCGGCCCAACATTGGGAGCGCCCGGTGCCGGGGGATACGTTGGCAGACGTCCCGACGGCTGAGTCGGATCGGTATTAGGTGTCACAGTATCCTCCACAACAATCGTGCGAGAGGCGACATGGTCGGCCGTTGACGACGGGCTACGCGTCGCCAACTAGCGTAGGTGCCGGCCGGCATACTTTGCGGCTCACGCCACATAACTGATTCCAGACACCCCTGGCCGCACCGAACCTCATCCGGCATGTCACCATAGTACTCTAACGCCACAATGAAACGCAGGGGGTATAATAGCGGCGCGTGCGCACCGGATAACGCCGGTCGGTTACCCCGCGCGACGCCGCGCGACGGAGGAGAGGTTCGCTGGGATGCAGGTGAGGCAGCTCGGCTACTACGAATTGGTACGACCGCTCGGCGAAGGGGGCATGGCCCAGGTGTACCTGGCGCGGGATTTGCGCCTCGGGCGTGATGTCGCACTCAAAGTTCTGGATGAGCAGCTCGCCGAGCGTCAATCGTTTCGCGAGCGTTTCCTTCGAGAAGCTCAGGTAGCAGCCGCGCTCGATCACCCTAATATCGTGCCGATCTTCGACTTCGGCGAGAGTGAAGGGTACACGTACCTGGTCATGCCATACGTCAGCGGAGGGAGCCTACAAGACCACCTCAACCGCACGCCGATGGCGCCATCCACGGTCGCCGCGTATGGCACACAAATGGCAGATGCGCTTGACTACGCTCATGAACGCGGCGTCGTCCATCGCGATGTCAAACCTGCGAACATGCTGCTTCACTCAGACGGTCGGCTGATGCTCGCCGATTTCGGCCTCGCCAAGATTCTCGACGGTTCTCCCCCACGTCGCCCCGGTCGTCCCGACGCCGGCACGCCAGAATACATGGCGCCAGAGCAGATCGACGGCCGCACCGACGAACGCTCCGACATTTATGGGCTCGGCGTCGTGCTCTATCTGCTGTTCACCGGCCAGTTACCGTTTGCTGGGTCGACATCGCACGAAGTTATGGATGGGCACCTGTATCGCACCGTGACGCCTCCGCGCTCACTCAACCCGCAAGTCACACCCGCTATGCAAGATGTGCTTCAGCGCGCCCTGGCGAAAGTTCCAGAGGCGCGCTTCCAACGGGCAAGTGAACTAGGCGCCGCTTTGATGGGCGCGCTAGTGGCTGGCGACGTGGAGCCGCCACCTTTCGCCGCACCTACACCGTCGAGTACATTGCCACCGACCTCCCCGCTACCGCCGTTGCACACTCCTGCACGTGTCTCCGCCGGAGCCGGGAACCCGGCGACACCGTGGGAGCCGCCCCAACTTGGCGAGGCGCGATCGCATTCGGAGATTCCAACGGTGGCCACCGAGGCGATAGCCCCTTCCCACGCACGCAGTTACGGCCCTGTCGCCAGCGCTGCTCCACCAGCGTATGCATTTCAGCCAGATGGCCTCAACGCGAGTTCAGGAGTGCAGCGTCCGTCATCTCAGCCGGCACCGTACTCACTCCCGCTCACAGTGGGAGCAGTGCAGAGCCCCGTAACTGCCTCCCCAAGCACCCCTTCGAGGGCGCACCCTGTGGCGCGTGAAATCGATGAACCTCGGGGATCACGTGCTTGGACCTGGATCATTCTCGCCCTTGGATTGGCGCTGGTCGCACTGACCGCCCTGCTCATCCTTCTGCTCGGTCACGGTTGAGCCTCAACTTCAGCTAATGCTCTAGTCCCGTGCTGGGGCTTCATGCAACCGCCCGCGAACCTAATGATGCCTCACCAAGATGCACCTACGCTCCTGGCCATCCTGTGAGCCGCCGCGCTTGGTTAACAATCTGGTCAATGTCAAACGGCTTGGCGATTACGGTGACGCCAGCCTGCGCGATAAGAGGATGTTCGTCAGGAGCAATCGCGGGCCTCGCAGCGGTCAGCAAGATGGTCGGGATGACGGTGGCGGATTGCTGCAGTACGAAGCGCACGAGATCGAGTCCATCGCCGCTGCTCAAGCGCCTATCGGTAATGAGCAGGTTGATGGACTCAGTTTCGAGCACCGAGATCGCATGCTGAAGCGTCGCACAGGCTGTGGTGCTGAAACCGTCCTCATCGAGAAGTAGACCCACAACGTCGCGGATATCGGCGTCATCGTCGACGATCAGGACGCGTGGAGGTTGCATCGCTCCGCCCCTGGCAAATCCTTGCTGCATAGCTGCGCCGCCATGGTGGCTGCCCCTACTTTGACTGCCGTAACGTGCGTCGAGCCGGCTGTCTGTTAGCTCAGCAAGGGCCCGTCCCAGTGTAGCACATGACTCTTGTAGGTACAACGACGCTGTATGACAAAGCCGGATACTTGCTCATTGCCACCGAACAGGGCAGGGGACCACTAAACTTGACGCGCTGAGCATGTCCACGTAAGATGCGTGCGACGCCGCACGCTATCCTTGCCGAGGCGCAATACGTCGCGCCATCTGATGCACGTTGCGCCATCCTGGGAACTATGGCGGCCACGGCGCGTAGTATGAATTGAGCGCGCACTGCAGCGCAAGTCGTCTCGTTCTCCCTTGGTCCGGCTCACCGGCCATCGGTAGCGTCTTCCGGTGAAGGCGGGATTTCCGATGCCTAGACCTCAACACGGGCGCGGTACAGTGCACCCCACTCTGCCTGGCTCAAAATCGCCCCGGCATCCCGCGCTAGTCGCGGTGAGCGCTGTAGCATTACTCATGCTGGCGCTGGCCACCGCGGTCGGAACCGGCATACGTGTTCCCGCCGCACATGCCATGCTGCTTGACAGTGGGACTCCGTCAGCTTCGGCCAGTGCCACCGACAGCGCGACGGCCAGCCCAACCTCGACGTCGACTCCTACAACGCCACCTTCGTTAGTGCTGGTGAGTCCCGCAAGTGGCAAAGGCCCCGTCGGAGCACACCTCACGGTCGGTGGCAGCAACTTTGCGGCGAACGCGTCGGTCGCGATCTACGCTGCCGCGGCAAGTGATTGCTCGCAACAGGCAGCCGGCCTCACAACTACGAACGCCAACGGCGGTGGGTCGATTTCCTCATCGTTCGTCTGGCCCATCGGTCTCAATGGTGGCACGTTCTATATCTGCGCTTCGGGGATCACGTCTGGCGCCCCAAGTTACCAGGTCATTTCGCCCACCGCGCCCTCGATTTCACTTTCCGTGCCGTCCATCGCGGCTGGCCAGCCGCTTACAATCACAGGAAGCAACTTTGTCGGCCTTCCCGACGGCGGGCAGGTCCTGCTCGCGGAGATCGATTCCGCCGGACATGCCATCACGATAACAAGAGTTGTCGTTGGCACCGACGGTACCTTCACCACCACGTGGACGGTGACGCCCGCCACCGGCACGACGACGATTAGCGCCGTCTCACCGCAAGAGGGCAACGCCGCGCCCGCCCTCCAAGCCACCGCGCAGCTAGTAGTCACCGCCGCGGGCTCACCAACCGCTTCCGCATCCGTCTCGCCAACCGTGAATTCCGGTGGGACATCCACCGGAAACGGCAATCACGGCAACGGCTCTGGATTCTTGCTGGTGTTGGTGCTTATCGTCGCCGTATTGTTGCTGATCGGCCTTGGCATCCTCGCCTTCTTCCTCTTGCGCGGTCGCAATGGGCCGCCCACAGATGCACTCTATGGCAACGGCGGCTATGGTCCCGGCGAGTATCCTGGTTTCGCGTCGCGCAACCAAGACACGCGGAAAGTTCCCCAACTCGGCTCCACCGATCGCCATACTGCGCCCGGATATGATGACTATTCGGGACCACACGGCACGTCTGGGTTCACGAACACTCCGCGCATAGGTGGTGTTGCGCAATGGGATCCACCGGAGCCGGCGCCGGGACCCGACTGGCAGCCGCGCCCAATGTCTGGCCGTACCCGCGATTATGATCCCCAAGACGCCACGGGCGGATTTGGCGAGGGTACGACCAACAGGGACCGATCACCCGCGCCCTCCGAAGGCTTTGCGCCCTCCGAAGGCTATCCGCCCCTTGACTATCCGCCGCTTGACCCATGGGCAACTCACGGCGGTGCTACTCACGAGAGGCGTCCTCCTCCGCAACCCGGGCGCGACAGCACCTCCGGCTGGCGAGGGTCAGAAAGCGACTGGTGGGGAAATACCACCAATCCAGCGGAGGATGATCGCTAATTCACTCACTGAACGACAAGCAATGTGATGCATTGCGATGGCCTTCGATCCGGAACCAGATTCCGTTGTAACTGGCCAACTGTGCGTCACCTTCAAGGTGATGACAGCCCGTTTGGGATGCGAAGATTTAGAGCGCCCGCGGACCGATCGTGATGCCGCCATCAAGGATTATGGCTTGGCCCGTCATGAAGGCGCTGTCGTCGGAGGCGAGGAAAAGTGCCGCATTGGCGACATCTTCCTTGGTACCCATGCGCCCCAGAGGCGACTGCCGCGCAAGATATTGCTGGGCCGCCTCGGCGGGCGCTCCTGGCATTAGCCGCTGCACTGCCCGCTCCACCATTGGTGTCCATACCCAGGAAGGGCATATGCTATTCGCGCGAATCTTCCGCGACGCTCCCTCGGCGGCGAGGATCTTCATAAGGTGCATTACGGCAGCTTTCGAGGCGCCATAGGACGAGAAACCCGGAGCGCCGATCACTCCGGCGACAGACGCGAGCGCGATGATGCTGCCGCCCTGCACGCCGAGCGCATCCCATGCCGCCTTTGCGCTGAGGAAAGTGCCGGTGACGTTGACGCTCAGCACACGGTTGAAGGTTTCCGCGTCGAGCTCGCCGATCGGCGCCGTGTCACCGACACCCGCGCAGGTTAGCAACACATCGAGCCGTCCGAAGCGCTCAATCGTCGCGGCCACCGCTGCCTGACAGTCCGCAAACGAGGTCACATCGACTCCAATGGGTAAGGCTTGACCTCCTGATCGCGTCACCTCAGCCGCGGCGGCTTCTGTGCCTTCGGCGTTCATGTCTGCGAAGACGACAGATGCCCCTTCGGAGGCAAGAAGAAGCGCCGAGGCCTTCCCGAGTCCCGAAGCGGCACCTGTCACCAGCGCGACACGTCCATCCAGTTTGCCCATGATCCTAATCCTCCCATCGAGCGGTCCTCGTTCACGAGACTGGCGCTAACGGCGCCTAGAGATGGTTGCTTTTCAGTGTAGCATGGCGAGTGAGAAGGTGCTTTCGTGTGTCCACTCGTGCGTCGGCGCACTTGACGGAGAGAAACCTTGTACGAGGTGAGAATTCAAGGCGATGAGAGAAGGCTGGAGCGAGAGGTACCCAAACGGAAACGCCAAGGTCCAGGGCCAAGCATCTAGGATGGAGACTTATCAGTGGCAGCGCCGCGGTGGCTCTCGGCCTCAGTTGCGTCTTTGGCGCGGCAGAATCCCCATCAAATATCTCCCAGGAAGATCGTGACAGCAATTCGGGGTGAGCGCTCGCAAGCGATTCTCCTCAACGGCCCTGATCGCGTTATCCGACACTCGCTGATCGGCAGCGGGTTGCAGCGATCTGAACCCGCTCGCCCAGTCGCTACGTGCGAACGTGCGGATGCGGACTTGGGCGCGTTATCACCCAGGGGTGCTGCGCCGACAAGCCATCTCGAGCGATGTTTCGTGCCAGCGTCACTGCATCACTTGCGTCCCGGGCTGATTGTGATGCCCGAGAACTCGGCCACCACAGGCTCCGCATATCGCCTGCCGTTCACCTTGTCATGGCGTGGGAAGACGGGCGTGTCGATCATCACCCGCAAGCCATATGTTCCCTGAGAAGGAACACGGACATTGGCGCCGTAGTGGTACAAGGTCGGGTGCCAAAGAAATGGCAAGTGGAAAGTGCCGAGTTGGTGGCCATTCTTGTCCAGCAGCGTGACATGCACATTGAGCCCTGGCACGAAGCGCCCGTCCGCGGCGTCCGCCACCGCCACTTCGAGGTGCGCGTTATCATCGTACGGCGGCTCTGCCAGAACAAGTTGGCCAGCGGCGAGGAAGTAAAGCGGTTCGGCGTGCTCCACGGCGACGCCGATACGGAAATTCCCCGCCTCTTGCTCCGCCCCGCTCGTCGCGACGTGCTCGATGAAGTAGTGCAGCGCGCGCTGATACAGGTCGCCGGCTTCCTTCGCGAGACGTAGCCCCTCCTCCGTGGCCTCCTCAGTCTGTTGTCTCGTTGGAGGCCGCGCGGGGGTCTGCCCGATCATGTGTTTCTCCTCTCTCATTGCCGCAAATGGCATCCAGCGCCCTCACTGGATGGGAGAACATGTCGCAAATGTTCCCCTAAGAGTTGACCGCACATTGAGGACCACTAGAACGGAGTCCGCATTGTGACGAATCCATGCTCGACGGTGCTGGCGAACCTGCAAGACTCGGCCAAAACGTCGAGTGGCGCCCGCGACTGGGGTAGGCGGCACGCTCGCGCGCAACTCAGGTGCTCCGCCTCTCGGGTGCGTGATGCCTTTGCTTGCCGTCGCGCGGGATGATGCTTATTCGCCCGTCACCTTCTATGTAGGCGGCCTTCACCTGTTCGACCGATTCGAGGCCTTCGAGCCGGACGGCACTCACCAGTTCTTCCTCGGTCACCAACTCGCGCGCCATGTTTTTGCGTAGCACGCGCCCTTCGTTGACCAGTTTCAGCGCTGGCGGTTGAATCAGGGGACGAAGTCTGGGGAACCGGAAGGCGAGCCAGTTGAGGGCGACGGCCCAGAAGACGATGACCAAGACGAGGAGCAATCCATCGCCGATCGTCGTGTACGTGCCAGCCATCGCGTTTTGTGCGGCGTCCGCCAGCAGGACGATGACCAGAAGGTCGGTCACACCAACAGTACCTGCCTCTCGCTTGAGCACGACGCGCAGGAGGATGAAGAGCACCAGATAGACCGCCGTGCCACGTGCCACGATTTCGAGCAGCGGCATCTGAGGCACGAATGCCTTCGACCACCAACCCAACGAAAAGATGTGACTCATGCACGCCGCTCCTCATTGCTCTCATGCATCGATGTTGACAATGCATGGACGCGCACAGGACGTGCCCAAGCAGCGTTGCACGTCCAGGGCACCAGCAACGAAGCTCGGCGAGCACTGGCCCGAAACATACCGCCACTCCTTGGCGAGACCTCCTGCGGTATCGACGACAATATTGGCGAAAACATGGGCGAACCTCTGTTCTTTCAAGCTGCGGAACGTTCGTCACGCATCTCGAAATGCAGCAGATCGAGCGAGCATTGGTGCCTGAGCGTAGACACTATAGAATTGGGTATGGTAGACTCGTCCGGTGTGCCCCTGAAGGGCGAGGGTTGCGCGCAGACCCATGCCAGCGGTTGTGGCGTGCGCTAACCAGACTGAGAGGACTTCACTCGTAATGAAGGTAATTCTGCTTCACGAAGTACCGGGGCTTGGCAAGCCCGGCGACTTGAAAGAGGTCGCCCCTGGCTACGCCCGCAACTATCTGCTGCCACGCCAACTCGTCACCGCGGCGACGAAGAGCGAGATCAATTCGCTCAATGAGCGTGTAGCTTCGGCGCAGCGCCGCGCCGCCCAGCAGCGTCAGACAAACGAGGAGCTGGCGGCGCGCATCAACGCCATCATTTTGACGTTCGCCGTCCGCGTTGGTCAGGGTGGCCGCCTCTACGGATCTGTTACCAGCCAGAACATCGTCGACGCGGTGCAGGAGCAAGAAGCGCTGACGCTCGACCGCCGGCTCGTACAACTCCGCGATCCGTTGCGGTCGCTCGGCGAATTCACCGTCGGCGTGCGCATTGCCAGCGGAATCGAGCCAAAACTCACCGTACGCATTGTTTCCTCGGATTCCCTCGAAGCTCAAGGGGCGGACACGTCCACTGTCGAACAAGGCACCGACGCTGAAGAGTCAACTGCTGCCGAGTAGTTAGCGGTTGCTGGTCGACTTGCACAAGGACGCCCATCTGGGCGTCCTTTTTGTGTGATTCTGCAGGGGCCGCATACCCTCCACCGCAAATTGGCACGGAAGATGCCTTGCCTGAATTTGTACGTCCTCGCACAGGTTCAGAAGGAAGCATCCACATGGCAATGGACTTGTCACAGCTCAACCAGCAACAGCCGTCGCACGTGGCCTCGCCGCAGCTTGTCGCCGCCAATCACATTCTCGCGCTCTCGTCCGCTGCCCTCCAGGCACTCATCCAACAAGAGGTGGATGAGAACCCGGCAATTGAAATGGAAGTCCTTCCCGTTTGTCAGCAGTGCGGCCGGCCCCTCCAGGACGGCTTCTGCCAAACGTGCATGACTGGCTTGAAGAAGGATGTGCAAGAGGCACTCGCTGACGCGGGTAATTTCGCCGACGATGGACTCTGGTCGCGGCGCAACGCGGGCTCGGGCGATGACGAGGAATATGATCCGACGGCACGCGTCCCGGCGCAGTTGAGCCTCTCAGAGCATCTGACGCTATCACTCCAAGCCCAATTCCCACTCGAAGATGGCCCAGTCATAGAGTATCTCGTCGGTAACCTGGACGACGATGGTCGGCTGCGTTGCTCCTTCGACGAGGCCTCCCTACAGTTCGATGTCGACGTCGAACACATCGAGGAAATCGTGGAGGCGTTGCAGTCAATGGAGCCAGTGGGCGTTGGTGCCCGCGATCTCCGCGAATGCCTCGTCATCCAACTCAACTATCTCGAGTCGCAGGGTATACATCAACCTTTTGCTCGCGAAGTGATTAGCCGTTTTCTCCAGCAGCTCAGTGAACACAAATACGGTCAGATTGCCCTGGCGCTCGGCACCACGACCGAGACGATTCACGCGGTCAGCGAATTCATCAAGCGGAATCTGAATCCATTCCCGGCGCGAGGTTTCCTCGGCGCGAACCTTTCCGCTGGCGGCGAAAGCTCGCACTCGGTGCTCCCAGATGTGATCATCAGCAAGCGCATCCTTGCCGATGGGCGGCACACCTATGACATCGAAGTTGTGGAGTCAAAGCGCTACTATTTGAACGTCAACCCCTCGTACTCGCAACTTTACTCCGAGATGACCAGCCGTCACTCTCAGCTTAATGAGAGCGAGCGCCGACATATTCAGCAGTACGTCTCGCGGGCGAAGCTCTTTATCTCCAACATTAATCAGCGCCGCCAAACCCTCACCAAGATCACGCGACACATCGTAGACCTACAGCGCGACTTCCTCGACCACGGTATCCGCGCACAGGCAGCGCTGACCCGCGCACGAGTCGCAGCGGACCTCGGTATGCACGAATCGACCGTGAGCCGCGCCACAGCGGCGAAGTATTGCATGTTGCCGTCCGGCGAGGTGATTCCGTTCAGTAACTTCTTTGTGGCGAACCTTGGCATCAAAGACCTGATCAAAGATCTGATTGATAGCGAGGTCGAGCCACTGACCGACCAGGAGATCGCCGACATTCTCAGCGAGCGCGACATCGAAGTCGCTCGTCGCACCGTGGCGAAATATCGCGAGCAGTTAGGTATCCTACCCTCGACGCTGCGATAATCCACTGGCAGACTCGGCCGTATTGGCTCCCTCCAAGATTGCGGCAGATCCGATCACGGGAGTCTCCTCTGGGAACCGCCAACGGTCGGCCGCGTCCCGCCGCTAGGGCAGCAATTGGCGTCTTCGTCGTGGTTGTCACCATAGGGCAACTGTTCGGACGCACTGGTGTATTTCGTAAGGGAGCACACTTCCCCCGAGGAAGTTTCGTATTCGATGAGTCTGCACTGCTACCCGCTGACATCGTCGAGATGCTTGCGGGGCTGTACTTCCACACTCCCGCATTACCTCCTACACCGCGTGTCCAATCTGCACTGAGCCCTACCGGTGCCGATCCTCAGCACCAATCCACCTGGTAGTAGCTAACGCAGCGGGCGCCGCCACACCTTCGCGTGAGTCATCCGCGGCGGTTACTCTTGCGCAACAAACAGTCGCTTGGGTATCGCGCTGGCTGCGGCCATTTGACGGTCAGATTCAGTCGGCAACTTTGGGCAAATGGTGTTTGACACCCCGCGCGGCGTTCGCGCACAATATCAGAACCCACCTTCGGAAGCCACAAAGTGTTCAGTCGACTAACTGCCACCGGGCAATTCTGTTCAGGTTTCCTCGGTGCGACGTTTGGAGGCTCCCTCATGGCGCAAGCAGAGTCCGGTACACACTCCACCGCGATCGACCGCGCAACCACGAAGATGAGCTATCTCAGCGGCACAAGCGATACGCCTCTCCTCGGCCTCACCATAGGCGACGCATTCGATCAGACGGTGGCTCGCTTCGCTGGCCGCGAAGCGCTGGTTGTACGCCAACAAGCGCTGCGCTACACCTGGGCGACGCTGCGCGACGAGGTCGATCGTTGTGCGCGCGGATTGCTGGCGCTTGGTGTGCGCAAGGGCGATCGGGTGGGTATCTGGGCGCCGAACCGCGCCGAGTGGACGATCACGCAGTTCGCCTCCGCCAAGATTGGCGCCATCCTTGTCAACGTCAATCCCGCATATCGGCTGCATGAATTGGAATATTCGCTCAACCAGTCCGGTTGCTCGACACTGATCACAGCGCCAGCGTTCCGCGCCACGAGCTACATTGAGATGCTGCAGACACTTTGCCCCGAACTCGAACGCAATGCACCAGGGCAACTTGACGCCCACCGTATTCCGGCGCTACGTCATGTCATCCGCCTGGGGGACGAGCGCACAGCGGGAATGTGGAATTGGGGTGAGGTCTTCGAGCGGGCGAAAGAAGTGAGCGCCGAGACTCTTGCCATGCGGCAGGCGGAGCAGGAATTCGACGATCCGATCAACATTCAATACACCAGCGGCACCACCGGAAACCCCAAGGGTGCGACCCTAAGCCATCACAACATACTTAACAATGGCTACTTCGTTGCGCGGCTGCAAGGATTCACAGAACACGATCGGGTTTGCGTGCCCGTACCACTGTACCATTGCTTTGGCATGGTCATGGGCAATCTCGGCTGCGTTACCCACGGTGCGACCATGGTGTATCCCGCCGAAGCCTTTGAACCGAAGGCAGTTCTCGAAACCGTGCAGGCTGAGAAATGCACAGCGCTCTACGGTGTACCCACAATGTTCATCGCTGAGCTGGCCCACCCGGACTTCGACACATTCGACCTGGCGACGCTTCGCACGGGCGTGATGGCCGGTTCTCCGTGTCCTGTAGAGGTGATGAAGCAGGTTATCGACAAGATGCACATGAGCGAGGTCGAGATCTGCTACGGCATGACCGAGACGAGCCCGGTATCGTTTCAGACTCGACTGAACGATCCCCTGGAGAAACGCGTTGGCACGGTCGGACAAATACATCCGCACGTAGAAGTGAAGATCATCGACGCGACGACAGGGCAGATAGTGCCGGCGGGCGCACCCGGAGAGCTACTGACGCGAGGCTATTCTGTAATGTTGGGGTACTGGGGCAACGAAGAGGCGACCCACAAGGCCATCGACGGGGCACGCTGGATGCACACTGGCGACCTGGCGACGATGGACGCCGACGGATACGTCAACATCGTCGGGCGGCTGAAGGACTTGGTGATACGTGGTGGCGAAAATGTCTATCCGCGCGAGGTCGAAGAGTTCCTGTATAGCCACCCGAAGGTCAGCGACGTGCAGGTGATCGGCGTTCCGGACGCAAAGTACGGTGAAGAACTCATGGCTTGGGTCCGATTGAAGGATGGGGAGTCGGCGACAGCCGATGAAATGCAGGCATTCTGTAGGGGCCAGATCGCTAGCTTCAAGATCCCGCGCTACTGGAAGTTCGTCGACGGCTTTCCTATGACGGTGACGGGCAAAGTGCAGAAGTATCTCATGCGTCAGCAAGCGGTAGGCGAATTGGGACTCGAAGGCGCAGCCGCCACACAAACTGCGTAGTCATCCGCTGAGTTACCTGCGAGTCTTCTGCGCAGAGGCGACCCTCATGATGGGCCGGGGCACACTGGTCGCCTCCAGAAAGTCCTCGTGGGACGTTTGATAGCCGCATTGGGCTCACTGGCTGGGCATACTGTTGTAGACAGCGAGCCAATTCGTCGCTATCTCGACTTGCGCATCGTGGAGCGACACGGCTCCAGAACACATCTGATCGTGCAGATAGTTCTCGACCTTGTCTTTCTCATGGAATCCCGGCTTCGGGCTGGCAAGCTCCGGCCAGAGGTTCGAAATGTCATTTGAACCGCCCAACTCCAAGCTGATCAGGTGATCGACCTCATACTGTCCAGTGGTATGGCTGGCGATGCCGTATTCGGCGTACGCCTGGTTCTTTTCGCTGTCGGGAACGTTGCGTACAGATCCCGCGTAGCCCGACTGGCAAATCTGATCCTTGGTTGCACTGGTAAATATCGCGCCGGGAGTGCAGTCTGCGTCAGGTAAGGCATTGTGGGCGACGCAACCAGATGTCTTTAATTGGACGCCGAACGTGTGCGGAGTTCCTGTTGATGAACCTGCCGGTGAGGCCGTTGACGAGATTCCGCATCCCGCGAGAAGCATGGTAGCGACCACTAGCACGCCCACGAGGGATCGTATCAGCGTCGATCGCGTGATGTGGACAGGGTATCCAGCGGCGTCAGTCATCGTCGGGGACCTCTTTTCATGTGACGCATTGAGTGTGGGCGGGCTCAGTCGGACTGCAACACCACCCAGGTGTTGTCGAAACGCCCGGCTTGCAATGCGGCATCCTCGATCCAGAAATAGAGCATGCCGGCATCAGCCCAGCGCATCTTTGCCCGGAAATCCGAATCCACCTGAAGCAACAGGCGCCAATTGAGCGCTCCAGCAGTGAGCGATGCGGCGCGCGGGTCGGTCGCGTCGCTGACGCCATTCGCGGCTAGCTGGCACTCAATGCGCATGTCATCTTGCAATGTGTCCGGAAACCCGAGGAGGCGATTGCGCGGCTCCCGCGGGTCCGCTTGAGCGGAGAATGTGCTGAGGAATTGTTCATACTTCGTCTGCTCGTCAGTAGTCCAGACGACGTCGGGTGCGTCGAGTGACAGCTGGCTAGGCAGTGTGACCTCTTCGGAGAATGCGAGAGCACATGTCGTGAATTGAGCGTCCTTAGGGAGGTCTGACGGAACGGCGGCGCGCGCCGACGCTGCCACGTCCTGGGGTGCCGTGAAGAGCACCTGCCAGCCGCCACGATCCGCTGGATCTGCCCCGTAGGTGGACTGCTGAGCGTCGTAGAAGAAAGACAAGAGCCCTGCCGGCGGCAGCAGTGACGCGGCAGCGAAGGAATGAACGTCTTCTAGACGAATCTGCGCGACGAAAGAGAGTGAAGCCCCTTTTCCCGTTGGCCAAGTTACTCCGGAAGGCAGGTCAGGTGCTCCGCCGAATTTGGATGCGCCGAGCGGTAACGCCGGTTCATCCACTGTGCGGGTGCTCACACGAATTGATGGTCGGAGCAGCAGACTCGCGTTCTGAGCAACTTTCTGTAAGCCTGCCTGAGCGAGCGCTGACATCGTCTCGTCCATCTGCATAAATACTGCTCCTGGAAGGACTCACTCACCAACGCTCTGTGTGCCCATGCTACCATGATTTTCGGGTCATGTGGCGAGTGCCATGACCTGAGACAACACTACAATCGGTTCGCGGCGAAGCTCAGCATGCTGGGCTTCGAAAGGGAGCTGCCGAACGGCGTGCGACGTTGACAACCCATCGCGCCGAATAGTATACTAGCCCAGGTTTTGCGGGCCACGCCGCTTGCCAAGGTAGCTCAGTCGGTAGAGCATGCGACTGAAAATCGCAGTGTCGGCGGTTCGATTCCGCCCCTTGGCACCTCATCTTCCCCCAAACTGTTCGTCTCCCCACAAATACCGTCGCCTTTCTGGTGAGGGCCCCAGCGCTGCTCACCGAGCATGCATACTCCTTGCTCAGTCGTGGCTGGCGGTCCAGCGTCACGAGACGGCGCGCTCGACGATTCAGCGCTTTGGCAAGACGCGGAATTCCGGCGCGTAGCCCCGGCCAGCGGCCAGGTTCGGCGCATGGCGCCGGAGTCGGCGGAACGCGGAGTAGACCACCATTAGGTGCATGCCATATGCATGCGCAGCCGAGGGGTCGAGGGTTCAGGGTGTAACCTTGATTTGCCCAAACCTGTCGAAGGCGAGAAAACGCGCCACCGAGTGCATTGAGCACGAGCTGGCCTTCCTACAAGTCGGGGCGGTTCGCAGGCTGCAAGACCACCGCGAGCAAGAATTCCTGCGTAATGGTGCGCGATAATGCGCGTCCTCGCCGGTACGCCGCCATCGGCCACCGGCATCCTGAGCGCGCAGCTGCGTGCCACGAACACGCCGACGACGGCGGCGCAACGTGGGAGACCAACTGGATCGCGGATTTCGCGCGCCGCGATCAGCCGGCAAATCGTCACTTTCAAATTCCGGGGAGATGAATGCAGGGAATGGCGCAGCAAGGTGATTTGACCGGGACTGTGGGACGCTCAGGTCATCCGTTTGACGCGCCTGCCCGTCGATGATTAGACTTCTTGCCGACGGTCGCGGCATACCTGCACGTGACCTGAGGTGGGAGGCGGGCGGCGTGAAGGCAGAAACCCCAAGGGCTGAGATCGGGCCGATCACACAGATAGTGCCCGCGGTAGCATCACCGCAACGGCGCACGCTTGTCGGAACCGTCTCATGGACCGCTTTCATGCTCGCGGCACTAGCCGCGCTGGTAGTCAGCTTGCTACGGCTTGCGGGCACAGGTCCAGCGGGCGTTGGGCGCGTATCGGCATGGCAAGCTTCGAGTGGGTCAGACAGCATTGGTCTCGCCGCTGGGCCGCCACCGTCGGTGAGTGCAAAGGCTGCCTATGTCTTCGATGCCAACCTCGGCTTTGCCTACTACACCAAGAATGCCGATCTCGAGCTGCCTATGGCGAGTTGCACGAAGATCATGACAATGCTCTTGGCCGTCGAACACGCACCACTCAATCAAGTGATCAGCGTTGGTGCGGACGCCGCGGCGCTAGTGCGTCCCGATAGCAGCTATATGGGCCTCAGCACCGGTGAAAAGCTAACGCTCGAAGAACTGCTTTATGGTCTCGTGCTACCGTCCGGCAATGATGCAGCAGTCGCCATAGCCGATGCCATTGGCGGCACCCAAGCCAATTTCGTGGCAATGATGAACGCGCGAGCACAGCAACTTGGACTGACGCGCACGCACTTTGAGAATCCGCATGGCCTCGGCGAGGCGGGGCACTTCACCACCGCGCGCGACCTGGCCGTTCTCGCCGGAGTCGCCATGCAGGTGCCCGAATTGGTGAAGGTGACTTCCACGCGCAACTACTCCATCCCAAAGACGTCCACCCACAAAGCGTATTCCCTGACCAGTGGCATCGATCTGCTTTCGGGCGGACGGTACCCGTATCCCGGGGCAATCGGCGTTAAGCCCGGTTACACTGGCGACGCTGGCTACTGTGAGGCTTTCGCTGCGATTCGTCGCGGCCACTTGATTGTCGGCGTCGTCTTGGATGAGCCGACCTGGCAGATTCGCATGGTCGACATGCGCAACCTGCTGGATTGGGGATTCGAGCAAGAGAATGTTCCCGCCTCGGCGGTACCCATACCGTGGTCGCACCCAGTCGCGGATTGACACTTTGTGTGGTCAGACGTTTTTCCACGACGTCGCGAAGTCCAGCAATGCGGCGATACCTGACCGGAGTTCAACTTCACCGCTTGCTAGCGACACACGAACATGACCTGCAGTCGCCGGACCGAAAGCAAGACCCGGTGCCACGGCCACACCTTTGGCCTCGATCAATCCCTCAGCGAATGCTACTGAGTCGAAGGCTGTGTGCACGCTCGTGTCCGACAGTCGCGCTACTGGCACCAGAAGGTAAAAGGCACCCTGCGGCCCTCGGTCAAGCACACCGCGCGACCACAGTAACTCAACCGCGATATCCCGATGCCGTCGGTACGCTGCCACCATATCAAGGACGCAGTCCTGCGGGCCAGTGAGCGCCGCATGAGCGGCTCGCTGCACGAACAGCGGAAGATTGTTTATCTGCGCCGCGACCATAAGCCCGAACGGCCCCGCCAGACGAGGAGGTACGACCGCCCAACCAACGCGCCAGCCGGTCATTGCATAGGACTTTGAACACGTCCCTACGATGATAGTTCGGTCCAAGGCGCCAAGTGCGGCGGGACTGACGTGATCGCCTTCAAACACGATCTCGTCATAGCACTCGTCCGATAGAATCCACAGGTCGTGGCGCTCGGCGATCTCAACGAGCCGCTGCACCACTTCGCGTGGGAAGACAGTCCCAGTTGGATTGCTCGGCGAGTTGAGCAGGAGCACGCGCGTGCGCGACGTGATCGCGGCCTCGATGCCGTCCAGATCTGGCAGCCAACCGTTTTCAGCGCCGAGTTGATAGCGGACACGGCGGGTGCCTGAGGCCGCAAGCATAGCATCGTAGCCGGCCCAGGCAGGATCAGGCATCAGCACTTCATCGCCAGGTGCGCAGAGCGTGAGGAGTGCCGTCATCACCGCGCCAGTGCCGCCCGCGCACGCGACGACATTCATCGGGTCAACGGATAGTTGACTGACTCGAGCGACACGCGCAGCAATCGCGTCGCGCAACGTGGCAATGCCGTTCCCCGGCCCATATCCCTGGCGCTCGTCGCGCAGCGAACGTTGTGCGGCCTCCACGATGTGCGGCGGAGTAGGGAAATTGGGCTCGCCAAGTTCGAGATGGATAATGTCGCCGCGCCCATGGATCATGTTGCTGATGCGGAACATGGGATTCGGCGACTCGCGAGCGACGATGGGATTCGCCTCGGGCATAGTACACGCCTTGCAAGACCTATGCGAGAGCTGTGAAGAGGCCAACCGCGCCGGCAATAAGCGTGCTGAGGCCAAAGAGTAGATATGCAGCGATCGCCAGCGGTGGGTTCGGCTGGTTGGATTGGAAGACAATCGCACCGAAAATTCCCGCGCCCTGAACGGCGAGTGAGTAGAGCGTCAGGCCCGTTCCCTGCACCCACCGTCGGGTTCCGGTCATTTTGCCACGGCGCAGTACCGGCCTGGTAAGCGCCTGCGCTCCGAGAATACTGGCCAACAACACCACGACCACCCAGCCAACGATGAGCTGTGGGATTGGCAGCGACCGATGCCCATATCCGAGCACCACCAATCCAAGTGTCACAACCATCGCACCCCATAGCACCTCGACCGCGGACAAGGCAAGCATGATCTTCCCGAAGCGTGTCAGCGGGATTTCGCCGAACTTGATCCACGCCGCGCCCTGCTCGACCTGGACATCCCGCTTGTCTTTTCGAAACGCATGCATCTCACCCGTCGGCTTAGGGCTAATCGCCGCGACCGCTGTACCGCCAACAGCCGGGACCATCGACGTTCGGGCGCCAGCGGCTGGCGGTAACAATGGTGCGCCGCGCGCGGCGACAGCGCGCTGCTTTCCACTGCGCTGATCGTCCTGCGCGACAACCTGTTGCCGCCCAGTACGCGCATCGAGGTGCGCAGCACCACCTTGCGCTGGTCCGATCGAACGAGCACCGGCGCCGACGGGCGCCTTCACTGCCGAACGCATGCCCGACATGCCGCCCATGGCAGCAATGGTGGCATGCTTGCCCGTTCCATCTGGCAAGCTGTTGGGTCCGGGCGCGTTGACCTGCGACGTACCCTGACGCAACGACGTGCCGCAGTTCACGCAACGGGTCATGTCAGCCCGATTTTGCGTACCGCATCGGGGGCAGACTGATCCCGCACCCACTGCAGATGCAAACGACCCACTCAGGCGTTGCAACGCGGAGGAGAGTTCGTCGCGGAGCTGCGCCGCCGACTGCTGCCGGTTTCCAGGCGACAACTCGAGCGCACGAGTCACCAAACGATCGGTTTCCTCGCTCACGCGTGGGTTAAGTTTCCGGACTGAGACGAGATGCATGCCCGCCGTGCCACCAGCACCCGTCTGCGCCATCAATCGTCCCGGCGCCTCTGGTGGATCTTTGCCGGTAAGGCAGGCATAGAGCGTAGCGCCCAGCCCATAGATGTCTGTGCGTGCGTCGGTACGGCCCTTTGCCATGTACTGCTCGGGTGGAGCGAAGCCAGGAGAGACGCCCTGCGCCGCGGTCATCGTCGGCCCTTTCTGATGCAGCTTGGCGAGGCCGAAGTCGATCAGAATAGGCATGCCATCTGGCGTTATCTTGATGTTGGCGGGCTTGATGTCGCGATGGATCACCGGCACTTTGAGGTTGTGCATCTCATCCAGCGCACCACAGATATCAATGGCCCAGCGCAGCACTTGTGGCTCGTCGAGCGGGCGCTGCTTCTGCGTCAAGCTATCGTTAAGCCACTCCTCGAGATCCTTGCCACGCACGTAATCCATGATCAGGTAGAGACGATCACGATCCTCGATGAGGTGATAGCCGTGTGGGATATTAGGATGCTTCGAGTTAATCAGCAATTCTGCTTCGAGGCGAAACTGATTGCGCACGCCGGGATCGGGATCCGAGACTTCCTTGATGGCGCGTTCGTAACCTAACGTCAGGTCGGTGGCACGATACACACTGGCGTAACCACCGCTTCCGATCACTTGATCGAGACGATAGCGCTTGGCGAGCACCGTGCCTGCGGGAAGCGTCGATTGCTGGGCTGGTTGCGGCACCAAGCTCTCCTTTGCCTCAAGGTCTGCGTGCCGCGCCAGTGCGTCTTCGGCGCGCTCTACGCTTGGCGGCCAGCGTCAGGATAGCATGGCTAGCCCAGACAGGTCAAGCGATTAGGCCCAAGAGTAGGACTGTCTGCTTTTGCGCGTTCGCGCCCTATGCTTCGGACTCACCTTCGCCCACTGCCGCGTCCTCCTCGAAGAGACCAGGTATTGGATCGAGAAGTACTACCCCGGCGGCCAGATCCACCGATTTGATGAACTCCTTAGCGGCGGGTACGAGTGACTCCGTGTCCCGCTTCCCACCTCGGATCACCAGTAAGTCGTTGCCACTGCCGCTGAGGACGTCCACCACGCGGCCGAGTGACCCTCCGTTAACGTGTTCGACCCGCAGTCCAATGAGATCGTGAATGAAGTACTGATCAGGGGGAAGAGTAGCGATCTCCGAGGCGGGAATCCAGAGCATCTGCCCGCGCAGCCGCTCAGCGGAGGTTATGTCGCCAACGTCCTCGAATTTTAGGAGAACGTGACCCTTGTGAAGGCGAGACCCCTCGATGCGCATCGGCACGTGACCATCGCCCAGGAAGACCGTCCGCAATTGATCGAAGCGCCCAGGAATGTCTGACAGCGGTTCAACCTTCACCTCACCATGCACGCCGAAGGTGCCTACGATCATGCCCACGGCCACCCACTCATCCGGCTGCTGCACAGTTATTCCTCTGGCTGCTGATCACCTTCGTCTATCTCCAGCCCGATGTGCCGCTTGCCTTGTACCGCGGCTGACGCGCGCATCAGGGTACGCATAGCGCGAGCGACACGACCCTGACGCCCGATTACTTTACCCAGATCGCTTTCGGCCACAGAGAGACCGACCACAGAAGCGAACCGGTCCTCTCGAATCGAGCGCACGGCGACGCTCTCGGGATCGTCCACGAGGTTGCGAGCAAGAAATTCAATCAACGCGACCATGAGTTGCCGAGACCTCTCTGCGCATCGACCAGCCCGGGATCGGCGAACTAGGCCTTCGCCGTCGCCTCGGTTTTCTCACGGGGCGGCAAAACTCCCGCCCGTTGTAGAAGCGAGGTCACTGACTCGGAAGGCTGCGCGCCAACAGAGAGCCAGTGCTTGGCACGTTCGTGATCGACCACAATCGTCGACGGTTCGGTCCGTGGATTGTACGAGCCGATGTTCTCGATGATGCGGCCATCGCGCGGCGAACGCGCGTCGGCAACGACGATGCGATAGGTTGGCGCGCCTTTCATGCCCACACGCATGAGGCGAATCTTCACCATGTCTCTGTCACCCTCCGAGCACGCTGCTTCACGGCCGCGTGTTTCACTGTTGAACTTTACATCAGTATATGCGGACGCACGTCGGTGCTCGCGAAGAAACTCCACGTTCCGTGCTCTTTCGTGCGGCGCGTGAGCAGATGTGGCCCAGCAGCGAAAGTGCCGGGCAGCCTCACTAGAATAGCATTCCCCTAGCCCAGTGTCAACGCGCACCATACGGGCGCGTGCAACCGTCAGCCATGGCGCAGCAGGGATAAATGACAACATTGTCGTTCACATCGGTCCTGGCACGCTTTTCGACGGTAGTGTCCCTTACTATACTTCAAGAACCCACGGAAGCACGCTGGCGCTTGCAAGGGGCAGGGATGAAAGCGATGGATTGATGCGCAGCGTGAAAGAATCGATGCCCCTGTCGCCGGCCTCAGGCAAGCTCTCTCAGCGCGTCGAACGAGTGATTTCGGCAGCACTTCCTTCGCTCGGCGACGTGGTGTTCGTCGCGGTGCTGCTGGGCGTGACGCTTGCGCTCCAAGATGTCGTCCTCGGCGTGGACGGAGATGCCGGATGGAATCTGCGCATCGGTCTCCAGATTTTGCAGCACGGTCTGCCGCGCTCGGAGTTCCTCCTCAGCACGACAAATGGTCAGCCCGTAGTGTTCTGGGAATGGCTCAGTCAACTCGTCTACGCACTCGCATATAAAATCGGCGGCCTCACTGGCGTTGTAGTCCTCGCCGGTGTGCTTGTCGCGGGGACTTCGGCCGGGCTCTATGTGGCGTTACGCCTCCGTCGTGTGCCCCTGCTGCTTACGCTGGCCTTGACGGTCGCAGGCATCGGCCTTACATCGATCACCTGGACGGCGCGAGCGCAGCTCTTTTCGCTGGCGCTGACGCTGTGGACCTCTGAGGAAATTTGGCGCTACTGGCGCGACGGCAGAACCAGCCATCTGTGGAAATTCCCGCCGTTGTTCGCGCTTTGGGCGAATCTGCACGGGGGATTTCTTGGCGGTTTGGTGCTACTTGCCACCGGGTTGCTGGTGGCCTGGCTTTATCCCTCCTCGCGCGGCCACTCTCGACCACGAGACCTCACATTGGCATTAGGCGGATCCGTTGTGGCGACTCTGCTCACCCCATGGGGCTTTGGGCTTTGGGGGCACATTATCGGCTACTTACGCAATCCATTGATCACGCGCTACACGCAAGAGTACCAGTCGCCGGACTTCCACTCTCTGGCGGGACTGTTGTTCCTGGGCCTCGCCTTGGCGCTCGTTATTTGTTGGGTCGCGATCGCGCGTCGTGGTGGCGGGAGTGGCCCCTCGCCACTGGCGGCGGCGAACGCGATCGTGTGGACGGCGCTCGCCTGTATATCGGTGCGCTTCGTGCCTCTCTGGGCTCTGGTTGTAATACCGCTGCTCGGAGAGGCGTTCACTACCGCGCTTCGGGGTACGCTCTCAGCCCGCCGTGAGGCCACGAATCGGGGTATCACCACCGAGCTATTAATACGCCGCACGAGGAGTTGGCTCGCAAGCGCTGCAGCCTTCTCGCGGCGAATGGAGATCACGGACGCGCGAGCAGGACGTCGCGTTTGGAGCGGATTGGCTGTGGTGGCGCTGGTGCTACTGACACTCAATAAGGGAGCGTTGCCCGGCGCAACCGCGCCGATCCTTAGTGCCCAATTCGACGCGCGCGTACTCCCGGTTGCTGCAGCGCAGCGTCTGCATGCAAATGGCATGCCGGAGGGGCGGGGCTACACGACCTATGAGTGGGGCGGCTACCTCGACTTCGCCCTGCCAGAATTCCATGCATTCATCGACAGCCGCTCTGACGCATACCCACAGCACCTCTTGGCCGACTACGCACGCATCGAAATGGTGGCACCTGACTGGCAGCAACTGCTCAATTCCTACAACATCCGCTGGGCGCTGTTGCCATCAACGGATGCCCTTGCGCAACTGCTTGCGCTCTCGCCACAGTGGCGCTGCGCCGCGGAGGATGTCGCCGGCGTGGCCGTCTTGTGCGTGCGGACTGCGTGATGCACGCGTCGATCTCGCTGAATGTGTGAAAAAGAACCGCTTCGCGCCCATATAGGTGAGGTATAATCGCCACGACGATGCAGCGAACACTCTGGAGGTCGCAATGCCACGAAGGATCGGTCGCGTGCTGCGCGCGCCGTCGCTGCTACTCTTTTTCGCAGCACTGGTGGTTCTGTCGGCGTGTAGCGCGGACGGCGGCTCTGCCTCGACACTCTCTCTTGGACTTACAGGTTCCACCGCCAGCCACGCCGAGCAACCACCCGGCCTCGCGGCCAACGGTCCCGCGGATGCGTACGCCTTTGTCTATGACGATCAAATCTGGATCCATGATGCCGGCAAATCAACGGCAAGACAACTCACGCACCTCGTGCTCTCCGCGGGCGCGGCGATATCGTGGGGGCCACTTGTCTGGTCGCCAAATGGGCGGTATATCGCGTACGCGTTGAACCAAAGCCTCACGCCGAGTGCGGCGGCACGTACGACCGGTCCCGTTTACGTGGTGAGCACAGCCGACGGCTCGGTGGTAAATACGGCCGTCACAGGCAGCCTATATGGCCATACATATGCATGGTTCGGCAGTCAAATGCTCTTCTTCTCCGACGGTGGCGGCATCATGATGTACGACGTCGGCGACGGAGATGCGCGCGTGTGGCCGGTGCTCGATCCCTACGGCTACCCTAGTGGGCCCTCAGGCAACTCCTATGACGACGGCGGCGTGACCTATGGTGACATCGCGCTCACGACCAACTTTCTATACTATACGAAAATCACTATCAATCCCGCTGCTCCATTAGGCACAGTGGGGATCGCGGGTACCGCTGCGCTCAGGCGCATTTCACTAGGCAACTTGCAGCCGGATGCGAATTACCAGCCCGGCGACATTGTGCAGTTGTTGCCCCTCTCCACCTACTATGTGGATGCTGTGGAGTCACTTGGCAATGCGTATTTTGATACGGCGGGAAACCTGGTAAGTGCCGCCTGGCAAATCAGCCGCGACGGTTCGCGCGTCATCACACAATCCGTCGCCAGCGTCAACGCAAAAAGCGGGACGGTGACTTCGTCATTCTGCCAGGGAAGCTTGGCCATCGGGTTCGACTGCAGTGCACTCAAAGGCGCTGGCTCCTACACACTGGCCAATCATCCGACGCTTGCCATAGACCAACACGGCGCACACGTGGCCTTCACGGCTTCCGCGCTGTATACGCAGACCATTGGCAATGGGAACGTAGCAAAACTGGCAGGCGTAGGGTGGACAACACCGCCGACCTGGTCAAATGACGGCAAGCATGTGGCAGTGACGCAGTTCGTCAGTTCCGCCACGAATGCCAATGGCGTGCCCGAGGCGAAGCTCAACATCATCGTCTTTGATGGTCAGAGCAGTATCACACTCGTCACCGGCGGACAGGACCTCGCGTGGAAGCCGTGAGCGCTCTCGCGCACGAAGACTGACAGTGTGCTAGGGGCAGCATGCAAGGGTATGGCGAGCAGAAGGGTCAGGTGCTATGCGCGCGGTTGACGACGACACTGAGATGAAGGTTGCGGTGCTGCGAAAGCTTGCAGAGTGGGGTCCACTGCCCGAGAGCGACGTGAGCCGAATGCTGCGCAGCTTCTTCCTCATTACCGATGACTTCCGTGACATGTCGGAAGAAGGCTTGCTCGACATGCGATTCGTCGGCGATGAGTACGTGCTGAGTACCGCAATGCTCGGCAAGCTATTTCTGGAGCAACACGTGGCAGCAGAGAATAGCACCACTTCCACGGACGCATCCAGCACAAACTGAAAGACACCGGTCGCCTACCTATGCGTCGCGATGCGCTCGTGGTAGGTACTCGTGGGCCGGCGCCTGCTCAAGTTCCCCCAACAGGCGCAACTCCAAGAGATGGGTGCGTAGTTGGTCCTCCGAGATGCCAAGTTGGGTGGCGGTTTTCTCGAAGTCGTGGTCGTTAATGCGCCAGGCGGCTTCAATCGCGGCTTTTTGCACGTCTCGCAGCATCTCGTCCAACGGGGTTCCCGAGCGAACTTTTTGCTCGACGTCTAACACATAGCGGTTGAGCTCGTTGGCGAAGACGATATTTTCCTCAGTGATCACACCGCCCCGCGAAAGCACGACCGCGCGCTGCACGATATTCTCCAACTCGCGCACGTTGCCCGGCCAGTCGTGGCGTAGCAGCTTCTCCATCGCGCCCTCAGTGATACGCGCGGGCGTCGAGGTTGCGCTGTAGCGATGTTTGTCGAGGAAGTGGCTGACGAGCGCGGGAATGTCCTCCGTCCGCTCGGAGAGCGGCGGCATATGAATGGCGATGACATTGAGGCGATAGAACAAGTCCTCACGAAAACGACCTGCGGAGACCTCGTCACGCAGAGTGCGATTCGTCGCGGCGATCACGCGCACGTCCACCTTGACAGGTGCAGTCCCGCCGACGCGCTCAAACTCGCGCTCCTGCAACACCCGAAGCAGCTTCTTCTGCGTGCCGAGGGTCATCTCGCCGACCTCGTCGAGAAAGATGGTGCCCCTATCGGCGGACTCGAAGCGCCCCTTATGCTGTGTCATCGCACCGGTGAACGACCCCTTTTCGTGGCCGAAGAGCTCGCTTTCGAGCAGTGTCTCGGGCAGTGCGGCGCAATTGACCTTGACCAGTGGCCCACTGCGCCGGTCTGATGCGGTGTGGATCGCTTCCGCCATCAATTCTTTGCCGGTGCCGGTCTCGCCTGTCACCAGCACCGTGGCCGGGGTACGAGCGACCCGCCCGATCGTCTTAAAGATCTGGATCATGTTCGGGCTGGAACCAACGATACGCTCAGAGGGATCTGCCTTGGGCGCGACAACGATGGTGCCTTCGGCGCTGCGTTTCAAGTCTTCGTATTTGAGGACATGCATCACTGCCCGCGTTACTTCATCCAGGTCGAAAGGTTTGGTGAGATAATCCGCCGCGCCCTTTTGAATCGCCTGGATGGTCAAACTCGAGGAGTTCATGCCGGTTATCAAAATGATGGGGACGTCTAAGCCCTGCTCCAGCGTCTTACGCAGTATGTCGAGTCCAGTGACGTCGGGCAATACCTGATCAATCAACGCGACGTCGGGACGTTCTCCCTCGTTTGCCGAGAGCAGGCGCAGTGCTTCGCTCCCAGTCGGCGCGGTTGTCACCTCGTACCCTTCGTCGGTGAGCACCTGCTGAAGCAAACTGCGCACGCTATGATCATCATCGGCGACGAGAACGCGCTTCTTGGACGCCAAGTCGCCGAGATTTGTCTCCTCTTCGCGTCCACGATTGGCTTTGGTCACGTTCTCTCCTCCATGTCGCCGAGTCGTCGAGGCGCTTCCCTCGTGTACGTCGTTCTATCCACAACGCTGTAAGCTGCTGGACAGAGTGACGCCGGGATCCGTCGCAGACGACGCATCTCCCAATGTTGCAGTATACCGCGTACGCCGGCTCGCTGCAGGCTTTAGCAACGCCACAAGTTCACGAATTGGACGAGTGAGACGTCTCGTCAGCGCCGGTTTGAGCAGTAGGGCGCTTCAAAACATAATACGCAGATTGGGGACTTAGCGGCTGGATTCCGGCGAGTTCCCATCCCTCTCTGCCAGCATCGTTGAGGAACCGCCGGACAAATGATGTGCGCCGCTCTTCGCCGATGGAGGTCTCCTCACCCTCGACAGAGATACGCCCGCGGTAGTCGATGTACGCGACTTTGTATTCCCACTGTTGCACCGTTGCCCCCCATCGCCACTGGCCGCCACGCAGGTATCCCAAAATAGCGTGAATTGCATACTTCTTCGTACCAATCCACGATTGGCGCGATCACGATGGACCAGAAGCAAGCACGCCAATTCGGCCCGCGCGCCTTGTATCTCGATCAGCAACCGGTATGCCAAACGCGACGCTAGTGCAGACGCCAACCTCGGACTTTTAAAGTGCGCCGGTATTCACAATAGTCGCGTCAGGCAACAGCGGCAAGACGAGCGTAAAGACCGCACCCATCGCCCGTTCGGCGCCGCCGCCGTTGCTCACATTAAGTTCGCCTCCATGCGCCGCGGCGATGCCACGCGTAATGAAGAGACCGAGGCCGCTTCCTGCGACTTCAGGCGTCTTTTCCCAGGCGTATAAATGGCTCGAAGATCTCGCGCATCTGCTCCTCAGGTATGCCAGCGCCATAATCCCGCACGTGCACATACACGCGTTCCGCATCGCTTTCGACGGCGATCTCGACGGCGCCACCTCCGGTCGAATACTTCACCGCGTTGTCGATCAGGTTTCGCACGGCCTGCACCACGCGGTCCACGTCGACCTCGGCGATCAGCGGCTCGCTTGGGCGGGCTAAACTGAAATGTCGATCGTGTACCGCCGCGCGAAACTCTTGCACGAGGCCTTCCACGGCGGCGGCGACATCGGCTGGCTGGCGACGCAGCGCGAAGTGGCCCGTGCTGAGGCGCGTGGCAGTGAGGAGATCCTCGACCAACCGATTGAGGCGAAAGGCATGTTCGACAACAATATCTGCATATTGTTCGACGGTCTCGTGCGGGAGCCCCGGGCGTTTGGCGAGTTGTGCGTAGTTGATGATGGGATTGAGGGGGCCACGCATCTCGTGCGCTACCATCGCTACAAAACGATCGTGCTCCTCTTGCGATTTGCGCAGTTGAGCATTCGAGGCATCCAGTTCTTCGACTTTCGCCCGGAGGTTATCGGTGGACCGCTCGACCTGCTGTTGCAGCCGCGCATTGAAGGACTGCGCCTGCCGGTGCGCCTCTTCAAGCTCACGAACCCGGTCGGACAGTTCACGCTGAAGCTCAGTGCGTTCAAGCGCGCGGTCGATGCGCGCGCAGAGCTCGTCCATGTCTACCGGTTTGACGAGGTAATCGTATGCCCCGTCCCGTAGCGCTTGTAGGGCAGAGTCAAACGTGGCGACCCGGGTGAGCACAATCAAGGTGAGTTGGGGCCACAGCGCGGCAATACGGGCAATCGACACATCGTCTTCATCCGCGATTGCCACGAGCGCGACGTCATAGACGTACCGCTCCAGCGCACGGGCCGCCTCGCGCATAGTAGAAACGGCAGTGGCAAGGTGGCCGCGACGAGTCAACAGTGCGGCAAGAGAGCGCGCGACACCAGCATCGCTCTCGAAGATCAGGATGCGCCCGTGCCGCAGTTGCGTCCGCTCGGTTTCAGCGCTGACGACCGCACTGACAACTTGCACCGTACATTCTCCAAAGCCGCTATACCACCAGCGTGCCGTTCTTGCCGCCCTGCGTTGGGGCAGCATCGGCTGTACTTTACACAACGTATGGCAGCGATTCAGTGTAGCATCTGCTGCCCGAACGTCTCAGGAAGTCGCCATTCGGCCTATCGCGGTCCAGTTAGTTCACTACGCTATGTCGCCGTCACATTTTCTCTGCTTGGTGCTAACGCGCGAAGCATCATTCACGGGCATTGGCTGTGTCGGTCGCACGCGGAGTGCGGAACGGTAGGGGTATACTCCATACGCAGGCGCAACAGCCCCGGCGGGATGTGCGCAGCGTAGCTCACAGTTGTGGTGCCTGCTTTCTCCAGGAGTATGTACATGGACTTCTCGCTCAGTGCCGAGCAAAAGATGGTTCGCGACATGTGCCGCGACTTCGCCGAGGCAGAGATTCAACCCCACGCGGAAGAGATGGATCGCACCAGTCAGTTCCCATATGAGATCGTGCGCAAGATGGCGGGGCTCGGTCTTTTTGGCTTGCCGTTCCCCGAGGAGTATGGCGGAGCAGGAGCCGACTTTCTCTCCTACTGCCTGGCGCTCGAGGAAATTGGTCGCGCTGACGCCTCGGTCGGCATTACCATGGAAGCCCACACGTCGCTCGGAGCCACGCCGTTCTTTCTTTTCGGCAATGAGCGGCAGAAACAGCAGTACCTCGTGCCGCTTGCGCGTGGCGAACAACTCTGGTCGTTTGGACTCACCGAGCCGGGAGCGGGTTCCGACTCTGGGGGGACGCAGACGCGGGCGGAACTGCGCGATGGTACGTGGCACATCAACGGCGCCAAGAGCTTTATCACCAATGCCGGCACCGACATGACCGGCGGTGTCACCATCACTGCGGTCACGGGTAAGACTGCCGACGGACACATTGAAATCACGAATCTGGTGGTGCCGAAAGGCACGCCCGGTTACATCATCGGCAATGCCTATCACAAGATGGGCTGGCGCGCGTCGGATACGCGGCCACTCTCGTTCGAAGACTGCGCCGTCCCGCAGGACAGCATGATTGGCGAACGTGGCGAGGGCTTCCGACAATTCATGCATATCCTGACACTTGGGCGCATCGCCATCGCCGCTCTGAGCGTGGGGCTGGCGCAGGCATGCTACGACGCTGCAATGCGCTATGCGGGCGAGCGCCAGCAGTTCGGTAGGCCGATCGCCGCCTTCCAGGCGGTCGAGTTCAAGCTAGCCGATATGGCTATGGAGATTGAATTGGCCCGTCTGATGTACTACAAAGCAGCGTGGCTGCATATGTTGGGCGAGCCTTGCATCAAAGAAGCATCCATGGCAAAGCTGTACTCCTCCGAAACGGCCAAGCGCGCAGCTGACCAAGCGGTGCAAATCCACGGTGGCTACGGCTTCATGGACGAGTATCCCGTGTCTCGCTTCTGGCGCAACGTTAAGGCGCATGAGATCGGCGAGGGCACCAGCGAGGTGCAGCGCCAAATCATATCTTAATCAGCTCGTGCGATGAAATTGCCTACGCGGAAGGCACACCGAGAGGGCACGGGGAGCGATTTCCATGCGGACGAGTCTTCGAGCGGGCATGCTCATCGGTGGCACGGGCAGCATCGCACTGAGCGTGCTGCAGGCGCGAATCGGCCTGGCGGTGGCACCATGCCTGGTGATGGCCGGCGTCATCTCTGGGCTCGCCATCGCTAAGTGGCTCGATCGCCCCTCCTATGGTCGTCAGCTCGGAGAAGGCGCCCGTGGTGGACTCTTGGCATGCGGCCTGCCCGCCTTCGTCTCGCTCCTCTCGCTTTTGGTAGCAGGCCAGCGCGACATGGTTTCGCTAGCGTCCACCGCGCATTTCTTCGGCCTCGACTTCTCGCCGGCCGTGGAGCGGCTGAGCGGCCTGGGCTGGGCGGGAATTGACGTGGTGGTGCTGGCGGCAAGCGCTATTGCCGGCATAGTTTGCTCGGCGTTGTTGGTGCAGGTCTTCGCCTGGAGCAAGTCGGCGCGTGCCGTCCAAGTTGTGCAGCAAGCGAGACTGACTGCGGTTGCGGTGCAGCGAGCGAACCCAACCAATGGTCCCTCACTTCTCCCGCCTCCCAGTGAGCGCTCGGCGCAGGGCGAGTTGGTTGCGATCGGCGCTCCCCTGATGGCAGCACAGGCTCACGCTGGCTCGGCAATCGCTTCACCTTCAGTGATACGAAGGTCGGGCGCCGTCGGGGCGGACGGCAATCAGGCAACCGCGGCGATGCGAATGAGTCCGCCCCTAGTGGCTGCACCACCACAAACCATGCAACCTCAGACCGCGCAGCGATATATGCCTCCGGCCCAGCCGGCGCCCACTCATCTGCCGCCACAGGCTACTCCACCTGCGCCGCAGCGAGCAACGCCTGCAAGAGCCTCGCGGACGCCTCGGAGCAAAACGTCCGTCGCACGTCGCATGGAGAGCCGCCTCAACGAACAGATGCGCCAAGCTCTCGACGCATGGGCCGCGCACGAGGACGGCTTAGATAACGAGACCGCGTTGGATGAGCCCGCTGTCTCGACCACGAAACGCGCTCCAAAGCCATCGAAGTTCCTCAATAGCGAACGGCCACCCGCCAAGCGCAACCGCAAGAAGAACCAAACGCGCGACTGGCTCTGCTAGCTGCCCTCCCCAGCGTTTAGCCTGGTGCGCATGTTTCACCGCTTACCGTCTCAATGATCGGGCGAAAGAGCCGCGCCTGTGCGACAATGGATCAGCATGCTGTGCATTCTGATTCTGCGTTGCTAGGCCAATTTATGCGCGAACATGCCATCGACCTGCTTGTAATGCTCGACCGAAGCGATCTCGCCGAAGAAGGTCTCACTCGCCAGCTATACGCTCAGGTGCGCGACGCCATCATCGGGGGGAGACTTCGGCCTGGCGAGCGTTTGCCGCCAACGCGCGATTTCGCACGTCGCCTAGGTGTGGCGCGGCTCACGGTAGCCACGGCATATGACTGGCTGCGAGCCGAAGGGTACGTCTTCGGACGAGTCGGCGCCGGAACCTTTGTAGCAGCCGCCTTTGGCGAAGGCGCGAGCGATGGTCCACCTATGGAAATATCTGTGCCTAGCAGTAATACACATCAAGGTGGGAGCGCTTCGACGATTGCTTTGCCACCCACTCCCTCGTCCGCAGCGCTCTCCCAGGCTCGTCTCTCTGGGTGGGCACGGCGCATCGCCACCATCCCTCTTGGTGGGGCAGGCGCACCAGACAGTGTGCGCTTCGACTTTCGCCCATCCGTCGGCGCAGCGGACGCTTTCCCCTGGGCGCGCTGGCGCCGTGCAATTGGCTGGTCGGACCCCGCCGACCTACTGGCTGAACGCCGCGCAGCGCAGCGGGATGCAGCCGTGCGCTCTGGCCACTGGGACGCACTGCTTGGGCCGTTAGGCACCCGAAAGGCCATCGCGGGGTGGCTGCGCCGGTCAAGGGCCGTGCGTTGCGAGCCCGAACAATTGATGATTGCCGCAAGCGTGCAGCAGATGTTAGCGATTCTCGCGCGGCTGCTCATCGAGCCCGGGCAAGTGCTGATAGTTGAAGATCCAAGCTACATTGGCTTTCACGCGGCATTTCTGGCAGAAGGCGCTGCCCTTCTCGCGATTCCGGTAGATTCCAACGGCATACTCACGGAGCGACTACCTGGCTCGGCTGGCATCGCGGCGGCAGACGCGCGCCTGGCGGTGGTGACACCCTCGCACCAATTCCCGCTCGGTATGACGCTCTCGCTCGACCGTCGCGTCGCATTGCTCGAATGGGCCCGGCGCACGGGCGTCGTCTTGGTCGAGGACGACTACGACGGTGACCTGCGGCTCGAGGGGCAGCCATTGGAGGCACTTCGTGGTCTTGACGAGCGCGACGAGGTGATCTACCTTGGCACCTTCGCCAAAGCGCTGTATCCCGCTACACGCCTCGCATATGCAGTGCTGCCGCGCTGGCTGGTCGAGCCAGTCGCTCGTGCCCGCGCCGCCAGCGACCGCCACCCTACCTGGGGCGATGCCTTCGCTGTGACCCGTTTCATCGAGTCGGGCGAACTCGAACGGCATCTCGCTCGCATGCGACGCCTCTATCGCGCCAGACGCGACGCGCTCGTCGACGCTCTGAAAGTCGCGTTCGGCAGCACCGCATCGATCGGCCCGGCGGAGGCAGGCATCCACCTGACGCTTGGCCTCCCAGACAGTGTGGACGACATCGCGCTAGCAGATGCCGCCAGCGCGCGAGGTATCGCGGTGACACCGCTTTCGCCGCACTACGCACACCAACCAAAGTCGGGTCTCCTGCTTGGCTTCGGAGGGCAGCGTGAAGAGGCTCTTCGAGAAGGTGTTGCACAGCTTGCAACATTGATCCGCGAGGCGTAGCTGCCGAACTCTAGTGCGCTCCACCTTCGCCATAGGTTTGTTCGCCGGCTCGCACCGGAACCGTCAAGAAATTCTCGGCTGGCGGAACGATGCAGGTGTATGCGGAGTTATACGCGCACCACGGGCTGTATGCCAGATTGAAGTCAAGCGTAACACTGGGCTCTCCGGCGTATGCCACCTCAATGTAGCGCCCGGCCCCGTACGACTCTTTGCCGGATGTGGTGTCGCGAAATGGCACAAACAGCTCATGTGGGTGTCGCTCATCGACATCGGCAAATGCTGTTAGGCTGCACTCTCGCCCATCAAGGGTAAATTGCAGCGCGGCGAATCGCTGCTGTGGCCGCACTTGGCCGCGAGTCGTGCCGAGTTGCACTGTCTCCGGCTTCTCGAATGGAGATATCCGCGCCTGGACACGGTATGCTGGGTCCGGCGCGAAATAGCGCAGCCCTGGGAAAGCCGCCCCGCGCTCTGCGGTTTCTATCGGCGAATCGGGACCGTCAGCGAAGAATGCATCCTTTTCGCGCCGGAACTCTATCAATGCCGTAACGTATTCTTGATCATCGTCATGACGACCGTGAATGCTTTCTTCACGTGGCATGTGCTTACTCCGTTCTCGCTTTTTGCTGGTCCCTACACGTCAGCATCTAGAGGAGTCATTGTCAAGGCATCCGTTGTTACACGCGTCAACCCTCCACGCGATGCTACAATTCACCAAATCGTAAAGCGTTGTCCGTTTTTCCGCTCACCACATCGGTCGCCCACCAGGGGAGTGTCACATGTATGTGCCGTCGGAACCAAGGAACGACCCGGCGGACGCCAGTAGAGCCCCAATGCCCTGGCAAAGCGGTTCGCCTCCCCCAGTGCGCTGGGCAGGGCCGAATCTTCCACAAGGCCCCGCGGCAGAACCGCGAGAGGGCGCGGCGCCGCCGACCCACTTACCTCCACCGCAATCCCTGCGCGAGCCAGTACCCCCGCAGTCGGGCGCACTGCTCAGCATTGGCAGCTTCGTGGTCAGCGTGGCGCTCTACGCGGTGATTTTTCGCCCGCAGCTGGGCCTGGGCATCACGATTCTGCTGCTCGTCCATGAGTTGGGGCATTACGTCATCATTCGCTCCAAGGGGCTACCAGCCTCCTTGCCCGTCTTCATACCGCTCGTCGGCGCGTACGTTGCCATGAGGCGTTGGCCCGCGTCAGTCCGCGACGACGCGGAGATCGCGCTGGCTGGCCCGCTGGCCGGAAGTCTGAGCGCGTTGGCGTGCGTCGCGCTGTTTCAGGCCACTGGCAGCCAGTTCTACCTGCAACTCGCATTCCTTGGCTATGCACTCAACTTGCTGAATCTCGTGCCCATATTGCCGCTAGATGGTGGGCGAGCCGCCAACGCTGTATCGCCCCTACTCGGCCCGCTGGCCTTTATTGCGCTCGTCGTCTATGCTGTAGCTGCTAACAACGTGCTGCTGATGGTCGTCCTCGTGATCCTTGGCTTGCCGGCACTGGTACGGTCACTTTCGGCCAACAGGCAGGCGCGATTCTTTCATATCTTGCTGCGGGAGCGCCTGTATATCGCGCTAGTCTACGTGTTGCTGGCGATCATCTTATGCATCGGATTGTTGGCGACACGTAGCCAACTTACGGTCTACCTATGACGCCGCACTAGGGGCATTTCGGGAATGTACCCGCAACAATTCCGACGATCAACGAACCCAAGGAAGCGTGACATGTAGCCGTCGCAACCCGTGCAAAGCAGCGTCTCCCCAACTGAGAAAGCCGGCGGTAGCGAAGCCGTGTAGCACCATTGTAGAGACGAGCGACCCGCGGCGCGAGGCGAGATAGGTAGCGCCAAACGCTCCCCCTGCCGCGGTGACGCCCGCTATCGACCGCCAACGCCAGTTGCCGAGCCGGTGATATGCCCCGAAAGCCGCAGTCGTAAGTGCCCATCCTAGAGGCGTCGCCACGCGCTCGACGCGGGGTATCTGTTTCAACCCGCGAATTGCCAGGTTTTGCACCGTTCCGCGCCAAAAGACCTCTTCGATTGGAGCATTTAGCCCAAAATAGAATGCGGACTGCAGCGCCTGGTCGGCGACTGTGGGGAGGCGATACTGCGGCGCGTCCCATGCCCGGAAGGTTATCGCGGCGCCTAGCATGGGGAGGCCGAGCGCCGCCCCAATCTTGATCTCTCGCACCATCTCGTCGCGTGTCAATCCCACCCCAGCAAGCCCTGCGCCAGAGACCTTCGCGTACACGGCGGCGGCAATCGCGAAGGGCGCCAAACGGAAGGCTGTGTCCTTCCAGATCCAGCGCCAACTCTCCGCGGCGGTGCTGCGGCGAGGTAACGGAGACGTGGTCGGCGAGGCAAGCTGAGCGGGCAAACTGGCCTCGGGGGGCGCCTGACCGAGCAAATTATCTGCATCCACGTCCACTGGCCGCCTCCGCTCCTGAGCAGATGGAAGACTCCATTTCTATGACGTATTCTAACAAGGGCAATGCGTCTCTCTCCAAGCGGCAGGAGTTTGACCGGCGCAGTACAATAGGCTCGTCAGTGGCGTAGCTGAGCGCCGAGCGAATCCACTGTCGCCAGGCCCGGCGCGCCACCCGCAGGTGTTCGCTCCACAACTGGTGGAAACTCCGCTGCTGTGTAGGACGTCAGGGTCAGGTGTGGTCACGGGAGGGGTGGATATGCAATGCACGCGTTGCGGGCTCGAAAATATGGCGACCGCAGAACGCTGTGCGCGGTGTGGCACTCCGCTCTTTCCGATTTCATCAAATCGCTGGGGAAACGCCGCCATTCCACCTGACGCGGCACGCGGAGGGGGCTATCTGGACTCCCGCCCCGCAAACCTTCCGCCGGGAAACGAGTCGTCCTCCTGGTTGGCAAGCGCTCTGCGCGGCAACTCGGAGGCGCCCGAGGTAGAACGCGATCTTCCCGCGCATGGCAGTTTTCTCCCCCGTTGGTTATCGCAGCCCAATGCTGAAGCGGAACCATCCAACGGGCGCGCGCTCGAGAACTCGGGGTGGCCAGATGCGCTGTCTGCATTCCTCGAGCCAGGCAGCCGCGGGCCCACCGCCGATCCTGGGATGTCTGGCTTTCCATCGAGGCGGCAATCGAACCCCAATCGGCGGGCATCTTCGTTCCCTTCCGCAAATCGGGGACTTCAGCCTCGCGCGGGCAGCCTTTCTCAGGGACTTGTGCCAGGTGAAGTGCTGAAGGGCGGGCGCTATCGTCTCTTACAGCCCTTCCAATCCGCGCCGCAGCACCGTCCACAGGGCGATGAACAGCCATTGATGGTCGCCATCGACGTGAACGTCGTCGGCGGTCGGGTGCTCGTGCAAGAGTTGACGCTGCATCAAACATTTGCCGATGGCGGCGACCAAATACGCAGGCTTGTCGCCAACAGGCTAATGACGCTTTCAGAGGTCGGCGTCACGCCGAAACTCATCGATCAGTTCGCGGAGGACGCGCGACATTTCCTCGTCTTTGAGTTGCCGACGGGCGATCTGTTGCTTGATCGTTTGCGCCGGGCACGAGGCCCACTTGACGAGACGTCGGCCATCCGGTACGCGCTGCAAATTGTCGACGCGCTCGCCGTACTTGAACGCCAACAGCCGCCAGTAATCCATGGGAACCTGAGTCCAGCTAACGTGGTGCTCCGTCCTGGGGGGAGCGCCATGCTGGTGGGCCAGTCGACCGTCCTGATGCTCCCGCCAGCAATGGCCAGTGCATACTCCGTGGCCGGAGGAGTGCCGGGCTACTCGGCGCCCGAGCAGGCGCGCGGCACGGCAACCGCACGCTCCGATCTCTACGCCGTCTGCGCGATCTTGCAGCACGCCGTGACTGGTTCCACGCCACCACCGCGCGCGAACTGGATGCATCCGCCCGCTCGTCGCCAGAATCCCAATGTGTCGCTCGAACTTGAAGAGGTGCTGGGCAAAGGCCTGCGTCCATCAGCGACACAGCGCTTCGCCAGTGCGGAGGAGTTGCGCGCGGCGCTCGAACCGCTTGCCGCAGGGCGACGGACGCTGGTACCCGAAGAGCTTCGCGACGCCTCGGCTGGCAGGTCCCTCGCTCCCGTTCGTAACGCTCGCGGTCGGCTGGTACTGCCGCGACGGCGAGCGAATCAACCGCCCTTCGTGTTGGTCGCAGTTCTCCTTTGCATCCTGGTCGGACTTGGCGCCGGTGCATTCTATGTCACATCACAGCACTCGGGAAGCTCGGGAGCGACCACGTTTCCGACGCCGAACGAGGTCGCCTCCGACTACCAGAACCGTGGCATCGGCATCAGTTCAGGGGACCTGATATTCGACACCCAGCTCCCCGACGGAGCCCAGAAACAAACGGGCGCACGTGACGTTTCGGCGAACGACCTCCAGGGGGCCTATACCGCCTACAGCGGCGCCCACTCGACATATCCTCAGGATGCCGAGGCGGCAATCTACGCGGAGAATTTGAGCATTCTCATCGCCCAACAGCCTTATGTCACACTCATCGCCGGTGTAGCGTTTGGGGCAGATACGGATACCGCTCGCTCAGAACTCCAGGGAGTCTATCTGATCCAACACCGTGTCAACCAGTTTGATCTGTTGCCGAACGGCGTAAAGGTTCGCGTGCTGATCGTCAATTCGGGCGCCAAACTCGCGGACGTCACCGTGGTCTCCACGTTCCTGCTAAACTTCGTGCAGCACGGCAATTCTCAGCACTTCGTGGGCGTCATCGGCTGGCCAACAGCAGACGAAACACAACTTGCACTCACCGTTCTCAAGCCGACCAGCCTCACGGTGGTCTCGCCGACGGCATCGAGCGACAACGTCGCTGGCCTCGGCGCTACGTTCTTCCCGATTGTGCCCGCCGACTCGGTGCAAGGCGGCGAACTGGCGGACGCCGCGGTCAATCAACTCGGTGCGCAACGCGTCATGGTTTTGACGGACTCGAAAAGTGCCATCAGTTCGCACACCAGCCAGGGATTCTTGCAAGAGATTCGACCTAAGCTCGCTGGGGGTTTTGAACCGATCTCAATGCCCTACACATCCGGCGACACCGTGGGATTTAGCGCAATCGCGGCAACAGCCGAGGCGCAACGCATCGATCTCATATTCGTCGCTTGTGGCGACAACTGCGACACGAGCACCGCACACCTTGCGGGTTCTTTGAATGCTCAGGTGTGGCCGGGCGGCACACCGCCGAAGATCCTGATGGACAGCCATGGCTACTCGCCCGCGCTGGTCGGCCTGGGCACCTCGAGCGCAGCGCAATATGTGCGCAATAATCCGTCGATCTTTCGAAGCCAAAACGTCTACGTCACGTCGCTTGCCGACGCGAACGTGTGGAACGATCAGAAGGACCTCGGTGCGGATATCATCTACGATCAACCCAACCTGCCTGGGGATTACACGGCGCAGTTCGAGCCCGAGAACAGTGCAGCCGAGCCAAATGCCACGACGAGTCTCTCCTACGATGCTGCGCATATCGTCATGATAGCAAGCAGCACAATTCTACAAGTGCAGGGCGGCACCATAGCGCCGATCAACACGGCTCAAGTGAGCGCGAATCTGTTGCAGTTCACGAGCGCCCACCCATTCATGGGCGTGACCGGAGCGATTGGCTACGGTCCCACAGGTTGGATGACCAGCAAAGCGCTGGTTATCGAACAGTTAGTGCCGGCAGCCGGCGGGACCGTCGTGAACAACAACCCAATAGCGCAGCCACAGTTCGCCTATTTGGTAGGGGGCAAGGATCTCTTCTGCGGCAAGGCGCCCAACTGCAAACCGTCGTGATGGTTGAGCCGATCACGCTGGCTTCGTCGCCACATGCACCGCGACGGTGCCACCGCCGCGATAGTAGAAGCGCACGTCGGTCCAGCCAGCGGCTTCCATAACACGCTTCAGCTGCGGCGCATCGGGAAACGTGCTCACCGACGTTGGCAAGTAACTATACGCTTCAAAGGATCGCCCGATGAGCTTGCCCAGCATAGGCACGAGCTTGTCGAAGTAGACGCGGAAGGCCGCGGCGAAGGTCCGGTTGCGGGGATGAGTCATCTCCAGACAGACGACGCGGCCGCCGGGCTTGACTACCCGCCGCATCTCGGTAAAGCCGCGCGCAAGGTTATCGAGGTTGCGGACGACAAATGCGGAGCAGCAGGCGTCGAACGACTCGTCGGGAAAGTTGAGCGCCTCGCCATCGCCAAGGCGAAAGTCAATACGCTCGCGTAAGGGCGTGTGCGCTATTTTTCGACGCGCCAATTCGAGCATCTCAGGCGTAAAGTCCACCGCGACAACCTCGGAATCCGCATCGCTCACGCGGGCGAGCGCGATTGCCAGGTCGCCCGTGCCCGTGCCGATGTCGAGCCCGCGTTGGCCGGGGCCGAGCGCGATTTGCCGAGCGGCGAACGCGCGCCAGCGGCGATCCATCCCGCCGGTCATCACGAGGTTCATCAGATCGTAGACGCGAGCGATGCGCCCGAACATGCCCTGGACGTAGGTTGGTTTGCCGCCCGCCGCATCGAACCGAGCGCGTAGCTCTGGCATGGGCGAAGGTGAAGTGGTGGACATGAATGTGGCGCTGCCTTTCGGCGCGGAGCTATGGGCGCGCTAGCTACTGCGGGCGACGACAAACTCAACGAGGTCCTCTAGCACACGACGCTCCTGCGACGCGCCGAACTCGGAGAGTACAGCACGTGCGCGTGCGGCGTAGTGCCGCGCAAGGTCGAGCGCCTCTTCGGGGCCAGGTCCAGAGCGCACCCACGACACGACCTCCTCGACCTCGACGTCGTTTGCCTCGTGCCGCTCGACCAACTGGGTCACGCGCTGCACATGTCCATCTTGCTCGCCCTGGAGCGCGTAGATCAGCGGCAGCGTCACCAGCCCCTGGCGCAGATCGTTGCCCACCGGCTTGCCGACTGTGGCCAACGAGCCCGAGTAGTCGAGTACATCATCGATGATCTGGAAGGCCATGCCGAGGTTCTGCCCATACTGTTCGAGCAGCGCCACCTGCGCGTCCGTGCCACCGCCGATGTAGGCGCCGCCCTTGCAGCAAGCGGCCATCAGGCAGGCGGTTTTGCGGCTGATGCGCTCGAGGTAGGCGTCAATCGAAAGATCGAAATGGTGCGCGGAAAGCATTTCGATGATCGACCCTTCGCAGATGCGCGCCACCGTCTCTGAGAAAAGCTTGTCGACGCGGAAATCTTCGACATCGGCAACGAGACCTGCGGTCTTGGCGAAGAGATAGTCGCCGAGCAGTATGGCGATGTTGGTGCCGTAGCGCGCGTTCACCGTCGGCAGACCACGTCGCGTGGTGGCGTTGTCGACGATATCGTCATGGACGAGGGTGGCGAGGTGCACCATTTCGAGCGCGACGCTCAAGGGTAACAGGCGATCGAAACGATAGTCGAGGAGTTTGCCGGAGAGCAGCGTCAGTGCGGTGCGCAGCTTCTTGCCAGGCGAGTTGACGGCGTGAACGACGGCCGCATTGAGCAGGGAGAGCTCAGACGTGGCACTCGCCTCGAACGCCGCGTTGACAGCCTCCATGTCTGGCTCTATGGTTGAGAAGAGGCGGCTCAACGTGGCCGTATCGCTCATAAACTGCCCCCGGTCGATCGACGAAGTGCCAAACAGGCATGTGGTGTTGCCATCAGATTATACGGCGCGACGTCCACGTGCACGCCGGTTGGTTGGTAATGCTAAGTCCATTAGCCGCCGGCAAGGTGCAGCGCTACACGGCATCACTCGTGTCGAGTTGAGACAAGTCTTCCTGCAGGAAGAGATGCTCGAACGGTAAGTCCTCAACTGCGTCGAGGGCCTCTCGATACTCGGTCCAGGTGAGGCGTCGGTTGAGTTCGGGGTCGTGATGCGCCTTGTAGGCAGGGAAGTATTGGTCCATCACACTTACCCCGATATCCGCGCCCAGGTTTTCCGCCAACCATTGGAGTACCTCTCCGGTGCCCGCGTGGTGGTTGGGCATGACCAAATGGCGGACGATCAGCCCACGCACGGCGATGCCATCGTCGTCTAAGACGAGGCCGCCGACCTGCCGATACATCTCGATAAGCGCCGCGCGATTGTACTCGACGTAGTGGTGCATCTTAGAGGTGCGCATCGCCTCGGCGTTGCTCGCATACTTGGCATCCGGCAGGTAGATGTCGACCACGCCATCGAGCAGCTTAAGAACGTGCAGGTGCTCGTAGCCCGCGCAATTGTAGACCAGCGGAATCCGCAGTCCCTTGTCTGCGGCGATCACCAGCGCCTTGAGGATCTGCGGCACAAAGTGCGTGGGCGTGACGAGGTCGAGATTATGCACGCCTTTGCGTTGGAGCGAGAGCATCATCTCGGCCAGGCGCTCACAATCGACGCGCAATCCGTGGCCCATCTGACTGAGCCAGAAGTTCTGGCAGTAGGTGCAGCGCGCTTGACAGCCGCCGAAGAAGATCGTACCCGCCCCCCGCGTGCCACTGATCGGCGGCTCCTCGCGCCGGTGGACGTTCCACGAGCCGATGATCACCTCGGTGCCGGAGTGGCAGGCACCAGTGAGGCCACGCGTGCGGTCGCGAGGGCAGTTCTGCGGACAGACGGTGCAGCCCTTCAAAAGCTCCCAGGCCTCGTCGGCACGGCGTGCGAGTTCGCCAGTCGCGTGCAGGGCGAGATAGGAGGGGCGATGATCGGTTTCGCCAGACACTCTGTTTTGCTCCTGGGAAAGTGACATCTTGAAATCATCCAACTCGGAGTGTCCCTTCGCGGACCAGGAGGATGCTTCGCCGCAGCACCTTGCGCAATGACCAGCGCTCGCCTTCGAGGTCGCTGACGCGGCCACGTTCTTCGCCATTGGCAGCGCGCACACGGTCGAGCGCCGTGCGATGGATCAACGCCACCAGGTCACCTTGCGCGAGCTGCGGCAGGGTGATCGCGGAACTCGACGTCACGTGTTCAAGGCGTGTAAGTAGCCACACCTGCGTCTCGCAGAGCCGAAGAACGCGGCTATCTGCGCCGTTGTCTCCTGTGGCGAGGCGGGCGGCGAAATCCTGATAAGACCAATCGAGCAGTGTAGCATACCAGTCAAGGTCGTCGGCGGCGAGGGGTAGCGCGTCTGAGCGGAAGAAGGCGCCTGGCGCCGGCAGCGCCTCGGCGGCCACGGCACGAAAAGGACCATGCATGACCGGCGTGTACTCGTCGTGCCGCGCAAGCCATTCGAAGTACGTCGGAATGCCGGATTCCAGCGTGGCCAGCGTCTGTACCGCATCCGCCGCACGCGCGAAGCAGGCAGGCAGATCGCTCAGTTGCGCCACGCACTCGCCGTTAGGATATACCTCCAAGCAGGCGTCGTACTCGATTTGCGCGGCCATATTTCGTCCCTCTATTGCCGTTTCTGCCGATTTTCACATTTCAGCGTAGAGCACGGCCGTTCCCGTCGCTATTCGGACGCGAAGCTCCGCGAGACGCGCCATGAAGCATACAACCTTTATTGCCATTTCTGCCGGATTTCACGTTTTCGCGGCGAGGCCGTTGCCATTTCTGCCGGATTTCAGAAAAACTACTCAAGGGTGGCCCTCCGCAGTTCGACGATCTGATCGCGAAGGGTGGCGGCCTTCTCAAACTCCAGTTCTTTCGCCGCGCGCCGCATCTGCGCCTCAAGCTCTTTGATCATGCGCAGCGCCTCGTCGCGCGGCAGCGCGGAGAGTGGCATGCCATCGCCGATAGCGCCGTCGGCGACGCCCTCCGCGGCGCGGATGCGGTCGGAGAGCGTGCGGATGTCTTTCTTGATGCCGATCGGCGTGATGCCATGCTCGGCGTTGTAGGTCGTCTGTTTGGCACGACGGCGATTGGTTTCGTCAATGGCGCGACGCATCGACTCGGTGACGGTATCGGCATACATGATTACCGAGCCTTCGACGTGACGCGCGGCGCGCCCGACGGTCTGGATCAGCGAGCCGGTGGAGCGCAGGAAACCCTCTTTATCGGCGTCGAGGATGGCTACCAGCGACACTTCCGGCAGATCGAGTCCTTCGCGCAACAAATTGATGCCGACGACGACATCGTAGACGCCGAGGCGCAGATCGCGGAGAATCTCGATCCGCTCCAGCGTGTCGATCTCCGAGTGCAGATAGTGAACCTTGACGCCCATCTCTTGCAGGTAGTCGGCGAGATCTTCGGACATCTTCTTGGTCAACGTGGTCACCAAGGCGCGCTGGCCATTCTCGACGCGGGTGCGGACCTCGGCGAGGAGATCGTCGATCTGCCCCTCGGTCGGTCGTACGCTAATTTCCGGATCGAGCAACCCGGTTGGTCGGATCACCTGCTCGGCAACGACAGCGCTGTGCTCATACTCCCAAGGACCGGGCGTCGCGGAGACGAACACCGCTTGATTGATGTGCTGCAAGAATTCGTCCCAAGTCAGCGGTCGGTTGTCGAGCGCCGAGGGTAGGCGGAAACCGAAGTCTACCAGCACTTGCTTGCGGGCGCGGTCGCCGTTGAACATGCCGCGCACCTGCGGCAGCGCGATATGCGATTCGTCCACCACGAGGAGATAGTCGTCGGGCAGATAGTCGAGCAGCGTCCAGGGCGACTCGCCCGCCGGGCGCCCGGCCAGATGGCGTGAGTAGTTCTCGATGCCCGAGCAGATGCCAGTCTCTTGCAGCATCTCGATGTCGAAGTTGGTGCGCTGACGGAGGCGTGCGGCCTCAAGCAGTTTGCCTTCGGCCTCCAAGACCTCTAGCCGTTCGGCGAGCTCCGTTTTGATGGTGCCGATCGCCATGTTGAGGCGTTCCTGCGTGGTGACCCAATGCTTGGCGGGATAGATGTCGAGCCGAGCGCGCTGCCCCAAAATTTCGCCGGTTAGCGGGTCGATCTCGACCATGCGCTCGATTTCATCGCCGAAGAACTCGACACGCACGGCCAGGTCCTCGTACGACGGGTAGATCTCCAGCACATCGCCACGGACGCGGAACTTGCCGCGCGTAAAGTTCTGGTCGTTGCGCTCATATTGGATGTCGGTCAGGTGACGCAGCACACGATCGCGCCGCCGCGTCTCGCCTTGCTTCAGCGTCAGTACGACCTCGCCATACTCTTCTGGCGAGCCAAGCCCATAGATGCACGAGACGGAGGCGACGATCAGCACGTCGCGTCGTTCGAACAGGCTGCGTGTGGCTGAGAGCCGCAGCTTCTCGATCTCGGCGTTGACCTGGCTTTCCTTCTCGACGTACGTGTCGGTGCGCGGAATGTAGGCCTCTGGTTGATAGTAGTCGTAGTAGCTGACGAAGTATTCGACGGCGTTGTTGGGGAAGAACTCTTTGTACTCGGCGTAGAGCTGCGCGGCCAGCGTCTTGTTGGGGGCGAGCACCAGCGTCGGCTTCTGCACACGCTCGACGAGCTCCGCGACGGTGAAGGTCTTGCCGCTGCCTGTGACACCGAGCAGCGTCTGGAACTTGTTGTTCTCACGCAAGCTGGCTTCGAGCGCGGCGATGGCGTCAGGTTGATCACCGGTAGGCTTAAAGGGCGCGAACACCTCAAAATCTGGCATGTAGGCTCTCTCGCCGCTACTCGGCGCTCGCATACTGAGTGGCCGCCGGAGTCTGTCCTCCGGAACATCACAAAGCGCCAGGCGCTCGCGCGTCTGGGCACTTCAGTATACCACCGAAGGCGGCGTCTACCGGCTGAAGACTACGGCGCGGGCGTGTAGGTGGCGGGCACGTCCGTGGGGGCGCCGAGCGTCGCGGTGAGCGCAGGCGTGGGCGTACTGAGCTTCTCCGCGAGCCGCTGCTGCAACACGTGGAGATAGTCGTCCGCTACCTTGACCTCGGTGGTGAGGAACTTGCCGAGCGTGTAATCGTTGGGATTCTTCGACTTGTCATCGAGGAAGGCTTTCACCTGACCTAAGGCGCCGGCGAGGGCATCGAGCGCGCCGAAGTCGATGTTGGCATGGCCGAGCGCGTCGCGAGCGCCGGAGACGGCGTTATACAGCACACCGATGACGTCGTCGCCGAGCGTCTCGGTGAGATCGGCGAGTGGCGCGATGATGTGCTCCGTGCCCCACTCGGTGACGTCCGCAACATCTACGGCAACGCTAAGCGCCAGCCTCTCCGCGTCCGTCCCGAGATTCTGCAGGTCTTGGGCCAGCTGCTTGGCGCCAGCCTCCACGCCCGCGGCGAAGTCGCCACCGAGCTTTGTCTCGAAGGCAATCACCCCACCTGCCGCACCGGCGACGACCACCGCGCCGCCGCCGAGCAGCAACGCACGTCGCCCCATGCGCGCGCGCGCCTTCTTGCGGTCGCGCTCGCGCACCGCCCTGGCGATGTCTTGCTTGCTCGGACCCTGCCCTGGCTCCCCATTAAATCCAGACGGCGGATTTCCCACAGCGCCCCTCCTCTCCCATACTCGTCCCCTATTTGCGCGCCGGCGGGGCGCCTCGTGTCGCCTGCCGGGCAGCGATCTGCGCCTCAGGTATACGTTGCGAGCCGGTCTGCCGGTTCGCCGAATTCTGGCGCGTATGGTACACGAGGACGCGCGCCCGGTAAAGTAGGCGGGGTGGAACTCCAGGCGAAGACAACCCGCGGTTAGTGGCGGAAGTGGCGCTGGCCGGTTGTCACCATGGCGATGCCGTAGCGGTTCGCCATGCGGATCACCTCATCGTCACGGATCGAGCCGCCGGGCTGGATGATCGCGGTGACGCCTGCCTTCGCGGCGGTTTCCACACCGTCTGGGAAGGGGAAGAAGGCGTCGGAGGCAAGCACGCTGCCACGGGCGCGATCGGCGGCGCGGTCCACGGCGATTTGGACGCTGTAGACGCGATTCATCTGACCCGCACCGACGCCAACCACGGTCAACTTCTTTGCCAGGACGATTGCGTTTGATTTGACGTGCTGGACGGCCTTCCAGGCGAAAAGCAGGTCGGTGATCTCCTCAAAGGTGGGTCCACGCTCGCTGACGTGGGTAAGATGCACGTCCTGCTCAGGAACTACATCAGGCGTCTGCACCAGTACGCCGCCGCTGACACGCCGCAGGTCGAGGCGGTGAAGCACGGCAAGTGAGGCCGTGGCGGCTGCAGGGCCAATCGGAGCATTTGTGGCAAGCAGACGGATGTTCTTGCTCTGGCTGAGGATGCGGAGCGCGTCTGGCGAGAAACTTGGCGCGATGATCGCTTCATAGAAAATCTGGGTGATCTCGGCAGCGGTTTCAACGTCGACCTCGCGATTGAAGCCGAGAATACCTCCATACGCCGAGATCGGGTCGCCGCCATGCGCGCGACGGTAGGCGTCGACCACGGCATCGGCGCACGCCAGGCCGCAGGGATTGGTGTGCTTGACGACGACGGCGGCGGGCGCGCTGAAGCTGGCGACGACGTGTAGCGCGGCGTCGAGGTCGAGCAGGTTGTTGAAGCTCAACTCTTTGCCGTGGAGCAGGCGGGCGCCCGCGACGGTCGGGCCGTCGTCGTTCATCAACGGAGGTCCAGCGACGTGGCCGTTTTCGCCGACGGCATCGGTCACCTCTGGCAAACGTTCGTCGAGACCGCTTCCCGAGCCGCCCCACGCATAGAGCGCGGCCGCCTGATGCGGATTCTCCCCATAGCGCAACGTACGCAGGCGGCGCAGCGCGATGGTGAACTCGTCGGGCAACACGGCGCTCGTCATATCGGCGCGCAGCGCGTCAACTGCGAGCGTATCGTAGAGCGCGCACTGCTGGAGCGCGGCCACCGCGAGTCTGTGCCGCCGTTCCGCGCTGGTCGCGCCGTCCGCGGCCAACTCCGCGAGAATTGGCTCGTATTCGGCGGGATCGGTGACGACGGTGACCGCTTGGTAGTTGGTGACGGCGGATCGCAGTAATGCCAGCCTTGCAACACCCGCCAGGTCGTGACCGCCGGCAAACGCGCGGAGATCGCAGACGACGAGGTCGATGGGCTCGACGCCGGTGGCGCGTAACTCGGCCATCTGTCGCGCATCGTCTCGGCGCGCGAGAATTGCCGCATGGAGCGTGGGAGACGAGAGCGCTTCCGTGTCGCCAAGGATCGCCGAGAAGTGCGACGGCTCAGCGAAGCGCTCAACCGAGATTCCAGCCTCGGTCAGAAAGTTGGCGGTCTCGCCCAACGCGACGATTTGCACGCCGAGCACCTCCAAGCCGCGCGCGAAGTCCTCGACGCCCATCTTCTCAGCAACACTGAACAATGCTCGCATGCTGTTGTCCTTTCACAGCCGCGCCATCACCGCCTTACAGATGGCTCGCAGCGTTGGAAAGACGCCATCGCCGTTCACCGCAGAGGCGGTGAAGGTTGGCGCTCGTCTGAGATTCAGGTAGCGGTCGAGGGTCGGAACCGCCACTGCGCCCGGCACGTCGCGCTTATTCCACTGAATCACGAACGGAAAGTCGCTCAGGTCCTTCTGCATCCGGCGCATGTTGGTCTCCAGCTCGACCAGGCTCTGAAAGTTCTCGTCAAACTTTTCCGGCGTCGAGTCAACCACCAGCACAATCCCGTCCACTCCGTTGAGCACGGCGACGCGGGTTCGCTCATAGAGCACCTGCCCAGGCACGGTGTAGAGGTGAAAGCGCACGCGGTACCCATGAACCTTGCCAAGATCCAACGGGAGAAAGTCGAAGAACAGCGTGCGCTCGCTTTCGGTGGCGATCGAGAGTAAGTCGCCATGCGCCTGCTGGGGCGCGTGCGCATTGATCCACTGCAGATTGGTCGTCTTGCCGCAGAAGCCCGTGCCATAATAGACAATCTTGCAGTGAATTTCTCGGCTCGCCACGTTGATCAGTGCCATGCCCCCGCCGATCCGCTAGTCTTGGAAAAGCTGGTCTATCGTGCTATCGACCGAGTTGCGGAACTGCACGTTGACCACCTGCTCCTTGGCCTGCGCCCCACCAGCGCGCACGCGGTCGAGCACGCGCTCGAGTTCGTCGGTGGCTTTGCGCGCCAGCACTTTCACAAGACCGACGTGCGTCTGCTTGTCGAAGACGACGACCAGCAACCATTGATCGCCGATCAACGACGTGTTGATGCTCTCGTGAACACCTTGCTGGAGAATATCGCGGAAATCGCGTTCGCCGAGAATCGCGGCGACCTGTCGCGACGAGGAGAACGCGCCCGCGAGCAGCGCGCCGAGCGCCAGAGCGTCGCGCTGCGCCGCTTGTCCTTGCGCCGAGATCAGTTGACCGCTCTTATCAAGCAGGAGCACCTGGCTGGCGCCGGTCTCCAGCGTGATGCGACCAAGCACGCGCACGATGTTGCCCAGCTCGCTCTCCGAGACTACTAAGTTGCTCAGATGCTCCATACTGCCCTCCCGCCGGCCACCAGAAGCGCCGCGGTGCGACACGCGGGCACTGCCGATCCAGCCGGCAGTCGCGGACATTATACGGCCTCAGGCGACGCGGCGTAAGTCCACGACGAAAGCCGCCAGACGAAAGGCGCCCATTGAGACGTCAGCGAAACGTACCTGCGCAGGATGAACCTTTTGCCGCTCTGATGCTACTCTTCAACTAGACGGAGCTTTCGCCCGTACTAGACGTTTGGAAGGTTGTCTTCTCCAGAAGTATCCGTCAGGTGCGGCACTACTGGCGCGGAATAGCGAGCAGGGGGACCTCATGGAGAGCGGAATCGGTGGCCCCGGCGCAGGGGCGCCAATGTACTGCGGCGACTGCGGGCGGCCACTCACCGCGGACCTGACGGCATGCCCGAACTGCGGTAGACCCATCGCCGCGGCGACGCCAGCCCAGGCGACGCCGGCAATTACCAGCGATGTGACGCTACCGTCAGGCCCAACCTGGCAATCGACCTCGGCAGGGCCCGACTCCCAGATCCCCACCTGGCAGACGCCAGCGGTTGGCGGCGGCGTCGCACCGGCGCGCGGGCGCGGACGGCGGGCGGTGATCATGGGCGGCGTCGCCGGTTTGGTGCTGGTGGCGTTGCTGGCGACGGGCGTGGCCTATGTGCTCGGCGCGTTCGCGAGCCACACGGAACTCGATTCAGCGAAATACCTGCCAGCGAATACCATTGCCTTTAGCGGTATAGACGTCTACAGCCTCGCGGAAAACAGCCACAACATCTCACTCAATACTCTGGTGCAGGGAAACGGCGGCGGCTCGCTGACCAAAGGCACCGGCCTCGATTGGACGAATGATGTGCTGCCATGGTTGGGGCGCGACGTGGCCGCGGCAGTGTTCCCCGATTCGACCGGCACAACCACGGCTAGTAGCCCAGTGAGCGCGGTCGTCCTCATCCAGTCACACGACGACGGCAAAGCACTCGCCGCGATGAAGAAAGCGGCCGACAACGGCGGAACGTCTGCGACCACCTCCACCTACGGCGGTCTCACGTTGTATAGCCAGGCGAACGGCACGACGTTCAGTGCGGGCAAGGGCTGGGCGCTCATCGCTACCACTACTTCGGCGGCGAAGGTCGTCATCGATCGGCTCAACGGCACGGGCGACACGCTCGCCAGCCAACAAGCGTTCCAGAATGCGACGAACAATCTGCCGGGGAGCCGCTTCGGCACAGCGTACGTCGATCTCCATGCCGCGTCCTCACTCCTGCATCTCAGTTCCAGCGGACCGGCAGCGCAACTGCTGAACACGTACCCGATCGGCGTTGGCTATACCTCGTGGACCAATGCCGGGCTCCATGCGCAGGTCACCTTCAACGCGACGAATAACGCCGGAACGCAGTATCCGGCTGGCAACCCTTTGACGCTGGCCTCGGCGGTTCCCGCGAACGCCTATGCCTATGCCTCGTTCGGTAATCTCGGTGGCGACCTCACGGCGGGCGCGAAACAATTTGGCGGTGACACGGCGACGTCAATCACCAGCGCGCTCGGCGTGTCGCTCAGCGATCCCGCTCTGCAACAGCCCGCCGCAATCAGCATCTTCCCCACGGCGACGGGCCTTTTCGGAGGCGCGCTCTTGCTGAATGCGCCCGACGCGAACGCTGCCACGGCGTTCCTGCAGCACCTCGCCGCGGCGCATGGCTGCACGCTAGCTGCTTCGACCGGCTCAGACGCTTCCGCGCAGGCGCTTAGCTGTCCCGCGAGCACGCTGCCGCCGCTCGGCTTCGGCGGCGTCGCGGACGCAGCGGGTACCGGCGTGAGCGCCACGCCGACCACGACGTCGACGATTCTTGTCGAGCAAGCGCACGGGATGATGATCTTCGCGCCAGATGACGCATCGCTTCAAGTAGTCACCGCGACGCTCAACGGCGGAGCAAGTCTGGCTCAGGCATCCACCTTCAAGAGCCTCGTCGGTCAAGCGCCTTCCGGTTCCCAGACGATCACGTATCTGTCTATCTCGGCGTTGACGAATGTATTGGGAGTGGTCACGACCAGCCTCGGCGCTCCGAGCGCGACGGCAACTACAACCGCCAGCCCGATTCAACCGACCGCACTGCTGATCTCATCGGTCTCCAGCGCCGCTCAGACCCAGGTGAGCATCGACGTCGCGTTGAAGTAAGCGTTGAGTAGGCGCGGCTTGCAGCACGCCAGAAGCCCCCGTTCCACGGCGTTGGAGCGGGGGCTTTTCTCGTTCGGCGCGGGGAGGTGCGCGCTAGGGCCGCAGCGCATCTGGCAGCACCGAGTGCAGGATCGCCGAGCGCAATAGTTCGATGGCGACGTGATTCTCGCCACCTTCAGGGACGATCACGTCCGCGAAGCGTTTGGACGGCTCCACGAAGGCGATATGCATCGGCCTCACGGTGGCAAGATACTGGGAAACGACGCTCTCGACGGAGCGGCCGCGCTCGTCAACGTCTCGCCGCAGCCGCCGAATGAAACGCAGATCGGCGTCAGTATCGACAAACACTTTGACGTCAAAGTGGTCGCGGAGCCGTGGCTCGACGAAGATTAGAATGCCCTCCACCAGAATGATCGGCTTCGCATCGACACGCACGGTTTCGGGCTTTCGCGCATATGCGGTGAAGTCGTATTGCGGCCGTTCGATGGCGTACCCCGTACTGAGCCGCGACACGTGGTCGATCAGCAGATCCACCTCGATCGCCTCAGGATGATCCCAATTGACCCGCTCGCGCTCAGCCTCTGAGAGGTGCTGATACTCGCGATAATAGGCGTCCTCTGGTAAGACGGCGACGTGCTCAACTCCGACGGCGTCGATGATGGCGTTGGCGACGGTGGTCTTGCCGGCTCCCGTGCCGCCCGCCACGCCAACCACCAGACGCCGTCCACGCTCAAACGCGCACATCGGCGCTCCTCCCGTTCGTCGCCATACCTTGCCTCCCCTAGACTTCTCAATTGTTAAGCATACGTGAAACGCGCGTAAAACTACAGGCCGCGCCCGCTTCGCTTTCGTGTTTCGCAGAGACGTGGCGAAGTTTGTTAGCCAGTTTACGGTTTCGTGCGCACGGGGTACACTTGCGCGAACCCGTCTCATCGTCGAGAAGGGTCGGCGGCGTCAACGATGCGACGCCAAGAGCCACGAGGTAGTGTAGACCCTCAGGAGGCGCCGTATGACTCAGCCCGAGCCGCTGCAGACCCGTGGCGATGAGCCGCACCCCTCCGCGTCCGTCGCTCCGCCGCTGGTCATCCTCAACCCCGCGGGGGCCAACGGCAAGGCGCAACGGCTGCGCGGGCGTATCGAAGCGCGCCTACGCGCCGGCCAAGGGGAACTCGTGCTGACGAAGGCTCGCGGCGATGCCGAACGCCTTGCACGCGAGGCGGCCCTGGCGGGACGCGACGTAATCGCGGTGGGTGGCGATGGCACGGTGCTCGAAGTTGGCAGCGGCATCCTGGCGTCAGGTCGGCGCGTGCAATTAGGCATCGTTCCCTGCGGCACCGGCAACGACTATGCCTACGAGACGGCGCGTCTGCCGCACGATCCGCTCGCCGCGCTGGAGGTGGCGCTCGGCGGAGAGCAGGCGCAGGTACTCGCCATGGATGCCGCGCAGATGAACGATCGCTACTTCCTCAATTCGATGGGCGTCGGGCTTGACGCTAACATCGCCGCGACAGCGGAGCGTATGAAGAAGTGGCCGTTTATGCGTGGTGAGATGCTGTACTACACGGCTAGCTTGCGCGAGTTGCTCTTCCATTATGGCGCCTGTCCGTTTCTGACTGTGACGCTCGATGGCGCGCAGCAGAGCGGCCAGGTCTACGCAGCGGCGGCGGTCAGTATCGGCCCGACCTACGGCGGCGGCTTCCGCATCAATCCAGACGCCGACGCACGCGACGGGCTTTTCAGCGTCTGCTTGATCGATAAGCCGCGCAAGTCGCGGGCGCTGCGGCTGCTGCCAAGGGTGGAGAAGGGCCAGCACATTGGCGAGCCTGAGGTGCATCGTAGCCTGGTCAAAACGGTCACCTTTGAGGCGCGCGAAGCCACCTACGCGCATCTCGACGGTGAGATCGTCCGTGCGCAACGCTTCGACGTGCGGATACTGCCCGGCGCATTGCTGGTGCGCGTGCCGGCGTCACCCGCATAGCCGATCTGTCGCAGCCCGTTCGGAATGACATAGCAGGACTCCACAAGATGGTGTGCTACACTGCCGCCGTTGCAGGGGAGTTTGCGTCAGCATCGTGTGGTCTTGACGGGCGCGTGCCCCCGAACCGCCCACAAAGGAGCCGTTTGGCGTGTCGAATCGCAGGTCGCACACAGATCCAACTCCAACCGGTGAAATCGACAACCCTGATTCAGTCGAAATCGGCAGAATCGGCAACAACGAGATAAGCGACACGATCATCGCGCGTGTGGGCGAGTTGCGCGCACGTCTGCGCGCCGCGTCAGATGCCTACTACCTCAACACCGATCCCATCATGTCGGATGCCGAATACGACGACTTGATGCGCGAACTGCAACGGATCGAGGATGAGCATCCCTCTCTGGTGACGCCAGACTCGCCGACACAGCGCGTGATGGGCGAGGCCTCTTCGACCTTTACCAAGGTGCGCCACCTCACGCCGATGTTGAGCCTGGCGAACGTCCGCACCCCCGACGAGCTACGCGCCTGGCAGCAGCGGGCTCAGCGCCTGCTCCCCAGTGCGACCTTCGGCTACGTCTGCGAGCCCAAGATCGACGGACTTAGCATGAATCTCGTCTACCGGCGCGGCAGGCTCGCGCTGGGCGCGACGCGCGGAGACGGCACGATCGGCGAGGATGTGACGGCGAACGTCCGCATCATCCATGATATTCCACACCAACTAAAGAGCGGCGCCGCGCCGATTCCCGCTGTAGTCGAGGTGCGTGGCGAGATCTACATGAGCCGTGACGACTTCGAGGCGCTGAACACGCGTCTGGGTGAAGAGGCCGAACAGGCCGGGACCACACCGCGGCTCTTTGCCAATGCGCGCAATGCGGCAGCGGGTTCGCTGCGCCAAAAGGATGCGCGCGTCACGGCTTCGCGTCCACTCTCGTTCCTCGGCTACCAAATTGGCACGATAGAAGGTGCGCCAGAGCCGAGCGGACAGGAAGAAGTGCTCCGTTGGCTCGCCGCCTGGGGATTCCCGGTGAGTCCGCTCGCCACGAGCGTGGCGACCCTCGAAGAGGCGCAGGCATATTGTGATCAACGCGAAGCGCATCGCTTCGACGTGCCCTACGAGATCGACGGCGCAGTGGTCAAGATCAACGACCGCTGGCAACAACAGGAGCTTGGCTTCGTCGCGCATGACCCACGCTGGGCAATTGCTTACAAATTCGCGCCGATCGAGGCGAATACAACCTTGCTCGACATATTCGTCAACATCGGGCGGACCGGCGCGGTGATCCCCAATGCGCGGCTGGCACCGGTGCAGATAGGCGGTGTCACGGTCAAGGCGGCGACGCTTTTCAATTTCGATGAGATCGCCCGCAAAGACCTGCGCGTTGGCGATACGGTGGTGGTGCAGCGCCACGGCGACGTTATCCCTGGCATCACGAAGGCGCTCGTAGAACTGCGCGACGGCTCACAGGTGCCGTATGTGCCACCCACCGAGTGTCCGTTCTGTCACGCGCCGCTCTTCCGCGAGGAGGGCGAGGCCGTCACCTACTGCTCGAACGGCGTCAAGGGGCTTTGCCCGGCGCAACGTCTCGAACAGTTGAAGTATTTCGCCCGCGCGATGGATATCCGCGGCCTTGGCGATGAGATCGTCGTGCGGCTGGTCAACGCTGGCTTGATTTCGGACGTCGCCGACATCTATGCCATCACCGAGGATGATCTCCTCAAGTTGCCGGGCTTTCAGAAGAAGAGCGCCGCGAACCTGATCAACGCCATCGCGACGAGCAAGCAGCAACCCTTCGAGCGGCTGCTCACGGCGCTCGGCATCCGCTATGTCGGCGAAAAGGCCGCCGAGAGCGTCGCGCATGGCCTGCGCAGCATGGACGAGGTGTTGAACGCCACCACCGACGACATCGCCGCCTTGCCCGGCATTGGGCCGAAGATTGCCGAGAGTCTCCACGAGTGGGCACAGCAGCAGCCGAATCGCGCGCTGGTCGAAAAGTTGCGCTCCGCTGGGCTGTGCATGGAGGATCAAGACGACGGCAGCACGAGCGAGGACGGACCATTCTCTGGTCAGACCTTCCTGCTCACCGGCTCGCTCGCCGAGTTGACCCGCGGGCAGGCAGAGCAGGCGATCGCCGCACTCGGCGGCAAAATCGTCGGGAATGTCACCAAGGCACTAAACCACCTGATCGTCGGCGCGTCACCCGGCAGCAAGTTGCAGAAAGCGACCAAGCTCAATGTGCCGATCCACGACGAGGCCTGGTTAGTGGAGCAGTTGCGTGCGCACGATGCGATGCCTGCCGAGCGGCATCATGTGTGATGGCTCGCGGATGGCTACGTGGTAAACGCAAAGCTCTGCAGCATGCTGGTGAGGTCCGCGTCAGCGCCCCCCCCGCGATCGAGTCCGTGCTGAGCTGGAACTCGTACGCGCCGTGGAGCAGGTAGTATTCCGTGTGGGTTGCACTCTGATTGGAGTTGGGCAGTTGCTGGCTCACCGGAGATGATTGCCATGCCGATTGGTTTGCCAGCGTGATGGTGGCGAGCGTCGGGTGATCACCACTCGCCTGTGCCCGTTGCGACGCGATCGACGCCGCGATTGCCGGATTGCTGGCAGTCAGCACGGTGATGGTGAACGCGGAAAGCAATGCGCTGTTGACCTGTGAGGCGCCAGTCTGCGTGATGGCCACGGTGAGCGGGATCGCCACCGCCTCGGACGTGGCCTGGGGTGATCCGAGCGGGGCGCGCTCTTCATTCGGCACCCAGCCAGCCGGGTACGCTACGGAGAACTGGAACTGAGTATTGGTATATATCCCGCCGGGCGCCGACGGTAGTGGCGGCGTGCTCGCGCCACATGCCGTGAGCAAGAGCGCGAGGAGCATACCCCCAAGCGCACGTATGCCGAGCTCGCGCGGTGGCATGGTAACGCCCGCAATCCTTCGGACATACCAGCTTCGTCGCGCGCGCATACCCCGTTCCTTTCGCCCGTCGCCAGCATAGCGGGACGAGTATAGCGCGGCGGTCGCGGGGGCGTCAACGCGGTCGGGCAGGATGGCCTAGTTAGGGCTCGGCACAGGGTTGCCAAGCGCAAGAGGTGAGTCTACCTCGAACGGCACGACTACTCGGAGGTGTCGGCGTGCGCGTCGGGGAGCGCCGGGGCATCGGGATCGGCGAAGAGCTGCGCGAGCACGTGCATGGTGACGTCGGGCGGCACCTCATCGAACTCCGCGAGCGAGCGAATGCGCGAGACGAGGTGGTGAAACATCTTGTCGACGAGACGCTGGCCGAAACGCTCGACGATGGCGCGGTCGGCGTCGGAAACATGCGCGAGCTCGCTCAGCACTCGCGCGCGCTCGATGCGTTCCGAGCGATCGACGTGACGGCGTAGCGCCGTGATGCCGGGTACGGCCATGCGCACGGTGCGCTCGCGCTGATACGCCCGCAGCCCCTCGGCGACGATGCTCTCGACCTGCGAAAGCGTCCCGTCGCCCTGCGCCAGAGTCAAATCGTCCGCTTCCTGGCGAAGCGCGTCGAGCTGAATGAGCGTGACTCCGGGGAGCGATCCGGCGCTCTCCTCAACGTCGTGTGGCACGGCGAGATCGACGATTACCAGTGGTTTGACGGCGCCAGCGCGGGCCGCGGCGATTGTGGTAGTGGAGACCACCGGAAACGGGGCGGCGGTCGCCGACATCACCAGATCGACGTTGCGCAGGCAGTCATCAAGGGAGTCGAGGGCCACAGAGGTTCCTTGTAAGTCGCGCGCCAGGTCGGCGGCAAGTTCTTGCGTGCGATTGGCAAAGGTCATCGAGGCGGCGCCTGCCTCGCGAAGATGTTGCGCGCAGAGACGGCTTGTGCGTCCCGCGCCGATCACCAGAGCGTTGACGCCGGCCAGTCCACCAATGACCTCGTCCGCAGCGCGGACCGCCAGTGTCACCAGCGAGACGTCGGCGCGCGCGATCTCCGTTTCCGCCCGAGCGCGCTTGCCAGTCTTCACGGCAGACGAAAAGACCAGCCGCAATTCATCGCCCGCCGTCCCCTCGGCCTCCGCCGCCGCCAAGGCGTCCTTCACCTGACCGAGAATCTGCGCCTCGCCGATCACCATCGAACGCAATCCCGCGGCAACATTGAGGAGGTGCTCTGCCGCTTCCGTACCGGACAGCTCGTAGAGATCCAGGGCATTCGACAGGGCGACAACGGATCGCTTCGCACGATCGGAAGCGTTGACAGTAGCCTCATCGCGATCCGCGTCTGCCTCCGACGACCGCGCGGCCACCGAATTCAGATACGCTCGAACCGCCGCCCGCGCCTGAAGGCCGTCGCCCACGTAGTACACTTCTGTGCGGTTACAGGTCGAGAGAATCGCCGCCTCGCGGACGGTGGGCTCCGCGGCGAGCGCCCGCAAGCTAGCCGCCAATTGATCGCCAGCAAAGGCCAGGCGGCCACGGACCTCGGCTGGCGTTTCTCGGTAATCCAGCCCCAGCAGTTCTAACATGCGCGCACTTCCGTCGTTCTCTGGGTGGCGCGGCACGACGAGCGCATGCGCGATGGTTCGCTCGTAGCGTGACGATTTCCCTGGTGATTTCCCTCGTATAGTAGCGTATCCTTCGCGAGAGCGCCATCGATTTCGCAGTCTACCGCCTGTGGGTCCATCACGGGCGCAGCGTTGGGAGGAATTGTGCGATGGATGCGCGTAACGATGGAACGGAGGCGACGCGGCGGCATTGCGTCTTCCTCGGCCTGGGCAGCAACATCGGCGATCGCCGCGCGCACTTAAGATTCGGCCTGCACGCGCTCGATGAGTTCGTCGCCATCGAGCGGGTCTCATCGGTCTACGACACCGCCCCACTGCTGCTCACAGCGCAGCCACGATTTTACAATATTGCCTGCATGGGGCTCACGGCACTGGCGCCGCTCGCACTGCTCCGCGCGCTCAAGGAGATCGAGCGGCGTGCGGGCCGCACCGGCGGTGTGCGTTATGGCCCCCGCCCGATCGACATAGATATCTTGTTTTATGACGAACTGCTGCTCTCGACGCCTGAGTTGACGATTCCACATCCTGGCATTGCGGAGCGGGCCTTTGTGCTCGAGCCACTCGCCGAACTTGCACCGCAACTGCGTCATCCAGCACTGGGCCAAACGGTCGCCACGCTCGCTGAAGCCATTGGTCCGGCCGACGTCACACGCCTTGGACCCTTGTGATGCGTGGCAAGCTAAGGTATAATTCGCCGGGCATTCACCCGATCGGGCGACGCCGCGGGACGTCGGCTCCACGGACGGCCCTGTGCAATCCCTCAGCCGCCTCCGCGTGCCGCTACCTCGCCTTTGCCAGATCGATCCATTTCTAGGAACCTGCGAGGCGTGGGCGATCCGTGAACGCGCTCGGCCACCATGCGACAGGGAGTGGTTGTGTCACACGGCAGCGTGCTCAGCGGACGCCTCGAAGCATTTCGCCTGGTCGAGTTGCTCCAGATGATGGGGCTCGGCTCGAACACTGGCGCGCTGCACCTCTTCGACGACAGCGGACGAACCGGGCTGATCTATTTCGTGGAGGGTGCACTGGTCAGCGCAACCGAACTCGACACCGAGGCGCTGACGTTGGGCCATGTGCTGCAGCAGTTGGGACTGGCGAACGCCGCCGAGCTTGAGCAGGCGTTTCAGCAGCAGACGCACGATCCCCTTGGCAAGCGTATCGGCGAGCGCATGGTGGACCAAGGCATCATTTCGCCCAACCAATTGCAGCAGGCGCTGAAGACGCAAACACTCTGGACGGCTCGTGAACTGGCGCTCTGGCGTGTCGGCAGTTACGAGTTCCACCCCGGTGAACAGCTCCCCGCTGAGACGGCGACCTTAGCGATCGACTCCCAGGTAGCGGTGATGGAAGTGCTGCGCTATGAGCACGAGTGGGAGAGCCTTCAGCCCTATCTACCCAACGGGATGCGTACCCACGTGATGATGGCGTTCGAGCCGCCGCTCGACCATCACCTAGTCTTTCACGCATCCGCGTGGCGCGTCATCGGCAAGATCAACTCACAGCGTACCGTGCGGCGTATCGCCACCGCGCTGCACATGCCGGAGCTAGAAGTTGCCCGCATGATTGGCCCGCTGGTAGAAGAGGGACTGCTCATCCCCGTAGGCGCCGCGGGCAGGCCCGGCCTCCCAGAGGAGGCCGCGCGGCTCAGCCTCCACACCTTTGACCTGTTCACGCTGCTGATCGGTCTGGAACAAGACTGGCTGAAGCGCAAGAGTCCCGCCGATCAACTGGTGGCGCTGGCGAATTTCATCAACGAGACCATGCACGCGCTCGAAGAAGCCTGCAAGGTGAACGGGCTGGAACTCGCGGGCGACTCGCTTGAAGGTATCCTCGCCCGCGAAGGTGTTTTCGGCTTTGGCGACTACCAATTTCGCATCGAGCAGAACCGCATCAATATTGATGACTTCGGCTCGTATGCGCGCCGTGCGCTCGAAGGCTCGTCGCGTAAGGTCATCGGCACGGCCAAAGACTTCTACGAGCAGGCGATGGAGGCGCTCCTTCAGGCGCTGGCCGCCACTTTCCACGCCGTCAACGGCAGAATCGCGTCACCCATCGAGCGTGAACAAAATCAGGAAGCCTGGGAGGCACTGTTCTCCACTTTCCGCGGCGAGGTTCCCGTACCCGAGTAACGTCGATCGGCGTGGCGCAAACGGCCCACGCTTCGTCTTACACAGGAGACGTGGGAGCACTCACCGCAAGAGGCAAGGCGCCCTGTTGAATATTGGAGAGGAAGCCCTAGATGTCGTCGTACTTCCCGGAGCCTGCTACCTCCGACCTTGTCGCTGAGGACGCCAGCGAGGGTGCGTTTACCGAGGCGCCACCACTCCGCCCGACGGTGATGGTGATCGACGATTCTGCGGCGGTACGCACGGTCATTCACAGCGCGTTTCAGCGCGTCGGCGTCCAGGTTTCCGCTTTTGAGGACGGCATCTCCGCCATTAAAGCGCTGACCCGCGAAGAAGCGCCGGTGCCGTCGGTGCTCTTGCTCGACATCGGCCTGCCGCGCATGAACGGTTACGAGGTCGCCACGCTCTTGCGCACCCATCCGGCGTTCAAAGACACTGTCCTCATCATGCTGACGGCGCGTGACGGCGTCATCAATCGTATCCACAGCAAGATGGTCGGCGCGCGCGGTTACATCACCAAGCCCTTCCGCGTGGCGAGCGTCGTGGCAGCGGTGTTGGAGCATCTCAATCGACGAGTCTCCGTCGGAGCTGACGACGCGTTTTCGTCCACAGACGAACCGCTCCGCTAGTATTGCCCGTGTTGCACGGATTGGGAGACGCCTGTCAAATGCGCTCCGGTGACCCCGAGCCAACCGAGACCACATCGTATGCCGGATTCACTAGCAAGCTATGCTGAGGAATGTATCCCAAGTCAATGGAGAGAGCGTTATGAGCGGAACGGCGCACGAGCCACCGAAGGCCGACGCGCCGGTGCTGGGCGGCATGGCCCATGGATCGTCGAGCGCCACAGTCACAGAGTACGAGGCGGCTTTTTTCGCACGGGCAGAGGCAGAAGATGCGCCCCAAGAGCCGCAAGGAACTCCCCACCTCATGGTAGAGCTGGCCACGCAGCGCTGTCTCCTCCCGCTCAATGAATTGCGCGGCGTCCTAGACGCCCCTCCCAAGGTCGTGCGATTTCCGTTTGGTCCGTCATGGCTGCTCGGCGTCTTTCTGCTGCGCACCGAACTGCTCGCATTGGTTGACCCAAACCTGGTAGCTGGCGGCCGAGTTCGCCAGCGCGCCGATGATTTTTCGCCGTGGAAAAATCGCGCAGACAATGACGAGGCGCGCATCGTGCTGGCGGGTAGCGGAGAACGCACGCTCGGTCTTCGCCTGCGAGGCGCCTTCGAGTACGTCGCGGTCTTAGACTCAGATGTCGTGCGAGCGAGCGCAGCGACCGAAGCACCCGCCGAGGGCATTCGCAGCCAATACGTGACGGCGATGTTCGCGAAGGACGCGTCCAGCATTCCATGTCCGATCATCGCCGTGGCGCCGCTCCTCGACGACCTCTGCCGGCTCCTAGCCGAGGAGCGAACAGATGGATGATCGCGAGAGCATCGCCCTCTTCGGCAGCGAGATGATCGCCCTGGTGCCCCTGCTGCGCAGACACTTTACGACGCTGGCTTCGCTCTGGGAAACCCCGGATTCAGGCGACTTCATACGCGCGGAGGGTGAATGCCGGCGTCTCTTGCAGGCGGTGACTGACCTGAGCGCGGCATACCACGCGACCGACTGCGCCATGCTCGGCGCGGCACTGCTGCATCTCGTCGCCGACGAAGAGAAGCGCATGCGCGTGGCCATGAGTATACCCACCATCGCCGGATCGATCGATTACCTGGCTGCGCGTGCCAACGACTTTACGCATTTTCGCCGGGTGGTCGCACCGTCAGCCGCGGAAGAAGACACACAACAGCGACTCATCGCGCAGCTTCGAGGGGTGGAGGAGTCGGGCGTGTCTCCAATTTCCGCGCATGAGGCTCCGCGACTAGACTCCGCCGTCGCGTCTGATGACGCTGAATTCCTAGACGCCGACCCTGAAGTCGTTGCCGGCGCCATTACCTACTACGAGTCGTTCGAGGACCCTGTTGAGGTAGCTCCCCTGGAGCGTACACACCCTGCCTCGGATCTGTACGGCGACGAGGAACCTCCCACCCCGACGAATAACCTCAACACCGAGGATTGGGACGCGATCCGCGCATTTCAGTCGAGCCGCTTGCTATCCGCGCAGACCACATTCCCCGACGGCTCGCCGCCGGTGGAGAATACCGTCCCTGAAAGCGCGCTCGCCGAACTCGACGAAATCCCCCCAGAGCTCCGCGACTTCTTCCGGCGCGAGGCTGCGGACGATTTGCGCCAACTGCGCTTGCTCGTCGCACGCATTGAGCAGGATCCAGCCGACGGCGACTCCGTTGCCGAGATGCGACGTGGCATCCACAAGCTCAAGGGCAGTGCGGCGCAGTTCGGCTTTACGGCGCTGGCGCGGGCGGCGCATGAACTGGAAGACATGCTACGTATCCTCGAACGCCAGCAGGTTCTACCATCGCCAACCATCCTCCGTGCGATGGACGATCTGCTCGATGCGATGGAGGACGCTCGTACGGCGACCAGCGCTGAACCAATCGCCACCTCCGCACACCCGGCGCTGCTACCGTATGGTGCTGCGAATACTGCCGCGGAGCGTGAGCCGACGCCTCTCGCTGCCGAGACACCCGCCGCGATAACCGCCGAGACCCGCGCGCTCCGCGTTCCACCGCACGCAAAAAGTGATCAGGAATTGCGCCTCGCACTGCGTGAGGTGGACGATCTTACCGCGCACGTGCAGGCGCTGGTCTTCGCGCGTGCGGGCCTTGCCGCAACACAGGCCGACGCACTGGAAATGCACGGCGACTTCCAGCGCATCGTCGATCGCCTGCGACGTGTCGGCGCGGAGCTCGGCGACCTGGAGCAAACAGGTGCTTCGTTGCCCGACGCGACTCCTCCGTGGCGCGCCCACGAGGCTGATCATGGCATGCCAGAAGCGGGAGCCGCGCACAACAAAGTCGCTTCCTCTGCGGCATCACGATCGGAACCTTCGGCATGGGACGTCGCGCGCCACCGTGAGCTAAGTCAGACCGCGAACACCCTGCACGAGATCGCCGCCGATCTCGCTGCGGAGAGCGCGTCGCTGCGCGCGATGCTCGAACGGCTCGCCCAGGCTAGCGATGGCCAGGCGGAAGCCTCGGAAGACTTGCAGCGAGCGGTGATGCGCATGCGCCTGGTGCCCTTGGGCGACCTCTTGCCGCATCTCAAATTCGAGCTGAAACGTGTGCAGCGCAGTGCTGGTAAGCTCGTGTCCCTGACGATGCAGGGCGAAGACATCCAGATCGACCGCAACGTCTGCGATGCGCTCCGCGAGCCGCTGACACAACTCGTGCGCAATGCCGTCCTACACGGCATTGAGCCGCCCGAGGAGCGCCTTGCAGCAGGTAAGCCCGAGCAGGGGGAAATCTGGATACACGCGACGTGCACCGGCGGCGATATCGTGCTTGAAATCGGCGACGATGGGCAAGGGGTCTCCTCGGAGGCTTTGATCTCCGCCGCGCTCGCCGTCGGCGTGCTCGATCCCCAATCTCCCGACGACCTGAGCGCGTCGCGCACGATGGCGCTGATGTTCGAGCCGGCGGTCACCACGACACCAGAGGCGAGGCTCCTCGGCGGTCGCGGCATCGGCCTCGACGAGGTGCGGACGGCAATCGAGCGTCTTGGGGGCAGCGTATCCGCGCGCACGCATCCCGGTAGAGGCAGCGTCTTCCGCATCCAGACGCCGATCTCACTGACGACCATGCGAGTGCTACACGTCGTCGCCAGTGGCGCGATCTACGCGGTGCCCTTCCGTGTGGTGGCGCGCACCGTGCTGATGCCTCCGAGTATGCACGCGCCCTATTCAGGATTCGCGCGGACCCTGCCGCGGGTTGAGCGAGTGCCGTTCGTTCACGGCGAGCTTGCAAACGCCGATGAAGCCGAGCGCGACGGCGAAGACCTGCCGATCTTCTCGCTTGATGCGTTGCTCGACTTCGAGGAACCGCAACCTGCCGGTCGCTACGCGCTGGTCATCGACTCCGCGCGCGGGCGTGCCGCCGTGCTGGTGGAAGAGTTGGTCGACGAGCGTGAGGTACTGGTGCAGACGTTGCCACGCCATCTACAACGCCGCGCCCTCCGCGGCACCACGATTACGCCACGCGGCGAACTGGCGCTTATCGTGGACATGGCGGCACTTGTCGAACGCGCACTTAGCGGTACCGTCGACCGTGCGCAGGAGGCGCTGCCTCGCGCCACGTCATCTCAGGCGCAGCCAGCACCGCGGGTCTTGGTGGTCGATGATTCCGAGGCGGTCCGCCACGCGATCGAACTGATCCTCCGCCGCGGCGGCTTCGTCGTCGATCAGGCGGCGAACGGCGCGGAGGCGCTCGACGCCATCGCGACGCGTCCGCCGGACGTTGTGCTGCTCGACATCGAGATGCCGCGAATGGGGGGCATCGAACTGCTGTCGGCGCTCTCGGGCAGTTGGCCGCAAGGCTTGCGCGTCATCATGCTGACCTCGCGCGGAAGTCAAGAGCATATGGAGAGGGCCATGCACCTCGGCGCATCCGCCTATTTGATCAAGCCATGCCCCCAAGACCTGCTGCTCGACACGATACGCTCAGTCCTTGTGACTGCGGCTCTCCGCTCATGAATCCCAAGACACCTGCCTCCAGCCCGCGCGACGAGTTCTCCGGCGCGCCCCCCACTCGCCCCTCGCCAAGCGAACAGGCACGCGTGGCGGGAGCCGTCCTCGCGGGGCGCACGGCTGGCGCGCTCTCACGCAGGCTACGCTTCGGCGGCGGCGCCAGCGTAGCGGGATTAGTGGCGCAACGCGTCGACGCCAATATAGCCGCACACCTCGCCAGCCAACTGCGACACGGAAGCGCGGTCGTGACGGGCACCAATGGCAAGACGACGACAAGCGGCATGCTGGCTTCGGCGCTGCGCGCGGCAGGCAGACGTGTCTGGCGCAATCGCGAGGGCGCGAACCTGGCGCGCGGCATCGCGGCTTCGCTCGTCATTCGCGCGCGCCCCGATGGCCGCCTACGCTGGGGTGGAGACGCGGTCGCCGTCTTCGAGGTTGATGAAGCGGCGTTTCCACAGGTGCTCGCGCAGGTGCGTCCACGGTGTGTGCTCGTCACCAACCTCTTTCGCGACCAGCTTGACCGCTATGGCGAAGTCGATACCGTGCTTGACCGCTGGCGACAAGCCATCGCGCGGCTGCCCACCGGCGCGGCGGTTGTTTTGAATGCCGACGATCCCGGCGTCGCGTCGTTAGCGTTGGGGCTCCGCGAAGATCTGCGGGTGAGCTATTTCGGCGTCGAGGAGGTCACCGCCGGGAACCAAGTGGAGGATCTCTCCGTCCAGGTGGTCGACACGCGTACCTGCCCGCGCTGCCACGCCACGCTGGTCTTTTCGGCGCGGTTCTATAGCCACATCGGCCACTGGCGCTGCGAGGCATGTGGGCTCGAGCGTCCACAACCTTCGGTTTTTGCCCGCGACGTAGCGTTTCTCGGCGTCTCCGCGATGCGCTTCGAGCTGGCTGCCCCTGATGCAACTGCGACCGTCACGCTGGCCCTTCCCGGCCTCTACAATATCTACAACGCGCTCGGCGCCGCCGCGTCGGCTCTCGCCATGGGCGGTGCCACGGGCAAGAGCGCGGGCGCTTTAGAGACCTTCCGCGCGGCGTTTGGTCGTGGCGAGCTGATCCAGGTGGATGACCGCTCGATTCATCTGCTGCTCGCCAAGAACCCGACCGGCCTGAACGAAGTCTTGCGTGCGCTGGCCAGCGGCGGCGAGCGCGAACACCTCTTACTCGTACTCAACGACAACCCCGCAGATGGCCAAGACGTCTCGTGGATCTGGGACGCGGACGTCGAGCGCGTCGCGTCGGTCGCTGCTCGCGTCACGGTCGGCGGCACCCGCGCCTACGATCTCGCGCTGCGCTTGAAATACGCTGAGGTCGAGGTCGCCTTCGTCTCGCCGGAGCCAATTGCCGCGCTCGACGAGGCGTTGGCGGCGACCCCGCCCGGCGCGACCCTCTACGTTGTGCCGACCTACACCGCCCTGTTAGAGGTTCGTGGCGAACTTGAGCGGCGCGGCCATGCGCGGCGCTACTGGGAGTAGGAGGCAAGCGATGCGGGAAGCTGGCGTGCCCGTCTCGGGGGCGGCAATGAGCCTGACGCTCGGACACCTCTATCCCGACCAACTCAATATCTATGGCGATCGCGGCAACATCATCGTCTTACGGCAACGTTGCCGCTGGCGTGGCATCGATCTACGCGTCGTCCCCCTCGATCTCACCGATGCGCTTGAACCCAGCGACTTCGATCTGCTCTTCATCGGCGGCGGGCAGGACAAAGAGCAGTCCGAGGTCGCGCACGATCTACGCGAGCGCAAAGGTGACGCGCTGCGGGCCGCCGTCGAGGCAGACATGCCCGTGCTCGCCGTCTGCGGTGGCTATCAGCTTCTCGCCCGCTTCTACCGCCCCGCCGCTGGACCCGATCTCCACGGAGCAGCAATCTTCGACGCCTGGACGATCCACAAGGGCGCACATGTCGCGCGCTGCGTCGGCAACGTCGCGCTGGCCTGGGGGACGCAGACTCTCGTTGGCTTCGAAAATCACGGCGGTCGCACGTATCTCGGCGCCGGGGCGCATCCGCTGGGGCGCGTCCTCGCCGGTCATGGCAACAATAGTGAAGATGGGTTCGAGGGCTGCGTGTATCGCAATGCCTTCGGCACCTACCTACATGGCTCGCTGCTGCCGAAGAATCCTCACTTCGCCGATTACCTGCTGACCCTGGCGCTCCAGCGGAAATACGGCGATGCCGCTCCGCTCACGCCACTCGAAGATTCTGCCGAGTGGCTGGCGCATGACGCGATGCTGCGACGCCTCGGTATCGAGCGTCAGTCTGTACCGCCAGCACCTTTGTCCGCGCGCGGGCCAGGGAGTACTGCGAGCGTGACGTCTGCCAATTCTCAACGGTCGTAAGAGGAGATCGCGCAACAACAGACCACGTGGCGACGTATCAAGGATAGAGCAGCATCGCCGAACACCCGTTGGACATTCCCTCTGCAATGTCCGTCGCCAGCTCGACGATGACGCTTCGCCGGCAACGCGGCCGGGAGCAATCACAGCAGGAACATGCCCCAGCGTGGTGGTCTGGTTGCGATCGCACTGGCACATCCTCTGCTATGTTCTGCGTACAGATGGACGTACCCGTGCGCAAACGAGAGACAGCGTAATGCCCCATACAGGCGCTCCAGAGTCAGGGAAACGTTCCGCGCGGCGGTACCGTCGATTCCGCATCAGTGAGGAGTCGGCCTAACGCGAAGCAGTGCTCGCCGCGGTTCAACGCCCTGCACCCCTGGTTGCCATAGCATGCTTGTGAGCAGCGGGAGGTGTCGCAATGAATCACTACGAGGACCTGCTCGTCGATGCCCTGCTCGATAGCGGATTCACGCTCGACGAAGCGGAGCGACTTATCGAACTCCAGGCGAAGATCGAGCGCGAGCGCCGCGAAGACGAAGAGCGGGCGCGGTTTGCACAGTGGTTGAGCCGCATCATCGAACAGAGCGAATAACGGGTGTAGCGCACCGCGGGGGACGAGAGCGAATCTCGGCCTCCGCTTTTTTGTACCTGCCGGGGGTTAACCGAGCGAGCGATTGGCCGTTATTTCCCCTGCATATCCGGAGCAATCGTCAGGTTGCGGCCCCAGGCAGGCAAGTGATACATTGACAGATACGGGCATCGTGGCCTATCCAGCACAACTCGCGCTTCCTTCCTCTGAGACGCCGATCGCTTCGAGCCGCTCGTTCGCACACTCCACCGTTCGCGCCGATATCCTGAGTCCCGCAGCACTCAGTCTCGGTGAAGTGGTGCATGCTCGCGCTCTACTCGGCGATTTTGGTGAGAGTGCCGCGTTCTGTTGGGAGCCGCGTTCTCCGTTCCAGGCATGGCGACTAATCGCGTAGGGACGCGATCGGGCGTGCATACTGAGTGATTGTGCACAGTGCGAGAACGATCAGGAGGATGCGCGATGAAGGCCGTCGTGATGGCCGGCGGTGAGGGCTCGCGCTTGCGACCGTTAACGGTGACGCGGCCCAAACCCATGGTGCCCATTGTCGGGCGCCCGGTGATGGAACATATCCTCAACCTGCTCAAGACGCATGGCATCACGGACGTCGTCGTCACCGTGCAGTACATGGCGAGTGCCATCGAGGATTACTTCGGCGACGGCACCCAGTTCGGCATGAACATCGCCTACTCGCGTGAGGAGGTGCCGCTCGGCACCGCGGGTAGCGTCAAGAACGCCGAGGAACTGCTCGACGAGCCGTTTCTGGTCATCAGTGGCGATGCCCTCACAGACTTCAACCTCACCGAGATCATCAAGTTCCACGCCGAGCGGAAGGCGATGGCGACGATTACGCTGGCGCACGTCCCAAATCCGCTGGAGTTTGGCGTGATCATCACCGACGACTCCGGACATATCCGCCAGTTCCTCGAAAAACCCAGCTGGGGCGAAGTCTTCAGCGACACCATCAATACTGGCATCTACGTCCTCGATCCCAAGATCTTCAGCTATTTTGAGCGCGACAAGCCGTTCGACTTCAGCCAAGAGTTGTTCCCGATGATGCTGAAGAAGGGCGACCCGATCTATGGCTTCACCTCCGAGGGCTACTGGTGTGACGTCGGCAATCTCGCCGAATACATGCGTGCCAACGCCGACGTGCTGCAAGGCAAGGTCAACGTCGAGCTTTCGGGGACCGATCTCGGCGGCGGCGTCTGGGCCGAAGACGGCGTAGACATCTCCCCCGAGGCGCAACTCTTCGGCCCGATCTTCTTGGGGCACGACTGCAAGGTCAAGAGTGGCGTGGTCATCCACGGACCCAGCGCCATTGGGCACTACACCATCATCGACGATCGCGCCCAGGTGGACCGCAGCGTCGTCTGGAACAACTCCTATATCGGCGAGCGTACCGAGCTTCGTGGCGCCCTAGTGGGAACGTCCACCAGCATCAAGGCCAGGGCGGTGATGTTCGAGGGCGCGGTCATCGGCGACCACTCTGTTGTGGATGAGGCCGCAATCATCCAGCCCGGCGTCAAGATCTGGCCGAACAAAGAGATCGAGACGGGAGCAGTCGTCACCAGCAGCATCATCTGGGGCTCGGCTGGCCGTCGCTCGATATTCGGCCGTTTCGGCGTAACCGGCCTCGTCAACGTTGACATCACGCCCGACTTTGCCGCCAAGCTCGGCGCAGCCTACGGCGCCGTCCTGCCCAAGGGGTCGACCGTCGCCGTCAACCGAGACGACCATCGTACGCCGCGCATGGTCAAGCGCGCCATCATCTCCGGCCTGCCCTCCGCGGGCATCAACGTCTCCGATCTCGAAACGGTGCCGCTGCCGGTCGCTCGTTACTTCGTCCGCACCACAGACGCCGTCGGCGGCGTCCACATTCGCCTCTCGCCGTTCGATCCGCGCATCGTCGACGTAAAATTCATCGACAGCAATGGACTCGACATCAGTAAGAACACCGAACGCAAGATCGAGAACCTCTTCTTCCGCGAAGACTTTCGCCGCGTCTACCTGGACGACATCGGCAACATCGCCTACGCGTCCAAGGTCAACGCCCACTACATCGACGACTTCCTCAAGCACGTCGACGTCGAAGTGATGCGCAAACGCAGGCCGAGCCTTGTGGTGGATTACGGCCAGGGCGCCAGTGTAGACGTACTCTCGCCGATCTTCAACGCCATCGGCGCTGACGTCATCGCCCTGAACGCCACCCGCGATCCCGCGCGCTACTCGCGTTCAGCCGAGGAATTCGACCGCGATATGCAAGTGCTCGCGTCGATAACCGGCACGCTCAAAGCGGACCTCGGAATCCGCATCGATACCGGCGGCGAGCGCATCTACGTGGTGGACGACCGCGGCCAACTCCTAGACGGCGGCAAGCTCCTCGCCGCGATGGCCGATCTCATCCTGCGCGACCACGGCGGCACGCTCGCTGTCCCAGTCACCGCGCCAAGCGTCGTCGAGACGGTCGCCGAAAAGCGCAAGGGCAAAGTGGTCTACACCAAAGTGATGCCGCACGCCCTCACCAGCGCGGCGTCAGCGCCCGGCATGGTGCTCGTCGGCGACGGCGCCGGCGGCTTCGTCTACCCGGAATTCCACCCCGCCTTCGATGGCATGTTCGCCACCATGAAGCTCGTGGAGGCGTTGGCGCGCTACAACACTACCCTCTCGGATGTGGTCGCGGGTCTGCCGCCCTATCATCTGATTCGCACGCAGGTGAACTGCCCCTGGGAATACAAGGGCAAGGTGATGCGCATCCTCAGCGAGCAGTACCGCGAACGGCGCGAGGAACCGATCGACGGCGTGAAGATTGATCTCGGCGAGGAATGGGTGCTCGTGCTCCCCGACGCCGACCGTCCGCTCTTTCACGTCCTCGCCGAATCGCGCTCGCGTGACTCGGCGCAGGCCCTCGCCGACAAGTATGCGCGAGTGGTCAGCGGCCTCCAGCACTAAGCTGGCGGTCGCGAGCTAACGCCGCGTTTCCACGCCGGACGGCCCCTGCCGGCGTGGCGTAATCACGCGCAGCGGCGCTGTCGCCCCTAGAGCGTCTGGGCGTGTACCGCCGCGCGCAAGACCTTATCGGGGCACATCCCCGGAAATGTACGCTCGTAACAAACCATGCAATAGTCGCCCTCGCGCTGGTCATTCGCCTCACCCGTCCCATAATAGGTGATGGTATGCGGGTCGCAGGCGACGTGGCCGCAGGGACGCAGTGTGGCGCCATCGCGGTGCGGCAACTGATGCGGAAAGTCCTCGATGTAGCAGTTCTGGTGCTGCTCCCCGGTCGATTGCTCCATGCCACGCTCCTCCTGCCATGCTACGCCGGACAGATCAACAGAAATGGGCAGCGGTCGCACGCGCCCGGCTCCGGTTTCGCCGCAAAATCGCCGCGAGCAATTCCGTCGAGCGCGTCGTGTAGTTCGTCCGTCAAGCGGCTGCGCTGGCGCGCGCTCAGCGCGGCCGGTGCCAGTTCGTCGGTAGAAAGATTGTATTGCAACAGCGTTGCTGGCCCTTCACCCACCGCCTGTTCCGCGGCCAGCGCGTAGAACAGTGCACGCATATCGGCTTGTGGCGCCGACGAACGCCCCAACCTGTGCCGGATATAGACTGCGGGTGAGGCTGTCGTCCGACCCGTTGCCCGTCCTGCCGTCTCAGAAGCTGCCGCGACATGGTTGGCGAGCACCTCCACGCGATCGAGCGTGACGCTGATCGCGCGTCCACCGACCTGCACGCTGACCCCGCGCTCGAAGTCTGGCGTCTTGAGGCCGGGCCGAGATGCCGCCCCCTCATCCTCTGAATGCGCGTCCGCCGCTGGCGCCGCCAATTGTCCCCACAACCGCTCGACGATGCCGCGCCCATGCCGGCGATAGAGCGCCTCAAACGGTGGCGTAACTCGCTCGACCGGCTCGTGCGCTGCGTCACTCTCGACTGGCAGCAGTTCCCGCGCCAGCGCCTCTTCCCACTTCGCCTCAAAAAGCCGAAAGGCCTCGTCCAGCGATGGGGTCGCGACGGTGTCAACATCCGACGAGTCCACCTCACCGACCTCCGCCGCATGCGCCCCAGACGACCGCCGCACCAGTTCCTGCAACGTCTCCTGCAAGACACCGCGCAGGGTGAACATTCCAATCTCATGGGGACGCAGTTCGTACACGTAGCGATAGGCATATTGGCGAGGACACCGTGCGTACGTCTCGACTTCCGAAGATCGCAGAGACCGCTGCCCACTCCGCTCGACGCCGCTGTAGGCCGCGGCAGCCTGAGTAAACGGCCTCTCAGCCTCGTCAACGTCCGTTCGATCATCGCTTTCGCCATGGGGCGCGCCAGCCCACGACAAGCGACCCAGCGCCAGACCGAGGCGCTGCTCAATCGGAGCGAGGAATGCTGATGGCTTATAGCGCATGCGCCCATAGCGTTCTGCGACGCTGAGCACGAGTTCGTCGCGCGCCCGCGTCACCGCGACGTAGAACAGACACGCCTCTTCGAGCACGTGGACGTCGCCCTCGTCGAGTGCACCCTCCGCACGCTCGCTCAGCGCGGGTGGCAGTGGCGCGCTCTCGCCCCGCCGCTGCGTCGGAAACCGTCGATCGGCGAGCCCAGGCAGGTACACGACTGGAAACTCCAACCCCTTACTGGCGTGCACCGTCAACACGCGGACCGCTTCGCGCGCGTATCCGATGTCGTCGCTTCCCCGCCCGGGTTCCTGCCGCAAGCGCCCCACAATGCGCAGATAGTCGAAGAAGTCGGTCCAGAGCCTTGACCCGCCACGCCCTCCGGGCACCCCAACCGCATGACTCGTCTTCTGGATGTCGTCGAAGCCGCGCGCCAGTTGCAGCAACTCCGCCAACTGCGCGGCCTGAGCGCTCGCCACCTCGTCGCCGCTCCCAATTCCTGTAAGCAGCCGCCCCCCGAGCGACGTCAGCCCGAAGCTGTAGCGCGTCAGCGCCGTTGCCACGTCAGGAGCAGCCCGCAGCGCGTCCAGAACGTCAGCCAATTTCACCATACCGGCCCTGCCAGCCGGTTCGATGCCGTCCACGCCCTCAGCGCCCTGCCGCAGCGTGGCGAGCGGCGTCTGCCTCTGCGCGCGTGCCGTGGCGAGTAGCGCCTGCGCGTCGGCGACGGCGAACGCGTGATCGGGTAAACGCCCCGCGCGCAACAGTCCCGCTCCGGTACTCTCCGCAAGCAGCGAGAAGACGCCGAGAAGATTCTTCACCAACTCCTGATCGAGCAGTGGCGCGGCGAGCCGAGCGGGGATGCCCTCGGCATTCAGCGCGGTGGCGACTTGTTGCGCGTGTTTGCGTGTCCGGCAGAGCACCGCCTGTTCGGCAAGCGACCGGCCAGCCGCCATCCGCTGCCGAATCTCGCCCGCCAGACCTGCCAACTCCGTCGCGCTCTCCGTCGCCGTCGCCATGAACACGGCGGTCCCCGTCGCTGCGGGCCGCACCGCCTCCAGGGGTTCGCCACTCCGCGCACCGAGGAACGTCTGCGCGACACCGGCAGCCGCGTCGAGGATCGGCGAGACCGAGCGGTAATTGCGCCTCAGCGTATGGATGCGCGCATCGCGATATTCTGATGCAAAAAGCGCTAGATTGGCTGGCGACGCCCCGCGGAAGCGATAAATCGCCTGGTCGGCGTCTCCCACAGCCCACAGCGGACCGGCCTCGCCCGCCAGCGTGTGGAGCAGCACGCCCATCGCACGATTGATGTCTTGGAACTCGTCCACGAGGATCTGTGCATAGCGGGCACGTACCTCGTCCAGCACCTCGGTCTGCTCGCGCAGAAGCTTCACCGCTAGCCGGATCACATCGCCGAAGTCCACATCACCGCGCTGCGCGAGTGCAGCTTGGTAGACCATGTAAACGCGGGCGACCTCCTCCGCGCGCATGGCGGCGATCTCTTCCTCCGGCGTCGCGGCGCGTTCCACCGACACACGCGCCGCCTCGGCATACGCCTCCGGCCCGGCCAGTTCGTCCTTTGCCCGCGAGATGGCGCTGAGCAAGGCTGGGAAGTGAAATCCCGGCTCGGCCAGCGACTCATACTGGCGCAGATCGAGATCGGCGACAAGGCCACGCAACAGCAGGTATGCCTCGGTGCCGGTCACCAACCGGAAATCTGGACGCAGACCGACGAGGGGCGCGTAGCGCCGCAGTAGGTCGCCACAGAACGCGTGAATCGTCGCCACCGTCGGCAGAGGCCGCAGCGCAAACGCACCTGGCACGTTCGCATCGCCCGCTTTGTCCACGTCGAGAAGCGCGGAGAGCCGCTCGCGCATCTCGCGGGCCGCCTTATTCGAAAACGTCAAGGCGAGAATGCGTTCTGGCGCGATGTCGCGCTCGCGGACGAGATGCGCCACGCGCCCCACCAGCGTGCTTGTCTTGCCGGTCCCTGGCCCGGCGATCACCAGCGCTGGCGTTTCCGATCGCGCCGCCGCCTCCTGCCCCTCGTCCAGACCCACCACTCGCCCCGAAGCACCCCCTAACGTGGGCAGCTCGTCCGCACCGTCGGGGGTAAGCAATGCTGTCAGGCGGCGAAGCACGACCTCCTCCGAAACGCCGAAGACCCGCGCCACACGTCGAATCGCCCTGGCGCCTCCGTTAACGCCCTCCGCGGCGATCGCGGCGAGATATACCGCGCGCAGGCGTGTCGCCGGCAGTAGCAACTCGGCGGCGAAGGAGTTCGCCTCGCTCTCGCGCCGCGCCCGCGCACTATACGCCTCCCCAGGGCGCAGCACTTCCTCTCCCGCCCCAAGCCCCTCGCTGAAGGACTCGAAATCCGACTCGACGCAGTCCTGCGCTTCCTCGCCGCTATAAGCGCCCACATCGGCAGCGGACGATGGACCGAACAGCCCGCGCAACGGCCGGGCGCGGTGCAGCAACGCATGCCCCAGTTCGTGTGCCAACGTGAAGCGGCGAATCGGTTCCGGCAATCCATCGCGCAGGTAGACGAGGTCTTCATCCGGTTCCAGCCAGCCAAGCGTCCCACCGCGGCGGCTCTCTGGATGAAAGATGGCCGTATCCAGACCAAGTTGCTCGACCAGAATGTCGAGCGGCGTCGCATCGGCCTCGCCGTCGCCCACTCGCTCGCGCAGCCACTCGTGTAGAAAGCTCGCCATCCGTCGCGGCCGCAGGGTCTCCTCCACAGCGTTTCCCTCCGGCAAATGGTGACAACCGCACGGCCGCATCGCGGATCTTCACGATACTTCAAGATGCGCGGATCTTGGGAGAAATCGGCGTCCAAGCTGGATCATTTTACCACACGGGCCACGCTGCGAGTCCGTTTCTCACTTGTGCCGACGACTCCCATCTTCCTCGTGGATCACGGTACCTCCAGGGCGCGACGTTGCGACGTTACGACCTCACGTGGCGCCTATCTCCCAACGCAATTCGCGCACGCGGGCAGCCTGCGCCACGACGATTTGCCCTTGCGGATCGTTCGCATCGGTGCTACAATCCACTTTAGAATATCTGTTCTCGCGCGATAGCGCAAACCGCCGTCAATCCAACCAACTCTTCACCTTCCATAGGATCGGAATTTCCGCTTCAGGCAATGTCTGTGCGAATAAGGCCATTCTCCCCTGTTATGCAGGTGTTGACGCAAAAAAAGCGGAAGAAATCGGAAATTTGTTTCCGCAATCGGCTCGCTTCGTCCAAAGCCACCACCACTGAAATTTCCCGCAGAAGTCATCCGTTCCACCCTATCAGACTTAAACTCGGCATACTGCCAAGAACCGCCCGATTCCCCGAGAAATCCAGCATTGCGAGCTAACTTCCGCCACCAAGCCAGTGTTTCCTTCCGGCAGTCCGCCCCCCGTCGGGCGATAAGACCTTCGCGCATTGACTTCCATCTCACAACCACCGCGCGAGAAGACATCAATACACCTCACCTTCCCTATCGCCTATCCACATCGAAGTAAGGAGCGTGCGCCATGTCCGAACAGTCGACTCCACTCAGCAGCGTTTACAAGGGTTGGGACATCTTTCAGCGGGACCTGGTCAAAGTTGTGCGACCGCTCACCTCCGAGCAACTGGCCTTGCCCGTGGCCGCCACCCACTGGCCGATCGGCATGCTCGTGCAGCACATTCTCAACGACCGACTCTGGTGGTTCCACCTTTGGATGGGCGAGGCCAGCCCAGACGCAGCCGCGTATATGCATTGGGAGGAGGAGGATCGCGGAGCGTCCGTGCACTCGGCCGCCGAGTTGGTTACTGGGCTCGAAGCCACGTGGAGCGTCATCGAAGGCGCCCTCGCCCGCTGGACGGTCGCCGATCTCGGTCATGTCTATGCGCCGCCAGACAGCCTGAGCGAACAGGAGCGCGAGCTATTCGGCCCGAGCACCCGACAAGAGATCATCTGGCATGTCCTGCGTCACGATATGCATCATGGCGGCGAACTTGCCGTCGGCCTGGGCGGCCACCACCTGGCGTCGATTTGGGGCTGACAGTTCGCTTGCTTGTAACTCGAATCTGCGACGAATCAGCCTGAGCGTTACCTTGCTCAAAGGAAGTTCAGCGCAGACGCCAGGCGCGAAAAAACCGTGTGCTATAATGCCGCGAGTTCGTTGCTGGCCCTGCGCCGCCGCTTGGCGCGGTGCCCTCCTAGTAGGGATTTTCCATGATTCGAGATACAGTCGTCGAACTGGTCGCCCGCGCAGTCGCTGCCCTGCACGAGCAGGGAGACCTACCAGCCGTCGAAATCCCGCCCATCGAGGTCAGCCGGCCCCAGATCGCCGACCACGGCGACTACGCCACCAATATCGCCATGAAGCTCGCCGCTGCCGCACGCGCCGCCAGCGCTGAAAAGGTCAACCCGCGCGCGCTCGCCGAGCTTATCGCCGCTCGCATTCGCGAAACCGCCGATCTCGTGCCAGCCTACGACCTGATCGCCGCGGTCGAAGTTGCTGGTCCCGGCTTCATCAACCTGCGGCTCAAGCCAGCGTGGCTCCTGGCACAAGCCGCCACGGTGATCGACTCAGGCAACGCTCATGGCTCGATCCGCTTAGGCCAGGGGCAGCACGTCAACCTTGAGTTCGTCAGCGCCAATCCCACCGGGCCCGTCACCGTCGGCAACGGCCGTGGCGCTTTCATCGGCGATGCGCTCGCCAGTGTGCTGCGTGCCGCCGACTACAACGTCACCACCGAATACTATTTCAACAACGCCGGCTCGCAGATCGTTACCCTCGGTCGCTCGATGGAGTACTACCTCTGGGGTGCGCTGGGCGAACGAGAGCGCGCGCAACAGGTCTACGCAAGCCTGCCCGATGCGGCTTCGGCGAAAAAGCCCACTTCGGCCCAATATCGCAAAAGTGGCACAGCAGAAGTGGCGGCTCAGGCTGCTGATCAGTCAGATGATCGTACAGACGACGCCACCGACGGTGCCTCGACGGATACGCAGGAGCCGGCTCGTAAGGCCGGCTACTTCGGCGACTACTATGAGACCGTAGCGGCGCGCATGCCCAAGACCACCGCCCGCAAGCTGCTCAAGTTGCCGGACTCCGAGCGGGCGCTCGCCATCGGCCAGGCAGCCGCGGCGATCATCATGGACGACATCCGCCAGACGATGGCGAAGATGCGTGTCGAGTTCGACGTCTGGTTCAACGAAGCCGACCTGGTGGAGAGCAACGCGCGTGAGCGGGGCCTCGCCGAACTTGAGGCGGCGGGCCACACCGAGGAGCGCGACGGCGCCGTCTGGGTGCGCACCACGCCCTTCGGCGACACTCAGGATTGGGTGATCCGCAAGTCGGACGGCACGCCAACCTACTTCGCCTCAGATGTTGCCTACATGCGCAATAAATTCGACCGCGGCTTTCAGCGGCTGATCTATGTGCTCGGCGCGGACCACTACAGCTACATCATGCGGCTTAAAGCACTCGCCCAGATGCTTGGCCGTCAACCCGAAGACGCCAACGTGCTGCTCTACCAATCGGTGCGGCTGGTGGTCAATGGGCAGACCGTGCGCATGGGCAAGCGACTCGGCAACACCGTCACGCTCGACGAACTGTATGAGGATGTCGGCGCCGACATCACGCGCTTCTTCTATCTGATGCGCTCAAGCGATACGCCGCTGGACTTCGACCTCGATCTGGCGCGGAAACAGACCGACGACAATCCTGGCCTTTCCGTGCAATACGCCCATGCCAGAGCATCTGGCGTCTTTATCAAGGCGCGCGAGCAGGGCATCACCGCCGAAACCTACCGCGAGGCCGATGTGCGCATCCTCGCCGAGGACCCCGCCGAAACGCGCGACTACGAGTTGGCCCTGATGCGTCAGATTCTGCGACTTGAGGAAGTCATCGAGCACGCGGCGCTCGACCTTGCCCCGCATTACTTGACGCGCTACGGTATGGACCTCGCCAACGCCTTCCATCTCTTCTACGACCATTGCCCGATCCTCAAGCAGGGTGCGGGCGTCACGCCAGCGGTGCGCGACGCTCGCCTTCGTCTCCTGCGCGCGGCCCAGGCTGGTCTAGCCCGCACGCTCACCCTTCTCGGCATGACCGCGCCGGAGCGCATGGAGCGTGAGACGCCCGCGGCATCGGCGTCATAGTCACCCCAGGTCGCGCACGCTCGTCAGCGCCGCGGGCAAACGTAGCGCGCCTGCGACGCCGTTATGGCGTCGCGGTTGCGGTCGGCGCCGACGTGGGCACGGCGGTCGGTCCTGGCGTCGGTTGTACGGTTGAAACACTGATGGTCACGGACTCCATCACGTCGTTCAGTTGAATCTTCTTGGCGACGTCGAGCCCCGCGGTCACGTGGCCGAAGATGTCATAGGTCGTCCCGATCGCCTGTGACATGTCCGTCAGGCAGATGAAGAACTGCGACGAGTTTGCCACCGCGACCGTTCCTGGCACGTAGTTGCCGGCGTTCTTCTCGAACTTCGCCGTATACCCTGGTCCAGCGTCCTTGGCGCCGCCAGCGCCACCCTGGATGATGTCTAGATTGGAAGGTTGATTCGTGATCGGGCTAACCTGACCGACGTGTTCCACGCGATTGAAAGTCAGGCCGTTATAAAAGCCCTGGTCTGCCAGGAAGACGAAGTTGTTGACGGCGATCGGCGCGTTGGCAGCGTCGAGCTGAATGACCATGTCGCCGTACTTCGTTTTGATGGTCGCCGAGTAGAAGTCCTTGGCGTTCAGCGTCATCAATGGTGCTTTGTTACAGGTGTGTGTTTTCAGGTCGCAGCTGGCCTGGACTGGCGCGGGCTTCTGAGTCCACGGCCCGAGATGCTGGTTATACATGACCAAGAACACCAGCCCCACCAGCAGCAGCACAAAGATGGTAGTGCCCCAGGGGTAGTCGCGGATGAATGTGGTTGGCCCACGGCGCACGGCACGCCCTTGGACAAGCGGCACACGGCGTGTTACCGGTGTCGTGGCGACGGGTGGGCGTACTTCGTGCGCCCGCTGCACCCGCGCGACTTTGCGCGCCTCCGCGCGTTTGCTCGCAGTCTTCGGCATGAAAACCGTGCTCCCTCCGGGACGTTATGAGGCAAGTGGTGCCGCGCACCCTACCGCGCGGCGATACCATGTCGCGCCGTGCGCTCGCATGCGCCCAGCGTAACAAAAGAAGTGCTCAAAGAGGTGATCGAAGCGCACTCGCTTGGGGCGTGATGCGCACGACGACGTGAGCGTATAATACGCACACACGCCGTCTCGGTCAACCGCTCCGCTACCTTATACGTATCGTTGACCCTGAATGTGCCCCCTCACAGGACGTTGTAGCCCTCCCAGTTGTCACGTACGTTGACCGATCTCATCGCCCGCAAGGAGCGATCATGCAGGAACTCTCGGAGCGTCTCAAGGCGATCCTCGCGTCGCTACCGGCGCTGCCCGGAATCTATCTCCATAAGGATGCCGAGGGCACGATACTCTATGTCGGCAAAGCGGCGTCCCTGCGCGCTCGCGTGCGCCAATACTTCGTCGATCCTAGCGAATTGACGCCGAAAAATCGGGCGCTGGTCGCCAAGATCGCCGACATCGACTATATCGTCGTCGGCAACGAGATCGAGGCGCTGATCCTCGAAAACGAGTACATCAAGCGCCACCAGCCGAAATACAACGTGCGCCTGCGCGATGACAAGAACTACCCCTACATCAAGGTGGCGCTTACCGAAGACTTCCCACGCGTCTATCGTGTGCGCAACTTCAAACAGGACCGCAACCGCTACTTCGGACCCTACACCAATTCTGGCGCCGTAGACGCAACCCTCGACCTGATGAACAAGCTCTTCCCCTTCCGTACCTGCCGCTACGACGGCTCTACCTGGGCGCCCCCACGCGGCCAGGAGAACGATCCCCCGCCCGAGTGGAAGCTAAAGCGCCTCGCGCGACCCTGCACGCAGTATTACATCCACCGCTGTAACGCCCCCTGCGTCGGCAACGCCTCGCGCGCGGAGTACGATGCGGTGATCCGGCAGGTGCTGCTTTTCCTCGAAGGCAAGCACGACGAAATCCTCACTGACCTGCGACAGCAAATGGATGCCGCCGCCGAAAACCTCGAATTCGAGCGGGCGGCAGCGCTTCGCGATCGGGTCAGGGCCGTGGAGCAGGTACTGGAAAAGCAGAAGATCGTCAACACGACGGGTCCGGGCGATCAGGACGTCGTTGCGCTCGCCTCCGAAGCCGACGAGACTTGCGCGCAGGTCTTCTTCTTCCGCGGCGGCAAGCTTGCCGGACGCGAATACTTCCTGCTTCAGGGCACGCGCGACACCCCGCCCGCGGAAATCATGGGGTCGTTCGTGCAGCAGTTCTACGATGCCGCTCCTCACATCCCCGGCGAGATTCTGGTGCAGTACGAGCCCGAAGACGCCGAAGCGTTGCGGCAATGGCTGCGGCAGAAGCGCGGAGCCGTCGTCGCGCTCGCCGCGCCGCAACGTGGCGATAAACTCCGGCTCGTAGAGATGGTCGCGCAGAATGCCGCCGAGGTGCTTGAGCAGCAGCGCATCAAGTGGCTCTCGGATACGCAAAAGACGGCGCTCGCGCTGGAAGAGTTGCGGGCAGCACTGAATCTAGCCGCGGCCCCACAGCGCGTCGAATGCTACGACATATCCAACATCCAGGGGACGAGCGCGGTCGGTTCAATGGTGGTCTTCGAGGCCGGCAAGCCGAAACCGAGCGACTATCGGCGTTTTCGCATCAAGACGATTGAAGGGCAGAATGACGTGGCGTCGATGCAAGAGGTGTTGCGTCGCCGTTTCAGTCGCCTGCTCAAAGCGGAACGACAGCAGGTGGAAGCGCCGATCTCCGAACGCGAAATCCTCGCCGGAGAGCTCGTCGAACCTGCGGAGTTCGCATTGTCCAACGAGGAAGGAGCGAGCCCCGATAGCGCGGGAGACCCATGGGCGCAGTTGCCGAACCTCGTCATTGTCGATGGCGGGCGGCCACAATTGAACGCGGCGCTGGCGGTGATCGCCGAGCTTCAGGTGGGCGTCTCCGTGATAGGCATCGCCAAGGAAGATCACGGCGTCATCGGCACCCACGAAGAAGTCTATCTCGTCGAGTCGCCCGAGCCGCTGGTGCTGCCGCGAGGCTCGCAGGGGCTCTACCTCTTGCAGCGTATCCGCGACGAGGCGCATCGCTTCGCCATCACCTATCACCGCGAGGTGCGCTCACGTAAGACTTTCCGCTCGGTGCTCGACGAGATCCCAGGGATCGGTCCGAAACGCAAGAAGGCGCTAATTCGGCACTTCGGCTCCGCGCGAGCCATTGCCGCCGCCTCGGTAGAGGAACTGGCAGCCGTGGAAGGCATGTCGCATGCCGCCGCCGAACGCGTGAAAGAACAGATCGGCAACGGTCGCGCTGTAGCCACTGAAGCGTGACTGAGGCCACTTACCCGACGCGCTGAGGGGAAATGTGTTCAGCGCCGACGTGACCGCAACTGCGCCAACAGACGGTGTGCGCGTTGGCCCGCGGTGGCTCGCTCCGTGGCGCTTCCCTCGTGCTCTCCGTAGCGAGCAGCGTCGTAACTCTCGGTGAGCACGGCAAGATCGGCGGGATCGCCAGTTGTGTTCAGCGCCAGTGGCGGCACGCTGGCGGCGCGCTTGGCAAACTCATCAGGCGTCTCTGCGGCATGCCGCGGCACCCCGGCGAGCGCGGCGGCGCGGAGCACCTCGCGGTAGAGGCCGCGCAGCGACCGCGGATCGAGCGGCTCCCCAGAAGGTCTCGCCGGTTTGGGCCGCCGTCGTCGAAAGAGCCCGCGGAGCTGTGCTCGTAAAAGGCTACGTCCGTCGAGCGACTCGCGCTCCTCGACCACATTGGCGGGCGCGAAGCGAAGTTGACTCCTCAACCAGTCACGAATCATGCGGTACAGCCGAAGGATCAGCAGAATCAGTGCGAGCAAGAGAAACGCATAGAAGACCACCGCGAGGACGATCAGAAACAGTGGCGGCGGCGGATTGGCGGGCTGCGTGCAAGGCTTGGTAGGGCAGGTCGTTGGGACGCTGATCGGAGGAGCGGTCGCGTGGCCCACCGCAGACTTGAGCGCGCGGATGGGCACGCCGAAGACAAAACCAACGACTTGACCAATCGCGTCAGTAATCCAACGCATAACGCCGTCAAGCACGGCGCCGAGCGGGCCAAGGTGCGCCATGAGCGCGCTCACGTTGTCACCATTGATCACCAACCCCAGCACCAGTGCAGCGGCGACCATGCCTCCGGCGAGCGCCAATGCTGCCGACACCCACGGTCGTTGGCCCTCCGCCTCCCCTGCATGAAGGGGCTGCGCCGTCAAGCGAGCGAGGGCGCTTGCCGCCAGACCGCAAAACACCTCGATAGGCAGTAGCAGGGTGAATGCGCCGATGGCCGCACCGCGGGCCACAGTCGGCGTCACCGCGACATCCGCGACGGCGACCACGAACACCGCCATGCCAACCTTGAATCGGCGTAGCACGTCGTCGAGCAGCGGCGGATGCGTGCCGAGCCGGACGCCGCGATACCAGAGATAGGTCGCGAGCGGGAGCAATCCCAGTGCCCGCACTGCCGTGCTGCTTCCAGTGGCGATATCGTCGGCAAACGCCGCCAGCCATGTGATATTGAATGGACCGCCGGCAACGTGTCCATAGGTTGAGGGTGAGACGCGCACGAGCAGAACCCACGCGACGAGCGCGACCGGCGCACTGAGCACGATGCTACTCGCGGACCTCAGGTGACGTAGCCGACCGCCGATCAGCCGCGCCGCCACCAGGAGCAGGATGCCGTACCAGAGCGGCAGCGCAACGTCTGAGACGACGACACCATCGCTCGCCGCGAGCATGATGAGCACCGCTTCCACCGGCAATACTTCGAGTCCGAGCGCGGTGGCCGCCAGGAAGACGGCGTGTGCGCTACTACTCGACCACCAATGGGCGCGGCCGGCGCGGCGTATTCGCGGGTGCGTCTCCCGCTCGTGCGGCTGTTGCATCGCTTCGTCCGTCGAGTGTGGTAACTAGCTGGCTGTCGTCTGCGACCTGTGGACTCGGTTGCACGCGCGCTGACCTTCGCGCGCCTCCAGATGTGTGAGCTACCCGGAGCGAGCGTAACGAGACGTTGCGCCTGATCGCGTCCGCGCCGAGTACGTCGTCGACGAGAGCATCCCAGCGTGAACGGTCGCCGATCGTGTGCGAGGGCAAGCCCGCGAATTGGGGCATTACCTCGTCCTGCGCCGCGTCCGAGCGGCTCGTCGTGAGCAGCAGGGTAATGGGATGTCCCCGCGACTTGAGTTGGCGCAGCGCAACGATCAGCGGCACGTCCAGCACCGCGTCAGTGCCGATATAGATCACGGTTGCGGCGAACGGCAGATGCGCCATCTCGGACGCGATTAGTTGGTCCATTGGCAGCGCATAGTACGGCAGCACTCGCGCCAACCCGTCCAGGATGCTTGTGAGCTGGTCTGCGCCGGTGGAAATTGGCACACGCAACCGCAGGTTACGCGCCGCATGCGCGAGTTGAGCCGGATAGGTGTCGCCTGCCTCTGCGCCACCCGGCGCTCCTGTAGTGCCATCTGTGAGCGTCTGCGTGCCGTTGGAGTGGATGCCAACCGCGTAGCGCTGATCGCTCGCCCACGTCGCGACAGAAGCTGCGGCAGTAACGGCGAGTTCCATCAATTTGGGGTCATATCCCATCAACTGATTCGAGAGTGTCCGTACGTCCAACAGGATGATCAGCGAGTGGCGGGTCGCCGGCTCATACACCTTGCTCTGAAGCGCGCCGGTGCGAGCTGTGGCTTTCCAGTGGATGCGGCGCGGCTCGTCGCCCTGAGCGTAATCGCGCACGCCGGCGATACGGAGCGGATCTTCGAGGAGCCGAAATGTGGACTTGTGCTCGCCGAAGGGGGCGTTTGGCGGTAGCCCGAAGCGCTCGAGCGGCGCCACAAGAGGATGGACGAGCAGATAGTCAGCGTTGCGCACGCGCTCCTCACGCTCGAGAATACCGAAAGGGTCGGTGACCCGCATTGTCATCGGACCAAACGGGAAGACGCCGCGTGTGGTCGCCCGCACGCTAAACCGACGGCGCAAGCGCTGGTACGCCCAGATCGCCACGGTTTGCCGCAGTACCATCCGCTCGTCGCTGGCGCTGGGATGAATCGACGCTCCCAACACTGGGAGATTCTCGGCAAACTCGTCGTCAATCTCGAGCCATGGTAAGGGCAGCGGCTTACGATTCTCGATGGTCACCACCACCTCGACCGTCTCGCCGAACTCCGCGCGGTTCACCAGGGGATGCCGCTCAACAGCGAGCGCCCGCATGCCCCAGCGATACCAGACCTCAGGCACGAACGCCAGGACGAGTAGCAGCAGCCCCGCAAGCAGGAGCACCGGTTGCCCGAACGCGAAGCTCAGCACGCCGAGCAACGCCGCGACGCCATACAGTGGACGGCGCTGCCTGAGGGTAGGGTCTCGCGCCTGATTAGCGCGAATCGTCCGCCGATGGTCGCTGTAGGGGATCCGCGCGGATTCCAAATCCCCGCTGCGCAGAATCGTTTGGGCGTTGACACCCGGTTCGGTCTCGTAGGATTTCATTGAGCGGAGTCCGCGGGATGCTGATCGTCTTCGACGGGCACCGGCGTCTTCGCCACGATGTCGCCGATGAGGTCTTCGGCATTCTGCCCGCGAAGGCGGCTCTGCGCATTCAGCACCAGACGGTGAGCTAGCACTGGCCCAGCCAAGCGCTTCACGTCGTCCGGCTTGACGTAGGTGCGACCGTCCATCGCCGCACGTGCCTGCGCGGCGCGAAAGAGGGCGAGCGCGGCACGGGGACTTGCGCCCAGCTCAATCGCAGGGTGTTGGCGCGTCTGACGCACCAGCGCGAGCAGATAGTCAGCGAGGAGTGGGGAGACGGAGACGCCGCGCACCACCGCGAGCAGGCCCAGTAATTCGGCGCCCGTCACCACTGGAGCAAGCCCCTCCAGCGGTTGGGACTCCTTGAAGCGGTAGAGCATCGCACGCTCGTCGTCGAGGGTCGGATACGCGACGCGGAGCCGCAGCAGAAAACGATCGAGTTGCGCTTCTGGCAACGGAAAGGTGCCCTCAAGCTCGATGGGATTCTGCGTTGCGATCAACAGAAACGGCACTGGTAACGACATCGTGTTGCCATCGACCGTCACCTGGCGCTCCTGCATCGCTTCGAGCAGCGACGACTGCGTACGCGGCGTGGCACGGTTGATCTCGTCGGCGAGCAAGATGTTGGCGAAGACAGGACCGGAGCGAAACTCAAACTCTCCAACCTTTTGGTTGAAGTAGCTTACCCCGGTCACATCGCTCGGCAGCAAGTCCGCCGTACCCTGGAGGCGCGCAAACGAAAGGCCAAGCGAGCGGGCCAATGCCTTCGCCATCACGGTTTTGCCGAGGCCGGGGACATCCTCGATCAACGCGTGCCCCTCGCTCAAAAGGGCGACGAGCAGGAGGTCGGCAGCTTCGTCCTTGCCTACCATCACCAGGGCGACATTGGCGCGTATGAGCTGTGCGGCGCGATGGACATCTTTCACCGTCCTTACAGGCCCCTCCGAGTGGGAGAAGGTAAGGTCCCCGAACGTCTCCATTGCCGCTCCTTCCCCGCTACATTGTCTCTCTCACGCTTTACAACGTCCCCATTTAACACTTGGGATCATATGCGTGAGCAGCGGAGCGCTGCCAAGCACGCTGGTGAGGCGAGGACCGAACGGCAATAGGGGCGTTATCCTGTCTGGCGAAGGCAAGGAACAGTAGTGAGACTTCTGCGACATCTACAGGCAAGCCTGTTAGTCCTCGAAGGTGTCATGGCGCGACCATGCGGGGTGGGCGGCCATTCGCACAGGCAGTGGAGAAACGCGCGCCGCCAAGACGAACTCTGGCGTAGAGTCAAGCAGTTTCAGCAACGCCTCGACCACCAGCGGATCAAAGTGCGTCCCAGAACCGGCGACGATGCGCTGACGCGCGGTGCTGACGTCGAACGCTGATTTGTACGGGCGGTCAGAGGTGAGCACATCGAAGACGTCGGCAACGGTCAATAGGCGCGCGCCGATGGGTATCGCGGCACCGACGAGATGGTCTGGATATCCGTGCCCATCGAAGGACTCATGGTGATGCTTGACAATGTCGATGAGCTGAGGCGGCGCACCGTATGCGGTGAGAATGCTCGCGCCAATCTGCGGATGCCGCTCCATCTCGGCACGTTCCACCGTCGAGAGCGCAGAGTTTTTGTGCAGAAGAGTGTTCTGCATCCACGTCTTGCCAAGGTCATGCACGAGGCCGGCAAGCGCCAGGTCACGCGCGGCGCGGCGCGACCAACCCATCGAGCGCGCCAGCCGATTGACGTAGAGAGCGACGCGCCGACAATGCTCGTAGGTAATGATGTCTCGCTCGCGGATGATGCATGCGAGATCGTAGACGATATGTTGGGTGTGACGTCGGGTAACCGGGTTGCCCTTCTGCGCAGTTGTCACCGATGCAGTCCTCGTTCCAGGGCCATCGCCTCAGACGGTCGCCAGGATGCCTACATCCAACTAGCGATGCGCCTCACACCTGATCGTAGCGCGGGTACGCTCTATCCGCTAAGACGCCACGCCGCGGGCCTGGTAACGTCGCCAGTACACAATACAAAGCACCACGAAGGTCACGATTCCTGCTTCGCAGACACCGCAAGGCGCGCCTGGCTAGTAGCCGCGGGAAGGATCGACGATGTTGCGGAGCGGCTCGCCGGCGCGGAAGCGCCCGATATTTTCGATGAGGAGGTCGGTGAGACGTGCGCCGTATTTCTCTGTAGCGCCGGCAACATGCGGTGAGAGGATGACGTTCGGTAGGCGCCAGAGGGGGCTCTCGGGCGGCAGCGGTTCGCGCTCAAAGACATCCAGACCCGCGCCTCCGATGAGATGCGACTCGAGCGCCGCGCAAAGTGCGACCTCGTCAATCAGCGATCCGCGTGCGATATTCACGAGGAAGGCGTTTGGCTTCATGGACGCTAGTTCGTTCGAGCCAATGAGATGCCTGGTCTCTCCGGTGGCCGGGGCGGCGAGGACGATGAAGTCAGAAACGCCCAAAAGCTTGGACAGATCCGTAAGGGCATAGATCGCGTCAACCTCCGGATCAAGCTCGCCGCCGCGCGCGCTATGGTGTGTGGCGACCACGCGCATGCCGAAGGCGCGGCCGATGCGAGCGACGCCGCGCCCAACTGCGCCTAACCCTACGATTCCGAGCGTCGAGCCACTAAGTTCTCGCGGCTGCAGTGGGGGCCATCCCGCACGGTTGGGCCACTCTCCCGCCCGTTGCAAGTCGAACAGTTCTGGCCATCCTCGGACCCACATCAGCATCATGGCGAAGACATGCTCGCTGATCGATACGGCGTGGACACCACTCGCCGTCGTCACTATTGGGCCATCCGAGCGTACCAGGCCGCGCGCTATCGCGATCTCGGCGCCCGCACTGGAAAGCGCAATCCACGCGAGGTTCGGAGCGACTTCTAAGAGATTCGCTGGCGGTCCGTACGTGCAGATCGCATCTGTATCCGAATGCGCCGCGAGCGTGGCGAGTAATTCGCCGCGCCCGACAAAAATAGCGCGATCATCTCCGAGCACAGTGCGCAAGCGAACGCGCTCCTCCTCCCCAAAGGGGAAGTCGCTCACAAAGAGGCGTGGAAGCTGGGGCTGAATGCGAGTAGACTCGGACATCCGTTTATCCTCTGGCGAGCCGTACGCCCTCGCTAACTGGTGATGTTGAACCCCTGCGAGTAGACGACCACCTGGGCACCCGTACCGTCCGCGGCAGTTCCGTAACGCAGAGAAACGCGATACACGCCGGGAACCCACGCGTTGGGATCATTCGACGAGTCGCCTGGAGCGAGGGTGAACGGCAACGACGAATTGGGCGAGATCACTAAGACATGTGGCGGATTGACGCTCACGCAGCCGTCAACTGCGAGCCACGACTTCTTGGCCGTATCGTAGAACTCAAGTTGAAGGTACGTGCATGCTGAGAGTCCGGTCTTGGCATAGTAGGTCGTATTGTCTTTGTTATTCATCGTTATGCCGATAGCTTGATGGCTCGTGTAGTGCTTCTGATCGAGCGAGAGCGTAATGCCACCCGTTGTCGCGGTGGGCGGAGTGATGGTGGCCGTCGTTCGACCGCTGCAGGCGACGAGGAGTAGAGCGCAGGCGCAGACGACGAGAAAAGGGGTGAATCGAGCAACGGCGGCGCACCGTTGGGGCGTCGCTGGCATGTGTGACCTCCATGAAGGCGCACTCGAGGCGCACGCATTCGTACGCGACGACTGCTCGAACAGACACGATTCCCTAGCATTATGGGGCGGCTCGTCAGGGGCGCGGCAGCTCGCTTCAACGCTTGACACTCCCCGCCTCGTAGAGTATCATAATGGCTGTCTCTGTATGGGGACAGACCAAGTGGCCCATGCGCCAAAGTGGTGGAATCGGTAGACACGCAACGTTCAGGGCGTTGTGCTCCAAAAGGGCGTGGGGGTTCGAGTCCCCCCTTTGGCACCCCAGGAAGGGTCGCATAGTCGGTCTAGTGCGGCGGTTTGCTAAACCGCTAAGGGTAGAAATATCCTTCGAGGGTTCGAATCCCTCCCCTTCCGCCCAGAGAAGCCCGCCGCTGAGGCGGGCTTCTGCGTTTCCACTACAGTCATCTCGTCGCTGGCAATCGGTACATCGCAGTCGAGCAGTCGCTCCACGCGGGTGTGCTTCGCCCGTGGCTGATGACATGGTGCGCGTAGGGGCGCGTGAAGACCCCGTTTGCCAATTGTGTCAGGTTGTTGACATCGGGGCGTTTCTGCGTCATGCTACTCTAGTTGTGGTCTCGGATTTGCCTGGCGGCACATCACACCAATTCATCGGGTGCCGCTGAAAGCATGGGACACGAGAGCACAACACACTTCTCCAATTTGTCGAAGTCGAAGAAGTCCCCAACGCGGGGCAAGAAGAGCATTGCTATGTGTGCTTAACCAGGGCGCTCACTGGTCCGTTCTGCCTAGCAGAACTCGATCACGAGCCACTCTCTCTGGCCCAGACACAGACGCTGCACCCGCGTTGGGCTGGTTTCCTCAGATGCGAGGGAGCCAGCCCCATTTATTTGTGTATCGGACTGCGAGCGGGTGCGTCCCGAAGGAGGCTCTCATGGCGGATACTACATCTCGCCCAAATTCTACTGGATCTTCTGGGGGCGCGCGCGATAACGATCGTCCACGGCTCGTGCCCTCAGCACGCCCAGTACCTGGCATGACTGCCCGGCCCGCCGGCGGCCCCGGACCGGGCCAGCGCCCACCAGTGAGCCCCGTACCCGGCATGGTTTCGCGCCCAGCAGGGGGGCCAGGCGGCGGCGGCGGTCAACGGCCAGGTCCATTCAACCGACCCGCGGGCGCTCCAGGCGCGCGGCCTGCCGGACCGGGCGCACGACCTAACGGTGGAGCTCACGGCCGCCCTGGTGGAGGGCGCTCGCAGGGAGGGCGGGGCTTGCCGCCGCGTCAGGGAGTCGGTGGCGCGCCGAATGGCGCTCGTGCCGCAACTCCGGTGAAGGCGAGCGGACCGGTGACGATTCCGTCGCAAATCATGGTGAAGGATCTCGCCGAGGTGTTGAGCACGTCGGTGAACGAAGTCATTCGCACACTGATCGCCAACGGCATCTTCGCCAACGTCAACCAGGTGGTGAACTACGACGCATCGTCGAAGGTCGCCGTCGCGCTGGGCATGGAGCCGAGCGAGGCTACGGTGGCCGCTCCGCTGCCGGCGGCCGGCGCACGGCCAGAGGCGATCTCTATCGGCGCCGCGGCGCACGCCAACGAGGTGGGACGCGTCACCCGCGCGCCCGTAGTGACCATCATGGGGCACGTCGACCACGGCAAGACGTCGCTGCTCGATGCGATCCGCAACACACGCGTCGCTGCTGGTGAGGCAGGCGGCATTACGCAGCATATCGGCGCATATCAGGTCGAGGTCAATGGTCGCAAGATTACGTTCCTCGATACTCCGGGGCACGAAGCGTTCACAGCCATGCGCGCGCGCGGCGCCCAAGTGACCGACATCGCCGTGATCGTGGTGGCAGCGGACGATGGCGTGATGCCACAGACGCAGGAAGCCATCGACCACGCGCGGGCAGCCAAGGTGCCCCTTATCGTTGCACTAAACAAGATCGACAAACCCGGCGCGAATCCAGACAAGGTCAAGCAGCAACTGGCGGATCACGACGTGGTGATCGAGGAGTTCGGCGGCGACGTGATCTGTGTGCCAGTCTCGGCGAAGAAGGGTACCGGCATCAGCGATCTGCTCGAAATGATCCTGCTGGTGGCGGATGTTGAGGACTTGAAGGCCAACCCGAATGGACACACTATCGGCGCGATAATTGAGGCGCGGCTGGATAGGAACAGCGGCGCGACGGCTACTGTGTTGGTCCAGGAAGGCACGCTGAAGATTCGCGACATCGTCGTGGTCGGCACGATCTCGGGGACGATCCGCGCGATGTTTGATGATGCCGGCAAGCCGATCAAGAAAGCGCCGCCGAGCACGCCTGTTGGCATATTCGGGCTGCCAGAGGTACCCGCAGCCGGCGATCGCCTTGAAGTGGTCGCCGATGAGAAGGCAGCGCGGGCATTGGTGGAAAGCCACCGCAGCCAGGCGCGGGACGCGGCGGAAGGAAGTGTCACGCTCGACACCCTATACATCCAAATGCAGCAGGGTAAGGTGAAAGAACTGAACCTGCTGGTCAAAGCGGATGTGCAGGGCACGATCGAAGCGCTTAAACATGCGCTTTCGCGTGCGGGCGATGAGAACCTCAAAGTGCGCCTGATCCACGACGGCGTCGGCAACGTCAGCGAGACGGACGTGCATCTGGCGGCGGCATCGAAGGCGATTGTGATCGCCTTCAACGTCAAGGTGGATGGTCCTGCGCAGCGCGTCGCACAGAACGAAGGCGTGGACATCCGTGCATACGACGTCATCTACAAGTTGGTGGACGACATTGAGGCGGCACTCAGTGGTCTGCTAGAGCCGGTCTACAAGGAGCAGATCGACGGCCATGCCGAGGTGCTGCAAACGTTCAAGGCTGGCAAACGCCTGATTGCCGGCAGCCGGGTGACTGATGGCAAGATCACGCGCTCGGCACAGGTCCGCGTGCAGCGTAGCGGCAAGGTTGTCTTCACCGGCCTGATTGAGTCGTTGCGCCGCGGCAAAGACGACGTCCGCGATGTCGCGCAGGGCTATGAGTGCGGCATCCTCTTCGAGGACTTCAACGAGCCGGAAGCAGGCGATATCGTCGAGGCGTACAGCATGGTACGGGTCTAGCGGTAGCAGATCGTGAGCGAGAGACCGACGCGGGCCGCCGTGTTCAGGTTTCTCGCTTCTCCGACGTTCCCCATGCATGTGCTGAAATATCTGAACAGTTCACTCGGACGCCGTTGCCAAGACGTGATCGGCGCCATCCCCCGTTCTGGCACATGGAAACCATGGCACGGCGCGGGGATGGCGCCACGCGAAGATTGCCAGAGGAAAGTATGTCAAAGGCATGGCGACAGGATCAATTGGGCGTGGTCATCGGTCATGAATTGATCGATCTCATCCGCACGCGCATGAAGGATCCGCGGATTGGTTTCGCGAGCATTACGGACGTGAAGGTCTCATCCGATCTGCGCCAGGCCAAGGTGTATGTTAGCGTGATGGGCACCGAAGAGGAACAGAAGCTTTCGCTCGCCAGCCTCAACAAGGCCACGGGATTTCTGCGGCATGAGTTGGCGCAGCGTTTGACGATTCGGCACACCCCCGAACTTTCCTTTCGACTCGATCAGTCTATCGAGCGCGGCGTCCATTTGATCGATCTGCTCAACAAAGTCAATAGTGAAGCGAACATCGTCGCGCCGAATGCCGCGCGCTCGCCGGGCGAGCAGGTCGCCGAGGACGCGCTATCCGACTCGGACGCCGCGAAGTAGCTCATCTGCGTATAGGCGCTGGGATATCGCCATCATGGTTGGTTGTGCTGGTGTTTTGGGGAGGCGTGTATGGCGGCACGAGCGGTTAAGTCCCACGAAGGGGAGCGCATACAAGCGCTCGGGCGGCTGCTCGCGGCGGAGATCGACGCGTCTCTGGCAAACGCCGCGTGGGATCTGGTGACCAACGCCGAGCGGATCGTGATCCTGGCGCACGAGCATCCCGACGCCGATGCACTAGGCTCCGCACTGGGACTTGCGCTGTCGTTAGAGTCGCTCGGCAAGCGCCCCGTGGTCGCCTGCGCCGATCCTGTGCCTGCGGGGTATACCTATCTGCCTGGCCGCGAGCGAGTTGTTACGTCGCTGGCGGAGACGGACTTCGATCTTGTCGTTGCGCTGGACGCTGGTGAATTGAGTCGCTATGGGAGTCTTTACGATCGGTATAGGAACTTCTTCGACACGGCGACGATTCTCAACATCGACCATCACATCACCTCTCGCGGCTGCGGCACCGTCAACATTATCGATCCGACCTCGGCAGCTACCGCGGAACTGCTCACACTCCTATTACTGCATCAAGGTGTCTCAATCGGGGAGGATGCGGCGCGATGCTTGCTCGCCGGCATCATCACTGACACGCGCTCGTTCGAATTCGATGCGACGACGCCGCGCACGTTGATGGTGGGAGCATACCTCGTCGGAAGCGGGGCGAAGCCGGAAGACATCATCAAGCCAGCCTACCGGCTGAAACCGCTGGCGAAGGCGCGCCTGTGGAGCGCCGTCGTCGAACGCACGCTCGGTAGTGCCGCCGGCGGCCGTCTGGTCTGGGCGGCGCTGCGTCAGGAGTTTGTGGCAGAGGTTGGGGCAACGCCCGACATGGACGACGGCTTGCCGAGTTACCTGATGGATATCGAGGGAGTGGCGATTGCCGCGCTCTTCAAAGAGCAGACTGACGGGACGACGAAGGTGAGTCTGCGTGCGGCAGCGCCCTACGACGCGGCGGCGATGTCGGCCCATTTCGGCGGGGGCGGGCACATTCGCGCCGCGGGATTCTCGCTGGCGCTTGGTATAGAAGCTGCGGTACGAGAAGTCATCCCCTATCTCACATCGCAGCTCGAGGACGTCGAAGAACGCGAACGAGCAACGCCGTTCGTGGCGGAGTAGTTGGCCCAAGTACCTCGTGTACTGTCACTCTGCGACTGGCGAAGCATCGGCCGCAGGGGACGGCAGATCAAAGATTGGGGATTCGAGCACGACGGCAGTGAGACCCGTTTCCGTGCTGGTTTCGTGCACCTCATCCGCTTCCCACGAGCTCGCCATTCCCTGATGGATTCGTCGCTTGACACCATCTCCGCCGCTCACCCACGCCTCGCCCGAGATCACGATGAGAAGCTGACGGCTGGTCGCCGGATGTGCTCCCACGACGCCACCGGGATGTAGTTGCAAATAGCCGAGTTGGAATGTGCCCTCGCCTCGCGCGATGCCGCTGATAGCGGCGCCACGGCTATCAAACTCGCTGATGGTGTGCACCGGCGAACCGTCGAGATGATAGATGCGCATTGGATCCACTACTTTCTTTGTCGTTTTCCCCACAGGTCGCTCGCCCACTAAGTGCTGCGTGCCATAATCAAGGTGCGGTTTCTCGATTGAAGCGCATGATGAGGGCAAAAGTCTGGGGCAGTCGATGAGCGCAACGCCGGTGGTGGAGTCGTACCTTGAGATGATTTACAACATGACGATGGAGGGCGACGTGGTGATCGGCGCACGTCTCGCGGAACGCTTTCACATCTCCCCACCGACAGTCACAGAAACGCTCAAGCGCATGACTCGCGACGGTTTCATCACTATGGACAGTCGCCGGCAAGTGGTTCTGACCGAACAGGGCATTCGCGTTGCTGAGGAGGTTCTGCGACGCCATCGGCTTACGGAGCGGTTTCTGGTGGACATGCTCGGCATGCCCTGGCATGAGGTACACGAGGAGGCTACTCGCCTCGAACATTATATCTCGGGTGCGGTGGCCGAACGCGTTTCGCAGACGCTGCATGCGCCGACGACGTGCCCGCACGGGAATCCCATTCCCGGCTTCGTGCCTGACGCTCGCAACTACCTGCGCGAGAAGCACGCGGTGCGGCTGCTGGCTACTCAGCCCGGAAGCCGCTGGCGAATCCTGTTGATCTCGGAGGTCGTAGAGGACGAGGAAGAGTTGATCTCCTTCCTGCATGAGCGCGGCCTGACGCCAGGAACGGAAGTTTCGCTGGCTGGTATGCCGAAGAGCGGCGTTCCCGACGAAGAACCTGTGGATGTTTCGGTGGCGGACGGCTCTGTGGTGTCGGTGCCAGCACGGGTCGCGTACGCAATGTGGGTCGCACCGCTTTAGCCAGTGGCTTGAGCGTATAGGCTCTACGGCCGTTGGTTGGCAGCCCACGTGGAGCAGCGGCGCCCTATGAATCTTGTGGGCCGGAAGGCAATGGAGGCCACTGCCGACTCGGCCACTGCTCCGGCGCACTGCCGCGCCGGGCCGGCCAGGTCACATCGTCGGGATGCGCAGTCGGTTGCGGTGGCCCAAACTTTCGCTGCGGCGGTGGATATGCGGCCGTCGGTGTAAATGACCCTGACCCGCCCGGCGTTGGCCGCGAGCTGGCGCTATTCGGGCGGTCGCTGCCATCGACCTTTTGCCTCACGGTTTGCGCGACTTTCACCGCGCCCTTCACCTGACCCGTCACGTCGCTGACGGTCTTCAGAGCATTGTAGATATAGCGAAGAAGCGCCAGAATTCCCGCGAAGCCCGACACGCCAACCAGGGGCAAGCGAGCCTGCGAGAGCGCGATACTCACCGCGGAGGTTTGTACCGCGAGCATCGGCACTGGAGACTGGGAGACCTCAATGGTGCCGTCGTGCTCGCTACCATCCAAGTACACGTAGATCAAGTGTAGGACGATGCGAGCGGTGTTCTGCCCCGCTGACACCGCCGTCACACGCCACTGAAAGATGACTGAGTCGCGATAGGTGCGGGCAGGTGCCGCGACATCGGTGAGCAGGCTCTGCCGCGCGGGTGAGACCAGCGCCCACGTGAAGGCTCCATTATCGGGCGATTGGGTATCGACCGAAGCGGCGACGTCTTGATAATTCTGAAGATCCGTTGGCAGAGGAATTGGCGTGCCCACGGTTCCAGTGCCCTGACCAGGGGCCGGGGTGACTGTGAGGATGTCGCTGTGGGGCGAGAGCGTCAACGTGACGGTGTCTCCTGCATCGACCGCTACCTGGAGGGGATAGTCAATCCGCGAATACAGATAGGCAAAGCGCGTTGGCGTGGCGGTCGCCGTTGCCCCGACTACTGAGGTTGGCGTGGTGTTGGGCAAGACTTCATACCGACCGCAGGCGGCCAATGCGAACAGGAGGATCACGCCGCAGACTGCCGCAACCACTTTAGCCATTCGCCAGACGCGCGGAGTCGTTGCCGGCGAAGGCGTTGCGGACGTCACAGGTCGTGACTCGGTGGAGATCATCGAAAGCTGTCCTCTCTTGGCTCCTATCGCGCCGTGGTCACGGTAGGTGGGACAGCGGTTGGCGGCAGAGATACAGCACCAGGGGTCGTTCCCTGGCTGACGTGGGACGAGTTCACCGGTGACGAAGGCACATAGATGAGCAGCCCAATGGCAATGAGGAGACAGACCACGGCGATGAGTAGACTCCACAATGGTTTTCGCCTGCCGCGCGCATGCGCCATTGGCCGCCTCCACTCGTTGCCGGAGATGCTTCTGGTGGCACCGTGCGCCACGCTCGGTCTCTTTTGGCTCTGAGTGATCTACGTGCGGTTAAGGCAACTGCTCACCGATGCATTGTGTGTGCTTAGGTGTGGTAGACGTCTGGCTTGAGTACGCCGATATAGGGGAGATTTCGGTATTTCTGGGCGTAGTCGAGGCCGTATCCGACGACGAAGCGGTCGGGAATAGTGAAGCCCAGATATTGGGGGTCAAGCACTTTATCGCGCGTCTTGGATTTGTCGAGCAGGGCGCAGACGCGGATACTTGCTGGCCTACGCTGCTGGAGACTTTCCATCAGGTATCGTATGGTCAGTCCGGTGTCGATGATGTCTTCGACAAGCAGGACGTGTTTGCCTTCGATGGGCACATCGAGGTCTTTGAGGATACGAACTTCTCCGCTGGACTCGCGCGTGTTGCCGTAACTGCTCGTCGCCATGAACTCAAGTTCAAGGGGCATTTCCAGGTGACGGCTCAGGTCTACCATGAACATGATCGCGCCTTTGAGGATGCCGAGAAGAAGCAGGTCTTTGCCCCGATAGTCTTCGGAGATGAGGGCGGCAAGCTCGCGCACTCGGGCCTGGAGTGCATCCTCTGAGATGAGGACCTCTTCGATATCGTCATGCAAGTTCGACGAAATGGGCACTGCTCGCCCTCCCCTCGCTCAGACGGTGCGGACATAACCTGGAAATCGCCGTCCCAATGTTGTGCTTACGAAGTGGGCGGCATGTGGTCACACATCAGGCTACCTCAACTGTACCTCAAGTGGCGTCAGTTGCAAGACAAGGACACGACTGGTTGCCGACGAGATGCGCACGCGGTCGTCGATGCGCTGACCGCCAACCCAGAGGATGTGCGCTGGGGTGACGACCAACGGAATGCGCGCGCGGAGTTCGCGGGGCACTTTGGCATCGGCGAAGTAGTCTTGGAGTTTCTTCGATTGCCGCATGCCGAGCGGATGGAAGCGGTCTCCTGGAGTCCACGTGCGCACGGTGAGGGGACCGGTGGCGAGATCGGCGTCGAGGTAAGCGCGCAGCTCGGCCTTTCCGAGATCGGCGCGGGTGCCTGCGTGGGGGAACGGACGACTGGTCGGAGGAGGCGAAGGATCGGCGGCCTCTAAGCCCGCAGGGCGATCGGTGATCCAGGCACTCACCTTCCAGCCGAGGTCTGTCAGTTCTACTTCGCCAGGAACGGGCAGCGGTAGATCCGTGGCCGTGGATACGTGCGGAGCCACGGCGGCACGAAGGGTGATGTGGACGGCGTCGTAGGACGTGGTGATGCGAACGCCGCCCGGCAGATCGATGGAGAGTCCCGCGGTGTTGCGGGCAAGCAGGGCATCTATGGCGAGCACGTGACGGGCTTCGGGCACATGCTCGCCGGATGTCAGCCGGTCGACGATCTGGCGAAGGCCGCGATGGCGCAGGGCAAGCGGCATCTCGCGAAGGGGCGCAAGTGCAACGGAGACTCGTGTTGCCGACTCGTCGGAGGTGACGCCGCGCCACGCAGATGTTGTGGCCGCTTCGAGGAAGTCTTCATCTGAGGCGATGAGGGTTGCATTGTTGGAAAGCGTGCTGATGAGGTGAGGATTGTAGCGCTTTAGCGCGGGAATGAGTTCGTGCCGAAGGCGATTGCGGGTGAAGGCGAGATCGTCATTGCTCGCGTCGTGAACAGGTTCCCACCCCTTGGCGGCGCAGTAGGCTTCAGTGTCGGCACGATAGAGGGTGAGCAGCGGACGCGCGACGATGCCTCGCAACGGACGCATCCCACTGAGGCCGTCTACGCCGCTGCCACGGAGGAAGCGCATGATCACCGTCTCGGCTTGATCGTCACGAGTGTGACCGACGCAAATGCGCTCGGCTCCGTGCGCCGCCGCGACACGATGGAAGAAGTGGTAGCGCGCCTGGCGCGCCGCATCTTCGAGGGAGCGACGTTCGCGCGTGGCTAAGGCGCGCACGTCCGCAGACTCGACGACGCACGAGACGCCTAGCGTGGAAGCAAACTCTTGCACCGTGGCGGCGTCGCGCTGGCCCTTCGCGCCACGAAGCCCGTGATCGAGATGGGCAACGATGAGACGGCCGGGCGCGGCGGGTGAGGCACGCTGCGACAGCGCTTGCAGCGCGCCCAGGAGGCAGAGCGAGTCTGCGCCGCCGGAGACGCCAACCACCAGCAGGGCGCCGGGCGACCAGAGCGCCGAGTGGAGGGCTTCGAGTGCGACGGCGCGTTCGACTCTGGCGAGGATTCGCGGGATACGCGGTGCGGTTGACATGCGTCGATTCCGAACTGTGTGGCTGACTTGAGGAAGGTAGAGACGTCGGCAGAACGCCACAGCGTGTGGGCCAGAAGCCCTAGCGGACTCTGCGGCGCGCGAAGTAGCATCTCCTGCCGACCGCAGTGCCAAGGAGACTGGATCGGCAGGTACTTGATGACATGATCGCTGCGATACTGCGGTGCGTTAGCCGGCGAGTTGCCTGGCGGCGGAGACGATGTGCTTGGCCGTGATGCCAGCGGCGTCGAGGAGCTCTTCGGGCGTCCCGGAGCCGGGCATGCCGCGCACGGCCAGCTTGACGACGCGCGGCAAGGCGCCTGTGGGCCACGAGCCCTCTGTGCCGGAGAAGGCTTCGAGGACGGCATCTCCCAAACCGCCCTCGATCCAGTGATCCTCAACGACGATGATGCTCCCGCCAGTGGCCTGCGCCGCCTCGTGGAGTGTTTTGCGGTCGATGGGCTTGACGGAGTAGGCGTCGATGACGCGGGCGGCGACGCCGTCAGCGTGAAGCTGGTCGTAGGCTTTGAGCGCTTCGGGGAGTGTGACACCCGCCGCGATTATAGCGACTTTGTCGTTCGCGGACTGGCGCAGTACCTTGCTGCCGCCGACGGAGAAGGACTCGTCGGGACCGTAGATCACCGGCGTCTTCTCGCGCGTCGTGCGCAGGTACGAGATGCCACGAAAGTCGGCCATCGACTGGACGAGGTGCGCCGTTTGGTTCGCGTCGCAGGGGTAGAGGACGACGCTATCGTGGACCGCGCGCATCATGGCGAGGTCTTCGAGAGCCATTTGCGAGGGACCGTCTTGCCCAATGGAAACCCCGGCGTGGGATCCGCAGAGTTTGATGTTGGCGCGTGAGATTGCCGCCATGCGGATGAAGTCGTAGGCGCGCGAAAAGAAAGCGGCGAAGGTCGAGGCAAAACAGGAGTAGCCGCGCACTCCGAGGCCAATCGCGCTGGAGACCATTTGCTGTTCGGCGATGTACTGCTCAAAGAAGCGATCCGGGAAAGCGTGCGCGAAGGTCTCGGCGAACGTCGAGTTGCTGACCTCGCCGTCCACAGCGACGACATCGGATCGAGCACCGCCGAGCGCTTTGAGCGCGTCTCCATAGGCGTTGCGGGTGGCGACGGCGCCACCAACTTCGTAGCGCGGGAGTTGCACCGGCTGTGGCGCTGGGCGGGATGGCCCCTGTGAGCTTTCGGGCTTGCGGACGTCGACATGAATGTCACGCACGCCGCCCAGCCCTTGGATGGCACGATCAGCGGCGTCCTGCGGCAGCGCCTTGCCATGCCAGCCGGGCTTGTCTTCGATCTCGGCGAAGCCCTTGCCCTTTATCGTGCGCGCCACTATTAGCGTCGGTTGTTCAGTCTGTTGCAGCGCCTCTTGATAGGCGGCGGCGATCTCGTCGAGGTTGTGGCCATCAATTTCGATGGCATGCCAGCCGAAGGCGCGAGCGCGCGCCGCATAGGCATCGCCGTCCCAGCCGAGCATGGTGGGGCCGCGCTGACCGAGGCGGTTCATGTCGAGGATACCGATGAGATTGTTGAGTTTGTAGTGACCACCGAGTTCCAGCGCCTCGTAGATCGATCCCTCGGCCATCTCGCTATCGCCAAGGACTACCCAGATGCGATAGGGCAACTTGTCGAGATATTTGCCAGCGAGGCCGATGCCGACGCCGATGGGTAGCCCCTGGCCCAGCGAGCCGGTGGCGACATCCACATAGGGAAGGATCGGCACGGGATGGCCCTCAATGCGGCTGCCGAACTGACGGAGAGTGAGCATCTCCTGGTCTGAGATGCCGCCGGTGGCCTTGTAGGCGGCGTAGAGCAGCGGCGCGGCGTGGCCCTTGGAGAAGATCAGATGATCGTTGTTCGGGTTCTTCGGATTCTGGAAGTCGTAGGTGAAGTGCTCGTAGAGCAGCACCGCCATGAGGTCTGCCGCGGACATTGACGAGGAGGGATGGCCAGAGCCGGCCTTCGTGGTGGAGCGAATGCTGTCGACACGCAACTGCTGCGCGAGTTCATGCCATTGCTGTGCTGTTGCCATGATGTACTCCTCGTAAGGTGAGACCGCGAGTTCTGTCTGCAACGCGGCCAATCGTCAACACCGGCAGGCTCACCTCAAGGGCTCTCTGCGGCGCGTTCGGCGGATGCACCTGCGCCGTCGTCGGGCGAGCCGGAGCGGCGTAGCACACGAGCCACCACCGCGGGGAGGTCTTGCGCCAGTTTGGAGTTGGCGATGACGGCGGTTGCCCCTGCGTCGCGCGCCTGTTGCTGCGCCTCAAGATCGACGTGGGAACCGTAGGCGATGGTGGCGACACCAGCGGCGCGCGCTGACCGAATCGCCGCGCGCCAGTCTGTGCTCGTCGCGGAGGAGTTCACCAGGGCGATGCGGGGTCGCTCCGCCGGAAGCGCAGCGAGGAAGGCGTCGAGGTGGCGGACGGTACGCGTGGCGTAGCCCACGTGCTTGAGCGTGTCGGCGACTTTGACGGCGAAGAAGAGGTCCGTGTCGAGGAGTAGCGCGCGTTGGTCGCTCTGTGGCGCATTCCCTGACTTCGGCTCTACGACTTCACTCACAGAGATTCTCCAGTTTGGCCGGTTGGCACGGCGACCTGCGCGGGGGCGCTAGTCGTCAGACGGCTCGTAGACGGGGCGCTTGAACTCTTCGGCGAGCTCTAGATTGATGAGCCGCAGATCGTGCCACTGCGCGGGGGTGAAGACGTGGTGGCCGCCACGACAGTAGGGCTTGTCGCACTTGCGCTCGTGGCTGGTCTCGAAGACGAGATTCTCGCCCTCGACGGTGAGCCAGATGTGCTTGCGCGAGTAGCCGTCGCCCCACTTCAAGAGCAGGCCATGTTGATATTCATCGAAGCGGCCACGTCCGTAGAGGTAGTCGCGGTTGAAACGCTGGAGAATCTCGCGGACGTGGCTCTCGTCGATCACGCGGGCGGTGGGCGCATCCATATGCGTGGTGGCCTGGGCGTCGAGGTCCTCGGCGGGAATGGTGAGCTGCCGCGTCGAGCCTTGCGCCTCCAAGATCATGTCGGTGATGCTCTGCGCCTCTTCATCGTCCAGCGGGTGAGGCTGGCCAAAGATCGGCGCTTTGCGCCCACCATTGTTCGTTGGATGGCTCATGCTGGTTGCGCTCCCTCCCTGGACAGGTCCGAAAGACCCCGGCCGTGCTGATCCGAGACCTCTCGGAGAGTCTATCACCGCGATGGATAGGGACGCCAACTGAGCGGTGGCTCGTGTCAGAGGTTGCAAGGGCCCGCGAGACCGCCAGGTTGGGAGGCTATTCCGTCCAGGGTGGCACCCTGGCGGTCAGTCTGGCGGACGCCTCTACGCATCCACACCGACGTAGAAGCCCTTGCCGTTCTTCTTGCCATAGCGTCCGGCCTGGACCATGCGGCGTAGAAGCGTCGGCGGGGCATAGGCAGGATCGGGATACTCGGCGTAGATGGCTTCGGCGGCGTAGAGGGTGGTGTCGAGGCCGACGTAATCCAACAATTCGAAGGGGCCCATCGGGTAACCGCAGCCAAGCTTCATGCCGGTGTCGATGTCCTCTTTGGTAGCGATGCCGTGCTCATACATACGAATGGCAGAGAGCATGTAGGGGATCAACAGGAAATTGACGACGAAGCCGGCGATATCTTTAGCGATGATCGGCGTCTTGCCAAGCGTGGTGGCGAAGGTTCGCAGGTCTTCGACGGTGGCGTCGCTGGTGGCGATGGATTTGACGATCTCGACGAGCTTCATCACCGGGACGGGGTTGAAGAAGTGGAGCCCGGCGATGCGCGATTCGCGTCCGGTGACGGCGGCCATCTCCATGATGGGCAGCGAGGAGGTATTGCTGGCGATGATGCTGCCAGCGGGCACGATGGCGTCAAGCGTCTTGAAGAGCTTCTTCTTCTCGTCCAGGTTTTCGATGATCGCTTCGATGACGAGGTCCCGGTCGCCAAAGTCGGCCATGTCGAGGGTGCCACGGATGCGGCCACGGTACTCGGACGCCTGATCTTCGGTGATCTTGCCCTTGCCGACGAGCATCTGCCAGGCGCCGTGGACCCGCTCCATGCCTTTGTCGAGCAGGTCTTGATTGACTTCGGCCAGTACGACATCGTATCCGGCCTGGGCGGCGCTTTGGGCGATGCCGCTGCCCATGAGGCCGCCGCCGACGACGCCAACTCGTTGAATCGCCATTGATTGCTCTCCTTTGCTGAAGCTGCGCTTAGAAGGTGGTCGCTCGACGGTCAATTGTATCGCAGCGGGCGCGTGGGAGACGAGGAGGAGGGTCCGGCGAACCCGGTAGGAGCTTCAGCAAGCGGAAATTCGTGTCGGCGGAGGGCGGAAATTCGGAGACGCTGGCGGGTGATACCTGAATTTGCGAGGGGTGAAGGGGAGAGAGCGGAAGGTTCCGACGGTGCGCTCAGGATAGGGGGAGCGGAAAACGAAGCATACAGTGATAACAGTTGCGGGGGCTTAGAAGGCTGAATTCATGGGGGCTGATATGCCGGAGTGGGGGAAGGTACGTATGAGTCTCGCTAGCGGAATTTCCGTTTTCTTCCGCTTTTTCGATTGTTATGTGTGTGGGTCGAAGATGTAGCTGGCGGCGCAGTGGATGGGAGCGGTTTGCGGAAGGTGCACCATGAACGACTTCTTCCGAACGAGATTTCCACAGAGGGGTAGGAGGCTACTTTGCCAAGGAGTGAGGGCGTTGGGGATTGGGGAGAATCCACTTGAGAGGGTCAGGGTGTGTCGCAATCTGTTGGCATGCTCAGTATAGCACATAATTTCTAATCACGCCAGAAGGAATTGTCTGGGAGAGTCGGCGGCTGGCGGACTCCGGTTCTCAGCGGAGAGTCTGGCGGTATCTGACGATTTAGGTGAGTACCCGTGGGGGAAAGTGACCGGCGAATGTGCCGGGATGTAGGCAATATTGGTCGGGTCCGGTATACTCTTTAATTGGGCTGACGCGGTGAAGTTGGGCGTGGGAACCACGGCAAGAAGGGATCGACCAGGAGAAGCGGACGCGCGGACTTCTGGCTCGCCCTGCATGCTCACCGTTGAGGTTTCCGCCCTAACCGCCGCGCCGGGCGTTGCCACTGTTGCTAGCATCCTTACTCGCGCTCGCGCAGAACGAGAAGCATAACGGCACTATGATCGAGCAGCCAACCGACCTCGTCAATCTGACTATCGACGGGCGACCCGTCAGCGTCCCTAAGGGGACGGTGATCTGGGAGGCCGCGCGCCGACTGGGCATTGAGATTCCGATCTATTGCTATCACCCGAAGATGGAACCGCTGGGCGCGTGCCGCATGTGCTTCGTGGGCGTGAAGGGTATGCCGAAGCCGGCCACGGCCTGCACCACGGTCGTCTCGCCCGACATGGAGGTGACGACGACGGCGCCACAGGTGCAGAAGGCGCGGCGCGGCACCCTTGAATTCTTGTTGCTGAATCATCCGCTTGACTGCCCGATCTGCGACAAAGGCGGCGAATGCGATCTGCAAGACTTCACGCTGCGCTACGGCCCTGGTGCAAGCCGATTCGACCTGCGCAAGCGTCACTTCGAGAAGCCGATCCCCGTCAGCGAGAATATCTTGCTCGACCGTGAGCGCTGCATCGCCTGCCAGCGCTGCGTTCGCTTTACGCAGAACGTGGCGATGGAGAATGGCCTGATCATGGAGGAGCGGGGCTTCAAGACGGAGGTAGGAGTCGATCCACAGGCGCCGTTCGACTCAATTTTCTCGGGCAACGTCGTCGAGATGTGCCCGGTCGGCGCGCTGACCGCCAAGAGCTACCGCTTCATATCGCGTCCCTGGGAGCTGCGCAAGACGGCGAGCGTCTGCGCCAACTGCTCGGTCGGCTGCAACGTGCGTGTAGATGTGCGCGTGGACAAGGTGCTGCGTCAGTATTCGCGGACGAACGACGACATCGACGATGGCTGGCTCTGCGATCGCGGCCGCTGGGACGTCGGATGGGTGAACAGTCAGGAGCGCCTGCGCAAGCCGCTCATTCGCCGCGACGACGGTGTGCTGACGCCCGCCAGTTGGGAAGAAGCAATCGGCGAGGTCGCCAGACGACTGCGCGAGATCGTCAAACGGCGCGGCCCGGAAGCGATTGGGGGCATTGGGTCGACGCATACGACCAATGAAGAGGCATATCTCTTCCAGAAGCTGCTGCGCGCGGGCATTGGCACCAACAACATCGACCATTTCCACGGACGCTTTCCCTCGGCGAGGGCCGGCGAACTTCCGTGGGCGTGGACCGACTCGCTGGCTGGGCTCGACAAAGCCTCGCATATCGTGCTGATCGGCGCCGACCCGTACAGTCGCCAGCCTATCGTGGATCTGCGCATCCGTAAGGCGATTCGTCGCGGCGCTCGCGTGCACATCCTCAGTGCCGCGCCGAATAAGCTCGATCGACTCGCGGCGAGCGTTACGCGATACAGCGAGGGTGAGACGGGTACGGTGGCGCGGGCGCTCCTCAACATCGTTATCAGTGAAGGTTTGCAGCGCGGGCCGTATGCCGAGGCGCATGCTGTCGATTCCGGCAGGGACGCGAGGGCGAGCGAGTCCGGCGCGCCAGCTACGCGCTCCGGAAATCGGGGCGACACGTTGAATCTCGACGCGCTGCGAGCCGTCGCGCGGGAGATCGCGGGCGCGGATGGCGCGGTGATGCTTTACGACGAGATGGCGACGCGCGAACCCTCCGGCGCGACGCTCGCCGAGGACGTGCTGAAACTAGCGTTGCTGACGGGCAATTACGGCAGGCCCGGGGCCGGCGCGGGGCCTCTCTTCGAGGACAACAACTCCCTCGGTGCGCGAGACATGGGTCTGCTCCCCGATCTACTGCCGGGCTATCGGCCGGTGGCTGACGGGGATGCGCGTGCGACGCTCTCCGCGGCGTGGGGCCGCAATGTGCCGAGCGCCACAGGCCGTTCGTACGATGAGATGCTCTCCGGCGGTGTGGCCGCGCTGTGGGTGATGGGCGCGGACCCTGCACGGCACCTCACCGATGACCAGCTAGCGCGACTCACCGCGCTAGAGTTGCTTGTGGTGCAGGATTTGACTCTCACCGAGACGGCGCGGCGCGCGCATGTCGTCTTCCCCGCGCTGGCATATGCGGAGAAGGATGGCACGTTCACCAACACCGAACGGTGCGTGCAGGTGGTTCGCCAGGCAATGCAGCCGCTGCCGTATGCCAACGCCGACTGGCAGATCTTGCAGGCGGTCGCCCGAGCACTCGGCCTCGGCTGGTCGTATACAGCGCCGGCTGAGATCCTGGCGGAGATTGCGCGAACCACACCGCTCTACGCGGGGGCCACCCGCCGTGCGCTTGGCGACTCTGGCGCGCGCTGGCCGCTGAACCCCGGCGCGCCGACCGCTGAGGGACGCGCTACGGTGATCGGTAGCCCCACGCTCACCTGGGAGATGCTTGCAAACGGCGTGACGACCGGTGCGGCGCCGACCGCGGAGCCAGCGCTGGCCGGTGGGGAGGGTGGCCGCCGTGAGTGACCTCGCCTGGACGGTAGTGGCCGCCGTGGTCAAGAGCGCGGTGGTCATCGTCGCGCTGCTGTCGATCTTCGCGTACATGACGCTGGTGGAGCGCCGCCTGCTCGCGCGCTTCCAACGTCGCGTCGGCCCCAATCGCGCTGGGCCGTTTGGGCTGTTGCAGCCGCTGGCCGACGGCATCAAGATGGCGTTCAAAGAGCAGATCATTCCGACACGTTCACGGCATCTGGTCTTCGTGATCGCGCCGGCGATCAGCGTGTTCATCGCGATCTCGGCCTTCGCCGTTGTGCCGCTGGGCAACGTGACCACCTGGGGCACGGGCGCAATCGCCAAAGCGTGGGCGCCGTTCGTCGCGGACATCAACGTCGGGGTGTTGTATATCCTGGCGATCTCGTCGCTCGCCGTCTACGGCATCGTCCTCGGCGGCTGGGCTTCCGGCAACCACTATTCGCTGCTCGGCGCGCTGCGGTCGGCGGCGCAGATGGTGTCATACGAGGTGAGCATCGGCCTGACGCTGGCCGGTGTGTTGATGTTCTCAGGAACGCTGAGCATGGTGGGGATCGTCCACGCGCAGGTATCTCAGGGCATCTGGTTCGTGCTGGCGCAGCCACTTGGGCTGGTACTCTACGCCATCGCCGCCACCGCGGAGGTCAACCGCGCCCCCTTCGATCTGCCCGAGGCGGAGCAGGAGCTGGTCGCGGGCTACCTCACCGAATTCAGCGGCCTGCGCTGGAGCCTCTATCAGATGTCTGAGTACATCAACATGATCACGGTGAGTTCGGTGGCGGCGACGCTCTTCTTTGGTGGGTGGACCCTCGGCGGACTCGACGGATTGCCGGGCATCCCGTTCCTTTGGTACACGCTGAAAGTCGCGGCGCTGCTCTTTGTGTTCATCTGGGTTCGTGCAACCTTGCCGCGCATTCGCTATGATCAGTTGATGCGGCTCGGCTGGCAGGTGTTGCTGCCGCTGTCGGTGCTGAACCTTCTGTTGACGGCGGCAGTCATCGCGTTTGGTCTCGCATGGTGGATCAGTGGAGTCGCCGGTTTGGGCATTCTGTTGATCACCGCGATGGTGCTGTTCGTGCGGCTGCGCCGCGCCGTGCCGGGGGCCAGGTCGCGCGACGAGGCGTTGAGCCTGGCGCTACCGGCCTCCGTGCGGCTGGTGCGATTGGGCGCGACGTCGGCGTCGCAGGTTGCGACACAGGCGACGGAAACGGCGCCGTGACGTATATCGGGTTCCCCGCGTGCATGCTGGGTAGTTGAACAAGGCTTATCAGATCAGGGCTCGAACGACGACGAGTTAACGCGTTGGGGTCTTGAAGCGGCATAGAGGGTAACGTCTCATGGCGATGGAGATGCTCAAAGGTCTGGGCACGACGCTCAAGGAGTTCGGGAAGAAGCCGACGACGGTTTCGTATCCCGAGGAGCAGCGGACGCTGCCCGCGCGCTATCGCGGTCGGCACGTGCTCCACCGCTATCCTGGCGGCCTGGAGCGCTGTGTGGGCTGTTTCCTCTGCGCCGGTGCGTGCCCCGCCGACGCGATCTATATTGAGGCCGAAGAGAACACCGCAGAGCAGCGCGTCTCGCCGGGTGAGCGCTATGCACGTGTTTTCGACGTGAACCTGCTGCGCTGCATCTTCTGCGGCTACTGTGAGCAGGCGTGCCCGACCGGCGCGATCACGCTGGAGAACATCTTCGAACTTTCGGTGACGCATCCCGAAGATCTGGTTTACCACAAAGAGCAATTGCTGGAGCCGCTTGATTCCGCGACGAGCGGATCGCTTGACGCATGGGCTGCGCCCCCGCCACCGGAGACGCGAACGCCGCTGCCGGGCCGCCAGGGATTTTTTGACGGACAGCGCGCCTCGGCCGCCGCCGTGGGACAGGGCAATCTCCCCGCTGAACAGTCGATTCTCGTCACCGACACGCCAACTACGCCTTCTGGCGCACTCGACCGACCGGCAGAGGAGGAGTAGCGCGCTATGGTGGGCGATCCGATCTCGTTCTACACGCTGGCAGTCGTGGCGATCGCTTCGGCGCTCGGCGTGGTGCTGTTCCGCAACGCCGTCTATTGCATGCTGAGCCTGATTGTCAATCTGCTGAGTCTCGCGGCGTTCTTTCTCACGCTCAATGCGATCTTCGTCGCGACGATCCAGGTGTTGATTTACGCCGGCGCCGTGATGGTGCTCTTTCTCTTCGTCGTCACCATGCTGTCACCCAACGCGGGCGATGCGAGCCAGAACGGGGAAGGGCGCAATCGCTTCCAGTGGCTGGCAGGACTGGCAACGGGTGGCGTGCTCGCCGTCGGGTTGATCGTCGCCATCGCCAATGGCTCGCTGGCAACGGACATCACTGGCAACGGGTTGGCACATCAGGTCGCCACCGCTGGCAATACCGAGGCGTTCGGGTTGGCGCTCTTCCACGGCTTCTCGTTTCCGTTCGAAGTGACGAGTCTGCTGCTGGTGGTGTCGGTGCTGGGGGCGGTGATTCTGGGACGGCGCATCGCTGGCCGCGAGCGTGAATAGGAGGCCCGCGATGCCCATCTCAGCATACCTGATTGTCAGCGCGCTGCTCTTCACGATCGGCGCGATCGGAGTATTGGTACGTCGCAATCCGCTGATCATGTTCATGTCGATCGAGGTGATGCTCAACGCCGTGAACCTCTCGTTTATGGCCTTCGCGCGCTTCCTCGATTCGGTTGACGGGTGGATGTTCGTATTTTTGGTGTTGACGGTGGCGGCGGCCGAAGTCGTCGTCGGGTTAGCGATCATCGTCTCGATTTTCCGTTCGCGCCGCAGTGTGGACGTGGACGAACTGAATACGCTCAAGGGGTGAGTATGCACGGGCGGGCAGGGCGCGTATGCTGAACCTCACGCCATGGATCCTGGCACTGCCGCTGGCGGGCTTTGTCGTGCTCGGCCTGCTTGGTCGGGCGCTGCCACGGAGCATCGTCGCGGTGATCGGCTGCGGCACGGTGCTGGTCGCATTCGTCTGCGCGGCGGCCGACTTTGTGTCGATGCTCGGTCAGCCAGTGGCGGCGCGCAGCGGCGATCTGCCTCAGTTGTGGAGTTGGGTCGTCTCGGGCAACCTGTCCATCAACTTCGGACTGCTTTCCGATCCGCTTTCTGCCGTGATGCTGCTGATCGTGACGGGCGTGGGCTTTCTGATCCACGTCTACTCCGTCGGCTACATGGCGGACGATGAGGGTTACTGGCGCTTCTTTAGCTTCCTCAACCTCTTCGTCTTCGCAATGACGTTGCTGGTCGCTGCTGACAACTTCCTGTTCTTGCTGGTCGGCTGGGCTGGCGTCGGACTCGCATCGTTCTTGCTGATCGGCTTCTGGTATACCCGGCCAGCGGCGGTGGCGGCGGCGAAGAAAGCCTTCGTCGTCAACGTGATCGGCGACTTCGGGCTGATGATCGCCATCTTCCTCCTCGCCAAGACGTTCGGGACGCTGAGCTACGCGAGTTTGCTGCATAGCCACTATGTGACGTCACTCCCTGCGGGTTATCCAGATCAGTACAGGCCACTCGTCTCATTACCGCTCGTCCAGATTGACGCCGGGACGCTTGTCGCGATCTGCCTGCTGCTGCTGCTGGCGGCTGCCGCGAAGTCGGCGCAGTTGCCGCTGCACGTGTGGCTGCCGGACGCGATGGAGGGTCCGACGCCGGTCAGCGCGCTGATCCATGCGGCGACGATGGTGACGGCGGGGGTATATCTGGTGGCGCGCTGCGCGCCGCTCTTTTTCGCCTCGCCAACCGCGCTGATCGTTGTCGGCGTGATGGGCGGGGCATCGGCGATCTTCGCGGCAACGATCGCTTGCGTGCAGACGGATATTAAGCGGGTGCTGGCTTACTCGACGATGAGCCAACTCGGCTACATGTTTCTCGGTGAGTCGGCTGGGGGGTTCAGCAGTGGCATCTTCCACCTGACGACGCACGCGTACTTCAAGGCGCTGCTGTTCATGTGCGCGGGGGCGGTGATGCACGCGCTGGCCGGCGAGCAGGACATGCGGAAGATGGGCGGGCTGCGGGCGAGGCTCCCGCAGACTTTCGTGCTCTTCGTCGTCGGCGGGCTGGCGCTGGCGGCAATCTTCCCGTTCGCTGGCTTCTGGAGCAAAGACGCGATTCTCGGCGCCGTGTTGGCGCGTTCGCAGATGGCAGACGCCAGCGCATGGGTCTGGTTCGCGCTCTACCTTGTCGGGCTGGTCACGGCGCTGCTCACGGGGTTCTATACTTTCCGGCTGATCTTCTCTGTTTTCTTAGGCACCTATCGTGGCGGCGAGATCGCCGAAAGTCACGCTGCTCACGGTGGCGAGGTCGAAGTACGGCAGGCAATCGCGGGGCGTGCTGGCATTGCTGGGCATGACCCGTTGGCACGTGTGCACGACGTTGGACCGACGATGCTGATCCCGATGGTGATTCTCGGCGTACTTTCGGTCGTTGGCGGGTTCTACGGGCTGCCCGGCAACAGTTGGATTAACGATTTCCTCGCGCCTGTGACTGGCCCCGCCGTCGAGCTATCCTCCGCGGGGTTGACGGTGCTGAGCATGGCGCTGAGCCTCGTCGCGGCTCTTGGAGGCGTGGGCCTCGCGTGGGTTTACTACGGGCAACGCCAACCGACGTTCGCGCCGAGCCGCAATCCGCTGGTGATCTTTCTGCAGCATCGCTGGTACATTGACGCGATCTACGACCGCGTGCTGGTCCGTCCGGTGTTGTGGATCGGGCGCGGCTTGCGCCGCGGCTTTGAGGGCATCACGCTGGACGGTGGCACACGGGCGACCGGCGGCGCGATTCGCGCGACGAGCAGCGGGCTGCGCGCCTTGCAGACAGGATACGTCCGCAATTATGCGCTGGCGATCTTCGCCGGCGCCGCGTTGATCGTCGTCTACTATGTGACGCAGAGATAGCCGAGAAGTCTGGATAGCTTTGCCATGAACAGCTTCCCGATACTGAGCGCCATCCTCTTCTTGCCGCTGCTCGGGGCGGTGGGTGCAGTTGTGTTGCCGCGCGTGGCCGGCTGGGGCTGGGCGCTCGCCGCGTCGGTCGCCGATCTGGCGTTGTGGATCGTGTTGCTTGCTCAGTTCTCGTCGGCAGGCTCGGGGACGCAGTTCGCCGAGCATCAGCCGTGGCTGCCGGAACTTGGCATCAACTACGCCCTCGGCGTGAACGGCATCAACGTCTTTCTGCTCGGCCTCAACGCACTGCTCACCGTTGTTGCAGTGGGGGCCTCGTTCGGAGTGGCGCGCGGCGGCGATCGCTCGCGCGAGTACTTCTTCTTATTGATGCTGCTCAGTACAGGTATGCAGGGCGTGTTTCTCGCCTCGAACCTGTTCCTTTTCTACGTCTTCTGGGAGCTTATGCTGGTGCCGGCGTATCTGTTGGTCGGCATGTTCGGCGGAACGCGGCGGACGTATGCGGCGATCAAGTTCGTGCTCTACACCGCAGTAGGATCGCTGCTGATGCTGGTGGGCATCATCGCGCTGGGCGCGGTGGTCAGCACGACTTCGCACTCCGCTTTCAATCTCGACTTCGGCTCGCTGATCACACACGGGGCGACGCGACTGCCGGAAGCGACACAGATCTGGCTCTTCCTGGCCTTCTTCGCAGCGTTCGCCGTGAAGTCTGGCCTCTTCCCGCTGCACAGTTGGGTGGCGGACACGTATAGTGAGGCGCCCGCTCCAGTTGTGGTGCTGATCGCCGGGGTGATGGCGAAGACCGGCGCGTATGGCTTTGTACGCTTCAATCTCGTGCTATTTCCCACGGCGACACGCGACTTCACGCCGCTGATGGAGACGCTCGCCGTGGTCGGCATCCTCTATTTCGCACTGCAGGCGCTGGTGGCGCAGGACTTCAAACGGCTGCTCGGCTATGTCAGCATCAGCCATATGAGCGTGATAATCCTGGGGATTTTCGCACTCAACGTGCAGGGGGTTGAGGGCGGCATTTTGCAGATGGTCAACCACGGCATCTTGATCGCTGCGCTATTCCTGCTCGCGGGCGCCATCGAGGCGCGGACTGGCTCGCGACGTCTGGCGGACTTCGGAGGGTTGGCGACACGGCTGCCGTGGATGGCGACGGCGTTCTTGATCGCCGCGCTCGCGGCGCTGGGCCTGCCCGGCCTAAATAGCTTCGCGGGCGAGTTCCTGGCTTTCCTGGGCACTTTCCAGAGCAGCGTGGTCTTCGGCGTTCTCGGTACGTTGGTGATTGTGCCTGCCGCCTGGTACATGCTGCGATTCTTTCAGGGACTTATGGAGGGTCCGCCAACGGTGTTCGTCGCGTCGGCAATCGAGCGGAACAGCGTTCGCTCGCGCAACTCACGCCCCGACCTGCCGGATCTGCGCCTGGGCGAGTTTGCGGTGCTCGCGCCACTGCTAACACTGATCCTCGTGCTCGGGATCTTCCCAGGGGTGATCACAACGCGCATTGAGCCATCGGTGCAAGGCACGTTGACATCGACCAGAGCGCATCAGCAGGTGGCGCCGCGAACGACGGCGATAGACACGCCGACATCACGCGTCGTGATCGCGGTTTCGGTCACATCGGAGCATCCATGAACTTGCTCGTTCTCGCCGACACGGTCTTCAACTACACACCAACGGGCGCCGATTGGCTGCGCATCTTGCCGGAACTGGTCGTGCTGGCGGGCGCACTGCTCGTGCTGCTCGTCGATCTGCTGCTGCCGGCACGCGGAGGACGCGGCGCCCTCGCCATTATCGGCATGCTGGCGGTGGTGGTGGGAGTTGTGGTGACGGCAGCGATGTGGACGAGTGGTGATCATCGCGCGGCGTTCGACGGCATGGTCAACTCAGATCTCACGGCGCTGTTCGCCGACCTGCTCGTGCTCTTCTCGGCGGGATTGGGCCTGCTCTACTCGCCAGGGTATATCGAGCGCCAGGGCGTGCGACAACAGGGCGAATACTACGCGCTGCTGCTGCTCGCGGCGCTCGGCATGATGTTGATGGCCTCGGCTGGCAACCTGATGACCGTCTTCGTCGGTCTCGAAGTGCTTTCGCTCTCGCTGTACATTCTCTCTGCGTATCTGACGACGCGTTCGCGATCGCAGGAAGCGGGGATGAAATACTTCATCCTCAGCTCATTCGCCTCGGCTTTCCTGCTCTACGGCATGGCGCTGACCTACGGGGCGACGGGATCGACGGGCCTTTCGGCGATTCGTACTTTCCTCGGTTCACATCCCTTTGACGCGGGCGCGGGATTTGGGCCGCTGCTCCTGGCCGGAATCGGCCTGATGACCGTCGGTTTCTGCTTCAAGGTCTCGGCAGTGCCGTTCCAGGCGTGGACGCCGGATGTCTACGTCGGCGCGCCCACCTCCGTCACGGCGTTTATGTCCGTGGGTACGAAGGTAGCGGCGTTCGTGGCTTTGGCACGGGTTTTCATGGTCGCGCTGCACGCCGTCGCCGTCCAGTGGACGCCGGTGCTTTGGGTGGTCGCCGTGCTGACGATGGTGGCCGGAAATGTACTCGCCGTGTCGCAGCGCGACGTCAAACGCATGTTGGCGTATTCGAGCGTCGCCAATGCGGGGTATATCCTTGTGGCGGTGGTGACGGATACACAGAACTCGCTGGCGGCGCTGTTGGTGTATCTCGCAGCATACGCGGCGATGAACCTCGGCGCGTTCGGCGGTGTCTTGGCGGTAGAGCACAATGATGGTCTCGGCACCTCGCTGGAAGACTTTGCTGGTCTCGCGCGGCGAAGGCCCGGCCTGGCGGCGACGATGGCGCTATTCCTCTTTGCGCTGGCGGGCATTCCGCCAACCATAGGGTTTGTGGGCAAATACAGCGTGTTTTTCGCGGCGATAACGGGCGGGCATCTTGAGTTGGCAATCATTGGGGTGCTGGCGAGCGTGCTGGGCGTGTTCTATTACCTACGGGTGATCTGGGCGATGTATTTCGTCGCGCCGCCCGCGGCACTGGAGACCGGGACGGTTGCCGCGGCGCAGCCCGCAAGCGAGCCTTCGACGGCGATTCGTGGGGCGAGCGCGGTGGCGGTTGCCGAGCCGCTTACGAAGGTGGCGCCCGCGCGCGTGAAGGTCGCCGACCAGCAGGATGCATCGCGGGTCACTGCTGGTGTCGGGTTGGCGTTGGCGGTCGCGGCGGCGCTGACGCTCGGCTTGGGCATCATCCCCGGACAACTGTATGATCTGGCACGGCAGGCAGCTGCGACACTCTTCAGGTGATCGCCCGGTTCCTTGGCCCCTGTAGCGGAGTGCTGAGACAGCGTGTGAGGGAACTCCGTGAAGACTGATCCGCTCTTCGACTTCTACTCGCCAGAGTTTCGCGCGAATCCCTATCCGTTCTATGCACGCCTTCGCGCGGAAGATCCCATTCACTGGGGACTGCCGTTCGAGCCGTTCGACGAGGGATCGTGGCACGTCGCGCGTTATGCCGACGTCAATCTGATCCTCAAGGACCCGCGCTTCGGCAAATCACCGGCGTCGAAAGGTGGCATGGATGAGCTGCCCGTGGAGGTGCGCGGCTATCTCGACCTGTTACAGCTAGCGATGCTGCGCGCTGATCCGCCGGATCATACGCGGCTGCGTTCGCTCGCGAGTAAAGCGTTCACACCGCGCATGGTGGAGGGGCTGCGCCCGCGTGTGGCGGCCATCGCCTCGAATCTGCTGCGGGACGCGGGCGACACGATGGACATCATCGACGAGTACGCGTATCCACTGTCAATTACCGTCATCACTGAAATGTTGGGGCTCACGCACGACAATCGCGAACAACTCAAACGGTGGGCTGGCGTGCTCGTGGAGGCGCTAGACTCGAAACGCACGACTGACGTGTATGCACCAGCGATTCAAGCTTCGGCGGAAATCTTCGCGTTCTTCCATGAGGAGATCGCCGAGCAGCGACGGCAGCCGCGACCGGGCATCCTCAGCGAGTTGCTGGCGGCGCACGACGAAGCGGGTGATCGCCTCAGCGAGGCGGAATTGATTGTCACATGCACGCTGCTGCTGATCGCGGGGCACGATACCACGGTGAACCTGGTCGGCAACGGCATGTTTGCACTGTTGCGCGAGCCCGAGCAATTGCGTCTGCTTCGTGAGCAGCCAGAGCTGATCCACTCGGCGGTAGAGGAGTTTCTGCGCTACGACTCATCGTCGCAGATGACCTCGCGTATCGCACAACAGGACGTCGAGATCGGCGGCAAGCGCATTCGCGCCGAGGAGCCGGTGAATCTGCTGATCGGATCGGCAAACCACGATCCGGAGCAGTTCGTGGAGCCGGAGCGACTCGACATCGCGCGACGCGAGAACCGGCATATCGCTTTTGGCCACGGCATCCATTACTGCCTGGGGGCTCCGCTGGCACGCCTGGAGGCACAGGTGGCAATTCCGTTGCTCCTCGAGCAGAGGCCGCGAATGCAACTGGCAACTGAGGAGCCAGTACGACGCGACACGATTGGCTTCCGAGGGCTGCGGCACCTCCCGATTACTGGGTGAAGGCTTCATCACGCTGCAATGGCCGCCAGCGTGCATGGCGCTACACGCGGCGCAGGTAGTCGAGCACCTTGGCGGCGTGGCCGTCGGGCTTGACCTGCTGCCAGACGTGGCCGATGATGCCGTCTGGGCGGATGTAGAAGGTGGTGCGCGCGAGCCCCATGTACTTCTTGCCATACATGCGCTTTTCGACCCACACGCCATACCGCTGGGCAACGGCGCCATCTTCGTCTGAGAGCAGGGCAAAGGGTAGCGCGTGCTTGCGGGCGAACTTTTGGTGGGACCTGGCAGTGTCGCGGCTGACGCCGAAGACCAGGACGCCATCTTCGCCGAACTCTTGCCAGGTATCGCGGAAGCCGCAGGCCTCGGCAGTGCAGCCGGGCGTATCGTCCCTGGGGTAGAAGTACAGAATGACGCGCTTGCCGCGAAGGTCGGCCAGGTGGACGAGGCGACCATCACCGTCTGGGAGCGTGAAATCGGGCGCTGGCTCACCCGCCTCTGGGACGCGTGAACTGGCGGGGGCAGGCACCTGATCCTCGTTTTGACGACTCATATCTACCTCTCAACCATTGCCTGGCGGGAATGCAAGGAGCCAGGTGAAACTGTTGCGAAACGCGCGCTTGCAGGTCGGCGGAATGTTCGTTACGGCAGACCGGTGAGGTTGAGGTCTCCGGGCGACTCGACGACGAAGCGCCACTCAACGCGACGCTCTTCACCGGGCGCGAGCGGTAACTCCCATGTGAGTTGTTCGAGCCGCGTGCGTACCGTCGGTTGCGGGCGTAGATCAAGCACGCGAACCTTGACCTTTTCGTGACGCGGAATGGGCAATCGCTCCATGAGTAGCACACGCTGCGGCGCGGTGGTGCGGTTGGTGACGATGGCGCGGTAGCCGACGGTGATCCGACGCTGCCCACCTTGCAGCAGGTTGCCCTTCTCGGTGTCTCGCTCGATCAACTCGGACTTGACGCTGATGTTGTCGTCTATGCCGAGGAAGAGTTTCAATTCGGCATCCTGCGCGGTGAGGTCGAGCCGGGTCGCGCCGACGTATTCTTCGTCGGCGCCGCTCGTATGAAAGACGTGTAATTCGCCTGGGAGGAGCACGCGGCCCGTGCTATTGGAGGCGGTGGCCCGGAGGTGCGCGCCGGCAGCGAGGGCTGGCATGGCGACGTAGTCGAATCGGCAGGGAAGATCGTCCTCGGCAAGGCCGAGCATGTGCGGGCTGCCATCCGACGGGATACTGGTGCCGCCGGGGACGCGGAAAACCTGAGCAGCGCCGGCACGCTCGATCTCAGTGATGGCCAGTTCGGCATCCTCGGCTGCACCAACGTCGGCATTCGCCACAAGGGGCGAACGATTGGGGAGTCCCGGTTGCGTTGGCGAGGCCAGCGCGCCGTAGGCGGGAGCGGCAGACATCGCGCGCATCATCATGGGGCGAATCTCTGGCGGTTGGCGCAGGTCGATGTACCAGGGATCGGGCTCGTCGGGGAGCGTCGTTGCCGCAGCGGGACGCGCGGTGGAAAGCGCTAGTGCGACGTTTGGCCAGTCTTCGCCAGTATGCTGGGTGACAAGCGCTTGTTGCGTGAGGTGGAGATTCGATGACGCGGTCTCGACGCGGGCATCATAGCGGGGTCGCCAGAAGGCACCACGCACGAGATAGGAGAGTTCGATGGTGAGGTCACCGGGCGCGGGAACCTCAACGTGGACGAGGGCGGCGAGGCGATCGGGACGCCGCTCGCCGCCAAGCTGGGCGTATTCGCGACGGCGCGCCTGCACCTCATGCGTTAGCTCGTCGCGCTGGCGTTGGAGATCGAGTCGAGCTGTGACGAGCCGTTGAGACTCGTTTTCGGTGTAGGTGAAGAGGGCTGCGGCATCTTCTGGCTTGGCCGTTCCCGCTGCAATGCCGTTGGCAAGCCGACGCGCGGTCTGCTCGCCAAGCGCGCGAAGCCAGGTGCGCTGATCCTCAAGGGTGTGCTCGCGTTCGTTGAGCAACTCGATCTCGCGCTCGAGGCGGGTGATTTCCTCGCGGACAGTTTTGAGCGCCTCTTCGGGAGCGGTGGCGTAATACTCGTCGGTCTGCTCGACGCCGAGGATGCGCGTACCCGCGGGACCGCGACCGCTGGCGCGGAGGGAGTCGTCGAGCAGTGAGCGCGTGAGACCGCCGATGCGCACGGTGATCACGCCGGCATCGACGACCGCGAGTGTGCCGCGCCGAACAATCAGTGCGCGCTCGGTGTAGACTGTCACGCCGGTTATATCAGTGGCAAGTTCGTGCTCCATGGCAAGCCTCTTTCATGCGGGGTCCGTTCGCTGCTATACGCGGGAACGGAGCTATGGTTGGAGGAGCGCGACTTGCCAAACTTGCCGGAATTCACATTTCAGGATAACTGCGCGCATCACTCATCCTGCCGTTTCTGCCGATCTTGCCGATTCTGCCGAATTCTCACGGTGCGTCGTGGGGACAAAGTTGCAACCACACGTCTGCTCGCCGCGCGCGAGTGGGTGCCGCCTGGTGTGGCGTGATCGACGCTTGGACTAGACGAGGGCGGCGGTCTTGCGGCTGGCGTGCGCCCCGGCGAGGCAGGCGTGCTCGGTAACGTGGTGCAGATATTCGTCGCGGAAGAGCTTGATGCTGCTGACGATGCAGGAGGTGGCAGCGTCGCCGAGGGGACAGAAGGATTTGCCGGCGATGTTGTCGCAGATATCGTTGAGTAGATCGATGTCGCTGGCTTTGCCCTCGCCGTGCTCCAGCCGCTCCAAGAGTTGGACGAGCCAGTAAGTGCCCTCGCGGCAGGGTGTGCACTTGCCGCAGGACTCGTCGCGATAAAACTCGGTCATGCGCAGCACGGCGCCGACGATGCAGGTGTCCTCATCGAAGACGATGACACCGCCAGAGCCGAGCATGGAGCCGGCGGCGGCAATGGACTCAAAGTCTAGCGGGGTGTCGAGTTTGTCCGCGCCGAGCAGTGGGGCGGAGGAGCCGCCGGGCGTAATCGCCTTTACCTGCTTGCCGCCACGGACGCCACCACCAAAGTCCTCAATCAGCACGCGAAGAGGCGTGCCGAGCGGCAATTCATAGTTGCCAGGACGGTTGACGTGACCGCTGAGACAATAGATACGCGTGCCTTTACTTTTTTCGGTGCCATAGGCGGCGTAGACGTCCGCGCCGAGGGTGACGACGGCGGGCACTGTGGCAACGGTCTCTGCGTTGTTGATGACCGTGGGGCCACCATAGAGACCGACGACGGCAGGGAACGGCGGCTTGAGGCGCGGATAGCCGCGCTTGCCCTCGAGGGACTCCATCAGCGCGCTTTCTTCGCCGCAGATATAGGCCCCCGCGCCCGGCGAGACGGTCACTTTGAGATCGAAGCCGCTGCCAAGGATGTTTTCGCCGATGTAGCCCGCGGCGCGCGCCTCTTCGACCGCGCGCTCGACCTGATGGAGGGCATAGGGGAGCTCGCCGCGAATGTAGATGAAGGCGTGATGGACCTTGGTGGCGAAGGAGGTGAGGATCGTGCCTTCGACCAGCAGGTGAGGATTGAGCTCCATAAGCATGCGGTCTTTGAAGGTGCCAGGCTCGCTCTCATCGCAGTTGACGATCAGGTAACGCGGCTTGGGGCTGGTTGGCGGCAGAAAGCTCCACTTGGTGCCGGTGGAGAAGCCAGCACCACCGCGCCCGCGAAGGCCGGAGCGCTTGACCTCGTCAAGCAGTTGATCGGGTGTGAAGTCGCGCAGGCCCCTGGCGAGCGCCTCGTAGCCGCCGTGTTGCTTATAGACGTCGAGCGTGGCGATGCCGGGGACTTCGATGTCTTTGGTGACGATGCGGGGGTACGGTCCCAGCGGGAGCGATGCCTGTGGCGGCATTCCGGGTGTCGTGCCGGACATTAGCGCTCCCCCTTGCTCTCTGGGCGTCGCGACGGTTGGCTCGTGGCCATGCCGCCGCTGGTCGCGGGATCGAGGACGTTCCACCTGCCGGGATGCGGGGCCACCGTTCCGCCAGAGCTCAGTCGCTTCAGCAGATCGTCGGCGTCGTCGAGCGAGACGTTCTCGACGAATTGGTCGTCAACCTGGAGCACGGGAGCCATGCCGCAGGCGGCCATGCACTCCGCGGCCTGGAGGGTGATCGTGCCGTCGGGTGTGGTGTGGCCACGCTGGACACCTAGCCGGTTTTCGAGATGCGCGAGCAGATCGTCGCAACCGCGCAGGTAACAGGAAATGCTTGTGCAGACTTTGATGGTATGCATGCCCGCGGGGGCGCGACGGTACATCGAATAGAAGGTGACGACGGACTCGACTTCGTCGAGCTTGGAGCCGACGACTTCGGCGACCGCCGCTATGCCCGCAGGGGTGATGTAGCCCTCGGCATCCTGCGCGACATGCAGGCACGGCAGCGTCGCCGAACGCGGGCTGGGATAGCGTGCGACGATCTCGCGCATCCTGGCTTTGACTTCCTCCGAGATCATCAGCGGTCCACCTCTCCCAGGACGATGTCGATACTGCCGATGACGGCCACGACGTCGGCAAGCAGGCAGCCTTCGATCATCAACGGAAGCGCTTGCAGGTTAGCGAATGAAGCGCCACGTACGCTCATGCGGTAGGGCTTAGGCCCACCATCGCTGACGAGGTAGAAGCCAAGCTCGCCCTTCGGCGATTCGGTGCGGAGGTAGATGTCGCCGGCAGGCGGACGGTAGCCCTCGGTGTAGAGCTTGAAGTGGTGGATCAGCGCCTCCATGTTGGAGGAGATTTCGTACTTGGGCGGCGGCGCGATCTTCGGGTCGGCGACCTGCCACGCACCACCGGGAAGCCCATCGAGCGCCTGACGAATAATCTTGAGGCTCTGGTCCATTTCGAGCATGCGAACCAGATAGCGGTCGTAGACGTCGCCGTTGGAGCCTACGGGAATGTCGAAGTCGAAACGTTCGTAGCCGCAGTAGGGGAATGCCTTACGGACGTCGTAGGCGATGCCGCTGCCACGGAGCACGGCACCTGAACAGGCGTAGGCGACCGCGTCGTCGGCGGAGATTTTGCCGATTCCCTTGGTGCGGTCGAGCCAGAGGCGGTTATTCGTCAAGAGATCGTGGTATTCGCGGAGCCGTGAGGGGAAGAGCTTGATGAAGTCGCGTACGCGGGCCTCGAAGGTCGACGGCAGATCGGCCTGGAGTCCACCGGGCATGATGTAGCTGGTCATCATGCGTACGCCGGAGCAGAGTTCAAAGATATCGAGGATGAGTTCGCGCTCGCGGAAGCAGTAGAGGAAGACACTCTGTGCGCCGAGGTCGAGGGCGCTTGAGGCGAGCCAGACGAGGTGGCTGGCGATGCGCTGAAGCTCGGCTAAGATTACGCGGCCATAGAGCGCACGCTCGGGAACGGTGATGCCGAGGAGGCTCTCGACGGCAAGGGAGTAGCCGAGATTGTTGCAGAGCGGCGCGAGGTAGTCCATGCGATCGGTGAGGACAAGCGCCTTGAAGTAGCTTTTGGACTCGGCGGTCTTCTCGATGCCAGTGTGCAGATAGCCGATGTCGGGGATCGCTTTGACGATGGTTTCGCCGTCGAGCGTCAGGATCAATCTAAGGACGCCATGCGTGGAGGGATGCTGCGGCCCCATGTTGATGGTCATGGTGTCGCGGCGCTGGCCACCGTCAAGCGGTTCGCTGTCATCCACTTGCAGGACGCGCGGCTCTTCGTCTATCTGCATCGTCATGACGGATATGCCTCGAAGTGTGGTTGGTAGCGGGCTTCGTGTCGGATTGAACTCTGCATCACGGCATGCCTGGGCGCGGTCTCCCGCTGGGGTCCGCTTGGGGCTCCTCGAAGCCTTCAGGCGTGCGAAGCGTCTGTGCGCCGGTGCCGCTTGGCAGTGGCGCGGTGAAAGGTATCTGTCCGCCCCAATGCGGATCTGGCAGGTGAATGCCGGTCAGCGGGTAGTCTTTGCGCAGCGGGTGACCTACCCAGTCAGGCGGCATCAGGATGCGCGTCAGGTCGGGGTGGCCGGCGAAGGTGATGCCGAAGAGATCGTAGACCTCGCGCTCGTACCAGGCCGCCGCGGGCCAGACAGCCGAGATGGACGGTACCTCCGGGAATGGCGAGTCTTCGTCACCGACGCGCACCTTCAGGCGCAGCGTGGCATGTGTTTCGAGCGAGAGCACATTGTAGACGAGATCGAAACGCGGTTCGCGCTCCGGCCAGTCCACGGCGGTGACGTTCGCCAGGAAGTTGAAACGCAGATCGGGGGCGTCGCGGAGTGCGGTGCAGGCGGCGACGATGGCCTCGGAGCGGAGGACAACGCTCACCTGGCCGCGATGCTCTGTCACGCCGAGGAGATCCGAGGCGAAGCGGTCGCGGAGCAAGGCTACGGCGCGTGCCCCCAGCGGATCTTCGGGCACGAACGGCTGCTCGGCAGTGGCCCCATCGGTCGCGATTGGCTCGGTCATGGGCGCCTAACCCTCGCTTCCGAGGAACTTTTGCCCGGTGACGGCGAGCGGGTCTGGCGGATTGGGGACGTGGGCGCGAATCTTCTCTTGCAGCAGATTGAGACCATGCAGCAGCATGTCGGGCGTCGGCGGGCAGCCGGGGACGTACACGTCCACAGGCACGACTTTATCTACCCCCTGGACGATGGCGTAGTTATTGAAGACGCCGCCGCACGAGGCACAGGCGCCCATGGAAAGCACCCACTTTGGCTCGGGCATTTGGTCGTAGATGCGGCGCAGTACGGGCGCCATCTTCACCGAGAGGCGGCCGGCGACGATCATCAGATCGGCCTGACGCGGGCTGGCGCGGAAGACCTCCGCACCGAAGCGCGAGATGTCCCAGCGTGAGGCGCTGGCGGACATCATCTCGATGGCGCAGCAGGCGAGACCGAAGGTGGCGGGCCAGAGCGAACTGCTGCGACTCCAGTCGAGCACTTTGTTGAGCTGCGCGAGGACGATGCCAAAGCCTTCGGGGCGCTCGGCCATGCGTGGACCACGCGGCGTCTGCGTATTCGAAAAGTATTGGACGGGCGCCCACGGATTCGGGCGGGTGGCGTTGGTTGGTTGAGCAGACTCCTCGGCGGGGAGGTCGCCTGTGGCAGCGAACTCTACTCCCACGTGAAGGCTCCTTTGCGCCAGACATAGAGGAAGGGGATGATGAGGATCACGGTGAAAACAAGCAATTCGACGAAGCCCATGACTTTGAGTTGACGCATGAGGATCGCCAGCGGAATGATCGAGGCGGCCTCGACATCGAAGATGATGAAGAGCATGCCGGTGGTGAGGTACTTCACGGGAAAGCGATCTTTCGGCGCTTCGATCTCTTCGATGCCACATTCGTACGGCGCTAGCTTCTCGGGCGTCGGCTTTTTGGGGCCGAAGATGAAGGTGACGCCGGTGGCGAGGACGACGAAGGCAAAGACGAGTGCCATGAGGATCAGGACGGGCACGTACTCAGGCATTTGGCATATCCACACAGGGCGGGAGCTAACCGCCGCGGCGCGATGACGCAATCGCTCTTGGTGGCGCTCGCGGCAAGGCGCGAAACGCAGGGCACCATTGGATACTTTAGCACGGGCAGGGAGGGGCGTCAAACGGCTGACCTGCCACTAATCGGCACTGCTAGCAGGTCTGCGGCGCATGATGCAAGCAGTCCGCTACCATGCTGTTACCGCTTTCCCTTCAAAGGTATCCAGGCGGGGACAGCTTATGGCGTTCGCTACGGTCCGCAGTGATTCGCGCGTGCGGTCATCGCGTTGTCGAGAGGACAGAACAGGCGATGGACGCGGCGTCTCCCATCAGCAACTTGCGACTCTGGCGCTGGTTCATGCGATCAGCGTTTGTCACCAGGGCATCCATGGAGGAACATGGACGAGGACGCAAAATGCGGAAACGCCGCGTTGACGTTTCCGCATTTCACACACTTATTGGTTCCAACGGGGTGGAGATGACGGGACTCGAACCCGTGACCCCCGCATTGCGAACGCGGTGCTCTCCCAGCTGAGCTACATCCCCGTGCGGCGGAAAGTATAGCACTTGGGCAGGGGATGCGCAAGCGAAACAAGGAGGTGGTGCACTTTTTGCGCTCGCTCGGTTGCGTGACGTCCGTTTGGCGCTGCGCCCGGCGCGATGATACAATACTCTGACCCGCCGTAGGTGGCGTTGGAGCAGTTCAAGGGGCATTTCGGGGCCGAGTCAAGGTGTCGCGAGGGATGGCTCGCGGCGTGAAATAGTCAGCGCAAAGGGGCGGTGCGATGTCTGGTCACTCCAAGTGGGCACAGATCCGGCGGCAGAAGGGTGTGAACGATAACCGGCGCGGTCAACTCTTTACGCGACTGGGACGCGAGCTTGTCGTCGCGGTGCGCGAAGGCGGCGGGCCCGACCCCGATGCGAACTTCCGACTGCGCATGGCGATCACGCGGGCGCGCGAGGCTAATATGCCGATGGACAACATCGAGCGCACCATCAAGCGAGCGAGCGGAGGTGGAGAAGGCTCCGCGTTGGAAGAGATTGCCTATGAGGGGTATGCGCCGGGCGGCGCGGCGATTATGGTGCAGGTGATGACGGACAATCGCAACCGCACCGTCGCAGAGGTTCGCAATACGTTCAATAAGAACGGCGGCAATATGGGTGAGGCCGGCTGCGTTGACTGGATCTTCGAGCCACGGGGCGTGATCTCGGTCTCAGTCGAGGGCAAGAGCGCCGATGAGGTGAGCCTGGAAGCGATCGACGCGGGCGCAGAGGATGTGGACACGCCAGAAGACGGCGACACCGAGTTGACGATATACACGGAGCCATCAAATCTGGAGGCGGTGCGCAAAGCGCTCGAAGAAAAGAACTACACGATCGTCAACGCCGAGAGCACACTCGTGCCGAAGACGAAGATCGAGTTGTCGGAAAAGGAAGGCTTGCAGACGCTGCGCCTGATCGACAAGCTCGAAGACCTCGACGACGTACAGAACGTCTATACGAACGCCGACATCGCCAACGAAATCGCCGAGAAATATGAGGGATGACGTCGACCCTACCAAGGTCGCGCCCACGACATCGACAGCAAAGCCGCTGCCCCCTGGCGCACGGCGCGCGCTGGGCGTGGACCCCGGGTCGGCGCGTCTTGGCTTTGCCGTGGTGGAAGAGTACCGCAGCAGCCTGACGCTGCTAACCTGCGGATGCATCGAAACGGCGAAGTCGCTCCCGATGCCAGAACGCCTGCTGCAACTGTTCCATGAGCTTTCGGCGGTTGTGCGGGAGTTCGCTCCGCGTGAGATGGCGATTGAAGAGTTGTTCTTCGCCAAGAACGTGACCACGATTATCGCCGTGGGGCAGGCACGCGGCATCGCGTTGCTGGTGGGGGCGGAGGCGGGATTGCCGGTCAGCGAATATAAGCCGATGCACATCAAGCAGGCAGTACACGGATATGGATTGGCTGAGAAGAAGCAGGTGGGCGAGATGGTGAAGATTTTGTTAGGGCTGCCCGCCGTGCCGAAGCCTGATGATGCGGCGGACGCGGCGGCGGTAGCGATCTGTCACCTGCATACCTCACATGTGGCGCAGCGCCTTTAAGCGCCTTTTGTGGTACTCCGTTCGCATACGTACGCGGGAGAGTGGGAAATGATCGCGGCTATTCGCGGCACGGTCGAAGGCAAGACGCTTGACAGTGCATTGGTGACCGTCGGCGGGGTGACGCTGCGCGTGCTCGTTCCGCTCAACGCGCTGGCGCGGCTCAGCGTTGGCGCGGAGGTCCATCTACACACGCACTTTTACGTGCGCGAGGACGCGATGAGCCTTTACGGCTTCGCCGCTGCTGAGGACCGCGATATGTTCGAACAGCTTCTTGCGGTCGGCGGCGTGGGGCCGCGGATCGGGCTGGCGATGCTCTCGGCGATGTCAGCGGAGGCAATTCGCGAGGCGGTGGTCTCCGAAGACATCACGCGGCTGAGCTTGACGCCAGGGGTAGGTAAGAAGCTCGCGGGGCGCCTCGTCCTCGAGCTGCGTCCGCGCTTTGAGAAGCTCTTGCCTTTCCCCGTGTCGGCCACACCTGGCGCCCCCATGACGCTCCCTGGGTTGCGCTCCCAGGCTGTCGAGGCGCTGACCAACCTGGGGTATCCCGTGGCCCACGCGAGCGCCGCCGTGCGTGCGGTGCCGGAGGAGCAGGCGGGGTCGCTGGAAGACTTGATCATGCGGTCGCTGCGCAATCTTGCGAGCGAGTAGGCAGCGCCGAGGTCAGTAACAAATCAGACTCACTCGGCGGGGGCCTCTGCGCCGCTCTCGGGCGCCGCATCGACGTCAAGCGCGTCAGGCTCGGGATCGGCCGCCTCAGCGGTGCGCGCGGCAAGGCCCTTGAGGACTTTTTCCACGAAGGATTCCAGGTCATCCGCGGTTGGCGGAAGTTGCGGCAGGCGGAAGAAAGCGCGCTCTTGCTCATCGCTGTGATGATGAATCCAGCGGGCGATGATGTTGATCTGGTCGACCTCTTCGCGTCCGACGCGGGCGGGCGGCGCACCGAGGTTGGTGGCAGCGGCGACGAGGGCGCGAAGCTCGGTGGCGATCTGTTGGTCATCGTGGGAGACGCGGCGCAACTGGGCAAGGCGCCCGTGGCGAATGAGGAAGAGCTCTACCTGGCCAGGTTCGGCGGAGGGGTAGACGATGAGCAAGTTGTTGGCTTCGACGGCGCCGGTGACGAGCCGCTGGCCGAGGAGCACTTGATCGGCATCGTGGATCGCGTTGCGCAGCCGCGCGGCACGCTCGAAGTCTTGTCGCGCGGCGGCCTCGAACATCTGGCGCCGCAGCTTGTCCATCAGGTCGTCGCGCTCGCCGCCGAGGAAGTTACACGCCTGTTCGAGCGCGCTGCGATAGGCTGCCGTGGTCTCGGCGTCGAGCTCGCCGCGGCATGGCGCGGGGCAGCGCTTGACGTGGTAACGCAGGCAGGGTTCGCTGGGAGGGGCATGCGGCGGTAGGGATCGCGTACAGGTGCGGAGGGGGAAGACTTTTTCGATCAGCTCAAGGGTGGCATCGACGATGCGGCCACTGCGAAAAGGTCCGAAGTAGCGCGCACCATCGGCGGCGACCTCGCGGGTGGCATGAAAGCGTGGATAGGCGTGTTGCACGTCGAGTTTGATGAACGGATAGTGCTCATAATTGCGCAATTGGACGTTGTAGCGCGGTTGTAGCTGCTTGATGAGCTGCGACTCGACCAAGAGGGCTTCCAGTTCGGAGCCGAGAACGCGCGTTTCAATCTCGCGTACCGCCTGGAGCAGGCCGTCCATCTTGCGGGTATAGCCGAGCGGCTGACTGTAGTACGACGAGAGCCGGTCGCGGAGGCACTTAGCCTTGCCCACGTAGATCACTTCGCCGTGTTCATCTTTCATCAGATAGACGCCAGGGTCCGTGGGGAATTTTTGGCGCCAGGCGGGATTGAGGTAAATCTTGCCGGTCGGGCGGGGTCCGGGCGCGCCTGTGCGTGAAGGGGCGACGCCGTCGAGGACGCGAAAGAGATCTTCGAGGGTCTGGCAACCCTCTTCGCGGGCACGGGCCAGCAGCAGTGAGAACACCGTGGCGGTGATGGTGGCGTCGGGAAGCGCGCGATGCCGGTTACGCAAAGGGATGTGCAGCGCGGTCGCCACCCGATCGAGTCCCGCTTTGCGTAGGCCGGGGATGTAGCGGCGCGCCAGGGCGATGGTGTCTACGCCCTCCAGCGGAAATGCCGGAGAAAGGCCACAGAGGTCGGCTTCGTAGTTGAGGAAGCCGAGATCGAAGCCGATGTTGTGGCCGACAATTGGGCGCTCGGCGATGAACTCGCGGAGTTTGGGCAGCACGGTCGCCGCGCGAGGGGCACGAGCCACCATGCGCGGGCTGATCCCAGTGAACTTGGTGATGAACTGTGGGATGCTACGCTCGGGATGGATCAGACGTTGAAAGCTCGCTACGACAGTTCCGCCGCGAACGAGCACCGCGCCGACTTCGATGAGGCGATGCCTGCCTGGTGCGAGTCCGGTGGTCTCTACGTCGAGGACGACGAACTCCGCCTCATCAAGGGATTGCGCGCCAGCACTCCACGCCGCGAGCGCCCAACGGCCATCCTCGCCGCGCAGAAACAGGGGAGATGGCTCGAGCAGCTTGTCCACCATGCGCGTCCAGGCGGCGGAGAGGCCCGTCGGCAGCGGCTTACTGCCGAACATGTGGCTGGCGAGCTCCTCTGCGGTCGCTGGCGCGTTGCGCTCTAGTAGGAGATCCCGCGCACGCCGAAGAAGGTCCCCTCCTGCCGATTCGGGGGTCTCTCGCAGCGCTACATCTGGAGGTGGCTGATCTGTCGCATCGGCGAGTTCGTAGTCGTCGAGGGCATCGCTCGGCGTTGTGCGGCTATCTTGTGGCGCGGGCGCGCCGCGATGGGCGTGGCCAGGTTTAGCTCCCATGCCGCCTCCGCTATCGCGCGCTGATCCTTACGGCTTCGCTAGTGGGGAGACGATAGCACAAGCGTTCGATACCCGTCAATATGGAGCAAGTGCTGTTCTGACGTGATTGGGCGCCGAGATCGAGAAGAGGCATGACGTCGATTAGCGTTCGAGCGCCACCTGGCGACGCCAGTGGTCGAGCGTGGCTCGCAGTGCCGCTTCGAAGTTCGCGGTCGGCTCCCATCCCGTGTCGGCGCGGAGACGGGTCGTGTCGGCGACCAATAGCGGTACGTCCACTGGACGAAAGCGATCGGGGTCGATGCGGACCTCGATGGGTACGTTGGCGAAAGCGAGCAGGCTATCAAGGATGTGACGCATCGAGCGCGCGACACCCGAACCAACGTTGTAAGCGGCGCCAGGATCGCCGCGTTCGCCGATGGCTGTGTAGGCACGCACGACGTCTTCGACCGGGAGCATGTCGCGCTGCGCCTCAAGGTTGCCAACGTAGATCGTCGGCTCGGCGAGGCCGGCTTCGATGCGCGCGATTTGATGCGCGAAGCTCGACACGACAAACGAGTCCGCTTGGGCGGGGCCGAAGTGGTTGAATGCGCGCACGCGCAGGATGGGTAGCCCGTACGCGACGAAGTATTGATAGCCAAATAGATCCTGGGCGACTTTGGAGACGGCGTAAGGGTTGGCAGGTCTGGGTGAGCAGTCTTCGCGAATGGGGTTTTCATCGGGACGGACTAGTCCGTACTGTTCGCCGGAACCGATCAGCACTATGCGCGGGCTGATCCCCTCGGCGCGCAGTGCTTCAAACAGGTTGATGGCGCCTCCGGCGTTGATCGCGAGCGTTTGCGTGGGATTTTGCCAGGACGCCGAGACCGATGATTGCGCGGCGAGATGAAATATCAGGTCGGGCCGAGCACGGGCGGCCATCGCACGCAGTGACTCCAGATCGAGCAGATCGCCGGCTATGGGCACGACGGAGTCCACAGGCGTGCGCGCGCCGGGAGATTGGGGCGGTAGGGCGAGCGTCAGGCCAAAGAGGGTCGCGTGGGGATAACGGGACTGGATCTGCGGCACGAGGTAGCCACCAACGAACCCTGTATATCCCGTGATCAGTATGCTTTCGGGATCTGGCGTGTGGTGTGTAGAGCCTTTGTCCGCCGTGGCAGGGATCGACATGTTGCAATCCTACGAATGCGGGGCATCGTCTAGGGATCGTCTAGAGAAGCGAACCCCATGGGCGCTTACCGGCGGCCAATCTCGCGGGCAACACGGTCGAGGTCCGCTTCGACCATCATGCGCACGAGTTCCGGGAAGGTGACCGTTGGGCGCCACCCCAGCATTCGATGGGCCTTGGAGGCGTCGCCAATGAGTTGGTCGACTTCGGCGGGCCGAAAGAGATGGCTGTCTACCTGCACGTGTGATTCCCAATCGGCAATGCCCGCGGCGGCAAAGGCATTCTCGACGAATTCACGCACGGAATGCGTCTCGCCGGTGGCGATCACGAAGTCGTCCGGGGCATCGAGCTGCAGCATACGCCACATAGCATCGACATAATCGCCAGCGAAGCCCCAGTCGCGCTGCGCGTCGAGGTTGCCGAGTGAGAGCTTCTGCTGGACGCCATGCTTTATGCGCGCGACGCCAAGGGAAATCTTGCGGGTGACGAACTCGACACCTCTGCGGCTCGACTCGTGATTGAAGAGGATTCCGGAGCAGTTGTACATGCCGTAGCTCTCACGGAAGTTGATCGCGATCCAATGGCCGTAGAGCTTGGCGACCGCGTAGGGGCTCCGCGGATGAAATGGTGTGGTTTCGCTCTGGGGAACCGCCTGAACCTTGCCGAACATTTCGCTGCTGGAGGCCTGATAGAACTTGATGGGGCGCCCGATCAGCCGCACCGCTTCGAGCATGCGGGCGACGCTGAGCGCGGTGTATTCGCCGGTGGCGACGGGCTGCTGGAATGAGGTGGCGACAAAGGACATGGCGGCCAGGTTATAGACCTCGTCGGGTTGGGAGCGTTGCAATGCCTGAACGATGGACATTTGATCGAGGAGATCCGCATCAAGGATTTCTATGCGATCCAGGAGGTGGCGAATACGCTCGTCGTTGAATGTGCTCGCACGACGCACCAACCCGAAAACGCGATAGCCCTTCTCCAGCAAGAGTTCGGCAAGATAACTGCCATCTTGCCCAGTTATGCCGGTGATTAGCGCGTTGGGCATTGCTGTCCGCCTTCTCGTGTTGTAGTGCGCAGTGGGTAGGGTGGCGTGTGGACTGCGCCCCGTTCGTACTGCGCTGGTCGTATTCGCGCGGACATTATGCTCCTGTTCGCGCGCTCCGCGCTAGCGTCCCATGACCCCCACCTCTGTGGGCACTGCGTCCGGCCTGACGATCCGCTATGACGCCAACTCAGCCGCCCTCCACTTCGCCCTAGCGGACCTGGACGCACTCGCCACCCGCTTTGCAATGCCCTCGACCTCGTGTAGAATACCGCTGCAAGCAACCGTGAATCCCCGCACCGAGAAAGCGAGCCGTGCCATGGCGTCAGGGTCCTCTCAACCGCCCAAGCGACCCCTCGCCCGTCAACCCCCGCCATCCCGCACGCCTGCCTCTACCTCGCCCTCTTTGCGCTCGCCGTCGGCATCCTCCAAAACGAGGTCGCGGCGGTCTTCAACTCCGGTCCCGGCGCCATCTGGGACGGCGATTGGGACTTCGCCCAGCTCCAACAGACCTGGTTCGGCCACCTTGCGTGCGCCTACCCCCTGATCTTCTGGCCCCTTGTCGCCCTCTGCCTGCTGCTGGCTGCCCTCGGCTGGCGGCTCTGACCATCGCCTCAAGACGACTGCTGCCCCCACTACCCTCTCGCCCTTCACCCCCGCTCGCGCCCTCGCCGCCGACACCTTCCCGATGGGCGATCCCGCTGCCGCCAGCTTCCCCTACATCGCCGGCCCCGTCCAAGCCCAATACGCCGCCGCCCTCGCCGCGCTGCACGACGCCGCCCAGCCGCATCCCGCCAAGCGCGGCCTACTCGTTCTGGGCAAGGCCAACACCGGCAAGACGCGCCTGGCCTACGAAGCCCTCACCCATGCCCTGCCCACCTGGGACGTCTACCGCGCCGAGCCCGCCCAGCAGCTTGCCGACCTGCCCACCGCGTCGGACTTCGCCGGCCACCACGTCGTCCTCTTCGTCGACGACGTCCAGAACTACGCCGGCGGGCCCTCCCCCTCGGGCGGCGCGGCGCTGGCCGGGCCCGCGGCAACCCTCCTGGCGCTCTGGACCCGCGCCAAATCCGACGCCGCCAGCGCGGTGCTGCTCGTCACCTGCCGCGCCGAGGACCTCGACGCCGTCCGCGACAGCCTGCCCTGGCTCTTCACCGAGCTTGCCCTCGTCGAGGTGCCGCTCTTCACCCCCGACAACTCCGCCGGTCAGCAGAATCCAGGCGACCTTCGAGAAAGCGGGTGCCCCCTCCCCCAACGACTGGGACGGCACACTTGGCAGCATGGTGTTGGGCCTGGCGAAGAAGCGCCAGCAATACGCGCACCTGCGTCGCACCCCCGCTGGCGCCGTCCTGCGCGCCATGAAGCTGCTGACCCTGGTCGGCATCTCAGAGCACACCGCCTCGCGCGTGCGTGCCGCCGCCGCTGGCCCGTTCCACGTGCGTGAGTTGGCGTCGGAGGATGCTGCCTGGCGTGACGCAATCTCCAACCTCACCACCAACGACTTCATCCGCGTCACATCCCTGCCGGGCGACGCCCAACGCCTCGTCATCCGCAAAGATGCCTACCTCGAGCAGGTGGTGGACGACTACCCCGACCCCGCCCAGCCCGGGCAGCTCGACCGCGACCGCGCCACACTGATGGACGCGCTCGACGCGGAGCGCGACGCCGAAGCCCTTTTCCTGATCGGCAACGATCGCTACACCAGCGGCCGCCGCGACGAGGCGCTCGCCGCCTACGACCGCGCCCTGGCCCTCGACCCGAATGACGCCGCCGCCTGGTACAACAAGGGCGTCGCGCTGGCCGCCCTGGGCCGCCGCGACGAGGCGCTCGCCGCCTACGACCGCGCCCTGGCCCTCGACCCCAATCGACGCTCGCGCAAGCCTGGTCCAACAAGGGCAACGTCGCTGGCCGCCCTGGGCCGCCGCGACGAGGCGCTCGCCGCCTACGACCGCGCCCTGGCCTCGACCCGAATACCCGGCCAGGGCAACTCGCTGGACGCCTGGGCCGCCGCGACGAGGCGCTCGCCGCCTACGACCGCGCCCTGGCACTCGACCCGAATGCGCATGCCTGGTACAACAAGGGCCACGCTGGCCGCCCTGGGCCGCCGCGACGAGGCGCTCGCCGCCTACGACCGCGCCCTGGCCCTCGACCCCACTTTGGCGCAAGCCTGGTACAACAAGGGCGTCTCGCTGGACGCCCTGGGCCGCCGCGACGAGGCGCTCGCCGCCTACGACCGCGCCCTGGCCCTCGACCCGAATGACGCAATGCCTGGTACAACAAGGGCGTCTCGCTGGCCGCCCTGGGCCGCCGCGACGAGGCGCTCGCCGCCTACGACCGCGCCCTGGCCCTCGACCCCACTTTGGCGCAAGCCTGGTCCAACAAGGGCAATGTGCTCAACAACTTGCAGCGATACGCGGAGGCGCTTACGGCAATCGACCACGCGTTGGCATTGGGGGAAAACGCTATTCGCTGGAACAACAAGGCGGAAGCACTTCGCGGCCTGGGCCGTGTCGCCGAGGCGGAAGAGGCCGAGCGGCGCGCGCAAGAGCTCGGCGGGTGAGGCGTCGCGACCTCATCGCTTGTCCTGCCGCACCGAGACGTTCGCCTCACGCAGAACGCCTGACTCCGGTCAGCCGCGACCACCCGCGAACTGAGGAACTGAGGAACTGGCCGCCGCAGTCCTGCGGAGATCTATCGGGGGACGCAACGCTATCGCCGACACGACAGAAACCGGGCTGCTCGGCGGCTCGCTAGCGAACGTCGCCGCGGGGGAGGCACAGCACCTCCGTCCCGCGGCGAGTGTGGTTGGTCGGCAAGGACCCTAGCGTCGACATCGGCTATGTGGTCCCCGCCGTCGTGTATGCATGCGCCTAGCGCCAGCGCCCCATCGAGAGCCGGCCGGCCGCGCCGCCCGGTGCGCCCAGGAGCCCACCCAATGTGGCGGCAGCCGCGAAGACCAGCAGCGTGAAGAACGCGCCGATCGCGCTGCTCTGCGTGACCTGTATCACCTGCGCTGCGTTCACCGAGCCAGGCGTGGCGATGCTCTGGCCCGAAGCCAGAAACTGCCCGACCACATTGCCCAGCGCACCGAAGAGCGATCCGAGGCCGAGTATCGACAGGAGGAGAATCAAGCCGGTGCCGAGCGCCCACACCATGAAGCCGTTGAGCAGTCCGGCCATACCACCGCGTGCGGCAGACGCCCGCTCGGCGATGAACCCGCCGAGGAAGAACGTCACCAGCCCGAACGCTCCCGAAATCCACGGTGCAGCGCCCGAGGCCACCACGGCGCCGCTCGCGTTGACCGTCGTGAACCAACCCACGCCGTACGCGAGCAGTTCCAGCAAGAGAAACGTCGTCAACGCGGTGAACAAGCCAGCCCAAACGGGGCCCCACCGCACGCGATCCTCGGTGGCGAGCACGCGCGCGGGCTGCGCCACGTCGTTTTCGATGATTGGCGGAGCGGCGCTCGTGTCGCGCTGCGGGGCGCGGGCCGTCTCACGCATCTCGCGCTCGTCTTGACGGTCGCGCGCATATCCTGGCGTTTGGTTCACAGAACCAGTTGCCATATCATTAACACCTTTCGTCGTAATCGTGTTGCCGCCGATTCATCTCACGCTGAGGCGGCTAGCTCGTGTCTCGAGCCGGCACAGCTCCTGGCGGAGCCAACGCTCCCGCGCGGTGTATTACGGCAACTCATCGTACCTGTGCGCTAGGCACAGGAATAGGTCTTGCGGGATCGGGCGGCGCAACCTCGCCGCAACTCGCGAGCATAGCGTTGCGAGCGCTGCGTCGCGCCGATCCACTCGGTCAGCGGCCTGGGCTGTAGGAGTTATCGTCCTCGGAGCCCTGGCTAGGTAAATCCACCTGGGCGCCCCTGCTCGTTCGGCTCGTCGACGTGGACCTCTTCCTTGCGGACTGTGTCGCCCACGCGCCGCTGATCGGTGACCTCCTGCTTGTGCAGGCGGACCTCCTCGGATACACGAGCCTGCTTACTGACGTTCAACTGCTCGCCCTTCACCGGCACATCGATTGTGTCCTCCTGGAAGGCGTCGGGGCCCACGTCGGTCGCGGATCGGTCGTCGACCGGGACACGCTCGACCGTCACCTCTTCATGCCTGACGGGTACGCTGATGTTTTGCTGCTCCGTGACTACGTCCTTACTTACCCGCACGTTGCCGATCTCGCCCTGTTGCTTGTCCGCGACGAGTTCTTCCTCACGCACGGGTATCGTCACGTCGCCGCTGCGGGCTGATGCCGACGGGTCGGTCCGCCGGTCATTGCTCGTTCCGCTCCAACCGGCGGACTGAGCTGCGCCGAGACGGTTCTCTCCTTGGTTACCCGCCGTGTACGCAGCGTTTGAGCGATTGGCGCTGCCCCAATTGCCGTTGTTGGCGTCTTCCTTGGTTACGGCGAGGTACACACCGTTACTGTCCGCGCCACTGATGGCGCTCATTGGCACTGCGATGTCCTTCGGGAAGAACAGCCCCTTCTGGATGATCAGCGAATTGGTCTGCGAGTCAAACCCCGAGGCCGTTCCAATCTTTTCCCCATTGACGTCGTAAACCGTCGTGCCTTCCGGGATTTGCCGAAGGACGTCATACCCGTTGCCGACGTTTCCGTAGTCTGCGCCTCTCCCGTATCCTGCCTCATTCATGATGCATGTCCCTCCTAATGGACTTTGCGCCCGGCCGAACTGTCGGCCGTCTCGACGTCGCCGTTCACGCGCTCGCCACGCTTCTAGGCGCCGTCTAGGAAATCATGTGCAACGTCCGTGCCAAGCCTGTCTAGGCGATTGCTTCGGATGGCGTGGGGAAGGCACTTTAAGGCCTTCAACGTGATGTCTTTGCATCGTCCGGACCGCACGCCAGGACGGGTAACCTACCCCCCTTGAGGGTTAGGCGACGACTGACTACGCGCACTCGTCTCCAAGGCGGTGTGAAGGAATCGGTGGTCAGCTAAGGTAATCATCGACCATCACAGCACCGTCACGGGAACGGCCCGATGGCTCACAATGCCGACACAGGACTGATGATGGCGCCTACGTACCGCGGCGACTGAATCAGTTGGGCAGCGCGCGATATCCCGCGCGAAGACCAAACGGCGAATGGCGTCTCCGTATTGGTCCGTTGCACATGCCGTTCCGACACACTGCCGAGTGTACGGGCGGCGAGATCCGTGCGGTCGGACACTGCGTGAGGGTCTTTGGCTGCCCGCGGCCACAAGGTCGCGTTGAACGCCCACCGACGTGGCGCGGGTTGGCCCGACGATGCTCACGTTGCACCCTGCCGATGCGAGCAGACTTCGTGTGCGTTCCAGTTCCAGCCTTGGTGAACGTTGGATGGATAAGTCGCGCAGATTGAGAGGGAACAGCTATGTGGCCCATGTTGTTGTCCGATAAGGTGGCGATTGTGACCGGCGGAGACAGCGGCATCGGACACGCCGTCAGCGTCACACTGGCCGCTGCCGGCGCCGCTGTGACGATCAATTACCACCGAAACCAGGCCGCGGCGGAACGCACGCTGGACCAGATTCAACAGGCGGGCGGCAAGGCGCAAATCGTCCAGGGGGACGTCTCTAAGGTGGCGGACCTCCAGACGCTCATTGACAAGACCGTGCAGGCGTACGGGCGGCTGGATGTGCTCGTCAATAACGCTGGCATGGAAACCCGCACCTCGCTCCTCGACACCACGGAGCATCAGTTCGATCTGGTCATCGGCGTCGATCTGAAGAGCGCATTCTTCGGCACGCAGTGCGCCGCTAAGCAGATGATCAAGCAAGGGGGTGGCGGTCGGATCATCAACGTCTCGTCGGTCCACGAAGACTGGCCCATGCCCGGCAACATTGCCTACGGCTGCGCCAAGGGTGGCGTCCGCATGCTTACGCGCACGGCAGGCGTCGAACTGGCCCACCACGGAATCACGGTCGTCGGCGTCGGCCCTGGCGCGGTCAATACGCCCATCGATGCCGCCACGCTGGCCAACCCGCAGGAGAAGGCCAAGCTCGACGCGGCGATTCCGATCGGGCGCGTCGCGGATCCCTCCGAGATCGCCAAGCTCATCACGTGGCTCGCGTCTGACGAGGCGAGCTACGGGACGGCGACCACCTACTTCATCGACGGCGGCCTGATGCAGTCGAGCGTCGGCCTCTGACCGCTGCGGCGTTGTTCGCTGTTGTTCGCTAAAGCACCGCAGGAGAGGACCGCAAGGAGCGCATCTATGCAACGGATAGTAGTGCTGGGCGGTGGATTCGGTGGGATCGAAGTCGCGCGTCGACTCGACCGCGCCTTCCGCTTCGACGACGACATCGACATCGAGCTGATTAGCGACACCAACTTCGTGGTCTACACTCCCATGCTCGCCGACGTCGCAGGCGGGACCATCGAGCCGCGGCATGCTGTGCCGCCGGTGCGTGCCTTCCTCAAGAAAGCCCGCTTCCGCGAGGCAACGGTCGAGGGCATCGACGTGGCGCGCAAGACGGTGCGGGGCACGCTGCTCGATGGTTCAATCGCAGAATCAAGCTACGACTATCTAGTGATCGCTCTGGGTGCGGTCACCAACTTCGCGCACGCCGAAGGCGCCGCGGAATATAGCATTGGCCTCAAAGATCTGCTGGATGCGTTCCGCCTGCGCAATCGCGCACTGAGTATGCTTGAATTGGCCAACACCACGCGTGACGCAGAGCGTCGTCAGGAGCTGCTCACCTTCGTGATGGCCGGCGGCGGCTTCTCGGGTGTCGAAGGCATCGCCGCGCTCGAAGATCTGCTCCATGGCGCATTGCACTTCTACCCCGACATCCGGCGCGAGGAGTTGCGCTTCATCCTCGCCCCCCACGGCACTCGGCTGCTCGCAGAGGTAGACCCTCGGCTTGGTGAATATGTGTTGGAGAAGTTCGCCACGCGGTCGATCGACGTGCGCCTCGGCGTTGGCGTGACCGCCGTTACGGAGCGGAGCGCGACACTTTCTACCGGCGAAGTCATCCCGACGCGCACAGTGATCTGGACCGGAGGCATCAAAGTCAATCCGGCGCTGGAGAGTGCTGACCTCCCCAAGAATAGGCACGGCGCGCTCCAGGTGAATGGCCAGTTGCAGGTGCTCGGACATCCAACGATCTTCGCTCTGGGCGACTGCTCCGCCGTACCCACCCCGGACGGGCAGGGCACCTACGCTCCCACCGCGCAGAACGCGATCCGCGAGGGACCAGTGGCGGCGGCCAACATCATCGCCCAGATCCGCGGCTCGGATCGGGTGAAGACCTTTGCCTATAAGCCGATTGGCAGCTTGGCGAGCCTGGGGCACCGGCAAGCCGTTGCCCAGATCGGCAACTATCGGCTCTCTGGTCTGCCGGCGTGGTTCGCGTGGCGTGCGATCTACCTCGCCAAGCTGCCCACCTTCGCAGACAAGGTGCGCGTCGGGTTGGATTGGATCACCGATCTGTTCGCCCCGGTCGACACTGTGCAGCTTCCCTACATCAGGGAGAATCTGGCCGCCGCCAAGGCTAGGATCCTCGGGTTGCCTGCGCCCGCTCAAAGCGAGCAGCAGAGTCCGACGCCTGACCGCCAGACGGCGCCGACCGCCGGGTAGGCAACGTCCCGCTGCATGCCACCGTGAATTTGAGACCTGCGCGTTCGCGAACCAAGCGGCAAGGTGCGTTGGGGATGTTGCGCCCGCACATGCCGCCGCAGCCAACGAACGCGACGAGCCCTTGGATAAGCCAAGTAGGCATACTGACATCTTCATGCACCTCTGACGAAGGAGCGCCATATGGCTTCCGAGAACCACTACGACGTGATCATCATCGGCACCGGCGCAGGAGGCGGAACGCTCGCCTATCACCTCGCCCCATCGGGTAAGCGCATCTTGTTGCTCGAACGCGGCGACTACCTGCCGCGCGAGCTGGAGAACTGGGATGCCGAGGCGGTCTTCGTCAAGAACCGCTACATCTCGCCAGACACCTGGTACGACGCCGAGAACAGACCTTTCCAGCCGCAGGTCCACTATAATATTGGTGGCGCGACGAAAATGTATGGCGCAGCGCTCTACCGGTTACGCAAAGAGGACTTCGGCGAGCTGCGGCACCACGGCGGCGTCTCGCCTGCTTGGCCCATCCGTTACGAGGACATGGAGCCGTACTACACCAGGGCCGAGCAGCTTTACCAGGTTCACGGCCATCACGGCGAGGACCCCACAGATCCCCCCGCCAGCGCCCCGTATCCATTCCCAGCCGTGAGCCATGAGCCGCGCATGCAGCAGCTCGCTGACGATCTGCAAAAGGCCGGTTACCATCCCTTCCATGCGCCCTGCGGCATTCTGCTCGACGAGCGGCACCGCGCCGCCAGCACCTGCATCCGCTGCAAGACCTGCGACGGCTACCCCTGCCTCGTCCACGCCAAGTCTGACGCCGAGGTCATATGCGTGCGCCCTGCACTTGCGTTCCCCAACGTAACGCTGGTGACCGGCGCTCCGGTCGTCAAGCTGAATACGAGCGCGTCCGGACGCGAAGTGACCGAAGTCGTGGTCCAGCATGACGGCTCGCGCGAGATCTATCAGGGAGACATAGTCGTTGTCTCGTGCGGCGCCGCGAACTCGGCCAAGCTCCTGTTGATGTCGGCGAACGACAGGCACCCAAACGGTCTGGCTAACGGGTCTGATCAGGTTGGGCGGAACTACATGTTCCACAACAGCCGCGCCGTGCTCGCCGTCTCGACCGAAGCCAACGACACGACTTTCGAGAAGACGCTGGGGCTGAATGACTTCTACCTGCATGGCGTGGATGGTTTCGAGTACCCGATGGGCAACATCCAGATGACTGGCAAGTCGGTCGCGCCGATGTATCGCGGCGAGAAGCCGCGCTTGACCAAACTCGCTCCGACCTGGAGCCTCTCCGACGTCGCTCGTCACGCGGTCGATTTCTGGCTCTCCACCGAGGACCTTCCACGCCCGGAGAACCGCGTGACGGTGGACGCGCAGGGGGCCATCAAACTGAGCTATGCCGCCAACAACAACCAGGAGTCCGCGGATCGACTGTACGAGAAGTTGAAATCGATGCTGCCGAAACTGGGGATGGAGTCACACCACCTTATCCCGCGCGACCTCTACCTCCAGACTGAGATCCCCATCGCGGGAGTCGGGCACCAGGCCGGCACCTGCCGATTCGGCCGCGACCCCAAGACGTCGGTACTCGACATCACCTGCAAGGCGCACGAAGTGGACAATCTCTACGTGGTCGATACGAGCTTCTTCCCCAGCATCGGCGCAGTAAATCCCGCGCTCACGGCGATGGCGAACGCCCTGCGCGTCGGCGATCACATCCTGCAACGAATGGGCACCGCAGTCACCACCGACGCGTACGCGAACGGACGCTTGCCCGAGCCTGCCGGGTCGGCGAACTGAAGCAGCCGAGGCACCATTGCTCATGATTTTGACCGCACGGAGATTTGGTGTCGGCGCCACGCCTAGTTCGAGGCGTTGGAAATCCGGGAAACCGGGAAGATGATGGGCAGGCACAAGGCCCGCTCGAAACGTCGCAGGCGCCCAGCCCGAAGGGGATGCCTCGCCGCGAGACGAGGACTTGATGGGCGCCATGCGTGAGGAGATGCCCGATGACCTCAGACGTTGCCGCGCGCGCGTCGCTGGCGTCCTCGCTCGCGTTCCACATCGTCTTCGCCGCGGTAGGAATCGGCCTTCCGGTCATGTTCTGCATCGCCGAAGGTATCGGCCTACGACGTCGCGACACGGTATGGTACACATTAGCGCGCCGCTGGAGTCGGGCCGCGGGCATCCTTTTCATTGTCGGCGCGGTCTCGGGGACGGCCCTCTCCTTCGAGTTCGGGCTCCTGTGGCCGCGCTTCATGGCTTTCGGATCGAGCATCTTCGGGCTGATGTTCACCTTAGAAGGCTTCTGCTTTTTCCTCGAGGCGATCTTCCTCGGCCTCTACCTCTACGGGTGGGATCGCCTCTCGCCGCGTACCCACTGGCTCGTCTCGATCCCCGTCGTGATCACGGGCGCCCTCGCCTCGCAATTCATTCTTGCCGTCAACTCGTGGATGAACACGCCCACCGGGTTCCAGCTCGTCAATGGCAAGCCCGTCAACATCGCCCCGATCGCCGCGATGTTCAACCCCATGGCGCCCTCGCAGGCGACCCACATGCTGGTCGCCGCCTATCAGGTCACCGGATTCTCCGTGGCCGCGGTGTACGCAGTCGGGCTGTTGCGGGGGCGCCACGACGCGTACCACCGGCGGGGTGTGCTACTGGGCATGATCCTAGCGACCGTGATGATCATCCCGCAAGCGATCGCTGGCAGTTGGATCGGGGAGGCGCTCGCGCGCAACCAACCCGAGAAGCTGGCGAGCATCGAAGGCCTGTTCCACTCCACGGCCCACGCGCCGCTGGTGCTCTTCGGCTGGGTCAACACCTCGACGCAACAGATCTATTTTGGCATCCCCATCCCCAGTATGTTGAGCTTCCTCTCCTTCAACCACTTCGACGCCACGGTCACCGGCATGGATGCGTACGCACAGAGCACATGGCCCGGCCCGGTGCTGGTGCCGATCGCGCACATCGCTTTCGACACCATGGCGACGCTTGGCGGGCTCTTCCTGCTCGTGCCCCTCGTCTTCTGGTTCGCGTATTGGCGCCAGAAGAAGGCGGTACCCACGAATCGCTGGCTGCTCTGGGTCCTGATCGTGTGTTGCCCACTCGTCTTCGTGGCCCTCGAAGCCGGCTGGGTGGCGGCCGAGTTGGGACGGCAACCCTGGATCATCTATAACATCATGCGCACGAGTGACGGCGTCACCACGAACCCCGGCTCGGCGGTTTTCTTCTTCGTCTTCCTCGCCATCTATCTGGCGCTGGGGACGGCGACCGTCGCGTTGTTGCTGCGCCTGGCGCATGAGCCCAAGGTGTTCGCCCCGCCGGTGCCGGAGCCCGTGGCGGTGGAATAGCACGGCTGGCGGCGACCGGCAACCGTGTCGGGCACCCGATGCCAGTCACAGGAGCGGCCCATGTCCCAGTCTACGCTTGCCGCGATCAGCGCGGCCCTACTGCTCATTGCCCTGATCGCCTATGCCGTACTTGGCGGCGCCGACTTCGGCGGCGGCCTCTGGGACCTGCTGGCACGAGGACCCGCGGCGGCGCGCACGCGCGCGGCGATCGCTCGCGGCATGGGACCCGTCTGGGAGAGCAATAACGTTTGGCTGATCTTCGTGCTCGTCGTCACCTGGACGGCCTTCCCCGCCGTCTTCGCCGGTATCTCGACGGCGCTTTTCATCCCGATCACGCTCGCCCTCTGCGGCATCGTCCTGCGAGGCGCCGCCTTCGGTTTCCGCTCGAACTATGGCATGGAGGTCGGGTCCGGCATGCGCTGGGGCCACGTCTTCGGTGTCGCCAGCCTGATCACGCCGTTCTTCCTCGGCGCGGTGGCCGGCGCGCTCGCCAGCGGCGACATCCGCGTCACCAGCTCACCCTTCCAGGTGCAGGCCAACATCTGGACTACCTGGACGACCCCGTTCGCGCTCGCCTGCGGGGCATTCGCCGTCGGGCTCTGCGCGGTGCTCTCCGCGACCTACCTCACGGTCGACGCACGTTCCGGACACGACGAGGCTCTCGCGGGCACCTTCCGCGGGCGCGCCCTTGTGTCGGGAGCCGTCACGGCGGCTCTCGGCGCCCTGGCCGCCGTGCTGGCGATCGGCGAGGCACCGGTCCTCTGGCAGGGGCTGATCGGCGGGGCACTTCCCTTCACCATTGGGACGCTGGTGCTCGGCTTGGCGACTGTCGGGGCGCTCGTGCGCAGCGCCTACTTAGTCGCCCGGATCCTGGTAGCAGCGACCACGGCGGGTGTGTTCATTGCCTGGGGCACGGCCCAATGGCCCCATCTCATCGTTCCGGATGTCACCGTCGACAACGCAGCCAGCCCTGCATCTGTGCTCGGCCCCATGCTCATCGCAACGTTGATCGGCCTCGCCATAGTAGTGCCCTCGCTCTGGTACCTTTTCTCTGTCTTCAAACGCCGAGCGATGCCACGCGGACCAGCGACGGGCCGCAGTACTTCGGTCTCGGCCTTCGTCGCGTCGTTCGCCGCGGACAAAGCGGATGCTGCGCCGCCGCCCGATCGCACCGAGTCAACCTTTCTTGGGCGAGCCGTGGTTCAAGCGCATCGGCCCCGTGCTGGTCTTCTCACTGGCGGTCATGCTCTCTGTTGGCGTTACGGCGGGCGCTGACGCGATGCGCCGAGGGGTAGAGAACGGCAAGGTACATTGGCAGGAGCGTGGCCGGCGACGCCTTCCCGAAGGTGCATGAGGCCAGCGCAGACGACGCCGCAGATCTCAATAGGCTAGAGCCGCCATGGCAATCTCGCGGCACGGGCGCGCTGCCGCGGCACTCCTCAGCATCCCGGTGGCCTTCGGGGTCGTACTGCTTCGCGCTGCGTCTTTCCGCGTCCGCCAGTTTCGACTAGCTGCCGGGAATGCGCTGCGCTGCCCCGAGGCATGCCTTACCCTCGAAGTACGAGTTGGCCGACAACCTGGGGGCCGATGCCAACCGCTTTGCGTTTCCCCGTACAGACGAACGTACGGGTCGATCATCTGACTCGAGCGCTGGCCCACTTCACATGACAGCTGATGATTATAACGATACCGGGTCCGGCCCACGCCATCTTTGGATCCGGTATCCATGCGCCGGCTACGGGCCTGGCACATCTGCATTGCTCGGTTGCCGGTTTGGCGCTCTTCGCCGCGCCACCGTGACCAACCAGCGTCAGTTCAACAGCGCTGAGACCAGCGTGTCGCTGAGCCACTGCTCGTAACGTTGCGGCGTCCAGCCACTTTCTTTGACGAGCATCCGGTAGAGCATGGGTGCGGTCAGCGCCAGCAACACGTCACGCACTTCCGCATCTGAGAGATCCTGCCGGCGACGTGGTGATGCGATCAGCATGGCGACGACTCCTGCCAGATCGCGAGCACGCGCGTCGTCGGCGGCCTGCCGACTCTCGCGCACGCGGGCGACATTGAGCAGGTCGAGAACGTCCACCAGATGCTCATTTACGCGGCAGTTGACCCGTGCGACTAACTGCAGCGCCTGATCCACATCGGTGGCGCGGGCGAATTGCGCAACCTGCTCTGGGATACCCGCACGCTCTAGCGTATCGTCGCACACCGCGCACGCGAGCGCGAACTTGGACCCGAAGGCGACATACAGCGTTTGCACTGCAACACCAGCTTCTTCGGCCAGCGCTTCCATGGTGGCGTCCTGGTAATCCGTGCGCGCAAAGAGCCTCCGCGACGCCTCAAGGATGCGGCGGCGCGTAGCTTCAGATTGCTCGGCACGCAGCGGCGAGCGGTATTGGCGCTTGACATTGTCCATGCCATCAAGTATACCTCACTATTGAGTAGAGTCGTATTATAACGAATAGGAGGTGATTCTAAAGACAACCAGGCACGCGGCACCCGTAGTCGGTCCCACGACCTGGTGGCCTGTAGACGTACGTAAGTCTCATGCTGGTAGCTACCGGCCGCAGCGATCTCGAGGCTGACGCCGTGCTGGCCAGGGCAGGGCTCGACCAGTGTTCCATGCACTGAGGAGGTATCGTTCCGTGACTCCGACGCAACTCGCCTATCGTGGTTACAACCTCATGATGGCCGCGTTTCTTTTCTTCATTGGCATAGGAATGGGAACTGATGCTATCCCCGAAGGCGATGTCCCCGATAAGATCGATGATCTGCTGCTGCTGGCAATCGGGTTGATCGCTGTCGGATGGTATCTGACATGGAGTCGGAACCGCCGTAGTCTCGTCCCCGTGGTGCTGACCGTAGTGGCACTAGCGGCGCAGGTGCTCGGCGTGGTGCTGGAGGCGGACGATCCTGCCTCGATTGGCGATAACATCGGCGGCATGGTTATGCTCGTGCCCTTGGTGGTCTTTGCTACCTGGCAGTATGTGCGGACGGCAAGGATCATCGGCGCCGAGGTGCCGGTGCCCGTGGGGAGCATGGGGAGCGATGAGCCATAGCAGGGGCTGCTGTGCTGGGGATTGTGCACCCCATCTGGCTGTACAGCGCCCGACCTGGCAGGCTGTTGCGGCCACCTCGTGCTCACCGACCACATAGGGCGCACGAACGGCATGCGGCGCCCAGATGGTGGTCGAGCGACCACATGGCAGGCAACGCCGTGACCGTCGCGGGCTATGGCGAGCACGTGCGGTGATATCAGAACAGGCGCGTCCCCCTGCGCCCCGAGTGCTTTTCGGCGGACGTGGGAATTGAGATTCTGGCGCGCTAGTTTGAGAGCCATCGCTTGCTGGCACTTGAACTCCTCCGCCTCAGGCGAGGACTGGGGCGGAATCGAGGAAGTGGCGCTCCGGAGGGGACATCAGGGAATTCGCCCGCGAACGCCCCACGGTAGGTATAGCTGATCCCTGCCCGAACGGAGCGCGCGGCGCCTGTTCTGGAGGTAGAAGAACGCAAACGCGATCGACGAGGGAAGGCGAGGCACAGGCGTCATGAGTCGACAGTTCGCTGCGGCAGCGATGGGGCAAATCCGACGGGCGCACACCGACCAGGCGACGAGTCATCGACGGCCGGTGGCTGCTGGCCGCACGCATAGGATGGACAGTCGCCATGGTGTGGATTGTAGGCGCGTTCGCCGCGTCGCTTCCCGCCCAACTTGCCGCCTTCCAGCATCCCGACACGGCGAGCATCGAACTGAACCCAGGCGCTGTGCTGGCTCTGCGCCAGGCGGGCATCTCGCTTGATGCCTATGCCTGGGTCGCCGTTGGTTTCGGCAGCCTAGCGATGGTGGTCTCCGCAGTGTTGGCACTCGTGCTCTTCGCGCGCCGGAGCGACGACTGGACGGTGCTGCTCGTCTCGCTCTTCGCCCCCGCCTATTGCGCCGGGAACGTCGGACCCACGGCATTCCTCAACACCGCACCGTCCGGCTCGCCACTCGCCATCGGACTCGCGGTTGCTTTAGCGGCTGTGCTGTTCGCCATCGCCGTCGCCGTGCTGCTCCTTTTCCCGAGCGGACACTTCGTGCCCTGGTGGTCCTGGACACTGCTACTGGGGTGCATCCCTTGGGCGGCCGTCGTGCGCGCGGCGCCTGGGTTTGCCTTCCCTTCGTTGGGATACCCGCTCTTTCTCGGGGCGGCCCTCGGCTGCCAGATCTATCGCTATCGGCGTGTATCCACGCCGATGCAGCGCCAGCAAACCCGCTGGGTCCTGCTCGGTCTCGCGGCGGTGATCGCAGTCAATCAGGCGTTCTGGCTCCCTTCGGCGAGCACGCCTCTCGGCAAAACCTTGTACGCACCGTTCGCGTTTCTTGCCGCTGGAGGCGTGGTGCTCGTACTCCCGGTGACCTTGTTCATCGCCATAGAACGCTACCGGCTCTACGAGATCGACATCCTTATCAATCGCGGGCTGGTCTACGGCGCCTTGACGGCGATCCTGGCGACCGTGTACTTCGGCGGCGTGGTAGGAGCACGGACTGTGATTGGCGTCATCGCCGGTCCGGTCGGGGCAGATCAACCAGTGGTCATCGTTGCCACGACGCTGTTTGTCGCGGCGCTCTTCCAGCCGCTGCGCCGCGCTCTCCAGACGTTGATCGACCGACGCTTCTACCGCAGCAAATACGACGCGGCCCGCACAATGGGAGCCTTCGGCGCGGTGCTACGCGAGGAGGTGGACCTGGAGGCGCTGATGGATCACTTGCTAGAGGCCGTGCAGCGGACGATGCAGCCGGAGCATATTTCGCTCTGGCTGTGTGACCCGGAAGCGTTGTCACCTATCCAGATGCCACGCACGGCAGGGCAAGCGCCGCCAGCGACCGAAACGGTTTCGGAGCATGGCAGGGTCTACGGCGCGCGACACGGCATGGGATATGCGCGCCTCGCCCTCACCCAGTGTGATGGCTGCCGTCGACCGTGGGCGGTATTCGGTGGTCGGTCCAACATAGAGATGGCATCGTGAGTCGTCGCCTCCGCGCATGCGGGAGACTGGAGAGAAAGGAGACCGAGTCGATGTGGTATCACCAGGCGCTGTTCGTCCACGTCGTCGGCGTGGTGACGCTGTTTGTAGCGTTGGGCATCGACGCCGCCAGCTATCTTGCGCGTAAGCGGGCGCGCAGCGCCGATCAGGTCAGCGCTATCAGTAGCGTCGGGGCCATGGGCACCAAGCTCCATCCCGTCGCGCTCGTGCTCATCCTCGCCGGGGGCGTCTACATGGCCACCACCGCGGAGCTCTTCGACCAGGCATGGATCTGGCTGGCGTTGGGCATCACCTTGCTCATGCCGGTGCTCGGCATCGCGATTGGCGCTCCGCGTGCAGCGGCGATTCACCGTGCGGCACACGAAGCGCCGGCAGAAGCGCTCACCCCCGAGTTGTGGATGTTGATCCACGATCCGGTACTGGGCACATGGAACATCACCGGACCGGTCCTGGCCGTGTGGGTGCTGTTCTTGATGGCGCTCAAGCCCGACCTCCTTGTGGCGCTAATCGCGCTGGGCGCGGCGCTCGTACTCGCAGCGGCGCTCGCGCTGCCGCTTTGGCGCGAGCGCCAGGTTGATGGGGCCGCGTTCGCTCAGCCGAGTGCGGATGAGGTGCTGGGGCACTCGCCGTAGACGCGCGTCGGAGGGTACGCATAGACGTTCCCATCGTGGAGCAGGAGCTGCCTCTCAACAACCTCATCGACGAAGCCCGCCGCCACCAGCGCCTCGATCAATGTGCGCGGCTCGCCGTCGTATCCCATGACCTCGGCCACTGACTCCACGTACTCCGGCGCGATGTTGTACTCCAGTGTGCCATCCAGCTCCCATGTCCACAGCACGGCGAGCCAACCGACGACGCTCTCTTGCACAACCTCCACAGACGCCTTCACGATCCAAACGCCGATCCCCTGCCCGTACGGTGGGTGCGGTGAAGCGCTCACCCGCCTACAAGCTGGCCAGCCCACCGGTCACGGTCTCCAACGCCGCCGTCACTGCGGTTTGTGCAGCGTGTTTCAGAGCCTTCACGGCCTATCTGGCTACGGTGGGAGACTCAGCGGGAAGAATATGCTACATTTCTGCTGGCGTGTCGAAGCAGACGCGATCGATCCGTGGCGAATGCCAGTGCGACGCTTTCAGAGCACATTATGTGGCGCGAGGGTAAGCGCAATCGCCAGCCGTGTTCAGGGACTGGCATGCGGTCGAAGGTGTTGACGGGGCGAGGGTGGAGGAGCAGGTTCCCGTGGAACTGCGCGAAGTGACGGATGCCGCAGGATGGGATCTTGCCGTGGCGGACCACGAATTTGGGCACCCGTTGCAGTGTTGGGGCTGGGGCGAGGTGAAGCGCGGTGCCGGTTGGCGCGCGCACCGATACGCGGTCTTCGACGATGGTGCGTTTCGGGCAGGGGCTCAGGTGCTAACCCGACCGTTTCGCGGGTTACCAGTATCGATGCTCTATGCACCACGCGGCCCAGTCGTCGCACCAGGAGACGCTGAGGCGCTAGGTGTGCTCGCTCGCGGGATACGGCGACATGCGCGCGCGGACCATGCCATTTTTTGGAAGGTTGACCCGGCGTGGCCCGCGGGCACCACGAACGCGCTTGTGGAGGTCGGGTTCACGAGGAGCCGCGACGCGGTGCAGGTGACGGATACCTACACGATTGACCTGCGGCAGTCCGAGGATGAGATACTCGCGGGGATGCGCTCGAAAACGCGGCAATACATCCGAAAAGCCGAGCGTGAAGAGACACAAATCGTTCGAGACAGCACGGGCGAACATCTGGCAGAGTGTTACGCGGTCTATCAGGAGACGGCGCGGCGCGCGGGCTTCGGGCTTCATGCGAAGGCGTATTACGACAACCTGTTTAGCCAATATCCCACCGAGCGACAATTTCTCTACGTCGCGCTACGTCACGGAGCGCCGCTCTCGTTTCTGTGGCTCGTCTGCGCGGGGCGGCAGGCCGTAGAATTTTACGGGGGGGTCGCGGATGCCGGTCAGGATTTCAAGAGCAATTATCTGCTGAAGTGGCACGCCATACGGGAGATGAAGAGCGCGGGCTACGAGACCTACGACTTGAATGGGCGATTGAACGAAGGCATCGCGCAATTCAAGCAGGGTTTCGGACCGGCGGAGTCGAGTTGGGTGGGCCCCTATGACGCGGTCTATCGCAGACTCTTGTATTCCGGTTGGTCAGTCAGTCTGCCGCTGGCACGGCGCGTTGTCCGCCGGGCGGAGTAGACGTGGGCATTAGCATGAGACGCGGACGATAGCACCGCGTGCACTTCGCGCATTGGATTCATCCACCTGCCGAGGAACGAGGCTGAGCATATGAACGGCGAGCAATTACGTGTCGGGATCAATGCACATCTCGTGTCTTTCGAGCAAACCTATCGCAATGCGGGGGTTAGTCGCTACACGTATACGCTTCTCGATGGCCTCAGCCGCAGCGCCGCGCAACAGCACTACACGGTGTTCGTCAACCGCGCGGCGATTGGGACCGCGACGGTCGAGGCGCTTACTGCATCTGGAAGAATCGAGGCAGTGGCGGGATCGATGCCCACGAGACGCCCGATGCAGCGTGTGCTCTGGGAGCAGACACAATTGCCGGCGGAGTTGCGGCGGGGTCATGTCGATGTCTTTCACTCACCGGTGAACGTGCTGCCGCTGCGGTTGCCATGCCCTTCGGTTGTGACCGTCCTCGATCTGGCGTTCATACACTACCCACAGTACTTTCGCCCGACGCGGCGTGCCTACCAGCGCACGTTCACCACGCGGAGCGCGCGGCGAGCGACGCTCGTCGTCACCATCGCGGAGTCGACGAAACGCGATTTGGTCGAGCGGTTCGCCGCGCCGAGTGATCGCGTGCGGGTGATTTATCCGGCGATCGACGCGGATTATCAGCCGGTGATCGACCCCGCTCTACGGGCGAGCTTTCGCGCTCGTTTGCGCCTGCCCGAGCGGTACATCCTGTACCTTGGCACGTTGGAGCCGCGCAAGAATCTGCTGACCTTGATCGAGGCGTACGCGACACTGCGCGCGCTCGACGCCGATGCGCCGCCGTTGATTCTCGCCGGCGCCAAAGGCTGGTACTACCAAGAGGTGTTCGACCGCGTACGCTCGCTGGGCCTGGAACGGAGCGTCAGCTTTGCGGGCTATGTTTCCCGCGAGGATCAACCGTTGTGGTATTCTTGCGCTGATCTCTTCGTATATCCGTCCATATATGAGGGATTTGGACTCCCGGTCGTCGAGGCACTGGCATGCGGCACGCCGACGGTAACGTCGAATGTCTCCAGTTTGCCTGAGGCGGGAGGGGATGTGGCGCTGCTGGTCGATCCAGGCAGCCAGGATGCGCTGGCACACGCCATGCGTGAAGTGTTAGCGAATCCAACGATGCGCCTGCGGATGGTGGAGGTCGGGCCACAGTGGGCGCGCAAATTCTCTCCGGCGCGAATGGCAGATGAATATGCGGACGTCTATCGCGAGGCGGCGGAGCGCGGAGGCTCTGGAGTGGGGAAGCGGAGTAGGTAGCGCGGTGGATATACAGCAGCACGCGCAGACGACTGCAAGCCCGTCGGCGCAGGTTTCGACTCCGGCGGCGTGGCCCGTTGCGGCGGCGCGCCCGGTGATGCCTGTGTATAGTGTGGACGAACGCCTGCGACGGCGCGACACACGGCTGCTGATCGGGCGCACAGTGCTTTTCGTGCTCGACGCGGCGATGTTGAATGTCGCGTTCTTCGCCGCGTATTATCTCCGATTTGTTGTGCTGCGCGGCGTTCAGTTCAGTAGTCCGTTCTTCCTCGAGCCAGTGAATCAGTTCCAGCAGTTGCAGATCGGCACAACAGCGGGCTTGCTGCTCATCTTCGCGGTAAAGGGACTCTATCGTCTTCGGCCAACAGGCACATGGTTTAGGCAGTTTTGGATTGTGACTTCTTCGACGACGATCGCCTTCGCGGCGTTCTCGGCGTACACCTACATCTTCAGCAACACCGACCTCTTCGTCAGTTCGCAGCGCGCTCTCGTGGCGTTTGTGTGGATCGCCGTCATCGTCTTTGTCAGCTTTGCGCGACTACTAGTCTCTGGCATCCTCGCAAGTTTGTATCGGCGCGGCATAGGCTTGAGCAACCTGTTGGTGGTTGGGTCAGGGCGGCTCGGGAAGCTGATGATGCAGCAGATCGCCGCAAGTCCGTATCTCGGCTTTCGCGTGGTCGGGTTCATTCACGATCAAGAGAACGATACAGCGGATTTCGGGCGCTTCAAGGCGTTGGGCGCGATGGGTGATCTCGATGGAGTGATCCGCGACAACCGCATCGGCGAGGTGATTATCGCGCTGCCTTCACACCAACATCAGCAAATACTGCGCACCGTGCGGATTGCCGAGCGAGCGGGGGCGAACTTCCGGCTCGTCCCGGATCTCTATGAGTTAAGCCTCTCGCGCATCGATGTAGATTCCGTCGAGGGCATTCCGCTGATCGGCTTGAAACGGAGCCTGACGAACTCATGGCAATACGGCGTCAAGCGCGCCATCGACATTGTGGGAGCACTTGCCGCGATCGTCATCGGCGCGCCGATCTGGCTGCTGATTGCCGTCGCCATAAAGCTCGACTCGCCAGGTCCCGTATTCTACAAGCAGACGCGTTTAGGCTACCGCGGCGAGCCGTTCTCGTTCTATAAGTTCCGGTCGATGCATGTCGACGCGGATCGCGTGCATCAGCAGATCATCATGGCGACGGAGGGCGACGAGCGCGGCAAGTCCAAGGTTCGCGACGATCCGCGGCGCACTCGCGTGGGTCGCTTCATTCGCAAGACCAGTCTCGACGAGGTGCCAAACATCTTGAACGTGCTGAAGGGCGAGATGAGTCTCGTCGGTCCGCGCCCTCCGCTCCCCTCTGAGTTTGAGCGTTACGAAGAGTGGGAGCGGGCGCGACTGGAGATGCCGCCTGGCATCACCGGTTTGTGGCAGGTGCGCGGGCGCAGCGATCTCGACTTCAATGAGATGGTGCTGATGGACCTCTACTACATCGAGAACTGGAGCTTGCGCCTCGACGTGCAGATCCTTTTGCAGACGGTACCGGCAGTGCTAACGCGTCGCGGGGCATACTAAGGGCATACTAAGTAGTATCTGGCCAAGGGCGCGCAAAGCATGGCGGGAGAAGCAGGAGAGGAGCGGCAGGTGCGCGTGGCATTGGTACACGACTACCTGAATCAGATGGGTGGCGCGGAGAAGGTGCTGCTTGCCCTGCATGATATCTTTCCCGAGGCGCCGATCTACACCTCGATCTACGCGCCGAATCGTGTCGATAGTCGCTTCCGCACGTTTGACATTCGCACGAGCTCGATGCAGCGCTTGCCGCTTGTGAAGAAGCGGCACCAGCCATTTTTGCCGCTTGTTTCCACAGGCATTCGAGCGCATGGATCTCCGCGCGTTCGACCTGGTGATCAGCGACAGCAGCGCATTTGCGAAGGGTGTGATGACGCGCCCGGAGACGCTACACCTTTGCTACTGCCACACGCCGATGCGTTGGGCCTGGAATTACGAGGACTACGTCGAGCGCGAGCGGCTCGGAAGGCTGGCACGGGCGGTGCTGCCTCGCTTCATCACGCGGCTGCGGCAGTGGGACTATGTGACGGCGGCGCGCGTGGATTATTTCGTGGCGAACTCGCCGACCGTGATGGCGCGGATCGCCAAGTATTACCGGCGTGAGTCGGTTTACATTCCGCCACCGGTCGAAACGTCGCGGTTCAACGTGTCTCAGGATCACGACGATTACTTCCTGATCGTCTCGCGCCTCGTTCCATATAAGCGGATCGATTTGGCGGTTGAGGCGTTTTCGGCGCTGGGCCTTCCGCTGCGCATCATCGGATCGGGCCGAGACGAGAAGCGCCTGCGCAAGTTGGCGGCAAAGAACGTGACCTTCCTTGGCCGTCTGCCAGACGACCAGGTGCGGGTGCAGATGAGCCGTTGCCGGGCTTTCGTCTTCCCCGGCGAAGAGGACTTCGGCATTACGCCAGTGGAGGCACAAGCATGTGGGCGCCCGGTGATCGCGTTCGGTGCTGGCGGGGCGCTGGCAACGGTGCGCGATGGCGAGACGGGGGTCTTCTTTCGCGAGCAGACAGCGGCAGCGCTTGCAGATGCTGTTCGGGGATTCCGCGACGAGCAGTTTGACTCCGCGAGGATTCGCCGCCACGCCGAGGAGTTCGACACGGCGCGCTTTGCGCGCAGGTTTCTCCGCTTTGTTGACGAAAAGTTGGGGAAGCAACAGAGCGAGATACGCGTGCCCGCTACCTTCGAGGTTCCACTTATGCACGTGGATGAGGCACGACCGCTGCAAGACGAGGTTACGGCGAAGTATGCGACGCCGCACACTCCGAGCATCTATAAGGCCGAGCTGCCGTCGCAAGCGAGCGCGAGGCGGGACGTATAGGTGATGGTTGATCACCCTCGGCGTCAAACAACCAGCGGAACTCGGCGGGTGGTCGCTGCGCTTGCCACGCGCTGGTGGCTTATGGTGGGAGTCGCCGTCCTGGTAGGAGTCGCGGCCTCGGCGACGGCAATTGCTTCGATCGCCTCGCCTCCTTTCACGGAGTCGGTGACCTTCCAGATCAACGCCGTACCGACGGGGGCGACGAGTTACGATGATTCGGTGGCGAGGTCGCGCGCTGAATTGGCCGAGCAAGAGGTGGCGAGTGGGTTGACCACGTCGTCGAGCTTCCTCGACGCGCTGACCGCACGCTTGCGCGGCTCTGGAATGGCGGTGGATGCCCGACGCCTGCAAGGGGCGCTGGAAGCCACGCACACGGGAGACGTGGTCGTGCTGACGGTGCAATGGGCGACGAAGACGGGCGCAGAGCGTGTGACGAGCGCGGCGCTCGCGGAAATCCGTATGGACGTGGCAAACGGCGACAGGACACTGGTAAGCCCGCCAAGTGGCACGGTGCTCCGCGTCGCGGCTCCGGAGTCGTTACCTGCCGCGGTGGTGGACGGAGTCGCGCAACGAGCCGCGTGGCGCTTGGCGTTGCTGCGCCTTGTCGCGGGCCTCGGGTGCGGCCTCTCGCTAGCGGTGGCGGCGTGGTTATGGGAGGAACGGCGGCTAGGGCAAGGCGGGGCCGTCGCAGCTACCGAGACGCTGTAGCCCGAAGCGGAAAGCAATTGACCCGCACCTGCAACTTGAAGTGCGGGCCGTGATGTGTGGGGACCGAACGCCGCGGAGTGTCTGCGCCTCGCAGAAGCCCGATCTATTGGAAGAGGAGGTCGCGGCGCACGGTCGGCTCGCGGCGCAGCGCGCCTTCGACATATTTGCGCACAGCGCTCACCTTCTCGTTGCCCACCTGGAAGGCGATCAACGAGCCGAGCACGATGCCGCACATGCCGCCGAGGACGATGCCCTCCACGAAGAACCGGTTGCGTAACGTCGTCATCGCCGTCACCCTTCTCCCGCCAAACTAGTGCGAATTATTGCAGATACACCACCGTCGGTGCGCCGCTCCAGAGCCGCTCGAGCCGGTAGAACTCGCGCTCCATCGGACCGAAGATATGGACGATGACATCGCCGTAATCGAGCAGTAGCCACCCGCTGTCGGCACTCCCCTCCTGGCCGCGCATATGCACGCCGGACTCGCTCAGTTTATCTTCGATGGCCGACCGAATGGCGTTGATCTGCCGCGGATTATTGCCAGTGCAGATGACGAAATAGTCGGCCAGAACGGAGAGTTCACGAATGTCGAGCAAGATGACGTCGCTGGCCTTCTTATCCGCCGAGGCATCTACAATGGCTTGGGCCATATCTGCGGGCTCCAGAGACTCCACCTCCCTCGCGGTGCGTGCGCTTGCCTTGGCCTCGTATATGCCGAACGCGCTTTGCATCAAGTATAGCATGCCTGAGCGAAGTGACGTTCGCTAGATTGTTGGTTGGTAGAGCATCTTCGCTGCTAGTAGAAGCGTTGGGCGACACACGAGGGTCACTTTCTACGCTGTACGTTTCGTACTACTGCTGGCAGCACAAAACTCCTACGCTTCGGGAATGTTGGCTGACGTGGACCAGAGACGGGTGCGGCGCCGCGTGGCACAGAGTTCGCTTTCGCTTGACTCCGCGCGTGTGCCCCGATATTGTAGGCAGTACCGTGACCGCGGCAAGCGGCATGCGGTTTACGCTAGGATCAGGGAAACGCTGGGAAGGTTCCAGAAGGTTATGCGGTGACGCAGTAGTGGAGTGCTCCAGCCGATGCGCTACGCGATTCTCTCCGACGTCCACGGCAATGCCGAGGCGCTACACGCCGTCCTTGACGATATGGATCGCTACTGTGAGGAGCACGGTGGATCTATCTCGCAGAGGTGGTGTCTCGGCGACGTTGTGGGATACGGCCCCGAGCCGGAAGAGTGCGTCCAATTGGTGCGCGACTGGTGTCTGATCTGCATTCCAGGCAATCACGACTGGGCAGCGGTGGGCAACATCGACCTTGAAGGCTTTGGCAAGGGCGCGGCAGAGTCCGCGACGTGGACGAGCAGCCGGCTGAGCCGGCAGGATCGGGTCTTTTTGCGCAACCTGCCGAAGATTACGCGCGTGGGAGACTTCACGCTGGCGCATGGCAGCCCGCTGAACCCGATCTGGGAGTACCTGACGACGCCAACCGTTGCCGCGCCAAATTTCGCCGCCTTCGAGACGATCTTCTGTGTGGTGGGCCATTCGCATTTGCCCATGATCTTCTTACAGCCAGCGGGCGAGCATCCGGCGGCTTCGGCGCCGTATCATCACGCGATGGCAGCGTCGATCGCACTTTCGATGCAGGGGGAAGGCGGCCCATCACAGAGCATGTTGGAAAGCATGGACCCCCCTAGCGGCGCGAATGAGATGTGGGCGCGGTGCGAGCGCGTGATTCCCGCGCAGGGACTGTGGATGTTGCCGGAAGGGCATCGCGCGATCATCAATCCGGGAAGTGTGGGGCAGCCACGCGATGGCGATCCACGGGCATCGTACGTGATTTACGACAGCGAAATAGGCTTTGACTTTCGGCGCGTGGAATACGACGTGGCCACGACGCAGCGCCGCATTCGGGAGCTTGGCCTTTCGCCACAACTCGCGGCACGACTCAGCCGGGGTATCTAGCCGTTTGCGCCTCAGAGCCCCTTGGCGTCATCCTTGGAGAAACCAACCACTTCCCGTTCGTCGGCCGGCGAGCGAAGGTGGCGGTGTTAAGCGCTGCGAGACGTGGCAAGAGCGCTGCGCTTCCAGGCGTCGGCGCGGTCAAGTAATTCGTCGGCGTTGGCGCGCGAGGCTGCTGTGGTTGCCCCACCAAGCATCTGGCTCAGCTCGGCGACGCGCTCGGCGCGCGAAAGGTCTTCGACGCGAGTGATGGTGCGGTCGGCACGGGTCGCCTTGGCTACGCGGAAATGGGCGTCGCCCAGGGCGGCAATCTGCGGAAGATGGGTTACGCAGAGGACTTGATGCGATCGCCCCAATTGCCAGAGCTTCTCGCCGACGACCTGACCGCTGCGCCCACTGATGCCACTATCGATCTCGTCAAAGATGAGGGTAGGAACGACATCGGCGTTGGAAAGGATCGTCTTCAAGGCGAGCATCAGGCGCGAGGTCTCGCCACCAGAGGCGATGCGGACGAGCGGCTTGAACGGCTCGCCGGGATTGGGCGCTATCAGAAATTCGACATGATCGATACCGGTCGCGGTGAACGCGAAGGTTTGACCGGGGTCGGCGACAGTGGCCGTCTTGCTTTCTGGACGCTGGCTTGCAGCGAGGGATACGCCATCCGGGTCGGGCCGACGAGAGAGGCTCACCTGGAACTTCGCGCGTCGCATGTTGAGGTCGTCGAGCTCGCGCTCCATCGCGGCGGAGAGTCGCTCACTCGCCGCGGCGCGCCGCTCGGAGAGTTGGGCCGAGACGGCGCCGATGCGAGACTTGAGTTCGGCGTCGCGTGCGTGAAGGTCGGCGATGCGCTCTTCACGGTGGGTCAGCGCATCAAGTTCGCGTGAGGATTCCTCCGCGTAGGCGAGCATGTCGGCGATCGTCGCGCCATACTTGCGGCGCAGCTTGGAGAGCAAGGTCAGGCGCTCTTCGACTTCTGCCTGACGCGCTGGATCCGCGGCGATGGCGTCGGCGTAGGTGCGCACGGCGTCGGCAGCGTCTTGCGCGAGGTAGGTCGCCTGCTCAAGCGTGCCGAGGGCGTCGCGCGGCGAGTCGTCAAGCCGCAAAAGTTCGGAGAAGCTGCGCTGCGCTTGCGCGAGGAGATCGAGCGCGCCGGGCGAGTCGATGTCTCCGTCACCCGCGAGCGCGGCATGGATGCTGGCCGAGAGCTCGCCGAGGCGTTCGGCGTTGGCAAGGCGGCGTCGCTCGACCTCTAGCTCCTCAAGTTCGTCGGGCACGAGCCGCGCCGCCGCGATCTCGTCCACCTGGAAGCGCAGGAGCTCGACGCGGCGCTCGATCTCGCGCTCATCGTGACGCAGCCGGTCTAGCTCACGGCGCGCGGCGCGCCACTCAGCCACCAGTTGCGCCACCTGGCGACGCAGATCGTCGACTCCCGCGTAGCGATCGAGATAATCGACATGGCGTTCGGGTCGGAGCAGTTCGAGGTGGGCACTCTGGCCGTGGATGTCGATCAGGAACCGCGCGATGCGCTGGAGCGCAGAGAGCGGGACGGCGCGGCGGTTGATGCGCGCCAGGCTGCGACCGGAGGCGAGAATCTCGCGCGTGAGGATCAGGGTGTTATCTTCGGCTTCAATGCCGAGGTCGGCGAGGATTCGTGGTAGCGTCTCCGTCTCGACGTCGCCGCCTGCCTCGGTGACCTCATCCGCGGGTTGGGCGAGTCGCGGTCCGGACGTCTCGTCCACGGGGGCGGCGAGGAGGAGGGCGACATCGAAGATGCCCTCGATTACGGCGCGATCGCTGCCCGCGCGGACTACGTCGGCAGGGGTGCGCTCGCCGACGAGCGCGGAGATGGCGTCGACCAATATCGATTTGCCGGCGCCAGTCTCGCCGGTGAAGACGTCGAAGTGTGGGCCGACACGGAGGTTCAACGTGTCGATGATGGCGAAATTGTTGATGGAGATTTCGAGGAGCATTTAGAGGTTGTCTCTCAACTTGGCTGTGAGGATGCGATAGAAGAAGGTGGGAGGCCGGCGTCGTAAGAATTTGGTGACGTGGGCATTGGCGTGGACGGTGACACGGGTACCAACGGGTATGTCGATGTTGATCTGGCCGTCAGCGGAGAGGATCGCCGGCGAGGAGTTCGGTTCAAGATCGAAGGTTACCACAGCGCTGGGCTCCAGTATCAGCGAGCGGTCGGCGGCCAGGTGCGGGGCGAGCGGTGTCAGCACGCAGCTACGCACCTGTGGATGGAGAATCGGGCCGCCCGCCGAGAGATTGTAGGCGGTGGAGCCGGTGGCCGTGGAGACGATGATGCCGTCGGAGACTGTGGTGTTGTACAGGTGGCCGTCGATCCAGACCTTGATGCGCACGACGCGAGGCTCCGCGCCGCGCACGAGCACGATGTCGTTGAGGGCGACGAATCGCTTGTAGGCACCGTCGATCTCGACCTCCGCCTGGAGCATCGAACGCTCGTCGACCCAATAGTCGCCGTCGAGGTACAGTGGAAGCTTCTCGATGACCTCGGCGGGTTCCAGTTCGGTGAGGAAGCCAACGCGACCGAAATTGACGCCGAGGATCGGCACATCGAGTGGCGCACAGATGCGTGCCACTGACAGGATGGTGCCATCGCCGCCGAGCACGAGGGCGACATCGGTTGCCGGGAGTCGCTCGACTATCAGTGCTTCGTCTTCGCGACCCGCAAACCAGGCGTCGCGGCCCAGGCTGCGGGCGGTGGCCTCGATGGCGTGCGCGAGGGCTGCGGCATCGCTGGAGTGTTCACGGTAGATGATGCCGAGGGTGCGCAGCGATGCGCGCTTGTTGTCGCCCATGCCGCCTCCGCAGCGTATTGCGCAGCTTCGCGCACCGACTCGCCAACGTCCAACCTACACGCCACCGTGTGAGGTCATAGAAGTATCGTACGAGAGCCTATGGAACGCTGTCAATTCGCCGGAGTGGCGAAGCGCGCCAGACGAAAGCGATCGAGCGGAAATGCAGGATCGCCGCCGAGGGCCAGCGAGGCAAGCAGGTCGCCTATGACGGGGCCGAACTTGAAGCCATGACCGGAAAAGCCGGAGCCGATGACTACACCTGAACCGCCAGGATGGAGGTCGAGGATGAAGTCTTCGTCCGGTGTCATGTCGTACATACAGCGATCGACCAGCGCAAGTTCGGCGTCCGCGGCGAGGGGGATGACACGGCGCAGGAAGGCGCGGACTTCGGCGACTTGATCTTGGTCTGGAGGATACGGGTCGTTGGGATCGGCGTCGGAGCCGCGACCATGCCAACCGACCTTGAACCAACCCGGCCCTTGCAGCGGGAAGCCGTAGTAGGCCATGCCGACGAGGAAGACGGGGAAGCGCCCGATGCCGAAATCGGCGGCGGAGAGGCCCACCAAATAGCAGACCTGGGAGCGCGTTGCCTGAACGGGAAGGCGCAGATCCGGCAGGACGTCGTGGATCCACGGCCCGGCGGTAACGACGACGCGATCGGCATCGAGGATTGTACCGTCCTCGAGGAATACGCGCCCTCCCGTGCCTCGCGGCTCGACGCGCATGACGCGGACACCCTCACGGAGCACGCCGCCGTTGGCTTGAAGCTGCGCGGCGAAAGCGCGCACGCAGTCGCTGGCGGCGAGCATGCCACCGCTGGCGTTGTAGGTAATCGCGCCGAACGCACCCGCGCGGAAGGCGGGAAAGCGCGACTCGCAGGCGCGGGACGTCAACAACTCGACGGGCAAGCCCATGGCGCGCATGACTTCGAACCCTGGGAGGGTGTGGCCGTCGTCGGGCTGGCCCAGCGCGAGCACCCCGGTTTCAGTATAGAGCGTCCGCCCAGATGCGCGCGCGAGGTCGTCCCAAAGGACGAGGCTGCGCGAGACCATCCGCGCGTAGAGCTCGTCTGCGCCGTATTCGTGGCGGATGGCGCGGGATAGGCCATGCGAGGAAGCCCAATCGTGGGCGATGGCGAAACGTTCGAGCACGGTGACTGCCGCGCCGCGAGCAGCGAGGGTTGCGCCGCTGGCGAGGCCCATGATGCCGCCACCGACCACGATTACTTTGAGTTGGGCCACAGCCGTTTCCTCGCAATTTGCATGCTGCGCCGGGCGATGCCGTGGGCGCGACGCACGCTGCCAGAGGCGCGCTCCAGTGTGCTGGCCGAGGCGGGGACGACGCGTACGTCAATGGCCTCGTCCACTACGTCGACGACGATGTAGGCGGGTGCGCCGTAGTCGCTAGGAACCACTGAGACGTGTACGGTTTCGCGGCCAGTGAGTGGGCCTAGGTGATGTGGAATGGTGGCGTCGCGACCGACGTGCGTGTGGCCGCTGACGATGGCAGCGACTTTGGGGAATCCGAGGACGCGATTGCCGGTGGTAAGGTTGCCGAAGTAAGCATTACTGATGCCCCAGCGTGAGTCGCCCGGCCTGCGGCTGATCTGCGCCTCGACCAGAGGAACGTGGGTGACGACGATGGCGGTATGGAGCGTGGGATCGGCTTCGACGCTGGCGAGGCGCGTGGCGATGCTCTCGCCCAGGCGGTTGGAAACGACTCCGTCGGTCCAGGGCCAATCGACGAAATGAGCATCCATGTTGTACTTGCCCTTGTTGGCGGCGTACCACGCGGCGGGCATGGGCGGAAGGTCGGGATCGGCGGCGGAGTAGTCGTACCAGGCAAGGCTGCCGACTACCGCGACGCCGTTCTGCGTCCAGAGGGCGTCTTCGAGCCAGTGAAAGCCAACCTCTTTGGTCGCACGCGGTAGCTCGTTCTCGAAGAGCGCCTGGCTCGTGTGACGACGGCGAGCCCAGACATCGTGATTGCCGGCGAGCACGCCCACTTGCCCATGCAGCGCGGCGAAGATGCCGAGACACCGGACGAAATTGTCGAGCCGCTCGCCGAGATCGCCCGCAAGCACGGTGAGATCGGGCTGCTCAGCGGCGATGCGCGCGGCGAGCGCACGGATGGCATCCTCGGGGGTGATGCCGAGGTGGAGATCGCTCGTGACGATGATGCGCGTCATATCCGTCTCACTCGCTTGCGGCTGGGGCCGCGGCTGTTGGACGTGGGTGTCTACATGGCAGTGACGAGCGTCCGCCGGATGGGCCTAGGGGCGGGGAAACGTTGCTGTGTCCGCTCGGAGAAGACGTCGTACGGTACCGCGGCAGGTCGATGGCGTCTGGCGCGCTTGTCGGAAGCGTCGCGCCCCTGCCTGGTAGCACGGGCGCATAGCGCTGCGCGCTCACGGCTCAGCGGGCCGACCGCCGCGGCAGAACGCCAGACATGGGCATGCACGCCTCCAGAGGATGTGTGGACGCCAGCCGAGTGTGCAGGCGAGCGATATTGCCGTTTCTGCCGCTTTTTCACTTTTTGCCGCGGCCCGACGCAACGAAAGACGGATTTGCCAGGGTTTCGTGGCTGGCTCGGCAACCGCTGCGTCATAGGATTTCTGCCGTTTCTGCCGATTTTGCGCGAATATGGTGAGCCGGGTGGAGAGAGTGAGGTGTTGGATCGCTCCCGGCGCTTGCAGTGTAGCACGCGCGGGGGCGTATCAGGTATGCGCCGAGGCGGACATCGCCCGCCACTGGCCGACATTTGCGGACTCGAGATCGTCACGAAGCCGCGAGACAGTGGGGACGCGTCGCCGGAACGGATGGAGCGGTAGGTAGTTGGACTGCGCGGCGCTTTCGTGTACACTGGCGCTGAGCCGTCGACTGGCTGCCAGGCCAGAGGCATGCCCGCGGGGAGCGCCGCCAGAGTTGAGGAGGGGTCGGTCTGTGGAAGGGTCGGTTCTGAGACGCAAGATCAATGTGCTGTTGCTGGCGATACCACTGGTAATCTTCAACGAACCCGTCCTCGCATTCTTGCATTCGACTTTGGGGCTGGAGATCGACGATCGTAGCGCACCGTTCGCGCTATTCGTCCTCTCGGCGGTGGCGCTGATCCCACTGGCGGGCTTCGTGGAGAGCGCCGTCGAAGAACTGGCGGAATTGCTTGGCCCGTTTATCGGTGGATTGCTGCACACGACGCTGGGCAATGTCGCCGAGCTGACGATCGGCATCTCGGTGCTGTTGACGGTGAGCGGTAACGGGGCGGACATCGTCGAGGGCACGATCGCTGGCGTGATCATCCGCAACTCGCTGCTGTTTCTTGGCGTCTCGACACTCTTTGGCGCAGCGCGGAACGGGAGGATGAAGTTCAGCGCGGAGAACGCCAGCGAGTATTCTACGGTCTTCGCGCTGGCGGTGATTGGCCTCAGTCTGCCGACGGTGGCACAGACGATTCTCGTGTCGTCGGGAGATAAGGGGCTCCGTCCGATACTCGATCTGCCGGTGAGCGCGCTGCTGGCGATCGTGCTGCTCGTCAGTTATCTCGCGTATGTCGGCTTCGCGGTCTTCCGCTTCAACGAGGGCTACAACCTCGTCGAGCTGCGTACATCGCGCAGGGCGGTACGGCGCGAGAAGCGCCAGCAACGACGGCACCGGCACGATGCGGTGTATGCGCCGCTGGTGGCGCAGACAGATACACAGGCGCTCTTCGTGGAAGAGCGTGAGAAAGCCTTGAAGGAGGAGCGTGTCTACGCCAAGGCGGGGATGCTGGAGCATAAGCGCCGCCAACGGGAGCAACGCGGCGAGCAGCGACTCTTTCACAATCGGCCGATTTTGCGCGGCCTGACTGCTGTGCTGGTGCTGGGTATCGCCACCGCTGGGGTCGCGGCGATGTCGGAGCATTTTGCGGGATCGGTGGAGGAGATCGTCACGCAGTTTGACGTGCTCAAGCACTTCGAGTTCTTTCTCGGCTTGATTCTGATTCCGCTGCTGGCGGGAATTGTCGAGCTCTATGGGTCGGTTGGCGCGGCGCGCGAGAATCGCATGGAGATCACGATGGCCGTGACCGCCGGCGCGACGATTCAGATGATCTTGCTGGTGGTGCCGATTCTGGTGCTGGTTGGGCTGAACACGGGGCATCCGCTGCCGCTGCAATTCCAGCCAGTGGAGATCATCACGTTCGGAGCGGCGACGTTCATCTTCATGCTGCTCAGCCGCGACGGCGAATCGACGTGGCTGGAAGGCGCGCAATTGTGTACGTTGTGGCTGCTAGTGGCGATTGTGGCGCTCTTCATCGGAGGCTAACGTGCTGGGGTGGTCGCTGCCTGACTCCTCTGCACGCTAGCCGGGCGACCAGGCAGACTCCCGCGCTGACACCAGGGCGACCACTATGGCTTTGGCCGAGACGTTTGATGGCTGCCCTGGAGTGGTCTGGAGCAACGGCGCGGACAGGTTGTTCGCGGAGGTACCTCTGCCCGGCTTGACGCCTGTGCCAGCCACACATTGGCGCCGAAGGTCTGGGACGCGCTACGGCTCCATCGCGTCGTCGGTGGCACTGGGTAGTGTGTCTTGCGCTTCGCTCTCGGGGCGGGCGCGCATGACTTCGGAGGCGGCGACGAGGAGCTTCACACCGTCGGGGTCGACGCTGGCGATGTCCGCCGAAGTGACGAAGTAGTCTGGGCTGTCGGCGTCGCTACCGGCACTCTGTACGTAGAGGCCGTCGTCACTCTTGTTGGAGACCGTGCCAATGGTTTGGCCGTCGCGGGCCGTGACGGTAGCACCTACGGGAGCGGACTGCCAATCAGGCGCGATGTCGCGCAGCAAGTCCGTATCGTTTTGGAGATTTGGGTCGTCGGTGTTTGGATTGCTCACGGCATTCCTCCTTTGGCGCATCCCGAACGCGTACCCAATGTGAAAGTGGGGCACATCGGAATGCTACGAAGGGGAAACGAGCGCAAGTGGCGTGCCGAGAGTTGACGACTGCCCGCGCGGCCCTACGGCTTGGGCGGAGACTCGGGTCCGGGTTCCGAGGGTTGTGAGAGACCCAGTGTGGCGCGCGCGGCATCGGCGGAGCGGCCCTCGGTGAGCGCGTCGATGGCGGCGGCAACCTCGGCTTCACTATGCTGGTTGGCGGCAGGGCCGATCTGCGTCACCCACGCCAGCAATTCATGGCGCCCTTTGAAGCTGCCACGCACCTCTTCGAGCGCGAAGCTGCCGGGAAGTTTATATTCGCCCGAGGCGCTGGCTTCTTGCTCCTCGGCGGCCCATTCTTGCGCCTCGGTGGCGAGGACGGAGAGGACTTCGTCCATCGCGGCGCGCCAACCACGGAGGAATGCCTCACGCTCCTGTTGAGTGGCCATTTCGCTCCTCCTTACACCACGTGTACGCTTGCTCTGTGGAGCCGGCGATGGGCGACCACTTGCGGCTTGCTTTGCCCATTGCGCTCTCGACTCGGTGTGTCGCTTTCAGGGTACCTCCAGGGTATCAGAAACGGCCACGTCGCGCCAGGGGGAGGCATTGGTGACTTGGCGCTTGCTTTGGCGGGACGAGAACGAGAGGCAACGCAACCACGCCCCTTCACGTGGCGTAAAGAGCCTGAGACGGTGGCGATACCATAACCTTACTCGATTATGCCGCCGGAGCCGACACACGCCGACACTGGGCAGTGGTCGCGTGGGGGTTGCCGCGTTCTCGGCGACTTCGATTTGAAGGAGGTCCGCAGTGAGCGACGATGGCAACGGAACCGGCGCGCATGACGGCCGGGATGCGATTCGGACGGAGTCCGAACTGCGCGACGGAGCGGTGCAGCGGGAAACGCAAGCGCGCGAGACGATGGCATTGATTCGTGAGAGTGCGGGCGATCTTGGCGTGCGCGTACGCAAGGCGATTGAACACGCCACGGCGCTGTGGGATGAGACGCACCCGGGCACGCCGGAGGTGCGACGGGTGGCGCCAGAGGTCGATATGCTCGCGCGAACGCTGGCGCGGCGCTGGGCTGAGCGCGACTTTTTGGTCGATCCGGAACTCCCGGCGGCGATGGCGGTGTTCGCGCTGGAACGCGCGGCAGTGTGGCGCATCGAACTGCGCGAGCGCGGAGAGACGCGCACGATGGGTGAAGGACGCGAGCCGTATACGGGTCAGCGGGCGGCGATACCGGGTCCGTTCCTGCCGGTGTGGGACTATGACTTGCCCGTCACACCGGAGATCGAATCGGGCGAGCGGCGCGAACGTGTGGCCGGTTCAGAAGCCGTCGCGGCGTGCGAAGTTTGCCACGCGACGGGGCATGTAGCCTGCGCTGCATGTGACGGCAAGGGCTTCGTCGTCTGCGCTACCTGTCACGGACGATCTCGGGTGCCGTGTCGACGCTGCCACGGGCGCGCGCACATTCCCGATCCCGCCGTGGTACGCAAGGCAGGGGCGGCGAAGGGATACATGCAGGTGCAAGCGGAGCGCCTGGCGACACAGGCTGGCGAGCGACTGGCAGACCTCAGCGAGCGTTTGCGCCAGGATTATGGAGTGCCGTTGCCGCCTTCGGCGCGGTGGGCGCCCGGTGCGTACACCCCGACGGCAGAGACGATTCCCTGCCCCGACTGTGTGAACGGCACTGTGGCCTGCGACTGCGGCAACGGCAAGCGCGTCTGCGAGACCTGCCGCGGCACCAGCGCCGCTCCGTGTACGGCGTGTGGTGGATCGGGCAAAGTGATTCAGTACCGACAGATCGTGCGGCGCTTTGATACGCATCTTGCCCATCGAACGCTGCCGATGGGTGAAGGCGCGGTCGCGGGCTGGGTGCGACCGGAGATGCTGCGCCGCGCCACGGGGGACGATATCTGGCAGAGCGAGCAGGACGAACTCGGCACGAGCGCGCCTGAGGGCATGCCTAGCTCGGTTTGGCAGGCTGTTCTCGACTTCGCCGAGCACCGGCACAACGATGCGCCCGTCGACGACAGCGGGAGGCACGTGATCGGGCGTACGATGCGGGTGACGCGTATTCCAGTGACGCGCGTGGAATACGGGTTCGCGGAGAAGGCGTTCGAGTTCGTCGCAGTGGGACGCCGAGGTTCGGAGCGCTTCTGGGCGGAGAGCTTTCCGCCGCGATGGAGTCGCGTGGGGCGCTTCTTTCGGGCGCTGACCCGTGATTTGCAGCGCGAGAGCCGGTCGATCACGCCCGAGACGCCGCAGGCAGGTGGCGCGGTGCGGAGCCTCGACGACTATCGCCTGCGGCGGGTGCTAGGCCCGAGCAGCGGCGAGGACGGCCGGGAATCGGACTCGTGATGCCACTTCAGCGTCAGTGGCCGCGAGCTGCCTACGTACCCCGGCCCCTGCGCCAAGAGGAATACTGCTTCAACATCGCGTGGCGTGAGGCGCATTGCGCATTGCGGCGCAGCACGCAGCGACGAACGAGGAGTGAACCGCGTTTGGCCGATCCACGGTGTCGCTGTGTTAGCGGTGACGACGCTGGCGGGCACGGATGCTTAGGTTGACCATCGGACATGCACGTGACCGACGGTCAACCTTAGAGGGTGCTACAGGTTGGGCAAGCCAAGCGTAACGAAGAGCGCCGCGAGCGCGAAGAATATCAACAGGAGCAGCGCGAAGGCGATGATCACCGGGATGAGCACCACCCAGGTGGCGCGGTCCATCGGGAGGCGGTGCGCGGAGGCTGTCGCCTGAATTGCCAGGTAGATCTGGAAAATGCCGATGAGAAGGCCGATGATCCCACCGATGATGGGAAGTAGCCCAAAGACGGCACTGACGATCCCCAGAGGCACGTAGAAGAGCGAGATCAGGTAGGCGTAGCCGAGGAAGCTGCCTGTGCCGCCGAAAAGGCGGGCGATGAGGTACAGGATGCCCACGCCGATGAAGAAGCCGATGAACACGCCGAACAAGCCGCTGAAGAAGCTGGAAGCAGGGCTGGCCGGAGTGTAGACGTGGTTGTTGATGGTGACGGCGCTAGCGAACGCGGCACCGATGGCGCTGGTGACTCCCCTGACCAGTCCAAGAATCGCGAGACCGATCCAGACGGCTTGCCAGTTTGCCGACGGCAGTTGGGCGTCGAACGCCGGGACGTTGCGCCCGATGATCACGGCTTGCCAACGTTGGGTGTAGTCCTGGAAGTTGAAGCCCGGACCCATCGGGGGCCGATAGCCTGGCCCTGGATAGCCCGGCCCAGGGTATCCTGGCCCTTGTTGGGAGTAGTTTGGTGGCGGCGGGTAGTTGGGGTAGCCCTCATTTTGCTCCGCGCCCGGTCCCTGGTTTGGATTCATCCTGGTCCTCCTTCGCGCCACAGAGTCGGCATGTGATGCGGCGCACCACGCTGGCAGTGGACGCGCGCACCTGGTTCGCATGTAGAACAAGGGATTTCCCCAGAGTTACCGCATATCGGTGGCCAATCCGCAATGCGCAGGGGCTAGATTGTGAGGGGGGCGTGACGCTGCCGCACGTCTGCTCGGCGTTTGACCCCCTCTCACGGAGCGGCTTATAATGCCGGTAGATGCGCCCTTCGTGGCGCCCGCCCTTCCCCGCCGGCATACAACGCGGTGTGCTGGGTCTTCGTCATGCAAAGGAGCCGACGATGGACGACCATGATCCTGTAATCCTCAGCGCCGTGCGCACCCCCATAGGCCGATTTCTCGGCGCACTCTCGCCTCTCAGCGCTACCGAGCTTGGCGCGATCGCCATCCGCGAGGCGGTGAAGCGCGCCAGCGCGCCGGTTGACCGAGTGGACGAGGTGATCATGGGCAACGTGGTGACGGCCGGGGAAGGCCAAGCACCGGCGCGACAGGCAGCCTTGCATGGAGGCATCCCTGACGATGTGCCGTCAGTGACGATCAACAAAGTCTGCGGCTCAGGGCTTAAGGCTGTGATGCTGGCGGCGCAGGCGATCAAGGCGGGCGACGGTGATCTCTTTGTCGCCGGCGGCATGGAGAGCATGAGCAACGCCCCGTACCTCCTGCCGAAGGCGCGGACGGGACTTCGCATGGGCGATGCGACGCTGGTGGACGCGGTGGTGCGCGACGGTCTCTGGTGCGCGTTCGAGGACGTGCACATGGGTGAGGAGGCTGAGGTCGTCGCGGAGATGTATTCGGTGTCGCGCGAGGAACAAGATCAGTTCGCCTATGCGAGCCACATGAAGGCCAACGAGGCGACCGAGGCGGGGCGCTTCCGTGACGAGATGGTGACCGTGACGATTCCGCAGAAGAAGGGCGCGCTGGTCGTGGACCGGGACGAGTCGATTCGCGCCGACACGAGCATCGAGTCGCTTGGCAAGCTCAACCCGGTATTCCGCAAGGAGTATGGCACGGTGACGGCGGGCAACGCGCCGGGCCTGAATGATGGCGCGGCGGCGACGGTTGTGGCGAGCGAGGGTCTGGCGCGTGAGCTGGGCGCGCCGGTGCTGGCGCGGGTGACAGGATATGCGGCGGCGGCAATTGCGCCACGCGAGATCTTCGCCTGTCCGCCGCGGGCGGTGCGCAAGCTGCTGCAGCGCACGGGGATGAAGATGAGCGACTTCGAGGTGATCGAGGTCAACGAGGCGTTCTCAGCCCAGGTGCTGGCGAACGGCAAGGAGCTTGACTGGGACTGGAGCAAGGTGAATCCCAATGGCGGCGCGGTGGCGCTAGGGCACCCTATCGGCGCGAGCGGCGCGCGTGTGCTCGCCACGCTGATCTACGAACTGCGGAGGCGCGGCGGCGGTCGCGGACTGGCGACGCTGTGCCTCGGCGGCGGCGGCGCGGTGGCGATGTCGGTAGAGGTCTAGTGCGCCAGGCGGGCGTGTAGGAGGCAGGCGCATGATCGACCAGAAACCCCGCCAGGGCGACGAGGCGGAGACGACGGGCAACGTCGAGAGGTCGCAATTAGGCGGCAGCGAAGGCGCTTCACCATCGGGACCATCGGGCACGTTGGTGCAGGGCACACTCTTCGCGGCGGATGCGGTGACGGAGGTGGCGCGGCAGCGGCGCGCGTGGGAAGAGTCCACCGTCGCGGCTTCGACCCGCAAGATGCCGGAGCAGCACGCTCAGTTCACCACACAGTCGGGCATGCCCATTCAGCGGCTGTACACGCCTGAGGACGTGTCCACACTGGATTATGGTCGCGATCTCGGCATGCCAGGGGAGTACCCGTATACGCGCGGCGTACAGCCGACGATGTATCGCGCGAAGCCGTGGACGATGCGGATGTTCGCGGGGTTCGGCACCGCCGAAGAGACTAACGAGCGCTTCAAGTACCTGTTGAAGCAAGGGCAGATGGGCCTTTCGGTGGCGTTCGATATGGCGACGCTCTACGGCTACGATCACGACCACCCGATGGCGCTTGGCGAGTTCGGCAAGTGCGGCGTGGCGATCTCGTCGCTTGCCGACATGGAGATCCTCTTCAGCGACATCCCGCTGGAGCAGGTGACGACCTCCATGACCATCAACAGCCCCGCGCCGGCGATCTGGGCGATGTATATCGCTGCCGCCGAGAAACAGGGCGTGCCGATGGCCGCGCTCGGCGGGACGTTGCAGAACGACATTCTCAAGGAGTACATCGCGCAGAAGGAGTTTCTGTTCCCGCCGGAGCCGTCGCTGAAGCTGGTGGTGGACACGATTGAATTCGGCACGCGGAACATGCCGAAGTGGAACACCGTGTCGATCTCCGGCTATCACATCCGTGAGGCGGGGGCGACGGCGGTGCAGGAGCTGGCGTTCACCCTCGCCGATGGCCTGGCATATGTGGACGCGACGCTGGCGCGCGGGCTGACCATCGACGAGTTCGCGCCGCGGCTTTCGTTCTTCTTTGACGTGCACAATGACTTCTTCGAGGAGATCGCCAAGTTCCGCGCCGCGCGACGGATCTGGGCGCGCGAAATGCGTGAACGGTATGGGGCGAAGGACCAGCGGTCGTGGATGCTGCGGACGCATGCGCAGACCGCGGGCGTCTCGCTGACGGCACAGCAGCCAGAGATCAACGTCACGCGGGTGGCGATTCAGGCGCTGGCGGCGGTGCTCGGAGGCACGAACTCGCTGCACACCAATTCGATGGATGAGGCGCTGGCGCTGCCCACGGAGAGAGCGGCGTTGATCGCGCTGCGGACCCAGCAGATCATCGCCAGCGAGAGCGGCGTGACCAATACGGTCGATCCGCTGGCGGGCTCGTTCTTTGTGGAGGCGCTGACCAACGAGACGGAGCGCCAGGCGATGGCGTATCTCGATCAGATCCGCGAACTCGGTGGGGTGCTGGAGTGCATTCGCAAGGGGTTCTTCCAGCGAGAGATCGCCGAGGCGTCGTACCAATTCCAGCGCGAGGTGGAGGCGGGCGAGCGCACAATCGTCGGCGTGAATGGCTACGTCGAGGACGGGGCGACCAGCGTACCGACGCTCTACGTCGATCCCGCTAAGGAACGCATCCACCTGGGACGGCTGGAGCGGACGCGACGCGAGCGCGACAACGAGCGCGTCGGCGTGACGTTGACGGCACTCAAGGAGGGGGCGCGCAGGGGCGAGAACACGATGCCCTACATTTTGGACTGTGCCCGCGCGTACTGCACGCTGGGAGAGATTATGGGTGTCTTCCGCGAGACGTTTGGGGACTATACCGAGTCGAACGTGTATTAGCGCGGAGTGTGGTACCAGCGCGATGCGCGGGCAACCACTGCTCGCGTGCGGCTGCCTATCACTCAGCACGGGAGCTTCGCCGGTGCGCGGAGGGTGACGAACGGACGTGTGACCCGTTTGCCTTCAGTGCTCCGTTGGTGGGATTAGGACTGATGGCCGCCGAAGAGGTCGCCGTCGATACCGTCGAGGTTGATGAGATCAGTGGCGCGGAGCGAGCCCGGCGCGATGTCTCCCTCGGCGGCGGGAGGCTCGGCGGCTGGGTCGGCGGCGTTTGAGGGAGTCTGCTGGGACTGGTCTTGGTTGAGTTGCTGCGCCAGCTCGGCGGGCGAGCGGTCGCGGGCCTGCTCGTCGAGGGGGAGCGGGTCGGAGAATTGTGGGGGCTGCGGCTTGGCTGGCGGCGACTTGAGGAATGGATCGCCGGGAGCGCTTTGACTGAAGCCTTCGCGGGCGAGAGGCTGAGAAGTGGCGCCTGCTCCTGACGGACTGATCAGCGGCAACGACTGCCCCGCGAGTTGCTGAAGCTGCGCGGCGTTGCTGGCGATGGCTTCGAGGGCGCTGCTGAACCAGGCGATGCTCGCATCGACGGAGCGCAGGTGGCGCGACTGCACGCCAAGGTCACGGGCGATCTGGCGGAGCAGACGATCGAGCTGGGCGAGTTCATCATCTAGGCGCCCAACCTGATGCCAGGTATCTACCAGTTCGGTGGGAAGCTCGCCGTTGGCGCCGAGGATGGGCTTGGCGGCGTCGTCGGGGTGATCTTCGAGGATCGAAAGTGGCACGGTGAGCGGCGCGAAGTTGCTGTGCTCGTCGGGTTCGGAACCGACGATTGGGAAGACGCCAGTGCTCCCCGATGCGCTGACACCGAGATCGTGTCCTAGACCGAGCAGCGCGCTGGCATCGCCCTCGGACTTGCCGCCCTGAGGTGAACGCGTGATCTCGTCTGGCAGGACGCGACCGAGCAACTGACGCATGGTGAGGGTAATGGCGAGGTAGCGCTGCGCGAGTTGCAGGGCACGCTCGGTGTCGGAGATGAGCTTGCCGGCGATGCGTTGCGCCTCCTGCACGCCTTCGGTGGCGCCAGAGAGGGAGTTGGTGCTGTGCGCGGTGACGTCGGAGACTTCACCGACGACGCGCTGCATACGTCCGAGGCGCTGCGTGAGGGCCGCCTGCATCTGGCTGAGGAGCACGGATACGCTGTCGAGTGAGGTATCGGTGGTGATCGGTAGGCTTGCCGGAGTGCCCGAGCCGAAGTCGGTCATTTTGGAGATGGCATCGACCAGCGGAAGCGTGGCACCGTCGATGCGCCACTGGCGCTGCTCGGCCTGCGTAGCGTCCTCGAAGCGCGCGAGTAGCATGTTGAGACTCTCGGCCAGGTGAACGAGCGGGCCGTCGTCTAGCTCGGCGCGGGTGCCGTAGTCGTTGGCCATCGCGCGGGTGATTGCCAGTTGGAGGGTGGAGACGTTTTCGCTCAGCGCGTGGTCATCCTGCTCAATTTTGGCGTTGAGCGACTCGAGCCGGGCCTGGGCGAACTCGCTATCGTGGACACGCTGCGACTCAAGCGCGCTTTCATAGATGAATTGGGCCAGGAGCCAGGAAACGAGCGCGGTGACCAATTGCAGGCCGAGAGTGTATACGACGACGAGATAGGCGTCGTGGCCGTTCATCGAATGGTCGTTGGCCAAGCCATAGAGGAGTGCGAAGGCGGTGGATGCGGTGGCGATGAAGGCGACGATGAGGGCCACTTCTGGTACGAAGAGCAGCCCGGCGATGAGTATGACGACGGTGAGCAAGAGCGCGGCATGGGCGGACTGGAGTGCGTTGCCGCTGGCCGCGAGCGCTATCGAGTGCGCGGCAAGGACGAGGCCACCGCCGACGACGAGGATGTAGGCACCGGCGGCGGTGCGCTTGAAGATGGTGTTGGTGATCAGGGCGGCGAGATAGATGATCAACGCGCCGACGATGAGGGCGAGCGACCGCGTGGAATGTGCGGCGCCGATGTAGCCGGGGATGGTGGCAATGGTGAGTAAGGCGAGGGCGACGATGAGGACGTTGACCAACCGGCTACGCTGCCGATCGCGTTCGGCGACGGTAACCAACTGCCTGCGAATGAAGTCGGTAAGTGGCAATTTGGGCGGCGCCGGCTGCGGCGGGCGCGATGTCTTTATGGCTGGACGCACGGCAATTGGTGGTCTGCTCATCTGTGGTCTGCGCGCAAATCAGCCCGTTATCTGTCTCGTTGCCGAGGCAGCGTGCAGCCCGCGCGTCTCCTTTCGCTGTGTCCGAAGGCTCTGTGAAGGTTTGGCCGCGCTGGTTCGTGCGAGTCGTCGATGGGGAATTGCCCACGAAGTTGGATGGTAGCACCAGCCGGCCACTCACGGAATGGTGGACCCATTGTAGGTGACACGCCGCGTGCTCGCAAGGGCGCCGGTGGCGATTGGCGCTAGACGCCGGGCATTGTGTCGGAAAACTGAGGCGAGCGGCTGGTACTTGTGGCATAGTACCTGAGAGTGATGGGGAGGTGGGCCGCTGGGAAGGCAGCAAACACTTCAAGAGGGGAGCGCGTCGCATGGCGGGATATGTGTTAGCACTTGACCAGGGAACGACCAGCTCGCGCGCCATCCTCTTCGATGCGAACGGCATGCCGATCGGGAGCGCGCAACACGAGTTTCCACAGCACTTTCCCGCGGCGGGGCTGGTTGAGCATGACCCGGAAGACATTTGGTCGTCGCAGCTTGGCGTGGCGCGAGAGGTACTGCAAAAGGCGGCGATCAGCCCGACGGAGATTGCGGCGCTGGGGATTACGAATCAGCGCGAGACGACGATCGTGTGGGAGAAAGAGACGGGGCAAGCGATTCACAATGCGATCGTCTGGCAGAGTCGGTTGACGGCGCCGATCTGCGACGATCTGGTGGCGCGGGGCCTGAGCCAAAGCGTGCGCGAGAAGACCGGGCTGGTGATCGATCCCTACTTTTCGGGCACGAAGGTTCGGTGGCTGCTGGAGAACGTGGCCGGGGCACGGGAGCGGGCAGAACGCGGCGAACTGCTCTTTGGCACGGTGGATAGCTTTTTGATCTGGCGGCTTTCGGCGGGGCGCACGCACATCATCGACTATACCAATGCGTCGAGGACGATGCTATTCAACATTCACACGCTGCAGTGGGATGAGGACTTGCTGCGCGAACTCGGCGTGCCGCGGGCGATGCTGCCGCGCGTGGTGCCGTCGAGCGGCGTGAATGCGACCGCGGACCCGCGTTGGTTGGGCGCGGCGATTCCGATTGGGGGCATTGCCGGGGATCAGCAGGCGGCGACGTTTGGTCAAACCTGTTTCGCTCCTGGCACGGCGAAGAACACGTATGGCACGGGCTGTTTCATGCTGCTGAACACCGGCGGCGAGGCGCGAAGCTCGGCGAATGGGCTGCTGACGACGATTGCCTGGGCATTGGGCGAGCCCACACGGCCACAGGTGACGTATGCGCTGGAGGGCAGCGTATTCGTGGCAGGGGCGGCGGTGCAGTGGCTGCGCGACGGGCTGGGCATTCTGCAGCGGAGCGAGGATGTGGAGGCGCTGGCGGGCTCGGTTGCGGATACCGACGGCGTCTATGTGGTGCCGGCATTCGTGGGGCTGGGCGCACCATACTGGGATGCCAAAGCGCGCGGGGCGATCCTGGGGCTGACGCGCGGCAGCACGGCGGCGCACATCGCCAAGGCGGTTGTGCAGTCGATGGCGTATCAAACACGAGACGTCTTGGAGGCGATGCTGGCCGACTCGGGGCTACGCCTGCAAGAGCTGCAGGTGGATGGGGGAGCGGCGGTGAATAATGAACTGATGCAGTTCCAGGCGGACCTGTTGGGCGTGCCGGTACGGCGGCCGCGTGTGTTGGAGACGACGGCACTCGGAGCGGCTTATTTGGCGGGGCTGGCTGTCGGATTCTGGCGCGACCAACAGGAACTGGCGGGTCACTGGGCGCTGGACCGGGAGTTCGCGCCGAGCATGCCGACCGAGATGCGCGAGCGCTTGTATGCGGGCTGGCGCAAAGCGGTGAGCCGAACGCGGGATTGGGAGGCGTAAACGGCGGGAGGGCGATCGCGCAGACTGGGGACACGGCTTGTTGCGCGCTATGGTTGTGCGGCGGCGGGTGATTCTTGGCCCGCGGCGGGACGGCGCTCGCGCAGGACGAGGTGGGTGAAGGGAATGCGGAAGACGGTGAAGGCGTCCAGGCTAATGAGGAGGCCGACGAAGAGGCAGACGGCGCCGAGGAACTCGCCGAGCGCGGCACCGTCGCTGTAGCCGAGACGCTGTAGGCCGGTGAGGATGCTGGGGAAGACGGCGCCGAGGGCGAGAAACGCCATCGAGATGACGCGATAGCCGGGGGCGTGGCGCCGCATGAACTGCACGGCGCTCCACGCGGCGCCGCCGAAGAGGAAGAGCGCGCCGGGGATGTTCATGACGATGGCGATGACGGTGAGGTCGCCGGGCAGGACTGAGAATTTGCTGACGTTGGTGACATCCGCCGTGGAGCTTGAGGCGATGTGGGCGGCGGTTGCCGCTGGAACGGTGTAGGTGAGCGTGCGGAAGGCGGCGTAGAGGGCGAGGATGCTGGCGAAGGCGGTCAGGACGGCAGCGACACGGCGCGGCCCGAGGAGCCAAAATGAGCCAAGACCAAGGAATGCCGCGGTGAGCACGCCGCCAAAGAAGTACCAGAGCTTGTACTCCGCTACGGTCCAGTTGTGGGCCGAGCCCGCGAAAGCGGCTGCGGCGGCAATGCCGTAAAAGCACAGGCCGAGGGTCCAGAGGAGCTTGTAGGGACGGGGACGGTGCAGGTGCTGGTCGGCAAGGAAGGTGGCGGCGGCGAAGGCCGCGAGCGCAGCGAGGAGTTCGAAGAGGGCGAGTGAGGACATGGTATCGTCTCTCCTTATCGGGGCGCGGGTTGCGCTGCGTAGTGGGCCACAAGGGCAGCGACGAGGCCGGGGATGGTGTAGGCGCTGGCTATGACGCTGGGTTGCAATCCGTGCTCGCGTAGGGCATTGGCGGTGATGGGGCCGATGGCGGCGAGGGTGACTCCCGCGAGCGCTGTGGCGGGATCGGCGCCGAGCGCGGTCAAACCGGCGAGCAGCCCACGGACGGTTGAGGAACTGGTGAAGGTGATCGCATCGGGGCGGTCGGACTGGAAGAGGTGGCGGAGCAGAGCGGCATCGGGTGGCTGGACGACGGTGCGGTATGCGGCGAGCTCAGTAACGTCAGCGCCGGACCGGCGGAGATCGTCGGCGAGCGCCTTGCGGGCGATGTCGGCGCGCAAGAGCAGGATACGCTGACCAGCGGCGGCGCCCAAGCGCACGGCAATTGCTTCGGCGACATACTCGTCGGGCATGAGGTCAGGAGGTACGCCGTGGGCGCGGAGCGCGCCAGCGGTGGCTGGTCCGATGACGGCGAAGCGCGCCGAACCACGGGCAGCCCAGTTGAGACCGAGGGCGGCGAGACGCTCGGCGAGCGCGGCAACGCCGTTGACGCTGGTGAGGACGATCCAGTCGTAACTCGCAAGCTGCGCGACGGCCGCATCAAGCTGCGCAGGATCGTCGAGCGGGGCAATGGCGATGGAGGAGAGCGAGGTGACGCGGGCACCTAGAGCTTCCAGCGGGCCGGCGAGATCACGCGACTGGCTGGCGGGTCGCGTAATGGCAATGTGCAGCCCGGAGAGCGGTCCGCGCGCAGCGGGCACATGCGTCGAGGCGGCCATTGGGGTGCTCCTGTGGGAGTGCTCGAACGTGCTAGTGGGCGTTCGAGGCAAGTATCGCATGTAACACCGAATCGGCGCCCTGGCGCAGCAGGTCGCGGGCGACGGCGCGGCCCAAGGAGACCGGACGGCGGATCGATCCCTCGCGCTCGACACGGATGAGGGTGGCGCCGTCGAGGCTAGCGACGATGGCGAGGAGGCGCAGCGTCGCACCGTCGTCGCCGACGGTGGCATGAGCGCCGAGCGGCACCTGGCAGCCGCCACCGAGCGTCGCCAATACCGCACGCTCGGCCTCGATGGCGCGGCGCGTAGGGAGATGATCGAGGGGGCGCAGCAGCCGGCGCATGGAGGCATCGTTCGCGCGTATCTCGACGGCGAGCGCACCCTGCCCGACGGCGGGGACCATCGCGGAGATCGGCAGGATCTCGGTGATGTGGCCTTCGAGTCCCAAGCGGCGCAGACCGGCGAAGGCCATGACGACGGCGTCGGGTCCGTCCGCGGCGAGGGCTTTGCGCAGGCGCGTATCGACGTTGCCTCGGATCGAGGCGATGTGCAGATCGGGACGCAGGTGCTTGATCTGCGCCTGACGACGCAGGCTACCTGTGGCGACGACCGCGCCGGTAGGAAGCTCAGCCAGGGAGCGACCGGAACGCGAGATGAGCGCGTCGCGCGCGTCTTCACGCTGTGGGACGGCGGCGATGACGAGACGAGGATCGAGCGTGCCGGGCATGTCCTTAAGGCTATGCACGGCGGCGTCGATGGTCGATGCGACCGATTCGGCATCAACGAGCGCACGGTCGTTCATTGGCTGGATGGCGGCGTCGAGCTCGCCGGCAAGGAGCGCGCGCTCCAGTTCGGCGACGAAGATGGACTTGTCGCCGAGTTGAGTCAGGGGGGTCTGGAGCGGCTGCGTGCGATCGCCGTACGTGGTGATGGTGCGAAGGCCGAAGTCGTCAGCGGGCCAGCGTTGGCGCAGGAGAGCGAGGATATGCTCGGTCTGCCAGAGGGCAAGGGCCGAGCCGCGTGTGCCAAGCAGGCGCTGAGCGAACGCGATGGGTTCTTCACGGCGCGAGTGACGCGGAAGAAGCGATGGGGAAGATGCCATTGCGGATACCTGCTGTGGTGAAGCCGCGATTTGATGCGACGGTGTAGTGTCGGCACAGGGATGCGAGGCGTGTCGTTGCGAATTGTAGCAGGGATGGGAACGCGTATCCACGCGGAACAGCGACCGGAGCCGCGGAAACGGTGCTAAGGCAGCGCCTTCGAGGTCCGTGAGGCGGCGTCTGAGGGCGCATGTGGGAGGATCATGGGGGAAAGGAAATTTCCGTTTTCTTCCGCTTTTTTGTCGAGATCGCGCCGTGGTCGCCGAATCCAGCGGGTTAGCTCGTCGTGAGGCGGAAAAGCGGAAACGGCATGTGCGGCGAGTGCGGAGAGGCGCTGACTGGCCGTGAGGTGTTGATGGAGCGTTCATGAGAGGTCTGCTCGCCAAATGAGGGTTGGAAGAGGAGTTGGGGGAGGGTCGCGAATCGTGTGTTTGGACTGAAGTTGGAGGAAACGGCGGCACGTGGAGCGTTTGGCAGCGCTTTGAGGCGCACTACAGGGAGCTGAGATTCCTACAGCTTCGCATGTTTTTGGATACGGAGCGACCGTGTCAGGGCCGCCTATCGAACTTAAGTTCTAAATGAAGTATAGCACCTCGTGTGCGATAGTGCAAGCGGTGAAGGCACGTTCAGTGTGGAGGCGGATTGTCGAGTGTGACGATTTTAGGGTGTGGAGCGTGCCTGACGCTGCGTGGCGACGTTGGGAGCCGAGGGCCACCAGAGAGAGGCTTACGCCGGAGAGCGTTGGCGTCTGCCGAGGATGATGAGCACGGCGGCGGCCCACCAGAAATCGAGGGCGAGGTCGGGGGCGAAATAGGCGCTGTCCACCATGCCGTGCACGAGGCCGGCGAGAAGCGAGCCGCCAACGCCCAGTGCAAGCGCCGCGCGCCATGCGCTGCCGCTGTGGATGCGCCAGAGGCGGAGGCAGCGGCGGGCAAGATCGACGAGAATCAGCGCGAAGCCGCCAAGGGCGAGGATGCCGCCGCTGAGCCAGAGTTCGAGTGGAAGGTTGTGGGGCTGCGCCAGGTCGGGCTGGTAGAGCGCTGGCGTGGGGCGGCCGTTCGCGTACGGAATCCAGTAGGGATGATCGGAGTAGCGGCTACTGTAGTAGTAGAGAAATTGGTCAGGCCCGATGCCAAGGAGGGGATGGTCGCGGATCATGTGCCAGGCGGCGCTCCAGACGAGCGTGCGGACGTCGCCGGAGCCGTTGTGCCCGGCAAGCACTTCCTGCGCGAGACGATCGCGCTGCCACAGGGCGACCAGCGCGAGGAGGGCGAAGATCGCGGACCAGAGCCAGCGGCGCGGGAAAGCGACCACCAGCACCAAGGCACAGCCAGCGGCAGCGCCGAGGATGGCGCCCCGCGAGTCGCTGACCCAGAGTCCTGCGGCCAGTAGCGCTAGGGTAGCGGCGGTGCAGGCGCGTACCTCCCGACTGGCAGCGCGGGGGACGACGAGCAGCGCGAGCGCGAGAGGAATCGCTCGTTCGAGCAGCGCGCCGAGGCTGTTGCCGCTGCCGTAGTAGAGAGCGCTGGCGCGGGTGGAGGTGTAGGGAATGAGGCGGTTGCCGTCGGCGAGTGAGGTGAAGGTGACGTGGAGCACGGCGACCTGCAGGACGCCGAGCGCGGCCATCAGCGCCGCCGACGCGAGAAAGGTGAAGACCAGCCAGCGGAGGTAGCGCGAACCGCGGAACGTGAGGATAAGTAGCGCGGCGTAGATGAGTGGCTCGCCGACCTCCCAGCGGAAGGCGCGCAAGGCTTCGGGCGGGCGACGGGCGATGATCACGCCGACGCCAACGCCGATGGTGAGTAGCGCGGCGCCCACGAGCAGCGGCGAGCCGGCGCGGCCGCGGATGATCGCGCTGAGGCGTCGCAGGTGCAGCCGCCAGCCCGAGACTCGGATGCAGCGCGCCCAATATACGAGGATCGCCGCGGCACAGACGGCGAGCGCAATCTCGCTGAGCGGGAAGACGAGAGTGCCAGCGACGCGCTTGGGAACATACCAGAAGGGGAAGGTGAGTGGCAGCAGGCTGAGGGCGAGCGGCGGGCGACGCCAGGCTACGGCGGCAAAGAGCACGAGACCAGGCAGAGCGAGCAGCGGAGATGGGACGAGGTAGTAAAACGCCAGGCCGAACGTGCCGAGCATAGCAAGCACGCGGTCGCTGGGTACCCCGGCGCGGGGCAGAGCGCTTGTAGGTGGCTTCCGCATGCGCGATCTCCGACCCAGCGAACGGCCACGCGCGGCGGTTCGGCGGTGACACCATGCCACACGAGCGAGATCGGCTTCAAGCGTTGCGCGGCGATATCACAGATCGATTACAACTGCTGCACGTGCTGATGGAATGTGCTGACAATGCAAAAACCGGGCGGCGCGCCGAGGTCAGCATTGCCGACGGGAACGGGGGGCCGAGCGCACTTTCGCGTGACAGGGCGCCACCGCTGCGCGACACAACAGGTTACGTGCGTGGCGGAGAGTGTTGGTCATGCGCGAGATCGCGAGGCAACGGAAGGCGCTTGAGCGGCCGAGGCGCGTGAGAGATGCGGAGTCGTTGGCGCGGGAGCCGCTGCAGCAGGACGTTTTGAAACTCCGGCGTGAGATCGAAGCGATCTGCGCTGACCTGGCGACCCGCAGCGTGAGCGGGTCTTTACGGCGGCCGCTGCTGCGGGCGAAACGGATGCGACTGTACGCAGCTTCGATGCTGGCGCGGATCGATCTCGCCCGCGAGGTTTCGCGCGACGGGTGAACGCAGCCACTGCCGAAGTAGACGCCTCACTACGCCATGGCCCGGCGTAGGACTCACGCAGGTTATCTTGGCGCGCTGGCATGTGCCCGAAAATGCCGGGCGGAACGGCGGGCGCCGGCTCGTTCGCGGAGGCGACGCGATGGCCAGATATCCCTTGGAAGGCGCTATCACCCAAGTGGGCTATGCGGTAGCCCAGTCGGGCCAGCCAAGCGGCGGTGCTTGTTGAGGTGGGGGGCATACTGTACAATGCCGTGGACTTGGACGGGTCGCGTTGCCCTCGCAAGGTCGCACGGTCTGCTATTCGGCGCACAGTTTGGTGGCGCGATCCGCGACACCTCGCGTCGCACGCCGCGACGCACGCACGCCCGATCCTCGGCGCACGATGACTTATTCCTCCGACACGGAGCATCCGAAAGGTGGGCGAGTCCCGATGTCTGGCACTTCTGGAGCACGGGTCTTCGCGATCGCGAATCAAAAGGGCGGCGTCGGCAAGACGACCACCTCCATAAACCTCGCCGCGTGTCTGGCGGAGGCGGGGCGCAAGACGCTGGTGATAGACCTCGATCCGCAGTCCAACACGACAACGGGGTTTGGCGTGGACGCACACCGCGTCGGCCAGTCGATCTATGAGGTGTTGGTCAACGACGGCGTGTCGATCCGCGACGTGATCCGGCGAGATATACGCCCGAACCTGTCGCTGCTTCCGGCGAAGGTCGATCTCTACGCCGCGGACATCGAACTGGTGTATCTGGAGCAGCGTGAGTTTCGCCTGAAGCGCGCGCTGGAGGCGGTGACCCCCGACTACGATTTCGTGCTGATCGATTGCCCGCCGTCGCTAGGGCTGCTGACGGTCAACGCGCTCACCGCCGCTGAGGGGGTGATTCTGCCGCTGCAATGCGAGTACTTCGCGTTGGAGGGCATGCAGCAACTGCTTAACACGATCCGACTGGTGCGCGACCGGCTGAATCCGCGCATCCAACTCTTTGGCGTCGTGCTGACGATGTTCGACCCGCGCACGAAGCTGGGCAGCGAAGTGGTCCGCGAGATCGGCGAACACTTCCCGAAAGAGAAGTTCGACCAGGTGATTCCCCGCACGGTGCGGCTGGCGGAGGCGCCGAGCTTCGGCCAGACGATCCTCGAGCACGACCCACGGTCGCCAGGGGCCCTCGCCTATCGGCAACTCGCCGAGGAAGTGATCGCACGAGCGATGGCCGGCGTGACGGCCTAGGAGGCGCGTAGAATGCCCAAGCAACGTTTTGGACTGGGCCGAGGGCTGGACGCTTTGATCCCCGGCTCGTCGGCGCCGTACGCCGAGGATGAGCAGGATATTCCGACCTTCGCCGGCGCGGGACTGAATGAGATACCGATCGACTCGATCACGCCGAATCCCTATCAGCCGCGAACGCCGTTGGGTGACGATGCGCAACTGCGAGAGTTGGCGACATCGATCGCCGAGCTCGGCTTGTTGCAGCCGATCCTGGTGACGGTGGACGGCGAAGATGCACACGGCACGCACTATCGCATCATCGCCGGTGAGCGGCGCTGGCGCGCGGCACAGATCGCTGGGCTAGAGTCGGTGCCTGCGGTCGTTCGCGAGACCACGCCGCAGTTGATGCTCGAAATGGCGCTCGTCGAAAACCTTCAGCGCACTGACCTCAATCCGCTGGAGGAGGCGCAGGGCTACGTGATCCTCATGGACGAGTATGGCATGACGCAAGAGCAGGTGGCAGAGCGCGTTGGGCGGAATCGCGCGACCGTCGCCAATACGGTACGCTTGCTGCAACTGCCGGAGGAGGTGCGTGAGGCGCTGATCACCATGCCGAAAGCGTTCACCGAGGGCCACGCACGCGCGGTCTTGCAGATCAACGGCGACGCCGAGCGCATCACGGCGACGAAGACGATCATCGCGCAGGCGATGAGCGTGCGCCAGGCGGAGGAGCTTGCCCGGCGCTACAACGAGGCAGCCTTGCGGCTGACGCCGGACCGTCGCGGCGGAAATGTGCGGCAGCAGAGTTACGAGACGCGCCAGTTGGAGGAAGAGTTCTTGCAGGCGGTGGAGATGAAGGTGCGCCTGCAACGGTCGACACGCGGCAACGGCACACTGACGTTGTACTTCACCAATGACGACCAACTGCAGACGCTCTACGAGCGACTGGTTGGAGCGGAACGGGCGCACCTGAACGGCGGCAACGGCTACCACATCGAGGCGATCGAAAGTCCCGATGCGGTGCTGGATGACACGTTCGACGTTGCCTTCGACGGCGGCGATGAGGGCAACAACTGAGGGGCCCCACATCCGCTCGGCGGGCACGGCATCAGGCGTGCGGAGGTCACACACTGCTTCAGTCTACCGCCTACGGTTGACGTGGCCGACGAGGCGTTTGGCGTGGCGTTGGCGCGACGTCGGCATGTTCGCCGCATGGCGCGGTAGGTGAACGCGGAGCGTGGCGAGGTCGCGGGACGATCTGTAGGGATGCGGAAGAGGCGGAAGGCGCATGGGAGCCGGAACGGGCAGCACCGAAGCAGGCGCGACTGCCACGCGACGCGAAACGCTGCAACTCGCGAACGTGCTTGGGTATGCCGCCGGCGCGGTCTCATTGCTTCAATGCTTCATTGTCGCGTCGAGCGCGCTGGCCCATCAGGCGGATGTCGTGGCGCTGCAGCGGGGACTGCTAGCCTATCGCAACAACAATGGCGGTCCCTGGCTCGATCCGCAGCTCGCGCGCATCGCCCCAGTGGTCGTGACGACCTACCTGACCGCGGCCATCGGGCTGCTGGTGACGTTGGGCCTGGCCTGGTACGCAGGCTATCTCACTGCTTCGCTTGGCGGTAATGCACTGCTGGCGGTGGATGCGGGCCGCAGAGTTGCCTGGATTAGCTGGTGCTTCTGGGCGGTGGCGACGACCTTTTCCGTGGTGGTGCTGCGCGCCGACGGTACGCTTTCATGGGCAGCGGCCACGGGCGTGAAGCTCGCGGCAACGCCGGCGAAGCAGCCGGTGACGGGTCTCTACGTGTGGGCGCCGGATTTTGCCTTCGTCGCGCTGCAGCTGGTGTCGCTGTTTCTGCAACTTGGCCTGGGGCTTGCGGTCGGACTTTATCTTGGCGCGCTCGCTGGCGAGCAGGGTGGTGCGCGCGGGGCGCGATCAGCACCGTCGCCTTCCGCGGTATGATGCTGGCAGGCATTACAACCCTGGATACCGGCGAACGTACTCGAGGGAGGTACGACGCGAGCACGCGGCAGCGGTTTGACGTTGATCGCACGTGGGCGGGTCGCACGTCATTTTCAGTGACATTGGAGGATACATGCAGCGATCAGGAAGGCCAGCGGTGCGCTACGGCCTGATCTTTGGCGGCATTCTCGCAGTTCTTGGCATCGTCGATACCGTTTTACGTTCAGGCACCGACATCGCCGCAGGTAGCGGCAACGCGGTTGGCGGAGGGCTTGGCTGCCTCTTTTTCTTGATCAGCCTCGTGTTGTTGGGTGCGGCGGGCTGGATGGCAGCGCGCGAAACGGGGCGCACTGGATCGGGAGCAGTCGCCGGACTGATCGCCGGGTTGGTCGGCTCGCTGGTCCTTGCGATCGGGTTGCTGGTGCTGGTGCTGTCGTTATCGACCGCTGATCTCAACACTGTCGCACAGAACTCGAAGCAGAACTTGACGCCCGATCAAGCGCGGCAAGTGGTGACGATCGCGATCGTCTTCGTCGATGTGATCATCGTGCTGCTGGCGGCGGGTGTCGGCGCGGGTCTAGGCGCGCTGGGTGGGTTGATCGGTAAGGGGCAGTTCAACGGGCCGATGAATCCCTATCAGCAGTCATACTACCAGGGGCCTCAGGGTGGCTACCCGCCGCCGGGCTATCCACCCACCGGTGGCTATCCGCCTCCAGGAGCACCGGGCAGCTATCCACCGCCGCCGGGAGCGTACCCGCAACCAGGAGCATATCCTCCACCGCCAGGAAGCTATCCGCCGCCAACGGGATATCCACCGCAGGATGACTCGCAGACGCGGCCGCCGCAGTATCCGAATTCGTAGTGAGATTGAGTGGCCCAGGGTCGAGTATCCTGGGCCATGTGTTTGTTGCGGGTGCCAGAAAAGTCCCGCGGGGCGGCACGGCTAACGACCACGGACGAATTGGCGGGCGTGGCGCGGTCAGGGTGCCGCAGTTCACGTGCGGATGCAGATGAGATGGTGGGGCGCGGGTATCCGATTAGGAGCGGCCCTGAGTGGCGGCGCTTTCGGAAGGCTGCTCGGGCGCGGGGGCCAGCGGCGTGGAAAGTGGCGCGCGGGCGCCGAGAACCGGCATCTGGCGCAGCGCGGGGTCGCCTTTGAAGCGGGTGGCGATGACCCAGCGGAATGCTTCGATGAAGATTTTGCGCGACATCTTCGACTTGCCGACACGGCGATCGACGAAGATGATCGGCACTTCGCTCACGCGGTAGCCGCGCTTCCAGAAGAGGTAGGCCATCTCAACCTGGAAGGCGTAGCCCTGGGCGCGTATGAGGCGCAAGTCAATCGTGCGGAGCGCGGCAGTGCGGTAGCAGCGGTAGCCGCTGGTGCAGTCATGCGTGGGGATGCGGAGCATGAAGCGCGCGAAGCGGTTCCCCCCGCCGCTGATGAACTTGCGCACTGCTGACCAGTTGGGAGTGCCGCCGCCCTTGATGTAACGAGAACCGACGACGAGGTCGGCTTGTTCGGCGGCAGCGAAGAACTGCGGCAGGTACTGCGGATCGTGGGAGTAGTCGGCATCCATCTCGAAAACGAGGTCGTAGCCGTGCTCGATGGCGTACTGGAAGCCAAGGACGTAGGCGGTGCCCAGGCCAAGCTTGCCGGGGCGATGCACAACTTGTACCTGCGGCAGGCGCGCGTGGATCTCGTCGACGAGCTGACCGGTGCCGTCAGGGGAATTGTCGTCGATGATCAGCAGGTCGGTGGAGGGCGCGACACGCAGTACATCGTCGATCAGCCCGGCGATGTTCTCGCGCTCGTTATAGGTGGGGATGACGATCAACGATCTCACGAGACTTCTCCACTTCCCAGCGATCCGCTTACTCCAGGGTGCCGTGCGCTGCCGCTGGACTTGTCTCCGAAGTCGGCGGTACGCGGCTCATAGTGTACATCGCCGCGCGTGCGCATGTCATCTGCGGTGGGCCGAGTACCATGTGATTGGGCGAGCGACTTTACAGGTGATTGCGTCACCAGACGCGGCGCCGTAGTTCGGCGAGGCGCTTAATGGTGATCTTGTATTTGTCGGTGCTAATGAATTGCTTATCCATGAAATAGCCCATGACCTTGTTGACGCTCTCGCGCGATGCGCCAACCATGGCGGCAAGCTCGCCCTGGGTGAGCCGTAGTTCGATGCGAACGCCGTCGGCGGTTCGGACGCCGTGGGTCTCGGCGAGCTCAAGCAGTTTCTTGGCGACGCGACCGTGGACGTCGAGGAAGAGCAGATCTTCGATCATGGCGTCGGTCTGGCGGAGGCGATGCGAGAGGACGTGCATGACCTCGATGGCGATGCGGGGATGGTGCATGACGGCGTTGAGGAAATCGGGGCGCTGGAGCGCGAGCGTTTCGGCGGGTTCGACGGCGACGGCGCTGGCGGAGCGCGGCTGCCCGTCGAGGAGGGCGAGCTCGCCGAAATAGTCGCCTACGCTGAGGAGGGCGAGGGCGACCTCTTGGCCGTCGGGGCTGGTGACATAGATGCGGACTTTGCCGCTGAGGATGACATAGAGGACCTGGCCGGGGTCGTCGCGGTGGAAGATGATTTCGCCGCCGCGGAAGGCGCGCGGACGGGCGAGAGCGGTGAGCTCGTTGAGGGCGTCGGCATCGAGTCCATTGAAGAGCGCGACCTGTTCGAGCGGCGCGGCGAGGGTTGGAACGCTCGCGCCACTCTGCCGGGTCGCTGTGTCACGACCTTGCCCTGACATGTGCCACCTCCGTAAGCCCGCGAACGTCATGCCGCTCCATCTTAGCTTGCCGCACGAATGCACGCAACTGAAATGGCTGCTGAACACGCATCTTGCGGTGTGAGGCCACGAAGTTCTCGCGCTGCGAGCGGCGGGTAGTGGTCGAGGCAGGCTCGGGATGTTGGGCCGCACATGCAGGTGAGAAGCGCGTGGGATTGGCGAGCGGGAACGAGCACTTATTGCGGCGGAAGTCATTTTTGTGGGAGGTATTTCGGCGGGAGGAAGAGGGTAAATTGGCCGATGTTGGTGACGGTGTAGCCAGGAAGGGCGCCCAGTCGCATGCGGGCAAGGTGGAGAGCAACTTCGGGGGTTCCGGTCAGCTCAAGGTAGGCGGGACGAAGATCGGCGAGGCCGCGGGTGACGTATGGTTGATAGCGGTTGAAGCCGGGATGGCCCTCGGGGGTGATCATGACGGCGATCTCCGATTCGCCACTCTCGAACGTCAGTCGCAGTCCCTCCCAATAGTCGTTGCTGATTACTGTGTGAACATTTTGAGCTTTGAGCAGGTGAACGAGGGCGGTGTCGTCGTTGTCGACCCAGATGCCGTGGTCGAGCGCGGCAGTGGAGATCGGTGTGACAGCGGCGACACCGGCGAGATTCCAGGCGAAAAGAGCACTAAGCACGATGGTGGGTACGACGAGGGGCGCGACGCGAACGCGGGGGAAGACCTGGCGCAGACGCGCGGGCAGCGCCCGAAGGACATGGAGGAGGCGGGAGGCGACAACGGGTGCGGAGATCGCGACGGGGAAGAGGTAGCGCGGCACGGCGAAGAGGTCGCTTTGACGGGTGGAGACCATCGCCAGCAGATAACATCCAGTGACAAGGAGGAGCGCGGCTTCGCCCTGGCGACGCACGCGAGCGTCACGCGCGAAAGGCGCTCGCGTATGGTCGCGGCGGGGCAGGCGCAGGGTGCGGCGGGTCTTGACGGCGGAAACAGACGCGGAGATAAGCAGGGAGGCTACGATGAGTAGTAGCAGCAGATCGATGGCGTAGGCCAGGGGGCGCGCGGCGGCGGCGGCACGATAGGCGCCGATGGTGAGACCGGCCGATTGGTAGCCGCCAAGGAATCCGCCGACAACGATCGGTAGCGAGACGGTGGCTTCGAGCCAGAGGTTGCCGAGGAGCGAAGGATGCGGGCCCGCGTGTGTGGCGACAGCGGTAATGCCCAGGATGGTAGTGAGGGTCGCGGCGCCATTGCCGATATTATAGATGAGCGCGGGGGCGGCTCCGACGAGCAGCGCACCGAGGAGCATCGCGCCGTTTCGTCCGATGAGATCGCTGCGGCGCTGCCAGTAGAAGATGGCGGCGACGGCCAGCAAGAACGGTGCGACGAGCAGGTTGGTCCAGAGGGCAAGCCCGGCGAGCAGGCCGAGCAGCGCTGTGGCGGTGATGGTGCGGTTTGCGGGTTCCGCGCCGCGGAGGGCAAGTAGCAGCAGCAGTGCGCCGAAGAGTAGCGTCTCGACGTAGCCACCATACGCGCGGACGCTGAGTATGACGAAGTAGGGAGAGCCGAATGCGAGCAGCGCGGCGGCGAGGAGGGAGGTCGGCGCATCGTAGAGGCGGCGGGCGAGCACGGCGATGGCGGCGACGGCGGCGAGCCCGAGAAACGTCGGCGCGAGGCGCAAGGCGAATGCGGTGGGACCGAGGAACCAGACGAACGGGGCAATCAGCGTGGGTTCGAGGCTGCCCATGTAGGGCTGGCCCCAGAAGAACACGGACCACTCGCCGTGCCGGAGATGCAGTGCCATCAGCCCAATTGTGGCTTCGTCGCTATCGAGCGTGGGCAGGCCACGGGCAAGGAGCGTGATCCGCAGAATCGCGCCACCAGCAAGCACGAGCGAGAGCGCGAACGGCCAGTTCATAGGCGCGCGGGCGAGTCGCGGCGCACGTGGAACGAGCGCGCCTCGGGGCGCGTTGTCGGGGGACGTCTGTGCTATCGCCATGCGCTCATTTTACTGTCCGCGGGAGACCTGCGCTACAACTAGGCGGCTGGCAGCGCACGGGAGGTGGTGACGATTAGAAGGCGCGGGCGAAGTAGGCAAGGGAATCGGCATAAAGGTGGTAGCCGAGGACGCTACTGACGCGCTCGGAGGCGGCGTTGTCTGCTCGGTAGCGATAGAGGGGCACGCGATCGGTGGCGAAGATGGCTTTGGTGGCGCGTGAGACGACGGCGCGGCCGAGGCCCTTGCCGCGTAGGTGCAACGCGTCGGTACGCACGCCGATCTCGGCGACGTGCGGCGACCGCGGACGGATGCCGGCGAAGGAGACGATGGCGTCGCGGTCACGGACGGCTGAGACGCCGCCGCTGTAACGGGCGAGTAGCGAGAGCGCAAACGGTTCGGTTTCGGTGGACTCGTCGAGCTGCTCGATCCATTCTTGCCAAGCGCCGATGTAGGGACTGAAGCTCGATCGCGTCGCGTAGGCGATGCGGAGGTGGGCGTCAGCGCCGGAGGTGAGGCGGTGGGGAGCATTGGCGGCAATGACCGCCTCGAGCGCGCCGAGACCGGGGAGCGTGAAGAGGCGCATGGGGGAATATTCATGCAGGAGCGCGGCGATGGGCGGGCGCAGCTCTGGCGAGACGGCGACGACACCGGGCCGGTCTGTTGCTAAGGGATCTTCGGTGGGACCAGGAGTGGGCACGATCACGCTGAGCAGAGGGCGTTGCTCGAAGAGGAGCGCAGCAGGGTCGGACTCGACGCGCGTGGTCACGACCGTCCAGCCGGGGCGGCGAAGATCACTGGCCGAGCAGCCAAGCTGCATGCTGAAGTACACGTCAAGGGTTTGAAGCGCGCGGTGGTCGTCGGTGATCGTCGGTTCGTGCTGCGCCATGCTACACCGCGCGCCCTGGCCGGGCCAATCGCCGCCACATATCGGCTTTGCGGGCGATGATGTCGCGCCCACGGCGTTGTGCGCGCATCCACCAACGACCACGTGGCTGCCATGCAGGCTCCCAGGCATCGCTCGCCGCCTGCCAATATTGGCGAGCAAGTTGCCGTGGAAAGAGTCGATCGAGGCGGGTTGGATGTCGCTGAGTCATGGGCACACTGTACTCCATGTCGCGCTGGGCGCGTACCATAAGCGGTATCGCTTTGACGCAGCCGGAGAGCGGCGAACGCCAAGCGAATTCTCAGGTGGGTAGTGTACGATCTCGCGCTGAGCGGCGGAAAGCGCTACGTGTGCGGGCGAGCGTCGAGCGGCGGCGCGGGAGGATACACATGCAGCAGTCAGGGCAGCGCGGCCACTGGGGTGGCACGGCGGCGCTTTGGGGCGGCATTACCGGTCTGTTCGTGGCGTTGGTTCTCATGGGGGCGCGCCTGCTCGGCGGCGGCTCTGGTGCCCGAGCCGTGTTGACGAACGCACAGGTCGAGCCGGTCTGGCCGCGCGTGTTACTAGCGCTGGCCGCGGCAATCGCCGTCTTTCTGGCGGGCTTCTTCGTCACGCGGGCAACGCGAGCGGTCGAGGCGGGCATCGTGGCAGGGCTGATCGCGGGAGCGATCACGGGGCTAGCGGTGTTGGTGCTGGTGTTGGGGAGGACGGCGACTGTGGGACGAGCCCAGGCGGCACGTTCCGCGCCGCGGCTTGTGCGGGGAATTGTCGGGACGGGAGTGGCGCGGGGCGTACTCGATCTCTTCGTGATCCTGCTCGTGGCGACGGGGATCGGAGCGTTGGGCGGTCTCATCGGGCGAGTGCGAAGCCAGCCAGCGGGCGGTTCGCCGTACAACGTGCTACCAACGTACCCGCCGTACCCGCCGTACTCACCGGCGCCGGGGCAGGCTTGGCCGCCAGCGTCGAGCTTTAGCACCCCAGAGGACGCGGATACTGTGGTGGGCACATCCCCTGCGCCACCGCCAACGAGTGATGAGGGCGAAGCAGCACCGTAGCCATACAAGGTGACGTTCGCGGAGGGTAAGGCAGTACTTCTAGCCACCTTCGGCCAGTACGAACGGCAGCCAGCTTTGACAAGAGCAAGCTGCACGCATACGATGCCGAGCGGTTGCATCGTCAGCCGTCGCGGTGGGCACGTGCGCGATGCCGTTCGCGTGACAAGGAGCCATTGATGAGCCAGGGTACGTCGCATACCACGCATGCCGCGACGAAGAGCGCCGGCACGCAAGTCAAACATGCCGCGGTCGAAGAGCACAAGGCGGCGAAGGTCGCCCACAAGGTCGACAGCACGATTTATGCAGCAGAGGTGCTTGCCAGCGGCAACCCCAAACGCATCGCGCGCTATGGGGTGCGCAAAATTGCTTACAAGTTGTTCGCGAAGTTCATGGGCAAGACGGTGAACCGCATCTAACTCGCCAAGCGAGCGGATCGTTCGTGGCGCTGCGCAATGACGTGGCGCCACGCGTCATTTTCCGCATGGCATCGTAATGAATACGCGATGCCAGGTTGATCTGCTTGGTTCGACCGATCGGCGTGATCGCGCTTCTAGGGCGCCGCTGCTGCCAAAAACGCTAGAGTTCGTCTCTTTCGGCATGGCGTACGGGCTAACAGGCATCGCAAAGTCAGTATCAGCGGCGTCGCTCGGGCCAACGCGGGTCGCTGGGGATCAGCGAGAAGATCAAGGTGTCGCGGACCGTGCCATCGTTGGCGATGGAGTCGTGGCGGAGGCGGGCCTCGCGCACGAAGCCCAGGCGCTCGGCAACCGCGGCGCTGCGCGCGTTGCGCGCGTCGCAGCGAATCAACACGCGCTGGGCGTTTAGGCTCGCGAAGGCGTAGTCAGTCAGGAGCTGTACCGCCTCGTGCATGTAGCCCTTCCCCTGGGCCGAGGCGCGCAGCCAGTAGCCTATTTCAAAGCTTGGTACTTGCCAATCGCGCGGATGGAGCCCGCTGCCGCCGACAAACTCTCCGCTCGCGGCATCCCAGAGGCCGACGATGAAGTCTTCGCGCAACAACCAGCGCGCGGCGCAGCGGATGATCCAGTCGCGGCTCTCATCAAGGGTCTTGTGGTCGTCGGCGAAAGGTAACCAGGGACGGATGTGTTCGCGCGACTCTTCGACGGCGGCGCGCAGATCCGCGGCGTCGGATTCGCGGTATGGGCGGACGACGACGCGCTCACCGCGGAGCTCGTCGAAGATCGCCAGGAGCGTTCTCGGCGTTCCGTAGGTCATGAGTGCATGCTCCAGTTTAGAGGAACGTGTAGCGAGGCTCGCGCGGTTGGCGCAGGGCTTCTAAAACGGCACCCGCAGCGGGCGGGAACCATAGGCCCGGCCGTCGCGTCACAGGGGTGAGGTATGGAGCGGCTTACACGGTGGCTTGCCGCGACCAAACGCACGATTCCTAGGAGTATGCCATGTTTGCGATACGTTGCGTCGCTGCGAGACTCTCCGCCGTGCGGAGTGTGGCACTGGTCGCGGCATTGACGCTTGGGGTGCTGGTAGCGGGATGCGGTGCGACGTCAGGAGGAAGTTCAGGCACACTCGCTCGACCCTGCAGTGGGCCGGACGGCTCGGTGAGTGACGTCGGCAAGGTCGATCTGGTGCTGACCACGACATCGCCCCGAGCAACTGGCACTCCAGGCGCTGGCGGCTTTTCACCGATCGAGGGGAATGCCCACGTCGGCGACGTCATTCAGATTCAGTTGCCGACGACGAATCAGTGGAATCTCTCGATGGTGACGGGTACGTTGCGTCTCTTGAGTCCCGCGGCAGTGCTTGACAAGCATGCGAGCGCTTGTTTCTGGAACTTCACGGCGACAACGACGGGCGATACGAGGCTGGATTTTGTGGGTGGCGCCCTCTGTGAAATCGGCCAGGCATGCCCGGCGTACGCACGTCTCGAATCGTTCCTCGTGCACGTCATGTAGTCCGCGCGAACGTGACCTGTGCGAGGCGTCGCGGTGGCTGTCGCGCCCTCCTGGCTGATATAATTCGCTTCGCTTCGCGTTTCCGGCCTCATCCCCCAATGCTGAGGCATGTACGCGGAGCCTAGCGCAACTCAGCGGAGAGAAGGTTTGGCACGATGGGCAAGCTCGTCGAGAAACTACAACAGATAAGCCAGGGTAGCAGCGGCGCCGTCGGATTCGTGGGCCTTGCGCGATCGCAGGGTCAGGCACGGTCGCCGAGACCCGCAGCGATCCTGGTTGCCGTAGATGCGGGCGCCGCCGCGGGTGAAGCGGTGTTGAAGCAGGGCGCGGACGGGATCATCGTCGCGGGATGGAAGGAGACCACGGACACCAGCGCAATCGCATCGGCGGCAGCAGCCAGCGGCGCGATCTGGGGCGTGGACTATAGCGCGGAAGCGTATACAGAGGGCACGCTGAAGAAAGCGCACGACGCAGGCGCGAGCTTCGCGCTCGTGCACGCGACGTCACCGGCGCACGCGCTCTTCGACGATGTGGACGGGTTCGACGTGATCGTCGATGTCGAGATGCCGAAGGACGACCTCGGCTTGCTGTTGCTTCGCGCCGAGAATCTGCTGCCAGCGCAGGCCGCGCTGCTGCGTGCGGAGCTCGCCCCAAGCGGACTCGCCAAGATGAGTGTGGCAGGTTTCGCACGGCTGAGGATGGCCTGCGAGGCGCTGCGCTTCCCCACGCTGCTGACGCTGGCGGGCGCACCCGATCCCGCGTACGTGCGTACGCTGGTTCGACTGGGAGTGAGCGGGCTGGTGCTTTCCGCGGAGGGAGTCGGCGCGGAGAAGTTGGGGGCGCAGGTGAAGGCGCTCCGTGAGCAACTCGAAAAGACGCCGGCGCGCGCCGAAGACCGCATGTCGGTAGCGATCGGCGGACTGATGGATGGAGGAGGCGCCTCGCTGACACCTTCACGTCCGTCGCGTCGCGAGCCCGAACCGGAACCAGACGAGGAATAACGCCTCTCTTGTACGTCGGGCCACGCACGCTTCTCCCGCTTCTGACCGCATCGTACTATCGCTCTGGCCGCAGTATGGTACACTCGCCGTGACACTGCGCGCCTGAAGCAGGATGCGGGCCGGATCGTGGCGCGCGGGCGGAGTCACTGGCGGTGAGGAGGAGGAACCGTGCGCGACGTGCAGTGGGGGAGGAATGTCGCCATGGGGGCTTCGGGACGGGACGACGACTCCTGGGGCGGGGGACGCACGCCGCGGCGCAATCGCTCCGAGGACGACGGCTTCGGCGGCCGTTCGTCCAGTCGCGGTGGCGACCAATCGTATCGCAGCGGTGGACGTGGACGCGGTGAAGGCGATCTTCGCGGCTCGTCGGGCAACTGGGAGCGACGCGGATCGAGTCGGGACGGAAGCGCGCGCGATGATCGTGGGGGATCGGCGTATTCAAACGGTGGTCGCAATCGACCGCCCGCCGACTATGATCGCTACGACCGCGGTGGACCGCCAGGACGCTCGGCACGCGATCCGCGCGGAGACTATGATGCCCGCATGCAGGACCGGAGCAGGTCGGCGCGTGGTCCGCGCGACGACACGTGGGACGCGCCTCGCGGTCGCTCGGGGATGAACGCAGCGGGCGCCTCGGGAATGCGCAACCGTGCTCCCGCGCGCGGAATCTGGGACGAGGATGATCGCCGTCCTCGGCGGCAGGATGTCGGAGATTTCCGCGGCAGGGGCGCCTCCGCACGCGATCCGCGCCTGCAGGGGCGCGGCATGGCGCGAGGAGCGGTGGAGGAGGACGAGGATGAGTCCTCATTCACCGCCGGCAAGGCGGCGCTGACCGTTCTGGTCATTTTGTTGTTGAGCGTCGGGGCGGCGGTCGCATACTTCAAAGTGTCAACGCCGCACGTGCCCGCGAGCCTGATATCACCAACGACTGTGCCTACTCAGGTGGTGACCGCCTCTCCTGCCGTGTCGCCGAGCGCCGCCGCGACTGGTACCCCGTAGAAGCGAACTGGGAGCGCCTGTTTCGCTCCGCTCATCGTGACCGGTGGCAGCCGAGCAGCGAAGAGGTCGCCGCGCGGCCGATGGCTGTTGTACAATGCGGCCCGCATCGGCGACGTGCAGCGCCGGATGAAGGCGAGGAGGGCGATTGTGGCAGATTCCAAGGAGACGTCTCCGCTGGAGACGCGTCTTCGTGACGATATTCAGACCGCGCAGCGCGAACACGATCAGATACGGATCGACACGTTGCGGATGGCGCTCAATGGCTTGCATCTCGAAGAGGTGGCGCGGACCGACGCCAAGCATGCGCGGCACGGTGCAGCGCTCAGCGAGCAGGATCGGTACGCCATTCTCGAGAAACAAGTCAAGCAGCGCGACGAGGCCGCCGCAATCTATCGCACGGCTGGAAGGGTCGAGCTAGCAGAGAAAGAGGCGCGTGAGGCGGAACTCTTGAAGAGCTACCTGCCGGCGCAGATGAGCGACGAGGAGATCCGGTCGCTGGTGATGGGTTTGATCGAGCGCGAAGGCAAGGACTTCCGCCGAGTGATGCCGCTGGCGTCGAAGGAGACGAAGGGACGCGCCGATGGCCGGCGTGTATCGGAACTGGTGCGCGAATTGACCGCGTGACGCGTGCACCGGGGCAATTCCCGGGATTTACACGGCCCTGCGGTCGCGCGCCTCTCCCTCGGCGTTTTCATCGGGAGCGAAGAGCGCCTCTAAGCCGCGCCAGACATCTTCGCGCCAGGCCATGTAGTTGTGGCCGCCACTGTGTTCGCGGTAGGTGACGTCGTAGCCGCGCGAGACGAGCAGTGCGTGGAGCGCGCGGTTGGACTCGAGCAAAAGCTCAAAGACGCCGCAATCCATCCAGATCGCGATCGGCCGCCGCGGCAGGTAGCGGACGAGGTCGACGACGACGCTCTCATACGTGCCCATCGCCAGGCCAAAGGTGCCAGACTGCGAAAGCACCCGGCCGAAGATGTCGGGCAAGCGCATGGCGGTGTAGAGCGCCATAAGGCCGCCCATCGATGCGCCCATGACGCCGAACGCGCCAGGTTCATCGTTGACATCCACGAGGCGCAGGTGTTCCTTCGCCAGGGGGAGCAGGATGCGTTGGAGGAAAGCGACGGTGCTGTCGCTGCAATTGTATTCGTTGTAGCGCATGTCGCCGCCGTGGGGGACGAGCGCCAGTGCGACCGGACGCATACGACCGGCAGCGATGAGGTTCTCGACGATGGCGACGATGCGCGCGTGGCGCCGATAGTCTTGTCCGTCGAAGACCACCAGCAGTGGCGTTGGTTCGTCGGTCGGAGGTTGGTAGAGCATCACCGCGCGCTTGCGGTCGCCGGTGAAGATCGTGCCGCCGACGACGTGACGCGTGAGACGTCCGCGTCGTATGCCGGGTCTGCGCCGCAGGAGCGGCGTCGGTTCGGCGCCCGGCATGAAGAAGTAGTTGTTGCGCGAGCCGAATGGATTGGCCCGCGTGTTATGATTCAACGGATCGGCGATGTGCCTGCCATCCAGATGGAAGGCGTATTCGGTATAGGCGTCTGACGGGAGCGTGACCCAGGCGACCCAGCCCTGCGGCGCGACCTGTACCCACTCTGGCGAGCGCTCGGTGCGCCAATTGTTGAAGTCTCCGACGAGACTCGGAGCGCGATCGCCTTCCCAGACAAAGACCGCCGAATCGGCGTCGAAGAGCGGCGTCCCCTGACGGTGGGCGAACTCGATCAGCGGGTGCATGCACGCTCCTGGGTATATTGGGTTTTGCGGCCACGGCGCGAAGGCTGGTTGTCTCGGAGGATACTGTCGCTGGGACTAAAGCCTTCGCTGGAGCACCCGGGGAACGCGTGTGACGCGCGCTCAGTCGCGAGGCAAATGGCCTCCAGTGTACTCGGCGACATGGACTCAAGTATAGCAGAGGCGCGAGCGCTGGGCCATTCGCCACTGGGAATAGGTCGTCGCGGAGTGTAACATCCAAGGTCTCGGCGTGTCCGTAGTGCATGCTACGTCGCGGCCACCTGCGCTGAGAGGAGGAAGGCGTTGGAGACTAACAGACCCCCAGACTCGGACTCACGCGTCCGCACTGATGTCGCCACGAATTCCACGAGACCGCGCGTCGCCCTCGTCGCTGGCGTGCTGCTCGTTGCGCTGGCCATCGCGCTGGGCATCGTCATCAAGTTCCCCAACCTCAACGACACTGTAGGTTATCTCGCTTTGGCGGTGGCGACGCCGATCCTGGGCGGCTTTACGCTGGCGTTCTGGCGTCCCGTGCTGGGGAGGAAGATCCCCACGGCGTTGACGGTGGCGTTACGTACGGCGCTCGCGGCGGTGGTGTTACTTGACCTCGGCTTTTTCGTCCTCGTCGGCTTCATTCGCACGGAGGCGAACGACACTGCGCCAGCGTTCATCACGCGGGTGCCCACTACTACCACCGAGACGACGGCGACGCCACAGCCCACAGAACCACCGCAGTTTACAGGGGTCTTCGATAGCCGGCAGGGTCTCGATACCGCCTCGGGCAATGTGATTCTGGGAACGACTGCTGGCGGTCTCTACGTCCTGCGTTTGCAGCACTTCGCGACGAGCCATGGACCGGATCTTTACCTTTACCTCTCGAAGGTCGCAGTGCCAACCACCTCGGCCCAGGTGATGGATGGCCTGGAAGTCTCGGCGTTGAAGGCGACGAGCGGCAATCAGAATTACACGCTGCCGGCCGGGATCGACGTGACTGTGTACAAGTCCGTGGTGGTCTATTGCAAGTCGTTCAGCGCGATCTTCGGCTACGCGACGCTGATATGACGGAATGATCATCGCCCAGCGGAGTCCGCTCGACCTCTTCCCCTGCTATAATGCGGTGCGCACCCGCGCACGGCGGGCAGATCGTAGAGGGAGAGTGGTCGTCGATGGCCCAGGCAAAGGGTAACCTCGTACTCGGACAGTCGGGCGGGGCGACCGCGGTAATCAACGCCAGTCTCGTCGGGGCGGTGCGCGCGGCGCTTGCGGAAGACGCCGTGGGCGACATCTTTGGAGCGCGCTACGGGATTGAAGGCGTCTTGAATGGCGATCTGCTCGATCTGCGCGCGCAACCGGAATCCCTTTGGGAACGCTTGCTCCATACGCCCTCGGCGGCGCTGGGGTCGTGCCGGTATCGCCTGCGCGACGGTGACGCCGAGCGCGCGCTGGCAACGTTGCGACGATTGAACGTGCGCTACTTTCTCTATATTGGCGGCAACGACTCCGCGGATACCGCGCTCCGACTCGCGATGGCAGCGGAGGCGGCACACTACGATCTGCGGGTGATTTGCATCCCCAAAACGATCGACAACGACCTGCCAGATACGGATCACTGCCCCGGCTACGGCAGCGCCGCGCGCTTCCTGGCGCTGGCGACGATGGATTCGGCGCTCTGCACCGAGTCAATGCCCGAGCACTATCCAGTGAAGATCATCGAGGTGATGGGGCGCGACGCGGGCTGGCTCGCCGCGGCGACCGCGCTTGGCAAAGTCTCTGAGGAGGATGCGCCGCATCTGATCTACTTTCCGGAGCAGCCATTTGACGAAGCCGCGTTTCTGCGCGACGTGGCAGACGCTCGTAAGCGCTACGGCTACGTGGTGGCCGTCGTCGCCGAGACGGTGCGCCTGGCAGATGGGCGATCGTTGGGCCAACACGCCGCACAGGGCAAAGACGCCTTTGGGCATCCCCTGCTGAGTGGGGCGGCGAGCTATCTCGTGAGCCTGGTGCGAGGCGAACTGGGGCTGCGCGCGCGGTATGACAAGTCCGGCGATCTACAACGCATGTCGTCGGCATGCGTCTCCTCGGTGGATCGCGCAGAAGCAGAGCACGTGGGGCGTGCCGCGGTGCGTGAGGCGATCCAGGGCACGAGTGGCAAGATGATCACTCTCGTGCGTCGCGAGGGAGCCGAGTATGCCTGCGACACGAGCGTCACCGAGCTCAGCCGAGTCGCCAATAGCCATCGTCCGATGCCAGCAGAGTTCTTCGCGCCCGATGGGCGAGGAGTCAGCGACGCCTATCTCGCCTATGCACGCCCGCTGATCGGCGAGCCACTGCGGCGGCACGCACGGCTCGCGCAGATCGCCGTGACGTTGCCTTAGCCGGGGACTCGACGGCTAACCCGCTTCGGCGTGAAAGCGGGGTTGTCGGCAGTTTAGCGGAGTGGCAGGTGGGGTGCGATATGCGAGATGCGCTCACTTGGCGAGGCAACGGCTCTATGGCTCTGAGCATCAAAGGAGAGTGGATATGCCAGCGTTCGACCGAGCAATCGTCGTGGTGCTCGACGGAGTGGGCGCCGGCCATGCGCCTGATGCGGCGCGCTATGGCGACGAGGGCGCGAACTGCTTGACGAACACCGCCAACGCGGTGGGGACGCTCACGCTGCCGAATTTGGGCAGTTTGGGCATCGGCAACCTGACGCCTATCGCGGGTACGCCTCCGGTGGAGCATGCGCGCGGCGCCTTCGCGCGGTTGGACGAAGCCGCCGCTGGAAAAGACAGCACGACTGGACACTGGGAGCTGATGGGCGTGACGCTCGACCGCCCGCTGCCAACGTATCCGAACGGGTTTCCCGCCGAGCTGATGGCGCGATTCGAGGCGGCGATCGGGCGCGGCACGCTGGGCAATTATCCCGCGTCGGGTACGGAGATCATCGCGCAACTGGGCGCGGAGCACGTGCGCACGGGCAAGCCTATCGTGTACACCTCGGCGGATAGCGTGTTTCAGGTCGCGGCGCATGAAGCGATCATTCCGCTTGAGGAACTCTACGCCATCTGCGAGACGGCGCGCGGGCTGCTCACAGGCGAGCACGCGGTTGGTCGCGTGATTGCGCGTCCCTTCGTCGGCGAGCCTGGAGACTTTACGCGGACGGCACACCGCCGCGATTTTTCGTTGGAGCCGCCGCGACCCACGCTGCTTGACCTGCTGACGAGCGCAGGTTACGAAGTGCGCGGCGTGGGCAAGATCGAAGACCTCTTCGCCCATCGCGGCTTGACGTGGTCGAATCACACCGGCACCAACGAGGCGGGAATGCGCGTGGCGCTGGAACAGATGGCGGAGCCGTTTCGCGGTCTGCTCTTCATCAACCTGGTGGACTGCGACCAACTCTACGGGCACCGGCGCGATCCGCAGGGGTATGCGCGCACACTGCAAGAGATCGATCAGTGGGTTGGGACGGCGTTCGGACTGCTCGGCCCACGGGATGCACTGTTCATCACTGGCGACCATGGCACCGATCCAACATTTGAGGGGACCAACCATACGCGTGAGGCGGTGCCACTGCTCGTCGCGGGGGCGTCGGTTCTGCCAAACGTCGATCTTGGCGTGCGATCTTCGTTTGCGGATCTTGGCGCGACGCTGGCAGAGGTCTTTAGCGTGGGGCCACTCTCGTCTGGCACGAGCTTCGCCTCGAAAATTGGCGTCGCGTAGGCACCTGCGCGGTCCACTCATCCCGTGACGGAGGGGGGCACCTACTCGTCGCCGTGGACGCGGCTGAAGACCACCATATCGTGCCAGACGCCCGCGCGCCACGAGGCGCGGCGCAGCACGCCTTCGCGGTGGAAACCGGCGTGTTCGAGCGAGCGCTGCTCGGCGATATTGTCGATGTCGGTGCTGGCCTCGACGCGCCCGATCGGCAGCGCGGCCAACAGGTAGTCGGCGAGGAGACGCTGCGCTTCTGATCCGTAGCCTTGACCGCGATGATCTGGCGCGATTTCGATGCCGATGTTGACCGCGGGCGACCAGGGGCCGTAGCTGACACGATGATACGAGAGGTAGCCGACGGGCACATCGTCGCCGAGGCGCACTGCCAGAAAGCGCCCCGATGTTTCGCTGACGGCGGCCGACTCGAGGACATGTCGCTCCAATTCGCTGAGCGATTGAGGGCGCGGCACTTGAAACGGGCCAGACATTGCGGGGTCACTTTCCCAACGATGTAGCAGCGGCACGTCGTCAAGCTCGACGGGCCGTAAGCGGAGGCGTGGACCGCGCAACCAGCCATGCGCGTCGGTCGCCGATGCGTGACTCATGCATATCTCCTGTTCGCACGCCCGCAACTTGATTCAGCCCGCCTTGCGCCAGGCTTTGGCAGGCACGGGAGCGAAGCCAAAGAGACGCAACTGCATGATCTCAGCCACATCCTGCGCGCTCTCGACGAATCCACTCAGACCAACCCCGAGCAAGCGCAGCGCGGAGTCGCCGCCCAGGTTTGGCGCAATCGCGGATTCCAGTAACCCGGTCGCCGCGGTGCCAATGGCCTCAGCATCGTCGGTGGCTTCGGCGAGAGCGCACTGGCGTGAGGTGGCGGCAAAGTCTGACCAGCGGACTTTGAGCGTCACTGTGCGCCCGCGCACCTTATCACGCGCCGCGCGGCGCGCCACTTCGCCGGCGAGCCAGCGCACCTGTTCGCGGGCGCGTTCTACGTCGGCAATGTCTCGTTCATAGGTGCGCTCACGCGAGACGCTTTTCGGCGGCGCATGTTCGCCGAGCACGGGTCGTTCGTCGCGGGCGTTTGCCAACTCCCAGAGCCAGCGCCCGTGCTTGCCGAGGCGCTGCTCAAGGGTAGCGAGCGGCGATGCTGCCAGTTGCCCAACGGTGCTGATGCCCATACGCTCTAGGCGCTCACGCGTGTGGGGGCCGACGCCGGAAAGCCTGCCCACCGGTAGAGGTTGGAGGAAGGCGAGTTCGCGCTGAGGTGGAACTATGACACAGCCATCTGGCTTGCCGAAGTCGCTCGCCAACTTCGCCAGCGACTTGCTGCGGGCGACACCTGCCGAAATGATCAGGCCAGTTTCCGCTAGGACTCGCGCCTTGACTTCGCGCGCCAGCACCTCGGCACGCTGGCATCCTCTGGTGGCAGGCGGCAGCTCGCCGTACGCTTCGTCGATGGAAACTTGTTCGCGGACGAGGAAGTATTCGTCGAGGATCGCCATGACGCGCTGCGACAGCTCGCGATAGCGCTCGAACCGCGGATGCAGGAAGACCGCGTGCGGACAGAGCCGCCGCGCCACGGCAGAGGCCATCGCGCTGTGGATGCCGAAACCGCGCGCGAGGTAATTGGCTGTGCTGACCACTCCGCGCCGTTCAGGGTCGCCCCCGACAATCACCGGCTTACCGCGGAGCCGGGGATTGTCCAACTCCTCGACGGCGGCGAAGAAGCAGTCGAGGTCGCAGTGCATCACGCGGCGGACGCCAGGCTCAGTCAGCGGCGACATACAGCGCGACTCCTCACTCCCCACGCACGAACTATAGAACATATGTACCGAGAAGTAAAGGGCGCGGAGGCGAGACCGAGCAGATCGGCGGGGGAGTGGTATACTAAAACGTGGCCTTTGGCGAGACTGAAAGTCTGCTTGATGTTGACGAAATGAAACGTGGTGGGCATGGGGCGGCGCGGCAGCCAATGAGGCGCGAGACCTTGGCGCCATGAGCTTGGGCTAGATGATTTGTTGTGACATACTCGGAGGGAGTCGGGTGGAGCAAAAAGCCCGATCTCGCTCGTAGTACATGTAGTCACTGGCAGCACAGTTGACATGGCGATAGAGTCGGAGAATCTACCCTCAATGAGCGTATTCACGAAGATCCTGGGCGATCCGAACGAAAAAGAGCTCAAGAAGATACGCCCACTGGTCGAACACATAAACAAACTCGAAGACGAGATGCTCGCGCTCTCGGATGACGACCTGCGCGCATTGACCGCCGATTTCAAGCGCGAGCTGGATAATGGGGCGGATCTCGACGACATCTTGCCCGAGGCGTTCGCCGTGGTACGTGAAGTCAGCCGGCGCGTGCTTGGCATGCGCCACTTTGACGTCCAACTTATCGGCGGAGTCGTGCTACATCAGGGCAAGATCGCCGAGATGCGCACCGGCGAGGGCAAGACGCTCGTGGCTACCCTGCCGTCTTACCTCAATTCGCTCTCTGGTAAGGGCGTGCACATCGTCACCGTGAATGACTATCTGGCGAAACGTGACGCCGAATGGATGGGGCGCATTCATACGTTCCTCGGCCTGTCCGTCGGCGTCGTGCTCACCTCGCAGGAGCCGCAGAGCGCGGAGCGCAAAGCCGCCTACGCCGCGGACATCACGTACGGGACGAATAACGAGTTCGGCTTCGACTATCTTCGCGATCACATGGTGCCGGATCTGTCGTTGCTCTCGCAGCGCGACCTGCATTACGCCATCGTGGACGAGGTCGACAACATCCTGATCGACGAGGCGCGCACGCCGCTGATTATCTCTGGGCAGGCAGAGGAATCGGCGGAGATGTACAAGACCTTCGCGCGGCTCGTGCCACGATTGAAGCCGGAGACGGATTACACGATTGACGAGAAGACGAAGACGGTCGCCATCTCCGACGACGGCATCGACAAAGTCGAGCGGATGCTCGGCGTGCAGAATGTCTACGACGACATCGAGATGACGCGCCACCTGGAGAATGCGCTCAAGGCGCACGCGCTCTTCAGGCGCGACAAGGAGTATATGGTCCGCGACGGCGAGGTGCTGATCGTGGATGAGTTCACCGGGCGCGTGCTCAGTGGTCGGCGCTATAGCGAGGGTCTGCACCAGGCGATCGAAGCCAAGGAAGGTGTGAAGATCCAGCGCGAAAACAAGACGATGGCGACGATCACCTTCCAGAACTATTTCCGCCTGTATGAGAAGCTGGCCGGTATGACGGGCACAGCGATGACTGAGGCGGAAGAATTCAATAAGATCTATAAGCTCGACGTCGTCACAATCCCAACGAACAAGCCAATCAAGCGTGAGGACCACGCCGACTACATATTCCGCACGGAAGAGGGCAAGTACCAGGCGGTGGTGCGCGAGATCAAAGAGCGGCAGGAAATTGGTCAACCAGTGCTCGTCGGCACCACCTCCGTGGAGGTCTCGGAATACCTCTCCGATCTGCTGCAGAAGCAGGGCGTGGACCACAACGTCCTCAATGCGAAGCAGCATGCGCGTGAGGCGACCGTGGTTGCGCAGGCGGGGCGGCTCGGCGCCGTCACCATTGCCACAAACATGGCTGGTCGCGGCACCGACATCTTGCTCGGCGGCAACCCCGAAGGCTTTGTGGACGACTACCTGCGCGCCCGCGACATTGAACCCGAATATGCGACCGCCGAAGACCGCGCGGAGGCGCTTGAGGAGGCGAAGAAGCGCTGCGAACAGGACCGCGAGCAGGTCGTGGAGCTTGGCGGACTCTACATCATCGGCACGGAGCGTCACGAGTCGCGCCGCATCGACAACCAGCTTCGTGGCCGCTCGGGCCGCCAGGGCGATCCTGGCGAATCGCGCTTCTTCCTGTCGCTGGGCGACGAACTGATGCGACGCTTCGGCTCTGACCGCGCCGCCAACATCATGGGTCGGCTTGGCATGGACGACGAGACGCCGATCGAAAGCGGCATGGTCAGTAACTTCATCGAGTCCGCGCAGGCGAAGGTCGAGGGCTTCAATTTCGACATCCGCAAGAACGTCGTCGAATATGACGACGTGATCGCGGCACAACGTGCGGTGATCTACGCGGATCGCGAGGCCGTCCTCAAGCAAGAGGATATGCACGAGCGCTGCCTCGACATGATCGGGTCGGAGGTGCGGCGGGTGGTAGCGGCCCACACTGTCGGCAATTTGCCGGAGGAATGGGATCTCGATGGACTGGTGAAGGTCTTTGACTCGTGGCACGTCGGCGTGCCGGATGACGTTTTCCCGGAATACATCAATAAACTGCGGCGCGAGACGCTTACTAACCGTCTGGTTGAGGTCGCGCACGCAGGGTTCGCGCGCAAAGAGCAGCAGGTAAAAGCGGCCGTCGAGAAAGCGGCTGCGGATGGCATGACGGTGGAATCCGGCGAGTTCTATATGCGCCAATTCGAGCGCATGGTGATCTTGCACGTGCTCGACAGCTTGTGGCGCGACCACATCGATCACCTAGACGTTTTGCGCAGCGGCATTCAACTGCGCGGCGTGGCCCAACGCGATCCGCTGGTGGAGTTCAAGCGCGAGGCATTCCAGGAGTTCGAGCAGCTCAAGGCCGAAATGGAGCAGCAGATCGCGGAGTTGCTGTTCAAGGCGGATGTGCGCATCCAGGTACAGCTCCCAGCTCCAGAGACGGATGTGACGAAGTTGAAGACGAACGCGGAGGCGATCGCGAAAGTGTCGGGACAGGCGAAGGGAGCGGGCGTCTCTGCCGGTAAGCCCCAGCCAGCGCTCGCGGCGCCATCTCGCGAGGCGCAGATTGCCGCGGCAGCAGCGGCCGTCATGGCGCGGCAAAACGGTCAGCCATCGCCAAATCGGGTAAATGGGGCCAGCAAAAACGGCTCGGGTACGAAGACAGGTGGAGCGAACGGTGGTCGCCCGCACGGCCAGCGACCGATGGTTGGACAAGCAAAGGCGTCCGCCAAGCAGCAACAACGCTCACCAGTCGGCGCGGCGGCGGGCGCTCGACCGGGCAACTCGGGCGCACCGGCGAAACTAGGCCGAAACGATCTCTGCTACTGTGGAAGCGGGAGAAAGTTCAAGAACTGCCATGGCCGCTGAGAGCGGCTGGTTGCCGCCGCCGGCGTTCGAGCTATAGCCGAAGAGCGTCCCTTGAGGGGACGCTCTTGACGTGTTTTCGGACTTGTCGCATAAGCGCTATACGGTTGCCCACTGAGCAAACGGTGTGGGTTTCACGCCTGGGCTGTCGTACAGGATGACGATCGTCTCATGGTCGGCGAGCGGGATATCCCACGGATCTTTGGCGCTCGGCCAGTTCGCCACGTTGCCGCTCTGGTCAATGGTCTCGAAGGTGAGCGGATGCGTGGCGTCGGCGACGTGGTCTCCAACCCGCGTAGCGCTGAGATATTGGCCCCAGATGGCGAAGAAGTCTCCTAAGTGATAGGTGCTACGGTTCGGCGCTTCGACGTGTATTACGTTGGGACTCTGCGCGTGTTCGTGGACTGGGTAGTTGCAGGACGCGAGCACTCCAGCATTTGGTGTGATGCCAACCTGCTTGCCGTCGACGTAGTAGGCGAGATACGCGTGGATGTGCTGTTGCTGGGGCGGCGAGCCGAGGCCGAGGCAGGCAAGAGTTTCGCGCGTCTCCCCGGTGGCGGGTGTGCTGTACTGGCCGTGCTGGGTGGGTGTGGCGGTTGGAGTTGGCGTGCCGCCGCCCGTCACTGCGTGGATGAGTAGGAAGAGTACGACCACGGCAAGAACAATACCGCCCGCGGTAATCGCGAGACGTGTCAACCGTTGCCGCTGAATCTGACGCCGTCGTTCAGCCTGCCGCTGCGCCTGTCGCTGCTGATACTGACCACGGCGCGCATCGCGTCGCTCGTCTCGTTTGCTCATGCCGCCGCCTGGACCGGTCATGTCGTCCTTCCCACGCCTCTCGTCTGCTCGCTGCGCGCGATGTGTCCGTTAGCCTTCTTCCGGGCGGCGCCGGCAATGAAGACGTTCACCGATGTGAATGCGAAGAATTGGGGCCGCATGGGCGCTGGCGCCCGGGTCAGTATATGTCGGTGCCTGTGGAGTGTCAACGCGACGGTTTCGTGCTTCCATGCGAGCGGCGTTGCCGCTATGCTTGATTCGTGACAAGCTATGCATGCGAGGCGCGCCGCACGGTCAATGGATTGGGGGATGCGCCACTGGACTCTCCGCGTTGAACGCGCGCGGCGTATGTGGCACACTGTCTCATGAAAGTGCGCCACAGCGGCGCCGAGGGGAAAGCCTATGTTAGGCCACTGGTTCGATATCCTGATCGTGTTGATTGTGGGGTTGCTCGTCTTCGGGCCGAAACGTGTGATCGAGATTGGATCGCAGGTCGGCAAGATGGTACGCGAGCTGCGTGAGTCGACGCGCGACCTCAACTTCAGCTCGTTGCTGTCAACCGACGAGCCACCTAAACAGACCTCGTACACGAATACGGTTTCGGCGTCCCCGGCTGCGGGCGCTACCACGTCATCCGCGAACGGCGCACCGCCGCCGGAGTCAGAGACTATCGTGGAAGGCGGTGTCGAGCACTCGGTCGAGCATACTGTCGAGCACACCGAGGATTTGGTCAACTGACACGTTCGGCACAAAGCCAGATGGCACGGCGCTAAAGGTGCAGTTGCTGCTCAAATGGTTCCACTCGCCGGTGAGGGCCGATGATCGCCAGCCGCAGCCACGCGTCGTCGAAGAGCGACTGCGCCACACGCTGAATGTCGCCGCGCGTGACGCTGGTGATTTTGGCGAGCGTGTCGTCAATTTCGCGCACATGCCCGAGAAGCGCTTCCTGGCCGCCAAGCCACGAGGCCACACTGTGCGTATCTTCGAGGCTGAGTGCGATGCGGCCACGGGTATATTCTTTCGCGCGTTCGAGCTCGTCGTCGCGCACAGACTCAGCGCGCATGTGCGCCATTTCGTGCAGAACCGCCGCGAGCGCCGCGCTCGTTCGCTTGGGCTCGACCCCCGCTGAGATGAGAAATGCCCCGGTGTCTTGGTACGATATCGGCGAACTGCCAATGTCGTAGGCCAGCCCTTGTTCCTCGCGCACCGATTGGAAGAGCCTGGAACTCATGCCGCCACCGAGGATGGTGTTGAGCAATATGAGGGCGTGGTAGTCGGGGTGGTCGGTGCGCAGGCCGAGCGTATAGAGGCAGAAGTTCGTCTGCTCGGTCGGGCGCTGTTCCAGCCGCACGCGCTGTGTCTCGCGCGGTGGGAGGCACGGCAGGAAAGTCGGCACGTCGCGTGGCTCCCAGTCGCCAAGTAGCGACCGTACATTCTCAAGCACGCTCTCGTGTTCGACGTTGCCGACGACGCTGACGACCAGCTTTCCAGGTACATAATGGGAGGTGCGGTAGGTTTGCAGCGCGCCGAGGGTGATAGACTCGACCGATTCGCGCGTGCCCGCTACCTCGCGACCGAGCGGGAGATCGGGCCAGACGGTCTCCTCACCGATAACGCCTACCCACTCTTGGGGACTATCGCGGTACATGTTGAGCTCTTCGACGATGACGCGCCGCTCTTTGTCGAGTTCCGAAGGCTCAAAGAGTGGATAACGCACCATGTCGGCCAGGAGACCCAGTGAGAGGGTGAAATGCTGGCTCGCGGTCTTCGTCGAATAGACGGTGAGCTCCTTGCCAGTCTCAGCGTCGAGGGTGCCACCGACGCCTTCGATCGCTTCGGAAATCTCGCGTGCGGTGGGGTAGCGACGCGAGCCTTTGAAGAGCATATGCTCGATGAGATGCGACGCGCCCGATAACTCCACTGGTTCGTAGCGAGAGCCGACCCCGAAGTAGAAACAGATGGTGACGGAGCGCACGTGGGCAACGTTGGCCGTTAGCACGCGGATTCCATTGTCGAGGACACTACGGACGTATTGCATCTCGCTGATTCTCCCGGGACATCCCCAGCACGTAGTAAACCGCCCGCGAAGTATACGCTGATGACACGAGACGCGTCACCTGACATACGGGGCGTACGAACATGGGGCAGAGTTGCAGGCCGGCGCCGGCTCCGCTACGCTAGGGGAAGGTAACTTCTCCAGCCAGCGACGAAATGCGCGACGCAGTTCCCCCGTAGGATGGTTCATGAGCACCAACACCTCGAAGTCACGACCCGCACGCGCCACATCAAGTTCGGCGGGGCACCCAGGTATCGGCGAGGGTGAGGCGATCGCCGTCAGCGGGCTTACGAAGTCTTACGCGGGGCGCGAAGTCGTGCACGATCTTAGCTTCTCGGTCGAGTACGGCGAAATATTCGCGCTTCTCGGCCCGAACGGAGCGGGCAAGACGACCACTGTCGAGATTCTCGAAGGGTATCGTGCGCAGGACGCGGGACGCGTGAGCGTGCTAGGGCTGGAGCCGCTGAGAGATGGAGCCGCGATCAAGCCGCGAATAGGGGTCGTCCTTCAACAAGATGGGGTGTATCCCACGTTGAAGGCCGGAGAGGTGCTGGCGCTGTTTGCGCGATATTACGCCGACCCCGAACCGCCCGATACCCTATTGAGCCTGGTCGGAATGACGGATGCGGCGCAGACACGCTGTCGTCAACTCTCAGGTGGGCAGAAACGGCGGCTGGCGCTGGCGCTGGCGCTCGTCGGCAAGCCGCAACTGCTCTTTTTGGATGAACCAACGACAGGCATGGATCCGCAGGCTCGACGCGCCACCTGGGACATCTTGCTCGATCTGAAGCACCGCGGCGTCACCATACTGCTGACAACGCATTTCATGGATGAAGCCGAACGACTTGCCGACCGCATCGCCATCATTGATGGTGGAACGCTCTTGGCGCTCGACACGCCGGGTGGCTTGATGCGCGGCCAATCGACCACCGCCACTTCCACCGAGATCACTTTCACGACGGCGGCGGAGCTTGACGCCACCGCGTTGGCACGGCTGCCCGGAACGCGCAGTGCGCGACGTGATGCGCCGGGCAAGTATGTCGTGGAGGCTGGAGACCCACGGTCGGTGCTGGTGGAACTGACGACGTATCTACGCGACCAAAGCGTGGACATCGCCGAGCTACGCGTGGGACGTGCGTCGCTCGAAGACGTGTTTCTGCGGTTGACGGGCAAGGAGGTACGCGAGTGAACGCACTCCCGATTCGCGTGGAGAAAGGCGCGAACTATGGCGCGGCCTCCGTGTGGCGGCAGATCGGGGCGCAGACTCGCGCCGAACTAACGATGACGCTCAGGCGTGGCGAAAGCGTGCTGGTGACGATCATCATGCCCGTCTTGTTCCTGATCTTCTTCGCGCAGGTGATGGGAGACAAGCCGCCAGCACCGTACAGCAGCTCGATAGCGTTTTTGCTTCCGGGCTTGCTCGCCGTCGCCATCATGTCGACGGGCATGGTAAGCCTGGGCATCGCCACCGCGTACGAACGCTACTATGGCGTCTTGAAGCGCCTTGGCAGTTCGCCGTTGCCGCGCTGGGGTCTCCTGAGCGCAAAGATTCTCGCTGTGCTGGCGGTCGAGGTTGTGCAGGCGATTCTGCTCTGCGCGCTGGCCGTGGTGATTTATGGGTGGCGGCCGGTGGGCGCGGCGGCGCTGGCGATTCCGCTGGGCATCGTCGGTACGGCGACTTTTGCCGGCATCGGCTTGCTGATGGCGGGCGCACTCCGCGCCGAGGCGACGCTTGCCGGCGCCAACGGCCTCTACGTCATTTTTCTGGCGATCGGCGGCGTCTTCCTGCCGCTGAGCAGTTTCCCCGATCCGATAGCGGCGTTCTTGAGTATTCTGCCGCCTGGCGCACTGAGCGCTGTGCTACGTGGTGCGATGACGAGCCAGGGCATACCGGGGGGCAGCGTGGTGGCACTCTGTGTCTGGGCGGTCGTGATCATCGGCGCCGCGGCGCGCACGTTCAAGTGGGAATAGCCGCCAGCGAGGGAGTTGCCGTCGAAGCGTTGGCGCGAGCAGCGAGCGCGGCGCGATCGGCCTGCAGGAGATCGAGGCTGGCGTAGACGGCGCATGTGGGAATGGCGATGAGGTAGGAGAAGGCGCTATGCCACGCGAGGAACAAAGGTAACAGGCCGACGACCAGAGCGATCGCGGGCCGCGGCATCACTTTCGAGCGGGCGAACCAGAGCAGCAGGCCGCCGAGCGCCGTGAATTCCAGCATGGTGTAGGCAGCCGATGGCCAGAGCGGAAGCAGATTCCAGCGGGCTAAACCTACCAAACCAATGCCTGAAGGGAAGATCGGCAGTGTCATCGGTAGGAACAAGCTCTTGAGCCAGGGACCAGGGCTGGCGAGGATAAACGGTAGGTTCGGAACGGCAAACGCGGCAGCGACGATGGCCGTCCGTCTCAGTGCTTCACGCTGCCCATACCGTCGCCAGACGATCACTGCATAGAATAGCGACAGCGGCCAGACGATCTGCTTCACAGCGCAGGCGAGGCCGAGCAAGATCGCCGAGAGCCAGCGGCGGTCCAGCACGCGCCAGGCAAGCAGCGCGGGCAGCAGTGCGACGACTTCGAACGATCCGCGAATGGTCCAGAAAACCAGCAGTGTATTGGCGGCGAGGGTGAGTACGACCCAGATGCGCGTGCCGCGGGACGCGCCCCAGCCCGACGCGAGCAGGAAGCCGAGCGCGAAGAGCATCGAAGTGACGAGCGTGGTTGGCAGACCCAGCCAGAGGCCGGGAACGTAGATCAAGAAGGCCAATGAGGGATAGCTGTGGAGCGACGCGGGCGGGAACTCGGGCCCGCGCAGCGCTGGATTGGCAAGCTCGGCCTTCACGTCGCGCACCAACTGGTGCAACGATGGACCCCATGCGCTCTGTGCGTAGCGACCGAGGCGAAGTGGCGTCGCGCCGACGGTTGGGAATTGGTGGATCGCGTCCCAGAACAGGCCGTCCGCGGTGTAGGGATTCTTGCCCTGGAGCACCAACTCGGCGTTGAACTGGTTGAAGGCCGCGGCGTCCGAGTCATAAATGCGCGCTGTTGAGAACGACGTGGCGAGGAATCCGAGGGCAAGCGCGAGGGTAAGCGTGGCACTAAGCACTGTGGCTGCGAGCACGCCACCGGTCGCTAGGCGCGAGAACGCCGAAGGACGCTGAGGTGGAAGCCACGGGGAGCGATGAAGCGCGGCGACGAGGAGGAGTGAAGTGCCAAGAAGAAAGAGCGCGGCGATACACAGTGCATGGATGCCGACCGCTGCTTCTCCAGCCAATACGCCGATCCATGCACCGATAGTCGTCAGCACTGTACCGAGCGCAAGCAACGTCAGGCGCGGCAAGGGCGTGCTCGTGACAACGGATCGTGCCGGCGCTACGACTTCGGCGGCGTGTCGCGTTGGCTGGCGCTCGTCACGCAGCATCGTGCCCATCCATCCTCGTTCATCGTTAGCTGAGGCGCGTTCCCTGCATCAACAGCGAACCGCAAGCGTGAGAGTCGTGCCAGCGCGGCGGCGAATCCTGCACGATCGAGATGCCCATGATAGCTGTTGTACTTGCATGACGGGCCGCAGAGCCAGACATAACACCTTCGGCCAGGACGTCGCACGACTGGGACAAGTATACGGGGAAACACGGCGCCGCGAGTCTGGTCGATTTACGTGAGGTATGGCGTGACGCCGCTCGCGGAGGCAGGGTAGCGCGCATGCAACCGCGCGAGCCCTCGGTTCACCGCTGCTGCAGCTACGAAGTGAACACGCTGACGAACATGAGGAGAACGGCACACTGAGTGGTGAAGGAGAGTGGGCAATTTGCTCATTTCCGCAGACGGCAAGGTCTTGGAAAGGACGGCTGTGCTATACTTTCCGGCAGTATTGGCTAACGTGTAGGAGCGCCGACCTCCGTACGCGGCAATCGGCTGCATGTTGGTAGCTGATAGACACCGCGAACAGATTCACGCCGATCCGCCAGGAGAAGTCCATGACGCGCGAAGACGCGATCGAACGTTTGCGGGCGTGGTCTGGCCGTGCCCAGAGCGAGGCACAATACGCCGACACGCTGGAGAATTCGTTGCAGTGGCAGGGACAGGCGCAGGTGCTGGCGAGCGTGGCGACCTTCCTCGCGGGCACGGCGTTGCAGTTGAGCGACGATCAGGTGTGGCAACAGGTCGTGGCGGACCGCAGTGCTGCGCTCGCCGCTTGGGACCGAACGCAGGGTGGGGCCGAGGCGATGCGCTACGCCGGCATGGTGGCTGGTTACGACCTGGCGTTGACCACGCTCGCGGATATGGGACGTCGGACGTGGGACATCGCCGCGCGCAGCCGACGGTGGGTGAATAGGTAGTCGGGCCAGGGTCGTGCGGATAGTTATCGCACCACAGGCGCTCAAAGGCAGCCTCGACGCTACGGAAGCGGCATCAGCAATCGCGCGAGGTGTGCGCCGCGTTTTCCCCGACGCTCAGCTGAGCCTGATTCCGGTCGCCGACGGCGGCGAGGGCACGGTGCGCGCGCTTGTGGCGGCAACCGGCGGGGAGTTGCGTAAGGCGCTCGTTACTGGTCCGCTAGAGGCACGGGTCGAAGCGGAATATGGCATCCTGGGGACAGGGGCAGGTTCGCCACGGGTCGCGGTGATCGAGATGGCAAGCGCGTCGGGACTTACGCTCATCCGACCTGAGGCACGCGACCCTCGCATTGCCACGACGTACGGCACGGGCGAATTGATGCGCTGCGCGCTCGACACTGGTTGTGACGAGTTACTGATCGGCATCGGCGGGAGCGCCACCAACGACGGCGGCGCGGGGATGGCGCAGGCGCTCGGAGCGCGTCTGCTGGATGCAGATGGGCACGAGCTCGGGCATGGAGGGCTAGCCCTCTCACGGCTCGACCACATCGACATATCCGCCATCGATGCTCGGCTGCGTATGGCAAGAGTACGCGTAGCCTGCGACGTCACTAATCCTCTGATCGGCACCAACGGCGCAACGGCTGTGTACGGACCTCAGAAGGGCGTTACTCCAGAGATGTCGCCGGTACTGGAGGCGGCATTGGCGAGGTTCGCGGCGGTGCTACTGCGCGATCTCGGCAAGGACGTGGCGCAGACACCAGGGGCGGGCGCGGCAGGTGGTCTCGGCGCGGGACTGCTCGCGTTTGCCGACGCAACGCTTGTGCCAGGCGCGCAACTCATACTAGATGTGCTCAATTTCAGAGCACAGATCGCGGGCGCCGACATGGTGATCACCGCCGAAGGACAACTCGACGGGCAGACGGCATACGGCAAGTCAGTCGCGGCGGTGGCGCGGGCGGCTCGGGATGCTGGAGCGCTGGTCGTCGCGCTGGCCGGACGAATCGCGCTCGCTGACGACGACCTGGCCGCGCTAGGTCTCGACGCGGCCCTGCCGCTCGCCGACGGCCCGCGCACCCTCGAAGACAGCATGGCGCATGCCGCAACGTTGCTCGAGGACGCGGCGGCACGAGCCATGCGCCTGCTAGATGCGGGACGATCGGCTCAACTAATACAGATTAGCTCGACGAGGGGCCGTGTTGATATGCCGAGCGGAAGGCTTTCGAAGGCGAACCAGGACTTGCGCCGCAGTATTGGCTATGGCGGATTGCCATACATGCGTTGCGTCCGTTGCGTCGTCGCGCCTTGAGTCAAGACTCGACTGGCAGCTTTTCCCGAGGCGTTGCCGCGCCGCGATAATAGCCGCGATAGGCTGGCGGCAGCAGTGCGGCGACACGGTGGCCCATTTCTTCAGTGACGGCGATGAGATCACTTTTGCGGGCCGTGCCATTGGTGGCGGTGACGCTGTATGGCTCGCCGAAGATTACATGGACCCGCGGACGCTTCCACAGTCTCCAGCCGCGACCAACTATCCACACCTGCTCGGCTCCGTAGAGCGCCACCGGAACGACCGTCACATTGGAGTGCAGCGCCAGCCACGCGGCACCGCCCTTCAGGGGCAGCATGCCCACCGGCTCCGGCGGATGAGCGTAGGTGCCTTCGGGGAAGACCAGTAGGCACTCGCCTGCATCTAGCAATCGGCTGGAGATGCGCAGAGCGTCACGGTCAGATTCGCCGCGCCGCACGCGCACTGTGCCCGCCTGACGGGCAATCCAACCGAGCACCGGCCACTCGAAGATTTCGGCTTTCGCCAGAATGCGCACCTTGCGCGGTAAGCGGACGCCAATGGCGAAATGATCCGCGGGGCCGACGTGATTGCTCACCAGTAAGACCGGCCCACTGCGGGGCACATGCTCGATACCGTCGACACGGAGCCGCATCTGCGTGCGAATGAGCAGCCATGTCAGCGCACGGACGATCCAATACGACATCGCCTCACGTCTCCGCGGTCGCGGCACCCGCCGCCTGATGTCCACCGGTACTCTACCACCTCGTTAGCACGGCCGGAATAGCTCTTTCGGGCAGCTTGTGGATGAGCTTGCGCCTGTATGCTGGCAACTGGTACAGTGCCAAATGCGTGGGTTGTTCTCCGCGCGGTGCTCGCTTTGAAGCTCCAGTGAGTGATGCCGTAGCCCGTGATCTGGAGACCGATGAAGAGCGTGGCACACACGAAGAGGCAACGTCGCCTGCCAGGACATTTTCCAGGTGACGCTGCCTCTTTCTACGCCCAGTTCTGACACATGCCACCGCGCGCTCAACATGCTGATCTCCTGGCGCGAGGTATGCGTGTCCCTACGGTTTCGCGGGTAACGCATTGATCATCATGAGGCGTAGCCATCCAGAAAACCACGTGGTGCGTAACGCGGCGATGACTTGTGGAGACGAAGGCATCGAGAAGCATCGAGAAGCGGCCTGGGGTGACACGGCGCTGCACCAGCGCGGCCGGCCCACTTTGCCGATACTCGCCGCCACTTCGCAGCAGGTCGTCGTTCGGGAGGAATTGATATGGCAACCAATCGATTGGCGGAAGTAGCGCAACTCGGCCAGAGTATTTGGTATGACAACATCCGCCGCGGACTGATCAACTCGGGTGATCTGCAACGCCTGATCGACGAGGATGCGGTAGTCGGCATCACCTCCAACCCGACGATCTTCGAGAAAGCGATCGACGGCAGTGGCGACTACGACGAGGCGATCAAGGCGCTCGTCAGCGCTGGCGTGGTCGACGGGCAGCAGATCTTCGAGGCGCTCGCTATCGAAGACATCCAGAGCGCCGCGGATATCCTCCGCCCGATCTACGACCGCACCGGCCGCACAGATGGCTACATCAGCCTCGAAGTCTCTCCTACCTCCGCGAATGACACCAAGAAGACAATCGCCGAGGCGCGAAGCCTCTTCAAGCGTGTCGAACGACCCAACGTGATGATCAAGATTCCGGCAACGCTTGAGGGGCTGCCGGCAATCGAGCAAATGATCTATGAAGGCGTCAACATCAACGTCACGTTGATTTTCTCGCTCGACCGCTACCGCGCAGTCGCCGAGGCGTTCATTCGCGGGCTGGAGAGCCGCGCTCGCGAGGGCCAGCCAGTCAATGGTATTGCCTCTGTCGCCAGCTTTTTCGTCAGCCGAGTGGATACACTTGTCGACAAGCTCCTCGACGAAAAGATTGCTGCCACACAGGATGCGCAGCAGGCGGAGGAACTGCGTGCACTGCACGGCACGGCGGCGATAGCCAATGCCCGTGTGGCGTACGATGCCTACAAGAGCATCTTTCACGGCGAGCGATTTGCCGCGTTGCTGGCGCAGGGCGCTATGCCCCAGCGCTGCTTGTGGGCGAGCACCAGCACAAAGAATCCCGCATATCGCGACGTGCTCTACGTCGAGGAACTCATCGGCCCTGAGACGGTCGACACGATGCCACCGGCGACCATCGTCGCCTTCCAGGATCATGGCGAGGCCAGGCGCAGCCTCGACGCGGGCGACATCTCCGCTTCGCAGGAACTGCTGAAGCGCCTCGAAGCTGCTGGCATCAGTATGGCGGAGGTCACGCACCAACTAGAACTGGATGGCGTCAAGAGCTTCGCGGATTCCTATAATCAACTCCTCAAGAGTGCCGCGGAGAAGGCGCACCGGCTGCGCGCGGAGCTGCAGGCGTCGGGTGCAGAGCGGGCCACGGCGGGGCCGACCCCAGGCGACGAGAGCGCCCAAAAAGCGGCGCTCGGCGCGCTGCAGTCACAGGGAGACGCGACGCTGCGGCGCGTGGACGAGGAGCAGTTCGCCCGTCGCATCTGGGAGAAAGACCCGTCGTTGTGGAAGCCGAATGCCGCCGATCAAAGCGAGATCACTAATCGGCTTGGCTGGCTTGTGGTCGCCGATCAGATGCGCGACTCGCTGCCGCGACTGAACGAACTGCGCGATGACGTGCGCTCGGCTGGATTTACGTCATGCGTGTTGCTCGGCATGGGCGGCAGTAGCCTCGCGCCAGAGGTATTGCGCGAGACGTTCGGGTCCGCGGCGGGACAGCCCACACTCTACGTGCTGGACTCGACCGATCCGGCGACGATCCTGGCGGTCGAGCGTTCAATCGACCTGGCGCATACGATCTTCATCGTCGCCTCGAAGTCCGGCGGCACCATCGAGACACTTTCACATTTCAAGCACTTCTTCAGCAAAGTGCGTGAGCAATCACCCAAGGATGCGGGCAAGCAGTTCATAGCGATCACCGATCCCGGCACGAAGCTCGACGAACTCGCTGGCGAACATCACTTCAGGGCGATCTTCCGCAATCCCACGGAGATTGGCGGGCGTTACTCGGCGCTCTCGTACTTCGGCCTCGTGCCGGCGGCGATCCTGGGCGTGGACGTGCGAGCGCTCCTTGACCGCGCCCGCGGCATGGAGTCGGCCTGCGCCGCTGGGGCCGCAGCGGAGGCGAACCCCGGCCTCTGGCTTGGCGCTATCATCGGAGCGGCTGCACTGGCGGGCCGCGACAAGCTCACGCTGGTGACCGCTCCGCCGATCGCTTCATTCGGCTATTGGGTGGAGCAGCTCATTGCCGAAAGTACGGGCAAAGAGGGCAAGGGCATCGTTCCGATTGAGGGCGAGACGCTTGGCGCCCCTGAGGTCTATGGCACGGACCGCCTCTTTGTCTATCTCCGGACGGACGTGGGCTTCGACCCGCAGCAGGATGCGGCGGTGGCCGCACTCGAGGCCGCTGGGCAACCTGTCGTCACGCTGGCCGTTCACGATACCTATGACGTTGGCGCGGAGTTCTTCCGCTGGGAATTCGCCACGGCGGTGGCAGGTGCGCTGCTCGGTATCAACGCCTTCGATCAGCCGAACGTGCAGGAGGCGAAGGATCGTACCAACGAGCTCCTCGACGGGTATCGCGTCACCAAAGAATTGCCGCAGCCGGCGGCGATTCTGCGCACGGAGCATGTCGCCATCGTCGGTGGCGAGGATCAGGCGCGACGCATGGTGGATGCGGTCTCCCTGCAAGCGGCGTTGGAAACCTTCGCCGCCGAGGCGAAGGCTGGAGACTACTTCGCGCTCCTGGCATACGTGCAGCGCACGCCGGAAACGGACGCGGCGCTACAAGCGATTCGTCTGCGGCTGCGTGATCTGAGCCACAACGCGACGACTTTGGGGTATGGTCCACGGTTCCAACATTCGACGGGACAGTTGCATAAGGGCGGAGCCAATAGCGGCGTCTTTTTGCAGTTCGTTGCCGACAACACGGCGGATGTGCCGATCCCCGACGAACCATATACCTTCGGGACGCTCAAGCAGGCACAGGCGTTGGGCGACCTTCAGGCGCTTGAGGCGCACGGCAGACGTGTCATTCGCCTGAACCTCGGCGATGATATCGCCCTGGGTCTGAGTGAGGTGCGCGAGGCCATGGAGGCGTCGGCGTTGCCTCGCTAAGTGCGTTGCGGGTTGAGGAGCTTGCGCTCACCGTGTGGTGGCGCCGGTAAACGAGAGAAGAGGGCAGATCATGGAGCTCGGAATCTACGGACTCGGCCGCATGGGCGGTAATATGGCGGTTCGGTTGACACGTGGCGGCCATCGTGTCGTGGCGTCGAATCGCAGTCGGGGTCCGGTGGACGAAGCGGCGCAGTTGGGCGCAGTGCCGGCATATTCGATGGCGGAGATGGTGCAGAAATTGCAGGAGTCGCCGCGCATCGTCTGGCTGATGGTGCCCTCCGGCCAGGTGACGGACGAAGCGCTTCACGACGTGATGCAACTCCTGCAACCGGGAGATATCATCATCGACGGCGGCAACTCCAACTGGAAAGATACCGTCCGTCGCTCCGAGACTGTCAACGCAGCGGGCATGCATTACATGGACTGCGGCACGAGCGGCGGCATCTGGGGCCTCAAGGAAGGCTACAGCTTGATGATCGGCGGCGAGCAGGATATCTTCGCGCACTGCGAGCCGATCTTCAAGACGCTTGCGCCGGAGAATGGGTACGGCTACATGGGCACACATGGCGCCGGTCACTTCGTCAAGATGGTGCATAACGGCGTCGAGTACGGCATGCTTGAGGCATATGGCGAGGGCTTCGAGATCATCGAGAAGTCACCGTTCAAACCCGATCTTCGCGAGGTAACGCGCGTGTGGCAGAACGGCAGCGTCGTACGCTCATGGCTGCTCGACCTCGCGGCGTTGGCCTTTGCCGAGGACCCCACGCTATCGCAGATTCGTGGATACGTGGATGATTCGGGTGAGGGACGATGGACTGTGCAGGCAGCGATTGACGAGGACGTGCCCGCGCCCGTGATCGTGCTCTCGCTGTTGCAGCGCTTCGCATCGCGGCAACCGGATTCGTTCTCGGCGAAAGTGATCGCCGCGCTCCGTAACCAATTTGGCGGCCACGCCATCACCTTCGAATCCGGCGAGACTGGTGGCGTGAAACACCAGGCGTAGCGAGGTCACGCGAGAAGGTAGGCGCAGCGGCTTCGGTGGCGAGCGGCTCACCTTCTCGCGACTATGAGGGAGCGTAGAATGAGCAGTGTGAGCGTCCCCAGTCTGTTGCCGACGACGGACACGGCCGCCAATCCATTGCGCGTGGGTATGCGCAGCGCTCGCACGGTCGCGCCATGCACGATGGTAATCTTCGGTGCTACGGGCGACTTGACGCACCGCAAGCTGATTCCAGCGCTCTACAACCTGGCGCTGGAGCAACCGCTCCCTCCGCAGTTCACTGTGGTAGGCGTCGCGCGACGCCCGTTCACACACGAGCAGTTTCGCCAGCAAGCGCTTGACTCGGTGAATCAGTTTTCGCGCCGGAGCCCGGTTAATCCCGCGGTCTGGGACACGTTTGGCAAAGGGCTCTTTTACCACCAATCCAACTTCGACGATCCTGAAGGGTTCAAGAGCCTCGGAGTGTTGCTCAAACAACTCGACGAGGAACGCGGCACCGGTGGGCGCTATCTCTTCTATCTGGCAACGCCGCCCAGCTTTTACGGCGGCATCGGCAACTTGTTGCGCCAGGCGGGGCTCGCGCGGCGCGATTACCAGTCCGCCACGCCGTGGCCGCGCATCATTGTCGAGAAACCGTTCGGGCACGACCACACGTCGGCGATGCTGCTCAATGAGGAGTTGAACGCGGCATTCACCGAGCGCCAGATCTATCGCATCGACCACTATCTGGGCAAAGAGACCGTCCAGAACATCATGGTGTTGCGGTTTGGCAACGGCATCTTCGAGCCTATCTGGAACCGACGCTATGTCGACAACGTGCAGATCACAGTCAGCGAGGCGCTGGGAGTCGAAGGGCGCGGAGACTATTACGAAGAAGCCGGCGCGATGCGCGATATGGTGCAGAACCACATGGCGCAGTTGTTGACGTTGGTGGCGATGGAGCCGCCCGCCAATTTCGACGCGGACGCCGTGCGCGATGAGAAGGTCAAGGTACTGCGGGCCATTCCGCCGTTTTCGGAGACCGAGATCGCCCTGGATACCGTTCGCGGGCAGTATGGGCCAGGCGTCGTCGCCGGGGAAATTGTGCCGGGCTACCGCGAGGAGCGGAACGTCAACCCGCACTCGCTGACTGAGACGTTCGTGGCGCTAAAGATCGGCATTGACAACTGGCGCTGGGCCGGCGTGCCCTTCTACCTGCGCCATGGCAAGCGGCTCACCAAGCGCACGACCGAGATCTCGATCCAATTCAAGCGCCCACCGTACTTGTTGTTCAGAAACACGGGCGCCGACCAGATGCAGCCCAACGTGCTCTCGCTGCGCATTCAGCCGAATGAGGGCATTTCGTTGCTCTTCGACGCAAAGGTGCCGGGGCAGGAGATGCAGATACGCGGCGTCAATATGGACTTTCTCTACGGTAGTTCGTTCGGCGTGGAGCCGCCGGAAGCTTACGAACGCCTTCTGCTGGAGTGCATGCTCGGCGATTCGACGCTCTTTACGCGCATCGACGAGACGGAATATTCCTGGCGCCTCGTGGACGCCATCGAAAATGCGTGGGCGAAACTATCGCCCGCCTCGATCCCCATTTACGAGCCAGGCACTTGGGGCCCGAAGGAGGCTGATGCGCTGATTGAGCGCGACGGCAGAACGTGGAGGCGGCTATGACTCAACCTTTTGATGTGATGGGCGCCTCGTATCCCGTCGGCATGCGCGAGGTCGGGCTGGACGGCGTCGAGAAGGAACTGGATAATCTCTGGCGAGATGCTAATGCTGGAATCGGCAGCGCCGGGGGTCACGCCATCGCGCGCAACAGCGTTTTGACGCTGGTGGTCTTTACACACCGCCGCGCGGATGCCAACCAGTTGTTGAATGCGTTGCACGCGCTCACGGGGTTGCACCCTTCGCGCTCGATCTTCATCAGCGCGGACCCACGCGCGAGGGGCGATCTCCTTCAGGCTTCGATCGCCACGCGGGTCAGCGACGATGCGGCCAGCTATGGCGAGGACATCCTCATCGAGGCGCAGGTGGGAGCGGTACGACATCTGCCAGGCGCGGTGTTGCCGCTGATCGTCTCCGGATTGCCCGCGTTCTTGTGGTGGACCGGCGAGCCGCCGTGGGGCAGTGAACTCTTCGAGGCGCTGGTGGACGGCTGCGATCGGCTGATCGTCGACACGTCGGAGATGTCTCATGTCGAGATCAGTCTTGCGGCGCTGCAAGACCTCCAGCACCGCAAGGGCGCGCGCTGCGCGATCAGCGATACCAGTTGGACGGCGCAGGGGCCATGGCGCGAAATCCTGGCGCAGTTCTTCGACTCACCCGAGGTGCGCCCATACCTTGACGGCGTGGAACGCATCACGATTGAGTACGCCGCGGGTGAGGAGGACGCGCCCACCAACGCTAGCCAGGCGTATCTCTATGCCGGGTGGCTCGCGTCGCGGCTCGGCTGGCGCGCGCAGCATTCGCAGTTCATGGGGCTAGATGCCAGCCGGCAGCATACGTTGCGCGATGTGAGCGGGCGACTGATCAACCTTGAGATCAACGCACGCTTTGGCCTCGAACAACAGATATGGTGGAGCCCGCAAGTCGGCGGTGAGACGTTGAATGCGGGCGAGCGCGCCGAACGCGATGCGGCGGGCAACCCGTGGGTGCGCACCGGCGCACTGATGTCGATCTACCTCTCCTCGCGACTAGACACGAATCACGCAAGCTTTACGGTCGCTCGCGAACGAGACCTGGCGCACGTTACGACCGCCTGTCAGGTACCCAACGTGGCGATGCCCTCGCAGACCGTGCATCTGGCAAGCATCAGCCCAGTCCACCCGCTCGCCGAGCAGTTGCAGATGCTGGGCCGCGATCCCGTCTATGAGGACGCGCTGACCGCGGCGGCGTCACTGCTCGTCGGCCATACGCGGAGGTAAGAGGCATGACGGCACCTTCTGGCGGCGCTCGTCACATCGTCCGTGTGCGAGACATGGCCGAGGTCGCTCGCCATGCGGCGGACCTCTTCGTGCAAGTGGCCGCGGCCTCGATCCGTGAGCGCGGGCGTTTTGATGTCGCGCTCTCAGGTGGCTCTACGCCGCGGGCCGTCCACGCGCTGCTCGCCAATGCGCCGTATCGCGATCAGGTCGAGTGGGGGAAGGTGCGCTTCTATTGGGGCGACGAGCGCTGTGTGCCCCCTGACGATGCCGAGAGTAACTACCGCATGGGGTGGGAGACGCTGCTTTCGCTGGTGCCGATTCAGCAGGAGCACGTGCACCGCATGCGCGGGGAACTGCCGCCCGAGGAAGCAGCGACTCTCTATGCGCAGGAGTTGCGCGAGACGATGACCCTCGGACCCGATGACTTGCCGCACTTTGATCTGATCTTCCTCGGCATGGGGCCAGATGGACACACGCTTTCGCTGTTCCCGCATACAAGCGCGCTGGGTGTGACGGATCGCAGCGTCACGGCCAACTACGTGCCGAAGCTCGATTCGCATCGGATCACCCTGACCTATCCGACCGCGAATGCCGCCGCGCATGTGGCATTCCTGGTCGCGGGAGCGGAGAAAGCGGAGGCGCTGGCCGCCGTGCTCGAGGGGCCACGCGACGTGCAGATGTATCCATCTCAACTCATTGCGCCGAGTGGCGGTGAGCTGTATTGGTTCGTCGATGTGGCGGCGGCGGCCAAGCTGCGCGCGACTCCAGATGCGTCTGGCATATAGACGGCGCGCACCTCTTCACTATGAAAGGATCCCGTTGTGGCGATGATCGTTCCCTCGATCCTCTCCGCCGACTTCGCGCGGCTGGGCGATGCGGTGGAGGCGGCGCAGGCGGGCGGCGCTGACCGCATTCAGATCGACGTGATGGATGGCCGCTTCGTGCCGAACATTACCGTTGGGCCGGTGGTTATCGCGGCGGTGCGCCGCCACACGTCGCTGCCGCTTGAAGCGCACCTGATGATCGTCGAGCCGGAGCGCTATCTCGAAGATGTCGCCACGGCTGGGGCAGACATGATCATTGTGCATCAGGAGGTCTCGCCGCACTTGCATCGGACGATCCAGCGGATCAAGCAGCTTGGCAAGAAGGTGGGCGTGGCGATCAATCCAGCGACGCCGCTGGTGGTTTTGCAGGAAGTGCTTGACGACATCGATCAGGTGCTGTGTATGACGGTAAATCCGGGGTTCGGTGGACAGCAGTTCATCGTCTCGATGCTGCCGAAGATCGAGCGACTGCGCGGCATGATCGCGCAGCACGGCGCTGGCTGCGATCTTGAGGTAGATGGCGGCATCGACGTCGAGACGATCGGGCGGGTTGCCGCTGCTGGAGCGAACGTGTTCGTCGCGGGCACGGCGATCTATGGGGATGCGGCAGGACCAGCAGCGGCGATGGCCAAATTAAGGGGCGCACTGGGGTAACGTTCGGAACCCTCGGTCAGTCGGGATCGGGTGGCGGGGCGAGTATCGTCAGGACGGGGCGAATCGTGGCGATCGGCGGCGCGAAGAGGGATGGCTGCGCCGGATCGCCGAAGAGCGTGGCCCAGTCGTCGGGGGTGAAGGCACGGGCTAGCCGCTCGGCATAGGTCTCGCGGAGGAGCCGCACGTAATATTCGACCTCATAGTCGCGTGGGTCGTCGTCGGTCGCCTGCGGAGCGAGCGCAGGACCAGAGGTCGAACGGTAGACACGCACCTGCTCGCCGCGCCGCCAGGAGCGCCGACCGCTCGCCAGCATCGCCTCGTAGGTCGTTTCGCGACGCGATCCCGCCGAGCGGTGATACTCCTCCGCTGTCTTGGTTAGGCGCACGCGCGCCGCAACTGACGCTGTCGGCAACTCGCGACGCCGCAGCGCGCTGACGGTCTCGATGTACGTGGCATGGACGCCTGGCACGTCTCCGCGGAGCAAGGCATCTATGGCGCGGCGGAGGAAGGCGTCGCCGTACGGCTCGAAGCGGATCGAGCGGAAGGCGACACCGCGCAGGAGCACGCCACCCGCGTAGTCGAGCAGGGCGTAGTTCTTTGGTTCGTGCGAGAGCATCGCGGCGTAGCGCCCCTCGAATTCGAGCTTGACCAGCGGGGGCAGCATGGTGGCGACCTCACGCACGATACGCCGCTCATCCTCCTCTTGCCACGCCTCCGGCACGGAGAAGTAGACGCCGTCGGTGTCGGCCTCAAGCAGCGTCGCTCCGCGCGCCGCTAACTCGCGGCAGAGCAGACTGAGGAGCGCGCGTCCGTGCCGCGTCACTTCGTTGGCCGCGGCGACATCGGCGAAGCGTGTGAGGTTGGTCGCTCCCATGTAACCGTAGGCGGAGTTGACCAGGATCTTCATCGCCGCCGAGATGGCTTCGTCGGTGTAGCGCTCCGGCGAACCGGGCGCGGCCAGTCGCGAGCGAGCCTTTGCGGCGAGGCGCTGCTCGACCAGACCGTCGACCAGCGTCAGAAGCGCACCCAGACGATCTGAGCGCGGACCAATGCGATACTGGCGCATCAGTGAGGGGTAAAGGCTGGCCACGTCGGCTTTGACCACACGGCGCGCCACACCCGCGGCGAAGAGGTGCAGCGCCGCGCCGGTGTGTACCGTGCCATCGCCGACGGCGCGCGGGGGGAGCGCCGCGCCAGCACGTAAGTAGGCCCGCACCAGCAGCGGGTCGAGGATGCCGGTGGCCGGCCCGGCATCGGCCAGGCGCTCGTAGCGCCGGGGAGCCATCCGCGCCAGGGCGAAGGCCGCGCCGCCGAGGAGACGCGCGAGGGCGCCTGCCTCCTCGACGTCGTCGAGCGCATAGTGGCGCACGCGGTCGGGGTCGCGGAGCCAGGTACGGTAGGTCTCGGCACCCTCGACGTATTCACGGTTGGGTGGGGCGATGCCGAAGTGGCGCGCGACGGCCTTGAGACCATGACCGGGAAGGTCGCGCGCGGCGAAGTCGTAGCGGCGCACCGCGTCTAGTGTGTCAATCAGTTCGCGGCCGGGGATAACGTAACGCACCGCACCCTCGCGGACATCATCCGCGGGATTGCCTTCGCCGCGCTCGCCTTGCCACGGCCCATAGCCCCGCGAGGTGGGACGTTTGCGCATGCCTGGCGAACCAACGCGACCAAGCGCCAATGGGACGTGGAGCGCCTCGGCGCGGCGGGCGACGAAGGGGAGATCGAAGCCGTGCAGGTTGTGGTTCTCAATGATGTCGGGATCACGCTCGCGGATTAGCGCCGCGAAGCGCCGCAGCAGATCGGCCTCCGCTTCGGCGCCAGAGAGACCGCGCTCGGCGACGTCTAGTGAGACGGCAAGACCGCTTGTATCTCTCAGGGCGATGAGGAAGATAGTGTCGTGCGCGGCATCGAGTCCGGTGGTTTCGAGGTCGAATTGCAGGCGATGGAGGTCGTCGAAGCGCAGGTCGCGGAAGTAGGTGCGGCCGCTAGCGACGAGGTACTGCTCGTCAGGGGCGAGGCAGAGGTAGGCATCTTCGCCAAGTTCGGCGAGGCGCGCGAATGGATGCGCCAAGCGCTGCGCCGCGCCCGCAAGCACGGCAGCCTCCAGCGCCCTGCCGTCTGGAGCGCTGACGAGATATCGCAGGGCGCCTGGGCCATCCAGCTCGCGGTAGGTTATCGTCGTGGAGTCTGGCGGGTCGACGGTCTCTGCGCGGAGGCGGTCGCCAAGATGCGCGAGGTCGTCTAGCGCGGGCAATAGCAGCCACGGGCGGAAGCGGTCGCGCTCGCGGAGCAGCGCGCCGGACGCGGGGTCGCGACGCCAGATCCACGCCGAGCCATCGCGCTCCGCCCAGACGGAGACGATGCCGGGCGTAGGGTCCCAGCCCCAGAGCCACTCGTCGCGCTGTGCCGTGCTGTGTGGATCGCTCATGCCGCTCCCGGGGTCATCCATTAAGGAGATGAGGCCAACTTGTCATGAACCGCGATCCCGCACGTAGCCTGACGCGCGTGTCGGGCAAATCCCGAGCAATAATCGTGCACGGATCGGGCATCGCAGTGCAGTATGCTCAATGAGTAGGGCCAATAGCATGCCTGCGACGTCAGGGTAAGGGTATAGGAGCGACTGCGATTGCGCCAACGGGCAGGACCAGCGGAGCGCAGAAGGGGCCGAAAGTCCCGTCGGCGGCAATGGATGCGTCGTGCTGGGTGGCGTGCTACAGTTGTGGAGGTGCGGAGGGGCCACCCCGGATGCTGGCGGAAGATCGTTCAGCGTGGCGCTCATGCTGCTTGCTGGCGCGAGTTCGACACTTGCGAGTTCGACACTTGAAGGAGGCTGCAATGCGTGTCGGTGCGGTATTTCCACAGACGGAGATCGGTTCGGACGCGTCGGTGATCGCCGACTACGCACGGGCAGTGGAGGAGATGGAGTTCACGCACATCCTCGCGTACGATCATGTGCTCGGGGCGAATACGGCGTCGCGTCCTGAGTGGCGTGGGCCGTATTCGAGCGAGACGCAGTTCCATGAGCCGTTCGTGCTCTTTGGCTATTTCGCGGCGCTGACGCAGCGAGTGGAGCTGGCGACGGGGATCCTGATTCTGCCACAGCGGCAGACGGCACTGGTGGCAAAGCAAGCGGCAGAGGTTGACGTGCTGAGCGGCGGGCGGCTGCGACTGGGCATCGGCGTGGGCTGGAACGCGGTGGAGTATGAAGGACTGGGTGAGGACTTTACGACGCGCGGCGCACGGATGAACGAGCAGATCGCGGTGCTGCGCGCGCTCTGGAGCGAGACGGCGATCACCTTCAACGGGCGGTTCGACACGATTGTTGACGCTGGGATCAATCCTCTGCCGGTGCGCCGGAGCATTCCGATCTGGGTCGGCGGGCACTCGGAGGCCGCGATTCGGCGCGCGGGACTGCTCAGCGATGGTTGGATGCCTCAGTTGCCACCCAGCGAACAGGTGCGCGAACAGGTGACGCTTATGCGGAGCGTACAGCACGAGGCGGGGCGACCGGACGACGCGGTGGGCATCGAGGCGCGTCTTGGCATCGCCGCGATCCCAGAGGACGGCTGGGGCGCGTTTGCGGCGGGTTGGCGCGACCTCGGCGCGACCCACATTACGGTGAACACGATGGGAGCAGGCTTCACGACGGTCGATCAGCACCTTGCCGCACTGCGGCGCGCGAAGCAAGTAATCGAAGAAGCTGTCGGCGCGTAAGGAGTGGTGCGAACGCGCAGCCAGCGACGCCACGCTGGCGACGGAACTTTTTTCCGTTTTCTTCCGCTTTTTCGTCTCGATCACGGCGCCGCGTGCGGTCAAGCATCCAGGAACATGCCTTGCGTGGCGGGCGGAAACCCGGGCTATTTCCGGCGCGTGGGCGCAGGGTAGGGTGTGCTTGCGAAGGCCGCAAAGATTCGTGTGTCCGAGATGCGGAAATTGATCGCGGTGCGGAAAAACGGATGCGGAAATTGCGACGTGGTGTGATGGTGGTGCAGGTGTCGAGGACCATGGCGCACGCCTTCAGTTTGAGTGGGGAAGGATAGTGGGGAGCAAGATTGGTGAGGGGAGTGGAGTGGCCCGCTAGAAGAATATTTGTTCCGCATCGAATTGTAGCATAGTGCGCTGGTGCGCGCAAGGGTGGCGGGAACGCCACGTAGCGTGGGTGCGCCCGGCTGGCAAGAACGCACGGGCAATCCATAGGAGGCAGGGCTGGCTGGGAGCGTCTCTTGACGCAAGGAACGGCGGGAGGTTTCGCGTTCAGACTGCTGAGGGATAGCTGGTGCTGCATTAGCCGCGATTCAACGATGAGGACGACTCTTCGATCAGGTTGGCGACGGTCGCCAGGAATCGCGCACCGAGAGCGCCATCGACGACGCGATGATCGCAGGAGAGGGTGAGTGTGACCCGCGGTTGCACGATGGGTTGGCCGTTGTGTGGGACGACGCGGTCGGCGATGCGTCCTACGGCAAGGATCGCCGCCTGTGGCGCATTGATGATGGCATTGAAGGCGTCGATGCCGTACATACCGAGGTTGCTGATGGTGAAGGTACCGTCTTGGAGATCGCGGAGCCGAAGCTGACTGGCCTGCGCACGCGCCACGAGGTCCGCGCGCTGCTTGGTGATGCCGCGGAGCGAGAGGTCTTCCGCGCCGTGGATTACCGGCACGACGAGGCCACTCTCGGTGGCGACGGCGATGCCGATGTTGGCCGCGTCGTTCGTCACGACCGTCCCATTTTCCCAGCGCGCATTCACACGCGGATGCAGTCGTAACGCCTCGGCAACGACGGCGACGAGCAGGTCGGTGTAGGTGACGCCATCGGCGCCCTGGCGCAGCGCGCGCTCACGCCAGGCGATGAGCGGGGACGCGTTCACCTCTCGCACGAGGAAGAAGTGGGGAACGCTAGTCCAACTGGCGGTGGTGCGCTCCGCCATCAGCCGCCAGGCTGAACTGATCGACGAGACACCATCGACAGCGGAATGCGCCGGGGGAGGCGAGGAATGCGCGACGGCACGCGGCGCGGTAGTGGTCCCGTTCGCCGAGGGCAGGGAGGTGGGCGGGTGTGCAGTTGCCGCGGCAAGCACATCCGCGGCGAGGACCACCCCACCCGGACCACTGCCATGAAGCGCCGCGAGGTTGACGCCACGCTGCTCGGCAATACGGCGCGCCTTCGGCGATGCGGCGCGGCGTCCGTTGCGCTCGGGGGAGGACGGCGTGGCCGCAAGCGAGGGCAACACCGCAGTGGCCGCCGGACTGGTGTTCGCGATGGGCTGGGGAGATGGAACGATTATTGACGGCTGCTCAGGAGCAGCGGCGTTCGCCGCTTCGCTTGGAGAGAGGATCACGGCGATGACACGCGCTACCGGCACTTCGTCGCCGACCGCGGCGCTCACCCGCGCGAGCACGCCGCTGGCGGGGGACTCAAGGTCTACCGCGGCTTTGTCGGTCTCGACGACGACGAGTGGTTCACCCTCGGTCACCGTGTCGCCTTCGGCCTTGAGCCATTCGATGATCTTACCGGTATCCTGCGCGATGCCGAGGGCCGGTAAGATAACGTTCGTCGCCATTCGCGGTTTCCCCTGACCTTAGACACGTTCTTTCGCGCCGTGTGTGGTTCCGGCGGACTTGCGGCCATTGAGCTGTACATTGAGATTGGATTGCGCCTCGCGCTTGGTCGCAAGCTGGCCGCTGACGGTGTAGTAGTGCGTGCCAGCGACCAGCAGTTCTTCGGCGGGGAAGCGCGTGATAACCTCGCAGCCGTCTCTAGTGACGACGAGCTGCTCCTCGATGCGCGCGGCGGTCCAGCCATCGGAGGCCGGCCAGAAGGTTTCTAGCGCGAAGACCATGCCCTCCTGAATCACCTCGGGGTGGTCGAGCGAGACGAGGCGGCTGAAGACTGGCTTTTCCCAGATCGAGAGCCCGACGCCGTGACCGTATTGGAGCGCGAAGGCCGCCTCTTCGTCCGGGAAGCCAAACTCCTCGGCCTTCGGCCAGAGCTTGACGATCTCTGCTGTGGTGACACCGGGCTTAATGGCGTTGATGGCGGTGTCGAGGATGTCGCGGCAGCGCTTGTAGGCGTCCACCATCGCTTGTGAGGCGCTGCCAATGGCGAAGGTGCGATAGTAGCAGGTGCGGTAGCCGTTGTAGCTGTGCAGGATGTCGAAGTACGCGGGATCGCCGGGGCGCAGGGCGCGGTCGCTGAAGACGTGAGGGTGGGGGCTGCAGCGCTCGCCGGAGATCGCGTTGACGCCCTCGACATGCTCGGAGCCCATGTCATAGAGCGACTTGCTGACGAGGCCGACGCATTCGTTCTCGCGGACGCCGGGCTTCATGAAGCGGTAGAGGTCGTCGTAGGCCGCATCAACCATCATGCAGGCGGTATTGAGCAGCGTGACCTCGTCGCGTGTCTTGATCAGCCGCGCCTCTTGCATGAGTTGCTGCCCATCGACGACTTTGATGCCTTCCGCTTGCAAGGCAAAGAGCACCGGCAGCTCGATGGCGTCGACGCCGAGAGGTTCGTTGAGGAGGCCGCGCTCTTCAAGCTCCAGGCGAATCTTATGCGCGACGGCTTCGGCTCTGCCGGCGGCGGGGAGCATCGCGCCCCGAAGCGTCGAGATGCCGGCACGCGATCGCTCTTCGCCGAGCCACGGACAGTACAGTTTGTGGTGGCGGGCCGCTGAACCGAAGTCCCAGAGGATCGGCTCATCATCTTGGGCGAGCAGCGTAAAGCGGGCGAGTTTATCCATGGCCCAGGTGCCGATGTGCGTCGCGGTGATGTAGCGGATGTTGGTCATATCGAAACAGAGCAGCGCCCCAAGCTCGGATGCTTTGAGTAGCCGCTTGATGCGGTCGAGTCGCTCGGTGCGCAGTCGCTCGAAGTCGACGCGTTCTTCCCAGTCCACTGCCATCGTGCCGTAGGTCTTGAGTGCCATGACGTCACTCCTTTGGGTCTGCCGTGATCTGAACTCTGCGCTAGACGCGACCGCAGAGGGTTTTCGCGAGGTTGGTGAGGGCGATCGGTGTGGGCACCGTCTGGTCTTCGAGTACCGGCGAGAACGGGATGGGAACGTCCATCGCGCCCATGCGCTTGACCGGAGCGTCGAGGTAGTAGAAGGCGCCTTCGGCGATCACGGCGGCTAGCTCGGCGGTGACACCGTAACGTTCGTAGCCCTCGTCAACGACAATGGCGCGACTGGTCTTCTTGGCGGACTCGATGAGGGTTGTCTTGTCAAGCGGGAAGGTCGTGCGTGGGTCGATGACTTCGGCGCTTATGCCGAGCTGTTCCAGCGCCTCTGCCGCCGCCAGCGCGACCTGCACCATGCTGCTGGTAGCTACGAGCGTGATGTCGGTGCCGACGCGCTTGACATCGGCAACGCCGAAGGGAATGGTGTACTCGCCTTCAGGGACGTCGCCCTTGAGCTGGTACATCATCTTGTCCTCGAAGAAGACGACAGGATTGTTCTCACGAATCGCCGTCTTCAACAGTCCCTTGGCGTCATACGGCGTGGAGGGCAGCGCGACCAGCAGCCCAGGGATGTGGCTCACCCAGGCGTGAAGGCTTTGACTGTGCTGCGCGGCGCTGCGGCGTGTGGCGCCAAGCGTGGTGCGGATCACCATAGGCGCTTTGAGCTTGCCACCCGACATGTAATGTATTTTGGCGGCCTGATTGGCGATTTGGTCCATGATGATGCCCAGGAAATCGCCGAACATGATGTCGATCACTGGGTGCATGCCGGTCATCGCCGCGCCCACGCCGATGCCCGTGATGCCGGCCTCGGAGATCGGCGAGTCGATGATGCGCTGCGGGCCGAATTCTTCCACCAGGCCGGCGAGCACCTTGAAGGGCGTGCCCGCTTCGGCGACGTCTTCGCCGATGACAAACACTGTGGGATCGCGGCGCAGCTCCTCGGCGAGCGCCTCGCGAATGGCCTGCGAGAGGGTGATCTCACGAGAGGGGACGGCGTGCGCCTGAGCTAGTGTGGCGCTAGGCGTAGACATGTTGTGTGACCTCGCTCGCCTCGGGGAACGGCGCATCAAGCCCGAACTGAACGCCCGCCTCGATCTCCGCCTGCACTTCGGCGCGTATGCCCGTAATCTCAGCCGTGCTGACGATGCCCTGCGTGGTGAGCCATTCTTCGAGGAGCGTGATCGGATCGCGTTCGGTCCGCCAGTGCGTTTCCTCTTCCTTTGAGCGGTAGTACGTGCGCTGAATATCGCCAACATGGTGGCCGTAATAGCGGTAGGTGTCGCAGAGCAGGAACGCGGGACCTTCGCCGCGTCGCGCGCGCTCGACGAGTGCACGCGCTGCCGCATAGACGCCGCGCACGTCCTGCCCGTCCACCTGGCGCGCTTGCATGCCGAAGGCTTCGGCGCGTGCGCAGATGTTGCCCGCGGCGGTCTCGCTGACGTGGGTGTACTCTGTGTAGAGGTTGTTTTCGCAGACATAGAGGACGGGGAGCTTCCAGAGGGCGGCCATGTTCATGACTTCATAGAGCAGACCTTGACCAAGGGCGCCATCGCCGAAGAAGCAGACGGCGACTTGATCGGACTGGCGCATCTTGCTCGACATCGCCGCGCCCGTGGCGATACCAGCGCTGCCGGCAACGATGGCGTTGGCGCCAAGGTTGCCAGTCTCTTGATCGGCGATGTGCATCGAGCCGCCTTTGCCGCGGCAGTACCCTGGCTCTTTGCCCAGCAGCTCGGCAAACATACGGTCGATTGACGCGCCTTTCGCCAGGCAGTGGCCGTGGCCGCGGTGGGTGCTGGTGATGTAGTCGTCGCGGCGTAGCGCCTCGCAGACGCCGACGGCGACGGCCTCTTCGCCGCTGTAGAGATGCGCCAGCCCTGGCATGCGTGCGGTCTTGTAGAGGTCGTTTACCTGCTCTTCGAAGAGCCGGATGCGCAGCATCTGCCGGTGCATATGGAGCAGACGTTCACGCTCCACTGGAGCTGTTTCGGCGTCCGCCGGGGGCTGGGATGTCTTCGCTCTCGCCATGTCTGCCCTCGCTCCGCAATCGAGCTATTCTTGCAATCCTGCCATCTTCGCCAGGACTCTATAGACGACGAAAAAGTCGCGGTCGGCGAGGCCCTGCGCACGCGCCGCCGTCAGATACTCATTGCTCACCGCCACAGTTGGCAGCGAGACCGCGAGTTGTTTGCCCATCTCAAGCGCTAGATTCATGTCTTTTTGCATCATGTTGACGTCGAACCACACCTCGTCTGGCTCGTCGAGAATAAAGGGCATGCGGTACTTGAGCGATGGTGAGGCTATCACGCTATCGAGCAGCACCTTCATCGCCGTCGCGCGCGGGATGCCGCCTTTTTCGGCGAGCAACATGCCCTCGCAGAAGGCCATCGCCTGGACCTGGAGATTCAGGTTGACGGCGATCTTCATCAGCACGGCCTGGCCATTTTCGCCGACGTAGTTGACGGTTGGCGCGATGGCTTCAAGGATCGGCTTGATCTGCTCGAAGACGGCGGGATCGCCGCCAACCATCATTGAGAGCTTGCCCTGCTCCAAGGTAACGACGCTGCCGGAGACGGGCGCATCGAGCATGCGTGCGCCGCTGCGCGAGACGACTTCGGCGACCGCGCGCGACTTCGCCGGACTGACGGTGCTCATGTCCACGAAGATTTTGCCTGGGCCTAGCGCCGCCAGAATGCCGTCTGGTCCCTCAGTTACCGCTTCGAGCGCGGCGGTGTTGGTGACCATGGTGAAGATGACGTCGGCGGCGGCGGCAACGGCTCGCGGCGACTCAGCCCAGCGCAGTCCGGCGTCGAGCAGCCACTGCGCCTTCGAGCGGGTGCGATTGTATCCGACGACGCTGTATCCGGCATCTAGCAAGCGTTTGGTGACGCGGCTTCCCATCGCGCCGAGTCCGACGAATCCGAGTGTAGTCATTTGGAGCCTCCGGGCTACGTCACGAACTTGTTGCGTACGCTGCTTGTCGTCTCTGGAGGTTCTCCCTTGTCGATGAAATAGTCGCCTCATTACGCGGGCTCCGGAACTCGTCCGTTCGAGGCAGGAGCCGACGCACCCCGCTTCGACGCGGGCCGTCGCGCGCGAGTCGGCGCGGGACCGGTGCTGCCGCGCGCCATCAGCGTCACCGGCATGATCACGGGTTCGCTGAAGGTTGTGCGCCCCTCTAGCTGGCTGAGCAGGCGCTCGGCCGCCGCCATACCCATGGCGTGCAGGGGAAGCCGGATGGTGGTCAGCGCGGGGGTGGTTGGAGCGACGGTCGAGAGGTCGTTGAAGCCGACGACCGAGAGGTCTCGTGGCACGTCGAGACCGGCCTCACGCGCCGCGCGAATGACACCCGCCGCGGCGAGGTCGTTGACCGCGAAGACGGCAGTTGGCGGATCGGGGAGCGCCAGCAAGCGTCGCGCCGCCTCGTAGCCACCGGATTCTCGATAACTGCCCGCTACCAGAAGGTCGGGGTCGAACGGGATTTGGTGACTTTCGAGCGCGTCGCGGTATCCCTTGAGGCGGGTAGCGCCGGTCGACATCTCATCGGAACCGGAGACGTGACCGATACGCCGATGCCCCAAGCCGATGAGATGCGCCACCGCGGTGATCGACCCGGTGTAGTCGGCAGGTACGACGGCGTTCGAGGTCAGCGGATCGGTGTGCCGGTTGACCAGCACCAGGGGAACGCGCTCCGCGACCAATCGCTCGACGGTGGGATCCTGGCGCCGGGCAGTGGCGAGAATCAGGCCATCAACCTGGCGGCCGCGCAGCATGGCCACGCCGCGCGACTCGCGGGCGTATTCGTCGTCGGTGTTGGCGAGGATCACGCTGACGTCATGCTCGGCGAGCGCGTCTTCGATGCCGCGAACGATCAGCGCGAAAAATGGGTTGGCGATATCGGGGATCAGCGTGCCGACGACATTGCTGCGTTTGGTGCGCAGCGACCGCGCCAGATGATTGGGCTGATAGCCTTTCTCCGCCGCTAACGCCAGAATGCGCTGTCGCACTTCGTCGCTCACTCGCTGGCCGGGATCATCGTTGAGGACACGCGCCACGGTGGAGGGATGGACGCCGGCGAGGTGGCCGAGCTCTTTGAGCGTCACAGGCATGCGACACGCCCTCTCATGTGGGGGAGGCTGGCGACGAAGCTGGCAGGAGGGACACAGCGGAGCCCTGAACGAACGATTGCCCTAGAATGTACCACCGATGTTCGCACCTGTCAACCAGCCTCGCGTTGGCGCTCCGCGGTCGCTATGGGGTAGCGCGCTGTGCTATTCTGGACGCTCGCCAGTGTGTTTGATCGCGGGCCACACAACGGAAACGGGGCGACCATACGCGGGCGGATGCCACGAAGTGCGCAGTGGGCAAATCCATGTATTGACAGGATGTGGACGAGATGTTACAGTACCAGGCAATCGTTTGTCCAGCATGAACAATCGATTGCTCTCTAGGGATTTCAACTGCACTGCGACGCTGTTCCGCTGAACACTCAGCGTAGCACGCTCACCAAACGCCCACTGTCGGAGGAGGTGACGCCGATGGCGGCAGACGAACGCGTGCGTGTGGCGATGGAAAACTGGGCGCCGCGTTTCGTGGCGAACGGCGTCGATCTGAACGATCTTCAGACCCTCACCACGCGCATCGCGCGCTGGGACGATTGGTGCCGCGAGTGGTCGGCGTGCGCGGCAATGCACCAGCGAATGGGGGAGGATGCTGAGGCCCAAAGAAACTACGTCTCGGCCGGCGATCACTTCTTCCAAGCGGCGATAGACTATCACTTCGGCAAGTTCTTCTTCTTTCAACATCCCGACGAGATGCGCGCGGCGCACGACAAGGCGGTCGCCACGTATCAGCGGGCGCTTCCGTATTTTGACTTTCCCGGCGAGCGCGTCGCCATTCCCTATGAAAACGGCGCGGTGATGCGGGGCATCTTGCGAAAACCCTGGCACGTCGCCAAGCCGCCGGTGGTGATCATGCTCCCTGGCCTGGACTCGGTAAAAGAAGAGCTACACGCCTACGGCAACGACTTCCTCCGTCGAGGTCTGGCGGTGCTGGCGATAGATGGCCCCGGGCAGGGCGAGTTTGAGTTCGATTATCCACTGCGATACGACTACGAGGTGCCGCTTCGTTATGCATTTGACTACCTGGAACGTCGAGCGGACGTTGCCGCCGATCACGTCGGTATCCTCGGTGTGAGCCTCGGCGGCTACTTCGCCACGCGCGCGGCGGCCTTCGAGCCGCGGGTGCGTGCCGCGATCGCGCTCGCCGGGTGGTGTGCTATCGCGCCACATTTCGACCGCGCGCCGCTGCTGACGCGAGAAGCCTTTGTAGCCCGCTTGAAGGTGCGCGACGAGGCAGAGGCGCGAGCCGCATTGCAGAATTTCACTCTCGAAGGTGTCATGCAGAAAGTGAGGTGTCCGCTTCTCGTCATCATGGGACGCTTAGATAGGGTGGTCCCGTCTGAGGAGGCCGATCGCATGGCCGCTACAGCCGGCGGCGAGACGGAATTGTGGATGTTTGAGGACGGCAATCACGTCTGCAACAACATTCCCTACAAATACCGGCCGCAGCAGGCCGATTGGATGCAAAGGCGCTTGAGTAGGTGACCTCATCGGCAGAGAGAGGGAAGTGACATGGTCCGAGCCAACTTCGCGCGACACATGAGAACCCTCGGCGTGGGAACGACGTTAGCGTTGCTCCTCGGCATTATCGCGGGTTGCGGTGGAACCAGTAGCGGGGCGACCAACACCACGCCGATCACCATCGGCTTCACTGTTTCGCTGACCGGCGACTTCTCCGCGGACGGCAAGGCCGTCGAGCAGGGCTATCAGCTGTGGGCGGATGACATCAACGCGCACGGCGGACTGCTGGGACGCCAGGTGAAGCTGGACATTCTTGACGACGCGAGCGACCCCGACCAAACCACCACGGACTATCAGAAGTTGATCACCGTCGACAAGGTTGACTTGACCTTCGGGCCGTTCTCGACGCTACTCACCAAGCCAGCATCGGTCGTGGCGCACCGCTATGGCTATGCGCTTGTCGAAGGCTCCGGCGGTGGCCCATCGGTCTTCCAGCAGGGTCTGAACAACGTCTTCGACGTCTCGCTCCCGGTTGCCAACAACCTGGTCAGCTTCGCGCAGTGGATCCTCTCGCTGCCGGCGGCCGAGCGCCCGAAGACCGCAGCCTATGCCACGCAGGACGACCCGTTCACGCAGCCACAGGTAGACCTCGCCAAGCAGTTGCTTGAGGCGGGCGGTGTCACGACGTCCTACTACAAGGTATATCCCGCGGAAACCACGGACTTCACGCCGATCGCGCAGGGCATCGTGTCTTCTGGCGCGCAGGTCGATGTCTTCGGCACGCTGCTCCCTGACGTCACCGCGTTCATCCAAGCGATGAAGGCACAGCATTACAATCCGCAGGCGATCATCGCTACGGCAGGACCGGACCAAGGCTCGCAGTTCCTGACGAATATCGGCGGCGCCTCGGACGCCGAAGGCATCTTCGTGCCGAACGGCTGGTATCCGACACTCAACGCGCCGGGAAATGCGGCGATGGTCTCGGCGTATATCGCCAAGTATGGCGGCACCGCGGCTGACGTTAGCTCCGACGTGCCCGAGGCGTACTCAGTTGGTCAGGTGGTGGCGCAAGCCGTGGCGAAGAACAACAGCCTGGATAACACCAAGCTGATCGCCACGCTCCACAGCGACACGTTCACGAGCGTGCAGGGCGACGTCAAGTTCGACAGCACCGGGCAGAACACCGCGGCCAACGCGTATCAATTCCAGTGGCAGAATGGGCAACTTTTGCCGGTCCTGCCGTCCGCCGTGGCGAGCGCGCCACCGGAGTTCCCGAAGCCGAACTGGCCATAAGGCACCGCTCGGTTTTCACTGCGCGTCCGCTGGATCGCCCGTGCCTTTCGGCGGACGCGTGGCTTTATGCACCGTTGACCCAGGAGCGTGATCAGTGAACCTCGGTCTCATCGTCGAAACCATCATCCTCGGCCTCCTGACCGGAGCCGTCTATGCCTTGATGGCTTCGGGTCTCACGCTGATCTTTGGGGTGATGGAGATCATCAATATCGCTCAGGGCGCACTGGTGATCCTGGGGGCGTATCTCAGTTACGCGCTCTCGCAGCAGTTGCACATCGATCTCTTCCTTGGCCTCTTCATCACCATGCCGGTCATGTTCGGATTCGGCATCTTTCTCGAATGGGCGTTCATCCGACCGCTCAAGCGCGACAGAGTGGCGCTCTCGATTCTGGTGACGTACGCCATCGCCATCATCATCGAGGGCGTGCTCGGAAAAATCTTCACCACGAACATCGTCAAGCTCGACGCACCGTATGTCACCGACACCATCAACGTCGGCGGCTTCTACATCGCGTACATCTCGATCTTCGGCTTTGTGCTGAGTGTCGCGCTGCTGGGAGCGCTCTATTACTTGATCTATCGCACGCAGTTTGGCGCAAGTCTGCGTGCCTCGATGCAGAACCGCACGGCAGCACAGCTTATCGGCATCGACGTCGAGCGCGTCTCGGCGGTGACGTTCGGCATCGGCGCGGCGCTCGCGGCGGTGGGCGGCATGTTTTACGGCGCGAATCCGGCGATCAACGGCGGATTCAACCCTGGCAGCCACTACGACTTAATCTCGCGCTTACTGGTGATCGTGGTTCTCGGTGGCATGGGCAGCCTCGGCGGCGCGCTGATCGCTTCATTCTCGCTGCTGGTGATCGAGGACGTCACCACCGTCCTCTGGTCTGCGACGTGGTCGAGCACGGTCTTCTTCATCTTATTGATCGTTGTACTTCTCGTGCGTCCGCAGGGCCTCCTCGGGAAACTCGCGGGGAGGCGACAGTGACCATGAACCTGTTGGCGAAGTACCGGCGCGTCGCATTTCTGGTACTGCTCGGTGTGGCGATCGCGTTTCCGCTGATCTTCTCGAACCCCACGACCACCTCGATTGCCGTGCTCACGGTGATTTACGCGGCGGCGGCGACCTCGTGGAACATCTTCTCTGGCTACACCGGCTATATCGCGTTGGGCCATGCGGCGTTTTTCGGCACGGGGGCCTACGCGCTGGCGATCATCTGCGAGAGTTGGCAGATCAAGAGTGACTTCGGACCGTTGCTGCTGCTACCGCTCTGCGGGGCGATCGCCGCGGTGATCGCCATACCGCTTGGGGCGATCGCGCTACGCGCTCGCAGCCACACCTTCGTCGTGATCACGATTGCGATGTTCTTCATCGCCCAGTTGCTTACGTACAATCTGCGCGACCTCACCCATGGCTCCGCGGGCCTCGAATTTCCGATTCCCTCGTGGAGCTTCGACGTCTACAACTTGCCGTTCTATTACGGCGGGCTGGTTATATTGCTGTTGGCACTCGCCGTTTCGTCGTGGATTCGCAGCTCGAAGTACGGGCTGGGGCTGCTGGCGATTCGCGACGACGAAGAGCGTGCGTTTGGACTGGGAGTGCGAACGGGTCCGTCGAAGCTCTTGGCGTTCGTGATCTCGGCGTTCTTCGTGGGAATGCTCGGCGGGCTGTGGGGCTATTACCTCGAGTCGATCTATCCGCCGTTCGCGTTCAACGCGCTCTTCGACGTTTCGATCGCACTGATGGCGTTCCTCGGCGGTATTGGTACCCTCTCGGGACCCATCCTCGGCGCGATCATTCTCGTCCCCGCACAGCAGTATTTCGCGTCGGACGCGAATCTGACCGGATGGTATTTGGTGATGTACGGGAGCGTGTTTCTGGTCGTGATCCTGCTGCTGCCGGAGGGCATCATACCGACGGCGCGCAAACGACTGGCACAGTGGCTCGCGCACAGGTCGGATGCGGAGGCGAGCAATTCGCCACCGACTGACGCAGTCCGCACCGTGGTGGTGGCGACGGGGGAGGGTGCGGACCGATGAGTCTTCTCGAAGTACACGGCGTCTCGAAAGCCTATGGCGGCATCCAGGCGCTGGACGGATGCACCCTCTCGGCAGAGCAGGGCAAGATCACCGGACTGATCGGTCCGAATGGGTCGGGCAAGACGACGCTATTCAACGTGATGACGGGCTACGAGCGTGTCGACGGGGGGCAGATCGTCTTCAAGGGCGACAACATCACCAACGCGTCTCCCGGCGGCATCTTTGGGATGGGCATCGGGCGCACGTTCCAACTCACGCGCATTTTCCCGCGCCTCACTGTGCTGGAGAACATGCACGTCGCCGCGCCGCGCCGGGGCGGTCTCGGGCTGCTGCGGCGCTGGAGCTCGGCCTCTGAGCAGCGGCGCGCGCTGGATCTCCTGACGTTCGTCGGCATCGAGCGCTTGAAGGACATGCCCGCCGAGAACCTTTCCTACGGCCAGAAGAAACTGCTCGAATTCGCCAGCATCCTCATCGCGGAGCCGCAGGTGATTCTGCTCGACGAGCCCGCAGGGGGTGTCAATCCAACGATGATCAATCGCCTCGCCGGGCATATTCGCACGCTCAATCAGCGCGGCATCACGTTCTTGATTGTCGAACACAACATGGAGTTCGTCATGGGACTCTGCGATACGGTGAACGTCATACACCACGGCGCGACCATCGCGATGGGGAAGCCCGCCGAGGTCCGAAACAATCCGGCGGTGCTAGAAGCGTACCTGGGGGACTGAGAGCTATGCTGCTGAAGCTGACGAACGTGGTGGCGGGATATGGCGGCGGCGACGTGCTCCAGGGGGTGAACCTCGGCGTGGAGCAAGGCACGATCACCTGCATCGTGGGGCCAAATGGCGCCGGAAAGTCCACGGTGTTGCGGGTGGTGAGCGGGCTGCTCAAGCCACGCGCGGGCGAGGTGTCGTTCAATGGGCGCTCGATTGTTGGCATGAACCCGCGTCAGATCCTGGCGCTGGGCATCGTGCAGGTGGCGCAGAATCACAGCCTGTTCCCGGCAATGAGCGTGCGCGAGAATGTGCGTTTGGGCGCGTACATGGTGCATGACCGTGCGCTCGTTTCGCGGCGCCTGGGCGAGGTGGAAGAGCTCTTCCCGATTGTCAAAGAGCGCGCCGAAGAAAAGGCCGCCAGCCTCTCTGGGGGGCAACAACGACTCGTTGAGTTCGCCCGCTGCCTGATGTTGGATCCCTCGTTGATCCTGCTCGACGAGCCGTCGATGGGGCTCGATCCGAAGACGCTGAAACTGGTCATGCAGACCATCACGACGTTGCATGCGACAGGCAAGACGGTGCTGCTCGTCGAGCAGAACGCCCGCGCGGGGCTCTCCATTTCGAATCACGGCATCGTCATGGAGAGCGGGCGCGTGCGGCTCGAAGGGACGCATGACGCGATTCTCAACAACCCAGAAATCAGCCACCTGTATCTCGGCGGGACCATCTCGAGCGCGCCCGTCGGCGGTGGCACCTCAGGATCCGCGCCCGCGGTGTGATGAGAGCATGAGGAGACTATGACGCAGCGAACAGAGCTGTTTATTGACGGGGCGTGGGTGGCGGGCGAAGCGGGCGTGCGCGCGAAGCAGAGTCAGCGCGATGGGCGTGTGCTGGCAGAGGTCACGCAGGCCAGTGAAGCCCAGGTGCGGCAGGCAATCGAGGCAGCCCATGCTGCCTACCGTGGAGGCTTCCGCAGATCGCCGGCATACCAGCGCTTCGAGTTGCTTAGCGCCATTAGCAAGGGCATCGGCGACCACGCAGATGAGTTGGTGACGCTGCTGGCAGAAGAAGTTGGCAAGCCGCGCGGGGCCGCCCAACTGGAGGTGGCACGCGCGCAGAGCACTTTCCTGCTCGCCGCCGAGGAAGCCAAACGCATCTACGGCGAGATCGTGCCACTTGATATTTTGCGCGGCTCAGAGGATCGCTTCGGGCTCTCGCTGCGCCAACCGATCGGCGTAGTCGCGGCGATCACGCCCTTCAACTTCCCGCTAAATTTGGTGGCGCATAAGGTGGCGCCGGCGCTCGCGGCTGGCAACACGGTGGTTCTGCGCCCGACAACTGAGGCGCCGCTCATCGCGCTGAAGCTCGCCGAGATTGTCGAGAGCGCCGGCGCGCCCGCGGGCGTCTTCAATGTCGTACCGTGCTCGACGGACGCGGCGGACGTGCTGCTCACTAGCGATCACGTTGCCATGGTGAGCTTCACCGGATCGGGAGCCGTGGGGCGGCATATTCGCCAGCGGGCGGGGATGAAGCGCGTCGCCTTGGAGCTTGGGTCAAATGCCGCGAACATCGTGACGCCGACGGCTGACGTGGCCACCGCGGTGAGCGCGATCACCAAGGGCGGCTTCATGTACGCCGGGCAATCCTGCATTTCCGCGCAGCGCATCTTCGTCCACGAGTCGGTCTACGACGCATTTGTCGAGCAGTTGGCGTCGCACGTTCAGCGCCTAAAGGTGGGCGATCCGCTGGAGGAGGGCGTTGACGTCGGCCCGATGATCTCGCTGGAGGCGGCTGAGCGCGCCGAGCAGTGGCTGCGTGATGCGACCAGCGAAGGCGCGACAATTCTCGTCGGCGGCACCCGCGATGGAGCGTACCTCTCGCCGACCGTCCTCACCGACGTCACCGAGAGCATGCGCGTCGTCTGCGAAGAGGTTTTCGCGCCGGTGGTCGCCGTGCAACGGTACACCGACTTCCGCGAGATGATTGAAGCGGTCAATCGCTCGCGGCTCGGCCTCAACCACGGCATCTTCACGCATGATATGACCGAGATGCTCTATGCGATACAAGAGCTGGAGGTCGGCGGCGTCATTGTCAACGATGTCTCGACATACCGCGCCGACCATATGCCCTATGGCGGCGTCAAGGAAAGCGGGATGGGGCGCGAGGGTCTGCGTTATGCCATCGAAGAGATGACTGAATTGAAGTTCGCGGTGATCGCACCCGACTTCAACCGGCTGGGCCGCTAGCACTCGCCGCGCCAACTCAGGTGACGGGCGACGTCGTAGATTCGTGTCTTGCAACGGCTGCGGGCGCCGTCGTTTCCGCCACCGTATTCGTGGATTCCTCGCGGCGTAGCTCGAGTGGGGCCGCGAGCGGAACCGTGAAGCAGAAGGTCGATCCCTCGCCCGGGTTTCCCGTGCTCTCTACCCACATGCGCCCGCCCATTGCTTCAACCAGGATGCGCGACACATACAGGCCCACGCCGGTGCCACGCACCGGACCGGCGATATCGCGCTCCAGGCGCACGAAGCGGTTGAAGAGTTTCGGCGCGTCGTGCGCTGGCACGCCCAGCCCGAAGTCGCGCACGCGCATCTCCACAAGCTCGCGCCGATCCGGCTCGTTGGAATTCGCCTGCCCCGCACCGCGCTGTTTGCCATGGCGAGCCGCGACGACGATGCTCGCGGAAAGCTGAATTGGCGTCTGCGGCTCGGAGTACTTCAGTGCGTTCGAGATCAGGTTGATCAAGATTTGACGCAGGCGAATCTCGTCGGCCCACACCACCAACTGCGGCGAGATGTCCATCGTAACTGCCCGCGTCTGGTCGATTGCCATCGGCAGGTCAGGCTCGCCGATCTCGCGCGGGTCGAAGGTTTCGAGCACGGCGCGCACCAGAGTTGCCAGCGGCTGTGCGGCGAGCGTGAGGCGCGGCGACCGTGCTTCAAGCGCGCTGGTGTCGAGGACGCTGGTGAGCAGGCGTAGCACGGTATCGCCGGAGTTCAGCGCGCGCTGTATCAGTTGCTGGCGCCGCTCCGGCCGGCCATCCTGCCCGACAGCCACCAGCAGTTCCAGGGTGTTGTAGAGCGCCATGATCGGCGTCCGCAGTTCGTGATTGGCATCAACGATGAACTGATCCTTGAGCGCCGCAAGCTCGCGCTGCTGCTCTTCCGCGCGCTCCAACTCGTACATGCCAGCGGCCACGCGGCGTGTCGCGGGGCGGAAGACAAACACGCCGACGAGCACCAACGCCAACCCAATGGAGCCGAGCAAGGCTTTGTCGAGGATGCCCTCGAATGCCTCGATGTCGTGGGCGCGTGTACTCGAAAAGCTTGCGATTTGCTCAAGTGTGTAACTCAGCGGTTGCTCTTCAGCGAGGATCGTCACCACATAGGGTTGCAGCACAGCAAGGCGCTGTTGGCTGATCTCGTTCTGAGTCTGCTGGTCGGCGGAGACGAGGTCTGCGGCGACGCGGGTGAACGTATGATAGTGCGGCTCGGCAACAGCCAAGAGCGGCTGTGCGTCCGATACAGTGTCGACGAGCGCGGGGAGTTGCGCGTGGTCTTGCTCGATCACCGGGATCGCCTGGAGAAGCTCTTCGATGTAAACCGCTTGCGAACCGCGATCACTCGAGAGCAGCAGCGCCGACGCGGCTTTGGTAATTTCCTGGCTGGTTGCGTCTTCGCCGCTGGAGATCTGGACTGCATCGCTTGCTCGCTGCAACGTGGGGAGAATCACTTGCTCGCGCAGGACGGCGTAGATCAGCACGGTGAGTCCGATGAGGACAAGTGCCGAAACATAGAACACCGTCAGGCGGCGCACAACCCGACTCGCAGCGCTTGCGGTCCCCGGCATGTGAAGCAACTTCCTCTCTGGCGCTCACGTCAACGTTGGGCTATGCATCCGTGAGGACGACCTGCCGGAAACGGCTGAGACGCTCAACATGTTCGGCGAATGCTTGTGGATCCACCGGCTTGACGAGATAATCGTCCGCGCCCGCCTGGAACGCCGCGATCTTGTCGCCGACCGAATGGCGCGCCGTGATTACCATCAGCAGAACATGCCGATATGCCGCGCTGGCATGTAGCGACCTGAGCAGGTCGATGCCCGAGCCGTCGGGCAGATCAAGTTCCGTTACCAGGAGCGTGGGGCGTTTGGTTTCGAAGGTCGTGAAGGCTTCGCGCGCGCTGGCGCTGGAGGTTGTGGTGTAGGGCGAACGCAATGCGCCTAGCAGACGCCGGGCATTCTCTTGGTCAGGGTCGATGAAGACGACATGCATGGGCGCAGGCTTGGAGAAGCGGCGCGCGAAGTTCTGCAGGAACGTGTGGTCGCGTTGCGAAGACATGGCGGCTTCTCCCCAATCTAGGAATCGAGCAACCGCCGGCTGGCGCGGAGTCGCTCCTCAGCCGACAAGTGCACGGCATGATCGATAGCCCGAACCAGCGCCGACAGCTTCACCGGCTTGATCAAGTAGGCATCTGCACCGGTGAGCAGCCCCGCAAGTTGTTCTTGATCCTGCACGAGCGCGCTCAGCACGATCACTGGCGTTTGGGCAGTCGCTGCGTCGCCGCGCAATGCCCTGACGAACTGATAGCCATTGAGCCCTGGCATACGAACGTCGACGACAACGCAGTCGGGCCGTTCGGCAAAGAACCTCTCCAGGCCAGTCGCTCCGTCGCATGCGGTCAGCACTTCGAAACCGCCGAGCAGGTCCAAGCCTTCGGAGAGCGTTAATAACAGGGAAGGATCGTCGTCAATGACAAGCACCCGCCACACATCAGCGTGATCTGCCTGCATGTCTGCCCGCCATTTCAGAAGATAAGTCCGGGTTGGCTCCACGTCCCGCCGCCGGAGACGTCGCGATTGCATCAAGCGGACTTTCCGCAATTCGCGAACGACTCGCCGTCGAAATTACAACGAAAACAGCCCTGGCAAGCGGTGGATGCTCAACTATAACATGGCTTGCAAGGTATCGCACGGTGCAAACTACCTATGTCCGCGGCTCACTTGCTGCGAGGTCTGCCTGGCGCGGGGCCGCGCCGCCTCCACGTTTGCGCGTTGCGCTGTCGCACAGAGGGAGAGATTCGCATCCGGCGCACCTAGCCCGTGGCCGGCGCGTGGCTTCGAGCATTGTGGTCGAGCACGCATGTTTCGCGAACTCATCGATCCTTCGATGTCATCGCGGCGCGCCGACATTCTGCTGCTCTGCTGCTAAATCGATCCGCCAAAGGTGGCGTAGAGCAGCACCACGTTGAGCGTGATGATCACCACTGCCGCCGCCCAACCGAGCACACGCGTGAGCGGCCGGTTGACGAGGGCGCCCATGACGTCGCGCTTGTTGGTGAAGTAAAGCAGCGGGATGATGGCGAACGGCAGGACGAAACTCAGCACCACCTGGCTCAACACCAGTGTCGCCGTTGGGTCCACGCCGATACCGATCACCAGCAGGGCAGGAATCATGGTTATCGCTCGCCGGAGCCACACCGGAATGTGCCAGCCGAGGAAACCGTCCATGATCACCTGGCCGGCCATCGTACCCACCGCTGACGACGACAACCCAGAGGCGAGCAGCGCAATGGCGAAAACCGTCGAGGCCGCGCCCCCCACCAGCGGCGTCAGCGTCCGAAATGCGGTCTCGATGCTGCCGACGTCAGCGTGCCCACTGCTAAAGAAGACCGCCGCCGCCATAATGACCATCGCGCCGTTGACCAACCCTGCCAGGCCTAGCGCGACCCAGATGTCGAGGCGCTCGAAGCGAAAAATGCGCTGAGCCTCAGCGGCGTCGTTCGGGCGGATGCGGCGCTGTGTCAATGCCGAATGCAAGTAAATCACGTGCGGCATCACCGTCGCGCCGAGCATGCCGACCGCCAGGAGTATGCTCGCACGGCCGTCGAGCAGCGGCGCCACGGAGTGGAAGGCCACTTGTCCCGCATTCGGCTTCGCCAGGATCACCTCGAAGAGATAGCTGACGGCGATTACGCCGACCAAGACCGTAATGACCGCCTCCAACGCGCGGAAGCCGTAGCGTTCTAGCCCCAGAATGGCGAAGGTACTCACGCCCGTGAGCAACGCCGCAATGAAGAGCGGGATGTGCAGCAGCAGGTAGAAACCAACCGCCGCACCAAGAAATTCCGCGAGGTCTGTCGCCATCGCGCCGATCTCAGCAACTCCCCAGAGGCCGATGCTTGCCCCGCGCGGTAGATGCGCACGACACAACTCCGGCAGGTTCATGCCAGTCGCAATGCCCAGCTTCGCCGAAAGCGTCTGTAAGAGTACAGCGATCAGGTTGCTGGAAAGCACCACCCAGAGCAACATGTAGCCGAACTGGGAGCCGGCCTGAATGTTGGTGGCAAAGTTCCCTGGATCTATATAGGCGACCGCAGCGATGAACGCCGGCCCGAAAAACGGTAGCACACGCTTCAGCGTGATGCGATGCCCGCCGTCCAACGTCGCCCGCGCCGCCGCGACGGTTCGCTGGCTACCGGCGCGTGTGCCGACCTCCACGGCCTCGGCGGGGAAATCCATACCATCCCGACTATCTAGCCCGAACAGCGGGCGTTCAATTGCAGTTCATCACCGCAGCGACTCTCGTCGTCCGCTACCTCACGGCATCCTCCAACAGCGCCACGCGAATGCCTGCCGCCACCTCGGGGCCGACCGCGTGCTCAGCGCCTTCGTCTCCTCCGCCGACATACACTTTCAGCGGCCCACCGAACGGCGCATGTTCGCGCACACGGACCTCCGCGCCGGGCACCAGCCCCAATTGCGCGAGATAGCGTAGCAACGCGGCATCGTCGTCGCGCACGCGGCGCACCCTAGCCGCCTGGCCCTCCGCGAGCTCCGACAGCGGCTGCGTCTTAAGCGACACCACTTCGCCGGATTTGCTCGGAATCGGGTCCCCGTGCGGATCCTCGGTGGGATGCCCAAGCAGTGCGTCAACACGGTCCTCGAACTGCTCAGAGATCGCGTGTTCTAGCCGCTCCGCCTCCGCATCCACCGCATCGAGGCTGTAGTCCATCACCTGCGCGAGGTAGAGCTCCAAGAGGCGATGGTGGCGAACAAGCTCCGCCGCCGCTACCCTGCCGCGCGGCGTGAGCGTGACGCCACGATAGGGCACGTGCTCGACGTAGCCCTTCTCCGCCAGTGACTTGAAGAGTTGCGTCACCGTGGCATCGCTGAGTTGCCCATCAGGCTCTAACGCTTGCAAGCGTTCGCGCATAGCCGAGGTCGTCACGCGTTCGTCGCGTTCATCGAACTTATAGATGAACTTCAGGCAATCGACCGCGCGAACCGAGAGATCGCGGAGATCAGATGTCATCAGTTTCCGTCCCTTACGCTAGTGATTTTAGTCTGCTAAAATCTTAACATTGCCGCAGTGAAATGTCAAGTGGCTCGGCCTTCTGTACAGATGCAGAGGGCTTCATGCATACTGTGAACGGATGGGGTATTTGTTGAGAAGCCAGACAGATGGTGGCGGGGTGCACCGGCGAAGGGAGATGCCTATGCGCGACGACGTGGTAACGCCGACGACGGCGCGCCGGCTGGCGGGCGCTGGTCTCGTGTGGGAGCCGCAGATCGGCGACTGGTGCGCGATCCTCGGCGGCGAGCATATCGGTGAGGGCAACGGCAGCCTCTGGCTCGTCGCCGGTATCTTCCCTTCTACCGGCATGCTCGGCCTTGTAGACTCCGCTGGCAAATGGCCCGCCGCACAAGCCCCAGCACGCGACTGTCTCTGGCTGCCTACGGCGGGGAAACTCAAAGCATGGCTGCGGGGGCAGGGCTACCGTGTCGCCACTGGCGAGTCACCGGTAATGTTGCTCGGCGGATCGAGCGCCACGCTGCGCCACGTTTGCCGGCTCACGCGCGCCGAAGGAGGCGCGCCGCGCGACGGCGAGGGACCCACGGAGTCCGACGCGCTCGCCGACGCCATCCTGAGTATCCTCAGCGGTCAAACGGCGGGACCGCCGAGTAGCCGCTGGTAGAGGTCATCCTGACGCGCCGCCGCGCGGAGATAAATCGCGTGTCGCGCGGCGTCTGGCTGCACCGGCGGATCGAGATGCGGTTCGAGCGCCGCGACGTCGGCGACGATGCCCAACGACTCCATCGCCAACAACGCGGCGCCGCGCGCCGACGCCTCGACGTCTTGCGAGGGGTAGATCGACACGCCGAGCGCATCGGCGATAACCTGCCGCAACAGCGGCGAATTGAGCAGCGCCGCGCCGCTGGCGACGACCTGCGGCGGTTGCGCTAATTTCATGTTATCGAGCAGGCGCAGATACACCGCTCGCAGCCGATAGGCCAGCGACTCTATGCCCGCGCGCAGCACCTCTTGCGGCGTCGTCCCTGCGTGGATGCCGGTGATCGTCGCCCGCGCCGCCGCGTGGAACCCCAGGCTCCGCTCGCCGGCCACATACGGCAGGATCGTGAGGCCGTGCCCATCGGGAGTCAGCGTGGTGAGCGCCGCCTCTGCTTCGGCGAGCGCCGGAACGTTGAACGCCGATTCGATCCACGCGAAGAGATTGCCGCCCTCGCTCAGCGCGCCGCCGGTCACCGCACGCGCGCCATCTACCAGATAGCGCCAGAGACCTTGCGGTATCGTCTCGGCCCCGCTCCCCAGTGGCGCCACTGTGCGCAGCGCAGACGACGTGCCGATGGTCAACGCCAGCCGCGCGGGCGTCGCACAGCCCGACCCGACGTTCGCCGCCGCGCCATCGCCTAGCGCCAGAAACCAAGGCGTGGCGCTCAAGTGAGGCCAGCGCTGTGCGTAGTCGCCTTGTAGCCCGGTCAACGGCGTGTGGAGATCGCCGAGCGGCGGAAGCTGCTCCATGCGCACGCCGATCGCCGCAATCAACGCAGCGTCCCAGACGCGCTCGCGCGTCGCCAGAAAACCGGTGCCTGAGGCTATCGAAGCGCTCGTCACCAAACGGCCGAAGAGACGCAGATAGAGATAGTCGCCAAGCGAAACGAAGTGCGCCGCACGGCGGAAGACGTCGGGTTGGGCCTCGGCCAGCCAGGTCAATTTCGCCGGCCAATAGGTCGCGGCGAGCGGAGCGCCGGTGCGCTGGTGGATCGCGCTTCCGTCGAACCGCTCGCGCAAGCGGGCTGCCGCCATGGCCGGGCGCGTATCGGCCCACGAGATCGCCGGCGTCAGCGGGCGGTTGTCCGTGTCCAAGGCGAGCATGCCGTGCCAGAAGGTATCAAGGGCCACGGCGGCGATCCGCGACGCACGCGTCCCCGCAAGATGCAGCGCCTCGTCAATCGTTTCCTCAACCAATCCCACGAGTTGATCGGCATCCGCCGAGACCTCGCCCTCTTCCGAGAGCGTGGCCATATACGGCCGATACGAAGCGCAGCCGGTCACCGCGACGCCGCTTGTGTCGTAGAGCAGCGCACGCGTCGATGAGCTCCCCACATCGATCGCCAAAATGTACGGTCCACTGAACTCGTCTGGTCGCACCGATGTCTCCATGTTGGATTTCAGCCCTTCTGCGGAATGAGGCGGGTAGAGCCGTTCATCGGCAGACACGCACCGAATCGTGGCAGGCACTGGACCGGAGGTGCGTTTCGCATACAGCGCACACGGCACGTCGCTGGAGGTCAGAGGAAGTCACGGCATGCGGCCGAACGACGCAATGTGCGCGCACGAAGACCAGGAACCGAAGGCGCCACGCACCGGCTAAAACAGCGAAAGCTGCTGCGGTGGCGCGGCATCATCATCTGCTTTCTTCTCTGGCGTGGCCAACTTGCCCGCATCGGACAGCCGCTTCGCCTCGGCCAGCGCCGCGGGGATCGCGCGCTTGAAGTCCGCCTCCACCGTCTGCTTTAGCGCTGCCTGGTGGAGCGCCGCGGCGGGGTGGTACATCGCCACGACGATGTGTCCGTCTATCACCTTGGCCTGCCCGTGAATCTGGCTAATCTTCGCTGTCGGGAAGAAGCGCGCCATCGAATAGCGCCCCAGCGTGACGATAACCTTGGGCCCGATCGCCTCGATCTGGCGCGTCAGATAGTCGGAGCAGGCGGCAATCTCCTCGGGAAGCGGATCGCGATTTTCAGGGGGGCGGTGCTTGACGACGTTGGTGATATAGACCGTCGAGCGGTCGAGGCCGATGCTGGCGAGCAGTTCATTCAAGAACTGGCCCGCTGGCCCGACGAAGGGGCGGCCAAGGCGATCCTCGTGGTACCCCGGCCCCTCGCCGATGAACATCACCTCAGCATGCGCGCTGCCTTCGCCAGGCACGCCGTTTCGCGTACCGATATAGAGGTCGCATTTCTTGCACGCCTGCACTTCGGTCCCTATGCAAGCAAGCGCTTCCTCAGCTGTCATGCCACGCCTCCTGGATCTGCACTGGCGACACGTCCCATCGCCTTTCGTCGCCGACACGATAGCACACCGTGACGGCATCGCGCGGGACCGTGGCGTTGTGCGCGCCGACGCGCTCAGATGATGATCGCGCCACGCACGAAATACTGCGTCATCAGCACCATCAGAAGCGCGAATGTGACAATGATGGTCACGTTGAACCAGCGCTTGCCGCCAAGGCGCGCCAGCGTCAGGAAGGCGGGAAAGGCGAGCAGCATATAGCGCCCGTCGCTCTGCAGCGCCCACGTTGCACTGGGATAGCAGATCGCCAGTAACCAGATCGCCGCGCTGAACAGCGTCTCACCCGGAGAGAGCCATCGGCTGCCCACGAGTATCAGCACGGCCACGAGTACGACCGCCGCCAGATCCACGGTGTCGCGAAACAGAAATATCGCGTCCGATTGTTGCCGCAGTTGTGACACCGCGCGCACCAGCGTCTGCCACGGCGCCGTCGCGTGATGCGCCCAGTGACCCTCGGCGTGCAGGAACGCAAGGGGATCGCCGACCGCATGCCAGAGCCAAGCCATGAAGAGCAGCAGACCGCCTGGGATCAACAGCACGGCAAGCCCGTCGAGTCGCACGGCGCGCAGGCGCCATTGCGCCGCTCTGCCATATTCCCAGACGAACGGCACGAGCAGAAAAAGCCCCATCTGGCGCGTCAGAGCGGCCAGCAGGCCAAGCACCCCGGCTTGCCACCACGCATGACGGTGCAGCGCTACAACGCACCAAATCGCCACCGCCAGAAACAGCGCGTCGGCGTATCCCGCGAAGAGAAAGAGCGCGGTGGGGAAAAGTATCAGATACAACGTTGCCCGCCGCGCAACCGCTTCGTCGAAGAGCATTGTGGCGAGGGTCGCGAGACCGAGCAGCGCGACTAGGCAGGCGGCATTCGAGACCAGCAGTCCAGCGAGCGCGCTGTCGCCAAGCGCTAGGGGCGTGGCCAGCCGCGTGAGGAGTGGCTGCAAGGGAAAGAACGCGAAGTCGGCGCTCGCCGAGGTGGTGTACCCATTTGCGCTGATGCGCGTGTACGCCGTGGCGTCAAAGCGCCACCATGCCGCAACGAACGAGCCCGTCACACGGATGTGACGAAGCGCCACCAGCGCGACAACGGTTATCGTCACCAAGGCCAGCCGCGAGAGCGCCCAGACCGCCAACACATAGCGCACGAGCGACGGTGAAACATTGAGCAGGTCAAGCGCCCACTGCGCGGGATGCCGCCGCAACGTTGCCAGCGATGCTGGGCGTGGCGGCGCAACGGTCGTGGAGACGCCGCTTGCCGCCGGATGGTCGGAATGCTCCACGTAGCGCGCCCCTCTGGTCGCCTCGATTCGTGGTGCCAGTGTAGCAATGCCGCGCAATCTCGGCAACCGGAGATGACTGCCTGGCGTGGGAGCCGCATACGGAACACGGAGTCGCGTGGTTCGTGGTGAATGCGTTGGCAGGCGACACTATCTGATCGTCACTGTCGCCAGGGGAACGCTGCCATCCGGCGCGATGGTCACGGCACTACCCGGCGCGGCCACCGCCGGCAACGGCTGCCCCACCGCATCGAGTACGCTGAGGTTGAAGGAGTAGACGTCGCCGCCCGCGCCGACTGCGCCGAGATTATCGGTCGCGACCACATAGGTGTGCCCAGGCTGCCACGTATCCATTGGACGCCAGGTCGTCGCCACGAAATGCGAATAGATGCCGGGTGGCGATCCCGTGCGGTCTTGCGTCATGTAGGGATACGCACCGCTTGGCACCGCTCCCGTCACTCGCCAGTAGGTCACCACGCGAAAGAATGTGGCGATTGCGGGCGTAGACGTCGGCGTCACATCATATCCGACGAGTTGCAGCCCACCGCCGAACGTCACCGAAAGCGCGTGGTGGACCGTCGCGCCGTTCGGCTGCTCGGTGAAGGTATAGAAGGCTGGGGGCAGGCCCAGTGGATCGGCAGGATCGAGCTGCGGACCCGCGCCTCGAGCGATCAGCAGATAGCCGTCCTGCGCCGCGACGACGTGGTAGTCGGGGCTGGTGAGCACGGACATGACGTCGTCGGCGTAGACTTTTGTGTCACCGTCTAAGGGATAGCGGGACGCCGTCACGTCCAGAAAGACGTAATCGCTGTCTAGCGCTTTATAGGGAAACTGATAGATGAAGCGCCGTTCGCTGACGTGAGGGATCAATGTGGCCTGGGCGCTGACCGACGCATTGGGCGGAATCAGTGTCAGTAGGTTGTTCGCCAGTTGCGTATGCGCCGTCTGCTGCGGCCAGACGAGCAACTTCGAGAATGGCAGATCGCCGTGGTTGCGCTGCTCACGCACGCTGAAGCCGAGCGCCAACAACGTCAGCGCCAGCAGCGCGATTCGGCTAAGGTAGGGACGTCCGCTGGTTCGCCTGGCCGCGCCGTCGCCTGCCGCGCCGGGCGCCGCACCGCGGCCCGTCGTGGTGGTCAGGCGCATCGCCACCGCGCGGGTGCGCGCACTGATCCCCGCAAAGATGCCTTGCGCACGAGACAGCACCGGAGTCAGTTGTGTTCGCAGCATGCCGGCGAATGCGGTGCGTGAAGCAGCGTCGGTCAGCAGCAGAATCAGCGCGACGCCTTCAATCGCGGCGAGCACGAGAAAGGGCACAATTTCGGCGTTATATTGGTATGTGCCCGAGCGCATCGTCGCGTCGCTGCTCAAGAGATTGAGCGCCATAATCGGCACGGCCAGCGCCAGCGCCAGAGGGGCGAGCAACGGCAAATAGCCCGCACCTGAGAGCAGCGAGCGTATATAGAGGCTCCCCTGAGGATCAAGTATGTGCTCGCGCAGAATGATGGTTGGGTGCGTGAGCACATACTTCACCACCTGCACGGGGCCGCTGCCCAGGTAGGCATAGCGCGACGCCGTTGGCGAGTGGCCGAGAGGGCTGGCGATATGTGAAACGATCACGTAGAGCACGACCCATCCGAGCGACATGCCAATGAGGCCAAGCCCTATCCGTGGCCGCCGCTGGAGCAGCAGCACGGCCAAGCCGATCATCAGCACGTCCGCCGGGACCTCTTCCTTGGTGGTCATCGCCAGCAGACACGTGATAAAGAGCCAGAGATTATTCCGCGTGAGCATGAAGTACAGCGCGAACATGAGAATCGCCGCCGTCAGCGTCACCGCGTGAAAATCGAAGGTTACCGCAGCGGTGAGCGCCGGATAGCTGAGATAGATTGCCGCGAACGCCACGCCCGCCAGCGGACTGCGCAGGCGCCGGCTGGCGATCCAGAACGCCGGGAAAGCGCCAATGGCGACGACCACGGTTTGGATGAAAAGCAACGTCTTCGGCGATGGCGCGACGAGATACGTCAGCGAGAGCGGAAGCATGATCGGCTCGAAGTGGATGGCAAAGCGCGAGACGTCGCCGAGGCAGTTCTTATCCGAGATCGGGTTGCAAATGGTCTGATGCAGGATCGCGCCATGGAGCGTATTCCAGAGCGCCTGATCCATGATGCCGAGATCTTCGCCGTTCGTCTGGTAGGCATCGTGCCGCGCGAAGAGATAGAGGCAAAAGAAGATTACGAAGGCGAGCGCGAGCACGGCGACCGCGATCAGGCAAATGCGATACCAGCGCGTCTTTTCCAGTGCAGGCAATTCGCTAAATGGATTGAGCACGCGCTCGACTACGCGCCGCCAGAGGGGACGACTTTCCGCCGCGGTTAGCGTGCCGCCCGCAGCTTTGGCACCATCCGCTGGCAACCCATCCTCGCTCACGCGCGGCTCCGCCTCTAGGTGTCTCCCTCGCATGCGCCGAACCTCCGCCGCGTCGCCAGCCGCACCCATGTAGTCTCAACACGGCTTCAAGCATAGGGACGGAACGCACGAAACACAACGCGCCGCCACTATTGTACTGCGGAGCGGCGCGGTCATGAAACGGCGACCCGTGGCGGGGGCAGACTTTCCCGACCTAACGGCGGCCAACACCGTAGTTGGGCGCTTCTTTGGTGATCACGACATCGTGTGGATGGCTCTCGCGCAGTCCCGCGCCGGTGATGCGCACGAAGCGTGTCTGTGTCTTCAGCGCCTCGACATCCGCCGCGCCGACATAGCCCATCGCCTGTCGCAAGCCCCCTACAAGTTGGAAGACGTTGTTCGCCAGCGGCCCTTTGTACGGCACGCGCCCCTCGATGCCCTCAGCGATCAACCGCGACTCTTCGATCACGTCGCTCTGGAAGTAGCGGTCCTTGCTGTAGCTGCGCAGCTTCATCGCGCCCACGGAGCCCATGCCGCGATAGTCTTTGTAACGTTCGCCCTGCGAGATGATCAGCTCGCCAGGGCTCTCGTCCACGCCTGCCAGCAGCCCGCCGAGCATTACCGTATCCGCGCCCGCGGCAATTGCCTTGGCGATGTCGCCCGAATACTGAATGCCCCCATCCGCGATGATCGGGATGCCACGCCGCGCCGCGGCCCGCGCGCAGTCGAAGATCGCCGTGATCTGCGGCACGCCGGCCCCGGCAACCACACGCGTCGTGCAAATAGCGCCAGCGCCGATGCCGACCTTCACTGCATGCGCGCCAGCGGCGATCAGCGCTTCGGTGGCTTCGGGCGTTGCCACGTTCCCCGCGGCGATCTGCGTGCGGCCGCCGAATGCCTTCGCGATGCGCGTGACTGTCTCGACGACCATGCGCGAGTGGCCATGCGACGTATCTACTACCAGCAAATCCACGTCTTCGGCGACGAGCGCCTCGCAGCGCTCTACGCTGTCAGGGCCCACCCCGACCGCGGCGCCGACGCGCAATCGCCCCTGTGCATCTTTCGCGGCGAGCGGATGCTGAATCTTCTTCTGGATGTCCTTCACGGTAATGAGGCCGCGCAGCATGCCGGAGTCGTCCACCACCGGCAGTTTCTCGATTTTGTTGCGGTGCAAGATCGCGTGGGCCTCTTCGAGCGTCGTGCCCACCGGGGCCGTCACCAGGCGCTCGCGGGTCATCACTTGGGCGATGGGCCGGTCAAGATTCTGCTCGAAACGAATGTCGCGGTTGGTCAGGATGCCAACCAGACGCCCGCTCTCGGTCACGGGGATGCCTGAGATGTGGTAGCGCTCCATGACCGCCAGCGCATCGCGAAGCGAGTCATCGGGGCCGAGCGTGATCGGATCGGTGATCATCCCCGACTCGGACCGCTTCACCTTATCGACCTCGCCCGCCTGTTCCTCAATCGAGAGGTTGCGGTGGATCACGCCGAGCCCGCCTTCGCGTGCCAGCGCAATCGCCAATCGTGCCTCGGTCACGGTATCCATTGCCGCCGAGAGGATAGGAATGTTCAGCGAGATCTCCGCGGTCAGGCGCGTCTTTGTCGACGCATCGCCGGGGAGAACAGCCGACTCCGCGGGCAGCAGCAACACATCGTCAAACGTCAAGCCTTCCTTGCCGAACTTCCACTGCCAGGCCTCGTCGGTTGTCATAGCGGCGGCTACCCTCCCCGGTTATCAAGCGACGAATACTTTTCGCGTAGGCGCCGCAGACATCTCGTTCAGCGTATGGTATTCGGCGCAGTGTATCACGCCGCGCGCAGCCGGATCAAACGACCGCCGCTGGCTCGCCGACACCAATTCGCCAGCGATGTTTGATCGTGCGACCAAGCCCACGTTGCCACACCACTACACCTTTTTTGCCTCCTGCTTCGTTGCCACGTGAACCATGCGCTCGAACTCCTGTAGCCGCTTTGTTTGGCGATGATTCGGCGCTGCCTGCCAGCGCCGTTGCTGCACCAGCGCCAGGGCTTCATCGGCGCCCATTCCTTGCTGCACCAGCACCGCCGCCGTCAACAACACGCTGCGCCCCACGCCATGCTCACAGTGGATCAGCACGCGCTTCCCCTGCGCTATCTGCTCGTTCACCCAGGTTGCGCCTTCTTGCAACTGCTCGATGGACAGGGGATAGGTATCCAACGTCGGCAGCAACAACAGGGCGATACCTTCCGCCGCCATCGCCTTTTCGTCGTCTTGATGCTCTGAACGCGTATCCACCACCGCCGAGACACCGGCCTGCGCCAGCCGGTGAATGTCTTCTGGGCGCACGCGGCCGCCGACTGCCAGGGTATCCGTCACCCAACTCATGTTCAGCCGATCGGGGAGCCGGATGCCAATTCTTGTAGCGAAGCGGGCGCGCCGCGAATCCTCGGGGAACATGTGCGCCGCAATGCGCGTCCACGTCCGGTAGAAGAAGCGTACGCCACCCAGCGCCAGCCAGCGCACGATGCCCCGGCGTCGCAGCGCCGTGCCACTCAATGGCTTCGGCGTCGAAGGCGCCTCGACCTCAAGGTCCGCGGGCGGCGGGGTTATGGAAGGATCGGGGGCCTCGGCCTCCGCCTCAGGCTGCTCCACGGGTAAGGTCATATCTTCTACCCTCTTGTATTCGGAACCTGCTTGGAGTCGACTCATGTGTTAGCGAGCGCTCAACGGCCACCGTAAGCGTGAGAGTGTGGCTCGCTCCGAAGCCGACACATGCGCGGCCAGAACAGGCTCACTGACGTCCGCCACTGCTGTAACGACTTTCGCGCGGTACATGCATCCCGGTCGCCGACACATCTCAAATGATACGCTGCACGTACTCAATTGTAGTCTGCTTCGACCCAACCGCCAACGAAGGGTCACCCCAGCCAGCGGGCGTGCTTCGCCGTACGAACGTTGCGTTCGCGGCAGCAAGGGCCGCGCTGGCTACCCAGCACGCGTCATGCCACCCGCTCCAGCGCGGCGGCGCCATCCGTCTTCAGCACGCGATCCAGCGCGACAATCGCGCATTCCATCTGCGAGGAATCCGGCTCGCGGGTCGTCAGTCCTTGCAGTGCCAGGCTCGGCGCCATCAGCCACCGCACGACGCGATAGCGGTAGTTCGCCGCGCCGAGGCGCATCAACTCATACGCGATCGACGCGATCACCGGCACCAGCAGAATGCGCGAGACCACGCGAAGCGCCAGTGGCGGGTTGCCCACCAACGCGAAGACGAAGATCGACAGCACGACTACGATCAGGAGGAATCCCGTTCCGCAGCGCGTATGCACCTTCGTGGCGCGGCTTACATGTTCCACATCCAGCGGCTCTCCGGCTTCGAGCGTGTTGATCGCTTTGTGTTCGGCGCCGTGATACTCGAACACGCGCTGGATGCTTGGAAAACGCCCGATCACCCAGAGATAACCGATCAGCAGACCCAGCCGGATCACACCCTCCAAGGTCAAACTGCCCCAACCATCGGCGATCCAGCGATGCGCTGCGCCGACCGCGGCCAACGGCAAGAGGAAGAAGAGGCCCACCGCAAAGCCCACCGAGATCAGTAGTGTCACCGCCAACCCGATGCCGCCGATCGCCTGGGTCGCCGACGGGGGCGCCTCGACGATTGTGTCTCGCACGGCGACCTTCGCCGCCGCGCGCGCCTCCACTGGCACGGGGTTTTGATCCGCCGAAGCATCCTCAGAGGGCTGCAGCGACACGTTCGCCGCGAACATCATCATGCGCGTGCCCAGTACCAGCATGTCCCACAGCAGCACGACGCCGCGAATGAACGGCCACTGCGCGACGGGAGATCGGTACAGCCGCGCATTTAGCGCCTCTTCGTGGACGAGGATATTCCCGGCGGGCGCCCGCAGCGCCACGGCAGCAGAGCGCCGCCCGCGCATCATCACACCTTCGACGACAGCCTGGCCGCCGTAGTTATATCTATGCACGAGAGCAGACCCTCCTCCGCGCGACCGCTCGGCGCTGGCCATGGCGCCACGCGACGCGCGTGTGTGTGGCGGCGCGATACACCTCAAGATGTACCCCAAGCATAACATCAAGTCGCGTCCGAGTGGCGCAACGAGTCACCGTCGCGGCCAATGCGCCACACTCAGGTCGAGCCGTGCGCCAGAGATTGCCGTCTCCGCGAACCTGTGCTAAAGTCGTGTCGCCACCGGGCCGCTTCAATGGCCAGGAGAGACGCACTGTTCCGCACCTGCTGTGGATGGGACGCGGCTCGACGTTCTCGTCATCCTCACTACATCTACCCGCAATAGGCGGTTGCAAAATCTGTGACTGCTCGCAAGTCGGAGAAGGAACGTCTACGATGCGGGTCATGCTCGTCTCAGACACATACCCGCCGCAAGTGAACGGCGTCGCCAACTGCGTCCACAATCTGGCGCACGCGCTCCACGCCGACGGTCATGCCGTCCTCGTCTGCACCGCACTCCCCAGGCGCCGCATCCACGCATGCCAGACAGAGCCATTCCCCATCATCCGCACTCGCGCGGTCCCGCTGCCGATGTACAGCGACTTTAGCCTCGCGCCCCCCATGGGCCTGGCGCTGGCCCGCGAGATCCGCGGTTTCCGACCGGATATCGTCCACTGCCACACACCGTTCAGCGTCGGATGGCAGGGGTTACGCGCCGCTCGCGCCGAGCGCATCCCCGTCCTCGGCACGCATCACACGCTATTCGGTGAGTACGTGGATTCCTATCTCCGCCTGGGTCATCAGGTCAATGTACGCCTTGCCACGCTCATTCGACGCTACGTGGCGCATTTCTATAATCAGTGCGATCTCACCTCCTCCGCGTCGCGATTCCTCGCCCGCGATCTCGCGTCAAGTGGCATGCGTCGCCCTGTCCGCATTCTCCACAACCCCGTCGATACCGACCTCTTCCGCCCGCTAGAAGCTTTCGAGCGAGCGGAGCGCCCGCCATCCACCGTGCGAATCGTCTACTTCGGACGCCTCGCCGCCGAAAAGAACCTGCCACACCTGATCTCGCTGGTCGAACCAGCGCTCTGGCGCAACCCTGGCGCCTCGCTCGACATCGTCGGTGACGGTCCGATGATGACGCCGCTGCTCGACCTCGTTCACCAGCGGCGGCTGCAATCGCGTGTACATTTCCGCGGATGGATGCGCGGAGAAGCGCTGGCGCGGCACGTAGCCGCCTGCGACATCTGCGTCTCAGCGAGCCAGACCGAAAATCAGCCGCTTGCGCTCCTCGAAAGCCTCTCCTGCGGAGTGCCGGTCGTGGCGCTCGCAGCAGCGGGCGTGCCAGAGATTATCGCTCACGGGCAGACTGGCTACCTCGTCAGTCCCACCGCACCTGACGCCTTCGCCGACCGCCTCGACGCCCTCATCGCCGATGGCTCACTCCGCCGCGCTCTGGGCGCCAACGCGCGCGTCGCTGCGCAACAGTACAGCCCCGACGCCTGCCTTCGCGCCAATCTCGCCGCCTACCGCGAGGCGATGCTACTTTCTCGCAGCGGCGTCTCCATGCGCATGCGCGGCGCCCGTGGCCTGCGCGCCCGCCGCCTCGCCAGCGCTGGTGCGACCCGCCTGACTCGCTAGCTCTTCCGATTGGGGCGCGCGCATCCTCACGCACCTTGCGCAAGACGTGACGCTCACATACGATCACCGAGGGCACGCAAAGGCGCGGCCCATCACTGAGCCGCGCCGCATAGAACATCAAGCGAACTGGTGCTTGCGCCTACTCTTTGTTCTCTTCAATGTTGAAGCGCTTGCGGAACCGCTCCACACGCCCAGCGGTATCGAGAATACGCTGCTGGCCGGTATAGAACGGGTGGCAATTGGAACAGACATCAACGCGCATCTGCGGCTGTGTGCTGCCTACCGTAAAGGTATTGCCACAGGCACAGGTGACGGTGGCTTCAACGTACTGGGGGTGAATTCCGGACTTCATGATACTCCCACGGCGACCCCGCCGTATGCACGAGCGCAATTGTCGGACTCCGAATGACTCCGGCGCGACGCTCGGACTTGTAGTATAGCACGCGGACGCACCGGTATCAAGCAACCGTCGCGCCGGCCAGGAGCACTCTACGTGCTGTGATCCCTTCCACAGCGTTCCGGCCAGCAGTAACCTCGTGCACCGAGATGGCGTACACTCCAAGAACACCGATTTCCGAGAGAGGACCGCCCCATGCTGCGCTTTCTGACGGCGGGCGAATCGCACGGACCCAGCCTGATCGCCCTGCTCGAAGGTATGCCGGCGAGTGTGCCTATCAGCCGCGATGGCGTCAACGAACAACTGCGCCGGCGCCAGGGCGGTTACGGTCGCGGTGGGCGCATGAAGATCGAACGCGACCAGGTCGAGTTCCTCGCGGGTATACGGCACGGTCACACGCTTGGCTCGCCGATCGCGCTGCGCATCGAGAACCGCGATTGGGCCAATTGGCAGGAGCGCATGGGCGCCGATCTGCCTACGGAGCCTCCCGAAGCCGTTACACTCGTCCGCCCGGGCCACGCTGATCTCACTGGCACCCTCAAGTACGGCTTAAGTGACGTACGCGAGGCCATCGAACGCGCCAGCTCGCGCGAAACGGCGGCGCGCGTTGCCGCGGGCGCCATCTGCCGTCAACTACTTCAGATCTTCAACGTGACCATCCATAGTCACGTCCTCGCCGTCGGCGGGGTGGGGTATCCCGACGCTGAGCGCCCCGACGCGGCGAGCGCCGACGCCGCCTTCTGGGCTCGCGTCGACGCCTCAGAAATGCGCTGCGCCGACGACAAACTTACCGAGCGCATGATTGCCCGCATCCTCGAAGGGAAGCGCGACGGTGACACCTGCGGCGGCATCTTCGAGGTTATCGCCACCGGCGTACCGATCGGCCTGGGGAGCTACAGCGAGTGGGACCGCCGCCTTAGCGGGCGCATCGCTCAGTCACTGCTCAGCATCCCCTCGGCGAAAGGCGTCGAAATCGGCGCGGGCTTCGCCTCTGCCGCGTTGCCCGGGTCCAAGATGCACGACGTCGCGCGCCACGACGAGAGCGGCTGGCATCACCTCAGCAACAACGCCGGAGGCATCGAAGGCGGTATCAGCAATGGCGAGGCGATTGTTGTGCGCGTTGCCGTCAAGCCGATCCCCACACTCGCCCATCCGCTACCCTCTGTTGACGTCCGCAGCGGCGCAAACGTCGACGCGACGCGCTACGAGCGCAGTGACGTCTGCGTCGTGCCTGCCGCAGGCGTCGTCGGCGAAGCGATGCTCGCATACACACTCGCCGACGCTTTCCTTGAGAAGTTTGGAGCGGATAGCCTGTCCGAGCTTCGTCGCAATTACGACGGCTATCTCGCCACGCTGAACCGCTGACTTCGCCGAAGGATCACCTGATGCGTGAATTGCAGTCGTGCTCTCCGGCATTCGGCACGGGTCGATCCTGCTCGCGCGCACCTGATCGCGGTGATATCTGCAGCACGTCCTTCAGGCTGCGAGCACCTCACTCCGCCGCCTTGTTCGTTTTGACAGGCCACAGGCGCGGTGCTACACTCCGCTGCGAAGTGGAGCCAGCTTTCGCTCTGCGTTGTAGGGACTGACCGAACACCATCATCCAGCGACCAATCAACCGTATCGATAGAGGAGCGCGGCTAGATGAACGCCAACATGCGCGAGACGATTCGCCACCTGACGAATGCGTTCATCCTGCTATTACTGCTGCTGAGCGGTGCCGCCGCCTATGTGCAGATAGGCAACGCCGCCCCCTTGGGCGGACAGCAACTGGTCGGCGGCCAGTACGAGACGTTAGCGCGGCTCTGCCCCCCTGAGAATAAGCCACTGCGCGGCGCCATCTACGACGACAAGGGCAACTGGATCGCCAAGACAGTACGAGATGGCAAGAATGAGAACTACATCTGCGGCTTTCACCGCGTCTACGCACCGTGGGTGATCGACACCGGCCTAGCACCGCTCATCGGCTACTACACGTACACACACGGCATGGCGGGGATCGAGGCTCAATACAACGCTTACCTCTCCGGCGAGGCGGCAAGCAATTCGCCGAGTGACAATATCAACAACGCCGTCAACAAGCTCCTGCATAAGGACCAGTACGGCCAGGACCTGTACCTGACCATCGACATGAACGCTCAAGAGACTGCCAGCAAGTATTACGACTCCGCCGCGGAACACGGTGGCGCCTGCGCACCGCAGGCCAACCCGCCGGGCAGCATTATCGTCGAAGACCCGAAAACGGGCGCGATTTTGGCGATGGTAAGCAAACCCGATTACGACCTCAATAAAGTGGTCAATGCAGATTCGAACGATGGGACGGTGAATGCCGCCGCAAATCAGTACATCGACGGTCTCAACAAAGCGAAAGTCCCCGTCCTGATCAATCGCGCGGCCCAGGGACTCTACGCGCCGGGCTCCACGTTCAAGACTGTCACCCTCTCCGCGGCGCTCGACCAGGGATATCCCCTCACCGATACCTCCGGCGACGGCAAAAACAGCTTCACCAAAGATCAGGCGCTCAGCTATCAGGTGCCGAACGGCGAGAAGATCAACTGGGTTGACTACTCCGACTTCGCCGGCGCGGCCACCTTCCCAATGAGTTTCCAGGACGGCTACGCCTATAGCGACAACGTCGTTTACGCGCGCCTGGGCATCGAGCTGGGCTTCGATACATGGGCAAAATATGTCGGACTCTACGGCATCGAGACGCCCGGCCTCAACTGGAACACCAACGTCGGCTTTGACGCTCCGTACGCACAGAGCATCGCCTATCCCGCGATTTCCACGGGCGGGCAGGGTGGTCTCAGCAATGATGCGCTCGCCGAGAGCGCCTTCGGCCAGGGCTCTTTGCTGATCTCGCCGCTCAGCATGTCGGTCGTCGCCAGCGTGATCGCCAATGGCGGCGTGCTCGCGCGTCCTCACGTCGGCCTGGCGCTGGTCGCGCATAACAGCACGCTGGCGGACGGCAAACAGCTCCGCGACCCCACCAGCGACACGCCGGTCATCCAACCCGGTACTGCGCAGAACCTGCGTGCGGCGATGTGGGCTGTCGCGAGCTACGGCACCGGCAGTTACGGCAACGGCGTCGATCCGAACTTCGGGACGAAGCTCACCACGAGCGGTACATTCCAGGGCGGCAAGACCGGCACCGCGCAGGTCGCTTCAGGGCAGCCAGGCGCGTGGTGGATCTCGCTCGCCCCGGACGATCAAGCGCCCGGATCGCCGGGTGGCGCGCAGTATGTGGTCATCGTCAACAAAGAAGGTAATCCCGCGGCCTCGGGCAACAATGAAGGTGCCTGCCAGGTCTACGTCGCCGACGACATTTATCGCACCCTATTGGGCATCCACTAAACCGGAATGCCGCGGTTTGAGGAACGTGCCAGGCGAGGCATGCTCTCTGCGAAAATGCCGAGCGAGCGCCGAGAGGTGACAACACGGGATCGCCGCTCGTTTGGAATTGATGCGCCCGCGCGGTCCCTCATGGGACATTTGGGCTGAGTCGTCAGCGACCAGCATGATATACTGGGGCGCGTCGGATGGCGGGACGGCTATCGGGGCGGGATGTGCGCGGTGAGGGAGGGGCTATGGCAGGGCTCCAGGGCCGTATTTTCGGTGGCTACCAGCTCGCCGACCAGCTGGGCAGCGCTGGCGTCGCCGAAGTCTACCGCGCCCGCCCCACCAAGCCTGGTGGACGTGAGGCTGTCGTTAAAGTCATCTATCCCGAGTTCGCGCGGCAACCTGGCTTCCTCCCCCACTTTCGCCAGATCGTGCAAGCAACCGGCAAACTTGCCAGCCATCCGCATATCCTGCCTACGCTGGCGAGCGGCGAAGAAGGCGGCTACCTGTACCTGATCACGCCCTTCGTCGCCGCCGGCACGCTACAAGACCTCTTCGCGCGTGGCGGCAAGATGGGGCCCGCCGACATCGGCCCGTTCTTCCGACAACTCTGCGAAGCCCTCGGCTATGCCCACAGTCTCGGCGTGTCCCATGGCAACGTCAAACCCTCGAACATCTTCCTCTACGAGGGGCGGCATGTGATGCTCGGCGACTTCGGCCTGCTCTGGGATGTCGCCCACATGGACCTCAATCACGTCGGTTCCGGCGGCGACGCGCTCGATTACATGGCGCCCGAGGTAGCTCATGGCCAAGTCTCGCAGTTGAGTGACGTCTACAGCACGGGTGCGGTGCTCTTCGCCGCTGCTGCTGGCTCCCCGCCGTTCCGCGGCCGTCCAGCGGATGTCCTCGCCGCCCACGCGCAGCAGCCAGTGCCCCACCTTGCGCAGGTCAATCCCTCACTTCCTCCACCATTGCTTGCGCTCGATGTCGTCATCCAGCGAGCGATGGCGAAGCGTCCGGAACAGCGATTCCCTTCGGCGGCGGCGCTGGCGCAAGCGATCGAGGCCACGATCCGTCAGGCTGCGCAGAACCACCAGGGAATGCAGCCACCACTCGGGCAACTCGGGCAACCCGCGCCCCCGACGTTCACCCCCGCGCAACTCGGACCCGGTCAACCCGGCGCTCCCTCGCAATGGGCACCGCCCGCTGCGGCGCCTCCGGTTATACCGCCATTGGGCGGTGGATTGGGTCAGGCGGCTGCGGCGCTTTTCAACGCACCGCCGGCGCCCCCTACCTACGAGCCTCAAGGTCCTTCGATCCGCCCCTCTGGGTTGCAGTTCCCGCCGCTACCGGCCAGCGCGACGGTGGACGAGAGCATGGAACGTGGCGGGTCGTCGCTTCGCCAGCAAGACCCCAATCAATTCGGCAACCCGGCGATCAGCTACGAACCCACCGCCCGCGTGGCGGCGCTGCCCTACAATGCCGCGCCCGATTCCACCAGCGCCCCCGGCCCGGTCGACGATGGTGGCTGGCCCGACCTGGGCGAGTCCCCTGCGGACAGCGGACCGCGCGGACTCCGATCTCTCGGGCGCGCGCGTTCCGGTCTCGGCAAGCGACTGGTGCAACCCGCGGCCAGCCAACTCGACGGTGGCGAAGGCGTGGATGAGAACGCGATACCCTCAGACCGCGGCGCTCTAGGAGACTCGGCATCGCCCACGTCCGGTTTCCCATCGATAGGCGGCTCAAGCGCGTGGAATCCACCCTCGGTCGGCGACATCTATAGCGGCCAGCAGGTGGCGGAGTCGCGTGAGCTGCAAGCCTGGGTGGCGAACGCGGAGCAGGCATCGATGAGCGGCGAGTCGGGCGAAGTGCGCGCCTTTTCGCCGACGCAACTCGGACTGCCACGACTGACCAGTCCTGAGCTGAGCTCCATGCCCCCAAGCTGGCAAGAGATCCTCTCCGCCCCCATGCCCAACGTCGACAATCCACGCAGGTGGCGGCCCGCCGGCGAGGACATGAGTGATACCGGCATGGATGTCTCGATGCCGCGCACGCCATGGCGCTCGAATCCGACCGGTGCAGGCGACGAGTGGGCCGATGCTTCAGGGGAGTGGTCAGGCCCGAACTCCGGTGTGCAGCCGCGCATGGGTGCCAAAGCGTCACCGAACCCGCCGCACTGGGACGAACTCAATCGCGTCCCGCGTGAGGACGACCTACGCTTCGACTCGCGTCTCGCTAGAAAGAGCAGGTTGCGCGCGCACGGGAGGCGCGGATTGATGCCTCGACTGCTCCTCGTCCTGCTATTGCTCTCGGTCTTCGACGTTGGCGCCGTGGTCATTGCCCGCCCCGACCTCTGCCCCGTCAGCACCTGCGTCTCACTCAGTAACAAGGTGCACCAGGCGATTCCGTTCCTTCGCAACAATGCTGCGCCAGCGCCCCCGGTCGTAAGCGCCAAACCGGCCAAAGTGCAACTCTCCGTTGTTGCAGGGAAGTCCGCCAGCACCCCGCTCGACCTCCAGAATGCCACCAGTGCCAGCCTCGATTGGCAGGCGTCGGCAAAGCTTCCCTGGCTCGACATCTCTCCCGCGTCGGGAACGCTCGGCGTCGGCAGCAGCACCAGTCTCACCGTCTCGGCCAAGGCTACCGGCATAAAGCCCGGCCCATATACCGACACCATTACCGTGACTTCGGCGCAGGGCAAAGTCACGATCCCAGTCAGCGTCACCGTCACCAGTGCGTCGTCGGCCACCTCCACGCCGACCGCTCTGCAGCAGAGTTCTCGTAACACGCTCAGCGCTGCTATCGTCAAGCGTCGCGGGAATGCCGAAGCTCTCTCGTCTCTCGTTCGACGGTATTCCTGAGCCACGTCGTCGCCGCGCTCACCGGACCTGTGCTGGACACGGGCACGTTCCCGCGTGTATCGTCTGCTGCAAGGTGTGGGAGCCGGCGCGCGCTTCGCTGCCGCGTTGCCGGGGAGGAGAGCGGTATGCGATTCGTGGCGACGGTGGAGGGGATTCGACACGTCGTCGAGGTGGACTCCAACGGCCGTGACCGTCGCGTCACACTGGACGGACGTGAACTCAGTTTGAACTGGCGGCCAATCGGACCGCGCTCGGCACGCGTGGAAAGCGATGCTGCTACGCACTATGGAGTGCTCGTGGGCGCGCATTCCTACGAAGCCTATCTCCGCGTTCTCAATGAGCCAGCGGAGGCCGGCGGCGACGCAACGCCAACCCTGGAAGTGATGATCGCGGGCCGCCCCTACGTTGTCAGCGTGCAAGATGCGCGCGCCGAGTCCGTCGCCAGCAGGGCCGGAGGCGGCCACCTGACGGGTGACGTGACGCTTCGCGCTCCCATGCCGGGTCTCGTGCGCCACGTGCGCGTCGCCGTTGGTGACCTGGTGCAGCGCGGGCAGATCGTCATCGTCCTGGAAGCGATGAAGATGGAAAATGATCTCGCCGCCACTCGCGCCGGCGTCGTCAAGTCGGTCGGTATCGCCACGGGTCAGACCGTCAATCAGGGCGACGCCCTCGTCACCATCGGCGATGCCGATACCCCAGCAGATACCCCAGCCGACGCGGAGAGCGACCTGCCGGATGCCTAGCTCGGAATTAGCTGCGAGTCTGTACAGGCCGCAGTTGACGAAGCAACTCCACCACGGCACTGAATTGCTCGTCCGAGAGCGCCGCCACCAGCGTTCCCAGCACCTCCTCGCGCACTTGCTGGTCCGCATCGCGCGGCAACTGCACCCCCTTCACCGAGGCCGCCGCCGCGCGAGCGACCGCCTCCAGGCTGAGATGCATCGCGTCGGCGACCGCCACTAACGTATCGATCGTCGGCGAGCGTCGCCGATCTGCCCGCGCCGTCACGTAGCGACTGAGCGCCTCGCGCGAAATGCCGGAATGCCGCTCGAGGTCCGAGTATGAGCGACACGGCGCGCTGGCATCGCCGAAATGTTCCTCGATGAGCATGCCCAGCGCATTCGCGTGCCCGCCGCGCTGCCGCTCACGGTGCCGTGCCGTCGGCGCCTGCTGCTCCTGGAAGGGCTCTTCACGCCGTTCACTTCCCAACTCGGGCACCGCGGCGGACTCCCTCGAACTATCCGTTGGTGGCTGCTTGCCTCCCTGATCATGCGCCGCCGTGTCCCGCGCACGGTCTATCGCGTCCTCTTGCGTCACATTTGGCAAGTTCGCCTCGTCGCTTTCCCGCGGGTCAGCCCCTCCGCCCTGCGTGAACTCGCCGCTACTCATGGCCCCCAACCCTTCTGCCTCCGCGTTGACCTCAGTCCGTGCCTTCGTCGCTGCCCTACGCTGTGTTGAGCGTCCCGCTGCGCGGGAGGGCCGAGTCTCGCGAGTTGTTTCTGACGTGTGGGCAGAGCCAGGCGCAACTTCAGCCTCGCTCGTGGTGGCTGGTGCTGGCTCCTGAGGAGCGCCTGACGGTGTGATTGCAGACGTCGGCCTCCGCGATTGTGTGCGGGTCGCCTCTGCCGGCGTGTTTCGTCGTCGCGCGCCGGCCCCTTCATCCTTCGTAGGCACCGTACACCTCCTGTGTCGCGCACGTCCCCTCGCGGGCCAACAGGATGCCCCCCTCGTATGGCACCGTGGCAGACCGAGCCTCGCATGTGCGTCCTGTTGTCGCCGGAGCATAACAGAGGCGCCTACAGCGAGCAACCCATTCGGGTTGATCAATCCAGACGCGAGCGCCAGTATCGCTCATCTATGCGCCTTGCGTGTCACATGCGATGCGCCGCCACGCGTCGCACGCGGCGTACCGTGCATGATACACTTCCAGCAGCGTCCTGCACGCCCAAATTTCGCTCTCTTCACTGCGGATTTCGCCTATGATCCCGCTCGACGATCTCATCTTCGCGACTCGGGCCGATCTGCTCGTCGCCGGTGTGCATCCCATTCTCGATGGCTTCGCGCACGACTCGCGACTCGTGTCACCAGGAGATTGCTTCGTTGCCGTTCGCGGCCCGCATAGCGATGGCCACGACTATCTCGCGGACGCCATCGAGCGTGGCGCTGGGGCGCTGCTTGTCGAACGCGATCGCCTGGCCCGCCTCGATGGCGAGACTGCAGCAGTACAAGAAAAGGCTCGCCGCGCTGGCGCCGCGCTCGTAGCCGTCCCCGACACGCGCGTCGCCCTCTGCGACTATGCCGCGCACATTCTGGGCCGCTGGAAGCCGACCGTCATCGCAGTCACCGGCGCTGCGGGCAAGACCACCACCAAAGAGGCGATCGCCGACGTCCTCAGCCTCGCCGCACCAACATTCCGCTCCTGGCGCAACTATAACGACCTGCTCGGTGTGCCGCTCTCGTTGGGGCGAATCGAGCCGGAGCATGCCTACGCCGTCGTCGAGCTAGCGGCCGATCGTCCCGGCGAGATCGCTGACCTCTGCGCCATCTTGCGGCCACAGGTGGGCATCGTCACCAACGTCTCCGCCGCGCACCTGGTGTATTTCGGCAGTGTCGATGCCTATGCCAATGAACTCGCCCAGCTTCCGCGCGCACTGCCGCCCGATGGCGTCGCCATTATCAACGGCGACGATTCCGCCGTCTGCGCCCTCACCAACGGTATTCGCGCCCGCGTCTTACCATTCTCCCGGGCGGAAGCCGAAATAGTGGAAGCCGCGCCGCTCGCCATGCGCTTCGGCGAGATCACCGGCCCGAGTCCCGTCGTCTTTCCGCACCTCCAAGGGGCGCACTGGGCTTCTGCCATCCTGGCGGCGCTCGCCGTGGGCGAGGCGTTCGGAGTCCCCAAGGATCAGGCGCTCAAAGCGCTCGCCATGCTCCAACCGCTCCCGGGTCGCATGCGCCGACTCGAAGGCGCAGACGGTATCGCGCTGCTCGACGACTCGCACAACGCCACACCCGCGAGCACCGACACCGGGCTCGCGGCGCTGACCAGCGTCGCCACTAAGGAGCATCGCCCGCGCATCGCCGTGCTTGGCGACATGCTCCACCTTGGCGACTCGGCCCCCGAGGAACATCGCGCCCTGGGCACGCGCACCGTAGAGCAGGCGGACTTTTTGGTGACGCAAGGCGCCCTCGCCGAGACGATCGCCTCAGCAGCGCGCGCGGGCGGTCTCGCGCCAGATCGCATCGCCGTCACGTATACCGCGGAAGACGCCGCCCGTGCCGTGTGCTCATTCGCCGCTCTCGCTGCACAGCACGGCAAGCCACCCGTCGTCTACGTCAAGGGCTCCGAAGCCATGCGCATGGAACGTGTCACCGAACTGCTGCTTGCTCATCCCGCGCAGGCGGAATCGCTGCTCGATCGCCAGACGCAGCCGTGGCGCCGGCTCGTCGTCATGCAGCCAGATCGTCCAACCTGGCTCGAAATCGACCTCGGAGCCATAGGACGCAACACGCAGTTGGTCAAAGAGATCGTCGGCCCCGACGTGCGCGTGCTCGTCAGCCTCAAAGCAGATGCCTACGGCCACGGCGCGCAGCGTGTCGCGCGGACGGTGCTGCGCAACGGCGCGACCTGGCTGGGCGTCGCTACACTCAGCGAGGCGGTTCCGCTGCGCGAGGCAGGCATCGACGCGCCAATCCTGATCTTCGGGTATGCCGCCAATTGGCAGGCGCGCGAGGTCGTGCGCCACGATCTGCGTGCCACCATCTACTCGCTGGAGACGGCGCGGATGCTGTCGCGGGCTGCCACTGATCTGGGGCGCGACGTCCGCGTTCACGTCAAGATCGACACCGGCATGGCGCGGCTCGGCCTGCGCTCCGAAGACGTCACTGGCATCATCGCCTTCTTCGAGGAACTGCGCGAGCTGCCGGGGCTGCACGTCGAAGGTGTCTTCACCCATTTCGCCACCGCCGACAGCACCGACCAGAGCTACGCGCGCCGCCAACTCGCTCGCTTCCACACCGTCCTGCGCGCGCTGGATGTACGTGGCCTGCGCCCGCCGCTCGTCCATGCGGCCAACAGCGCAGCGCTGCTCACCATCCCCGAAGCGCGTTTCGATCTCGTGCGTCCCGGCGTCGCCGTGTACGGCCTGCATCCCTCAGACGAGGTGCGCTTGCCGGACGCCTTCCGCCCGGCGCTTGCCTTCAAGACACAGGCGGCTCAAGTTAAAGACATACCAGTGGGCGAAGGCATCAGCTACGGCGCGACGTACATCACCGCGACCCCAACGCGCATCGCCGTCCTGCCGGTGGGATACGCCGATGGCTTCCGTCGCGCTCCCGCCAACTGGGGCGAGGTGCTCATTCGTGGTCAACGTGCGCCGCTGGTTGGTCGCGTCTGCATGGATCAGTGCATGATCGACGTCACACATGTTCCAGGCGTCCGAACCGGCGACGAGGTTGTGCTGATCGGTCGTCAGGGCGACGACGAGTTGGCCGCCGATGCTGTCGCGCGACGCCTGGGAACCATCTCCTACGAGGTCGTCGCGGAACTCCTCGCCCGCGTGCCGCGTGTCAGCTAGCCAACGCTCGACCGTGATGCAAGGCAGCATGTGTGCGTATTACATTGTGAGCGCAATGAGCCACAGTGTACAGTTGGCTTCGGTGAGGCGCAACTGCTCGCTGGCGGTGCTCACACTCCTAGGTATGCGAGACCTTGATGGACGATTATGAGGTAGGTCGGCTGCGTTCCCAGTGGATGCGCGTCGCCACGTGGACGGCGACGCGCATCGCGCCACGCGTCGCGTTTGTGCCGCGCGTCGCGCAGTGGAGCGTACGTGTCTTCCGCCTGCGGATTCCCGTCCGCGCGGCCGTGGCCACCGCCCCGACTACGTTGCGTCGCGTACCCCTGCTCTTCCGTTTCGTGTACTACGTCCTGCCCGCACCGCTACTCCGCCTGCGTCTCCGCCCCCGCTCCGTCCAGAGGACGACGGTCGCTCCCCGCGCGCGGATCATCGCCAACCCAAACTCTGGCAGCATGCGCGGCGATCTCGGCCTCGACGATCTCGAAGAGACGGCGGCATGGATGACGGCTCACGGCTTACCAACCGAGATTTGCCATACCCAGCGCCCCGGGCACGCCCGCGAGCTTGCCGCCGCAGCCGTCAAAGCCGGCATGGACATGGTGGTCGCCGCGGGTGGCGACGGCACCGTCAACGAGATCGTTCAGGCGCTCGCCGGGCAGGGCACCGCCCTCGGCGTCCTCCCCATCGGCACCGTCAACGTCTGGGCGCGCGAAATGGGCATCCCACTCCGCCTTTCCCAGGCCCGCGAACTGCTCGTCTCCGGCGTGCGGCGCCGCGTCGATTTGGGTCGCGCCGGCAGCCACTACTTCCTGCTCATGGCGGGGATCGGCTTCGACGCCGAAGTCGCCCGACGCGTCGATCGCGGCGTGCTCCAGCGCTGGGGACTCAAGCTCCTCGACTACGCCGCCACCGCAAGTTACCTCAGCGTCACACATCGCAGCAGCCGCATTTGGATGCGACTCGACGGACGGCGGCGCAGCACTGATGCGCTGATGGTCCTCATCGGCAACACGCGACTCTACGGTGGCGCGTTTCGGCTCGCCAGAGACGCCGTCGCCGACGATGGCCTGCTCGACGTGGTGATCATCGGCGGCGGGGGAACCTTGGCACGGTTAGGGCTCTTCGCGCGGGCGCTGGCTCGTCGCCGTTCGCTCGGCCCACGCGTGCGCTACGAACGCTGTCGCACCATCCGCCTCGAATCCGGCGTGCCGCTGCCGGTGCAGGTCGATGGCGAGGTGATCGGCACACTGCCTATGACCTTCAGCGTCGCGCCCCACGCCCTCAACGTGATCGTGTCGCCGCTGGCTCCCGCCGACCTATTCGCTCGCGAACCCATCGCGCTCGCCCACCACTCCACTCCTGGCGAGGCATAGACTCGTCACCCAGCGCTGGCGAGGAATGCTCGCGCGGCGTATACTGCAAGAGGGTGCGTGACATTCGGCATATCTTCTAGCGGCAGCATCATCACTCATGACGCTCCAGCGCGCCTCATCTCACATTCAACCGCCGCGGGCCGAGGAGGAATCAGGCATGGCACAGGCACAGCAAAAAACGCCTCCCGCGCAGGCGAAGGGCGTCGTTAAGCCCACAAGTGACGCTGAGACGTCTGCGAGCAGCTCACGCTTCCCATTCAAATTCAAACTGCCGTCATTTCTCTCGCCGACGGCCAAAGACAGTGCCGCGCCACGCTCGGGGTGGTCACGACTGCTCTTCGGCATGGTCATCCTGTTCATCGGCTTCTATGTCATCAGCTTCATCATCGACTTCGTCTTCAGCCATCTGCCACGCAGCGGGCAGGATGCGCTCACAGCTCCCTTGGCAAGCAAGAACACCTTCCTGCTCGGCGGCCTGAGCGGGCTAACGTTGATATGGTTTGTGCTGATAGCCGGGTTCTACATCGCGCTCTTCCGCTTCAACATCATCCCGCGCGACCCATTCAACGCTCGCGGGCGTGCTGAGGCGCGTGTCGCCGCCAAGCGCGGGACCACCAGTACCGTAAACCTCGCTCCGCAGACGCGCGCCTCGCGCCGGCAGGCCGCCGCAGCCGCGGCGACCGCCGCTGAAAATGCAAAAAACGGCAAGAATGGCAAGACTGCCTCGAAGACGACGGCCCCGCTGACGAAAGCGAAAGCCGGACAATCGCACGCGGGATCGCAAACCAGCGCGCGCACCAAGGCCGAACCAACCGCCGCCCGCTCCGGCGCGCACGACGCCGAGTATGAGCGCGTCAAGGCGCTACAGCGGCAGCAGCGCCGCCGCGAAGCCAAGCGCTAATAACTCTCCGCGAATGCCCTCCGCGAACGTCGCCATCCGAGCGTAGGAAAGTATCATGCTAGACGAGTTGCATATCGGCGCGCACGTCCACGGCGCGAACGCCAAAAAGATCGGCTCCCTCAAGCGTATCGTCGTCGAGCGCGACGATCTGCGTGTCACCCATCTCGTCGTGGACCCTGGGCTGATCGAATCCGGCAACCTTTTCGCTCCCGGCGGCTGGGAGAAGCCTCGCGAGCGCCTCGTGCCGATTGCGCTCGTCACCGCCACCAACGACGACGGCGTAACCCTCGCCTGCGACGAGGCAGCGTTTCTTGCGCTGCCACTCTTCGAGCGAGAGATCTATGCGGAAACCCCTCCGGAAGGGACTCCCTTCAACGTCGGCGAGTTGGTGAGCTACATCTCCACCGGCGCGGGTATCGGCGCTGGCCCGTACACGCCCTCCTCGGAGGAGCGCGTCTTCAACGAATCGCCAGGCTCCATCGAGATCGCCAAAGGCTCACCCGTCTGGCGGCGCATCCCGCACGAGGAGATCGGCGAGGTAGTGCGCGTGCTGCTCGATAGCTCCAACGATGCTGTGCAAGCGATCGTCGTCCGCCATCGCGGTCTCGGAGGTCGCAGTGTAGTCGTACCGATCAGCAAAGTCGCCAGCCTCTCCGACGGCGTTGTCCATGTCAACCTCAGCGACGACGAGCGTGATGCGCTCCAGACGTACACGCCGCCCGACGACTAGAAGTGCCGAAGACAGCAAGAACGGGGAGGGAACAATGCCCCTCCCCGCCCGCTAGGCTCGCGAATGCCCTCTTAGTACGAGAGCACGCACTCGCCGCCCGCCGACGCATTGCTCCACAGTGACTGCACCGGGAACGTCGCGCCGTTCATCGTCACGTTGGCCGAAGCGCCCTGGCCAGAGCTGATCCAGGCGCACTTGTCGCCATTCTCAGCACTGCTTCTGTCGAGCCAGCCGCCATTCGGGAAGATGTCGGTCTCGGTCTCGGCAAACTCGTGGCCGCCGACGATCGTGATGCCCGCGTTAGGCCCAAGATTATTGAAGTTCGCGCCGCAGCTCGCGCCGGCGTCCGTGATGTACGGCATGTTCGTGTAAGCGACGTTGCCATAGCTGGAACTCGTCGAACTATGCCACGCACACCACTGCGTGCCGAAGCCGGTCATGCTGTTGCCGGTCGCCGTGCTGACCACGTACTGGACGGTGGTGTTGGAGGCCGCCGTCGTGTTGCCGAAGTGCCCCGCAGCCTTGACGGCCTCAGCGGCGAGCTGAGACTGCGTCGGGTGGGTCGGAGCCGCGGCGGAATTATCGTACCACGTGCCCGCCAAGACGCCTGTGGGATTGGTGGCATGGGTGCCCGAGCTGCCACAGTTGATGGTGCCTTTAGCGACGCCCTGGCAATATTGGGTCACGGAGTTGTTCCAGGAGCTGCCGCCGACGTGATTGAAGAAGTTTTGCTGGATCGCCGCCTCACCTGAGGGATCGTTGCCGTTCCACTGCGAACCCCAGTAGATGATATAGACTTTGTCTGCGCCGGTCTCGACGCCGGACCCGCTAACGCCGCCGTGATACGTCAGGTTGACTGTGCGCGCGCGTTTGACGGCTGCGGAGGAGTGAGCGCCACTCGGCACGAGGCCCATGACATGCGCCGAGATCGGCGCAGCCGCCGGAGCAGCGCCAGCGTTCCCAACGAAGAGGCTCAGCGATAGCGCCAACGCGGACGCAAACGGGGCAAATGCCAACAATCGAGTTCGTCTCACCGACTTGCTTCTCCTTCAACGGGGGAGCGCCTCGAAGGCGTCTCCAACCGAGTTCGCGGCTCACCGCCCACATTGGGCACTCGCTAACAGCACGAGCTGCGAGCCTGCAACGTGGCTTGCGGAGGAAAGCAGGGACGTGAGCGGGTGCGCCAACAGTACGCACGCACTCTGCGAGTCAACCTCTCCAATCTCTGCGCAGCCAGGCGCTGCGCCCACCTCCTTCCGCGATCCCCCCCGCCCGGGCCACCTACCGGAATACCGGCCTAACGCCTCGAACTGCACACGAGGTTAGAAAGTTGAGTGGCGTACGGGCGCGAGATGCGCCTTCCAAAGCGCGACACGGCGTACAATCCCAGCCCAATCGCCGTGTACGGACCCAACAGACTGGCTGGTGAGTGCAAGTATACTGAAAACATTGCCGGTTCGCTAGTGTTAGAAAATAATCCGACGTTCTTCGGCCAAATTGCGCCCACGAGATTCGACCGAAACTGCGCAGGAGAAGCTCCCATGCCAGAGGAAACATTGAGTCGAGACGCGGCGGGGCAGCTCGCCGCACGCATCTATGCATTGGTCCGCGCCTGCCCCGCTGGTCGTGTCACGACCTACGGCGCGCTCGCCACCGCGGCTGGCCTTCCCAAGATGGGCGGAGCCCGTGCTGTCGGCTGGATCATGAACGAGTCGCCGCGCTGGGGCAGCGTTCCGGCGCAGCGCGTGATCAACAGCAAGGGCGAACTCACCGGTAGCTGGGCGTTCGGGCAGCGCGGACGCATGCGCCAGCTACTGGAAGCCGACGGCGTCGAGTTTACGCCGGAGGGCCGTGTCAATCTCAAGCGCTACGGCTGGGAGCCGGCGCGCGACCTCTCCGAAGCCGACCGAGCGCAACTACTCGCGGCCGCCGATCTCCAACCCGAGCCGGTCAGCGACACATTGATGCGCCTGCTGCTCGACGACGCGGCCTCGCCGTTCCGCATCCCACGCGCCGAGCCCTAGGCCGGTTGCCTCGGTCGCCCTATGCGTCGAGCAGCGCACCGCCATTGGTCGCCGCCACGCGCGCCACAAACGCCGCGCTATCCTTGGGTACGCGCCGCTGAGTCGCATAATCGGTATAGACCAGGCCGAAGCGCGGCCCGTAGCCAAGCTGCCACTCAAAGTTGTCCATAAACGACCAGACAAAATAGCCGTGAAGTGGCACACCGTCGGCAATTGCCCGCCGTGCTGCCAGGAAGTGCTCGCCCAGATAGTCGATCCGCGCGGGATCATGCACCGCGCCAGCTTCATCGAGTGTGTCCGCGAAGGCTGCGCCGCTCTCCGTCACGTAGAGCCGTGGCGGCGCATAGTCGCGATGCAGGCGCGTCAGCACGTCATAGAGTCCGTCGGGATAGACTTCCCAGCCTGTCGCCGTAAGGCGCTTCCTGGGTCCCTTTGGCGCCGCGATCGCCGGTTCGGGCCCGCGTCCCTTGCCTCTCCGCACCCGCGTGCGCGAGTAATAGTTCACCCCCAGGAAGTCCGTCGGACTCGCGATGATGCCGAGGTCGCCATCGCGGACCAGCGCATCCGCCACCGCCAGCGCTTCCCGCGCATCCGTCGGATACTCGCCTCGATATAGTGGATCGAGATACCAGCGGTGCCATAGCCCGTCGAGCAGTCGCGCTGCCTCAGTATCCTCCGCCCGATCCGTCGCTGGCTCTATCGGTGAGACATTCAGCGTGATGCCCACGCGCGTGGCGGGGCTCAGCGCCGAGCGTAATGCCTGCACCGCCAGCCCATGCGCCAGCAGCAAGTGATGCGATACCGGCGCGATCAGAGAAGCGTCGCGCATCCCCGGCGCCTTCTCACCGTACAAATAACCCTCATAGGCGACGATGTGCGGCTCGTTCAGCGTAATCCAATCCCCTACGCGGTCGCCGATCCGTTGCGCGACCGCATGTGCGAAGTCCGCGAAATAGTAGGCCGTGTCGCGGTTCTGCCAGCCCCCACCGTCTTCGAGCGCCTGTGGCAAGTCCCAATGGTAGAGCGTCACGAAGGGCCGGATGCCGCGCGCCAGCAGCCCATCAGCCAGTGACTCGTAGTAGTCCAGACCGTCCTCGTTGACTCGCCCGCGCCCAGCAGGCAGGATGCGCGGCCAGGCGACAGAAAAACGGTATGCGTTGAGGTCGAGGCGCTGCATCATGTCTAGATCGTCGCGCCAGCGCCCGAACGCGTCGCACGCCACGTCGCCGTTGCTGCCATCGCGAATCTTGCCCGGCGTGTGAGCAAATCGGTCCCAGATCGATTCACCCCTACCACCTTCACGAGCGCCGCCTTCAATCTGATAGGCCGCCGTCGCCGTCCCCCAGGCGAAATCCGCCGGGAAACCCGTCTCGGTGATCTCGAATGCCCGCGGCGTGCTCGTCGCCATCGTCAGCCTCCCGCCCTCGCTCCACGTTCCCGACCCCGCACCAGCGAGGTCAGCACGCCAAATGCCGCGATCGCCGCGCAGACCACGAACGCGCTATGAAAGCCGGCAACGAACGTCCGCTGCAACGCCGCAACCTGCCCGGGACTCGCGTTCTGGCCTCCGTGGATCGCGGCAAGACTGCTGCCCGCGGCGTTCGCGCCTGCCCCGACAAAGATAGCTCCCGCCAGCGCCACGCTCAGACTCTGGCCCATTACGCGCCCCGTCGCCAGAAAGCCCGACGCCGTACCCTGTCGTTCGCGCGGAGCCGCGCCCATCAGCGCGCTATTGTTCGGCGACTGGAACAGCCCCTGCCCCAATCCAATCACGCAGAGGCGCCAGATGATGTCTGGCACCGAGTTATTCACCCCTAGTTGGCTAATCAGCACCAGCCCCACACACGCCAACGCGAGACCCGTCGAAGCGAGCCAGCGCGTGCCGATGCGATCCGCCAGCGCGCCACTCCACGGCGCCACCAGTGCGATAGTGAGCGGCAGCGGCGTCAACAGCAGCCCCGCCTGCTCCGCGGAATAGCCGCGCAGCTCTTCGAGATAGAACGGCAGCAGAAAGCTCACCGCGAAAAGCGCCAGGAAACTCAGCACAAGGCTCACGTTCGCCGAAGCGAAGACGCGATCGCGCAGCAGCGAGAAATCTACCGTCGGCGCCGGCACGTGCCGCTCAACCACGACCAAGGTGATCAACGCGACCGCCGCCGTACCGAGCGACGCCAGTAGCTGCGGCGACGTCCAGCCCCACTCCTCGCCGAACGAGAGGCCAAGCGTCAGCGTCGCCAGCCCGATCGCGAGCAGCCCCGCGCCCAGCGGATCGAAGCGGCTGCGACGGCGTGCGCCAGAGTCCGTGAGTACGATCAGCGTCGCAATCAAGCCAGCGATGCCCAGCGGCACGTTCACGTAGAAAATCGCACGCCACGTGAAGTGCTCGGTGAGGAAGCCGCCCGCCGTCGGCCCGACGCTTACGCCGAGGGCCACCACAACCGCGTTGAGACCCAGAGCGCGCCCGCGCTCCTGTGGCGGGAACGCCGATGTCAGCATCACCGGGCTCACCGCCATCAACAATGCGCCGCCCACTCCCTGGAACGCGCGCGCCGCCACCAGCAGCGTCAGCGTTGGTGCGAGACCGCAGAGTGCCGACCCAACGGTAAAAAGTGCGAGCCCAACTGCCCAGATTGTCTTACGCCCGATCAGATCCGCCAGGCGCCCGATGGAAAGCAGCAGCGCCGCGATCACCACAAGATACGCGATGATCACCCATTCGACCGTCCCGCTCAACGGCACGCCGAAGTAGTGCGCGATGCTCGGCAGGCTAATGTTGACGATCGACGAGTCAATCGTCGCCATGAAGACGCCGAGGCCGACGATCGCCAGCACCGCCCACTTACTTGGCTCGTGGCGACGCGACGACTGCGCGAGCGTCTCGCGGGCCGACTCCTCGTGCTGGGGCTGCGTAGTGGTCATGGCGACGTATCCCAAAATGGCAGCGGCAAACCATCCATGTAAAGCTGTTCGTCCTACAACGATAGAGCGCACGACGCGGGCCGTGCTATACTTGCTTTCCGGAGACAAGCGTGGTTTCGGCGGCTACGTGGCCGAGAGGAGGCTGGGGACGATGCGAAGTCGCAATGCGCAGCGTGGCGGCTGGGAAGACGACCCTCAGGGCCAGTCGGGCTACTACGATCAACCAGACTATGACGACTATGGCGGCGAGGATGACTACGATCCCGTCCAGGCCGGCTGGAACTCCGAAGATGATGAGCGCGGGTTGGTCCTCCAGCAAGAGCAATCGCTCGTCGGCGTCTCCAACACCGTCACGCAGCACGGCGTCCCACTGCTCTCCTACTCCCGCACGATGAGTCGCTTCTACAACAATCGCAAACAACGCCTCAGCTTGGGCCGCTTCAAGTGCGAAGTCTGTGGCACACGCATACGGTTCTGGGCGTGGCAGAATGAGGCCGGCAAGCGCACGCACGACGGCTGCTACGAGCGCCTCGCGTGGACGTGGACCAACGTCTACGCCATGCAGCAGCGCCTCGCCTCCGAGGGCCGCTTCGAGTAGCCGCCACTGCCTGCGACTCCTCGGACAGTACAGATCATCTCCCCGCTCGGGCACGGCTCCGTGTTCGGGTACACGTCGGCGCGGCGAACTGCGGGCGGCCGCTTCCCACGACACGCGCCCTCGTGGTACAATAGGTGCCGGTTTGCACGCATCAAGACACTCCTGCCGCGCTATCATGCGGCAGACGATAACACGGCGTTGGGAAAAGTGGTGGGGCGCAGAGCAGTAAGGCGGCGGCGGCATGTTTGAGAAAGTGTTGATCGCCAATCGTGGCGAGATTGCGTTGCGCGTCATCCGCGCCTGTCGCGAGCTTGGCGTCGAAACGGTCATCGCTTACTCCGAAGCGGATCGCGACTCGCTTCCTGTCCGCGTCGCCGATCGCCGCATCTGCATAGGCCCCCCCGCGAGCAGCAAGAGCTATCTCAGCATCCCCAACCTGATCAGCGCCGCGCTGCTCACCGGCTGCCAGGCGATCCACCCCGGCTACGGCTTCCTCTCCGAGAATCCCAGCTTCGCCGAAATCTGCAATGAGGTCGGCCTCACCTTCATCGGACCGCCCCCTTCCGCCATGGTGCAAATGGGCGACAAAGTGCAGGCGCGCATCGCCATGGCACGCGCCGGCCTCCCCATGTTGCCGGGCACGGATGTGCTCCGCAGCGTCGGCGAGGGCGAAGAAGCTGCGGCACGCGTCGGCTTTCCGCTGATGCTCAAAGCCGCGGCAGGTGGCGGCGGACGCGGCATTCGCTTGGTGCATCGCCCCGAAGAGTTCGCCCACGTCTTTACCACCGCGCAGAGCGAAGTGCGTGAAGCCTTCCACGATGACGGCCTCTACATCGAGAAGTATCTCGGGCGTGCGCGGCATGTCGAGGTGCAGGTGCTCTGCGACACGCACGGCAACGGCATCTACCTCGGCGAGCGCAACTGCTCGGTGCAGCGTCGCCATCAGAAGCTCCTCGAAGAGTCCCCCAGCCCCAACCTCACCGACGCCGTCCGGCACGAGATGGGGCAGCGCGCCGTCAAAGCGGTGCTCGCTATCGGCTACCAGGGTGTCGGCACCCTCGAATTCCTGGTTGACGAAGACGGCAAGTACTACTTCATGGAAATGAACACGCGCCTTCAGGTCGAGCACCCCGTAACCGAGATGGTCACCGGCGTGGATCTCGTGCATCAGCAGCTCAAAGTCGCCGCCGGCGAGCGGCTGGCATATACTCAGCAGGATATCGTCCTCCGCGGCCACGCCATCGAGTTCCGCATCACCGCCGAAGATCCCACGCACGACTTTCGCCCGCAGACCGGCGTAATTGAGGAGTATCTCCCGCCAAGCGGCCCCGGCGTCCGGGTGGACTCACATCTCTACCGCGGCTACAACATCCCGCCACACTACGATTCATTGCTCGGCAAGCTGATCGTCTGGGCGCCCACCCGCCAGGAAGCCATTGCACGTGGGCAGCGTGCGCTCCGCGAGTTCGTGCTCGAAGGCGTGCCGACCACCATTCCTTTCCACCAAAAGTTGCTCGAAAATGATACATTCCTCCGCGGCGAGACCTATACGAACTTCCTCGCGGACCACGGCGTCGAGGTGTTGCTCGCGGCTCGATGACCACCATGCGGACCTGCGCCGCGCCTCGCACGCTCCACGCCATGGCGAGCCGCGCGGTGGCGCGACCATCTAGAAGGGTACTGGTATGACCAAGCGCGTCGTCGTCACCGGCATCGGCCTGGTGACCCCCGTCGGCAACGATACGCAGACGACCTGGCAAGCGCTCGTCGAGGGACGCTCAGGCGGTGGCCCCATCACCTACTTCGACACCTCTGGCCTGAGCGTGCATGTCGCCGCGGAAGTCAAAGACTTCGACGCCAGCCTCTACCTCGACCGCAAGGAGATGCGCCGCAACGATCGCTTCGTGCACTACGCGATGGCGGCCACACGCCAGGCGCTCGACGACTCCGGCTTCGAGATCACCGACGAAAACGCCGATGACGTAGGCGTGATCATTGGCTCAGGCATTGGTGGCCTCACCACCTGCCACGACCAATTCAGGGTACTCTTCGACAAGGGACCCGACCGCGTAAGCCCGTTCTTCATCACCATGTTCATCACCGACATCGCCGCGGGCTACATCTCCATCCAGATCGGCGCACGTGGCCCCAACTTCGCCACCGTCTCGGCCTGTGCCACCAGCGCCAACGCCATCGGCGAAGCAGCGGAGATGATTAAGCGCGGCGACGCCATCGCCATGATCGCCGGAGGCGCCGAATGTTGCATTACGCCTATGGGCATCGGCTCGTTCGGCTCGATGCACGCCCTCACTCGCCACAATGATGACCCAGAGCACGCCAGCCGACCGTTCGACGCCGAACGCGACGGTTTCCTGATGGGCGAAGGTTCCGGCGTCTTAATCCTGGAGGATGAGGAACACGCCCGTGCGCGCGGCGCACGCATCTACGCCGAGGTCGCCGGGTACGCCTCCACCGCTGACGCGCACCACATCACCGAGCCGGCCCCTGGCGGCGCGGGGCTCGTCCGCGCGATCAATCGCGCGCTCACCAAGGCCGGCATCGCACCCGACGACGTCCAGTACGTCAACGCTCATGGCACCGCCACGGTCTTCAACGACCGCAACGAGACCGCGGCGATCAAGACGGCTTTCGGCGACCACGCCAAGAAGCTCGCGATCAGCTCGACCAAGTCGATGATCGGCCACACGCTTGGCGCGGCGGGCGGCATCGAAGCTGGCGTCACCGCGCTGAGCCTCTACCACGGCGTCCTCACGCCAACCATCAATCTGACGCATCCCGATCCCGAATGTGACCTCGATTATGTGCCCAACGCGGCGCGCGAGGCGAAGATCAACGTCGCCATCTCGAACTCGATGGGCTTCGGCGGCCATAACGCCGTTCTGGCGCTACGCCGCTTCGTCGGCTAACTCGTCGCAACGCGGTCTACGTGAAATAGGGGAGGCGGCTTACGGAACGACACACGTTGGTCAATCGCGTCAAGGCGCTCGCGGAGGCGCTCGAAGGCAGCGACGTCGGCGAGCTCGACCTCACCGAGAGTGGCCTGCGCATACTGCTCCGCCGCCGCCTCGAGGCCGAGGTGATCGCGCTGCCGCAGGCTCCAACCTATCCAGCCTCTTCCCGCCCGCGCGCCGCCAGAGCGCCCGGCCACGCGCCCGCGTCGGCCGCCGCCGCTCCCGATCCCACCGTTGCCGTCGTCGCGCCGCTCACCGGCGTCTTCTACGCTTCGCCTTCACCCTCCGCGGACGTCTACGTCAACATCGGCGACACGATTCAGGCGGGCCAGACCGTCTGTCTCATCGAAGCTATGAAGGTCTTCAACGAGATCAAGTCCGAGGTCGCCGGCAGAGTCACCGCGATCGTCGCCACCAGCGGAAACCTCGTCCAGAAAGGCGACGCCCTGATTCGTGTCCAGCCAGTCTAAGTCCACGGCGGCGAGCGACTCTGGCTCGCCGCCGTCTCTCGCTCCCTCCCCCTGGCGGCGGCTGCGTGGGCGGCTGAGCGGCTGGCGTGGATATCTCGCCCTCCTCACCACGTACGCGCGGCGTTACGACGCACAAGTCCAGTGGGCCTGGCTCCTCTTCGCCGCCGCCTTCCTGGTGGACGTCTGCCTCGTCGGACAGCACGCGCTCGTACGCTACCAGTCGTTCCACGCCGACGCCTTCGATCTCGGCAACATGGATCAGGCAGCGTGGAACACCCTCCACGGCAACCTCTTCCGCTTCACCAACCGCGGACTCGACTGGCAAGGTCCGCCCACGCGCCTCGGTCAGCATGTCGAGCCGATCTTCCTGCTCATCGCCCCGCTCTACCTGATTCACGCCGGCCCCGAGACGCTGCTCGTGCTGCAGACCGTCGCGCTCGCCCTCGGCGGGGTCCCCCTCTTCCTGCTTGCGCGCCGCCTCTTGCCCGAACTGCCGTTGGTCGCGCTCTGCTTCGTCGTCGCCTATTACTGGACGCCATCGCTGCTCGGCGAAGCGCTCTGGGACTTCCATCCCGTCGCCCTGGCGACTCCGCTGCTGCTGACGGCGCTCTGGGCGCTCGCCGCGCGACGCTACCGCTGGTTTGTCGCCGCCGCCGTCCTCGCCGCGTGCACCAAAGAAGACGTCGCGCTCTCCCTCGTGCCGCTCGGCGTGTTGATCTGGTACGTTCACGGTCGCCCGCGTTTCGGGCAGGCCGTCATCCTACTCTCCCTGCTGTGGACCGCACTCTGCTTCTTCGTCATCCTGCCGCATTTCAGCGGTGGTGCGTCAGGCGGCAATACCTTCTGGTACCGCTACGCCTGGCTCGGCTCTTCCGCGGGCGACGCCGCCAAAAACCTGCTCACCCATCCCTGGCTGCCAATTCAGGTGATCGTCACCACGCCCGGTCGCCTGGCCTACGTGGCGAAGATGCTCGCCATTGGCGGCGGACTGAGCATCCTCGCCCCATATCTCTGGCTCTCGGCCCTACCCGAGTTCGCCGTCAACATCTTCAGCACCCATGCCGAGCAGTACAGCGGCTTCTATCAGTACAACGCCATGACGCTCGCCTACCTCAGCGCCGCAGCCGTCTACGGCGCTGCCCGCGTCTACCACCTACGCGCGCAGTCCGTCCCGAAGGTCGCGCCGCCCGACCAACCCGAACCCCGATCTGGCTCCGTCCCGCCATCCACCACCACAACGGCACGCTCGGCGAACTTAAGCGCTCACTACCGCCGCCTCGTGCAGTGGATTGATGGGCACCTCGCGCGCCTGCCGCTTCCTGCGCATGCTGTTTCCTGGGCCATCGCCGCCCTGCTGCTAGTCACCACCTTCGCCAGCGTGCAGAGCGCCAATCCGCGCCTCACCTCGTTCTGGAACGTCGGCGGCGGACCTATTCGCGGCCAAGCCGCCATCGACGCGCTGCTCGCCCGCGTACCGGCAAACGCCGTGGTCGCCGCCACCGATACCCTCGATCCGCATCTCAGCGACCGCTACACGATCTACCTCATGCCCGACCCGCGCTCCTATGCCGCCGAGTACGTCGCGGTCGACGTCAGCGCCGCGGCGGTCGAAAATCGCGTCGCGGACGGTATAATGTACGAGCGCATGCTTACGTCCGGCCACTATCACGTCGTCGGAGTGGTTGAGCAGGTCACACTGCTGCGGCGAATCGGCCCACCCCTGCCGCCCAACGGCCCCTAACCCAACCGTGCGCCGGCAATCCGCACCGTCGCGTTGTGCGCTGTCAGCACAGGCGACCGGTCCCTATTCGCTGCTACACGGGGTTTCGATGTCACTAGCCCACCATCTGCTCGATCCACTCCTCGATCAGCTTTTCCCGCCGCGCTGCGTCGCCTGTGGCGCGAGCGGCATGCTGCTCTGCACCGCATGCCAGGCGACGATTCGCGAGCCCGAGCCACCGCTCTGCCGCCATTGTGGCGCTTCGTTGCAGGTCGCGCCCGCCGCAGCGAGCACCCATGAACTGCATGCCATCCTCTGCCGATCGTGCGCCTCGGGCCGCGGACCCGCGTCCCTAACCGCGCTCCGCGTCGCCGCCCTCTACGAAGGCGCCGTGCGCACGGCGATCCTTGCATTGAAGTATCGCGGCCAGCGACGGGCCGCGGAGCCTTTGGGCGCGCTCCTCGCGGCACACGCACGCCTCGCGTGCTGGCAACCCGAGCTGATCCTCGCCGTGCCGCTGCATCCTGATCGCCTGTCGCAGCGCGGCTACAACCAGGCGGACCTCCTGGCGCGTCAGTGCGCCCGCGACCTACGCGTCACCCACTCGGCAGATCTCCTCATCCGTCGCCGCGCTACCCGCCCGCAGGTTGGCCTCAACATCGACGAGCGTCACGCCAACGTCTTCGGCGCCTTTGCCATCGCCTCGCCACGTGCTGCACGCTCCCTCGCTGGACGGCGCATCCTGCTCATAGACGACGTCACCACCACCGGCAGCACCCTCGATGCCGCGGCTTCCGCGCTGGTACCGCTGCGCCCCGCCGCCATCTGGGGCCTCGCCGTCAGCCGTCCAGATCTTGCCAGCCACAACGCCGATGCCTCCAGCGCTTCCGCAGCGGTCCACGCCTCCAATCCTCGCCATGCGGGGCCCGCACAATGACCTACAATCAGGCCACAGCCGACCAAGTAGGTGTCATCGTCCTCCTGCTCATTCTCACCATGGGGGTCGCGCTCGTGGCGCGGTCGCTACGGCTGCCCTACACCCTCGCGCTCGTCATTGTCGGGCTTGTCATCGGCGTGACCTCACTCTTCCCAAGCATCCACTTTCAACCCGACGTGGTACTGTTTCTCTTCCTCCCCGCTCTGCTTTTTGAGGGCGCCTGGAACGTCGACACCAAGCTTCTGCGCCGCGATGCCCTCCTCGTGTTCGCCTTCGCGGTTCCCGGGCTTGTCCTATCGCTCGCCGTGATCGCCACGGTCGTCCATTTCGGCGCGGCGCTCGCGTGGCTCCCCGCGCTGCTTGTTGGCGCCGTCGTCTCCCCCACCGACCCGCTCGCCGTGATCTCGCTGCTCCGCCAACTCGGTCTACCCGATCGCCTGGTGACGATTCTCGAAGGCGAGAGCCTCTTCAACGATGGCGTCGGCGCCGCCGCCTTCCAACTGATCCTCGCCACGCTACTTACATCCCTCCACGCTCCCAGCGAGTTCAATGGCATCCCCGCGCCGGTTGTCGCGTTGAAAGCGCTCTGGCTTCTCGGTGGCGGCGTGCTCATCGGCGCGGTTGTCGGCTATGTCGTCAGCCACCTCGTGCGCGTCGTTGACGACCCACTCCTCGAGACCACCGTCACCTTCAGCGTCGCGTATGGCGCCTACATCCTCGGCGTCCTCGCCGGTACATCAGGGCTCCTCGCCGTCGTCTCTGCCGGGCTCCTTCTCGGCAGCTACGGCAAGCGCACCGGCATGTCGGAGCGCACCCGCGACCTGGTGGATAGCGTCTGGGAGTTCACTGGCTACCTGGCAAACTCCTTCCTCTTCCTCCTACTCGGCGTCACTCTCGGGTCAAACTCACTCGGACCAGCCATCCCCGCGGTCGCCTGGGCGGTCGTCGGCCTCCTCGTCGGCCGCGCCCTGATGATCTACGCGTCGGTGCCTATCTCCGCCTGGTTATCGAGCCATCCAGCGCTGGGCCTCGCCACCGAACCGCTGCCGCGCACCTGGCGCCCGCTGATGATCGTCTGCGGTTTGCGCGGCGCGCTCTCACTGGCCCTCATCCTCAGTGTCCCTGCGCTCGTTCCCGAGTTGAGTCAACTCAAGTTGATCGTCTATGGCGTCATCCTCGTCACGCTGGTCGGCCAGGGCCTCGGGCTGCGTCTCTTGCTGCCGCGTCTGCCCTTCATTCGCCCGCGTCCGGCAAGGTCGTGACCAGGGATTATGCTATAATTTGCCAACATCGTGGCGCGGTATCCGCTGCGGAGACGGCGCGGCCCTTTCGACGGTCCGCCCTGACCGCGCTCCGCACCCTCAATAGCGGCGTCAATTCGCAGCTCGCCTGCGCTGCCCGCGAGTCTCCACACGCCACTCATCTCCAGCGCCGCTCGTTCGCGCGCGTCAGAAGGATCGATGCCATGACCACCTCTGCCAGCGCGCAGCCGTCGGACGGCACTCTTGCGCCCAACTATTTCGTACACACCTTCGCCAACGGTCTACAAATGGTTGGGCAGCGCATGCCGAGCCTCGCCTCCGTCACCTTCGGCATTCAGTTCGCGGGCGGCCTGAAAGATGAACCCGAAGCCAAGATTGGGCTGACGCATCTGCTCTCCGACATGCTCTTTCAGGGCACCACGCATCGCACCGTGCGCCAACTCACCGAAGACTTCGAGGCCATCGGCGCTCGCCGGGGCGGCGAGACCTCCAACGAGTTTAGCCGCTATTCCGCCCAGATCGTCGGCAACCGTCTCGACCGAGCCCTCGAGTTGATGGCCGATGTCGTCCGCTATCCCGCGTTCCCGCTCGACGAATTCAGCCAGATGCGCAAAGTGCAATTGCAAGAGATTCGTCGTCGCGACGACGAGCCGATGCGCCGCATTTTTGACCTCGTCCGCGAGCGCTTCTACGTCGGCACCACTCTGGGCCGCCGCGGCCTCGGTTTCCAAGAAACCGTCGAGTCGCTCGAACCCGACGATCTCCACACCTTCTATCGCGCCTGGTACCAGCCGCAAGGCGCGCTGATCGCCATCGCCGGGAACTTCGACTGGGATGCAGTCGTCTCCCGCGTCGACGCACTCTTCGGCGATTGGACCGGCGCACCGCCAACCGCTGAGCCGCAGCAACCAAATCCCCTTCCCGCCGTCAACATTGAAGTGCACGACGGGACGCAGGAACACATCGGTATGGCCTTCCCCTTCCCCAAGTACGGCGATCCTGACTACTATGCCGCCTCGGTCGTCAGCGAGATCTTCGGCGGTGGCATGACTTCCCGCCTCTTTCGTGAGGTCCGTGAGAAGCGCGGCCTGGTGTACTCCGTCGCGTCGATCTTCGCGCCCAACGGCATCTACGGCGCCGAGTTCCTGTACGCTGGGACCACCCCAGAGAAGTCGCCGGAGACCGTCCGCGTCATGCTCGACGAGTTGCGCCGCCTCGGGTCGGACGGTGTCTCGCAGGACGAGCTGGACCGTGCCAAAGTGCAACTCAAGAGCGAGCTTGTGATGCGCGGCGAAAGCTCCAGCGCACGCGCGTCGGCGATCGCCCGCTCGTGGTGGTTCGAGCAGCGAATCATCACCATTCAAGCACTCAAAGAGGCCATCGACTCCGTGACGCGCGAGCAGATCCTTGGCCTGCTCCGGCGCTTCCCGACGACGCAGCCACTCGTCGTCGCCGCCATCGGTCCGCGCAGCGAGGAAGAGCTTATCGGCGACGCGCTTAGATAGCTGATCGCTCGTGCGGCGCAGCGCCAGTTTGTGGTATACTGAAAGGCGCGCGAGGTAGCGAAATCGCTGGATTCGCGCGTCATAATCCCCACCAATTCAAGCATTTCAGAGGTGAAACACCATGGCCAAGAAGGGCGAGCTTTCCAAGACAGCACGCGCCTCCCTCGGTAAGCTGGACGATACCAACTTCGTCACCAGCCGCGTCTGCGCCAAGTGTGGCGAGCCGATCATGCTCAAGGAGCTTCAGCCGGTGAAGGTGCTGGGCCAGGGCATGACCTACTATCACAAGGGTCACTATAGCGTCAGCTAGCCTGACCTACCCACCTAGCCCCCGCGCCAGCAATTCTGCGCGGGGGCATTCTTCCGCCGTTAATGTATGATGAGCATCTAACTAACTAACAGCCACCATCAAACCTACCGTAGGCCCCGAGTAGGGTGGCCCTACATCCTGCGAGCCGCGAACGCGCCGGTCGGTGGTGGAGGTGAGGATTCTGATGGCGACCAGCGCCGCACGTGGCGAGGCATTTGCGCCAACGCCGTTTCCGCCCACCGCTCCGCGCCTGAACGCGGCTCGCCAGGGGATGTTCTCCGCGCTTCGATTCCGCAATTATCGCCTCTTCTGGATCGGTCAAATCGTCTCTGTCACCGGCACTTTCATGCAAAGCACCGCCCAACAGTGGCTTGTGCTCCAACTCTCCGATGGCAGTCCGCTAGCGCTCGGAATCGTCGGCGCGCTGCAATTTGGACCCCTGATCCTGCCCCTTGGCGGCGCCGTTGCCGACCGTTGGCCGCGCCGCAACATCCTCGTCGTCACCCAAGCTGCCAGCGCGGTCCTCGCCTGCGTCCTCTTCGCGTTGACCGCCGCCAGTGTAGTCCAGCTCTGGCACGTCTACCTCCTCGCCTTCCTGCTCGGCCTGGTCAACATGTTCGACATGCCTACCCGCCAGGCTTTCATCAGTGAAATGGTTCCACCTGAGCATCTGCTCAACGCCGTCTCGCTCAATTCCGCGCAATTCAACGTCGCCCGCATCGCCGGCCCGGCAGTCGGCGGCGCATTGATCTACTTCCTGGGCATACCGCTGCTTTTCCTGCTCAACGCCCTCAGCTTCCTCGCCGTGATCGCCGGTCTGCTCATGATGCGCGCCGCCGACCTGGTGTCCGTCCCGCAGCGTGGCCCTTTGCATGGCATGGCACGCATCCGCGCGTTGGGCGAAGGCTTCCGCTTCATTGTGGATAGCAAGACTGTCCTTGCCACCTTTCTCATGGTTGCCGTCATCGGCACCATGGGCTTCAACTTCAGCGTATTGCTGCCCCTCGAAGCCACCAAAGTGCTGCACTCGGGTCCCGCCATCTTCGGCCTGCTTACCTCCTCGCTCGGCGCTGGCGCGTTGGTCGGCGCGCTCGTGCTCGCCCGGCGCGGCGGCTCGCCGACGAATCGTCTGCTCATCGGCACGGCGGCAATCTTCGGCTTGCTCGAGGCCGCCATAGCATTTCCGCGCTCGGTTCCCCTCACCCTCGCCGTCCTCGCCTGCGCGGGGTTCTTCATGAGCTCCTTCAGCGCCGCCGCCAACACACGCATGCAGCTTTCCAGCCCTCCCGAGCTGCGTGGGCGCGTTATGAGCGTCTACTCCATGGTCTTCATCGGCACCACGCCCATCGGCAACTTGCTGGTCAGCGCCGTCGCCAGCACTGGCGGCATCGGATGGAGCTTCGTCGTCTCAGGCATCCCGTGCTTCGCCTCCGCCCTGCTGGCCGCATACCTATGGCGCCGGTGGGCTGCGCGCGATATCCGAGCCACCGGTCAAACGCCCATCCCGCCCACGCTCGTTGAAATGCTGGCCGAGATCCCCCCCGCCGACACGCCGCCGCTAGCACTTCCGACAGTTCCCCAGGCCGCCTTCCCCGCGCGCGATGCACTGCCACAGCGCTGACCAGAGCGTTCCTCCTCCGACTGCCAGGCATCTCCTTGCCTCTTTCGGATTTCCCCATGCCCCTCGCGCCACACGCTGCCCAGCGGCGCGCATCACTGGCGCGCCCTGCGCACATCCTCTCACCGCCATATAACGACTAGCGCTCGGCGCGAGACGTGCGCATAGTCTCCCCCTGGCTCCAGTGCTTGACACACTGAAATATCAAGTATATACTTGAATCATCAGTCACATCACTTGCAAAGTCAGCCGATTTATGTGAGGATTTATATGCTTCGTGCTATATAGTGCGTGAGCGAACTCTCTAGCCCTCGTTCGTCGCCCATGGAGGACTCGCACAGTATGCTCGCAAACCTGGAGCCATCACGCGAGACGTGTCGCCAGGTCAAGTTGCGCATACCGCACAACGAACGCAAACAATCGGAGGTCCCTCTGATGCTCGCCTCTACAATCTCTCGATCGCATCGTCCGCCCGTCACGCCAGAGCCGCCAACGCGGGTTCGGCTCCGCCATCCCGCCTTGAGGCATCGACGCCGAGTCCCGAATCACGCGCTGTACGGTCCATCACGCGTTCACGACAATTCGCGTCCAGCAGCGGAGCCCTGGCTTCGACGGCGATACCTCAAGGAGTTTCGAGTCATGTGCGACGACCTAGACGTACCCTTACCCACGCTCGTCTGCCTCAACGATGAAACGGCGTTCCGTCTGCAACACATCATCGTGCGCGCGGCAACCCTCCTCCACGAGGGACAGCGCGCCGTCACCGAAGTAGCGCTGGGCGACGGCAGCGAGAACGTCAACTACCTCTTTCCGCGATTCAGCGAGCAAGAGGTGACGTCGTTTGCGACCACCGCGATCGCCGAACTCGAAGAGCTTCGTGCCCTTTGGGGCGCCCAGCAAGAGTCTCATATCTCTTGACCTGGAACAGCGACCCGCGCCCATATCTCGTGCGGTTACACTCTCAGGTGCGCTACGCGGCTCGCCAGATATGCACCGTGCCGTCGAACGACGCCGAGGCGACCCGCGTCCCGTCAGGCGACCACCCCAGCGCATGCACTGTGCCCACCGGTAGCTTGTCGCTTGTAACGCCGCTCGTCTGGTGCCCACTGTAGGTCAGGAGTGGCGCACCCGTCGCCGCCAACCAGATCTGCGCGGTCTGATCTTGCCCGCCCGTCACAATGCGCGATCCATCGGGCGACCACGCCACCGCATACACTGGCATGCCGTGCCCCGTATAGGTCAGCAGCGTATCGCCACTGATCGGATCCCACACCTGCGCCGTTCCGTCGCCGCTCGCCGTGACGAGGCGCTTGCTCTGCGGCGACCAGCTCACGCCAAACACTTCCCGATTGTGGTTGCGATAAATCAGTTCGCCGCCGCCAGTCGCCGCGTCCCAGACATGCGCGGTGTAATCCCCGCTACCGGCCGCGATCCGCGCGCCGTCGGGTGACCACTTGATCGCCGCGATATAGCGCAGATACGTCTGGCCGACGTAGCGCGTCTTACCGTCCGCTCCCCAGACTCGCGCCGTGTGATCGTCGGCGCCCGAAGCCAGCGTCGCACCGTCTGGCGACCAGCTCACGTCGTCGACGCCCGCCGTATGTCCAGTGTAGCTCAGCGCCCGCTTGCCCGACGCCGCATCCCAGATCTGCACTGTGCCGTCCGCGCTGGCCGAGGCGACCTCCGCCCCGTTAGGCGACCAATTGATGCCCCAGACTTTGTCCGTATGCTGGCGATACGTCAGCAACGTCGCGCCACTCGTCGCATCCCACACCTGCGCGGTGCCATCGTCGCTCGCGCTCACCAGCTTCGTGCCATCGGTTGACCACGCCAGCGCGTTCACCGCCTTGCTATGCCCGCGATAGACAAGGATCGGTCCCGTTGCGACGTGGCCAGTCGGCGTCGAAGTCGCTGCCGACGCGCCACCACGGATGCCGCAGCTTGCCAGAAACGCTGCCGCGCCCAGCCCCATCGCCCCCTGAAGTGCCGCCCGCCGTGACACCCGCTGCATACGCGCCAAGCTCCCCGATCCTCGCGCCGCGATTGAACCGTGCAAGTGTCTCACATAGGGCCAAAATTGCAAGCGGCGGCGACCACATCCAAATCGAGCGTCACACCTCCCGCGCGATCCGCGACAGCGGATGCCCCTTCGCGCGCAATTCCAAACGATTGAACCAGCCAAAGGCACTCTGGCTCACCGTGTAGCCATGCTCTGCCAGCAGCGCCTCCACGCGCCCGAAGATCGTCCGTGAGATGTCCGGTGTCGAAAGCGTCACGAAGAGGTGTGCGAACGAATGCAACACCACGGTGCGTGCGCCAAGCTTGCCCGCTACATCCTCGATCGCGTGGACTGCGCGCAGCGCCACCGCTTCCGGCTCCGCCTCGTCCGACTGCTCGGTCGCCGCGAAGACCACTAGCCCTTCGCCGATGGCGACGCTGCGTGGCTCGGCGTCCGCAACCTTCGAGCGCCCGCGCTCGGTGGGCTCTGCGCTGAAAGCGTCCACATGCCAGATCAGCAGTCGCATCGCGTCCTGTCCCTCTGCGCGCCGTTGTCGATGGCGCACAACCACACATCGCCCACCGCGCCTCTCCCCCGCTTGTGCCAGCGCTCTCCTCTACCCGACCCCGCGCCGGGATTGTCCGACGTGTCCGACAGTGCATCGTCTGATAGGCGCTCTCTATCTACCCTGAAGATTCTAATTCGTACTATGAGTTACCGCGCCGCCCTACCGTTCGCTGTATCACACAGAACGGACGGTGACAGAGCGGCGGGTAACCCGCGACGGCGCCCGGCGCGACATCGCACGGAGGGAGGGATACCATCCGGTGGCAAGGGATGCCCCATTCCTCCTTCGACTCGCGCTCATTCCCCCGCGATGGAGAGCGATGCGAAGCGCAGCCCGGCGGGACCGTAATAGCTTCCGTCGGCATAGGTTTCGCGCGAGAAACGCGCATCCCCAAGCGCCTCGAAGACGTTGCCGCTGAGCGATCCACCCTTGATCGGCCGCGACCCCGAGGCGTCATGCCGATACCCCAGTTTGATCTCCGAGACGAAATCGCCTGAAACCGGATCGGGTGTGAACGCCGAGAACGCCACGATCTCGTAGACCACGCCGCCCTCTGCCGCTCGCAGCGCCTCGAGCGACGCGGTGCCCGGCAGCACGGTAAGATTGCCAAACGCCCCCGTCGGCTCCATGCCCAGGTAGGCGGCGTACCGACTTTCCGCCCACATCCGGCGAAACACCCCGTCCTCGATCACCGTCATCCGCCTCGCCGGCAGACCGTCCGCGTCACATGGCGCCGTGCGTGTCCCGTACGGACGCATCGCGTCGGCGATCATCGTCAGCCGATCGCCGCGTGGCTCCCCGCCAGAGATCGACGCGCCGAGACTCAACCGGCTCAGGCGCTGGAACGCCGCTTGCGCCGAGGTGTGTAGCTTGAATGCGCTCAGCAGTCCGAGATTCTCCAGCATGGGAACGAAAAAGTTTGACGCCGCTTCTCCGCTTAGGATCACCGCGCCCTGGTGCGTCGATGGCGCTGTCGCACGCAAAGAGTCGTGCGCGAACCGCGCAAAGGCGGCGACCGTGCGCACGATCGCCAGATCCTCCAGGCGGCGCCGCGTCGCCTCCGCGTGGAACTCCGCCTCCTCTCCGCCCGCCGACGCGATCAACACGACGTCCAGCGCCACCGAGGTTCCAGCGTACGAACAGTCCGCTCCCCGGCTCGTCCGCACGTGCCTTTCCCCCCGCGTGGCGTAGAGTTCGGCGCTGCTCAGGCGCACGTCCGCATGCCGCTGCACCTCCGCGTCCAGTTGCGCGAAGGCGTCAGAGAGCAGCCGGTCCAGTGCCGCGGCGCTTCCGGCGAGCGCCGCATCGCTTGTCTCGACGACTGGATACGCCGCGGGCGGCTCCGGCAAGCGAAACAACGGATTGTCCGTGAGCCCCGCGATCGTCAGCGTCTCCGCCAACTGTGCACCGAGATGGCTGGCGTCTGCGATATCCTCCGGAAGCAACGTCACCGTGGCGCTACCACGCGCCAGCGTCGCGCCCGACTCGCCCGCGGCCTCGCTCCCACCGCGTGGCGTGTGATCGTTGTGCAGTGTCACCCGCGCGTGCTCGTCCACCACATCCCTGCGCGCCTCGACGCGGTCGCCGATCGCGTAGAGTTGCGTCTCTGCGTTGCGTTGCGCTTCGATCTGCCACTCGCTCGCGCCGGGCAGCGCGCCGAGCGTCGTCGCCAGAGTCTCGATCGCCGCCGAAAGCGAAGTTCCGCCGGATTCGTTGATCGCGCCCATCAGCCGAGCCTCGCTTTCATCCGCAGGTGCGGCCCGCCCGAAGCGACCGGCACGAATTCCTTGTGACCCTTGCCGCAGGTGGCGCCGCCTTGCAGGTCGAAGTCAGATCCCACCGCGCTGACACTACGCAGCACGTCGAGCACGCTGCCTGTCACCCCTACCGGCGTAAAGAGTCGGCCCGTAAGCTGGCCGTCGCGAATCTCCTCGCCAATCCGCGCGGTGATCTGAATGCCCCAGCCCATCGGGTCCTCCATGCCGCTCTCCGCTTGCCGCAGGTACACCCCGCGCTCGACGCCGGCGATCATCTCAGAGACGGGCGTAGCTCCACGAGCGAAGAACGTATTGGTCATGCGCGCGAAGGTCTTGCGCGTGAAGTCCTGCCGCCGCCCGTTCGGCGTGCGTGCCCCCGGAGCGAAGGTCGCCGACGCCAGGTCGCTAATTGGCGAGACGAAGACGCCATCGCGGAGAATCTGCACGGGCCGCGCCGTCTCGCCCTCGTCGTCGAAGAAGTACGACCCGAAGCCGCCGGTGAAACTCGGATCGTCGTACATTTGCAACAGTGGCGACGCCACCACCTTGCCGAGGTACTGCGCCGAGCGTGCGCGGCCCTTTGGATAGAGATCCATCTCCACACCGTGACCGAAACTCTCATGGGCGATCACCCCAGACACGCTGGGATCGCTGACGATCTCATACTCGCCGGGGTCGATCTTCCCGGCCTCCAGCAGACGCACGCCCACCTCGACCAATTCCTGCAACTCCTCGCCGCTCATCCGGGCTATCTCGAAGCCGCCGGTATTGCCTTTGACGATCGCGTTCTGTCGCAGCAGCGTGCCATCCGTCGCCGCAATCAGCGCCGCCAACGCGATGCGCGTCACCTCCTGCTCCAGATACCGCCCGCGCCCGACGAACGCGCTGCGCTCGGTGCGTTCGAGGTATTGCACGCGCGCCTGCACGATTCGCGGATCTTTCTCGTGGATCTGCCGCTGAATCCCAGCGATCCGCGCCAATTTCTCCGCCAAAGGCACCGTCGCCGGGTCCACCTCCATCGCCGTGCGAAACGACTTCTTGGCCTCGCCGCTCGGCGTTCCGCCAGCCACATCTGCCGCCAACGGAGGACCACCCTGCGTCACCCGCAGGTCACCCGCCCAGGCCCGAACCGCCCGCGCCAGCGTGTCGGGCGCCAGATCCCCGCTGGCGTACTCCGCGAACGCCGCGCCGTCATACACCGTGAACACCACCCCGCGCGCCGGCGCAAGCTGTGCCGCGTCCTGCTCGCGCCCCGAGTCGAGCACGCGCACCCCCGCCACGTCGCTAAGCAGTGCCGCCGCGTAAGGAAACCGCTGGTCGAGTTCTGCCACCAAATCGCGCAGCGTCGCCGCCAACGCGTCTGAGGCAAGAGGAGTATCTGGCATGCGCGTCGCCTTTCCCAGAGGATTCCTGTCAGCAGTTGCGGATCGCCGACCTCGCCGATCCCCGTGATTGTAGCAAAAGTTCGCCAGCCACGCGCCGCGCCCGACGCGGCACGCAGCGGCACATTCACATACTATCCGGTCGGTATATCAAGTGTATCCACCAAATGTCGCCGCGTCAAGTCGCTCCTCAGGTCAACGCGACGCTCTACTCCGGTCTTGTGCAGCCTCATGACTCCAGAGCGACTGATACTCACACGCCCGCCGCCGCGCCCGTTTTCACGTCTGTGGAAACTCGTGTCCGCACCTGGCCGGAAAAGTCCGTCTCCACGCTCGCCATCACCAGCCCCGGTATGGTATCCTGTGTAGCGAACCTATGTTCATACTCGGCCGTACGCCACCGAGCGTGCTCGATCTCCTACGCATCCTCCAGCATCCCGCCCCGCTGATCTCCATGCAAAAGATGCTTACGCCATGTCTCCCGCATACGCCTGCCGCAGCCTCCCCGTCGCCCGCGCCTTAGGCGTTGCCACCGCCGCCACATGCCGCGCACAGTGGCCTTCGCTCGTGCCCAATTTCAGCTTTTCCGATCTTCCACCTTCCGCACGCCCATCGTTTCGCGCTACCTGCGACCCGCGAGCAGTGCTCGTGACAAAAAAGCGGAAGAAAACGGAAATTCCGTCCCTGCGGAAGCGCTACCGTGATCTGCCGCACTCCAGTCAGCAAACGACTTCTCTCCGCCGCCCCCCGATGCCGTGCGCTCGCGTCCCAATGCTCCTCGCATCGAATCCAGCGCGCCGGCGCATCCCCCGCCTGACACCTTCCCCCACGCTTCTCCCTTGCGTATCGCTGCTCGATCTACTACCCACAAAGTCTGGGCAACCGCGTGGCGAACTCTCTACAATCTCTGAGTGCGCCACCGAACGCGTACCTTCCCCGCAGCCGACGCAGCGTATCGAAAGAGAGCCAACCCGTGGACGAACGCATCTGCCTGATCACCGGCGCCACCTCCGGCATCGGTCGCGTCACCGCACGCGAACTCGCGCGGCGTGGCATGCGCGTCGTCATCGTCGGGCGCGATGCCGCGCGTGCTGCCTCCACCGCCGCCGCCATCATAGCGAAACTGGCAACGCCGCGGTCGAGTACCTCGTCGCCGATCTTTCCTCACAGTCCCAGGTCCGTCAGCTCGCTGCGGCGTATCAGCAGCGCTACGACCGCCTCCACGTCCTCGTCAACAACGCTGGAGCCGTCTTCGCCCACCGCACCGTCACTGCGGACAACATCGAGCGCACCTTCGCCCTCAATCATCTCGCGCCCTTCCTGCTGACCAACCTCCTGCTGCCTACGCTTCAGGCCAGCGCTCCCGCGCGTATCGTCACCGTCGCCTCCGCTGCGCACGCCGGCGCCTCCCTCAACTTCGACGACCTGCAGCACACGCAGGGACGCTACAGGGCATTCCAGGTCTACAGCCAGTCCAAGCTCGCGAACATCATGTTCACCTACGAGCTCGCGCGCCGGCTCAAGGCCAGCAATGCCGCCGTCACCGCTAACGCCCTCCACCCAGGCTTTGTTGCCAGCAACTTCGGCAAGAGTGAGGGCGGCATCTGGAAGCCCGTCTTTGCGCTCATGCGCCCCGCCATGATCAACGTCGACCGCGGCGCCGAGACTTCGATCTATCTCGCCGCTTCCCCCGACGTCGAAGGTGTAAGCGGCGAGTATTTCGTCAAATGCAAGCCGGCACGCTCATCGCGCCAGTCCTACGACGAAGCCGCCCAGCGTCGCCTTTGGGACGTCAGCGAGCGCCTCACCGGCCTCACCGCCGCCAAGACCGCCTGACCCTCCACACTCCCTCAATCCGCCGAGCCATCCCCAAGCGGAGCGAAGCCGCACAGTCCGCGCGCCTCAAACCAAACAACGCCGCTCTCTTAGTATAACGCCAATATGCACTCACACTAGCGACCAGCCGAAGTAGTGCCGTCCCTTCACAGGTTCAACCCCCTCGTTCCGCTACAATCCCCCCGCTACGAATAGCCGTGAACTCCTACGTAACGGCTAAAACAAGCGTCACTACTACCCATTGGTCACCTGCTATGGATACACTGTGAAAGGCATGACATGGTACACAAGTAATATCGAGTGAGCGGCGAGGTATTCAATCACGCCTATGACCGTGAGGCACAAGATGCAGTCCCCCACACGTCCGGCCAAGGAGGCCCATCCCATGCTCAAACCCCGCAGCCGCCCGCTCGCCGCAAAGGACTTCCTCATTATACGAATTCTCAAGCTCGCGATGATGCAGGCGCTCGATGAAGATAGTATGCCAATTCCCGTAGTAAACTGGCCCGCTCAGCCCAGCATGCCCCTGCCGCCGATGGCCCCGAGTGCTCAAGGCCAGGCCCAGACGCCACACTTTCTCAGTGCGCAGTACGACGAGACCACGCGAATCGCCAGCCTCCGCGCATGGCTCCTCTCGCAGCCAGACATCGTCCGCCGTATCGACACCGGTGTACAGCTCGAATTCGGCGAATCGTCCCGCCAATTGAGGCACAGAGCGCTTTTCCTGCACATCCTCTGCATCGTCGGCGGACTGGTCTTCGGCATCCTGTTTGGCATCGGACTGGCGCTTCTCCTCGGCCTCGGACGTTAGTGCCTCGCGTCGCCGCTCTCGTGAGAGCACGGCCAGAGTGCCGTTCGCACAAGTTGTAACTCTGGTAGCAGCCATGCGTCACATCACCGAGACGGCGACGTGTGGCTATAGGCGCGCATGCCAGTTGCCTTCACTCGCTACGCATCGAAGCGAAACAGTATGCACACACCTACGGATTCGGCCACGACTCCCCACCACGGCGGTCCTCTGCGCCGCCGTCCGCGACCGCTGCTCGCCGCGGCGCTCGTCGCCCTCGTCTGTGTCGTCATCGCCGTCGGCGTCTTCGCCCGCTTGAGAGCAGGCGCCGGCCCCGCCACGCGCTCACCAGCTTTCGCCGCCTCACAAGCGCTTTCCTTGTTCATGTCATCCGGCGGCGCACCATTCGATATTGCCGAGCTCGATCCCGCGCAAGCCCAGGACCAGACCTCCACACAACTGTCGCATCTGCTCTTCGATGGTCTCGTCACACTCGACGACGCGAGCAACGTCGAGCTCTGGGGAGCCGACCGTCTGACGATCAGCTCGGACGGACTCACCTACACGTTTCACGTACGCGCCGGCCAATCCTTTGCCGATGGCACGCCCGTCAAACCTTCAGACTACGCGTGGTCGCTCGACCGCGTGCTCAACCCCTGTCTCGCCTCGCCGTCGGCCGCCGAGTTTGAAGACGCCAATGGACACAGTCTGCTGAAGGATGCTTCGGAGTTCTTGAACGAGACCTGTGCCGGCGGCGGACCGACGGTTCGCGGCGCCATCACCACGCTGATTGGCGACTCGATTCTGCCCGACGACTCCGCCGGAACGCTCACGCTCCTGCTCGCGCATCCTGCCGCCTACTTCCTCGACATCCTCACGCTGCCCCTGGCCTCAGTCGTCGATCGCCGCGCGATCACCGGGCTCGGCGCCAACGGCAAGTGGCTCGATGACCTTGCCGCCGTCACGCAGGATGGCGGAAGCGGCATGTATTCCCTCGCCTCATGGCATAACACCGACAAGCTGCTACTCAAGCCCAATCCGCGCTGGTGGGGCAACGCCGTAGGGAAGCGTCCGCATTTTACCGAGCTCGACATCGACTATCTACCAGGACCCCTCTGCCACTTTCCCCACATACGACGCGACACACGCCGATTACTTCGACGCCGTTCCAACAAATGTGTTCACCGCCAGCATCGCTGCTCGTCCCGACTTCCACGCCGTGCCACAGGCACTGACCGTCTCCATCGACTTCAACTGGACGCTTCCGCCCTTCGACAACCGCGATGCTCGCCAGGCATTCTGCCTCGCAATCAACCGCGTTGCGCTCGTCCAGGGCCTGCCACAAAGCACAAGTCCCTTACCTGGCGTGCCGCCGATCCCCTCGGGCCACCTCGTGCCACAGGGAATGCCCGGCTACTACCCTCAGCTCACCGGGATCGACGGCACTTCCACCACCACAGGGGACCTCGCCAAGGCGCAGGCGCATTGGGAAGCCTATCTCAGCACACTGCACGGCGCTCCGCTACCGACGATGACCGTTGAGGTGTATACGTATACCGCCGCCCTCAAATATCTCCACAACTACCTTGAAGCCGCGTGGACCACCGCGTTTCCACAAGTCGCCGGCCATTTCGTCGATTCGCCGTTCCCGCATACCATACTCGCTGAGCAAGCTCCACCGGCTACGATCTTCAAATTCGGTTGGCTAGCGGACTACCCTGACCCGCAAGACTTCCTATCCCGGCTCCACGCCAGCGGCGCTCCCAACAACCTTGCTAAATCCAGCGTACCCGACGCCGATGCACTCATGAGCGCGGCCGATCGCCTCAGCGCTCCCGCCCAGCAATCCGCGCGAATGAGCGCATACCACCAGGCTGAACAGGAGCTCATACAACAGGTCGCCGCGTGTCCGCTCTATCAGACACAGATTGCCTATCTCCTCCGTCCATACGTCTCTGGCATGCGCCAAACGAGTCTCGGCCTCATCCCAAATAACGACTGGATCGCCGGCTACATCGCCCAACACTGAACGATCACCGTCTTCCTCACGCCCAACCCGACGCGCGCCAGAGAAGTGAGCGGCGTAACCCGCTTCCGCAGCCACCCGCTAAAGTCTGCCTAGCCGGTGCTTCCGCCGACCATTTCTGTTGACGTGCGCGCACTCGGATGAGCATTCGCCGCATTCGTTGGGCGCTCGTCCCCCAACGCGACCCAAAGGATCGCACGTCAACAACGCGCCCCGATTCGTTCACACTGCCCCTTGACATCCGCTCGGCGTGCGACTACTCTATCGTCGCGCGTAATACGCGCAGCGATATATCGCCTAGCGTAACAACACTCGCTCCCGCACGCGTCCTCATGCGCCTACCTGCCGATGCTGCCTCGCCCCTGATGAAGGGTCAGCGCGCTCAGCTGCCGGCCATGTAGGCACGCTGTCGCGTCGGGGGCATGCGAAAGGAGTTGACCCACAATGCCGCCACAAAGTTCATTTCCTGGCCGTGCGGCGCTCGTCGCTGGCGTCGCGATCGCGATGGCGTTGGTCAGCGCCAAAATCCTCTTTGGCGCGTCGATGCTGAACATCGTGCCGTGGGGAATCCTGGCATTCGCCACCGCGTTCCTGGCCGCGAGTCGCCGCGAATCCCTGCTCTTCGGCGCCATCTTCGGATTCGTCGTCTCCTACGCGTTCCTCTGGTTCGACAACAGCGGCGAAAAAACCCTCGGCCGCGTGCTGATCCTCATCCCGCTGGTCGTCGCGCCTGCGCTCTTCGGCGCACTCTGCGGCCTGATCCTGGCATGGCTGGGATGGATCGTTCGCCGAGCAGTGAGCAAATGAACTGTCGAGGACCCTAAAACAATGTCTTCTATCTGCGCCGTTCTGCGGCGTTCGCCAGCGTCCGTCAGTGTCCAATTGCAGGGCAGTTGAGGCGCGAGTTCGCTCCGCTGTGTTCGCCTGCGCCCGCCCGCGTTGGGGTCGATTGTGGGGTCAGACCAGTCTACCTTCGCGTGGGTATGCGCCGCTGCACTTGGCGAATTTCGCCTTCCGGTGAGGGCGTACTGTCCCGCAGCGTAGTACCCCCTGAGCGGGTGCTGCTTGTGGAAGGGACTGGCCCATGCGTACTGTTGCACGTCGATGGATCGCTACGCACAAACGCTTGGTGGCCCTAGTGGCGATGGTCGCCCTACTGGCTGTATTGGTCTCACTGACACCTCTACACTCCTTTGCCTGGAACGTCGTCGCGCGGCACTGTGGCTCAATCACGGTGTGGGATGACAGCATTGACCATGCGGTCCGCGCCGAGGACTCCTCCGCGAAGCCTGCCGTTTCGTGCCTAGCGGACGCTTTCCTCGGCTGCACGCCAGCGGGGCTGCAGGTCTGGGAGCGTGGCACAGATTGGGCATTCACACGGCTCTGGGTCGTCGAGCCGCGGGTAGGGGGGTGTAGCCTTTCTGCGGTCCGGTGGGGGTTGGGCGTGTCGTTCACCTGCCAGTCACTGCAATGGTCGACCGAAAGCGTTGGATTCCTAGGATCATCACCGCCCCCATACACTTCGGACGGGGTACTACTTACCGGTTGTGACGGGCATGCCGACGTGTTCATCCCCGTGAGCATTCCTCCGGGCTTGGCTGACTCGTCAGGTGAGACCCCGTCGTCTCGCCTCTGAGATTGCTCAAGCGGAACGACACCCGCCATGCGTCTCCTGATTTCCCGTCCGCCCGTTCGACTTTGTTCGTCTCTGTCCGTGAACTTCCAATAATTCAGCGCTCGCGTCCATGGACGTTTGCCGACGTTCATCTGTGACCGCCTGGGTTGGCGTCACGTTTGACACTGGTGGCGAATTCCCGAGAGGCCGCATTTCCAGGTTGCGCTGGCGCATGAAACCCCGCACCATTCGGCCTTCCCGACCGACGACAGAGCGGCGTTTCTGATTTCGCCACCAGTGTCACGTTTGGCGTCAACTGGCAGTCCCGGTCCCGCTTTTAGGTGCAATCCCTCGTTCGGCAACTTCACGGGCGGTGAGCTCTTGCGCGTCCTGTCGCCGATAGTACACATTCGCATCCATCACGGGTGATTCAACGCGGTAGTAGAGGTTCCTATCTTGATTGGCGGCGAATGCCGCTAAGAGGTCGGGCTCGAATCGGTAGCGTTCCGGAAAGAGCAGGTAGGGCCACTCCTCGGCATCGCGGATGTTCCAGATGATCTGCTTACGTATGAGGAATGGCCCAGCTTCGCGAGTGAAATAGGCACTGAAAGCCTCCAAGCGTCGAAGAATGTCTTGCTCCTCAAGAGGGACATCACCTTCCGTAGCCTTGAGGTAGGCATCAAGCTCCACGCCGCGAAAACGCTTCAACTTGTAGTAGGGATCAATCTCGATCACCTCGGTGAAGCGCACGTTGTACTCCACAGCACTGTTGTGCTCGAAGAAGAACCGACCTCGTACGAGCGTATTGACGACCTGCCCTGCGCCATCGACCATCTCAACGGTGCCTGCAGATTCGAAGACAAGGCCATTGAATTTAGGTGTTGGACGTAGAATACCGCCCAGGTTTGAGCCACCCGCGTTAAAACAACGTCATCTGCCGCGGCTCCTGCCCCTCATCGCTCTGGCGCATGCTGCGCAGTTTTCCCTCTGCCGTCAGCCGCCGTGCCTCGGCGATCGCCGCCGGTAGCGCACGTGCGAAGTCGCCTTCCACCGTCTGCCGCAGTTCTTCACGGCGCAGCGCCGCCGCCGGATTGAACATCGCCACCAAAATGCGCCCCTCGTGCACGCGCGCCTGGCCGTGAATCGCCGAAATCTTCGCCTTTGGCAGAAATCGCGCCAGCGAATAGCGCCCCAGCGTCACGATCACCTTGGGATCGATCGCCGCGATTTGCCGCGTCAGATACTCCGCGCAGGCGGCGATCTCCTGGGGTTGTAACTCATGTCCCTCCGGCAAACGGTGCTTCACCACGTTAGTCAGGAAAACCTCCGACCGCGAAAGCCCCGCCAACTTCAACAGGCTGTCGAGGAAAGTCCCAGAAGGTCCCGAGAACGGCACGCCGCTGCGATCATCGTAATAACTCGGCGCCTCGCCAATGAACATTACCTCGGCCTGAGCATCGCCCGACCCCGGCACTGCCTGGCGTGCGGCCACGCAGAGATCGCACTTCACGCAGACCTGCGTCTCCGCCGCGATCTCCGCTAGTCGCTCTAACTGATCTCTCAGGTCCATAGCCAGCCCTTTATCGTCCACGTCTACACGCCTGCTCTCCACCTCACGCGTACGCCGTGACCACAGCGCGCGACAGAGCCGGGCCGCGGCAGCGAACGCTGCCAGCGACGATAGGCATGGATGTTGCATAGGTTGTACCGCAGTGCCGCAACGTCGCGCGATCAGCGGCGCGAAGCGACACAGGTGTACTGCCTACACCGACTTCACGTAGGAGGAAGCAATTCGCATGAATGACGACACCAACACCAACCGTGATCTGGGCGAGCAGGGACGTGAGGACCAGGGCCAGGGCACCATGGACAAGCTGAAAGGCAAGGCCCAGGAAGGCTGGGGCAAACTCACCAATGATCAGAGCGACCAACTCCAAGGCAAGATGAAGCAGGGCAAGGGTGACCTCGAACAGGGCGCCGGCCAGGCCGAGTCTGACCTCAACAACGCGCTGGATAACTAGTCGCACCGATCGCCAGTATGTGCGCTCCCCCTCCTGCGGCCAACCCGTGCGGAGGGGGAGTTGCGCGTGTACGACGCAACATCACGTGGCATCGGCATGTTCATCCGCGCAAGTAACCAACCACCCGCTCGAAGGTCGCGTCGTCGATCCCGCCGGTCCCACGCCAGTAATCGAGGAGTTGACCGATCCGCACCGCCGCATGCAGTGTGTATCCGGCGGCGGCAAGCTGCTCCGCTCCACCTTGCTCGCGATCCACCACCACCGCGACGTCGCGTACCACAAGGCCGTTCGCTTCCAGCACGCGGATTGCCTCAAGTTTGCTCTCGGCATGGCTCACCACATCGTCGATCGCCAACACGACCTCGCCCGCGGTGAACGCTCCATTGATCGTGTCGGCGGTGCCATGCGACTTCGCCTCGCGCGGCGTAATCATCGGCACCCGCGTGACGTGCGAAAGCACCGCCACCAACGCCGTCGCCGCCAGTGGGATCCCCGCATAGCGTGCGCAGTGGATCCCATGCGCGTCGATCACCTCGCCGAGCGCGGCCACCGCCGCATCCAGCGCATCGGGATAGGATTGCAGCACGCGGAGATCGAGGTAGATTGGCGAGAGGGGAGCGTCGGGCTGCGTCTCGTGCAACTTCAGGCGAAACGCGCCGAACTTCACCGCGCCGCAGGCCAGCAGCGCGTCCGCGAACGCACGCTGCTTCTCGCTCAACGTCTCGCCGTCCGACACGTTCACCTGTGCCTCCCAAGCCTGTACTGCGAACTGGCGCCCCGCCCTTCGCCTAATCCGAACGTTTCTGTCCTCAGCCCCTTCGATGAGCGCCCGCGCGCTACTGCCTGCCTTGCCGCCGCCGCACGTCCTCTATGGCGTCCCGAAGCTTCTGCGCCTCACTGCGAGCCGCCTCCGCGAAGTCAGCATGCGCCGACGCGTAGAGCACACTGCGCGACGCGCTGATCAGCAGTCCCGCACCGCTGCCATCCAGCCCAGCCGCTACCGACGCTTCGAGGTCGCCGCCCTGCGCGCCGATCCCCGGCACGAGAATCGGCAGATCGCCGGCGATCGCACGCACCCTCCGCAGTTCGTCGGGATACGTCGCCCCGACCACCAACCCGCAGTTGCCGCGCGCATTCCACGTCGTGGCAACACGCCGCGCCACTGCCAGATACAGTGGTTCTTCGCGCCCTTCCTGTTCATGCACTGTCATCGTCTGGAATTCACCCGAGCCTGGATTAGACGTGCGGCAGAGGACGAACACGCCGCGATCCGCATGAGTCAGGAACGGCTCGATCCCATCCAGTCCAAGGTAAGGGTGCAGCGTGACGGCATCCGCGCCGATCACGTCGAAGACCGCCCGCGCATACGCCATGCTCGTGTTCCCCATGTCGCCGCGCTTCGCATCCAGCAACACAGGAACATCAGCATGCCGCGCATGAATGTACGCGACCAGGCGTATCAGCGCCCGCGATCCGCCAGCGCCGTATGCTTCGTAAAACGCGGCGTTTGGCTTGAACGCGCAGGCCAGATCGGCGGTCGCGTCGGCAATGGCGCAGGTAAACGCGAACAGCGCCTCCTCCACCGCCGATTCGTCCGCGGTGCTCGGTCGCAGCGCCGCGGGCAAACGCTCCACTTCAGGGTCGAGCCCGACGCAGAGCAACGTCCTCCCGCTCTGCCAGCGCTCCCGCAGTCGCGCCCCGAATGCCGTGGACTGCCCGGTACGCGTCGGCATCCTCTGTTCAGCGATTTCAGCGTTACTCACGTCAAGCCTCCGTCGCGCGCTCGTGTTGACCGCCACCTGCATCATCGCCGCGCGCCGAACGCGCCGCGACCACGGGCAGCGCGAGCACCAGATCAAAGTCGTCATCCGCGCCGATCCGGTTGAAGCGCTCGAAGCCGCAACCTAGGCAGCGATGGACGATGCAATGCTCGCCATTTGGCCGCTGAAACGCGCCGATCGGCGCCATCAACGCGTTGCACGAACTCGCGCGGTCGCCCGGGCGCTTCTCATCCACGTGCCGTGAATAGAGGCAATACGGGCAATGATTGCGCTGGCGCCCGCCGCTCGGCAGCGCGCCGACAAAGCGCTTGCAGTGGCCGCATTTGAAGCTCTGCTCCGGCGTATGGCCGCGACCGCGCCCAGGATACCGCGTCGGCGGCTCTTCCGGCGGCAACCGGAACGCCGCGTCCGCTCGTCGACCGCGCCCCGCGCCGCGCACGCGCACGGCGGATTGCTCGCGCTCATCGCCGCCGAAGCGGCGCGGCTGGCGTCGCGCATCGTCCCGCTGGCGCGTCATAGTCCCCGCCTCTCGCCAAGGTTCCACGTCCCATCTGGCCGGAGCAGCACGTTATCGATCAGCCGCGCCGGGCCCACCCGCGCCGCGATCGCCAGCAGCGCGGGTGCCCGCAAACCTGTGAGCGGCTCGAAACTCTCCGGATCGCAGACATCCGCATAGTCAAGCGCGGCGCGTGGCTCTTTCGCCACTTCGTCCGCGATAGCGCGCCGCACGGCTTCCGCGCCTCCCGCCGCGCGGGCCTCGAACGCGGCCACCCCAGCTTGCAGCGCGCGGAACAGCACCGTCGCCGCGGCGCGATCTGCCTTGTCGAGATAGCTGTTGCGGCTACTCATCGCCAGCCCATCGATCTCGCGGATCGTCGGCAGCACGCGCAGCGTCACCGGAATATCCAGATCCGCTACCATGCGCCGCAGCACCGCTACCTGCTGGGCATCCTTCTGCCCAAAGTAGGCTCGCTCGGGCCGTGTCAGATTGAACAGCTTGGCGACCACCGTCGCGACCCCGCGAAAGTGACCCTGCCGGCTCGCCGCTTCGAGGCGTTGCGTCAGCGGCCCCGTCGGCTCCACGTAGGTGACGAACCCCTCAGGGTACATAGCCTCGGTGGAGGGGATAAAGACTATATCGGTTCCCGCCGCGTCGAGCAGCGCAAGGTCGCTCGGTAGATCCCGTGGATACTTCGACAAGTCCTCGCGCGGACCGAACTGCGTCGGGTTGACGAAGATGCTCACCGCGACGACATCATTCTCGGCGCGCGCGGCATCCACGAGCGAGATGTGTCCAGCGTGTAAGAAACCCATGGTGGGCACCAGCCCGACGCTGCCTTGCCAGGTCGCGCGCTCGCGCGCCAGCTCGGCAAGTCCCTCGATCACACGCATGCTGCGGTCTGCTCCCTCTCTGCTCGCCACGCGGCCCAACGGCGATTGTATCACGCGAGGCGCTGCGAAGCGCCACGAAATCCCCAGCTTGACGCCCGCTCGCACCGCGCGATACACTGGCGCTAACAGACGGAAAGCGCACGACACGGGGAACCAGTAGTCGCGCGGCCCGACATGCAGAGAGCCGGTCATAGGTGCGATGCCGGCGGTCGAGGCGGCGGCGAACCCAGCCCCATCCACACCGTCTGGGCGGCGATGAGTCGCCCCGGTTGCCTCCCGTTATCACGAGGACACGCATCCCGCCAGGGCACTAACCGGCGGCGTGCGGCAGAGCGGGTCGCGTCTCCCACGAGATGCGCCCCATGTCAGGTGGTACCGCGGGGAGCACCCTCGCCCTGAAATTGGGCGGGGGTGCTTTTGTTTGGGCCTCACTCGCTCAGTCGCCTACCACCAGTTCCGAAAGGCGCCTTTCCATGCGCATGTCCAAGATGCTCGTGAAGACCCAGAAGAATGTCTCGAGCGAAGCTGAGTTGCCAAGTCACCGGCTGATCCTGCAAGCGGGCCTGGCGCGTCGTGTCGCCGCGGGCATTTACAGCCTCACGCCGCTCGCCGTCCGCGTGATCCACCGCATCGAGCAGATCATCCGCGAAGAGATGCAGGCCATAGATGGCCAAGAGGTGCTGCTGCCAGTGGCGCAGCCGGCGGACCTGTGGATCGAGAGCGGGCGTTACGAAGCCATCGGTGACGATCTCGCGCGCTTCCGCGACCGCGGCGGTCACGCCATGGTGCTGGCGATGACGCATGAAGAGGCTGTCACCGACCTCGCCCGCACCTTCATCGCGTCGTACCGCCAGACGCCGCAGATGCTCTTTCAGATCCAGACCAAATTCCGCGACGAGCCGCGCCCGCGCGGTGGACTCATCCGCCTTCGCGAGTTCCTGATGAAGGATGCCTACAGCTTCCACACCTCCCAGGCCGACTTCGACGCCTACTATGAGCGCGTCGTCGCCGCATACCGCGCGATCTTCCGCCGCTTGGATCTGCCGGTGCTCGTCGTCTACTCGGATACAGGGATGATGGGTGGCAGCGGCGCCCACGAATTCATGGTACTGGCTGAGGGCGGCGAAGACACGCTGATCGTCTGCCCGGCCTGCGGCTACGCGGCAAATCAAGAAGTCGCAGTCTTCGACAAAGGCTCGCGCGCGACCACTGCAACAGCGCACGCACCGCAAGAAGTCTACACGCCAGGCGCCACCACGATTGGCGCGCTCTGCCAAGCCCTGACCATCCCGCCGGAAGCCACACTCAAATCGGTGTTCTACGCATTCGATGACGCCAGCGACGGCATCGTGCTCGCGCTGATCCGCGGCGACCTCGACGTCAATGACGTCAAACTCCGCAATCTGCTCGGGCGTAACGTGCGCGCACTCTCGCACGCCGAGGCCGAGCAGCGCGGCCTGGTCGTTGGCTACGCCGGTCCCATCGGTCTCAACGTCGACGGCACGCCAACCGTCATCGCCGATGACTCCGTGCTCGCCGCCAGCGACCTTGTCGCCGGAGCCAACCGCGCGGGCTACCATCTCACCGGCGTCCGCTACGGCCGCGACTTCACGGCGAATCTGGCCGGCGATATCGCCACCGCACGGGCGCAACATCGCTGCGCGGACTGCGGCGCGCCGCTAGAGGAGCGCCGCGGCATCGAAGCAGCCAACACCTTCAAACTCGGGACGAAATATAGCGCCAGTATGGGCGCGAATTGGGTCGACGAGACCGGCCAGTCGCATCCGCTGATCATGGGCTGCTATGGGTTGGGCATCACCCGCGCCTTCGCCTGCCTGATCGAGCAGCATCACGACGCCAACGGCATCGTCTGGCCGGGCAGCGTCGCGCCGTATCGCTACCACCTGTTGACGATGGGAAACGATCTCGCCGTCCGCAACGCCGCCGAGCAGGTTTACGCGATGCTCGGCGGCGACGATACGCTCTTCGACGACCGCGACCTCAGCGCTGGCGTCAAGCTCAAGGACGCCGACCTGCTCGGTATGCCGCTGCGCGTCACCCTCAGCGCGCGCTCCCTGGCTGCTGGCGGCGCCGAGCTGCGCGTCCGGCGTTCGGGCGAGGCACACATCGTCCCGCTCGCCGAAGTGCCCCGCGCAACGCAGGAGTTGTTCAAGTCTGTCACCGCTCACGAGTCGCTCAGTTAGCAGTACACCGCGTACCATCATCGCCCGTTGATTGCCCTTGCGCGTGCCGACTGGTACAATGGTGGCGCTGCGCGAGGGCGAGGTGAACCTCATGCGATGGTGAGGAGGCGGCGATGCAGCGTGACGATACTGGCAGGCAGCAAGGCCAGCGTGGTAGCGCTGGCGGCTCGACCTCCGCGGCGGATGACGCACAGCGTGACCGACGGCTAGTTCCCGTAACTCACATCGCCTCGCAGCCGCCCGCGCGTCCTCCGGAACTGCCCGCACGCTTCGATCCTACCCTACCGACGTTGCCCAATGTGTCGCCCGAGAACGTCCCGCAGCTACCACCAGCCTCCGCCCGATCTGGCACACAACTCGGCACGGGCCAGATGGACCTCGCCGCCGTCGCCGCGCGCGTCTCGGCCTCGACGCCCTCCTCGCAGACCGACGGACCCACACCAGGCTCCACGCTCGGCGTGCGTTCGGCGATGGCCGCTCAAACCGCGGCGCGCCTCGCCGCCGTGGTCGCGAAATCACGACCCTCGCCCGAAGATCCGGCCGCGGGCCGCGAGCAAACGCTCACCGCGCAGATGCGCTCCCTCCAGCCGCCCGACGTCGCGCGCCAGGCGATCAGCGAACTGACCGTGCTCGCCAGCGAACTGGCCGCCCTGCCAAGTGCCCTCGAAGAGAGCGGACTTGCGCCGACCCACGCCGAAGGCTATTTCGAAGCTGCCGAAGAGTACCTGCGCCTTTCGACCGTCGCCTGGGAATCCGTCGCCCAAGAGCGCCTCGAGCAGAGCGGCGCCGACGCCGAGTACCGCCAGCGCGCCATTTACGCGGCGCGCCGCGTCAGTCAGCTCCAACAAGAGTGCCGCACCGCCAGTGGCAACGACCAGTTTCAATTGCCGCGCCGCACTCCCGCCCTCTGGCGCCGCCGCGTCGCACTCGTCCGCACGGGCCTGCGCGCCTGGCAAGCAAACCTTGCCCCCACTCCCGATCCCCAGCGCATGGGTCGCGGGCTCTTCCTCATGCGCGGCGCCTTTGGCCTCGCCTCCGCAAGCCCCCTGCCGCTCGTGCTGCTCGACCTCCTCGGCGGCGCCGCGGTCGCCCTGCTCGCCTTCACTACCGTCGGCCTCGCGCTGCTCACCGCCGCGGCGCTCGTGGCCGGCTCCTCCTTGAACGCGGTCGGTCTCGCCACCGCGACGCTCGCCGGAATCCTCGCCACCATCCTTGTGCCACTGCTCGGCGCTCGCGGGCCAGCCCCGCTTGCCCACGTGCTGGGTGCCTCGGTCTATGCCACCACGCACGGCACCCGCAATGCCCATGAAGGCAGTTCGCTCACCGCGGGCCTCCTGCGCGGCTGGTGGCTGCTGATCGGCCTCGTCTCGGTGGGCGCACTCGCCAGCGCGCTCTTCGCCAGCGGTTTACTGCTCGCCTACCGCGACATCGTGCCGCGCCCCGGCGCCTCGGCCTCCGCGCTCCCCTTCCTCGGCGGGGTTATCACCCTCGGCAGTGGTCTCGCGGCCACAGTGAGCCTGGTTGCGCTAGCGCTCATCTACACGCCAGTGCTACTGGTCGCGCTCACTCGCCTCGCCGCCGAAGTGGGGGGTACGCCCGCCTGGGTGCCCGCCGCACGACGCTACGCCCTCGCGCCGGCATTGACGCTACTCGCCGCGCTTTCCACCACGCTCCTCGTCGCCGCATGGGCCGTCACGCATGCGCTTGGCTGGCAGGGCACGATCTTCGCCAACCTCACCGTCGTCACCGCGTCGGCGTCGATTCCGCTGCGCGTGACCCTCCGCAGCGTGCTCTTCCTCGCCGCGCTCGTCGTGCCCTATCTACTCTTGCTGTCCCTTCCCTACCACATCGGCATGCGTCGCTGGCGGCACGCCTGGCTCACCGGACTCGCCGCCCGCCGCGCCGAAGTTGAGTCACATGTCCGCCGCCTTTCCGCCACCGATCCCCGCAGCGGCACGCAAGACACCAGTGACGAGAATCTGCGCTCCATGCAATACGATCTCGTCTTATTGCAGTTCTATCGCGATAAGATCGCCGAAGCCGGCAAAACTCGTTCCGCGCCGTTCCGCGTGCCCACCGTCCTCGCCGCGCTGGTCATCGCCGCCGCCACCGCGCTGCTGCTCGACAACGCCGCCACCCTCGCCCATCTACTCGTCAAATAACACAATCCGCGAACCACCACGCGCCTGTTGCCTGCCGTCGCGAGCCTGCCGCACGCACAATCCCCGCGGCTCACTCCGTGTCGTCCGCCGGCCGCAGCCACCGCTCCCCGAATGCTCGCAACGCGGCAACCACCACCAGCGCGTCACGACCCCGCTGTGTCAGTGCGTACTCCACGCGCGGCGGAACCTCCGCGAAACTGCGCCGTGTCACCAGCCCGTTCGCTGCCATCGTCCGCAGCCGGTCGGCGAGCACACGCTCGCTGATTCCCGCCGACGCATGCAGCTGCGAAAAGCGGCGCGGCGCCTCTGCCAAATCGCGCAGCAGCAGCAACGTCCAGGCGTCGCCGAGCACCGCCACCGCGGCCGCCACGCCGCAAAATCTCGTCCCACCTGGCAGATGGCTTTCTACAGACGCCTCCAGGTCGGAACGTGACCTTTCTTCAGGGTTCAACTCCACGGCAAAGCTCCTCGGACGATGATGTGCCACGCGGCTTCGAGGGCAATTGACAGTCCCTCACTGCCTATGCTATACATTGTATAGTAACTGCGCCTTAGTTAGCAAAACCCGCGATAGTCCGCCAGGAGCCTGCCGCCATGAGCAACGAGCAAATGACCGATACCCCCGTCACGTCCCACCTGCCATCCATCGATCCCGCGACCCGCGTCGGCCTGCTCTCGCTCAGCGTCGCCGATCTCGCGCGTTCACTCGCCTTCTACACCGACGCGTTCGGCTTGCAATTGCTCGAACGCGAGGGCGACAACGCTACCCTTGGCGCGGGGAACGTTACCGCTGCTGTTGCTCACCGAGCGTAGTGGGGCCAAACCGTTCCCACACGATCGCCCTGGCTATACCGGCCTCTACCACTTCGCGGTCCTCGTCCCGAGTCGCGCCGAGTTAGGCCGCTGGCTGCGCCACTGGCTCGAGATCGGCATGCCGCTCCCCGGACAAGGTGATCATCTCGTCAGCGAAGCCCTCTACCTCACCGATCCCGACGGCAACGGCATCGAGATCTATCGCGACCGTCCCCGCAGCGAATGGACCTGGGATCATGGGCAGGTGCGTATGGCCGTCGATCCCGTTGATCTCCGCGGTGTCCTCGCTGAAGGTGACGCGGTTTCCGCTCCATGGAATGGTCTCGCCTCCGGCACCCGCCTTGGCCACATGCACCTGCAAATTGCCGACATTGATCTGGCGCGACGCTTCTATGTCGACACCCTCGGCTTCGATCTCGTCGCCGAAATGCCGTCTGCCCTCTTCGTCTCCGCCGGCGGCTACCACCATCACATCGGCATGAACATCTGGCATAGTCGTGGCGCCGGCCCAACGCCTGCGGATACCGCTGGGCTCCGCTTCTTCACCATCGACTTCGAGACCGACGCGGCCCGCGCCGACGTCCTTGCCCGCCTTGCCGCCGCCAACATTCCCTTCAGGCGGCACGGCGACACCATACTCGTCGACGATCCCTTCCAGACCACAATCGCCCTGCGCCTCGGCACCACCACGAACTCGCACGACGCCCGCGCCCTCCGCGCCGCCGCCGACGCGAACTAGCGCCGACAGTGGTCGCCGACCCTCGGAGGGGCAACACACGCATCGCTCACCTTCGCCAGGTGTCTCATTACCCTGACCCTCCCCCAAACATTCGTGGCCGCATCTGGCGGGAGACGACCGGAGATGTCCGTGGACTCAACCGCCATTTCCCCTACCACTCCGCATCCCTGCGTGCGATACTGCCCATGAGGTGCCCACCTAGTCTCCGGGCGAGCGCGCATCATGGCAGGAGTGACACGCGGAAATTCGCCATCACGTCGTTTCCACCTGCATCCCCAGATGGGGACGATCAACGCGAAAAAGCGGAAGAAAACGGAAATTTCGCGTCGCGGAAATGGCGGTCATGCCGCCAGCGCTACCCAGGCGCGTCAGCCCGTGAATGTCGAATTCAAGCGAATATTCCATCCTCCACGCAGCATTTTCCGCCGCATCCAGTCGAAAGGCAGCGACTCACCACGACATGCGACGGTGTGATACACTTTGATGTGGTCGCTACCTTGCGGCCAACCAACCGATGACCCCTCAGGTCACGACCGAGTAGGTGATTGCAGAGCACATGGGCGAAACCACCAATTACATCGAATCGCTCCGTCGCCGCGTAGATGAAATCGCGGTGCATCTTTGACCTCGATGAGAAACAACGTCAATTAGCCGACATTGAGCGTGCCGCCGCCGCACCCGACTTCTACAGCGATCGCACCTCCGCGCAGCGCCAGATGCAACTCCTCAGCCGCCTGCGCGCCGAGCTTGCCACCTGGGAGTCGCTGCAGAAGCGCGTTGCCGATCTCAGCGAGCTAGCCGCGTTGCTTGACGAGACTCCCGACGCCACGTTGCAGGCCGACGTCGAGGCTGAGGCAGCCTCCGTCGAGCAAGAGCTCGAAAAGCAGCGCTTTAAGCTGCTCCTCAACGGCGAGCACGACGCTACCTCCGCGATTGTCTCCATCCACGCAGGCAACGGTGGCACCGACGCGCAAGACTGGGTCGAAATGCTCCAGCGTGCCTACATGCGTTGGGCAACGGCCCACGACTACAAGGTCGAACTCCTTGACGAAATGCCCGGTGAGGAAGCCGGTATCAAGAGCACGACGTTCAGCATCACTGGGCCGTATGCCTACGGCTACCTTCGCGGCGAAGCTGGAGCGCACCGCCTGATCCGCCTCTCGCCCTTCGACTCCGCGCACCGCCGCCAGACCTCGTTCGCCAAGGTCGAAGTAATGCCCGACCTGGGCGACGAGCCGATCGAAATCGTCATCCGCCCCGAAGACCTCGAAGTCGACACCTTCCGGGCCACTGGTAAGGGCGGCCAGCACATCAACAAGACCGACTCCGCGGTGCGTATGCGCCACAAGCCAACCGGCATCGTCGTCACCTGCCAGAACGAGCGCTCGCAGATCCAGAATCGCGAAGTCGCCCTCCGCGTCCTCAAGTCGCGCCTCTTCGAGCAACAGATCGAGGAGCGCGAGCGCGAAGCCGCGCGGCTCAAAGGCGTCCACGTTGAGGCCGACTTCGGCAACCAGATCCGCACCGTCACCATCCATCCCTACAGCCTCGTCAAAGATCACCGCACGAACGCCGAACAGGGCGACACGAATAGCTATCTCAATGGCGAAATGGATCGCTTTATAGAGGCCAGCCTCCTCGCCCGCGCCGGCGAAGTCGCCAACGTCTAACCGCTCCACGCCCGCTGCGCCCCACCTGCCAGCCTTGAACACGCTCGAATACGTCGATGGCCCCACCTCCGCGCATGCCAGCAGCGCCGCCGGCAACGCGGAGGCGTGGTGGCCCCAAGGGCGCTACTCGTCGGTTCACTCGCCCGACAGAGCAAACCCGCGGACAACACGCGACGCCTTGCCGCCGTCGCCAGCCTCAGCTACACTGGGAGACGGTCGGCGCGACGATGGAGGGCGGCATGGGTCAGGGAGACGGCGACGGCGCGGATGCGCTTGAGCAGCGACATGACCTCGCCCTCATCAGCCGTGCCCAACGTGGCGAGCGCCAGGCGTTCAACGCCTTGGTTGAGCGACATCAGTCCGCGGCGTACGCCCTGGCGATGCGCATGGTTGGAGATCCCGATGTCGCCGCCGACGTCACGCAAGACGCGTTCTTCTCCGCCTACCGTGCGATCACCAGCTTTCGCGGCTCCTCGTTTCGTGCATGGCTCTTTCGCATCGTCAGCAACGGTTGCTTCGATCACTTCCGCGCGCAGAGCCGCCGCCCCACTGTCTCGCTCGAAGCCACCCTCGAAGCCGACCGCGAAGAGCAGAGCGCTGACGCCCACCTGCCCCAGTCGCTGATCGAGCAGGCATGGGACCCCGAACGCATCGCGCTGCGTGGCGAGACCATTAAGCGCATCCAGCGCTCGCTACTCGAACTGGTCCCCGAGCAGCGTCTGGCGCTGATCCTCAGCGACATCCAGGGCCTGCCCTACGATGAAATCGCCCGCGTGATGGAATGTTCGCTCGGCACCGTCAAGTCGCGCATCTTCCGCGCACGTGGGCATCTCCGCGCGATTCTCTCCCGTGAAGGGGAACTTTACCGCACGTCGCAGCGTCCATCCACTGAGTCAAGCAACACAGAATAGGGCAGGCTATGCAGCGCGGCACATCAGGTAACATCCAGCATCCGGCAGACTGGGAGCGCCAACGGGAACGCCTCTCCGCCTACCTCGATGGCGCCCTTGAGCCAGCCGAACGTGCCGAGTTGGAGCTGCACCTCGCCGACTGTGCCGCCTGCCAGGACGAACTTCGCGAGCTGCGGGAGCTGCGTGGTCTGCTCCGCGCCATGCCAACGCCCGTCGCGCCGCGTTCGTTCTTGCTTCCCGAGTCAGGCGCCGTGCCGCAATCCCTCGCGCCGCGCCGTGCGGCCGCGCCAGGGCGTCGCCGTCCCTCCCAGCAAGGTCCACGCGTCGTGCAATGGGCTGGCGCGCTGGTGGCCTCGCTTGGCCTCGCGCTGCTCTTAGGTACGCTCCTCGCCAGCCAGGGCGCCCTCTCACAAACCGCCGCGAGCACCGGGCCGCTTGGCAGCGGCCAGAACGCGCAGACGACTTCGGGCAGCCCCAGCGCAACCGTGCCGAGCATCAATCAGAATCGCACGCCGCAAGTGTCAGACCCTTCCGCCGGTACCAGCACCACAGCCCCTGACGCCTCCGCCACTCCATCCGCAACCTTCACGCAAAACCGCGACCGCGGCACCGCTACCTCTGTGGAGTCCGTTCCGCCAATCCTGCCCATCAGCGGCGCGGGACTCTTCGTCGGCGGTGCCGTCGTCTTCGTCGTTGGTCGCACCTCCGCCAAGCGTCGATCAGCCGCGTGAGTCGATCATTGGCGCAGCGAGCCGCGCCGAGCTACGCCCCGCTGAGCGCCACGTCGGCGTCGCCGGTGATCACGCGCTCACCGCGCTGGTTATCGATCCACAGGTCCACGCGCTGCCGGTCGTTCTCGCGACGCGCCCAACACTCCCTTGCAGGTCAGCGTATCGCCCGGCTTCACCATCGCCTGGAAGCGCACCCGCAGCCGCGCGACCCACGCACCGCGCGCATTCGAGCTCGTGATCCAGTTGGTCAGCGCCTGCCCCAAGAATGCCATGCTCAGCATGCCATGCGCTATCGTGCCATCCAGCCCCACGGCTCGCGCCGCCTCCTGATTGATGTGGATCGGATTGTGATCGCCGCTCACCTCCGCATAGGCGTCGATCTGCGGCTGCGTCACCTGCTTTGTCAGCGTTGGGATCGCCTCGCCCTGTGGCTCCGCTGGCCGCGATTTCGGCGATCCGGCGGCACTTGCCAGCGCGGACGCATCTGGTGCTCCGTCGCGCACCAGCACCACCGCGCGCCCTGTCGCCACGCGATCGCGCTCGTCGTCGCAGAGTTGCTCCATCGTCAAGATCGCCATGCCGCCGCGACTGGATTGACGTATCGCCGCGACCTTATGGCGCACCGTCAGCGTCTCACCCGCATACAGCGGTCGCACGTACGTATACTCCTGCTCGCCGTGGAGCACCTGCGAATGCTCCGGATCGAGACCTGCCTCGCCAAACGGCACGCGAAAGCGCGTCACGAAGGTCGGCATCGCTGGAATATTGCGGAATCCTGCGTGACGAGCCGCCTCCGGGTCACGGAATATCGCGTTCCCATCGCCAATGGCGTCGGCGAACTGCGCGATAGCCTCTGGCGTCACCGTATCCGTCTGGGGACTCGTCTCGTGCCCGACAAGCGAAGGATCGAGTGGCATCGGCGGAAACCTCCTCGTTGTGGCGCGTCCGCGCGGACGTCGCGCCGCCAGTGTACCGCGTTTTGGCCAGAACCTGCCAATGAAAGCACGACATGGCATTGGTCAGCCCGACCTCACCGTCACAGGTATCGTTAGGAGTACGATTGCTTGTATGCGAACTCAGCGCTTTCTGCTATGCTGCGCGTCGGCTTCGCGCTCTTGCGTGCCACTCACGTATCGTCACTGAGACACCCAGTGGAGGACCAAGGACACACATGTCTCGACAGCGCAGAGCGACGCTCTGGTTCGGCGGAACGCTGGTCATGCTAGGGGCGCTTGCCTTGTCCGCCTGCGGCGGAACGAGCGCGGCATCCAACCCGACGGCAACCGCGACACCTAGCGCGCAGAGCATCTTGCAGAACGTCTCAAAGGGCAGCTACAAGGACGGCGCGTTCACCATCACGATTTCCAGCTCCGCGGATGGCACGGCATTCGATGGCAGCGGTTCGGGCAAGTTCACCACCTCGCCCAGTCGCGCCTCGATGACCATCTCAGCGACGATCGCTGGCCAAGCGGTTGAAATCGACGTTGTCAGCGACGACGCCACCAGCACCACCTACACACGCATTCCGCTGCTTTCCACTCAGTGGACGAAATCGTCCTCTGACAGTTCCGGCTTCGGCACAGGCTCGCTCGGCAGCTTTGACATGACGAATCCGACCCTCGTGGGTACCGAGCAGATCAACGGTGTGAACGTCTATCACGTGCAAGGCCAAGACACCACCGACACAACCGCGACCGACGATCTGTACGCACGTACCGATAACTATCAGCCAGTGCGCTTCAGCGTGAAGTCCACCGGCTCGAACGCGACGATCGACTTCACCTCCTTCAACACAGGCATCACCATCGATCTTCCTCCCACCGATCAGGTTCAGGGCTAACCTCCCGTCAGTTCACATCGTCTTCCACGCCGGCGCCTTCGGGCGTCGGCACCTTTTTGCCCAGTAGCACCGCATCGTACAGGTGCCCCGCGCCAGAGCTCGAAGTGGTACAATACAGCGTGGCGGGCCTGTGACGAACGGCAAGCCAGAGGGGGCCGCGGCTAAGCGGTCGCCCCGTTTCGTGCTGTGCGCGACGCGGGTCGGATGGTCGGAGTGGCGTTGTGAAGCTGATCGTGGGACTGGGCAATCCTGGGCTGCGCTACGCCCATACGCGCCACAACGCCGGCTTCGACACCGTTGACCTGATCGCTGCCGCGCACGGCTGGCACTGGGACGGCCATCGCGGCAAGTCACTGCTCGCCTCCGGCATGCTCGGCGCTGAGAAGGTCCTCGTTGCCCAACCACAGACCTATATGAACGACAGCGGTGCCGCGGTCGCCGACCTGGTGCGCTTCTACAAGCTCGACCTCGCCGACCTGCTCGTCATCTGCGACGACCTCGATCTGCCGCGTGGCCGCGTGCGCTTGCGTCCTGGCGGTTCCGCGGGGGGCCAGCACGGGCTTGAGTCCACGATTCAGCGGCTTGGCCGTAACGACTTTGCCCGCATCAAGATTGGCATTGGGCGTCCGGAACATGGCCGTGACGAGAATGTTGATTTCCTGCTCAGCGCGCCGCGAGGCGACGAGCGTACCGAGCTCGACGCCGCGTACCAGCGCGCCGCCGAAGCAGCCATCTGCTGGGTAACTGAGGGCATCGAAACTGCCATGAACAAGTTCAACGGCTAACATCGACACACTCGTGCGTGGGACCTGCGGTTGACCTCCCCTGGGAGACATCCGCAACCCGGAATGGCCCCTTGTCGAGTGCACTGAGTCCTATGACGACTATCCTTTGAATGAATAGAGAGAGCTTGGAGGCCAAGCCTTGTCGCTGCGTGGATTACTTCCCCTGCTCGCCGAGCGGCACGAGTTTCGCCGCTTGCGCGAGATTCTCTCGACAACTGGAGCAGCGCCGGTCCTCAACGGCGTCACCGAATCCGCCAAGCCATACCTCGTCGCCGCGCTCGCCGTCGCGCTTGATCGCCCGGTACTCTATGTCGTCCGCGACAATGAAGAAGTTGACCGTACCTGCGATGCCCTCACTGGCCTCATAGGTCGCGACTTCCCGGTGCTGCCGTACGCCGACCGCGACGCGCTGCCCTACGAACGACTGCTGCCAGACGCCGAGTCCGTCAAGTCGCGTATGAACGTCCTTACCGCATTGTCGCGACCCGCTGGCGCGATGATCGTGGTCTGTTCTGACCGCGCCCTCTCGCAGCCCGTCATGCCCTCCGAGGAATTCGCCCAATCGATCGTCGAACTCCGCGACGGACTCCAACTCGACCCGCGCATCCTCCTACAGCATCTCCTCAGCCTCGGCTATCAGAGCGTGCCAGAGGTCGAGGACGCCGGTCAGGTTAGCCACCGCGGCGGCATCGTCGATATCTTCCCGCCCGCGCTGCCGCGTCCCGTGCGTGCTGAGTTCTTCGGCGACGAGATCGAGTCGATCCGCACCTTTGATCCCGAGACGCAGCGCTCGCTCAATCCACTCACCGCCGTGCTCGTCGGCCCCGCGCGCGAGGCGCTGGCGCTGCGCGGCCCCGCCGCGGCGCGCCGTCTCGAAGCCCTCGACATGGTTGGCTTACATCCCGATGCTCGCCAGCGCTGGCAGCGCGATCTAGAGACGTTGCGCGACAGTGGCTCCTTTGACGATATCGCCTTCTACCTGCCGTACCTCCACGATCCCGCGTCGCTGCTCTCGTACCTGCCAGCCTCGGGCATGCTCGTGCTCCACGATCTCGAAGCCTTACGCAGCACGAGCGTCGAGCTCGCCGAGCAGGGCGACGAGGTCCGCGACCGCCTGGAGCGCGACGGCGAGAATCCTCCTGGGCTGCTTCCAGCGTTGCTGCCCTGGCCGGCGGTCGAGCACGCGGTCGTATCGCGAACGCACCTGCGTTTCGCCCCGCTCCTTTCCGATGAGTCGGCGGTCACGCACCTCGAGGGCACCGCGCTGGCGCCCGATCTCGTCGCGCCGCAATCCTATGGCGGACGCATGCGCGCCTTCGCGCAGGATGTGCGCAAGATGCTCGCCGATCGTCAGCGCGTCGTCATCGTCAGCAGCCAGGCGCGACGCCTTGCCGAAGTCTTCGGCGACGAAGCGATCCTCGGTCACAACGGCACCGTGATGGTCTCGCCCGCCACAGATCTACCCCAGGCGCCCGACCCAGGCACGCTCGCCCTCGTCCACGGACGCTTTCCCGAAGGCTGGCACAGCCGCTCGCTGGCACTCTCCGTCTTCAGCGACGCCGAAATCTTCGGCTGGTCCAAGCGCCACGGCGAAATGCGCCGCGCTACGGGCACCCCTTCCACTTTCCTGGCGGAGTTGCGCCCCGGCGACTTCATCGTCCATCAAGACCACGGCATTGGCCGATTCGAGGGGCTGGTCAAGCTCAACGGCGGCGGCGTCGAGCGCGAATACCTGCTCATCCAATACGCCGGAACCGACAAGCTCTACATCCCCACTGACCAGCTCGACCGCATCACGCGCTACATCGGTATGGGTGACGCCGCGCCCGCACTGAGCAAACTTGGTGGCAGCGATTGGCTCAAGGCCAAGCAGCGCGCGAAAGAGAATGTGGCAGACATTGCGCGCGATCTGTTGCGACTCTATACCGTGCGCGAGGTTGCCGTGGGGCACCCCTTCCCCAGCGACGAGGAGCAGCCCTGGCTCCAAGAATTGGAGGAATCCTTCGCCTTCGAGGAGACCCCCGATCAACTCCGCGCCATCCAAGAAGTCAAGGCGGATATGGAGCGCGCCCGCCCGATGGATCGACTCGTCTGCGGCGATGTCGGCTACGGCAAGACCGAGGTCGCACTCCGCGCCGCATTCAAGGCCGTGCTCGACCAGCGCCAGGTCGCCGTCCTCGTACCCACCACCGTCCTCGCGCTCCAGCACTTCAATACCTTCACCGAACGTCTCAAGCCCTATCCCGTGCGCGTCGAGTTGCTCAGCCGCTTCCGTTCTGAAAAAGAGCAGAAGGAAGTCCTGGCAGACGTCGCGGCTGGCAAAGTCGACATCGTCGTCGGCACGCATCGGCTACTCTCCAAAGACGTCACCTTCCCCAAGCTCGGCCTGCTGATTATCGACGAGGAACAGCGCTTCGGCGTCGCTCATAAGGAGCGCCTGAAGCAATTGCGCACGGAGGTAGACGTCCTCACCCTCACCGCCACGCCGATCCCGCGCACGCTGCACATGGCACTGGTCAACGTCCGCGACATGAGCGTGATCGAGACGCCGCCGCAGGAACGCCTGCCTATCCGCACCTTCATTCGTCACTGGGACGACGACTTGATCCGCGAAGCGATCTTGCGCGAGATCGACCGTGGTGGCCAGGTCTTCTTCGTCCACAATCGCGTCCACGGCATCCAGTCGCTCGCGCAGCGCCTGCAGCGCCTCGTGCCCGAAGCCACCTTCGCCGTCGGCCACGGCCAGATGCCCGAAGACCAGCTCGAAAAGGTCATGCTCGACTTTGCCTCTGGCGCGTTCCAGGTGCTCGTCAGCACGACGATCATCGAGAATGGCCTGGACATCACCAACGCCAACACGATCCTCGTCAACAATGCCGCATATTTCGGTCTCGCCCAACTGTATCAGCTTCGCGGACGCGTTGGCCGCGGAACGCATCAGGCGTACGCCTACTTCCTCGACGCCAAAGACACACAGCTCACCCCGGTGGCCGAGAAGCGCCTCCGCGCGATCTTCGAGGCGACCGAGCTTGGCGCCGGCTTCCGTATCGCCATGAAAGATCTGGAGATTCGCGGCGCTGGCAACTTGTTGGGCGCGGAACAGTCGGGCTTCGCCAACGCCGTCGGCTTCGACTTGTACACGCGCCTGCTCGCCGATGCCATTCTGGAGATGAAGGGCGAGCAAGCCGAAAGTGCGCGCGGGTCGCGCCCGCAGGGGCCACCCGTCACCATCGAGATGCCAGTGGATGCTTTCATCCCCGACGACTACATCGGCGACCGCACCCTCAAGATGAGTTTCTATCAGCGCCTGGCGAACTTCACACAGCCAGAGCAGGTCGAGGCCATCGCCGCCGAAATGAGCGACCGCTTTGGCACCCCCCCCGCACCTGTGGCGAACCTGCTCGCGCTCGTGCGGCTGAAGACGGAAGCAGCGGTACTCGGTTTCGAATATGTCGGCATGCGCGACGGCGAAATCGTACTTAAGCTCAAACGCACCGTCGCTCCTGATCGCATCGCCCTCTACAAGCGCTTCCGCAACGACATGAGCGTCACCCTCGGCGAGATTCGCCTGCCACGCCGCCACTTCACCGGCGACGGTGCGGCATGGCTCGCCCAACTCCGTGATCTGCTCCCCGTGGTCGTCGGCCACAAGCCTGCCGCGACCGCGCCGTCGTCGCGCGTCTCGACGGCTTCGCCGAGCGACGCGCGGGCAGGGTGAGTGGCGTCAGTCCTCGCCAATTGACAGCCTCAATAGGCGCTTAGTCGTTCTACTCGGGCAACCTTGCCTCGTCCGATGGCGTGCCGGATGCCGACGTTCGCCGCCGAGCGCCGGCGCGCCGTCGTTCAGGCAGGTGCGGAGTCACGCGGCAACGAAGGGTGCGAGTGCACCGAAGAACGTCGCTAACGCCTGTTGCGCCGCCGCTTGACTCGGTAGATCGCTCGCCACCGCGACGACCGTGTAGTCTTCGCCGCCAGGAACGGTGGCAACCCCAACGGCGCTCACCGTCCACCCATTCGGCTGCTGCGCGACGCTGACGACGAGTGGCCCGTTCCCGGCCAATGGTCTCGCCCCGCCGACCGCCGAAACCACGGCCGTATCGCTGCCCTGCAAAAGGCTCATTGCGAACACCCGATCCGCCGTCGTCAGAATCCGCCCCTCGCGTAGCGACTCGTAGAAGACGAGCAACGACGTGGCGCTGGCCTGCGCCGACGACCACGCGTTCGCGGAAAGTTGCATGCCGGTTGTGCCCGTCCCCGCAAGGAAGCTCGCCAAGCCGGAACTGCCGCCGAGTTGGCGGTAGGCAGCGATGCAAGCGGCGCTGTCGCCACCGGCAATCTGCACGAGTTGTGAGAGCGGCAATGACGTGGGTGTTGTCGCCGCCTCTGCGCTCGCCAAGGTATCGACGAGCAAAGGACCACGCAGCCCGTCACCCAGCGCGAACGACTGCGCCGCATTTGACTGGTAGAGATATCCCGTACGCGTGAAGTACAGGGAAACAGCGAGATGCGTGCCTTGCGACGACACGGCATGTGCCAGCGCAGGCGAGAACGCCCCAATATCGCCGATCGGCGTCGTGCCCGCGCCGTAACTCGTAAAGGCGCTCGCCAGCGCCCAGCCTTCGCCGCCGGAAGATGCGGTGGGGCCGGCCCACGTGATCTGAAACCAGCTTGTGGCGCCGACAGCGCGTCTCGCCTTGAGCGTGACGGGGTATCCTGGCTGAAGCGTGGCGATTGGATCTCCGTTCCCCGGCTCCGCCTGCACGGTCGCGGCCATGGCGGCCCACGCGGCACGCGGCAGCGCGAGGTCATTGCGATTGGTGGTGGGTATCGGCGAGGCACTTGGGACGAACGGCAAGTGCCAGAATCCGAAGTAGGTGCCAGAGAGCGCGGCGGGCACGGCGCCGAGCAATGCGACGGCCAGCACCAGCAGCACCATAGTGCGCAGTAGCCGCAGCGGGCGGCCCACACCATGGGTGGACTTCGTCTGCGCGGGTCGCTCAGCGACGGCAACCACCGCACCTTGCCCCTGCGTGGACTGCTGCTCCGCCATCGCTACTTCCCCACTATACCCAGCCGTCGGCCGATTGCCCTGATGCCTGCATTGTAGCAGATGCAACCTGGCGTGACCCAGAGAAGTGCGTCACTCAAAGCGGCATCGGAGCGTATGTTAGAATGCCGTGGTTGAGAGTCGTGATATCGGTGTTTGGATGACCAAGCTTGTCGGAGATAGCGCGCCGCCCCCACATGGCGCTGGCGCAGACGGGAAGGCCGTGCTGATTTGCAGCGGCCGCGCGGCGCAAAATGCCGCCCTGCGTAGCGCGCTCGCGGATGCGAACATTGCGGCCGCCGAGGTAATCTCGGTCAGTTCGCTCCGCGCCGAAGCTCCGCTGGGAGCCACCTGGCGCGAGCGAGGCATCGACCTGGCGATAGCGGCGGGCGGTGACGGCACCATCGGCGCAACAGTTACACAGATCGCCGGCAGCGGACTTCCGCTGGGGATCGTGCCGCTCGGCACCTCGAACGATACCGCACGCTCGTTGCGGCTGCCGCTCGACCTGCGCGGAGCGGTAGATGCGCTTGCGACGGGCGTGCCAACGCCGATTGATGTTGGCCGGGTACTCGGCGTGCCAGAGAATGCGGGTGCAGTGGATAGCGCGACCGTGGCGGAGGCGAAGAGCCACCACTGGGCATATTTCCTGCATGCGCTTACGTTAGGGGTCAACGTCGAATTCGCACGGCTGGCGACTAATGTCGTTCGCCGGCAGCGCTGGGGACGGCTGAACTACGCCGCCGCGACAGTGGAAACTATGTCGCATTTCGAGCCACTTGAGGCGCAACTCACGCTGGAGGGCGTTGTGCGCCGCAGTCCGCACGCGGCGGCGCCGGATGACGCGGGCGTGGTTCACTTAAAGCGACGGGTGCTGCAAATAGCGGCCGTGAATCTGCCCATTTTCGGTGGGCGTTGGAATTTCCGCCTTGAAGAGGTGGACACGCGCGACGCCCTGCTCGACCTCGTGGTGATCGAGGCGCCGTCGCCACAAGATTTCGGGGCTGTAGCGCGTGCCGCGCTGGATGCGCTGCAGCAACTGGGAAGTCGCGGACGCCCGCGAAGCGCCAGCGGTAGAGGTGACGACAACGCTTCTATGCTCGCGGTAGACATCCGAGGACGGATCGTCCCTGGCGTCACACGCTATCAGGCGCGAACGGCGATATTGTCGACGCCCACTCCAGCAGATGTGACACTGGATGGCGAGATCTGCGCAGTGACGCCGCTGCGCATCGAGGCAGCGCCGGGCATGATCTGGGTGATTCTACCGAGCGGAGCGCACAGTGCGCGCGCCGACATGGTACGCTAGCGAGCATAGGATCGCGTGAGACCAGTTGGATGGGTGGCAGATCGTGAGCAGTGAACGTCCGCACGGCGGCAGGCGGCGCCGAGAGCGGCAGGAGGACTTCGGGCAACGTGGCCGACCACCTACCATGCGCCGCACCTCCGGTGTCGAGGCCAGTCGAAGCGTCGAGCTCATTAACCCGGAGCCGCCTTCATTCTCTTACGCCGCGATTGCGATGGTGGAGCGCTTCGCTTCACTGGAGCCTTTCCCCTCGATCCCTTCCAACTCGAGGGCGCGCGTCACCTTGCGGACGGACGCTCGGTGCTGGTCGCGGCGCCCACTGGCACCGGCAAAACCGTCGTGGCCGAGTTTGCCATCTGGCAGGCACGCGGCGCGGGACGCCGCGCGATCTACACTGCGCCGCTGAAGGCGCTGTCCAATCAGAAGTTTCGCGACTTCCGACTACGCTACGGCGCTGAGGAGGTTGGGCTCCTCACCGGCGACATCGTCGAGAATCCCCGCGCGCCGATCGTGGTGATGACGACCGAGATCTACCGGAACATGCTGCTCGAAGGGCTGCGCGCTGCACGCATCGAGCCGAGCGATGAAGCCGCCGCGCTGCTGCGTCCCATTGTCGAGCGCGCGACCCGCTCCGACGACGATCCTGCGCCCGCTGCGGATGACGTGGCTGAACTTGCGCGCCGTGCCGCCTTGGATGAAGAACTCTCGGATGTGGGTTGCGTGATCTTCGACGAGTTGCACTATCTCAGCGATCCCGGTCGCGGACCTGTCTGGGAAGAGGCGATCATTCACTCGCCGAAACACGTGACGCTGGTCGGCCTCTCCGCGACGGTCAGCAACGCCGATGAGCTGCGCCGCTGGATCGAGCATGTCCATGGGCCGACGTCGCTCGTCTACCACACAGAACGCTCAGTCCCCCTCGACCACTTCTTCTACCTCGACGGCAAACTGCATCTCGTGCAAGATGCCGAGGGCAACCGTAGAGAGCGCTTCCCGGATCTCGGCGGAGAGCTTAAGGCTGCACGCATGCGCGCGCGCCTACGTCGCTACGGCGTGCGCGACGAGGATGAACCGCCGGCGCGCGTCACCGTCTACACGTCACAGGACGGCGCCGCGTCTTCCGCACCGCCAGCCGATGGACAGCAGAGTGGCGCACGGGCTGCAACGCCTGCGGCGAACGAAGCGCCGACAGAGCGCCTGGCGCCGGAGCCAGGCGAGGTGCTGACGTCGCTGCGCGATGCCGGACTGCTGCCCTGCATCTACTTCTTGCCGGGGCGCAAGGCGGTGGAAGTGGCCGCGGAAAGCGCCAAGAGCCACCTGCTCACCGATCCTGAACAGCGCTCGCGCTTGCAGGCAGAAGTGCAGGAGTGGGTACGCCGCCTGCCGACGGACGATCAGAAGCTGGATCAGGTGCAGCGCCTCACCGCTCTGCTGCCACGCGGGTTGGCCTATCATCACGCGGGCCTCCTGCCAGGGCTGAAAGTAATGGTCGAGACGCTTTTCCAGCGAGGTGAGTTGCGCGCCGTCTTCGCCACCGATACGTTGGCATTGGGCATCAACATGCCCGCGCGGAGCGTGGTTCTCGGCAGCATGAGCAAATTCGACGGCACCCAGATGCGCCTGATGACGCCCAATGAGTATCAGCAACTGACCGGGCGCGCGGGGAGGCGCGGCATGGACGCCAAGGGCGCGGCCGTCTTGCTCTATTCGCCGTGGGACGCCTTCGAGCCATCGTTCGCCGCCTTGACCGCGCCGTTGTTGCCCGTCAACAGCGCCTTCACGGTGCGCTACAACACCGTGCTCAATCTCTGGCGTCCGCACGATCTGGCGCGACTACGGATGGCCTTGGCCGCGAGCCTCCGCGAGTTCCAACGGCGCGGCGGAGGGTACCAGGCGCGCGAGAACGTCGACTTCGACGTGGCGCCGCAGGGCCGGGGCAACCGCTCGCGGCATCGCCAGCAGGAGCGCAGAAACACGCTCCTCAGCCGCGCCGCGCTTGCGGAGCTTGAGGGTACGGTCGCCGTGCTGCGGGCGATGCGTCATATCGACCGTGACGACGATCTCAGCGTCAAGGGGCGGCTGCTCCGCGCGCTCTTCCACCCCGCCGGCATCGTCTTGGTGGAACTGCTGGTGAACGGCGCGCTCGACGGTCTCACCGCGCCGGAGCTTGCCGAGGCGATTAGTTGGTTCACCTTCGACGATGATCGACCGTTGCGCAATCTGAACTACCTGACTCAGCGGCTGACGCAACTGCGCCGCGAAATCGGCACCGCGCGAGCGCGCGTCGTGCAGGTCGAGTACGAGCAGGGGCTGCCGCTGAGTCCCGGCATCGTCGAGTCGTTCCACGGTGTCGCGATGAATTGGCATCGCGGCTTTTCGCTCGGCGGCCTCTTACGGCGCATCGATCTCGTGGAAGGCGATCTCTTGGTCGTGCTCAACCAGACGATCGATCTGCTGCAACAGGTGCAAGGTTCGGTTGGTCAGGCGCTCGACGCCGAGGATCTGTGGCGCGGGGCAGACGCCGACACGCGCTATGGTCGCTATCTGATGGAGACACGCCTACGCCTCACGAGGCTGCGACCTGTGTTAGAGAATGCCTGGCGCGGAATGCTGCGCGGCAGCGTGGCGCAGAGTCGGATGATTCCTTCGATGACAACGCCGATCCCGCTCGACGACCCCCCGCTGGCGATGGCCGAGGATGAAGACGCCACCGACGCGGCGCAAGATCGCGTCGAGACGCCTACCGTCCTGCCAGCGGACGCCGAGGTGTGACTTCGCCTGGGGCTTCCCAGGCGTGTGATACTCAACGGTATGAAGTCTGTTCCTGTCGCCGCACCGGTCGTCGTTTCACCTTCGCACCGTTGGCTCGGCCTGCTGATGATCCTCGTGTCGGCATGCTGTTTCGGCGCCACATCGATCTTCGCCCGACTCGCCTTCGCCGCCGGTGCGGACACCTATACAGCCCTCGCGCTGCGGTTCGGCATCGCCGCACTCTGCCTCGTCGTCTTCCAGGCAGTGCGTCGGGCGCCGTTGCCGCGCCGGCGGGTGGTGATCCAACTCACGCTGCTCGGCGCGATCGGGCGCGCTGGCCAGGGGCTGACGTACTTTACCGCGTTGACGCTGATCCCCGCTGCGCTGGTTTCGTTGCTGCTGTACTTGTACCCGGCGATCGTCACCATACTGGCCGTGCTGATTCTGCGCGACCGGCTGACTCCGCTCAAGCTGGCTGCCCTCATCGTCGCGCTGGCGGGCACGGCGCTGACGATCGGACCCGCCGCTGGCGACAATTCGGTTGGCATCGCATTGGGCCTGCTCACCGCCTGCATCTATGCCGTGTACATCCTGATCAGCAGCCGCGTGACACCTGGGGCCGGCGTCCTCTCCTCGTCCACCGTGATCACTGTGGCGACGGCGCTCGTCTACTGTGCGCTGGCCGGGCTGCGCGGTGTCGCCCTCCCGCAGACGGCACTCGGCTGGCTCGCGATCCTCGGGCTCTCGCTGATCTCGACGGTGGCGGGAACGGTGACGTTCTTCGCCGGTCTGAACCTAGTTGGACCGACCGACGCCTCGACACTCTCCACCCTGGAGCCGGTGGTCACGGTGGTCCTCGCCGCGCTGATCCTCAGCGAGACTATCCAACCGCTGCAACTCGCCGGCGGCGCGCTGATTCTCGCGGCGGTGGTCGCGCTCGCTCGCGGCAAACGCTGACCCGGCAAACGCTGACCCAGCTTTGCTGGTTGCCTGGCCTCGGCGCTATCTGCGCACAGGCGACGTTGACAATCGAGCGTCATCCCTCAGACGGCATAACCTGCCCCACGCGAAGGTGCTACGCTGTATCGCAAAGCGGCACTGACAGCACGAATGGAGGCATTGATGCGCGTCTTGATCGTAGGCGGAGGCGTCGCCGGCCTCACGCTGGCCTATTGGCTACAGCAGTACAACCATTCGCCACTCGTGATCGAGCAGTCTGCTGGACTTCGTCGCGATGGATACGGCATCGACTTCTATGGCACGGGCTACGACGTGGCCGAACGCATGGGGATCATCGATCGGCTCGCAGCGCAGAGTATCCCCATGGAGTACATCGCCTACGTCAATCGGGCGGGGAGGCCGGTTGCCACGTTGCGGATTTCCCTCATGCGCCGCGTCATGTACGGGAAGTACCTGGCTCTCATGCACCCAACGCTCGAAGAGGCGCTCTTTGACGCGCTCGGCGGGGCGGTCGAGGTGCGTTTTGGTTTGTCGGTTCGCGACCTCGATGCCGCTGCGGATGCAGTGAGCGTGACCTTCACCGACGGCAGTCGGGATGCGTTCGATTTGGTGGTCGGGGCGGACGGGGTGCACTCTGCCACGCGCAAGCTGGTGTTCGGCCCAGAGGAGCAGGTGAGCCATTACCTCGGCTACACCGTCGCCAGCTTCGCACTCGCCGATCGCTACGGGATCGGCCAGAGTTGGAAGATGTATGTCGAGCCAGGTCGCATGGTGGGCGCCTACGTCAGCGTGCATGACGGCATGATGAACACGTTCTTCTTGTATCGTCAGGCGGAGGCCGAGCGAGTGGCGCGCGACGAACGCCTGCCGCGGCTGCGTGAGGTGTTTGCGGGAATGGGGTGGATTACCTCGCAACTCCTTGGCGACGCATCGGACTCCGAGTCGATCTTCATGGATGCCGTCTGCCAGATTCGCATGCCCATCTGGCACAAGCGCCGCGTCGCGCTCGTCGGCGACGCCGCATACTGCCCGACGCTGATCTCGGGGCAGGGAGCGTCGTTGGCGATGGGCGGCGCCTATCTGCTCGCCGAGGCGCTGCGCGACTGCGACGACTACGAGGCGGCGATTCTCAGGTACGAAGCGCGGATGATGCCCTACGTTCGCCGACAACAGCAGGGCGCTATTGCTCTCGCGAAGTCGTTCGCGCCCAGCAGCCGGATAGGGGTGCTGGCCCAGCGCGTGCTGCTGAAGGTTGTGCTGCGGGACGCGTTTCGAGGGCTGCTGCGCCGCCAATTCGGCGCCGAGAGTATCTTGTCGCCCACAGGCGCCTGAGCGCCGCGCGTCATCGGCAGCGGCGAGGCATGCATCACAGGAGGTCATGGTATGGAAATCAGCGCGCGCAATCAGCTTCGCGGCACTATCAGCGAGGTGAGGACGGAGGGTCTGATGGCCGAGGTGACGGTAGAGATCGGCGGCCAGGAGGTCGTCTCGGTGATCACGCGGAGCTCGGTCGAACGGCTTGGGCTGCGAGTGGGAGATGCCGTGATGGTGGTGATCAAGTCGACTGAGGTGATGCTGGGAAAGTGATCCTTGAAGCGCCATACGCCGCGTGCGGACTGCCCGACGCGACTCTTCGGCGATCCTCGACGACGCCCGCTCACTACTCGACGCACACTGCCACACGTGGCGACGAGCGCGAGCGGGTTAGTCTGAAAGCCGTGCTCCGCGGGCGGGCTAGCGGCGAACGGTGGGGCGGCGAACGGCCGAGGAGGTTCGGGGCAAGCGAGCGATAAATCCGTAGGTGAAGGCTGCGGCGACTCCGCCGATGAGTGGGCCGATGAGGTAGGTGACGAGATAAGTGCCCCAGTTAACGCTGACGCCGAAGAAGACGTCGACCAGATCGGGGCCGAAGGCACGCGCCGGGTTGACAGCGGCCCCGGTGGCAGGACCGATGACCACGATGATGGCTGCCAGCGCGAGACCGATGGTGAGCCCTGCCCAACCGGCAGGTGCGCGACTATCCACCGCGGAGCCGACGACTGCGAGGATGAGGATGAAGGCGCCAATGGCCTCGATGAACATACCCTGGACGACGCCGGTGTTCAGCGAGAGCGACGGCGCGCCGAGCTTGCCGATCGTAGCGGCGTCTTTGCCGTAGACGACCAGAATGCCGAGCGCGGCAACCACCGCACCGACGACCTGCCCGACGATGTACGCGGGGACGTCCCCAAAGGGGATGCGGCCGATGCTAGCGAGGCCGAGGGTGACGGCCGGATTGACGTGGGCGCCGGAGATCTTGCCGATGATGATCACGGCAATGAAGAGCGCGAAGCCATGCGCCAACGCCACGGGAAGGAAGGCCGCGTAATTGAAGGGCGTGTTGGTGGCGTGCAACTGCTGGCCGAGTTCGGCGGCGGCGCCACCGCCGATAAACGTCAGCAGGAAGGTGCCGAGGGCTTCGGCAAGAAAGCGCTCGACAAGTGTTGGAGATCGCTGCACGGCGGAGAACTCCTCTCCCGACGGTCATCGGGGGACTAGCGCGCGGCACCCGGTCGGGCGCTCGCCATCGATATCTCCAACTAGAGACGAATAGGCGGTCGGTGGCGCAACACTTCTTGCGTAACGGCCACAATTCTTACACTTTTCAGAGCGAGATCATGAAGTAGCCGTAGGCGGTGGTGATGCCGAAACCGAGTGCGCGGTAGAGCGCGAAGGCGGGCGCGTTCTCCTGGTCTACTTCGAGCCAGATCTGAGCGTGCCCCTCGGCGCCGAGTTCGGCCATGACGCGCAGCAAGATTTGACGTCCGAAGCCGCGACGCTGGTACCCCGGCGCAACGCCGAAGGCGTAGATGCCCGCGCGGCCAGGCGGCGTGTACGCTTTGAGGCTGCCCACGGGCACACTGCCGAGACGAGCGATATAAAACCGCTCTTCGGCGCCCGCCAGTCCCGCGAGCACGACGTCACGGACCTCGTCGCGCGCATCGTGGAATGCGACGGCCTGGACGCTGGCGATATCTTCGACGTCTGCCGGTCCCGCGCGATCGATGCGTAGGCGAGCGGCCGAGGGCCATGCGTCGTCGGGCGGCATGGGGGGAGCGGCGCACTCCATGCGGTATTCGCCGAAGGCGCGCGTGGCACCGTGGCGCGTCACGAAGGATTGCCCCGAGAACGAGGCATCTTCGCAGATCAGCAGCGCACGCGCCGCGCCAACCGAGCGGCATTCATCGCAGGCGGCCGCCAGCAGCGCGGACCCGATACCCTGGCGGCGTTGCGCGGGATGCACCATGCCGCAGATCTCGGTTTCATGGCCGAAGTCGAGCGAAGCGTAGCCGACGAGCACGCCGTCCGGATTGAGCGCTAGCAATTGGCTGCGGCCACGCGTCTGGCGCGGGTCTGCTTCCACCTCGGCGATTTCTAGCTTGAGGTCGAGTCCTTCAGCGGCGTTACACACCTGGCGCAGCTCTCGGATGGCTTCGCCTTGCTCGGCGGAGAGGGTGTGGCGCCGGATGATGGTATATGGGGTGGCGCGTATCACTACACTATCCTCCTTGTTCGGGGGTTGCTCGCAGCGCTGAGAAGTGTGCGTGCCTCGATTGGCGAGTGTGCCGAAGTATACCTAGCGACAAGACCTTGGCGGCACGTAGGTCGGTGAGGGCAAAGGCGAGAGCGGAGACCTCCTGTGGATCCGCGAACCGCCTGGACCGTCGTGCAGATCATTTCAATTGCTCGCGATGTTGGCGGGTTCGAGGAGTTGCCCATTTTTTGATACAGCGGGCTCGGTGCAGAGGTTACGATTCCAGCAGCATGGCCTGCGCTCGCCGGCTCTCATCTTGGAGAGGCCGACCTCGATCCGCCGTTTGCGTGTTTCAGATTGTCCGGTTGAGCGTATCCAGCGGATCCATTCCCAACGCGCCAGGGTGGTAGTCTGCGTCCAGAGGCTCCGCGCCTTCGCATCGCCGGCGAGCGCCTGCTGCAGATCGGCTGGCACCTCGGGTTCAGGCCAGTCGTTGCTGGGTGCAATCTCGACCGTCACCGTGTCGCCCGTTTCAACACCAGCGGCCGCGCGCAGGGCTTGATCGACCGCGAACCAGTGGCTTCCTCGGCCATCTGGCTCAAGCGGCGTTTGCAACTGGACGCCATTGAGCGTCCCGGTTACCATCACCTGCCCACGCGACGGCAACTGCGCGCTGGCGCTCTCAGGCAGCCGCAGAATGGTCGATGAGCCGATGCTAAACAGCGTTACCTGGCAACGGATGGTCGACATTCTTCCATGCTTCTTTACTTGACCTCAAGGGCGTTTGCTGAGCCGTTTGAAGTGCTTCTTGATGCAGACGTTACTTGACGACGACAGAGAACGCAAGCGGCAGCATGTTGTGCGCTCTCAGGGGAGAGTCGCCCTACACCTCCGCAAGTGCATTCATGCGGACGATTCGAGGCCGATGTTGCCCGACGGTCTGCGTGCGCGACTACGGACCGCGTGGAGGAGCAATGCGAATCTTGCCGTTTCTGCCGGTTTTTCACTTTTACGGCGCGGCGCATTGGCGAAACTGCTGAAAAATTGGCCGCGCGTGCCCACGCAGCATTTCTTAACGATGCTGCCGTTTTTGCCGTTTTTGCCGAAATGCGGCATGGTACATGATCCGTTTCTGCCGATCTTGCCGGTTTTTCGATTTCCTATGGGCACGTCACTTGGTGGGGATCGGTCCACCGGTGACGCGAGAACTTGAGGTGTGGCGGGTTTCGCAGGCTTGCGGTGTGGTGGGGAGATATGGGGGCGCATTTGGGGGCGCATTTGCTGGCTCACATATGCGGCTCAAAGAGGTAGCCACAGTATATCACGGTTCGACGCGCGGCGACGGCGTGCGGGCGGTTGGGGTGCCACAGTTACGGATCTGGCCCGCGAGCCGCGTAGGTCGCATGCTATGGTGTCGGCCGCGAGTTGTGGCGTGGGGCGGGAGAGCGCCGGGACGATCATGATGCTGCCCCCACCCGAGCGGGCGAGGGCATGCGCGCAGGAGGTGCGGCAGTGCGGGTATTGGTCAGTCGCGCTTGGGCAGTTGCTGCACTGACCAGCGGTTGCCATCGGGATCGCTGAAATAGATGAACGAGCCCCAGTCCAATACCTGCACATCGCTGGTTTCGACGCCGCGCCCGACCAATTCTTCGCGGAGGGCGGCAACATCGGAGACGACCACTTGCAAGCCCTTGACCGATCCGGGGGCGGCGTCGGTGAGACCTTTGCCAAAGGCGATGGAGCAGGCAGAGCCGGGAGGGGTCAGTTGCACAAAACGAATTTGATCGCTGACGCGCTGGTCGTGGTCGGCATGAAAGCCGATTTGGTCGACATAGAACGCCTTGGCGCGGTCTACGTCGGTGACGGGAATGATCACCAGTTCGAGCTTGATGTCCATGGCGTGGCCGTCTCCTCTTCGCTAGCGGGCAGTGCAGCCTGACAGAGTGGGGCGAATCGTGGTGCGCGCGGCCTCGCGGGCCCTCTCTGTATAACACTGTGGTGGTCGTGCTGGTTGCGCTCGTGAGGCGCTTCTGCGTGCCGCTCCAGCAAGGGGGAGCGAGAACATCCGTACCAAACGAAACGCCGGCTGGCTTTGCGTGTCGTACAATATTCAGGCTGGCGCGCAGAGGTGGCGTGTCGCCCTCAGCCACATCACGACCCCCTTCACGACCTCTGCGCCACGTAGCCTGCGACGACTCGCCACCATTGGTAACATCCAAAAAAAGGATAGATGTCTCCATGACTCAGCCGCCCGCACCCTCCGCCGACGACCTGCTTCGTGGGCTGAATGAACCGCAACGCCTCGCCGTGACGACCACCGAGGGGCCGCTGCTGGTGCTGGCCGGACCCGGCAGCGGCAAGACGCGTGTGATCACGCATCGCATCGCCTACATCCTCGCCGAGCGGCGGGTCGCGCCGTGGAATGTGCTGGCCGTGACCTTCACCAACAAGGCGGCACGCGAGATGAAGGAGCGCCTGGAGGCGCTGGTGGGTCCGGCGGCGCGCGATCTGGGCGTCGGCACTTTCCACGCGATCTGCTCGCGTATCTTGCGGCGCGAGGGCGAGCGCGCAGGGCTGGGCATCTCCGACAACTTCGCGATCTACGACGACGGCGATCAGCAGTCGCTGGTGAAGCAGGCGCTACGCGAGATGAACCTGGACGAGAAGCAGTACAAGCCGAGCACGATCCACGCGATCATCTCGCGGGCGAAGAATGATCTGCTCACGCCGGTGCAGTTCGCCGAGCGGGTGAACAAGTACTTCGAAGAGGTGGCGGCGCGAGTCTACAAGCGCTATGAGGAGTTGTTGCGTGAAAACAACGCCGCCGACTTCGACGATTTGATATTGCTGACGTATCAGCTCTGGCGACGCAATCCCGAGGTGCTGCGGCAGTACCAGAACCGCTACCGCTACCTCCATGTGGACGAGTTCCAGGACACGAACACCGCGCAGTATGAACTGGTGCGGCTGCTCGCCGGCGGCACGCCGGAGACGCCGGGACACAGGAATATTTGCGCTGTCGCGGACGATGATCAGTGCCTGGTCAAGGGCACGATGATCACGATGGGCGATGGGACGTTACGACCAATTGAGGAGATTCGTGAAGGCGACAGAGTCCTCTCGGCGTATGGGAGCGGCGATTTTCGCCCGGCCACGGTCCTGGCGGCGGCCAAGCGCGAGGGGCGCGACGAGGGCATCCAGATCACCACGCGTGCTGGCCGAACGCTTGTCAGCACGCCGGAGCATATGCACTTCGCGGGATACCGACTGGGCATCACGCCGCAGATGTATCACACCTATTTGATGCACAAGCGTGGGGTTGGCTTCCGCCTGGGCACATCGCAGGTCTACACCAACGGGCAGGTGAAGCCGGTTGTGGGTTTCATGCAGCGGACACGGCAAGAACATGCTGATGCGGCGTGGATCATCTCGACCCACGAGAATGAGAACGAAGCGCGCGTCCACGAATACATCTTGTCGCTGCGCTACGCTATCCCGACGCTGCCGTTCACACCCCGAAAGGGCGGCTCAGTTAACGGCTTGGTGCATGATGCCACCTACATACGCCGCATTTTCGAGGCCTTCGACACCGAGACGAATGGCAAGCGTCTACTCGCGGACATGGGACTTTCTCTCAACTATCCGCACTTCCGCCCTCGCTCGCGCAACTCGAATCGGCACCATGTCGTCATCACTCTCTGCGCCGACCGGCGTGGCGGGGCGCCCATGCATCGGCTGGCGCTCGTCGGCAACGATCCTGAGGCGCGCAACGCATTGGAGGCGCTGGGACTTCGTGTGCGCGACGAGAAGCCGGCGGCTGGGACATCGAGTTGGCGCTGTCAGGCGATGAGCATTGATATGTCCGTCGTGATCGACATGGCCGAGCGCATTTGCCAGACCATCAGCGCGGACATGATGTTCGTCGCGTGCCTCGGCAAGAATGGCACGAATGAGGTGATCGAGAACAAGGCGCTGACCTTCTTGCCCGCGGCGTCTGTACGAACCGGTATGGTGATGTTCGATGCCGAGGGCAACTACGACCTCGTTGAATCCGTCGAGTCCGTCCCACTGACCGCGCCAGTCTACGATCTCGACATCAAGCGGACACACAACTTCATTGCGAACGGCATCGTCACGCACAACTCGATCTATAGCTGGAGAGGCGCGAACCCGAAGGTGCTGCTGCAACTTGAGCAGGACTTCCCGGCGACGCAGATCGTCATGCTGGAGCAGAATTATCGCTCGACGCAGGTGATCCTCGACGCGGCGCACGGCGTGGTGCGGCAGAACAGCACGCGGAAGGACAAGAAGCTCTGGACGCAGACGGCGGGCGGCGAGAAGATCGCGCTGCACGAGGCGTACAACGAGGAGGCCGAAGCCGAGTATGTCGCCAACGAGATCAATCGGCTGGTGCGCAATGAAGGGTTTCATCTACGCGATGTGGCGGTGATGTATCGCACTAACGCCCAGTCGCGCGCGTTTGAGGAGCAATTCTTCCGCTCGCGGACGCCCTATGTGGTGATCGGCAGCAAGAAGTTCTATGACCGCAAGGAAATCAAAGACGTCCTTGGCTACCTGCGCCTGATCGCCAACCCGCTGGATGCCGTCTCGCTGGAGCGCGTGATCAATGTGCCGAATCGCAAGATTGGCCCAAAGACGTTCGGTGAGCTGCGCTCGTGGGCGCAGACGAAGCACCTCTCGATGGTGGATGCGCTGTCGTTGGTCGAGGAGCATCCGACGCTGGCGACCGCGGGCAAGCGCGCGCTGGCCAGCTTCTCGACGCTACTGACGGATCTGCGGACGTTCGCTCAGGAGGAGCCGCTGCCGCGACTGATCGACCGCTTGTTGGAGCGCAGCGGCTATGCCGCGGAACTGCGTGACGGCACAGACGAGGGCGAGGAACGGTGGGCGAACGTGCTCGAACTGCGCCGTGTCGCCGAGGACTTCTCGGAGATCGAGCCGGATGTGGCACTGGCGCTGTTCCTGGAGAACGTGGCGCTGGTCGGCGGCGCCGATACAACGCAGTCCGGCGAGAACGGCACGCTGGTCGCCGACGAGAAGGATGCGGTGACGCTGATCACGCTGCACGCGGCGAAGGGATTGGAGTATCCCGCGGTCTTCATCGTCGGGCTAGAGGAAGGCGTGCTGCCCCACTCGCGATCACTCGAAAACCAGGCAGAGCTTGAGGAGGAGCGCCGGCTGGCCTACGTGGGCATCACACGCGCCATGCGGCGGCTCTATCTGACGCGCGCTTTTCGCCGCTCGTTCTACGGCGGTAACAGCAACTTTCAGGAGGCGTCGCGATTCTTAGACGAGATCCCCGCCGCGCTGGTCGTCGCCACGCGGCAGCGCACGCAACACCCGGCGATCCCGGCGGGCGGGTCGGCAACGGGGCGCGCCGCGGGCATCGGGCGCTGGGGCAGCGCGCCAACCGGTCAGCGCGGCGGCAGCTCGGGGGGTTATAGCTCGCGGCCGCCGGCCTACGTGCCACCGATGGATACCACCTTCGACGATGCGCCATCACCCGCCGCGGCCACCGCCGACGCGGAGCCTGTCGCGCTGCAGCCGGGCGATCGGGTGATGCACCGGCTCTTCGGCGAGGGCATTGTCTTGAAGGTCAGCGAAAACGCCGGCTCGACGACGGTCGTGGTGACGTTTAACCGCGCCGGCAAGAAGGAACTTGACGCCGCCTTCGCCAAACTGCAGAAGATCTCGTGAGTGAGCGCGTTAGCTAGCCTGCTCCGCCCACGAGCACGCCTTCTATGGCGGCGAGATCGTCGGCGCTGAGCTTCCACTCGCCGGCGCGGACGTTGGCCTCTACCTGCTCGGGGCGTGTCGTACCGGCGATGACGGTAGAGACGGCGGGTTGGGCGGCGAGCCAGGCGAGGGCAAGCTCACCGACGGTGTGGCCGCGCTCGCGCGACCAGGCGTCGAGTCGCTGCACCGTCTCTAAGGCGGCGGATTGCAGGCGACGCGCGAAGGCAGGATTGTTGTGGCCGCGCGTGCCCTCGGGCGGCGGCTCACCTGGCTTATACTTGCCGGTGAGGATGCCGGCGCCCAGCGGGAAGAAGGGAATCACGCCGAGACCGAGTGCTTCGCAGCAGGGCAGCAGTTCGCGCTCGACGTCGCGGGCGAGCAAGTTGTATTCCGGCTGGACGGAGACGAAGGACGCGAGATGCTGGCGGTCGCTGATCCAGAGCGCGCGAACGATCTGCCAGGCGGCGTAGTTCGAGCAACCAATGTAGCGCACCTTGCCCGATCGCACGAGATCGTCGAGGGCGGCGAGCGTCTCGTCGAGTGGCGTTTCGGGATCAAAGCGGTGGATCTGGTAGAGATCGATGTGATCGGTCTGGAGGCGGCGCAGGCTCGCCTCGCAACTGGCGAGGATATGGCCGCGAGAGGAACCCGTTTCGTTGGGTCCCTCGCCGTACTGCATGCCGACCTTGGTGGCGATGAGGATGTCGTCGCGATGGCCCGCGAGCGCCTTACCGATCAGCTCCTCTGAGGCACCGGCGCCGTAGATGTCCGCTGTGTCCACCAAGTTGACGCCGAGGTCGATGGCGCGACGCAGGATGCTTGCCGTGCGCTCGGCGTCGGCGTAGCGGCCAAAGGTGTTGCCGCCCAGCCCGATCACCGAGACGCGCAGACCCGAACGCCCAAGCCGTCGGTATTCCATGTGGCGATCCCTTCCTGTTGCGCTGGGGAGTGGTTTGTGATCCTGGTAGTGAGATTGTAGCGGCCACTCGCAGATTGCGGCTCGCCTGGGAACGTTAACACTGCCCCGTTCTTTTTGGCACGTCGGTTGCTGAATACGAAGGGTCCTGCGCCTGTATGGCAACCGCCCACTTGCCAGCGTTTGACAGGTCGTGTAGCATGCGGGCAAGCGCTCTGTGGTTGAGCGTCGTGCCGCATTCATCCTGGCGCAGCGTTGCAGGGCACAGCGGAGTCTTCATCCCGGGCCGACGCGGCCCAACTTTGTGGCGGGCGAGCGCCCGCGGAGGAGACAGAAACATGTTTGTGCTGGCAGGCGTGTCGAACTACAATTTCATCCCCACGGACGGCGGCTTCCTCGACAAACTCTTCCATCAGACGTGGCTGGCGATCAGCGTCTTCGGCAATCCCGCGAACGGCTATAAGCTGACGCTGATCGGCCTGATCATCATCGCGGCGCTCGCGGTTATCGCCAACTTCGTTACCGAGCAGTTGACTGGCCGCAAAGTCGGCAGCCAGGTCGCGGCAATTGTGGTCACGATCATCGGTTCTCTGCTCTTCCAGACGTATGTGCTCCTGCCCTTTGATTTCGCGCTTGAGGGTGTGCGCATCATCGCTGCGCTGCTGGGCGCAATCGTGATCGCCGTCTTCTGGGTGTTGATCGCGGGCAAGGTCAAGGGCAAGTAGTTCGTATGGCGTGGCGCGCGCTCGCTTGACGCTTGGACCCGGTGTATGGTATCGTCTGGGCACGCCGGGGCGTAGCGCAGCCTGGTAGCGCACCACAATGGGGTTGTGGGGGTCGGAGGTTCAAATCCTCTCGCCCCGACCGGTTTGGGCGATTCCTCTTCGCGGAGGGGTCGCCTTTTTACGTGGCTGCTTGGGCGGAGGCATGCGATGGCGGATTACGAGCGTGTCCTGGCGGACCTGCTGCGCCAAGAAGATTTGCTGCAACTCGACGAGTTTACCAACGACACGGCGATCGAGATCGGTACGCGGCTCGTCACTGCGGCGCGGGCGGCGGGCCAGTCGGTCACGGTCGATGTGAACCGCAATGGACAACAGATCTATCACTGCGCGCTACCGGGAACTACACCCGACAACGACGCCTGGATTCAGCGCAAGAACCGCGTGGTGAATCGCTTCGGCCACAGCTCGTACTACGTCGGGCAGTTCTACGCCAGCACCGGGACGACGCTGGAGGCGCGCGCGCTGGTCGACCCGCGCGAATACGCGGCGCATGGCGGCGCTTTCCCCGCGATCGTCAAGCATGTTGGCATCGTGGGGACGATCACCGTCTCAGGGCTGCCGCAGGCGGAGGATCACGCGCTGGTGGTGCGCGTGCTCGCAGAGTATCTCGGCGTTGCGCTTGAGGGGTGATGCGGTCGCGACCGCGCCGGAACTGTGGGGAGGCAGGCGAGTGGAGGCACACGAGCGCGAGTTGATCGCCGCGCTGCAGGCGACACTGGACCACGAGATTCCGCTCAGCCGCGCCATCGGCATCAGCGTACTGCGCTTCACCACCGAGGGAGTGGTGCTGCACGCACCGCTCGCGCCGAACACGAACCACAAGTCGACCGCATTCGCGGGGAGCCTCAACGCGGTAGCGACACTCGCCGGCTGGGGGCTCGTCTGGCTGCTGCTGCGCGAACGCGGCCTCCGCGCGACCATCGTGATCCAGGAGGGCGAGGCGCGGTACCAATTGCCGGTTCGTGGCGATTTCACGGCGACCTGTGCGCTGCCGCCAGCCGAGGATATTGCCTTGTTGACGGAAGGGCTGCGACGTAAGGGCAAGGCACGACTCAAGGTCGCAGTCACAATTTCCGACGGCGAGCGCGCGGCAGTGACCTTCAACGGTCGCTACGTGGCGATTCGCGACGTCGAATAGCAGCGCTGACGAAGGTCGCGTCATAGCTCGCGCACGACGCACGCTATCTCCCGGCGACTTCCGCCATCGTCACTGCCGCGAAGAATGCTCTCTGCAGACGAAATCTTTGCGTGGGACGAATTAGTTTGACAAATATAAATCATTGTGATATGCTATGACTATTCCGAATGAAAGGAGGAAAGTATGTTTGACCTCACTCGCTACTCCGATGACGTACGAGCGATGCTTGAGGCGCAACACGCTATCTCCCACTGCATGGCTGGCCCCGCCTCGCGCGAATGGGCTGAACTTGATTTGACCATCGGGCAGGTTAAGGCGCTGATGGCACTCTCAGTACGCGGCGATCTGACGATCTCTGAGGTCGCCAACCATCTCGGCGTGGGCAAGCCGGCTGCCAGCATCATGATCGATCGGCTGGTGCATCTTGGCTACGCCCAGCGCACCGAAGACGCGCTCGACCGCAGGCGCACGCTGGTAACGCTGACCGATGCCGCCAATGCGCTGGTAACGCGGCTGCGCCAGGGCAATCTCGACCGACTGGCGCAATGGATCGAGGCGATGGAGCCTGCCGATCGCGCCGCCCTGGCTCGCGGCATGGAGGCGCTCCGCAAGATCGCCGAACCCTTCGACTCGAATCCGCATTCCATCGTGACCCACGCGCCGAAATCAGACGAACACGAAACGTCACGAAACACAGTAGGAGCACCCAGTGGCACAGTCTCTGGCAACAAATGATCCATCGCGGGTACCGGGCGTAGGGAACGTCACAGCCGCCGACGACACGCCCGATTTCGACATCAAACAGATCATTCCGATCATCATTTCACTCATGCTGGGCATGCTGTTGGCGGCGCTCGATCAGACGATCGTCGGTACCGCGTTGCCAACCATCGTGCGGCAACTTGGCGGGGTGAACTACACCTGGGTTATCACCTCGTATCTGCTCGCCTCAACCGTCACCGTGCCGATCATCGGCAAGCTCTCGGATATGTACGGGCGCAAGTATTTCTTCATCGGCGGTATGGTGATCTTCTTGCTCGGCTCGGCGCTCTCAGGCACCGCGCAGGACATGGGGCAATTGGTGATCTACCGCGGCATCCAGGGTCTGGGCGCTGGCGCGATTATGCCGATTGCGCTCTCGGTGATCGGTGACATCTTCCCACCGTCCGAGCGCGGCAAGTGGCAGGGACTCTTCACCGCCGTCTTCGGCATCTCTTCGATCGTTGGGCCGCTGCTCGGCGGCACGATCACCGATCACCTGGGGTGGCGCTGGGTCTTCTATATCAACATGCCGGTCGGCGCGGTAGCGCTGGTCGCCGCCTTCATCGCCCTGCCGCAGAGCCTCAAGCGCGTGCGGCACGCGGTAGACTATCTTGGCTCTGGACTCTTGCTGATCTGGGCGGTTGCGCTGCTGCTCGCCTTCTCGCTTGGCGGCGCGGTGCTGGCCTGGAACTCGTGGCAGGTGATATCGCTCTTCGTCGTCGCGGTGGTGGGAATCGCCGCCTTCGGCTACGTCGAGATGCGCCAGCGCGAGCCGGTGATTCTGCCGCGCCTTTTCAAGAACGACATCTTCTCCGTCTCGACGCTCTCGATGTTCCTGGTCGGGGCGGGCATGTTCGGCGCGATCACCTATCTGACCCCGTTCGTGCAGAATGTGCTGGGCCAGAGCGCGACGAACGCCGGGCTCGTGCTCACGCCAATGATGGGCGGCTTCATCGTCAGCAGTATCGTCGGCGGGCAGCTCATGTCGCGCACGGGGCGCTATAAGGTACTGGCAATCGTCGGCTTTTCGGTCGGCGCGTTCGGCATGTTCCTGCTCTCGCGCATGACGCCGTCGACGACGAACATCCAGGTGTCGATCTACATGATCGTCACGGGCCTCGGCATCGGCCTGCTGATGAGTCTCTTCACCATCGTCGTGCAGAACGCGTTTAGTCGCGACATGATCGGTCAGGTCACCTCGACCGTGACCTTCTTCCGCTCGCTTGGCTCGTCGATCGGCGTCGCCGTGCTCGGCGCGATCGTCACCAACGACTACACAAACAGCGCCATCTCCGGCATTCCCGCGGCGCTGCGACCGTACGTGGATGCGAGCAAACTGACGGATCTGAGCAATCTCAACGCCGCCGCGCACGCCATCGACACGACGGCGGCGATCAAGGCGCTCGGGCCGCAAAAGTTCGCGGAACTGGCAACACAACTGGGCGTGAACTTGAAGGATGCCTTCGCGTCGTCAGCGACGCTTGCCTTCGTCGTCGGCGCGGTGATGCTCACCCTCGGGCTCGTCTCGGTGTTCTTCCTGCGCGAGATTCCGCTGCGCGGTCGCCAGCTCAGGCCGAACATCGTCGACGAGATCGGCGAAGTCGCTCCCGAGCCGATACTCGAACCCGTGCTGTAACCTGACGGTGCTTCAGCAGCGTCCATCCCCCGCGCGCCTTAAAGGGTCCGCGGGGGATGCGTTTTTTCCGCATCAGGTCTCTGATTGGCACGGATGGCCGGCGCGCGCCTCCCACATACGGGTGCGGGACTCCGGCGCCGCGCGTAGGGGTCACGTGCGGGGCTACAGCACTGGCAGCAGGATCGCCGAGGGGCGCGCGGCGTCGTGGAAGACACGCTGATCGGCGGGGATCAAGGTCGTCGCCGTCGCTAGTGGCTCGCCACTGCCGGTGTTGCGCGAGAAGCGCGGGAAAGCGCCGCTGGACACCTGCACGCGGATGCGATGCCCGCGCCGAAAGCGATGCGCCGTCGCCCACAGCTCCACGCGCGCGCAACGGACACCGTCCGCGTCCGCCGCTGGCGCGCCAGGGGTGAGCCGCAGGATGCCGTCGCTGACGTTGATCGACTTACCGTCGGGCGCGACATCGCAGAGACGCACGAAGACGTCCGTCCAGTCGACGCTGGAGCGCAAATAGATTTCCGCCACGAGCGCACCCATCACGTCGAGGTCTTCGCCGAGGGCGATGCTGGTGTAGACCAGCACATCCGGTCGCGCCTCCAGTGTGCGGTTGTCCTTGGGGCCAGCGTCGGTGCCCAGCAGCGCGCCGCCGATAGATGGCGTCGGATGGGCGGGATCGTAGCGGTAGACGTCCGGCTCCGACTCCCCAGGTTCGACCAGCGCCAGCCCGCGCTCCGCCTGAAGGTGCCAGCGTTCGGTGCGAGCCGGCGTCGGCGGCCACTCATCGAGGTCGCGCCATTCGTTCGCGCCCATGAGGTAGACGCGCACCGGCGGGCGTTTCTCCGCCTTGCCGGTAGCCTGAGACCGGAAGAGCCGAAGCGACTCGCGGAGCATCGGGGCGATGCTGGCAGGCTGGCCGTGCGTCCACGGGCCGATCAGCAAGCGGGGATCGCGACCGGCCTCGCGGAGCAGGCGATAGTCGCGCAGTTGCCAGGGGAGGAAGATATCGTACCAGCCAGCGACGAGACTGACGGGGACGGCGACATCAGCGACCCTGGCGCTATGGTCAGCCGGCGCCCACCACTCGTCTCCGGGCACGTGCTCGAGAAACGCCTGAAAGAACGGCACGTGTTTGCCGAGCGCGACGCGATCGGCCTCTTTCAGCGGTAACGTGGCGAATGCGGGCCGGAGTTGGCGCGCCTGTCGCGCGAAGAGCACACTGAGGAGTCTGCCGCGGCGCTCTTGCGTGTTGATCTGATAGGTCCAACTGAGGATGTCCTCGAAGGTGAAGGCGCCACCGGGGTGCTGCGGATTGGCAAACTCCGACGCGGTGATCTGCGGCGCGATGGCTTTGAAGTCGGAGACATAGGGCGCGACGGACCACTGCGTGAGGCCAAGGTAGCTCGGCCCAATACTATAGAGCTCGCCGGTGCACCACGGCTGCTGCCGCAGCCAGGCAACCGTATCAAGTCCATCGTCGTGCTCCTGCCGGAAGGGATCGAAGACGCCGCCAGAGCCGAAGGTGCCGCGAACGCTCTGCACAAACACCTGGAAGCCGCGCTCGGCGAAAATCTGCCCGAAGAGCAGGCCCCAGACGCCGGCGCGGCCGTAGGGCGAGCGCACGAGGACGGTCGGCCTACGCGGATTTTGGTGAGGGGCGTAGTGATCGCCGAGTAACACCACGCCGTCGCGCATAGTCGCGGGTAGGTCGCGTGTGACGGTGAGATGGTGCGTCTCGGCGGGGGGCAGCTTCATGTAGCGGGCGATCAATCGGCTCAGTGCGCTCATCCGAACGACTCCTCCGCAACCACGTCAGGTGTGCCGCGCGATGCCGCTTCCGGCTTCCGCCGGGGGCTCGGCGCGTTCGACGCTCCGGGTGACGTGCGGTTTGGCGGCCGCAAGCCAGCGCTGCGCTGTTCGGCGTATGCGGCGTAGCCCAGCAACTCTTGGTGTCTCCGCTCGTCGTCCCACCCTAACTCGGCGGCGAGCAAGTCGGTGGCGACTGGCGCCGCGGCGGTCCCGTGATCCGCCGCTTCGATATCCAGGCGCAACCGTCGCGCTAAGGCGTCGCCCACGGTCAGGGCCGCCTCGGCGCGCGCCGCGTAGACCACCTCGGCGCGGATCGCCGGAAGGTCGGCGTCGAGTCTCTCGGCGAGTGAGGCATCGCGCTCAACGAGATCGAGCACGCTGGTCGAGAGCGACCCCAGGCTGGCGAAGAGATGTTTCAGCGTCTCGGGATCGATCCCCAGCCGCGCGCCGCGCGCCGCCAGCCCTGATGCTGCGTCGGGCCACCCCTCGGCCCCAGTGAGGCGCAGGTCCGCCGTGACGCAGTGTCGCGCACCGCCCTCCAACGCGTCGATACGATCCACGGCGTCGCGCGCCATCACACGGTAGGTGGTCAGCTTGCCGCCGGAGACGCTGATCATGCCGCTCGTGCCCCGTACGACAGCGTGGGTGCGCGAGAGTCGCGCTGGTGTGCGCGCGTGGCGGAGCCGCAGCAGCGGGCGGTAGCCGGCATACGTGCCGAGTACGTCGTCCCTGGCGATCGGCTGGCGGATCGAGCGATTGAGGTGGCCAAGTAAGTAGTCCACGTCGTCGACGCCTGCCCGTGGCGTATCGAGATCGCCGGAGCCGGTGTCGGTGGTGCCGACGATCACGCGCGAACGCCAGGGGACGAGGAAGATGATGCGCCGATCCGCCGTCTCGGGGAGCACGACCGCATCGTCGCCGATCTCCAGCGCCTCGCGCCGCACGACGAGATGCACACCTTTGCTCGGCTCGACATCCAATTGCGGCGCTTCGCCGGTCAGCCGCTCGACCTCTTCGGCGTAGACGCCGGTGGCGTTGACCATGTAGCGCGCAGGGATGACGCACTCGCGGCCGCCGTCGCCCGGCGCACGCAGGCGCACATGCGCGGCGCGAAGCGAGCCACTGGGCGCGCGGTCGAATCCCACGACCTCGGCATAGTTGGCAAGCGCGGCTCCCGCAGCGGAGGCAGTGCGCAGCACGGAGAGCGTCAGGCGCGTATCATCGGTCTGGGCGTCGTAGTACAGAAAGCCGGAGCGAAGCTGCTCCGGGCGCAGCGCGCGGGCACGGCGCAGCACCTCATCAGCGCCGAGATGTCGGTGGCGGGCGACGTTGTGGCTGCCGGCGAGCATGTCGTAGAGCGTCAGGCCAGCGCCGAGGATCCATCGCAGCCCGATGCCACCGGGCGGCGCGATTGGCAGGCCGACCGGATGGCGCGAGTACGCATAGAGTGGTAGCACAAACGCCAGCGGGTGCACGAGGTGCGGCGCGTTGGCGAGGAGGCGCCCGCGCTCCACCAGCGCCTCGCGTACCAGCGGCACGTCGCCTTCTGGCAGGTAGCGAATGCCGCCGTGGACGAGCTTGGTCGACCAGGAACTGGTGCCGCTGGCGAAGTCCGCCTTGTCTACCAAGCCGACGCGGTAGCCACGGGTGGCGGCGTCGAGCGCGACGCCCGCCCCCGTAATGCCGCCGCCGATCACAAGCACATCGACGCCCTGCTCGCTCATCGCGCGGAGATCGGCTTCACGCCGCTCGGCATTCAGCTCCGGCGCGTGCGCGAAGGTGCCGCGAGAGGCAGTTGCTCGTCTGATCATGCGACTGTGTGTCCTCGCCGTCTCCTGAGTTTGCGCTTGCTCGGCTACGCGCGGGCGCAACGGACGAGTTGTCGGCACGCGACGTACCACCACCAGACTGTAAGGGCAGGGGGGCGGCGGGTGCAAGCGGAGGAGCATGGCATACGGCGTGCGAGACGTCATTGGGAGCAACCGGAGCACCCGAGATCGGTGGGAGTTGGAGGCGGCATGGCGGATGCATCGCGTTTGAAGATATTGCTGGTGGCGACCGAAGCAGCGCCGTTTGCGAAGGAGGGTGGCGTCGCCGACGTGATGGGGAGCTTGCCGAAGGAACTTGCGGCGCTCGGTCACGATGTGCGCGTTTTCCTGCCGCGCTATGGCGTGATCAATCCCGCGCGTTGGCCGATGCGCCACACTGGAGTCGCGCCGACATTTGCCTTTGGTGGTGGCTACGAGACCGTTCACATCATCGAGACCGCGCTACCAGATACGGCGGTACCGGTCTATTTGCTGGAGCACGATGGCTACTTTGGACGCCATATGCGCATTTATCTGGGGCAGGAAGAACCAGACGAGCAGCGGCGATTCGCGCTGTTTTCGCGCGGCGTGCTCGAGGCGCTACCGGGCCTGGGGTTTCTCCCCGATATCATGCATCTCAACGACTGGCAGACCGCGCCGGTCGCCGCGTACCTGCGCACCGGCTACCGTCATCTGGCGCGTCTCGGCGCGATGCGCGTGATCTACACCGTCCACAACCTGCAATATCAAGGGCGCTGGGATCCGAGCATCCTCGACATCGCCGGGATCGATCGCGGCTCCGTCTTTACGCAGTTCGGGCTGGAATATTGGGGCGACGTCAATTGGATGAAGGCCGGCATCACCTACGCCGACGCCGTCACCACCGTCTCGCGACGGTACGCCGACGAGATTCAAACGCTGGAATTCGGGTGGGGGCTCGACGAACTCCTCTTCCAGCGTCACAGTCGAGTCTTCGGCATCCCCAATGGCATCGACTGGGACGTCTGGAACCCCGCGACTGATGGCGAGATTGCCGCGCGGTTTAGCGAGGACGATGCGGTGAGCGGAAAACAGCGCAACCGGTCCGCGCTGCGTGAGGAATTCGGGTTGCCAGATGACCCCAATGTGCCGTTGATCGGCATTGTTAGTCGACTGGTGGACCAGAAGGGCTTCGATCTGGTCGCCGAGATCGCCGCCGAGATGAGCGACCTTCCGCTGCAAGTCGTCGTGCTGGGAACGGGTCAGCCGCGCTATGAGCAACTCTTCCGCGACCTCTCGACCTCGTCGGGGAACGTGCGCGCGCGCATTGGCTTCGATTCAGCGCTCTCGCATCGCATTTACGCCGGGGCGGACTTCTTCCTCATGCCGAGCGCGTTTGAGCCCGGCGGACTGGGGCAATTGATCGCGCTGCGTTACGGCACACTGCCGATAGTGCGTGCCACGGGTGGCCTCGCCGATACCGTCACCGACCTCACGCTCGATCCAGAGCGCGGCAACGGTGTGAGCTTTTCCGACTACACGGCGCAGGCGCTACGCGATGCGCTCGACCGCGCGCTGCGCTGCTACGCCGACCGCGACCGCTGGCCTTCGCTGGTCATCCGCGCGATGCGTTATGACTCACGCTGGTCCGCCAGCGCACGCGCCTACGCCGACCTCTACCGCAGCGTGTTGCGGTTGCCGACGACGTAGGCAGATCGCGGACATCCGCGTCAGGCGCTATGCCATGTCTGCGGATAGCGCGGCCCCGAGGCATAGGCGGGTTCGCGGCTGCCCACCAGCAGGTGTTTGAGGTGCCACGTCGCCTGCCAGGCATCGTCTCCGAGGTAGACGCCCTGCACCTTGTTCTTCAACTCAGGGTTGCGCACGAAGACGGGTCCGCTGAAGGCGAAGATGGGCCGGGGCGCGCCGAGCCGGGTGAAGTCTTTGGCGAGGCGGGCGAGGGTACGTACCCGCTGCGCGGAACTGATGTGCAGCGCGACGAGGGCGGGCCGCTGCTTGCGCATCTCATCGACAAGGGTCGCCCCGTCGATGTCCGCGCCGAGATACGCGACGCGGAAATGGGCACGCCGCCAGAACACCGCCTGGGTCAGGGCGCCCACCTCGTCGTACTCACGCGGACCACAGGCGACGATCACCAGCGGCGCGTCGGCGTGATCCGGCGAGACATGGAAGACGGAGAAGAGGAAAGAGCGGACGAACTGCTGCGCGAAACGCTCTTCGGGCGCGCTCATCTCGCGGCGCGACCACTTCACGCGCACCTCGGCGAGCGCCGGCAGCAAGAGGCCGAGGCAGACGCTCTCGGTATTGCGCGAGCCGCGCGCCACCTCCACTATGCGGTTGGCCTCCGACGTGTTGAAGGTGACGAACGCGCGCAGCAGGTGTTGCATCAGCCCCCGCAACTCCGGTCCCGGCACCGGAGACGGGCCAGGGCCGATACTGGCCTCCGCCGCGGGCATCCCCGAAAGTGAGGGGCGCGACGGGCGCGACTGCAACACGGGGATAGCGTTGCGCTGATCGACCGATAGCGGTACGGTGACGCGCGGCTGCCGAGGGGCCGGCGGCAGGTCGCGCCCGAGGTAGTTGGTGGCCGATGAGAGCGATGGCCTCGAGAGACGCTCGGTCAACGGCATTGGCCCACTGGTGCCGACATTCGTCCGGATGCCGGCCACCTCGTCGTCAGCATCGGGGGAGAGGGGGAGCGTCTGGCGAGGGCCGCGCGCTTCCGTGGCCGACGCGCGTCGCTGCGCCTCGTGCAACAGGGCCGCGGCGTCGCTCGGCGCCTTGCCGTTGATGATCTGCTCGCGGAGCCAGAGCAACGCGACGAGATCGCGCTCGGAGTAGCGACGTCCCGCCATCCCCGCTTCGTCCCAAGCACGCGAGCCTGAGGGCACACCCAGCTGTTGCTCCCAGCCCCAGAGAATCATCGGGCGAACGCCGACGAAGGACACGATGGTCTGGAAGTCATACTGCAGTTCGGCGGAATACTGCTCGAAGTTAGGCGGCGTGTCGCTATTCCATCCCGTCGGTGCCCCCGACGAACGACCCATGCCTGGCTGGTTGCCCGGCCCAAGCGAACTACGATTTCCACGAGACGACATAATAAATCACTCCTCACCACACAACGAACCCCGTCGTACAACGTTGCCGTGGTCGGAAAAATGCGCGCTCTTCGCGGGGTCTGACCGCTCCGCGAAGAAGCCTGTTACCCAACTATACCACAAGCAGGCGAGGCCGCACTCACACTCATAATCGAGAGCCCGCTATGCAGAATTGCAGAAGCAGGACGCCAGCGCCTCGTCTCGATGAGTTGGGACAGCGAAGCATTAGCAAAGCGCGTGCCAAAACCAAGCAGCCTCTCAGGGCGACACCGGCCGATTGCAGGATGCACGTTACGACGACCTCCGCACGGAAGCTTGCGCTTGGAGCGATTCGAGATCGGCGAGCACGTGCTGCCAGTCGCGCAGGGGGGACGCGCCCCAGCGCCACGGGTTCGCACGGCTCTCAGCGGCGCTATCACCGCCGCCCTGCATCGAGCGGGCCTGGGCGTACTGCGCGCGCGCCCAGGCGATATCCGACGCTAATGATGTGTCTTCTCGTGCGTCCAGCGTGCGCAACCGCTGAATGCCGAGCAGCAGCCCCGGCGCCCGCGCATCCATCGACGCGACGTGCGTTGGGATCACGTAGCCCTGCAGACCTGACGATAGCTCGTAGAGTCCGGCGTAGAGCGCATCCGCGGGTACCACCCCCGCCGGCGGCAGCGTGCGCAGCGCGTGCAGCACGATCGCCAGATGCTCGGCGATCGCCTCGACCGAAACGCTGAGGTGTGCCGCGACGACATGCCGGTAGGCGTAACCACAACGCCGCAAGCGCAGTTCGAGCGCCTCGCCGGGGATCGGTTCGCCGTAAAATTGCGGCCACCACACTTCATCCACACGAGCCTCGCGACTCAGACCCGGATACGCCGCCTCAAGCGCCGTCAGATAGCTCTGGGTCGCCACTTCGAGTGCCGCGCCGCTGCCGTAGAGCCGGCGCGCGGCTGCTTCGAGTCGCAGCAGAAAGACCTCGCCGCGCGCGTGCGGCTGGATGCCAAGCCCACCGAAGCTGCGCAACAACGCGAAAAAGTGCTCCGCCTCCACACCGACCTCGCCGAGCGCCGACGCGAGCGCTCCGCGCACAGCGGATGGCACCGCGGCCACGCGCAGCCCAGCGAAGAGCCGCGCGTCCCAGTCTCCCATATCGCGCGGCCCAACCGCCGGACGCGGCGCAGTCGCGTGCGCGACCGCCACCATCAGCGGACGATCCGTCTGCCCCGATCGCATAGCCACCTCCCCCACCGCGTCGGTACCCCAGCGCGCCGACACATCCTACAGCAGATCACGCAACCGGGCAACGTCTGCAGGACCAGACGGCGATTCGCCATCACCACGCCGTTTGACACCCCTAGCCGCGCCCGCGTATGCTGCCACGATGTACCAGCGCGACGCCGCGCGACTCAGGGCGATCTGACGCGGCGGCGACTTCCAGGCGCTATCCAGAGGATACCGGCGATGACCACGGCAACCGTCAGCGCGCGACTGCGGGAACACGATGCCGAACTGCGCTCGCGCTTGGCCGACACGGTTGGCGCGGACGATGCCACCGAGGAGGGGAGCGACGCCTGGCTGCTGATCGAGGCGCTGAGCGGCGCACCCGAGGACGAATGGCGCCCGCTCATCGCAGCGTCGGGACGTTGGCTCGCCGACCAGGGCGGGCGGCTAGAGGTGCGTCTCGCCAGCATCGGCGACTGGCACACCGCGCTTGACATCGCGATCGCCGACATCTTTGCCGCTGAGCCTGAGTTGCGCGCCGAAGCCACAGCACTGCTTGGCCGACTCGTCACCAGCATCGTCCTGACGCTCACCGTCTCCTTTCAGGATGCGCGCCTGCGCCAGGCTGAGGAGGCCGCAGAGCGCGCGCACCGCGGCATCACGCGCTTGCAGGCGTTGCAGCGCATTAACTCCGCCACCAACTCGACGCTGGATCTCGACCAGACGCTAACCACCGCCGCGCAAGCCGTCGCCGACGAGATGTCCGCAGACCTCTGCGTGATCTTCCTCTTCGACGACATCACCCGCGAACTCGTGCTCCGCGCCACCAGCGGACCCTATCCGCGCTCAGGGCGTCACTTCGCGCTGCCGATGGGCCAGGGGTACTCCGGCTGGGTGGCCGAACATGGCCATCCGCTGATCATCCACGACGCGGTCGAGGACGGGCGCTTCAGCGTCGAGGCCACCGCCTACGCCACGCCATATCGCGGCCTGCTCTCGGTGCCGATCATCTTCTTCACCGGCGTCAAGCTCGAAGGCGTAATCAGCGTGCAGAAGAGCGACGGGCACACCTTCAGCGACGACGAGACCAACTTCCTGGAGATCGTCGCCGGGCAATTGGCGATGAACATCGAGAACGGGCGGCTCTACGAACAGACCGACGAGCAGTTGCGACGCAAGGTGCATGAGCTTTCGACGCTGCACCGCGTCTCAGCGCTGGTGACGTCTACCCTGGTGCTCGACAACGTGCTGCGCATCATCGTCTCGCAGGCCGTCTTGCTCAGCGGCGCGGACCGCTCGGTGCTCTTCGAGCTTGACCCCACCACTCAGCGGCTGCACGTCGCCGCCAGCCACGGCTTTGAGGGCCAAGATCTCTCGAAAGCCTCTGTGCGCGTCGGCCAGTGCTGCATCGGGCGGGTCGCACGCCCTGGCGAGCCGAGCATGCAAGTGGATTGCATGCGCAACGATAGCGACTGCTTCCTCCATGGACTCGACAACGCCATTGGCGACCAACACGCCGTGCTCTGCGCGCCGCTCACAACGGTCCACGGGCCCCTTGGTTCGCTGGCCGTCTTCAGCAGTCGGCGCCACAACTTCGAGCCACACCAGCGCGAGCTCGTCGTCACCTTCGCCAACGTCGCCGCTATCGCTATGGAAAACGCGCGCCTCTTCACGCAGACCCAGCACGGGCTGCGCACCCGCGAGCTTCTGCTCCGCGAGATGCATCACCGCGTCAAGAACAATCTCCAGCAGGTCGCGTCGATCCTCAGCATGCAAGGGCGGCGCGCCAAGTCGCCGGAGGTTGAGCAGATCGTCCAGGAGAACGTCGCGCGCATCCAGGGCATCGCCGCGACGCATGATCTTCTCTCAAACACCAATACGCAACTCGGCAAAGCGCCGGTAGACGAGATCGCGCGCAAGATCGTCGGCATCGTGCGCGGCAACCTCGTGCCGCCGACGCTGCGCATGCGCTTCGCCATCGGTTCCGTGCCCTACCACGTCTCGAGCGAGCAGGCGATCACGCTCGCCATCGTGCTCAACGAACTGATCGCCAATGCGCTGGAGCATGGGTACGAAGGGCGTTCGCGCGGCGAGATTCGCATCTCTGGCGCGCTGGACGACAATACGCTCGTGCTGCGAGTCGCCGACGATGGGGTGGGTCTGCCGGAGGGATTCTCGCCGGAGAAGGCCGAGGGGCTCGGCTTGCAGCTTGTGCTCAACCTGGCGAAAAACGACCTCCGAGGCGCGGTCGTCTTCCAGCAACAGACCGGCGATCCTGACCTCCACGGTGCGTCGGATGCGCCGGGCCTGCATCTCACCGATCCCAAATCGCTGGCGGTCCAGAAGCCGGAGGCCGAGGAATCACCGCCCGAAGCACGCCAGTGGACGGTGGTTGAATTGCGCTTCCCGCTCGTCCCCGCCGATAGCGGCCACCTGCGCAGCAACGCCCTCGCCGCCGACATCACCTAGCGCGGAACGCGCCGGGTTTCACCGCAAGGTTCACAGCGGGCACAGAATACTGACGAGAGCGGCACGCGACATCGGAGAAAGCTGGACGCTGGTTCGCGGGAACGTCATGCGCGTTGCTCTTATCCGCGAACTCAGTGCTCCGCTGCCCGCTGTGCGAGATCAGTCCCTGCGCGTTCAGTTGACGCTCGGCTTACTCGCCGCCAGCCGCTTCTGCGCGTTCTTGGCACCGGGGCGTCCGCCCAGCCAGCCCATCATCGCCGCGATGCCGAAGACGATGAACGCGGAGGCCGCGATGCTCACCCCCGCCGCGAATGCGCTTTCCGCCGCCGTCTTGCCGGGGACGCTGACGAACTGGCCACGTAGCGACGCGGCGAATTCCGCCCCCGGCGTGTACAGCAGCGACAGGACGTAATACACCAGCAGCGAGACCATCCCCGCCACCGCGCCCCAGCCGTCGAGCAGCGTGTCGCGCCCGGTGAAATAGCCCGCCGCCGAGAAGGCGAAGAGCAGCCCGAAGATGCCGATGCATGACAGCGTGAAGACGCCCGGATGATTCAAGTCCACCGGTTGGCCGCGAAAGAGCAGGCTCGCCAACACTGCCAGGACAATCGTGCCAAGAATATACGCGGCGCCGCCGACGAGAGCGCCCCATTTCAACGCAACCCGCATCGCCAGTTTTCCTTGTGATGGTCTACTTCTCGCGCGTCGTATGCACCGAGTCAGACGATGCACGCACGTCCACAGAAGTATAGCGCCTTCGGCAGCGCCCGCGCATCTCCGTAGGCGCGCATCAATGCTCTCGGTGGACGATTGTGCGTGACTCGCTCCACGTCGGCATCCGCCATCGTCCCTCTGGCCCACAGACATAAAGTGCCAGGGTTCGCCGCCAGAACTGGTGAGCGGCACTGACCGGGAATGTCCACAAATGTCCGAAGGTGTCCGTCACGAAAACGCTTCACCGCGTGCTACACTGCCCATACCAGCGCGGGCGTTTCGCCCACGAAAGCGCCTCCGAACGCGGAAAGTCGCGCCCGTCACATAACCCCAATTTCCGCGCGATCCCCTCCATCTCCTCATCAAACGGCAGCGACCGCACATGGCACTCTCCATCGCATGCGTTGCACAACTGGCCTCTTACCGCTCTGCGCCCGGCTCCCTGGGAAGCACTGTGCGGTGCACTTCCGGTGATGGAGTCAAAAAAGCGGAAGAAAACGGAAATTCTTCGCGGCATGCAGCGTCTGGCCGCAGACGCGCGGGCGAACGCGCTACTTCCGCTCACGAGCGTTTCGCGGTACTATGCGAGCGTGGCGAGGCGACGGCGCCTGCCAATCTACGCGAGACGACGACGTCTCGCCCGGTGGCCGCAGCGTGCCGACCGCCGCATGAGGTAAGAGAACCATGCGCTACTACGAGAATATCCTCGACACCATCGGACACACGCCACTGGTGCGACTCAACGCGGTCGCCAGGGGCCTCAAGCCGCTGATCCTCGCCAAAGTGGAGTACTTCAATCCCGGCGGTAGCGTCAAGGATCGCATCGGCGTTGGGTTGGTCGAAGCCTGTGAGAAGCGCGGGCTGCTCAAGCCTGGCGGCACCATCGTCGAACCGACCAGCGGCAACACCGGCATGGGGCTCGCCCTCGCCGCGGCCGTCAAAGGCTATCGTTGCGTCTTCGTCATGACCGACAAAGTCGCCGAGGAGAAGCGCAGCCTGCTCCGCGCGCTCGGCGCCGAAGTCGTCATCTGCCCCAACAGCGCCGCCTATGACTCACCAGAGAACTACCATAACGTCGCCTTCCGCCTCGCCAAAGAAATACCGAACGCCTGCTGCCCCGACCAGTATTCCAACCCCGCCAATCCGCTCTCGCACTACCACGGCACCGGCCCCGAAATCTGGGAGGATACCGACGGCCGCGTCACCGCCTTCGTCGCTGGCGTCGGCACCGCGGGCACGATCATCGGCACCGCGCGCTACCTCAAGGAGCGCAACCCCGCGATACAGGTCATTGGCGCCGATCCCGCCGGCTCGATCTACTCGCACGACACGCCGCGCCCCTACAAGGTCGAAGGCATCGGCACCGAGCACTACCCCGACAACTGGGACGAATCCGTCGTGGACGAAGTGATCCGCGTGGACGATCGCGCGTCGTTCCACTACACGCGCCGCCTCGCCCGCGAAGAGGGCATCTTCGGCGGCGGCTCCTGTGGCACGGCGGTGGCCGCGGCGCTCGAGTATTCCAAGCGCCTCGGCCCGGATGACGTGGTGGTGGTGATCCTGCCCGACGGCGGACGCGGCTACCTCTCGAAGATTTACAACGACACCTGGATGCGTGAGAACGGCTTCTACGAGGCTCCCGCCCAACCGACCCTCGCCGATGTCTTGGCCTTCCGCCGCACGCTCACCGGCGACCTTCCGCTCGTCGTCGGCGTCCAGCCCGACGAGCCAGTGGCCTCGGCCATCGAGCGCTTCCACAAATACGGCATCTCGCAGCTACCCGTCATCGAGGACGGGAAAGTGGTCGGCTCGCTGACCGAGGCGCAGTTGCTGCAGCACTTCGCCGCCGGCGAGCGCCTGCACGACCAGCACGTCCGCGACTGGCAGGGCCCGCCACTGCCGACACTCGCCGACAGCGCGCCGCTGCGCGAGGCCTATTCGCTGCTCAACAGCGACCAATCCGCGGTAGCCGTCACCGGCGCCAACGGACTACGCGGCGTCGTCTCCCGCAGCGACCTCATGGAATATTGGGCACAAGTGGTCCCGGCGGTTCCCGCCACCGCGTAGTCGCCACGGCGCCCACCGGTTTCCCGTCGCCGCGGTTGCTCTGCTCTCAACCGGCCCCAGCCCGCTACAATACTCGTAAGCGTGGCCCATCAGGTTTGTCGATCACTGTCGGGAGGCGCGCAGCGTATGGCGAGATCGCGACGGCGCGGGCGGCCTCGCTTCGCCTGGTTGGGGCTGCTGGCGCTGGTCGCGGTGTGCTTCGCCGCCTGCGACGTTACCGCTGCGCCGCCTCCACCGCTGCATCTGGGCGGCAGTGTCACCGTCGCGCTCTCCGGCGTGCCTGGCGTGCTGCTCCCCGCCGCCACGCGCGACACCGCCACCGCGGAGGTCGACGCCGCCATCTGGGCGCCCTTGTTCACTGAGGACGACCACCTGATTGTGCAGCCGGTGTTGGCCACGCAAGTGCCCACGCTGGCGAACGGTGGCATCTCGTCTGACGGCACCCGCATCACCATCGTGCTGCGCCCCAACCTGACGTGGTCCGACGGCGAGCCGCTCACCGCGACCGACGTGGCCTACACCTTCGACATGCTCTCCAGCGTGGATTACACGCCTCGCGCCGCCTTCCCCGACGGCGAGATCGTCAGCGCCACGGCGGTCGATACCTACACCATTCAACTGACGCTGGCGCACGCGGACGCCTCGTTCATCACGCGCTACCTGACGTCCGCCGCGGCCTTCGCGCCGCTACCCAAGCACATCTTCGGTTCCGCGACGCCCGCCGATCTCGCGACTAGCCCCGAAGGCGCCCTGCCCATCGTCACTAGCGGTCCCTTCAGCGTCGCCGCTCGCGGCGCGCAGGAGATCGACCTCACCAAGAATCCCCATTTCAACGCGGCCCCCAAACCTTCGCTCGACCGTGTCGTCTTCAAGAGCTTCGCGGACCCAGCAGCACTCGTCGCCGCCGTTGAGGCTGGCGCAGTGGATGCAGCCGCTAACCTGCCCATCTCGTCCTATACCGCCTACTCGACAGTGCCGGGGTACACGCTCGCGCTTTCGAGCAACCCCCTCAACTTCGAGGCCCTTTACCTCAACCTCTCGAATCCTATCCTGGCTGACTCCTCGGTGCGTGAGGCACTGGCGATCGGCCTCAATCCCACCGCGCTGCGCACGTCGCTCTGGCATGGACTGGCGCAGCCGACCTGCGATGACGCCGTAGGAACCAGCGCCCATCAACCGAGTTTGATCGCGTCCAACGGCCAGTGCGCGTACGGCGCTGACGGCAAGACCTACGACCCCGCCGCCGCCAAGGCGCTGCTGGACGGCGACGGCTGGACGTTAGCCGCGGACGGCGTGCGTACGAAAGCCGGACAGCACTTGGCGCTCAGCATTTCTGTGGTCGCCGGAGACTCCGAGCAGCAAGCCATTGCCCAGGGAGTCATCGCCGCATGGGAGACGCTGGGTGTCCTTGCCAAAGAGGTAGATTTGCCCACCGCGTCTCTCCAGACGACGGTCTTGCACCCCACCACCGGCAGCGGCAACCCAGGCTACGACGTCGCGGTGCTGACGACCTCGCTCGGTGCCGATCCCGACGACTCCTCGCGCTTCGCCTCCGATGCCACGCCGCAGCAGGGCGGCGACAACATCAGCTTCTACGCCAACGCGCAGGTAGATGAGTGGGAGAAGCAGCAGGTCAGCACCCTCGACCCAACAGCCCGCGCACACCTGCTCGGACAAATCCACACGCAGGTCCTCAAGGACGTCCCGCTGATCTTCCTCTACGCCGTGCCACGGCTCGCCATCGTCAAGACCTCGCTGCACTCCTACGCGCCAGGCGGCCTTGGCGCCGCGGCGACCTGGGACATCGCCAACTGGTGGATCGATGGCGCCGACGAGACGCCAACTGCCATCCCCTCCTGACGTCGTCCACACCGCCTTCGCAGCATCGTCACCTGCTCACGCCTCGTCATCGACCCGCGTTGCGTCGCCCTCGGCCATGTGTCGCTTCTTGCGCGCGAGTAATTCGCCCACCTCGCGGTTCGTCGCGGGGCGCACACCCTCCGCCAGCATCCGCAGCCCGACGCGCTCCGGCACGTCGAAATGCTCACGGTAGGTTCCTGGATACTGAATCCAACCGGGCCGCATGCCATATGGCACAACGTACTCGATCAGCTCCCGCCGGCCCTCCTCGCCCTCCAGGTCTGAGAGGACGTGGTAGATACGTTCGCCGCGACGCACGCCGGGGCCGATCCAGTGGCGTGTCGCCCGCGCCGCGTGCAGCAAAATCGCCATACTATCTCTCAGCGCGCCAGCCGCTCCGCATACAGGACTTCGCACGGGCCGTGGCTACACGGTGTAAATCACTATACCCCTGGCCCATGAAGTCCCTCAGAAATCCAGCAAGGCGAAGACATCGCGCCCCGGCAGGCGTTGGCGGCCGTTCAGCGCCGTCAACTCGATCAGGAAGGCGAGCGAGACGACCTCTGCGCCGAGGCTTTCCACGAGCTTGACCGTGCCCTCAGTTGTCCCACCGGTCGCCAGCAGATCGTCCACCACGAGCACGCGCTCGCCGGGTTTCACCGCGTCGGTATGAATCTCGAGGATCGCCGAGCCGTACTCCAGAGCGTACTCCTGCTCGACCGTCTGATACGGCAACCTGCCCTTCTTGCGCACCGGCACGAAGCCTGTGTTGATCAGATAGGCGAGCGGCGTGCCGAAGATGAAGCCACGTGACTCGATGCCCACTACCGCGTCGATACCGGCGCCACGATAGCGCGAGGCCAACGTTTCTACCGAGAAGCGCAGCGCAGCCGCGTCTTGCAGCAGCGGCGTGATGTCGCGGAAGAGGATTCCTGGTTGCGGATAATCGGGAATGGCGCGGATAAACTGCTTCAGCCATGCGGTCTGCGCCGGCGCGAGCGACGTGTGTTGAAATTCAGCCGGGGTCGAGTCTGGGGTAGTGGACATGAACGCGAAACTCCCCTCTCGATAGTAGTGCTGCCGGAGCCGTCGCCAACGAGCGAGCCCATCCGACGCCGCGCGCAGTATACCATTTACGCTTCTCAAGATGAAAACCGCTGCGCTTGTTACCAGACGCCGCTAGCTTGACAGCTTGATCGGCAATCTCATATAGTACGGAGACTTGTCGGTCTACGATACGTCCAAGCGGACGTGACAAACGCGGGCCACACACGTTGACGTGGCAACGCGGCTCATCGTTTTGCACTTTACAAAAGAATTGCAAGATCGCCGGCTCGCCGAGCAAGGCAGCCGCGCGGAGGTGAATTTAGGCGTGAATCCACTTGAAATTGTCCTGGTCTTGCTCTGCCTCGGCATAGGCGCGGTGGCCGGCTTCTTCTACGGCCAGCAGACCGCCGAGAAACGCCAGAGCGACCGGATGCTGCGGCAGAAGGATGAGGCCGAGGCCCGCCTTCTCGAGATCCAGCAGCAGCAGCGCGACGCGCTCCGGGAATCAAAAGAGGAAACGGCAAGAATACGGTCGTCGCTCGAAGCCGAGGCCCGCGAGCGACGGTCGGAGATGAAGACTCAGGAGCAGCGGCTCCGCCAGAAGGAGGAGACACTCGACCACAAGACGGAGAGCATCGAAAAGCGCGAGCGCGAGCTAGGGCAACGGCAGTCGCAGATGGACCTCCTCAAGACCCAACTGGAAGAGCTTCGCGTGCAGCGCGTCAGCGAACTGGAGCGAGTATCACGTTTGAGCCAGCAGGAGGCGCGCGAAGAACTGATCGCCGCCGTCGAGGACCTTGCGCGACGTGACGCGGCGCAGCGGGCGCGCGAGATCGAGGCGCAGGCTCGCGAGGACGCCGAAACCAAGGCACGCGAGATCATCACCCTGGCGATCCAGCGCTGTGCGTCCGACCAGGTTTCCGATATCACCATCTCGGTCGTCCCGCTGCCCAACGACGAGATGAAGGGGCGCATCATCGGTCGCGAAGGGCGCAACATCCGCGCACTCGAAGCCGCCACCGGCGTCGATCTGATCATCGACGACACGCCTGAAGCGGTGATCCTCTCAGGGTTCGATGCCGTCCGCCGCGAGGTCGCGCGGATCGCCCTCACCAAGCTGATCCTCGACGGGCGCATTCACCCCGCGCGGATCGAAGAAGTGGTGGCCAAGGCCCAGCAAGACATGGACAACGTGCTGCGTGAAGAGGGCGAACGCGCCTGCATGGAGGCCAATGTCCCCAATTTGCCGCCTGAGCTCGTCAAACTGATCGGCCGGCTGCACTTCCGCACGAGCTACGGCCAGAACGTGCTCAACCACTCTATCGAGGTCTCGGTGCTCGCCGCCACCATCGCCGCCGAACTCGGCGCGGATGTTGCCGTCTGCAAGGTCGCCGGACTGCTGCACGATCTTGGTAAGGCCATCGATCAAGAGGTCGAAGGCCCGCATATGCTGATCAGTGGCGAGATTGCCAAGCGCTTCAAACGGTCGCCTGAGGTGATTCACGCTATCGTCTCGCACCATGCCACCGATGCCGAACCGCAGTCCATCGAGGCTGCCATCGTCCAGGCGGCGGATGCGATTTCCGCGGCACGCCCTGGCGCACGTCGTGAGACCATCGACCTCTACATCAAGCGACTTGAGATGCTGGAGAGCATCGCCAACTCGTTTACCGGCGTCGAGAAGTCCTTTGCCATCCAGGCCGGGCGCGAAGTGCGCATCATCGTCAAGCCCGAGGACATCGACGAAGACTCCGCCGCGCAGCTGGCGCGCGATGTGGCGCGCAAGATCGAAGAGAACATGGATTATCCCGGCCAGATCAAGGTCTGCGTCGTCCGTGAGACGCGCTCGGTGGACTATGCCAAGTAGCGACCCTACCGGCTCTGAGGCCGTCAACACCATCGACCTGCACACGCACTCGACGGCTTCCGACGGCCTTCACACACCGACCGACCTCGTGCGACTGGCGCATGACGCGGGCTTGCGCGTGATTGGCTTGGTCGACCACGACACGACCGATGGCCTTGATGAAGCGATCGAGGCAGGCGAACAGCTTGGCGTCGAAGTGATACCGGGGGTAGAGATCAATACTACGCTCGCCGAACACCGCGGCGACGCCCACGTGCTCGGCTACTTCGTGCAGTACGGCGACCCAGCGTTCCAGGCCAACCTTCGCACGCTGCGCGATGCTCGCGTGCGTCGCGGTGAGCGCATGGTGGAGCGCCTGCGCAGCCAGGGATTCGACATCACCTGGGAGCGGGTGCGCGAACTGGCGCGGGGCACGGTAGGCAGGCCACACATCGCCCACGCGCTCATCGAGGCAGGCTACGCCACCAGCGTCGACGAGGCTTTCGACAACTACCTGTCGCCGGGCCGTCCCGGCTTCGTGCCGCGCTACAAAATCTCGCCAGAGGATGCGGTTCGGCTGATACATAGCGCGCACGGCGTGCCGTCGCTGGCGCATCCCGCAAAGATCAGCGAGCTTGCCGAGGTCGTCATACCCGCACTGCTCTACGCCGGCCTGCAAGGTCTGGAGTGCTACTACGGGGAATACGACGAGGCCACCGTGGCGCGCCTGCTCAAGCTTGCCGGGGACTTCCGGCTGATCCCCACGGGGGGCAGCGACTACCATGGCCCCAACATGCATCCCACACCGCTCGGCGGTCGTCACGTCCCCGTGGAGGCATATGAGCGCCTGCGCCGCGCGGGGGCGTTCAATGCCAAACTTCCCGCCGAGCCGTTCACGCTGCCAGAGCCGACGCTGTAGCGCGTACAGTGCGGCCCCGTGGGCGGTCGCGTCTCACACGCTGGTTAGCGCGGCGCGCAACTCGGCGGCCTTGTCGTCGGGCCAGGCATCATTGAGCCAGAAACCATACGCCGACTCGCTACCGGCGGGAAACTTGAGCTTGCCGGGCGCGCGACCAACGGGCAGCAGTTCGACGTGGAGATGAAATCGCGGATCAGCGAGTTGATGCAGCGCGAGCATGTACGGCATCGGCGCGCCGAAGACGCGATTGTAGGCCCGGACCACCGCGAGGAGCGCCCGCGCCAGGTCCTCGGCGATGGCGCCGTCGCCCGGGATGGCGGCGATGTGCGGCTGGTGCGCGCGGAGGCTGACCCGCACCTGATAGGGATAGCGGGCATAGGGCGGGATAAACGCCAGCCAGTGGTCGTTCGCGACGACGACGCGCCCGCCGACGGCTTCGCGGCGCACCTCAGCGCAGAACGGGCATCCGTCGCCTTTTTCCTCGGCGTCTTCGACAGCGGAAAGCTCGCGCGCGAGCAGATCGGGAACGACCGAGAGCCCGAAGGTCTGGCCGTGCGGATGGCGCTGTGTCTGGCCGATAGCTTCGCCGCTGGTTTCCCAGGAGAGCACGGCGGAGTAGCGCCGCGAAAGATCGCGGTAGACTGCTTGCCAGAGGCCGATGATGCGCACAACTTCCGACACGTCCATCTCGGCGAAGGTGCGCGTGTGGTCGGCGCTGTAGACGAGCACGTAGGCTTCGCCGGATGGCGGGCGGATCGCCGGAAAGTCGTTGGGGCGGATCCAGGCGCCGGCGCCAGCGGGGGCAATCCCCCGGGCATGATCGAGGCAGAACGGGCAGTCCTCTGCCAGCTCTCGCCGCTGCATCCGTTCGGGAGATTGCGCGACGTATTCGCCCCAGAACGCATTCCAGACGAGTTGCGTCTCGCTCCGCGGAGACGAGTCCGCACGCTGCGCGGGTTCGTTGCCACCGTGCGAGGCACGCTGACGGCGCGAATGACGAGGCGAGTCCATGGCAGTGCCCCCCAGGTTGTCCTGCGCCACCAACACGTGGTCAAGTATAGCTCAGGTACGACCGTTGCCGAAGGCCTCAGCTGCGCCCGAGCGCGTCCGTGCGGGCGCGGGTTGCGGATCGCCTGCGCTACTGCTAGCATACCCTCGACACACAGAGATCGCGGCGCGCGTTCGCCTGCAACCCGCACGCTGAAGTAGAGGAGCCCAGGGATGGACGGAGGCGCGACGCCAGGGGTGCGCGTGGCGGCTCGCGACGGTGGCGACCTGTCGGTGAGCGCTGAGGGTGTGCGCATCGGGGAGCGCCTTTTTTCGCTGGGTCGGATTCAGGACGCGCGACAGGTATCGCCCGAGCCGGAGACAATCGCGCTGCGCGTCGCGGGAACCCCCCTGGTGGAATTTCGCCCGGCCCAACCCGGCGATGGACGCCTGGCGCTCGAAGCGATCTATCGCCTGCGCCCCGATCTGCGGCCAGTAGGCTTCGAGGCGCCAGAGACGCTACCGGCGGGCTTTCCACCCTTGCCCGCGCGTTTCGCCCCGCCGATGCCGTATCCACCGCAGTATGGCGGCTATGCGCCGACGCCTCCGGCCGGGGCAGTCTATCCGCCGCCAAACTCTCCGACCGCGCCGCCCTCGGGATATTTCGGCGCGGCGCGTCCGGGCTATCCGCCTCCGCAGGGCAGATACATGCCGACGCCGGCGTCTATGAGCGCGAACCGGCTCACCGGCGAGGTGACACCGTACCCTCGATCGTTTGGCGAGATACTGAGCGCGGTTTTCACGCACTTCCGCGCCCACCTGGCAACCTGGCTGACGCTCGGTCTGTTCGTCGGCGTCATCCCCGGCGCGATAGGGGGCGCCGCCCGCCTAGTCGTTGCCGACACCTGGCAGGGCTGGGCGGACGGTGTCGCCAGCGCAAATTCCTCGCTTTGCACGTTCCCCGCCTATACCGCGCCGCCCGCCGAGCAGTTGGTGCGCGACGCTGGATTGTTCGCTGGCTTGCTCGTATGCGCTGCGCTTTTCAGCGCCTTTGCCACCGCAACGCTGACACACGCCGCGCACGAGGCATTACTCGGTCGTTCGCCGCGCGTCGGCGCGAGCCTCACCGCTGGCCTACGCAGGTTGCCCGCGGTGCTCGGCGCGACGGCGGTGCTGCTGGCGCTGCTCTGCGTGCTGATCATCCCCGGATTCATCTGCTTCTTGATCTCACTACCTTCCTTGAGCGGCTTGAATCTCTGCGTCGAGAACGTCGCGCTCTCTGGTCAGGCGATGACGGGCCTTTCACTCTACGTGTTGGGCGCCGGTCTCCTGCTCGGCGGCGGCGTCACCTACATCATCCTCTCCATACGTTTTGTTGGCGCGCCGTACCTTGCGGCGATGCAGCCTATCTCCACCGGCGCGGCGCTGGCGAAAAGTTGGCGCCTCACGCGTGGCTTCTTTTGGAAGACGCTCGGCCTCTTCGCCCTCATGTGGTTGATGATGTACGTGGTCGGCGCGTTGCTTTCCATCGTCAGCATTTCCGTCGCGGACCCCGTGGAATCTCTGGTCGTGCTGCCGTTGGCACAGCTCGTCGCCGCGCCGCTCTTCGCGCTGCTACTGACCACGCACTTTCTCGATCTTCGCCTGCGGCGCGAAGGCTACGCCGCGGTACGCGGTGAGTCGGGCGCGCAGAGAGACGTCTCTGAAGGTTTCGCGCCTCCGCCAACTTGAGGCCCGCACAGCCAGATCACCCCATGACCGTGTTTGCCAGCTATTACTTTCCCGCCGGGTGGCACGTTATCACCTACAGATGACCCTGATAATTTCGGCATTATCGCTCGTTTCCTCTCTCCTACTCCCAGCGCGTACGGTCCGCGAGTGTATCACGCTGCGACTCGCGTAGGCCGCGCCTGAGCGCGAGAGAAGAAATGGCGCCCGTGGTGTGGGAGGGCCAGGGTGGCATGACCAAAATGAAGCGCAACCGTCCCCCGAATCCACCGGGGCTTGCGCAGTTACCACTCGTCAATGCGGGCGAAGAGGTAGCGCGCTGGCTCGAGCATTACTGGCGTCAACTGCGGCTCCCCGCGGCGGAGGCACGCCGCCTCGCCGTGACCGACGACCGCCAGGAGTTTTACCGCTGGACCGGTCGCCGTTTGCAGCCATTGGCACTTGGCTGCTACTGCTTTCTGCCCAACGCCGGTCGCAGCGAAGGCATCTCGCTGAGCGACTCAGAGGCCGAGCGGGCGACGCTCACCGCGCCCACAGCCGCTCCCTCGCGCACCCAGTTGGCATTACCCGGATTCGGTGAACAAGCCGCCACCGTGGAGGTCGAGGCGACCGCCACTCACGCGCCTCCGACCAGCGACTATCGGCACTTGATCTTCGTCGAGCCTGGTCTGCTACCGCTCGGCATCGAAGTGACGGTGGCGCACGAATTGATCCACCTCGCCGATCGCGTGGCCAACAACCCGCGGAAACATCGCTGCCACGGTTACGATTCGATCTCGGTTGACGAGGCGACGGTGACAGGACGCGACCCGGAGCTCTTGCGCGCGCAACTCCGCGACGAGACAGCTCGCCGCGAGGAAGCGTTGCGGCGCGTGCGGCCCTATCGCTACCTCTACGTCTGCCCGAGCTGCGGCAAGGAGTATCCGCGCGTCGTCAAATACAAGAACCCGGTATCATGCGGCAGATGCGACAAACGCTACAACGCCGCATTCATGCTCGAGTTGCGCGCCCTGCTCCCGGCGGGATATCGACCGCCGGAGGGTGAGGACGGCGGCGGCACTCCGAGCAAGCAGTGACCAGCAGTTGCCATCCGATCCTGTCTGTGCCTGCGCGTGCGGGATTACGCGATCGGGATGTTGAGGAGATCGAGGACACCGAAAAGGTCACGGACAGTCAGACAGTCGAGCATGGCAGGGTCGTGCTGGCCGGCGCGGTCGAGCAGCACCGGCGTGATCTCGGCGGCGCGCGCGCCGAGTACATCAAGCACGTATGAATCGCCGATATGCAGCGCATAGTCAGCGATCGCGTCGGCGCGGCGGAGCGCGGTGGCAAACAGCGCGGGATCCGGTTTAGCCCGGCGCATGCTCGCTGAGACGACGGCAAAGTCGAAGTAGCGGGTGAGATCGTGATGCGCGAGTATCAGGCCGAGCTCGCTGCTCCAATCTGAGATGATCCCTAGCGTGAGATCGCGTGCGCGAAGCGTCCTGAGAACCGGGAGGACATCGGGATAGAGCGCGTAGTTCGTGGCATGCGCGAAGGCGCGGCCAACTGCATCAATACAGGCATCGAATGCCCGGTGTGGAAGGCTCGCGCGAAGCGGCATGAGCAGCGTCTCGAAGTAGCGGCGCCACAACGCGGCGATGGCGCGGTCGTCGCTCCACGTATCCGGGTGTGCGCGGACCTGCTGACGAAACACATCCTCGGCGGCGGGAAGCTGCGCGTCGAGTTGTTCGCGTGCTACTCGGTGAGCCGTAGTCGGCGCAAGCATTGAGGACGATATCGACCGCCGAAGGGTGTGGCGCGAGCAACGTATAGCCGACGTCAAAGAAAATCGCGCGCATCGCTTGCGGGTGTTCCAGGCGAATCGGAACCATGCAAACTCCTTCGACAATTGCTTGGCTCTTGGAGGCACCTCAACCGTTGTACCACGGTGATGCCTGACGGCGCTCCCGCACGTGCTCAACCAGTTCTTGGTACCCAACTCGCGGTATTGCGCCCACCGCGATCCAAGGTCCGATTCGCGGCTGAGTTGTCCGAGTTTACGATAGGCTGGCCGCACGCCTGAAAGCGCCTGCGTGGGGCTGCGTACGTTCCAGTGGCCAGCCGCGATTAACCCTTTGCTCGACACGTCGAGAGACATCGCGACGGTCACATTCTCGAGTGATACCACTTGTGCCGAATCGAGGCACCTACTATGCTGGCGGCACTCGGCATGTCGGCTTTGCGTGAGGGAATCGCGGTGCGTACTCCAACCAGGCAGGGCTGTGACCCTTTCCTCCGCAACGTGGGTCTTATCTTGCTAGGGTGCGGCCTCGTCGTCGCGGTGGCGCCACAGCCGCGGACGGTGAATGCGCTGGTACTCGCGCTAGCCGTGGTTTTCCTCGCGCTGATCGTCCGGCGTGAGTGGCGCGCGCACCGACTCATCCTCCACCACGACGACGGGACGCTCCCTCACATGGCCTACATAGTGTTCACGGGCATCGTCGCAATCCCTCTCGCCGCTCTTCTCATAGCGCAACTCCTCTTCGGCGCGTTCTCGCCGCCCGTGACGGGTGCTTGCCTTTGCCCTCGGGTGAGCGGGCTCGTGACGGCCGGCGGCTTCGGTATCATCATCGTCTTCTTCGCGTTCATGACCGCCGGGTGCCTCATCGTGATCGCGGGAGCGGCGGCGCGAGTCCGCTTCGAGATCCGCCGCCGACGGGTGCCGGGCGCCGACGAAGAGGCTCCGGAGCGGTGACCGAGTCCATCCACGGTCCTTGTTCCACCGCGGGCGGCAGGTCGGGCTAGTCCCAGCCGCGCTTGTTGCGGCTATTCCAGGACCGCATCATCGGCATAGGTCACCTGCTCCGGGGCCTTGTCCCCTGCCTGCGACCCGGCCAGTGACGCTCGATGGCGGCCCGACGATCCGCATCTGACATGGGTGCCCGAACTCCTCCCCGCTGTGCGCTGCCGATCTCCTCCAGTTGGCGAGACAAACCATACCAATTGCAGTCGAGGCTCACCGCGCTTCTCGCGAAGGCATGATCCATGAAACGCCTACGAAAGTGGATGGCGCTCGTACGGCCGAATCCAGCGCTCTATGCATCGTGGGCGCACCATTGATGCTCGCTTGGACTGTGGCACTGTTCTCAAATACCCTCTGACATCAGAGCAGACTCCAACAGCTCAGATCCCACCATTCCTCGGCGCTCGCTCGCGTCCCACATGAGCAGCAATTCCACCAGAGTAAACTCCCGGGCAGCGGACTCGCATCCCGGCGTTCGCGGTGACTTTGGCTCTCAACATGTCAAAGGGACCGCCTCTAAGAGAGGGGTCCCTTCGCTGCGGACGCTGCATCGAGGATGCTTGTGGTGAGCCCCGTCGGAATCGAACCGACAACCGGCTGATTAAGAGTCAGCTGCTCTGCCAATTGAGCTAGAGGCCCAAACACCTTTCGGCGCTTTGCACCCACAAATATATCATCTTCACAGCGCAATTTCAAGTGGTTTTGCGTCTTTTAGTTGGCATCCGGTGGTGGCGTCGACACCATGGAAAGGTGCACATGGCGTGCGACGCCCCCCCTCGTCGGTGGGCTGGATGACGGCCATTGCGTGCTGTCTTGCCGAGTGGCGCACGCCTGGCCGATAATGCGAGTAGTAGTGGCGACCTATGCGCTTGCCGCGCCGAGCGAGCCTAGCTCCCGCCCGACTGGTTGGATCTCGCGATTCCGCCGGATTCGCACTGCCCATGGTGAGCTTTTGCCGAAGTTTGGGCAGAGTGTTGGTTTGTGTCAGAGAAGTTGAGGACATCCAGGATGAGCGACGACGAGCAGGTTTCCGGGGCGAAACAGCCGTCCGGTGTGTTGCCGCAGCCCGCGTCGGGTCAGATGATCGCCATTCTGGACTTCGGGTCGCAGTACAGCCCGCTGATTGCGAGGCGCGTGCGCGAAAGCCATGTCTACTGCGAGTTGCTCCCCGCGACGACGACGCTGGCCGACCTGCGGCGCCTCGGCGCACAGGGAGTGATCCTCTCCGGCGGGCCCGACAGCGTCTACGACGACGGCGCACGGCGTGTCGACCAGGCGATTTTGGAGAGCGATCTGCCGGTGTTGGGCATCTGCTACGGCATGCAGTTGCTGGCAAATCAACTTGGCGGACGCGTCGAGCCGCACTCTGGCCGGCGGGAGTATGGCCCCGCGCGGATCGTCGCCGAGCAAGGTGCGACGACCGACCTCCTCTTCGCGGGACTCTCCGAGAGCGAAGCCGTCATCCTAGAGGTATGGATGAGCCACGGCGACAGTGTGGATACTCCGCCGCCGGGGTTCACGGCGCTCGCGCGCTCGGCCTCAGGGACGCTCGCCGCGATGAGCGACGGCGCGCGACGCTTCGGCATCCAGTTTCACCCAGAGGTGGCGCACACGCCGCGAGGTGCGGCGATTTTGGAGAACTTTCTGTTCCGCGTCTGCCGCTGCGCGCCGAACTGGACGCCAAGCGCGTTCATCGAGGAATCCATCGGGCGCATTCGCGCGCAGGTGGGCGACGGGCGCGTGATCTGCGGCCTCTCGGGTGGCGTAGATTCGGCGGTCGCGGCGCTGCTCGTCCACAGGGCGGTCGGCGACCGGTTGACCTGCATCTTCGTCGACACCGGCTGCATGCGTGCGGGCGAGCCAGAGCAGGTTGTCGAGACGTTCCGGGCGCACCTGCACATCCCGCTCGTGGTGGTAGATGCGAGCGAGCGCTTCCTTTCGCGGCTGGCGGGCGTCATCGATCCTGAGCGGAAGCGCAAGATCATCGGCGAAGAGTTCGTCCGCGTTTTCGAGGGCGAGGCCCAACGGTTGCGCGCGCACACCGAGGTCGAGTTCCTGGCGCAGGGCACGCTGTACCCCGATGTAATCGAAAGCACCAGCGCGGACGCCAACGCCGCCCAGAAAATCAAGACGCACCATAACGTCGGCGGCCTGCCTGAAGGCATGCAGTTTCATCTGATCGAGCCGTTACGCTACCTCTTCAAGGATGAGGCGCGCCAAATCGGCCTGGAACTGGGACTCCCTGAAGAATGGGTCTGGCGGCATCCGTTCCCCGGTCCGGGGTTGGCGATCCGCATCCTGGGCGAGGTGACGCAGGGGCGTCTCGAAACGCTGCGTAGGGCTGATTCCATCGTCATTGAGGAACTCCGCGACGCCGGCCAATATCGCCAGATAGGGCAGGCATTCGCCGTGCTGACGCCGCTGCAGAGCGTCGGCGTTATGGGCGATAACCGCACCTACGCCAATATGGTTGCGGTGCGCGCCGTGACGACAGGCGACTTCATGACCGCGGACTGGGCGCGACTCTCGCCCGACCTGCTCGCGCGCATTTCAAACCGCATCGTCAACGAGGTCCCTGGGGTGAACCGCGTCGTCTACGACATCACCAGCAAGCCACCGGCGACGATTGAGTGGGAGTAGCGGCAGAGCAGAGATTTACCCACCGCTGGTACAGCCGTCGCGTCGCCAGAGTTAGGTAGCGGCGCGGCGCAGCCAGTACCACGCGGAGGCGAAGCCTCGTCCCGTGTCCGTCCCGGCGACGACGCGTTCGATGGTAAACGCTGGGGCGAAAAGGTCGCGCACATCCTCCTGCGTCATGCCGGCGGGACGCGGCCCAAGCATGCGCGGCCCAAAGGCGTAGAGCATGAAGAGCGCACCAGGCGCGGCATGGCGCGCGACTCCCCTGGCGTAATCGGGCCAACGTCCGCGAGGGATGCCGTGGAGGCAGCCTTGATCGAAGAGCAGCGAAAAGGGATCGCCCAGGCCGCGACCAGCGAGGCGCGAAGCATCCGCGCGCAGGAATGTCGCGCTGCCGGCGACCTCGCCCGCGGCGCGCGCTTTGGCGCGGGCACGGCGGATGGCAGGCGCGGCAAAGTCGACTCCGGTGACGCGCCAGCCGGCACGGGCGAGGTAGAGCGCGGTCGTTCCCGTTCCGCAGCCGATATCGAGCGCGCGACCAGGCGGCAGCGCCCGCGGACCCTCTACCAACTCGCGCAGCTCGGGCGGCGCGACGCCAGTATCCCACGGCGCGCGGCCACCAAGGTACGTGAGTGAGAAGACGACGCGATCGAGCTTGAGTCGGCGTAGCAGGTCGTGCAACATTTGAGGGCCTACTGTGGTTCAACGGCGCAGGTGCGCGAGCAACGATAACGCCCGCACACGTGTTCAGTCTATCAGTCGAGTTGGGTGCGTACAACGTGCCCGTGATCTTTGACACGGTTTGTGGTTGCCGCACGGTCGACAAGGGAAGTATGCTCAGGTGGCGCGCCATGGCGGAAGGGGCTCCGTTTTAAGCGAGCGCGGCGCATCGTGGAGGTCCGACGTGCGGGTAGAGGCGAACGCGCAGGCCGCGTCCACAGCGGGCGCACAGTTGCGCCGCATGCGCTGGAACTTCGCCGTCTTCGGCGCGGATATCGCCCTCTTCAGCCTCGGCCTGGCGATCTCCTCATCCTACACGGTGCTGCCACTCTTCGTCGCACATCTGACGCCGAACAACGTCGCGGTGGCGTTGATACCTGCGATTCGTGCACTGGGGCTTTATGGTCCGCAGCTCCTCGTCGCCCCGCTGGTCGAGCGATTGCGCCATGCGCTGCCCTTCATCCTCGTGGCGACGATCCTGGAGCGCCTGCCCTATCTCGTGCTCGCCCTCGGCGCGCTCTGGCTTGCTACCGGGCACCCCCAGGCGCTGTTGGCGCTCTTCTTCGGCTTGATCTTTCTGGCGCTGCTTGGCGGCGGCCTGACGTATCCTGCCTGGCTCGACATGATCGCTCGCTCGATTCCGCGGACCTGGCTCGGGCGCTTCATGGGCTTCTGGATGGGCGCGGGCGGCGTGCTTGGCGTTGCGGGGGCGGCAGTGGCGGCGGCGCTACTGGCGAATGTCATGTGGCCGCTGAACTTCGCGCTCTGCTTCACGCTCACCTTCGCCGCGATGGCGATCTCCTTCGTCCTGCTCGCGATGGGGCGCGAGCCCGAACGTCCAACACGCCCGTCCGAGCCAAACCTGGAGAGAACCCAGCTCCGGCGCCAGGTGCGAGACATCGTCGCATTGGTCCGCGCGGATGCCGCCCTGCGCCGCTTCCTCGTGGCCAACGCGCTTGTGGGAATGGCGACAATGGCAGGCGCGCTCTACGCCGTCTCAGCCCTGCGCATTGGCGGTCTCGGCGACGCGGAGGTTGGCGCCGAAAGCACCATCTTCTTCGTGGCGGTGACGGCGGGCAACTTTCTCTGGGGCGCGGTCGGCGATCGCTTTGGCCACCGTACGGTGCTGATTTTGGGCACGCTCTGCGCGGCAGTGGCGGCAGCTCAGGGGCTCGCGGCGCATGGCTTTCTGGCCTACGCCGGCGTCTTCCTCGCACTGGGGCTCAGCGTTTCAGGCGTACAGCTTGCCGGCTTCACGCTGATCACCGAGTTCGGCCCCGAGGAACGACGCCCGACGTACGTGGCGCTCTCTTCAGTGGCCTATGCGCCCTTCGTCATCGGCGCACCCATCCTGGGCGGCGTCGTCGCCAATATCTGGGGCTACGCGCCGGTATTCGTCCTCACCATCATGCTGGCAGTGGCGGGCGCGGCGGTGTTGCGCTTCTGGGTCCCCGACCCGCGAGCACGCGTAACGGTAGCTATCACCAATCGCGGATAATCGCCTCTATGCGGCCTTGGCAACGGACCAGTCGAGGCCGAAGACGTGTTCGAAGGTGGCGAGGGCAGTAGTGTCATTGATGACGATGCCAAGCTCGCGGTTCTGGTCCAGCGACGTAGCCGAGAAATTCTCCGATCCCGTAAAGGCAAGCACGCCGTCGGCGACGACAAGCTTCGCGTGCATATACGGTGCGGTGATGTAGCGCACGTGAACGCCACCGTTGAGCAATTTGGTGACGTCAGCGCTATTGCCGGAGCCACTATCGGGTTGTGGGAGGACCACCTCGACGTCTACACCGCGCTTGGCGGCGGCGATCAGCGCGGCCACGGAGGCGTCATCAGCCATCTCCTCGTCCTCGACGTGCAGGGACTTCGTGGCGAGGGCGATCAGCGAGGTGAGCGTGGCGCGCGAGTTGACGGGGCTGACGACGAGCTGTGCCTGGGCGTACGTGCTCGAAGGCGGTGTCGTATGGTCCCAATCAGCCTGGAAAATCGTCTGTACCTCGGCAATGTCGCTGCCAGCCTTGTCAATCACGCCGTACTCACGGTTCTTCGTCGAGCCATTGCCGCCGAGCGCGGCACGACTGAGGTTCGCGGTGAGAATGTAGAGCGTGGTGCCGTCCACCAGTAACATCTTCTCGTGTGTGTAGCGGAAGACCGAGTCCGACGCCTGCGCCTTGACGCCTGCGGCGTTCAGCGCGTCGATCAATGGTTGGGCGGCGACTCCGCCGAACGGGTGAGGCTCAAGCAGCACGCGCACGTCGACCCCGCGATTGGCGGCATCCTCAAGCGCGTGTGTGACGTTGTTATCCGTCAGCAAATAGACCTCGACCCAGATCGACTTGGTCGCACCTTTGATGGCATTGAGGATCGGCGCCTCGCCTGCATCCGGCTCCACAAAAACGCCGATGCCGGAGGCCGCGCAGAGCGAACCTTCGCACGTGTAACCGGCAACCTGCGGCGTCGAGGCGCTTCCTGTAGACGTAATCAGGGAACAGGATGCCAGCACGACCGTCAGGCACAGCAGGGCGATCGGGGATGAACGGCGAAATCGCATGATAATCCTCCGCGACGCAGTATACCTGCTGTGGCTGGGTACACAACCGCAAAGTACTTCCGGCGGAAACGGAAATGAGCCGGCCCGCGGGAAACATCCCACCGACCGGCTCAGCGACAGCGCCGCGCTTAGGGGTGCAGCGCGATAAAGAGTGGCGCGAGCACCAGCGTGATAGTGCTGAGCAGCTTGATCACCACGTGGAGTGAAGGACCAGCCGTGTCCTTGAACGGATCGCCCACGGTGTCGCCCACGACGCTTGCGGCGTGCGCGGCGGAACCCTTGCCGAGCGTCTTACCGTCGGCGTCTTTGAGGTATCCCGCCTCAATGTACTTCTTGGCGTTGTCCCAGGCGCCACCGCCATTATTCATCACCAGCGCCATCATGATGCCGGCGACTGTACCAACCATCAGCAGACCAGCCGCGGCATACGGGCCAAGCACCACGCCGACCAGCACCGGGGTAAGCACGACAAGGCTGCCGGGAATCACCATCTGGCGCAGTGCGGCTCGCGTGCTAATGTCCACGCAGCGGGCGTAATCTGGCTCCGCGGTGCCCTCCATGATCTTGGGGTTGGCCTTGAACTGCCGGCGCACCTCTTCGATCATGCCCTGTGCGGCGGTGCCCACGGCGCGTATGGCGAGCGAGCTGAAGAGGAAGATCAGCATCGCGCCGATCAGCGCGGCGATGAAGATCGGCGGGTTCGCCAGGTTGACGACGTAGGGGATGTTCAGGCCGCCCTTCGTGGTGTGCTGCGAAAGCACGTCCAGGTAGGCGCTAAAGAGCAGGAAGGCGGCGAGCGCAGCCGAGCCGATGCCATAGCCTTTGGTCAGCGCCTTCGTCGTGTTGCCCACGCCGTCGAGCGCGTCGGTGATATTGCGGACGGACTCCGGCGCTCCGCTCATCTCGACGATGCCGCCGGCGTTGTCGGTGATCGGCCCGAAGGTGTCCATCGCCAGGATGTAGCCAGCGCTCATCAACATCCCCAGCGTGGCGACGGCGGTGCCGTAAATGCCGCCGATGCTCACCGCGCCATTGCTGCCGAGGCCCGAGAGCGTGCCGAGGTAATAGGCGAGGCCGAGCGAAGCGCAGATCGCCAGTACCGGTAGCGCGGTGTTCTCAAAGCCAACCGCGAGGCCGGAGATGATCGTCGTCGCTGGCCCGGTCTTGCTGGCCTCCGCGATCTCGCGTACCGGCCGGAACGTGCCCGACGTGTAGTACTGCGTGATGAAGACGAAGGCGATGCTGTTGACGATGCCGACCAGCCCGCAAGCCGCGAAGACCCACCAGTTGTGGTTCGGCGGATCGAGCAGAAAGTAGGCGGCAGCGACGATGCCAATGGCGGCGAAGAACGCGGTGACGTAATAGCCCTTGTTGAGCTGTCCCATGGCGATGTCACCGGGATCCCGATTGCCGGCCTCTCCAGGCTCGCGCACGCCGGACTTCCGCACGACGGCGAGCCCGATCAGCGAGGCGATGATGCCGAGGCCGACGGCGACCAGCGGGAAGATCACCCAGGCGGGATTGGGGTTGGTTGCGCTGATGGCGAGGGCGACCGCCGCGCCGAGGATCATCGCGCCGATATTTTCCGCCGCGGTGGACTCGAAGATGTCCGCGCCGCGACCGGCGCAGTCGCCGACGTTGTCACCGACGAGGTCCGCGATCACGGCGGGGTTGCGGGGATCATCTTCCGGGATGCCAGCTTCAACTTTCCCGACGAGGTCCGCGCCAACGTCGGCAGCCTTGGTGTAGATGCCGCCGCCAAGCTGGGCGAACAGGGCGACAAAGCTGGCGCCGAAGCCAAAGCCGACGATGGTCGCCGGCGTGGTGATCGGCGACCGACCGCCGCCGAGCGCGCCAAAGAGGATGTAGACGATCGTGACGCCGAGCAGGCTCAGCGAGATCACCAGGAAGCCGGAGACCGCGCCACCGCGCAGCGAGACCATCAGCGCGTCGCCGAGGCTGCGGCGCGCCGCGCTTGCCACGCGAATGTTCGAGCGTACGGCCACCTGCATGCCGATGTAGCCGGCGATACCGGAGCAGAAGGCGCCGATGGCGAATGCGATGGCGGTCTTCAGCGCCACATGGACGGCGTCATCGCCATTAGAGGTGCCGCCAGCACTCGAGTTGGTGATGAAGGCCAGCAACAGCGCGATCACAATGGCGGCGAAGACCGCCAGCAGCGCGATGGTGCGATACTGCCGTCGCAGATATGCTTGGGCGCCGGTGAAGATGGCATCGGAGACCTTGCGCATCTCCGGGGTGCCCGTATCCTGCGCGATCACCCAACGGATGAGCAGAAACGCGCAGATGATCGCCAGGACGCTGGCGCCGATGGGGACCGCCAGCCACCACATGATGTCCACGTGTGAGTTGCCCTCCTACGCTTGGCTTGCGCCAAGGCCTTGCTGCACAACGCCGCGCTGCGTTGGGGCAGGGCAGCGCACACTGGCGGCGCTCTCGTCCTGCCGTCGCCCAATGCCATACCCAAGCCAAGCCGGGGAAGAAGGAGCCCGCGCCAGACCGAGATGGGAAAGAGAACTATACCTGGCCTGCTTGCGGATAATGCGTATCAGGGGATCCTGAGCAACGCGGAAGCCGCCCACGTGCCATGCAGGGTAGTGCGAATATCGCAGACGCGTACGTGCGCTCGTCGGAACGCACGATGTGAGGAGTGTAACATAGGCGCATCGGCGTTGCAAGCGTGCGAGTTTCACCCTCTGCCTTGCACAATCTGAACGCGCAATGGTATACTGCACTCGAACCTATGTTCTCTTGCGAGCGCCATTCCTCGCCCGCATGTTCTCCACTTCAGTCCTGCTGGCCCGGCCGCGACGCCGTCCCGTGCTTACGGAACGCAGCCAGTCCCCCACGAGCAAACCTGTGGTCGCAACCTCACCTGCCACTTCCGCCGCACGGCTTGCTCCTGATCACTCGCCCACGTTGGCCCCCAAGGCGCATGTTGAAGACGAAAAAGCGGAAGAAAACGGAAATTTGTCTTCGCGGAAAATGCGTACTTAGCAGACCTGGCGCACCACGGCGTGAAGCCTCGCGTCCTGAAATATTCAGACTGCGTACCCAATTTCCGCTAACCTGAGAGCGCCGAACCGTGCCTCCACCAGCAGCGAGTGGCATTTCGGCCACGGCGATCATCCCCGAACCAACACGCCCCACTTGCCTACTCTGAACCCCCATTGCACAACCTTTGTACGCATGCTAGCATCTGCCAAGGCTAAAATTACCCAACTGTCGAGCTATCCGTGAGCGTTTCGTCCGCACATAATTCGAGCGCATCACCTCGGCACGCATTCTGCCCGTATCGTGCGGGGAGACAGTTCCATGACCTATGCCGCCTTCCTCTTCATCTTCTTGATCATTCCGCTCGCCGCCTTCGCCGCGGTGCTGCGCCGCCGTCTGCTTGAGCGCCGCTTTCTGGTTGGCGCCGCCGCGCTCGTTCTGGTCGCCCTCGCCTACATGGCACCGTGGGATCACCTCGCCGCCACGTGGGGCCTCTGGGTCTGGACCTCTGGGCGTACATTGGGTCTGCGCTGGTGGTCGGTCCCGCCTGAAGAATTCGCCTTCTGCGTCCTCGAAACGCTGCTCGCCGTCGCCGCCACCCATGCGGTTCTCCGCCGTCCACGCGCAGCTGCCGCCCCGCCGAAGGACGGAGCGTAGCCATGAGCCATTGGACGTACCTGCCCTTCCTGCTCGTGTGGGCGCTGCCGGTGATCGCTCTGCAGTGGCTGGCCGGTTGGCGCTATCTCTGGCGCGAGCGTCGCACCTGGCCGTGGATCGTCCTCGGCCTCGGCGCCTACTTCTCCATCGCCGACGCGGTTGCCATCTCCGCACAGATTTGGAGCTTCGATGACCGCGCCCTCGCGGGACCCACGCTCGGCCCAGTACCCCTCGAAGAGATGCTCTTCTATCTGCTGACCGCCGCGATGGTCGTCCAGGGCTACGTCCTCTTTTCCGCGTTCTACGACGAGCGTGCCGTGCTCATCCCACGCTGGCGCAGTCGCCTCCTCGCCCTGCGCACTCGCCTGAGCGCCTCGCTTAAGCGTCTCGTCAGCCCACTGCAAGCACGCACCCGTCCGTGCGAAGTCGCCGTCGAGCGAACCCTCCGGCCCGCGCTGGCGATTCGCGGGCAGTTGGGCGGCGCTGCTCGCCCTCGCGCCAGGCTTCCTCCTGGCCGCAATCTTCGCCGTGCCCACGCCGCTGGAGCCGCTCACCGAGTTCATCATGCAAGCCACCCCCGTCGATCTCGCCAACGGTCTGATCAACGCGCTCGGTCCGCTCGCCCGCACCTTCGCGCTGCTCGGCGGGCTGGCGATTCTGTCTCCCCGTCGGTGGATTGCTCGCGCTGGCCGCGCCCCCGGTTGTCCAGCCTGCCACGGGCGAACGCACGCGACCTCTCGCCTCCCTTCGCGCCTTCCGCGTGAGCAACCAGGGTCGTCGGTGGGCACTCGTCGAGGTGCTAGCGGTGATTGTCTGCCTACCGTTGGTCGTCGCCTCCGCCTACTCTGGTGAAGCCATTTGTGCGCTCCTCGCCGGGCTGCTCTTCGCCCCCGCGCTGGCCCTCACTCGCCGCATCGAAGGCGCGCTCGACCGCCAAACCATCGGCGATGTACCTCCCCTCAGCGCCTGGGCGCCATCTCGCCGCGCGGTGCTTAAAGGCATCGCCGCTAGCGGTGCCACCGTCGTGGGGGCGGTCGCCCTCGGCTCGTTCGGACTTTGGTCCAACGCCATCGCCGCCGTTCTCGGTCGTGCCGAGACCCTCCGCACATTCTTTCACTTCACGCCGCCCGCCGCGCGCCAGCCAGGGTTCCCCGTGGCTGGCGAAGAGCCTGAAGTCACGCAGGTGAGCCAGTTCTACCTGCTCGACAAAAACGATGTCGATCCCCTCGTCGCCCCGGCAGATTGGTCGCTGCGGGTCACCGGCGCGGTGCGGCGGTCGCTGAGCCTCAGCTACGCCGAGTTGCTGGCGCTGCCACGCAGCAATGAGTATTCGACATTGCGCTGTGTCAGTAATCCCGTCGACGGCCACCTGATGAGCACCGCGCTCTGGTCAGGCGTCCCGCTCGCCACCATCCTGCAACGCGCAGGACTGCACAGCGACGCGGCGACGCTCGTGTTGCACGCTCCCGACGCCTACGACGAGGTGATCCCACTCGACGCCGCGCTCCATCCCGCCACGCTACTGGCGTACGGCATGAACGGCCAATCACTCGAGCGCAAGCACGGCGGGCCCGTTCGCCTGCTGATCCCCGGCTATTTCGGCTTCAAGAATGTCAAATGGATCGATGCGATCACCGTCCAGACCACGGCAGACTCCGGCTACTGGGAGCAGCGCGGCTGGACCGCCGACAAGGTCCATCCCGTCGCGCGGATCGACGTCTGGCGGCGCACCAATGCGGGCCTACTCGTCGCGGGCGTCGCCTTCACCGGCGTTGCGGGCGTTTCCGCCAGTCAGCTTCGCGTGGATGGCGGCGCCTGGCAGGACTGCACGTTGAACGTACCGTCGCTCTCGCCGCTTACCTGGGTGCAGTGGCGTATGATCCTGCCGATAGCGCCAGGCAAGCACACCCTCACCGCTCGCGTCATTGACGCGGCGGGTCACGCCCAAGACGATGCCTCGGCCAACATCAAACCGGCGGGCGCCTACGGCCTGCATAGCGTGCAGATCAACGCGTAACCTCGAAAACAGCCGACCGGAAAGTAGAGCGCGCATATGGAGATCGTCGCCGCAGCCGACCTCGGCTCGATCTACGCCCTCGGCAGCCCTTTCGCGCTCGCCGCACTGCTGGCACTCTGTGGCACGCTCTCCCTTGTTCACTACCGTGCGCTGCCCACCTTGCACGCCTCCGACGCTGCCGGTGCCAGCGCGCTGCCCACCGTCTCGATCATCGTCCCCGCCCGCAACGAAGAAGCCAACCTGCCTATCCTCCTGCCCTCACTCCTCGCCCTCGACTATCCCACCTTCGAGATCGTCCTGGTGGACGACGCCTCGACCGATGCGACTCGCGCTATCGCCGAAACCTTCGCCCGCAACCATCCCACACGCCTGCGCGTTCTGCGCGGCTCCGGTCCCCAGCCCGGTTGGACGGGCAAGAACTTCGCCTGCGCCCTCGGCGCCCAGGCCGCGGCGAGCGAGTGGCTGCTCTTCACCGACGCCGACACCGAGCATGCGCCCGACTCGCTGCGCCAGGCCATCTCCGCCGCGCTGACTCGTGGCGCGGGGGCGGTCTCGCTCTTCCCCGGCCAGCGATGTGTCACATTCTGGGAGCGATTACTCCTGCCTTTTGCCTTCCAGCAGTATTTCACCGGCGTCCGCCCCCGCGCGCTCGGCTCCGCCGCGGGACCAGCCCTCGCCAACGGGCAATATTTCCTCATCTCACGCGCGGCGTATACAGCGGCTGGCGGTCATGCGGCGGTCGCCTCCAGCGTCATCGACGACGTAGCGCTCGCGGGCGCACTCAAGCGTGCGGGCTTTCCGCCGCTTTTGTTCCGTGGCGAGTCGCTCGTCCGCGTACGTATGTATCGCTCGCTGTCCGCGTTGTTCGAGGGCTTCTCCAAGAACGCCCTGCAATTCCTCAACGAGCAGCGCGCCACGGCCATTTTCGTCGTCCTCGGCACCGCTGGGACGGCGGGGCTCTCCGCTGCGATTGCCGCGGCGATCTTCTCAGGTCAGCCGATCGCGCTGCTAGGGGCCGCGCTCGCCTATGCCGCCAGCGTAGCACTGCTGCTGCCGTGGGAGCGCGTATTCGCGGTACCCGCGCCTTTCGCACTGCTCGCGCCATTCGCCGGCCTGGGCTTCACCCTGATCGCACTCAACTCCGGTTACCATACGGTCTTCCGTCGCCCAGTCCGCTGGAAGGGCCGCGCGTACGCACCTACCGTAACGTCCGCCCATGCACCACACGCGAAGGCCCACGATGCGGCGTCGTGATCCCCGCGGCTTCGCCGCGAGCGCCGCACCACATGGCGCTTCACTAAGTACGGTCGCTCGCGCTCTGCGCAGACGTCCTGATGCGAAGGAGCGGCCGCCCGGTGTGGCACGGGTACGCTATCGCTATCCACTGCGCTTCTTCCTAGAGATGGGGCCACACCTGTTGACCGGCAAGCCGCGCTCATTCCGCGCCGACTGCGCCCTCGCCGTGCGCGCTCTTCCCAAGCGGCCTATCGTCGACGGCAAGGAGCATGTCCCATCCACCGGGTCGTTCGTGGTGGTCGTCAACCACTACCAGCGCCGCGACCTTTGGATTGGCTGGCCCGGCGGCTTGTTGAGCGACGCGCTCTGGACCGCCCGCCCTGAACTCGCCGCATGCCATTGGGTGATCACCGATCGCGCCGTCGTCGATGGCGCCTCGGTCGCGTGGACACGGCCGCTCTTCCGCCGCATCGCCCAGGTGTGGGATCTGATACCCGTCACGCCGCCCGAAGCGCGCGACGCCCAGGCTTCCGGTTCACAACTCCATGCGCTGCGCACCTGCCTCCGCGCGCTGAACCGTGCCGATGGGCAGCACGTCTGTCTCGTGATCTGCCCGGAAGGCGAGAGCGGGAGCACTCGCGGCCTGGCGCGCGCCACCCCCGGCAGCGGACGCTCCCTGCTGGCGCTTACCGCGGTCGGCGTGCCCCTCGTGCCAGCCGCCGTCTATGAGGAGCCGAACGGTGCGTTGCATGCCAGGATTGGCGCTCCCTGGTTTCCCACGCCGCCCATGGAGCTCGCGCGCCACGAACTCGACGCCTGGGTCGGCGGCGACGCGATGTCGCGGATCGCCGCGCTGCTTCCAGAGCCACTGCGCGGCCTGTACCGTGACCTCATTCCAGGCGGTATGCCCGTTTCCGAGTCGCGGACATGACGAACCCGGCTGTCGAGTCCACTCTGCTGCCGAAGTGAAGAAGGTGAAGCAGTATCCGCAAGACGGCGTTTTGCTTGCTCGTTGAGCGAGGCGCAATCGGGGAGTTGCCATGCGAGCGCGCCATGGTACAATAGGGCTGGCTGAAAGAGCCTGCCAGCCGGTGGGCGCGTAGGACTGGGGTGGGACGTGTTGGTGGGGCTGCTTCTGGTAACGCGCGGCGGAAGTCTGCTCAAGCACACACTCGGCGTGTTGTTGCTCGCGTGGCGCCGCATCTTGCTCGCTAGCGCAGCGGCGGCAATCGCTGGCGTATTGATCGGCGAAACAGGCGCGGTGGTCATCACTGGGAGCATTCCGCCGCCGCTGATGGCGCATATCGTCGTGCTGATCTTCGCGTCGGTGCTGGCCTACTGCACCGCCCTTACCGTCTTCGTGGAGGAGATTCTCCACGGTCTTCTCAACACAATCCGCATGGTGGAGGGTGATGCCGCTGCGGGAGCCCGTGCTGCGGCGGTGATCGCCGAGCGCGAGGCCGGCGAAGCCGGATCGGGCATTATGCGACTTTTCGGCAAGCGACAACCGCCACCTCCCCAGGCAGACGCGACTGCCCGCGCGTTCGTCGCGCCGTCGATCGACCCAATGCGCACCATCGAGGCGCAGCAGAGCGCGGCGGACTTCGACGCCACCGAAGCGTTTATCACGACATCGCCACGCCCGCGCGTCGACGCCCGGCCCGTGCGCGCCGACCAACTCCCACGGATCGGTTGGGCCGCCTCTGGCCCGCAGAGCGCAACGATCGACGAATCCGCGCCGGTGGACTCCGCAACCGACGGTGGCGACCTCGGTCTCGCGCTGCCCGATGCCCAACCTTTCGTCCCGAGCGAACTTCCACTTGAGTCGCAGGCATCTGACGACTCTCCACTCGTCGAGCCAAGCACATTCCTAGTGCCAGCGCAGCCTGAGTCAAGCACACCCCCCGAAGCCAGCGTGCCGGAGCCAGCCGCCGCAACCCAGCCACCTCCATTGGAGCCGATCCCCGTGCGCACCCCAAGCGTGGTGGCGTCCGATCCAGTGGTCTCCGCATCCAGTTCTGCGCCTGCCGTGACCAGCCCGACACCTCCCGCAGTCAACGGCGGCACCGTCGAAGGTGAGCGCTGGGAGCCGCCGTCGGCGGTCAGCGTACTACCTCCCGAGGCGGCATCCGACGAAGCGGGTGAAGGCGGCTTCGGTGAGGCGGCGCGTCCCACGCGACCACTCAGTCGGCCGAGTCGCCCGCTCGACGGTGCGCCCGACGCAGTCTCAGGGCGCGGCATCTGGTCGCGCATCAGCCAGGCACTCGTCGGCAACACCAACGCGGCGACCACTCCCGACGCGCCAGCCAGCGACTCAGGCGCGCCGCCCGCCTAGCCGCTCATGCTTGGCCTATCCAGCGGTCCAATCCCACAAAGTCACCAGTCTCTACGCCTCCAACGACTGCCACGGCGCCACCACAGCCCTCACCCGACGTGAAGCGCACGAGCGATCAGAGCCTTTCGCTTCATCGCCTCTCTCCAGCAGTAGCAACGCTGGCGTGCGGTCAACGTCCAGGCCAACGCGCAGCTGGCGCATGGGCAGTGCAAGACCCGCCGCGGTCGCCCTTGGATACGCTTCCCTACGGGCACGACAGCGCGCATGACGGCGATCTTCAGGAAGCGCTAGGACTACGTCCTACTCGTCCGGCGGGAAGCATCGCTCGGCGATGGCAAGCGCCTCAATCTCATCTCGCAACGGCTCGACGCCGGCCTCGATTGCCCTTATTCGCGTCACTGCTACGACAGCCACACGAGTGCGGCAGACTGAAGCGCAGTGCGCCTTCCCCGTCGCGCAAGCCCCTGATTACGGGCTTGCCGGGTGCCAAGAAGGCAAACCTCAGCGCCTCCGAATCGTTGGCGATATACGGTTCGAGCACATCGGGGAGAGCGCCCTGTCGCGCTGATTGCTCGCCCTTTACGGTCGGCACGGTCGCGCTGGCCGTCGATGGTACTACGATTGTCCGCGCAAATTCTTACCTACATCTCAGGTTTGCCTCATTCTCCACTTACGTGTGATGGATAGACTGCAAAGCGTCAGCTACTACTCAACCGTTTGATCTGCGAGATTGCAGCGGACGCGATCGGCAGACACGGACAGTGTCAGGATGACTTGTAGGGAGGTGAAGATCATGGGATACACTCCGGCATTCGATGGACTCGACGCGTTACAGCCTGTGCTGGACCGCTCTTTGCACGATACGGTGACTCCGGACCGCTCGTCCCGCGCACCTCTGCGGTTCGGCGGACTCTCGATGGATGCCACGACCGGATCCGTCATGTATCGTGGCACGGCCATCAAGCTCTCGGTCGTCGAGCGTGAGCTTCTTGTTGCCCTGTTGCGCCGCGCCGGACAGATCGTCTCGCGTGAGCGCCTGGCGGCGACCGTGGGCTCCACGACTAGCGCCGTCAGCCAGCAGATTGCGTCGCTGCGGAACACACTCAAGCACGCTGGTGCTTCCACGGTACCGTGTGATGTCAGCGGACTGGGCTACGTGCTTTGGCGCTGCTAGTCGCCCGCATTGGCGAAGGTACCGAGCGCCCGAGGGCATGATGCCACGGCGCAAGCGTTTCTCTAGACGCCCGTGATGACAATGACGTCATCGCGGGCGCCCTCTTTTCCCCACTCTTGCGCCATGCTCGCGGCATCCGTGATGGGGATGGCCCCCGCCCCACGGAATTCCCTCTCCGTGAGGTACTCCCAACATCGTGTGGGGCATCTGCGCCGCCCAGGTGAAACTAGCAATGCGCTTGCTTCGTAGAATTGAGTGGAAGGTTGAATCGCGTCCGGCGGCAAGTGTACCCAGGCGGCGGCACTTCGTGCGCGACTCTTGCGCTGTTTGGTCAAATCTGGCACACTAGACCCACGCGGCGGAGCAACCTCACCGTGCTATCAGAAGCATCTCCCGATGCGGAGGTGGAAGAGGAGTGGAATCTTGGAGAAGCAACTGATGGGCCTCTTGGGCAGTATGTCCAAGCATGTGCTCGGTGGTATCTTACATGCGATCCGCGCTATTGCCCTTGCGTTTATCATCGGGGCGGTGCTCGCAGCTGGAGCAACTGAGGGAATCGCCGCAGCATTGACGAAGCAGTTCCCACCCACCGGAGCGACGCATCTGGCAGCGGCCGCGCTGGCTATCACCTTCGGATATGCCGTGGCGATCACCGTCGCCATAGAGGAAATCCTCCGGACGATCATCAAAGCGTTTGAGGTCGTCATCCAGGAAGCCGAGAAACTTGGCAAAGAAGCGCTTGGAGAGGCCGAGAAACTCGGACGCGGCGCGCTTAGCGATGTGGGCGCGGTAGGTCGCGGCGTCACGGGCGTGATCGGGGGCGTCGTCGGCGGCGTCGGCCACGAAGCGGGACGACTGGAACAGGGCGTCGCCTCACATCTGCCCGGTCACCATGACGCGAGCGCAGTGGCGCCGGCCACTTCTCCCGCGCCTACCACCGTCACTCGCTAGTACCCGCCACTGGCTAGTACCCGCCACTCTGCGTCTTGCGCCACCAATGCGAAGTCGGGCGCCTCGCCTTTCCTCAGGGCGGGGCGCTCTTGCGTCATGCGACACACATGACAATTGCGCGCGGCAGTCATCGCGCGGCACGGTGCCCGCGGAGTCCTGTTCAAGTTGTCGATCGCCCAGTCCTGGTGCTACTCTGCGTACATTCAGCCACTAGAAGCCGCGCAGAGGCAGAATGCTTGCGCGACCCGGCCTTCTCGTTGGCGAGCTAAGCGTGGGATGGTTCGTGGGGGCGGCTGCGGATGCGCAAGCGTTACACGGTGACGGGCCTCATTTTGGCCCTCATCTGCGCTGCGTCCGTGGGCTATGTAGTTCAAGGCGCCAAGCTCTACGAGAGTTTTCATGTCGCTTACGCCAACTATCGATTCATCCCCAGCGGCCCGTGTGACGCACTCGTGGCCTGGAGCCCGCCGAACATCCTCTATACGGGCCTTTACGTCAATCAGCCGACTTTGCTGACTCTGCGCTATCGCAGCTCCGCCCCCCAGACGCTGCACATCACCGTCGGCATTCCTGGATTTGCGCAAGACCAGACCCTTGAGGTGCAGGCCGCGGCGGCGTTTCAACAGGTGGCGTTCAAGCCGCCGGTGCTGGGAGGCAACGTGCTCGATAGTCTGGTAAGCGTCGATCAGCGTCAGGCCGAAATACGCTTGTCCGTCCAAGGTTCCGCGGGCGCGTGCACCGTGACATCCCCTGTATTGCTCAAATCGCGGTTGTGGATGCGTTGGACCGATCCGGCCACTGGCGCTGACGAGTCCGAGTACCTGGCTGGGTGGGTCACCCCGTCAGACCCGTCGATCTCCGCGCTAATCTACAGTGCCGAAACGTTCGCGGGAAAGAGTGCGTTCACCGGATACCTCTCTAAGTCTCAGCAGGAAGTTGTCAACGAAGTAGACGCGCTCTTCGATACGCTCCAAAGCGTCTATCACGTGCACTATGCGACTGACGCGGTAGCCTACGGCAGTGACGACGCGCAACGCATTCAACTCCCACGAGACGTGCTGCAAAGCTCTTCGCGCGTCGCCATGTGCGTCGAGACGACGGCGATTCTGGCCTCGGCGATCGAGCGTTTGGGGATGCGGCCGTACATCATGATCGTCCCCGGACACGCATTTCTGGGTGTCGCGCTGGGCAGCGATCAGGGCGCGCCAATTTCCTACTGGGAGACCTCCGACCTCAACGGGTCGAACGGTGCACAGGCCAATATCGAGGGAACGGGCGAGTACAACGACGCCGTCGCGCACGATAAACTCGATCGCGTCATCAACATCCAACTCGAACGTCAGAGGGGTATCGAACCCATCGATTGATGGACACGGCGCTAAGGAGAAGTGGCGGAGTATGACCGACCTGGACTTTCCAACCTGGTTCGGCATCGGGAGCTACGGCGGACTCGCCGCGGCCATACTCTCCGCTATCGCGTTGGTCGCTTACGCGCAGTGGTCGCGCCACGGTTCGCCACGTACGCTTGCGCGGGCGATCCTCGTTTGTCTTTTCGCCAGCAGCCTGATGCTCGCCGCGATCTGGTGGAATCAGAACCGCCTTGACCTCTACGGTCCGTCGCTGCCCGGTAACGAGGTGACGTTCTGGCTCGCGTGGGCAGCACTGCTCGGCTGGGCATTGCCGTTTGGCACGCTGGCTGGCTATGTTGCTCTCGCCCTGCCTCAACCCGTAGCGGCGTCGACGACCCTGCGCTCCCTTGAAGCGATCTCCCTGAACGCACCAGAACGGCGTATCGAACCGCTTGGCGCGGGACGCGCGTGGGGCCGCCTAATTCCGTTGGATGGACCGTTCGCCAGCCAGCCGCTCTCGTTGACGCGCAAGCTAACGCTCGCGGGGCGGGAGATTGACAACGATCTCGTACTCGACGATGAACTCTCCTCTCGGCGTCACGCAGAGATCATATGGGACAATGGACGGGTACAGGTCCGCGATCTCGACAGCTTGAACGGCACGTTCGTCAACGGCCAATCCGCCAGGGGGCAATTGGCAGTGCGATCCGGCGACATACTCCAGTTCGGCGCACGCTCGTACCGGATTGAGTTGCTAACCTCCGGTGGACTGAGAATGCCTGCGGATACGCTCGCCGCAGGCGAGACGGACAAAGTGCCCGGCGTGAGCGCCATCAGACCGGTAGCGACGCCGCTGGTGCTGGTTGGCATCAGTCCGCCCGTGGAGGGCTATCGCTGGCAACTCGAGCACTCACTGACGAGTATCGGTCGTGACGCTACTTCGAACGTTGTGCTGCAAGACGAGTCAGTCTCGCGAGTGCATGCACAGATCGTCCGGCAACAGACGGGCCTGTATCTCACGGATCTGAATAGCAGCAACGGCACGTGCCTCAACGGCCTGCCAGTCGATGCTCCCGCGCTACTCGCGAATGGTGACCTGATCACGTTCGGCGAGGTCGCTTTGCGGTGTGAATTGCCCCTGACGATGGCCCAGGCGACGGTGCCGCTGAGCGATGAGCTAAGGGCAGCGGCGAGATCCAACGCGTGGAGCGAGTCCTCAGCGTTCGACACCACGCCGCCCAGCAATGTGCTCGCCAGCGATCCTCGCGAAGTTCGCTCACAGGACGGAGGGCCGACGGCCCCCGCCACAGTCGACACTAACAGCCAGTCTTCTTAGCGTCCCCTCCGCAGGACAGTTTGCTCAAGCTTCAGAGAAGCGTTCAGCCATGCCTCCACGCTGAGCGCCGATTGGGCGCAGCGGAAGCTTACACTGTCTACCTCCTCGAACTTGGCCTGAGTTCTCCACCAGTCTTTTGGCTGCTGGACAACGACAACGGACCAAGTCATACCGAGTTCGCTGAGAATCCAGACGACCGCTTGCCAATCGTGCCCACCTATGCTAGGATAATAGAACAAGAGTTCTAATGGCGGCTCGAAGCGACTTTCGCCATAGGTCGCGATGCCGTAAGCGAGGCAACGAAAGAGGGCGGAGCATGAGACGCGTACTGGTGGTGGACGACGACCGCGCAATTCGAGAACTGCTCACCTGCGCACTGGAGTATGAAGGCTATCATGTCTCGGCGTTCAACGATGGCTGTCAGGTGGTGGCCGCGCTTGTCGATTCGCCGGAGCCGTGCATCGTGTTGATGGATCTGATGATGCCGCGGATGGATGGCTGGGAGGTCTGTCGCGCGCTGACGGCCAGGCCGGAACTATTAGCGCGACACCGCATCGTCCTCATGTCGGCGGGTTCGCCTGATGAGGACACGATTCCGCCGGAGGCGGGCGCCTTCATCGCTAAGCCATTCGATTTGGACGCACTGTACAGGTTGCTGGCGTCACTGGCTCCGACTCCCCTGGCAGTGTCCGCTCCCGTCGCAGCCAGTGTCGGCGCGAGCTAACCGGATATGGAGTGGCTACCAAGTGGGGGCAACCCACTTCATGGGAGCGGGTCACTGCCTCAGCGGCGCACCCCTGACTGACGACGCCACGGCCCCAAGGACGGCGGTCGCAGGCGGTCGGGCGGAGTTGGCGCCGTATTCCACTCGGCCGTGCCGGGCGAGGCGATCGGCGACGCATGGGTAGACGTATGGATAGCGGAGGCGCCGTGGATTTGGCTGCCAATGGATTCGCCACTCTCGGCGGGCAGCGCATTGAGCGTTGTCGCTATAGTCGCGGTGGATGGATTTGGCGCCGTGACGGGGGCCAGTGGGATGTGGCGAGGCGCTTGTTCTGTCACAGTGCCCTGGGCGAGCGCAGACGACGGTGGCGCCGCAGAGAGCACCTCGCTGGGGTGGGCGGTCGGCAACGGAGCGCGCGCTGCCGCACGGGCGGCGGCGAGAAACATCTGATAGCCAATGTAACCAAGCACGCACGAACCTAGCATGAAGAGAAAGAGCCCAAGATCGACCGATGGATAGAGGATCGCAAAGCCTACGCGATTATTCACCGGGAAGGATTGTCCGAGGATAGGCAGAGCGCTGGGCCGACTCGTCTCGAAGAAGAGCGTGACCCAAAGAAAGACGGTTGCGCCAAACGCCGCCGCGCCGACGATCAGCGGGGCGACCGCGGCAAGCGGATCATGACGCAGCGTAGGGTGCGCGAGCGGTGTGAGCGCCACCGCCAGCACGACAACAATCAGCAATGCTGGTAACCCGGCATCGACGGGCGACCAACGAATCCCCTCTTGGTCGAGCCAGGGCGCCAGAAGGTCGACGAGCATGGCGAGCACGACGATCAGCAGGGCACGCCCCGTGGCATCGCGCGGCAACCCCGGCGCATCAAGATCGCCGCGAGCAATGCTCGGCATGGGTGAGGAAGACATGGCCGTCGGCGGTGCCCCCGAGGGCGCGACCGCCGTGACCAGTCGCAGATTCTGAGCAGCGTCATCGAGAGGCCGACCGCAGACGGCGCAGCGGTCCGTGCCTCGCCGTAGTTCGGCGCCACAGCCCATGCAGAACACCGAGCACTCCTTTGGTTTCGCTGCTGATGGTCGCGCCCTGAAGGGCGGCGAATCCTCTATCGATACGACGCGCCACGAGCGCGGAATGTTACTCCTCATCCTCCTCGTCGCTGGCGCGAATCTCCGCAGCTTGCTGCAATGCGTCCTGCGCCTCGGCGTCGCGTCCGGCGCGTTGCAGCGCGGAGGCGAGCGTCTCGTACGCGACGGCCAGCGTGGGATCGAGGGCAACGGCGTTCTGCGCCATTTCGATCGCTTCGCCGACGCGTCCGACTTCGAGATAGGTGTCGGCGAGGTCGTTGCAAATACCTGGATCGAGCGGGTTGCCCTGAAGCGCCGCCTCGTACGCTTCGATCGCCTCTTCATGGCGTCCCAACGCGTCGTAGGCGGAGGCTTGCTCGTAGAGCGCGCCAGGGTCGTCGGGGAAGCGGTCGAGGAACTGACGCGTGGTGTTCAGGGCGTCATCGTACTTGGCCGCAAGATTCTGGCTAGCGGCCAAGCCCTCATACGCGCCACGCAGCGTCTCTTCGTCTTCTTCGCCGGTGGCTTTGCTGTAGTCCTGAACCAAAGCGGTATAGGCAGCGATGGCGTCATCGTAGCGCTCGGCGTCGCGCTGGACTTCGGCGATGCCGAAGCGCGCGGCAGGGGATTCGGGCCGCAACTGGCCCCAGCGCTTATACGCGGCGATGGCTTCGTCGTAGCGTTCTTGCTGCTCGCGCCAGGTTCCGAGATGCTCCCAGGCCTCGGCGTCGTCGGGCGAAAGCTCAACGACACGCTGCCACGCGTCGGTGGCCTCGTCGACGCGATCCATGTTTTCGAAGACCTGCGCCTGCGTCACGTAGGTATTGGGATCATCCGGTGCGAGGGCGATCATCTGGTTGACGATGTTGAGCGCATCCTGCTCACGATGTGCTTCGAGGTAGGCGTCTACTAGGGCGCTATAGCGGCTCAGGTCACGTGGATCTTCATCGACGCGCTTTTCGAGGTCGGCGATGTCTTCAGCCTGTTGATTCAAGCGATCGCGCACATCGCGCAGGTTGTCCGCGGCGAGCGTATTCTCGGGATTGAGGATCTGCGCCTGGCGGTAGGCGAGAATGGCATCCTCAAAGAAGCCAAGGCCGCGATAGGCGTCGCCAAGGTTGATGAAGAGTTCGTCGTTGCCACTATCGAGCTCGAGGGCATGCTGGAAGGCGTCGAGCGCCTCCTCTTCCATGCCCAGCTCACTGTAGAGATTGCCGAGATTGATGTAGGCCTCGATGAGGTCGGGGTCGAGTTGGATGGCGCGCATATACGACGCGATCGCGCCCTCTGGGTCGCCAAGGTTCTGGCGAGCGAGCGCCAGATCGTAGCGGGCGTGCGCATTACCCGGCTCGGCCGCGACGGCCTGTTCAAAGGCTTCTTCGGCGGTTTCAAAGTCGCCCGCCGCTGCCGCCGCGTTGCCTTGCGCGATGTAGGCCTGGGCGCTGGCGACGGCGCTCCCTGTCGATCCATTGGTGGCGTTTCCGTCGACTCCGGTTGCTCCAGAGGTGCGCTCGTCCTGCGGCATGTCGCTCTCCCTTGTCTCCTTGCGGAACCGTGCCCACTTGGCATGTCCGCATCCACGCATGCAGAGGAGTCGGGACGGTCAGCGTCGCCCCACGGCTCCTCTGCGCTTGTACCAGATTCAGCGCCGACTGCTTACATCGCGGCCAGCGATTCGTCTAGCCGAGCGATGGCCTCATCGATCTCGTCCTGGGTGATGATCAGCGGTGGCACGGTGCGAATCGTCGCCGGACCAGCACTGGTAATCAGCAGTCCGCGGTCTTGAGCGCGATCCATCAGGTCATTGGCACGCTCCGCCGAAAGGTCGAAGGCGCGGATCAGCCCGAGGCCGCGCTTGCCCGTGATCAGCGATGGATGCTTCGCCTGCAAGGTCTTGATCTTGCCGTCGAGGTATTCGCCCATTGCGGTGACATGCTCCATGAGATGCTCGCCTAAAATGGTGCGAACGGTCGCCACGCCGGCGGCACAGGCCAGCGGATTGCCGCCGAAGGTGGTGCCGTGCTCGCCCGGTTCGAAGATGTCGGCACGCGGCGTGGCGAGCATCGCGCCGATGGGCACGCCGCCAGCGAGCCCTTTCGCCATCGTGGTGATATCGGGCTGGATGCCGTAGTGCTGCCAGGCAAAGAACTTGCCCGTGCGACCGACACCCGCCTGCACCTCGTCCACGATCAAGATGAGGTTCTCTTGATCACACCACTCGCGCAGGCCGCGCATGAACTCGGGCGTTGCAAGGTTGATGCCGCCCTCACCCTGCACAGCTTCAACGAGAATGCCCGCCGTCTTGGCGCTGGTCGCCGCTTTGACCGCGTCGAGGTCGTTGAAGGGAACCTGCTTGAAGCCGTCGGGGAGCGGCAGCCATGTATCCTGGTATTTCTTTTGGCCGGTCGCGGCGCTGGTCGCCAGGGTGCGCCCGTGGAAGGAGCGGTCGAAACTGATGATTTCGAAGGCGCCGCCGCGATTCGTCCTGCCGTATTTGCGGGCGAGCTTGATCGCGCCTTCGTTGGCTTCGGCACCACTGTTGGAGAAGAACGAGCGCATGCCGTCGCTGACGTCGTAGAGCAGTTCGGCCAATTCGACCTGACGCTGATTGATGTAGAGGTTGGAGACGTGGATCAGTTGCCCCGCCTGCTCTTGGATGGCGCGGACGACCGCTGGATGCGCGTGGCCCAGCACGTTGGTGGAGATGCCCGCCACGAGATCGAAGTATTCGCGCCCGGCGGCGTCCCACACGCGCACGCCAGCGCCTCGCTCGAGCACGAGGCTGCGCTTGAAGGTGTGCTGGTAATACTTCTGCTCAAGGGCCACCCAATCGCGCTGCGTTGGATTCGCGGATTGAGCGGTAGGTGTCGTCGTGGTCATGCGTCGCTCCTCGTTGTGTGACGCGCTCCGTTGCGCGTGGTCCCTCTCCTCTACCGTGCTCCGCCGTGACGGGGATGAGAAGGCAGATCTTTGCGGGTCGTCGTCAGCGCGTATAGGTGGCATTTTCGTCGATGTAGCCGTGCGTCAGATCGCAGCCCCAGGCGGTCGCCTGATACGCGCCGCCGCCGAGCGTGACCTCGATGTTAATGTCTACCGGCTGCATGGCGGACTTGGCCGTGGCGGGATCGTACTCCGCCGCGCGCCCACCAGATACCAGCGTGACGCCATTGATTGCCAGCGCAACGTCGCTGTGGATGAAGTCGGCTCCGCTGGCGCCGAGCGCGGCAATGACACGGCCCCAGTTGGCGTCGCCGCCCGCCACGGCGCACTGCCAGAGCGGGGAGGACGTCACCGCACGCGCGGCGCGGCGCGCATCGGCCTCCGATGAGGCCCCTGTGACACGGACGGTCATGAGATGTGTCGCGCCCTCGCCATCACGAGCCATCTCGCGGGCGAGATAGCGGGTGACGTAGCGCAGCGCGGTGGCGAAGGTATCGGCCCCCGCAACGCCTGCCTTGAGCGGCTCATTGCCGGCGAGACCGTTGGCGAAGAGAAAGGCGGAGTCGTTGGTGGACATGTCGCCGTCGACGCAGACCATGTTGAACGAGTCGTCGACCGCGCCGCGCATGGTTGCCCTGAGCCAGTCGTGGTCAACGGCGGCATCCGTGGTGAGGTAGCAGAGCATCGTCGCCATGTTAGGGTAAATCATGCCGACGCCTTTGGTAGAGCCGCCGAGACGCACCGTCGTGCCGCCGACCGTGAACTCGACGGCAACGATCTTGGGGCGTGTGTCGGTGGTCATGATGCCGCGCGAGAGGTCGGGTCCGCCGGAGGCGCTGACTTCGAGCTGCCGGATACCCTGCTCTACCTTGTCCATCGGCAGCGGCCGCCCGATGATGCCGGTGGAGGAGACCATCACCAGATTGGGGTCGGAGATGCCCAGCTTTTCAGCGGTCAACTCGGTCATGCGACGCGCGTCGCGCAAGCCCTGTTCACCATTGGAACAGTTAGCGTTGCCACTGTTGACGACGACGGCCTGCGCCGTGTAGCCCGAAGCGGCGAGATGCTCTTTGCAAACCTGGACGGTGTGGGACGCGGTGCGACTGGTGGTGAAGGTGGCGGCAACGAGGCAGGGGAGATCGGCTACGAGCATCGCCATGTCGGGCGTGCCCGACTCTGACTTGATGCCACAGGACGTGTTGCCCGCGCGGAAGCCTTGCGCCGCCGTCGCGCCGCCGTCGATGAGGCGCAGGCCGTCTGGTAGGTCGCGCGTCATGTAATCACTGAACTCGGGCACGGCGCTCTGCTCCTCTTTCTGTACGCTTCTCTCGATACGACGCCCTAGTGGATTGGCGACAAGCGCACTTCGGCGCAGCCCGCGTATTGTACAACCCGCTTCTGCGCGCCGCAACGCGCGGGGGATAGGACTTCATTCGCCGGCAGCGGCATCAGGACGAGAGGCGCGGGGGCGCGAGCGGCGAACGTGGCGGCGGACCAAGCGTCCTACGAGAGTGCGCGAGAGGGAGCGAAGTTCCGAGGAACAATTTCCGTTTTCTTCCGCTTTTGCGGCGTGAATCGGCTTCGAGGGGTGAATTCAAGAGGAGAACGCGATGGGGAGGCGGAAATTGCGGTTAGCGGAAGTTCTCAGGTAGGAAGTTTAAACGGAGTTTCGGGGGAGTAAACATTTCCAGCAACCGTTCCGATTCGCTGGACGCTGACATGGGGCGTTTGGAAATTATGTTCTAGAGTCCTCAGTGTATCATGCGGGCAGGTAGAGCGCAAGGGGCACTGAAAGGATTGGCGGATTTACCTGTGCAGCGGTTTGCTGGAAGTGCGGCGGGGTGATGGTTGGCGGCGCCGGATGCCACGTCGCTGTCGGGGAGCTCTGTGAGGCGGATGCGGAGATTCGGCACGCGGTGCATACTGGCGGCGAGTCTCGTAAGCGATTCGGCAGGAGCGCAACGCTCGACATGCCGCTGGCACGATTGGGCTCGCGCGCCCAAGATGAACCGAGGACGATGGGACGCAAAAGCGCCTACAGAGCGTTTCAAAAGCCCACGACATGCTTTACTATGGCGCTTTGTCGGTTACACGGGGGTGAGCGCGCCGATGAACAGGTTTCGGCCAGGGCACAAGCGCCGCTGGGAGCGTCTACTACCGCCACTCGTCTGCATGAGTGGCGTGCTGCTGGTCCTCTCTCTCATTCTGGACGCCGTGGACCTGCCCCTAGACGTGGCCTATGTACTCGTGATCGTGGACGGTGTGGATGTATTGGCGCTTTGTATCGTGGCGCTGGTCGTAGTCGTACGCGCCGCACGTGCCGTACACCGATCGCCAGAGTAGGGCCATTTTGAAACCGTCTGTATGATTGTGGCTGCGGCCTGGTGCGTCAGCAGGTGGTAATGCCCACGCCCTGCGCGATGCCCATTGACGGTGACGCCGAGCGCGGGGATAATGACTGCGCCAACCCTCTTGCGTTCTGCTGCGTATACCAAGCACACCCTGAGTTTCGGACGTGCTTCCCACGGGGCAATCACTCGCAACGCGGGTGCCCGTGGGCCATCCAGAGTGAAAGAGCAACTCGCATGCCTGCGTTCTCATCCCGACGACCTCGCACTTCTGGCCGCGTGTTGCTCTCATGCGTCGCCGGAGTGTTCGCCACTGTGGTGCTGGCGCTGACGGCCTGCGGCGGATCGAGCGCGCCGTCGGCGACGCAACTTCTGCAGAAGGCGCAGACGGAGTGGTCGTCTACCACGTCGCTGCACTTCGTGATGACGGTCGATAATCCGGGGTCGGGCACACTCGATAATCCCTACCCGAAGGCGGCGACTGGCGATGTCAAGCGGCCCGACGCGATGACCGCGGACGCGACTGTGGACATCGTCGGCGCGGCGCTCGCCACTAAGGCGGTCATCGTCAACGGCACCGGCTGGTATCTCGTGCCGATCATCAACCAGTGGCAGCAGACGGATGAATTCAATAGCTTCTTGCTGATTTTCGATTCGCAGAAGGGCCTTGGCGCGTTGCTCACGCAACTGAAGAATCCGACCAAGCCTGCCGACGGCAGCGCTAACGGCACCCCGTGTTGGAAGGTCAGTGGCACGCTCGATCCCGCGCTGCTCCAGCCGCTCTTCGGCAGCACCACGGCCACCGCACCGGTGCCGACGACTTTCTGCATCGGCAAGAGCGACAACCGGCTCTACTCCGCCGCGCTGACTGGCATCATCACCACCGGCGACAAGTCGAATACGGTGCACACGTTTTACCTCTCTAAGTTCGGCGAAACGGTGACGATTACGCCGCCTCCTGGTGCGTAGCAGCCGGAGTCAACATCGTCGCTTCGTTTCAGCCGGGACACGAGTTGACGGTGAGGGTCTCAGGTGCGATGTGCCGTCGTAGTGGCCACGCGCGGTTGCTCGTGGATGGCGACATCCCTAAAGAGCAGGCATAGCCCCCTACTTCCGCGGTGAATCTTCGGCAGGCCCCTTGTGGGGGAGGCAGCGATGAAGACGTCGAGGACTCAGCAGAGCGCCGCGTCAACCGGCCAGCCGGCCGCAGGCACGCCGGGTTCTCTTCGGGAAAAGGATGGTCGACTGGCGACGGGAGGAAGGGTTGCGCTGGCGGTGCTGTCGGTCGCCGTGTTCCTCACCGCGCTGGATCAGACGGTTGTCGTCACCGCGATCACCAGCATGGCGGGAGACGTGGGCGTCTCTGACACCGAACCGGACCGCCTCGCCTGGATCGTCAGTGGCTATCTTCTCGGCTATGTGATTGCGATGCCGCTGATGGGCCGAGTCGCGGACGTCTTCGGGCGTCGGCGGGTGTTCACGCTGTGCCTCGGACTCTTCGGCGTGGGGTCGCTGCTCTGCGCCCTGGCTCCTTCGCTCGGTGCGCCGTTCGCCCCCGACTACACGACCTTCGGCGGAGCGATTCTTTCGCCGTTCTATACCGCGGCGAACTGGGTAATCACGACACTTGGTGGTGTCGGCCTTGACACGCGCTCTCCCGCGCTCGATATCCTCGTCGGCGCGCGATTCATTCAAGCAGTGGGCGGTGGCGCGCTGGTGCCGGTGGCGATGGCCGTCGTCGGCGACCTGTTTGGGCAACAGCGGCGCGGCCTTGCGCTTGGGCTGATCGGCGCGGTGACGGAAGCAGGAGGCGTACTTGGGCCACTCTGGGGCGCGTTTCTGACCGCCAAGTGGGGCTGGCAGTGGATCTTCTACATCAACATCCCGGTTGCGCTGACGTTGCTCGTCGTGGGATTCTTCGTCATTCCGAGCGTGCGGACCACGGGCCAGCGCATCGACCTTGTCGGCGCGCTCCTCTTCGGCGCGTCGCTGACCTGTCTGACGGTTGGGTTGGGGGCTCAGGGCGCGAACGCCGGTCAGCTCGACACCAGCACGCAACTGCACTCTGACGGACGGCTGCTGATCGCCGCGGGAATCCTGCTGCTGGCCTTCATCGTCGTCGAGAACATTGTGCGGCAACCGGTGGTCAAGCCAGGCATGTTCCGGCGCCGCGCTTTCTCTGCGGCCGCGGTGCTGAGCCTCTTGGTGGGCGCTGGACTGATCATTGCCATGGTCGAGGTGCCGCTGTATACGGCAACGGTGCTCAATCAGGACCCGATCACCGCCGGGCTGGCGCTGCTACGTATGACGGTCTTTATTCCCATTGGCGCGCTGGCGGGCGGCTGGCTCTCGCACCGATTGAGCGTGCCAAGCACTGCCATGATTGGCGTGCTTTTCACAGCAGCGGGATTGTTTCTGATGCATCTCTGGCCCGCCGATGTGGGGCAGTTCCAAATTACGTCTGCCACGGTCGTCGCGGGACTGGGATTCGGTCTGGTGATCGCGCCGATCAGCACCAGCGCGCTGAATGGCTCGGAGCGCAGCCAGGCGGGGGTCGCCTCGGCGCTGGTGACCGCGCTGCGGATGACGGGCATGATTCTCGGCCTCGCGGGGCTTTCTGCCTGGGGGCTCACGCGCTATCGCGAACTGCTGGACGGACTTCACGTGACTACACCGCAAGCGCTGCTCGATGCGCAGGCGAAGGTGACACATCAGGTGCTAACCGAGATATTCCTCGTCGCCGGGATCATCGTGCTGATCGGCTTGATCCCGGCGGCCTTGCTGTGGAAGCGCGGTCGGGATGCTGGTGAGGACGTCGCAGGGCTGGACGCTTACGTTGCGCCCCTGGCTTAGTGTGAACGCATCGCGCGAAGCTCCGCGCGGAGAAGCGATCAGGCGGTGGCGCTGAAGACGCGTACGTGGGTGAAGAGCGCCTCGGTTGGACCACTGTAGGAACCCGCCACCGACAGCAGCATGCGCGAGGCGGGAGGTGCGCTGTAGGTGAGCGTCGCCGCCTCCTGGCCGTTGGCGTAGACGGTCACTTGTTGCGTGGTGGCGTTGTAGAGCAGCGCGATGGTGTTCTCGGTAAAGCCGTTGGTATGCCACGAGCCCGCGATGCCGATGGTGTATAGGCTGTTGCCACTTTGGTCACAGGGGTCTGTGCACGCCGTGAACTGGCCATCTTGCCCAAAGATCACCGCGAAAACGCTGCCGCTGACCCCGAAGGCAATCACTGGGTCCTCCAGGTTGGTGACATCCGCTGGAGGCGCCGTCACCGCCTCAAAATAAAAGCCCTGACTGGTGAGGTCGCGGCTCGCGCTCGGCGTGAAGTTGCACTCCGGGGTGGTCGTGGCGCTGGTGTTTTGGCTTACATGCAGGCCTCTGTCGGTGATCTCGCAACCGTTCTGCGTTTGCCAGTTGCCGTCGCCGCTCGCCGGCTGCGCATCGTAGATCTTCGTCCAGTTGGACGGCACGGCCCCGCTCGCGTGATTCACCAGCAGCGGCGCGACCGAGGCAAGCACCACCGCACAGACGACCAGAAGCATGGCAACGACCGCGCCTATACGCGAGTAGCGATCGGGGGCGAGTCCCCGCGGGTTCTCGTCCAAGGGACGGAGTGGCGGGGGAGGCTGCACAGGCGCGGCTGGCGGCATCCACGGCGGAGGCGGCGCGTAGGCGGGGGGCGGAGCATATTGCACATATGCGGGGTATTGCGGGTACTGCGGAAATTGTGGGTACTGTGGGGCAAGGGGATAGGGCGGGTAGTTGGGAGGCGTGGCGCCTGAGGGATACGTCATCGTGCAGACCCTCCTGTCGTTGCGGGCATCGGCGAGGCGAACGACTGGGAGGTATTCGCCAGTGGCACACTGTCGGCGCGTCGATCACCACGCGCGAGGCGCCCGGTGACGATCACGAGTACCAGGAACATGGCGACGTCTAGGCCGTAGAAGGGGATGATGCCGTACTGCATTGGCAGGTTGCCGAGATAGAATGGCGCAGAGAACCAAGTGCCGACGGGGCCGGGGACGAAGGAGATCAGCACGGCGACGGCATTGTTGAGTCCATGCTGGAAGACGGCATAGACGACGCAGCCGAGTGCCTTCCACCAGCGTTGGGATATGCCTTTGCCGTGGAAGACATAGAACCATGCCAGCGCCACCATTCCCGCGCCGAGCCCGTGCAGGATGCTGGAGCCGGTGCGCTGCAGGGCAACCGCTACCCAGTCTGCCTCGCCGGTGCCGATGTAGGTAAAGACCGACTCAAACATGGCGAAGCCCACGCCGCCAGCAACGCCGACGAGGAACGCGGCAGAGGCCGTCTTCAGGCGCGGCATGATCAGCACCGCGCCGAGCGGCTTGACCATTTCTTCGACGAGTGGCGCGGCGACGGAGATTTCCAGCAGCAATTGGATGACGTGGGTCGGATCGTTCGGATTGAACGCGTTGGGGTTCGAGAGCGCCGACGAATCTATGGCGAGCGAGACGAGAATTTCGAGGATGATCGCGATCAGCGGCCCCAGCGTCAGACCGTAGATCAGCGAAAGCCAAACATGGCGACGCGAGGCGGGAAACCTCAACCGCCAGGCGACGAAGGCTAGCATCCCGAGCGCGGGTATGGCGGCGCTGAGGACGTTGAGCGGCCACACTGCCAGCGCCGCCCCCGGTCCATCGTCAACTTGCAGATTCCACAGGACGACGCCGGCTGCCATCACCACCACGGTGAGCGCGACGAAGAGCCAGGGATTGGCGATGCTGAAGCGTGGCGAGCGCTTGCCGCGAATGCGCGCTATGCCTGCCACCATGGCATATATTCCGCCGATTATGCCACTGAACGCTGGCGTGAGCGTGAGATCGAGAAATACCAGGCTCGAAAACAGGCCCGCGAATGAAAGGAGCACGGCCACGAGTACGGCAAAGAGACCCACCAGGATCGAGATCGCACCAAGTACGGTGACAATCCACGCGATAACGAGGGGATAGGTTTCGCCGGGAGCGCGGCGGGGCGGCGACGCGAACGGTGACGGGTAATATGCGTAGGGGTATGGATAGGGGGCGGCGTAAGGATATGCCATTGGCGGTGGAGCAAGACCTTGCGCGTAGGCAGGAAACCCCGGCGCGGGATAGGGGGCAGAGCTGAGCACGGGAACGTGACCCGCGGGAGGCGGCTGCTGCGTGGGCGCCGGGACGTCGCCTTGCGGTGGTATGGGTCCCGCCGTTCTCATCACTTGCGGAGGGGGCGTTTCACCAGATTGCGCGATGAGGCCTGCTGGCGTTCGGAGTGTCGCCCCACAGGTCGGGCAGCGCCCGGCATTTGCAGCGACCGTGGTGCCGCAGTGGGGACAGTGTGTCTCGACCGCCATGGGCCCTCACTATTCCTATGGTCGTCGCCGGAGTTCGCGGCGAGGGCCGGTAAGAGCGACGACCCACCCGCGCGTCACCGGATACCACGAAGTATACCAGTGGGGCCAAGGGAAAGCGGACGTCTCCATTGTACCTGTACGTGGCGGAGCACTGGGAGGTTGGGCAGCGCTGGTTAGCCCATCACGGGGCGGTGGCGGGCGACGCTGCGAGCAGACGCGCCTCTACGCTGCCCGGCCCGAGGATCTCCTCGAGGCGCTGCATCAATTCGGGGCAGAACTGCACGCCACGGGCACTATGCGTCTCGATTCGCGCCTCCCAGCGACCATTGCGGACCAGCAACTCATATTGATCGTCGCCGGGATAGCGAGCGAGCGCCGTTAACACCTGGTCGGCTTGCGCGATCTCCAACGGGTCGCTTGCCCCTCGTGAAAGGCGGATGCGGAGTCGGTAGTCGCGGCGGTTCACCTCATCGTCGGTGGGGACGAATTCCTCCACCGTGTCGGCGGCGATCTGCGGCTCGTCGTTACGCAGGCTGACTGTTCCGGTGACGAGCAAAACGGCGTCTTCGCGCCAACTGGCGCTGGTCGCGGCGAATACTTTGGGGAAGACGACCACTTCGATGGTGCCATGAGTGTCTTCGAGCTGGACGGCGGCCATGGCATCGCCACGCTTGGTCATGATGCGCCGGACTTCGGTGACGCGGCCACCCAGCGTCACTTTCTGCCCCGCCCACTCTTCATTGAGGAGTGAAGTGTAGGTGGTGACGCGCTTTTTGAGCAGGTTGGCAACGTGGGCAAGTGGGTGCGCCGAGAGATAGATCCCCAGCAGTTCTTTCTCCCACGCGAGGAGCTGTTGGCGCGGCTGTTCAGGGGCGCGCTCGGGGACGAAATCGTCCTGACTCTCTCCGGCGAGGGCGAAGAGGCTGTTCTGGCCGATCTCACGCATCTTGCGCCGCTGCTGGCCGAGCGCCAGCGCGCGATCGAGGGATACCAGCAGCCGGCTGCGCCAGGTATAGGGCGTTACGTCGCTTGGCCGGCCAACGCTATCCACTGCGCCTGCCTTGATCAAGCACTCAATGGCGCCTCGCGTGAGGTTTTTGCCGTCGGCGCGTGAGATGACGTCCGCCAGGGTGAGAAAAGGGCCGTTGGCGCGGGCGGCGATCAGTTCTTCAATGGGGCGGCTGCCGACGTTCTTGATGGCGAGTAGGCCGAAGCGTACGCCGCGCGTGGGCTGGCTGGGATCACTGGTCTCCAGATCCTCGACGGCGAAACCGTCGATACTCTTGTTGATGTCGGGAGGCAACACCTCGACGCCCATACGCCGACATTCATCGACGGCGGCGACGACCTTCTTGGCGTCGTTGGCCTCGGTGGTCAGCGTCGCGGCCATGAATTCCGCCGTGTAGTTCGCTTTGAGATAGGCCGTCTGGTAGGCAACCCACGCATAGGCGCAGGCATGCGCCTTGTTGAACCCGTAGCCGGCGAACGGCTCGATGAACGAGAAGATCTCGTCGGCGATCTTGGCGCGAATGCCGTTCTTCTCGCAGCCATGGACGAACTTCTCGCGGAACTTCGCCATCTCGTCGGCGAGCTTCTTGGACATGGCTTTGCGGAACTTATCGACCTCACCCCAGGTGAAGCCCGCGAGCTGCACGGCGATCTGGAGCACTTGGTCCTGGTAGACGATGACTCCATACGACTCTTTGAGCAGTGGCTCTAGCCGCGGGTGAAGATAGGTGATCTCAGTCTCGCCATGCTTCGCCTTGATGAACCGCGGAATCGACTCCATGGGTCCGGGGCGGTAGAGCGCCACCATCGCGGTGATGTCTTCGATGCAGGTGGGCTTGAGGTCTTTGATGTGCGTGCGCATGGCACCGGATTCCAATTGGAAGACGCCGGTGGTTTCGCCTTCACCGAGCAAGGCGTAGGTCTTGGCGTCGTCGGTAGGAAGACGGTCGAGGTCTATGTCGATGCCACGCGTCTGCTTGATGAACTTACGGCAATTCATCAGGATGGTGAGATTGGAGAGGCCGAGGAAGTCGAACTTGATCAGGCCGAGTTCTTCGAGGTGCGCCTGCTCGTATTGCGAAACGAGCCAGCTATCTTTGGGATCTTTGTAGTCACGGAGCTGCAATGGTACGACCGTGTCGAGTGGATCGCGCGAAATGATCACGCCTGCCGCATGGATGCCGGTGCTGCGGACGGTGCCCTCCAGGTCGCGCGCGACGTCCACCATTTTCTTGATTTGCGGGCTGGCCTCGTAGACCTGTTTGAGCTCCTTGACGCCTTGCAGCGCACTGTTGAGCGTGACTTTGGGTCCTGTGGGGATCAGCCGCGAGACGCGGTCGGCCTCGGCCTGAAGCCCCATCACGCGGCCAACGTCCTTGACGGCGGCCTTGGCGGCCATGGTGTTGAAGGTGACGACCTGGCCGACGCGTTCCCAGCCGTATTTGTCGGCGACGTAACGGATGACTTCCTCACGCCGGTCGTCGGGGAAGTCCATGTCGATATCGGGCATGCTCTTGCGCTCCGGGTTCAGGAAGCGCTCGAAGAGCAGATCGTAGCGGATGGGATCGACGTTGGTGATGCCGAGCACGTAGGCGACAAGGCTACCGGCGGCGGAACCTCGCGCGACGCAGCGCATACCTTTGCTCCGCGCGTAGTTGACGTAATCCCAGACGATCAAGAAGTAGGCGACGAAGCCCTTGGAACGGATCACGTCAAACTCATAGTCGAGGCGGCGCTTCAGGCCCTCGCTGATCTCCCCGTACTGTTCACGAATGCCGTCGAGACAGAGCGAGTAGAGATACTCATCCTGGTTGGCGAAAGCAGGCGGGATGAGGTAGTCGGGAATCAGACTGCCGCCGAAGGTGAGTTCAAGCTCGCATTGCTCGGCGACATGCATGGTGTTGGCCAGCGCCTCTGGCAGTTCAGGAAAGAGTCGTGCCATCTCTTCTGGCGTCTTGAGGAAGTATTGCGACGTGTCGAACTTCATGCGCTTCGGATCATCGAGCGTCTTACCGGTCTGCACGCAGAGCAGGATATCTTGCGCCTCGGCGTCCTTTGAGGTGACGTAATGGAGGTCGTTGGTGGCGAGCAGGCGTACACCTGTCTCGCGGCTGAGGTCATAGAGCATGGGATTGAGGGTGTTCTGAGGCGAGTCGGGCGCCTGGTGGTCCTGTACCTCGATGTAGAAATTCTCGGGACCAAAGACGTCCTGATACCAGCGGGCGGCGGCGCGCGCGCCGTTGATGTCGCCCTTGAGGAGCAGTTCTGGAATCTCGCCAGAGAGACATCCAGAGGTGACGATCAGGCCCTCGGCATGCGCTTCAAGTACCTTTTTGTCTACGCGAGGACGGTAGTGAAAGCCGCGAGTGTGGGCGATGGTGGTGAGCTTGAGGAGGTTGCGGTAACCAACGTTGTTGCGCGCGAGCAGGAGCAGGTGGTTGTACTCGTAGCGGCCCGTCTTTTCTTCGATCGAGGGGGCGAGGTAGCCTTCAACGCCGAGGATCGGCTTGATGCCCGCCGCTTTGGCCAACTTATAGAACTCGATGGAACCGTACATGCCGCCATGATCGGTCAGCGCCACCGCATTCATGCCGCCAGCCTTGGTGGCCTCGATCAGGTGTCGCAGGTGAGACTGGCCGTCGAGAAGGCTGTATTCGGAATGCACGTGGAGATGGGTGAAGTCAGCGGCCACGAGTGGAAACCTCCTGAACGACGGACGCGCGCTTTGTCCGAGAGGTCACGCGAATATTGGGCGGCTTCGTTGCTCAACAGCGTTGGGTGTGCAATAAGGCTGTGAAATAGAACCGTAGCATCCAGCGAACAGATGTGCCAGAGAGACGATCGGGCGATTGACAGATGGCCGATGATGGGGAAGTCAGCCTGATTGCTCGGATCTCGCCTCGCTCAATCAGTCGCTCACGAATCCAAGGATAGGGACGTTCAGCATGAAGAGGCTATTCGCGGACGCACGCCCGCGCCCCAGATCATACTTCCTTGCAACGCTGCTCGTGGCTCTGCTGCTCTGCACGGCCGCCTGCGGGGGAACGTCACGCACAAACGCGGACACGGCGACGAGTGTGCCGACCACGACAGCCTCTCCCACCGCGACGCCACCACCGCCCCTTCCCTTCCGCGCGGTCACGCTGCCCGCTGGCTATACCGTGCAGGTCTTCACGCTCGCCGTCTCACCGCTCGACGGTACTATCGCCTGGGCCTGCGCTCCGGTCGGCGATGGCTCCTTTCATGTCTGGTTGACCACCAACGAGGCGGCGACTTGGCGGGCGGTGGGCACGCTCCACCCCACCACACCAGAGCAGGCCGCGTGCGCCATCTCCGCGGACCAGGGCGATCTGCACGCGGCGGTGTTTACTGCCGAGTGGGGTGGAGGCGAGGCCGGCGACCTCGGCTCACTCAGCCTCTATACGGCGGACGACGGCGCACACTGGACGCAGCTCCCCGGATGGACTGCCGTGACGGCGGTCGATACGTTCGGCGCGACCGTCTACGCTATGCTTACTATCACGACGCCGATTGCTCGCCAGAAGCAGTCGGCGAGCTGGTCGGATGACGCGCCGTCGAAGCTCTGCGCGCCCTGCTCAACTCCCACCACCCAGCAACAGTTCGAGTTCGTCGTCAGCCGCGATGGGCTCCGTACGTGGAGCGTTCCACAGTCAGGCGGGGCGGCGCTAGATACGTCCCTCTGGCGCTTTTGGAACGATCCTGCAAGCGGCACCGTCTACGCGGCGAGCGAAGATCCGTCGCTGTGGCAGAGCGCCGACGCCGGAGCGACATGGACCAAGTTGGCGGTTCCCGCGGTCGACGTGACGCTCGCGGCGCTCTCCGCCACCACTCACACGTGGACCTTCTGCGGAACGTCGGTTCCACCAGCCGGCATGGAGTGCAGCACCGACACGGGCACGGACTGGCATGCCGTCTCGACGCTGCAGGCCACCGTCACCTGCGCGGACTGCCCCGCGAAAGGCGGCGTTGCCGTTCAGACGAGCGCCTGTATACCCGATGGCATCGAGTCGGATGATGCGTTGATCGCGGTCTGCGCCCTGCAAAGCGATGCATTCACGTCCGCTCACTACACCGCGTATCGCCAGGCGGTGGGCGCGTCGACATGGAGCACGCTTGGTGGGGTACCTTCTTCGGGATGCAGCATCGCGCCGAATCGCATCATCTGGTGTACCAACCAACAGGGCGACACGTGGATGACGGCGCCGCTGCCTGCGTAGATGCATTGTGGGTTCGCGGGCGCGGCAGGGCGCGCGCTATCGTTCCTTGACGATGACGGCGATGCCGGCGGCGCCTGGTCCGGCGTGTGTGCCGACCACGGGACCCAGAGGGAACGACTCGACTGGCGCCTTCCACAGGGGCTCGATTACCGCACGCACGTGCGCGCCGGCCTCGGGGTTGCTCTCGACGACCGCCACGGCCTCCAATTCGCCGAGCGAGGCGACGATCTCGCCAAGGCGCTCATAGGCTTTTTCGCGTGTGCGGATGTTGGCGACCGGCAACACCTGGCCGTCGCGTACTTCAAGCAGCGGCTTCATGCGTAACACGGTGCCCAATAGCGCCCTGGCCGGGCCGATGCGCCCACCACGCTGAAGATACTCTAGCGTGTCGAGTACGGCGATGAGACGCATGCGGCTGCACAGACTCTCGGCGTACGACTTGAGCGCGACTCGGTCGTCCTCAGAGTGAGCGCGCGCCGCCACAAGCTCGGCGGGGAGGCCAAACCCCGCGCTGACCGACCGTGAGTCGATCACGTCGATCGGAACGCCTGTCGCGCTGGAAACCGTCTCGGCGGCGCTACGAGCGTTGGCGAATGTCGAGCTCAATTCCGCGGCTTCGTGCAGCGAGAGAATGGCGGTAGCGCCGCCAGCGATGAGGCGACGATAGGCCTCCTCGAAGAGACCTGGCGATGGGGCCGCCGTCGTCGGGGTCGCGCGACTGGTCGCTAGCTTGCGGTAGAAGGCTGGACCATCGAGCTCGACACCATCGAGAAATGCCTCGTCGCCGAAGAGCACCGTCTGGGGCACGATTTCGACGCCCAGTTGCTGCGCGCGCTCGCGGGGGATGTCCGCCGTGCTGTCGACAACGATGCGTGTGGGCATTGAGTCCTCCAGAGCAGCCAAGGGCCGGCGGATGTTCGGATGAAGCACAGGCAGCGTACGCTTGCTAGTCCCGAGGCGCGTACCCTTTGAGCGAGCTCACAATCAGGAAAGCAAGCACGGCAATCCAACTCAAGAAGACGGTGGACAACGCCCAGAGCCAGCCCGGCAGCCCGTTCTTATTGGCTTCAGGAAGGATGTAGACGAAGCCGATGATAGGAGCGCCGAGGACAAAGCCAGCGAAGAACAAGAAGTAGATAAGCAGGATTGGCAGCTCTGATGCCATTGTCGCGAGCCTCCGAATCCCTGAAAGGGCCGATCGCCGTACGTACATGACATCGGGCGGTTGAGGTGGCCACATGCGTCCTTAGCTCAGCCGATGGCGGCGTAGGTGGCGATCGGCCGCGAGTCGCGCAGGTGTTGGGCGAGGTCGTCCAGGGCAGTGGCGAGGATCGCGGTGTGCGCGGCTGTGCCCACGGTGATTCGTGCATGGCGGGCGAGATCCGGCGTGCGGAAATAGCGCAGGATCAAGCCGCTCACCTCCATGCGCGCACGGAAGTCCGCTATGGTCAGACGCGGATCGGTGATCTCGCAGAGGATGAAGTTGCCCGCCGACGGGTAGGCGCGCAGGAAGGGCTGTGAAGATAGGACTTCGAAAAGATGATCACGCTCGGCAACAAGCGTGGCGATGCGCTCGCGGAGCAGTGGAAGATCGGCGAGGGTCGCGTGCGCGGCGAGATGCGCCGCCAGGTTGACCTCGAAGGGAAGTTGGAGCTTGCGGACGTGCGGCACGAGCCAGGTGGGGAAAGCGCCGTAGCCGAGACGCAACCCGGCGAGGCCCGCCCACTTGCTCAAGGTCCGCAGTACGACGAGATTTTCATACTGTGGCACGAGCGCGATAGGGCTTTCGGCGAGCGCTGCATCGCCCGCGAACTCGACATATGCTTCGTCTACCACGACCATGCGGCCAGTGTCGAGCAGCGCTGCGAGTTCGTCACGCGAGACGAGGTTGCCCGTGGGATTGTTCGGCGAGCAGAGGACGATCAACCGCGTGTCGGGGCGTATCGCGGCGAGGATGGCTGGAATATCCAGGGCATAGCCATCGAGACGGGAGACCTGAATCATTTCCGCACTGGCGAGCGTCGTCGCCGTGGTGTATAGCGCGAAGGTCGGCGAACTGGTGAGCACGCTGTCGCCCGGGCCGAGAAAGACACGCCAGAGGTCGGTGATCAGCTCGTTGCTGCCATTGCTGACGACGATGTGGGACGTATCCAAGCCGGCATATGCGGCGAGCGCGGCGACGAGTTCGTGAGAGTCAGGATCGGGGTAGAGATTGTAGCGGGTATGCGCACCGAGTGCGGCGGCGACCTTTGGCGTTGGAGCGTAGGGACTCTCATTGCTGTTCAGTTTGATGATGCGCTCGACGGGGACGCCGGTACGCGCACTGAACGCTTCAAGCGATTCGCCGGGAACGTATGCTTCTACGCGGGCAATTTCGGGGCGGATGCGCACCCTTCCGTTCTCGCGTTCCACGGCTCCTCCTCCGATGTCGCGCATACGCCCTCACATGCTCAAACCAGGTATCGCAGAGATCAGGCGCATCGCGTCATGCACTGCGGCCAAACGGGCGCGATACTCGTAGCGAAACGCCGCGAGATTCGGACTTCCGCACGACCTTATTCGGCGCCATTATACGGGCAGGCGCGCCGGTGGTCAACAGGAAGGGACTTTCTTGACGCGATTTCAGCACACTCACGCAGCTTGCACGTCAGAGCATGTCGAGGTAGCGATTGCGTTCCCATTCCGTGACGACCGCGCGGAATCGCTGCGCCTCCCAGCGGCGCATAGTGGCGTAGTCCGCTACGAACTCGTCGCCGAATGCTTCACGGCAGAACGGGCTGGCGGCGAAGCGCTCGATCGACTCGTCTAGGCTGCGTGGCAAGTGTGGTGCCACCTCCTCCGGCAGATCGTACGCGCTGCGACTCGCCCGCGGCGGCAGTTCCAGGTTGTGCTCAATGCCGTACAGGCCGCAGGCGAGCGACGCGGCCATCGCCAAGTAGGGATTGACGTCTGAGCCAGGGACGCGATTTTCCAGGTGAGTCGACTTCGCCGACCCCGTGATCACCCTCAGCGAGGGAGTGCGTGTCTCGATGCCCCATGCGGCAACCGTCGGCGCCCACGAACCGGCGACGAAGCGCTTGTATGAGTTGACGTTCGGCGCGTAGAGCGCCAATACCTCTGGCAGCAGGCGCAGCACGCCGGCGATGTATGCGCGAAAGGTGGCCGAAAGACCATGCTCACTCGCTGGATCGTGGAACACATTGCGTCCGTCGTCGGTCCATAGGCTCTGATGCAAGTGGCCACTATTGCCGTCCTGGTCGTCGAAGGGCTTCGCCATGAAGCTTGCCGTCAGCCCTTCGAGCGCGCAAATCTCTTTCACACCGTTGCGGAAGAGGAGTGCGCGATCCGCGGCCTCCAGCCCTGGAGCGTGCCGCAGATTCATCTCGTACATGCCTTCGCCGTGCTCGCGGTTGTAGCCTTCGATGGGTACGCCATGTGCGTCCATTTCACGGCGGAGGCGCCCGACGATAAATTCGTCGCCAGTCGAGCGCGCAAGGCTGTAGCAACTGGTGGTGGGGCTGAGAGGCGTAAGGTTGTTCCAGCGCTTTTCGCGCAGTGAGCGCGCATCCTCACGCCAAATGCGAAACTCGCATTCTAGCGCCAGCTCGGCCCGGTAGCCCAGCGACGCGGCGTGATCGAGCACACGCTTGAACACCGTGCGAGGCGCGACGGCCACTGGCGAGCCGGACTCACTGACAAAGTCGCAGATCACGCTGGCGGTGTGTGCTTCCCACGGCACCGCGCGGAACGATACGAGGTCCGGACGCATGCGAAGGTCGGCATAACCGGTGTCCCAATTCGTGAAGCGCAGGCCGGGCACGAGATCTTCACCAATGTCCCAGCCGAAGAGGACGTCGCCCTGGGCGAAACCAGCTTCGGCGCCGTCGAGGAAGACGTCTACCGGGAGGCGCTTGCCACGGAAGATGCCGTCATAGTCGGGACCGCCGATCTTGACGGTGTCGATCTCACGCTCTTGGATTAGTTGTTCGACGCGCGCTCGCTCGCTCATCGCGGCGCCTCTTTTTCGGTGGCTAGTGTCGGTGGTGACTGCGCTGCGCCAGGCCCCGGAGGACGCGGCATCGATTAGGTCGCAGCAAGTATAACAACGTGCGGAGGCAGGGGCAATGGTTCCGCGGGCCAGAGGGGGTCCCGAAGCGACGGCTGATACTCGAGCGAGTAGCTGAGGATGGCAGGCGAGGACGGCAGGCGCACCTGGTGCGGCGCGGTCGGTAGCATTCGAAGTCTAGCTGGCGAGCGTGTGGCGAGGCCGCTCGATACGCTTAATACGACAGAGCAATCGCAGCCGTGCGGCGAAGAGGCGCTGATCCAACGGCTTGACGACGTAGTCGTCCGCCCCCGCCTGGAAGCCGGCGACTTTGTCTTGAATGCCCGAACGGCTGGTGAGCAACATGATGGGCAACTGAGCGGACTCTGGCAATGTGCGCAGTTCTTCGCAGAGTCGCAGTCCGCTGCCGTCGGGGAGATCAACTTCGCTGACGACGAGATCGGGCTGATCGCTGCGGATTGCGGCAAGCGCTTGGCCCGCGCCGGGAACGAAGTTCAGGGCATAGTGCTCGCCGAGCGCCGACTTGATACGGTCGCGCGCGGCACTATTCTCTTCGACTACGAGTACGCGGAGGCGCGCCTCAGGGACGTTGCCCGAGTAAAGCTGTTCCGCCGCCACTGTCCACCCCCTGATTCCAGAGTGAAGAAGCGATCTCTTCCTTGCTTCCTAACGCATGAGTATATATCGGAAGTCTCACGGCGTCTGATTGGGCTATCTCGTGTCGCGACAGGCTGGCTCAGTTAGCTTTCGACGATGGACTCCGTCATTCCAGCCAACCGCTCAATGCGACTTTCGCGCTCTTCGGGCGTGATCTGCATCACACGCTCTACCGTGGCGCGGAGTACGCTCGGTTTGAATGGTTTGACTACGTACTCATCCACTCCTGAGAACAGGCCGGTGAGTTGATCATCCTCTTCTGAGAGCGCGCTGAGAATGATCAGAGGCGTGTGCGCCGACTCGCCGTCGCCGCGAATGGCACGTACGACCTGATAGCCGTCCATGCGAGGCATCAACACGTCGACGATTACGCAGTCGGGGCGCTCGCTCTGAAAGCATTCGAGCCCCTGTACACCGTCGTACGCCACCAGCACGTCATATTTGCCGAGGAGTGAAACGGTATGCCGAATCAATTCGACAATGCGCTGATCGTCGTCGATTATCAAGACTTTCTTCTTGGTGGGGGGTACGACTTCCACCGGTTCGACCACTACCTGACCCGACATGACCCACCCCTCCCCCTGCACTCCGCAGCCATCTGCAGATGAACATGCCACTCAGACTACCTAGTGGATGCCCTGCTGCCCCACACCTTGGCTGCGTCGTCGCACCGAAGAGGGCTGCGATGACGGACCATCTTCCCTGGTTGCTGGCCTTCCAACCGACGCACTATCCCTCTGCGTCACCTGGCGCGAGTCATTGCAGGGCATTCTACCATAGGGTCGTCGCCATGCCAAGCATGCACAACTGGCGCGCAATGGCTGAGCTTCGGCTCCGGGCCGCATGTGGTATCGTGAAACGCGCTCAATTCTAATCCATTCGACCAGCCAAAAGTCCTAGCCAACGACGCCGGATGGCTGCAATGAGGTGAGGTATGAAACGGTCTGCCGCGGGCGACGATCTTGTGGCCGCAGCTTCGGTACGCACGACGAGCGAAGGCGAGGAATCAGCGGATACGCCCGACATGGGCCGCGATGCTGGCACAGAGCGGAGCCTCAGCAGCGGCGAGCGGTATCAGCGGCAGGCGCTTTTCTTCGGCATCGGCAGTGAGGGGCAGCAGCGCATCGGCAGAGCACGCGTGCTGATCGTCGGCTGCGGCGCTACGGGTAGCGTGCTGGCGAACAATCTGGCGCGCGCGGGCGTTGGGCATTTGCGTATCGTCGACAGGGATTTCGTGGAGGGAAACAACCTCCAGCGACAAGTGCTCTATGAGGAAGATGACGTGCGGCGCGGGATGCCCAAGGCGGAAGCGGCGGCACGTCGATTGCGCGCGATCAATGCAGCGATCGAGGTAGAGGCGCAGGTCACCGACGTCACCGCGGACAACGTTGAAGCACTTCTCGCCGACGTCGATCTCGCGCTTGACGGCACCGACAACTTCGAAACGCGTTATCTGCTCAACGATGCCTGTCTCAAGGCTGGCGTGCCGTGGATCTATAGTGGCGTGATCGCCGCATACGGCGTCACGATGACGGTCTTGCCCGGAGATACTGCTTGCCTGCGCTGTGTCTTCCCCGAGCGCCCGCTGCCTGGAACGACGCCGACCTGCGATACCGTTGGCGTGCTCAATGGTATCGTCGGCGCCATCGCTGGGTTGGCCTCCACGGAGGCGCTCAAATTGCTGGTTGGGAGCGATCGCTTGGTCCGCGGGATGACGTGGATGGACCTGTGGGAAAACACTTTCGAGCGCATCGAGTTACCGCGCCAGCCGGACTGTGTCGCGTGCGGCCTGGGCACCTATGATTTCCTTGACGCGGCGATTGACGAGGGTGGAACGACGCTCTGCGGCCGAAACGCGGTGCAGGTTCGTCCTCCGCGCGGCACGGTGGGAACGCTCGATTTGGCCGTGCTGGCCGAGCGTCTGCGGCCCGTGGGCGACGTGGCGAGCAACGGCTTTCTGTTGCGCCTTCGGGTAGACGGCCACGAGGTGACTGTCTTTCCCGATGGACGAGCGATCATCAAGGGTACGGACGATCTGGTGGCAGCGCGCAGCCTTTACGCGAAGTACGTAGGGATGTGACGGGCCCAGCGCAGAACACAGAGCTTGCAGATGTTGCTTAGGGGAATACATGCCGGCATCCGGGACGTTTCACGTTCTGTGCGCATTAAACTTGCGTTAGAGACACGCCAGAATTGTGCTCGACACGTTGACATCGGCGAAATCCGGAAACTACAATGGGCCGGCTTGCTGAACGGACTGGGCGCGACCTGAGAGGCGTCCTTATCGCCGCTTCTCGGGCGGAAGAAAAGAGCATACATGCACGTTGAGCAGGCGGAGGTGGTTCCAACGGCGCGTTACGAAACGGCACGCCTAGTCTCCACGATCATCCATCCAATCATCTTTCCCCTCGTGTGCCTCGGCATCGCGCTCGACGTGGTGACGCAGTCACTGCCGGAGACGCTGCGCTATGTGGCGCTGGCGATGCTCCTCACTTCCGTGCCGATCTCGGCGGTCGTCGTCACACAGGTTGTGCGGCACAAGTGGACCGACTTGGATGTGAGCGCACGCAAGCAACGCTACGCGCTGTATCCGTTCGGCGTCGCTTGTATGCTAGCGCTGGCGATCGCGTTTGCCCGCGTGGGCGCGCCGCAGGCTGCCGTGCGCAGCGCCCTTGCGCTGGCTCTGGCGAACGTGGTCAATGGCCTCATCAACCTGACCTACAAGGTCAGCGCGCATGCGACGGGCGCGGCGGCCAGCGCCACACTGCTCTGGCTAGTCGTGCCGTTTGTAGGTATCTCACTGCTCGCCACGCTCGGTGCGCTAGCGGTCGGCTGGTCGCGCGTTGAGTTGAAGCGCCACACCACGGGGCAGGTGGTGCTAGGCTGGGCGGTAGGCATCCTCACGATGGTTGTGGCCTACAGTGTGCCGGTTCCGAACTGGCTATAGACTATCGAGTGCCAACATCCGCGCGGGGTAAACGCGGAGCGCCAGTCGCAGAGTTCGCATGCGCGCCGGGACTGTCGCGCCGCGCTTATCGTTCACAGTATCGCGGGTTGGCGTGCCATCGCGGTGCTGACGTTGAAGGAGAATGAGAGCGATGCGGCTTTCAGGAAGCACTTTTCTGGTGACCGGCGGAGGATCTGGGCTCGGCGCTGCCTGCGTGCGTGAGTTCGCCAGTGGGGGCGCCAACGTGCTCATCGCCGACGTCAACCAGGAGACGGGCGATGCGCTCGCCGCGGAGTTGGGTGCGCAGGTGCGTTTCGCGAGAACGGACGTCACCGATGAGCAGAGCGTAGAGCAGGCGGTGACGCTGGCGCGCGACACATTCGGCGGATTGCACGGGGCGATCAACTGCGCGGGGATCGGCATCGCGGAACGCGTACTCGGCAAATCAGGGCCGCACTCACTCGGGTCGTTTACGAAGGTCATTCAGATCAACTTGATTGGGACGTTCAACGTGATCCGTCTGGCGGCCGCGGCGATGGCCGAAGGCGAGGCGAACGCTGAGGGCGAACGTGGCGTGATCATCAACACCGCATCGGTCGCCGCATTCGATGGTCAAATCGGGCAGGCGGCATACTCGGCGTCGAAGGGGGGCGTGGTGGGCATGACGCTGCCGATCGCCCGCGAGCTGGCGCGCTACGGCATTCGTGTGATGACTATCGCGCCGGGAACGTTCGATACGCCGATGCTCGCCAGCTTGCCGGAGGCGGCACGGGAGTCGCTGGGGCAGCAGGTGCCGTTCCCGCCTCGCCTGGGCCGACCAGCGGAGTATGCGGCTTTAGCGCGGCACATCGTCGAAAATGTGATGCTCAACGGCGAGGTGATCCGCCTCGACGGCGCGATCAGAATGGGACCACGCTGAGTTAAAGCAAGGATTGCGGACCGAATTATTCAGCGCTCGTGATGTCCGCGCAATTCATCTGATCCAGAGATGGCCGCAACTCCGCGGATAATTCGCCGCGCTTGCTGGATCTGGTGAGACCGCTGGCTACCTGCCGTACGCGCGAAGGATCGCGTGGGGGACCTTGGGTGCATAGGATTGCCTGATTTTCCGCACCGTGGGGGAGAAGGAAGCGAGCGGTAAAGCGACCGCACGCTCCCCTCCACTTTCACTATATAGCGCACAGGGGGGCTTGCGGCAAGCCCTGGGTCGTGCCGTATACTCGCCAGCCGAGGCCAGAACCCTACAGAAATGGGAGCAGCAAACTGGGTGCTGTAGAGGCTTCGCAAGGGAGGGTGCCGATGGGCCGCTACGTGTTGGGGTTCCAGGAGATCGACCAGACGCAGGTCGCAATCGTCGGCGGCAAGGGCGCGAACCTGGGGGAACTCTCGCGGATCGAAGGCATCCGTGTGCCGGCTGGCTTTTGTGTGACGACGGACGCGTTCCAGCGGATCATGGCGGAAGTGCCGTCACTCGACGATCAACTCGCTCGCCTAGCGCGCCTAAAGCCGGATGACCGGGAGACGATCCGCGCGCTGAGTGCGGAGATCCGCACGGCCCTCGAAGAGATCGCCATCCCCGATGAACTGGCGACGGAGGTCACTCGCACGCTCGACCAGCTCGGTGGGCACGCCGCCTATGCCGTCCGGTCGAGTGCGACGGCGGAGGACTCGCCGATGGCCTCCTTCGCGGGCCAGCAAGACACCTATCTGAACGTCGTAGGGCCGGCGGCGATCCTCCAACACATCAGCCGGTGTTGGGCCTCGCTCTTCACCGAGCGGGCCGTGACCTACCGCCTGCGGAACGGCGTGGACCAGCGGATGGTCCGGATGGCAGTGGTCGTGCAGCGGATGGTCTTCCCGCAGGCGGCTGGCATCTTGTTCACGGCCGACCCCGTCACAGGCAACCGGAAGGTCGCCTCTGTGGAGGCCAGCTTCGGCCTCGGCGAGGCCCTGGTCTCCGGCTCGGTGAACGCGGATGTCTTCAAGGTGCGAGACGACCACGTCACCGGCAAAACGATCGCCACCAAGCGGATTGCCATCTACGCCTTGCCGACGGGCGGGACGCAGGCGGAGGCGATCGAGCCGGAACGCCAGGAGCAGCCCGCGCTGACGGATACGCAAGTCGTGCAGCTCGCCCAGTTGGGACGGCGGATCGAAGCGCATTTCGGTCATCCCCAGGACATCGAATGGTGCCTGGCTGACAATGACTTCCAAATCGTCCAGAGCCGGCCAATCACCACGCTGTTCCCCATCCCGACGGCCAGCGACGGTGAGAATCACGTCTACTTGTCCGTCGGCCATGCGCAGATGATGACCGACGCCATGAAGCCGCTCGGGATCTCCGTGTGGCAGTTGACCGCTGGCCGGCCGATGTACGAGGCTGGCGGAAGGCTGTTCGTCGACGTCACCCAGGGACTGGCTTCGCCAGCGAGTCGCGCGGCCCTCCTCGACGTCTTTGGGAAAGGCGATCCGCTCACCAGGGATGCGCTGCAGACCATCATCGACCGCGGCGACTTCATCCGGCCGGTTCCGGACGAGGGACCGCGTGCGGCACCAGCGGGCGGCGCCGCGCCCGCCCCGATCGAGATCGATCCGTCCATCGTCGACGAACTGATCGCGCGCAGTCAGGCCTCCATCGCCGCGTTGAAGCGCGATATCGAGGCGAAAACGGGATCTGGGCTGCTCGACTTCATCCTGGCCGACTTCCAGGAGCTGAGGCGGCTCTTGTTCGATCCGCAAGGCCATCAGGTGTTCATGTCGGCGATGGAGGCCACGTGGTGGCTCAACGACCAGCTACAGGCGTGGCTGGGCGAGAAGAACGCTGCCGACACCCTCACGCTGTCCGTCCCCCACAACGTCACGTCGGAGATGGGTCTGGCGCTCCTGGACGTTGCGGACGTGATCCGCCCGCATCAAGAGGTGGTAGCTTTCCTGCGGCACGTCGAGGACGAGGGCTTCCTGGACGAACTGCCCCGGCTCGCGGGCGGGCAAGAAGCGCGCGATGCCATCAAGGGCTGGCTCGACCAGTACGGTATGCGCTGCGTCGGCGAGATCGACATCACGAGGCCGCGTTGGAGCGAATGCCCCAGCACCCTCGTGCCCACCATCCTCAGCAACGTCAAGAACTTCGAGCCGGGCGAAGCCAAGCGGCGCTTCGAGCAAGGGCGGCAGGAGGCCTGGAAGAAGGAGCAGGAGCTGCTGGAGCGCCTGCGGGGCTTGCCGGACGGGGAGCAGAGGGCCGAGGAGGTCAAGCGGATGATCGACCGGGTCCGGGCCTTCATCGGGTACCGGGAGTATCCCAAGTACGGCATGATCAGCCGCTACTTCGTCTACAAGCAGGCCCTGCTGGAAGAAGCCGAGCGCCTCGTGCGCGCCAACGTGCTGCGGGAGCAGGAAGACATCTTCTATCTCACATTGCAGGAGATTGCCGACGTCGTGCGCACGCAGCAGGTGGATGACCAGCTCATCCGCCAGCGCAAGGAGGCGTTCGAGTCGTATCAAGCGCTCACGCCGCCGCGGGTGCTCACCTCGGAGGGCGAGGCCGTGGCCGGGTCGTACCGGCGCGAGGACTTCCCCGCGGGCGCGCTGGTCGGCTTACCGGTTTCCGCCGGGACCGTCGAGGGGCGGGCCCGCATCATCCTGAACATGGCGGAGGCGGAGCTCGAACCGGGCGACATCCTGGTCACTGCCTCTACAGACCCCAGTTGGACGCCGCTGTTCGTGGCGGTCAAGGGCCTGGTGACGGAGGTGGGGGGCCAGATGACTCATGGCGCGGTGATCGCACGGGAGTACGGCGTGGCGGCCGTGGTGGGGGTGGAGCATGCCACCCAGCTTATCCGGGACGGACAGCGAATCCGCGTGAATGGGACGGACGGCTACGTCGAGACTCTGTCTTAACGGGCCGGCCCGATAGTTGGCCGGACGCCGCGCTACGCACGCCGTCTGGCTCGGACCAGCGACAGCGGCGAGGCCGCTTGCAACCTGGCGCGCGAGATGCCCGTATGGTATTGTGGCGAAGACAGCGCGGGTAGGCTGATTTCGCGCGCCGAAACACCGCACCGTTGCTTCGCATTGTTGTGCACGGGGCGGCAACAGGCGACGAGTCGACGATGTAGAGACTTAAGTCGGTTAGAATGGGAATACATGGGGCAGATCCAGCGGCGGAGTGCGGAAGAGATTCGTGAGAAAGCCCTCGCGACGGCGGTAGCCAAGCACGACGAAGGCTGCGAAAGCTGCGCGGCTGCCTATGTTGACGTTGCGAGGCGCAACGGCGCGACCGCGGAAGACGTGGAGCGCGTGGGTGTCGGGCGTCGTACCTTCCTCAAGCTCGCCGTGGCTGTACTTGCCGGTGGTGGCGCCGCCGCGGCGCTCGACGTTTTCCGGCCAGGCCCGAGTGTGAAGGCATCTGTGCTGTTGCGCGGCAACTATCTCGGCTCCTTTGGCACCGATAGCTGCACGCCGCTGGCTACGGCGACTGACCAGGCGATGCCCTTGCAGTTCTACGTTGCCGAAGTGGGCGCAACGCAATATGGACTTGGCTGTTTCGACGCGGACACTATCGCGCAGGTGGGACCAGACTTTACCTACGGTTATTGGGGACTCTGTGGCCCGAACAACGCCACCGATCCTGCCAGCTACGGCAAACTCCAGGCGCAGTTGGCGCTCGCCGCATTGGAGTCTAATCCGTCGGTAGGAGCCAAGACGTTCTTCGCCGACGTGGAATATGGCTTCGGCGGGTGGGGCGATCCGGCGACGCCTCAGCAGAATGTGGCGCTGCTCGACGCTTTCCTGAGCACGATTGCCGCTGCGGGCTATGTTCCCGGCGTGTACATCAACAATGAGGCCCGTGATAACTGGTTCCCTGACGACTACGTCGCGGCGAAACCGTTCGTCTATTGGGTGGCGGGCGGGCCAAGCGCTGGAACGATGTGCGCGCCCTGCACGCCGGATTGCGACACGCTCACGCCGGTTCAACAACTCTGGGACGGAGACGTTTCGCAGTACACCTTCGGGGGGTATCGCGCGGTCCTCTGGCAATATTGGCTGAGCGATTTCGGCTGCGGCGGAGACTTCAACTTTAGCCCGCAGAGCGCATATCACGCCTTCGCGCCGGTCTCATTACAAGACGTCCCGGTGCTGACGAAACCTCAGCCAGGGACGACGCCAGCCACCACGCCGCCGCCAACGCCGACGGAGTCTGCTACGCCGACGGCAACGCCTGCACCAGTGTTTCAGCCCACGCCCTCAATGGGGTAGCGTGAAATCGGGCTAGTCTGGCGCGGCACGCCCCGTACTGGACTGCGTGTGCGATGTTCGCCGCGCAGTTGATTACGAGCACTGATCGCGACTGTGTACGTGGCCTCGCTGGCGCCCCTCCTCACGTGGACGAGGAGGGGCCCGAGGAACGCATTCAGTTAGTAGCCAGAGACCGACTCGAATCCCGCGGCGATCTGCGAATAGCCGCTGGAATTGGCGTGAATGTCGTTGAAAGCGCTACACATCCACGTCCAGTTGCAGACGTACGGGTTGCCGCCGTTGGGATAGCTGCCGGTGTGGTAGATCGCGTAGACGTCCACCACGCGTACGCCGTAGGTCGTGCCGACGGAGGCAATGATCGCGTTGAGTTGCTGGAGCCACGGCAACGTCGAAGGCGACTCGTTCTGATAGGGATCGTAGTAGTTCATCAGCAGCAGATCGCCGGTGCCGTTGAGCTTGTTCTTCAACTTGCTGACGATGATCGGCAAGTTCGTTCTGACGGTCGCCAACGCAGCATTGGCGCAGGTCGTGTTGATCACTTTGTTTGCGTAGCAGTTGCCGATGTCGTTTGCGCCGATGTCGAGCGTTACTGGACTGACCTGCCCTGCGTGCTTGCCGAGGAAGCTCAGCGCAGCCGACATCTGCGACCCGGTGTAGAAGTACTTGCGCAGGTACCAGTAGGGACAACCGCCGTTGAGCATCGTCGCGGACGTCTCGCCGGGGCACGCAAGATTGTCATAGGTCGAAAGGCCGTGGGTGGCCTTCATCTGATCAGAGAAGTCGGTGCTGTAGCCGTCGGCCCAATTGAGATCCGGTTGGTAGCCGAAGGCGAGGGAATCGCCTACGGCCATGTAATACTTTTTGACGCCCACAAGCTGGGCAAGTGCGGCATGTTTGGGGGCGGCGGCGGCGGCGGGCGCGACGGCAAACGAGATGGCGAGCGATGCGAGGGTTGCGAGCAGGGTGAGGGGCGCGACGATGCGACTGCGCAAGACGCTGCGCTCTCGACGGTGAGATGTGGCAGTCATCGAATCCTCCTGTGCTGGCATAGGGCCATCCCGTCGATGGCTGATTGTGCCCAAGGACGGCGACGTTTTCCCTGAACCGGCAGTAGAGGCGATGACGAGAACGCAGGGCCGTAGTCGCGAGGGCACGGCAAATCGCCACCTCGCGCGTTCCATGCGCCTCGCTGCACTCCCATCACACCAGGCCGCCGTCCAACGGTGGCGCCAGTATGCAAGTGAGCGAGCGCCTTGTCAAGAGGAGACGCGCCGGATCGATTGCGGCGCTGCTTGCGCTTGCTGCCTTCTCTCAGCGACAATACGCGCGCGCACGGTACGCTCGACGATGGTAGAGACGGGAGCAGGGTTAATGGCAAACGACGATCTGGGGACGATCTACCAGCGGCCTGTGGAATTGCTGCGCGCATTGCTGCGCTTCGACACGACGAATCCGCCAGGGAACGAGGCCGCCTGCATCTACTACCTCCGCGACGTGCTGGCGGCGGCAGGCATTGAGTCCACGCTTTTGGCGCGCAACCCAGCGCGACCCAACCTGCTCGCACGGCTGAAGGGGAGAGGCGTGGCGCCCGCGCTGCTGCTCCAAGGGCATGTAGATGTAGTGACGACGGCACACCAGGAATGGACGCATCCGCCATTCGCCGCTGAGGTTGCAGAGGGCTTTATGTGGGGTCGTGGCGCACTCGACATGAAAGGCGGCGTGGCGATGATGGTCGCCGCGTTCCTCCGCGCTCACGCCGTGGGCGCGAACCTGCCTGGAGACGTCGTGCTCTGTATCGTCAGCGATGAAGAGGCCGGAGGCAACGACGGCGCGCGCTTCCTCACTGAGCAACATGCGGAGCAGTTTGCGGGGGTGCGTTACGCGCTCGGCGAACTCGGCGGTTTCACGCTGGTTCTCGGCGGACGACGCTTTTATCCAATCATGGTCGCGGAGAAGCAGGCGTGCGTGGTTTTGGCCACGGTGCGCGGACCTGGCGGCCATGCCTCGATCCCCCGGCGCGGCGTCGCTACCGCGAAGCTCGGGCGGCTCTTGACGGTGCTCGACACGCAACGTCTGCCGGTGCACGTCACGCCAACGGCGAGGCTGATGATCGAGACGTTGGCAGCAAGTCTGCCCGCGCCTATTTCGGAGATCCTGCCGCAACTGCTCGACCCGGAGAAGACGGATGCGCTGCTTGATGCGTTTGGCGAGGCGACCGCCAATTTCGATCCGCTGCTGCACTCCACTGCGGTGCCAACTATCGTGCGCGGTGGGGAGAAGAACAACGTCATCCCCAGCGAACTGAGCGTCGAGATTGACGGGCGCATCCTGCCCGGCTTCACGGCGGGCCACTTCTTGGAAGAGTTGCGCGTGCTGGCTGGCCCTGACGTCGAGTTCACCGTGAAGCTGCACGATCCGAATCCCGCGACGCCGGATCTCACGCTCTTCGAAACACTGGCGGGCATTTTGCGTGAGGCCGATCCCGAGGGCACACCGATTCCACTGCTCTTCCCCGCCGTGACGGACGGGCGCTTCTTTTCGCGACTCGGCATTCAGACCTACGGATTCCTGCCGATGAAGCTTCCCGACGACTGGAACTTTATTGAATCGATCCATGCCGCAGATGAGCGGATCCCCATCGACGCGCTGGCGTTCGGCACAGACGCGGTATACGAAGCATTGCAACGCGTAGGCGACGCCAGCTAGTCCGCCGCAGCGCGAGGGGTTTTCAGACTTTCGCCCTAATGAAGTGAGGTTCAGAAGATGTCCGACGAGACGACGGCGCAAGCCGCTTGGAGTGAAGATGCCTCCGCGACTTTCATCGACACGGCAGATCTGTTCGTGCCCGCGCGCGCCGAGCAGATCGCCACGCTCGTGTCGTTGATCCCAGCGCGACGCGATGAAACCTTTACAATAGCTGAACTGGCGGCGGGCGACGGTTCACTCGCGCAGGCGGTGCTCGACGCTTTCCCCGCTTGCCGCTACATCGCGCTCGACGGGTCTGAGGTGATGCGCGAAGCTCTGCGGACACGGCTCGCGGCGTACAGCGACCGCGTGGAGGTTCGCGCTTTCCGCATGGAGCAGCGCGCATGGCGCGAGATGCTGCCGAGTCCGCTGCGGTGCGTGCTTTCTTCGCTCTGCGTCCACCACCTTGAGGGTGACGCCAAGCGCGAACTTTTCGTCGACATGGCGGCACGGATCGATGCCGGCGGCGCGCTGTTGCTGGCGGATGTCGTCGAGCCCGCTGCGCCGTGGCTCGCTTCGCTCTACGCCCGGCAATATGATGACATCGTGCGGCAGCAGAGCATCGAAGCGTACGGCGACCTGCGCGGCTTCCAACGCTTTCAGGCGGAACAGTGGAATTATTTTGCCTACGACTATGGCAAGGCGGACTCGATCGATCATCCGTCGCCGCTCGCCGATCAGCTTCTGTGGCTCCGTGAGGCAGGGTATGTGCTCGTGGACTGCTTCTGGCTCCGCGCCGGCCATGCAGTCTACGGCGGATATCGCGGCTGACGGCTCATGGGAAGCAGTTGTGGCGCTTGTCGGCTAGGCGACGGGGCGAGTTCCGATGCGGGCCCGAACGTCCGCCAACCCTCGAAGCAATCGGCATGACGCGGACGCAACTGCGGCCTGCTCCGTGTTGTCGTGGGTTCGACTTCATTGCGATAACGGCGATGCTTGGGCCACCTTTCCACAATAATTGTGGAAAGGTGCGGGTACCGCACGTGCAAGGTGGTTCGCGTCGAGGCTAGACGTCGGCGTGGATTCCGGGGAAGCGCGATCCACGCGGGCGGCAGCACTACTGTGTAGTGGATGGCGGAGCCGCGAGCGCTTTTGCGGTGGGAGGCCTACCCCGCGTTCCGTCGCCACAAGACCGCCATGCCGGCGCCGCCTGGCCCGACATGCGTCCCGACCGTTGGACCCGCCCAGGCGCGACGCAACGGCCCCTTGTATGATTGGCGCACCACTGCCTCAAGCTCGTCGCCGCGTTCCTGGCTCGTCTGCCCGACGATCACTGCCTCAACCGGCCCCTGCTCTTGGAGATACTCCGCAAGGCGCTCGTAGGCGCGTCGCCGCGTGCGCGGCCGATCGAGCGCCACCACTATGCCGTCGCGCATGCTGATTATCGGCTTCACGTTGAGTAGCGTACCCACGACCCGCTGCGCTTGGCCGATGCGCCCACCGCGCTGTAGATACGAGAGGTCGTCCGCGACGAGGTAGATCGTCGAGCGCTCTAGCGCTTCGCGCGCCGCCGCGGCGACAGCTTCTACATTTGAGCCGTCGCGCGCCGCCAGCGCCGCCGCTCGCAGGCCGAAGTCCATCGAGAGCGACGCCTGCCGAGAGTCGATCACTTCGATCGTCGCGCCCTCGTCGCGCAGGGTCCGCGCCACCGACTCGGCGGTGTTGTACGTTCCGCTCAGTTGGGCCGAGATGTGCACCGAGACGATGCCGTCCGCACCCTCACTCAGCAGTTTGCGGTAACACGCCTCGAAAGCGCTCGGCGCAGGTTGGGAGGTCATCGGACGTTCGTGACCGCGGGACAGTCGCGCGAAGAAGGTCTGCGGATCGATCGTCACACCGTCTTCGAAGGTCTCGTCGCCGAAAGAGACTCCCAGTGGCACGACGGCGATGCCGTCTTCTTCGGCCACCGCGCCCAGGTCTGAAGTGCTGTCCGTTACCACCCGTACTCCACCCATCTGGGCACCTCCTCTCACGTCATCTCTCCCCGCTTGACGCGGATAGCATAGCAGAGACGGCCTCAAGCCTCACGCCTCCGTCGAGTCTGCCTCGCTCATTACGCTTTCGCGCACATACGTGCCAGATTTGCCGCCGCTCTTGCGCAGCAGGCGGATGTTCTCAAGGGTCATGCCACGATCTACCGCTTTGCACATGTCGTAGATCGTCAGCGCAGCCGCACTCACCGCAGTCAGCGCCTCCATCTCCGCACCCGTCTTGCCCGTCGTTCGAACGGTCGCGCGGATCTGCACGCGTGCCTGATCGCCAAACGGTCCTTCCAGTTCGAATGAAAGGTCGACCGCAGTCAAGAGAAGCGGGTGGCACATGGGTATGATCTGTGGGGTCTGCTTGGCCGCCAGAATGCCCGCGACCTGCGCCACGGCCAACACGTCGCCTTTTTCGATGCCGCCGGAGCGAATCAGGGCAAGGGTGGTCGCACGCATGGTCACTGTGCCACCGGCGATGGCCTCACGCGGCGTCTCCGCCTTGGCACTTACGTCCACCATGTGCGCTCGTCCACTTTCGTCGAAATGTGTGAAGCCCATCGCCAAGCCCCTTTGCCCTGTTGCTCGGTACGGCCCGAGATGCCACCAGCATACCCCGAGCGTACCCCGAAGGCGCAGGGTGTGGCCGCGCCTCCTACTGGCTCGTAGACTGTAGAGAGCGGTGTACTCCTGGGCGATTGAGACGGATGGCATGCCTGTGTGCGCGAGACCGCGTTGCTTGCGCGCTGGGGGTCGTTACGGTATACTGCGGGTACTCTATACAGGTCTGAAGAGCGCGTGTTGCCGGACGCGAGCGTTCTGAGCGCATGGCACGCCTGACATATCACGGGAGAAAGACAATGGCGAAGAAGTCCGCGCCCTCGCGGCCGGCGGCCCGCAAACCAGTCGCTACTGGGAAGCAAACCACGGTAGCCCTCGTGCGGGCGTCGCGCTCGGAAAACGGCACCTCTTCCCAACCGGCGGCAACCACGTCGAAATCGAATGGCGCGCCAACTGCCGCGCCGCGCGTCGCCAAGACGGCGACCTCTGCGCAGTCCGCTGCGAAACCCGCTGCTTCTCAGCCAGTAGTCGTCGCTCCCGCCGAGCGTCCGCGGGTCCCCGAGGTCAAGGCGCCGCGCCCTGCACCTGCCCCTAAAGTGGCGACAGGCACGCCGCGGCAACCGCAGATCTCGCGTGCCCAGGCGACTCGCGTCGCACGCGCGCGCGCCGTGCAGCACGCCCGCGCCGCCCACGCGATCGCGCCTGAGCAATATGGCTATGTGCTCAACGATCTGCGGCTGATCATCGCACTAGCGATCTCGATGTTCACGATCATCCTCGTCTTGCACTTCGCATTGCCGCAATAGGCGCGGCGACGGAGTGAGGGTCGCGACACGAGCGGCTCTGGGACAACCAACGCGTAACGCCCACGCTTGCCTCGATTGCGTTCGAGGGCGTGGGCGTTTTTCGCAGATCTCAAGAACCTCTATTTGGCGGCAAGCTGAAATGGTTCGCCCTGGCGCTGATCCGCCGGAATCATTAGGCCAAGCACGCGCTCAATCGCCATGGTATGACAGCAGGTACCCCAATCGCCGAAGAAGTGACATGTGCACCCCCACTTGCCCGAGTCGAAACTCGTCGTATGCGTGTCGTTCTCGCCGCGGAAAGTGGCTTCAAATCGGGTAAACTGGATGCGCTCTGGCTCCTGTGCGTACTGCTTGGCCTTGGCGATTTTGCCGATCATGCTTGACTGCATTGGAGTTGCTCGCTTTCGTCTCCGTCTCGGTTGCCGTCCGCATGCCTCGCGAGACGGACTTTGAGTAATAGTGTCATCTCCGTGTGGGGCAAGGTGATTGCCTGCGGATGTGCCTCCCTTGGGCCTGTGTGAACCGGATTACTTGGTCGATTGTTGGCCTGCGGCGCTACGCGGCGAAGAGTGTGCTACCGTGCGCCCGATTTGCCATATCCTTCCCGCATCGGGCGCGTGCAATGAGGCTAGCGCGACATTCGCTTGTTGCAAGTCCGTATACAACGCAAAGGCGCCGGAGGATCTCTCCTCACGGCGCCTGTCGCTTGTCGCGGGCGGCGAGCACGTGTGCGGCCTGAACCCCGAGCTCGTCGTATCGAGTAGGTAGTCGCATCGTCGCTTCCCCCCTTCAACCACAGGGTTCACTGAAGCGTGCTCGTTCTTGCGTATGTGCCAAAGTTTACCATCTCCAGTGAGGCTGTTCAAGTCGCACAAGCGTCACAATTGACAACGTTTGTTATGTCGTTTCGTCGAAAGTGCGACGATTCGGCGTCGCAGGAGAGCCGCTCAAGCGGCTATACTCGAAAGGATCCGGTGTTCGGCTTTGGCCTTTGGTCGCGGCCCGCGCATGAGTGGCGGCCCCTCTGTCGAATAGAGGAATATCATGAAGACTTCCAACGCTCGGCCCACGGAGACGGGCAGCTCGGGCACGGGTGAATTCGAGCGGATTGCCGCTACGGTCGGCCATAAGCCGCTCGCGACAATTACGCAGAGGGCGGTGCGCCGTCATCTCAAGAAGATCGAGAAGCAGATGCGGCGCGTCCGCGAAGGAGACGCGAGCGAGGCCATTCACAAGTTGCGCGTCGCCACACGTGGTATGCGCGCCGCATTGGAGATGCTCGACGAGACCGATGCGTACGAACGAACCCATCTCGACGAGCTGCGCGGAAGGCTCAAGCGGCTGACGCATGCGCTGGGCGAGGTACGCGATCTTGACGTGTTCGTTGAGAACGTGAAGGCGTACGAAGGCGAACACTCTGCCGCTGCGGAATCCAGCGGACTGAAGATGCTTCGAGATACGCTGATGTCGCGCCGGGAGATGGCAGATGCGCACCTCCTTCGTGAGGTACATCGCAAGCGGACCCGGCACCTCCTGCGAGACCTGCGACATCTTGCGGATGGTCTTCAGGAGGAACATGGCGGCAAGACCGAGGTATTGGTGCGCCACGTTGCCGGAAGCGTGATATGGCGACGCTACGAATCGGTGTTAGCCTTCGAAGGAAGCATGCCCGACGCTTCGACCGATACGCTGCACGCCTTACGCATCGCATGCAAACGCTTGCGCTACGTGCTCGAACTCTTCGTGCTGACTGATGGCAAGAAGGATCCTGCGTTGCTTGTTGCGCTTCGCGCCGCGCAAGACTACCTTGGACGGCTCCACGACGATGTGGTCGATCTGGAGACGGTACACGAACTACAGGCGAGAAGCGCCGGTGACGGGGCGCTGGCCGACTATGCCCAGATGCTCGCGGACGACCGCGATTCCCTATGTCGTGGGGTCGGCCAGCACTGGGAAAGCCTCAGCGGCAGTGACACGCGCCAGCAACTCGCCGACTTCATCGTCGCACTGTGAACGTCGCGCGCCGACTCTGCTCCGTGGTAAACTAACCGGAATTGCTACCATATGGTCAGGGAAGATGTGCCCGCTGTGTGCAGACGCGGCGTGCGGGCGCGAGGCCGCTGAGGCGTGGTGAAACCTGACTGTTGGAAGGGGGAGGGCAGCGACGCATGGGATACATGCCGTCCACGGATGAGTCCAAAGCAAAGGATTCGGCGGCGAGCCGACTGCTGCCTACGGGGATCCCCCGATTAGATCAAGTTCTCGACGGCGGTATCATGCGGGGCTCGCTCGTCATCGTCGTGGGTCCGCCGGGAAGCGGCAAGACGACGCTGGCTAATCAAATGGCATTTGCCGCCGCGCGCGAGGGCCAGCGCGCTATCACATTCACGGCGCTTTCGGAGTCGTCGGATAAGCTCGCGTCGCATCTCCGCTCGTTTACCTTCTTCGATGAGAAACTGCTGGGAGACTCCGTCCAGTTTATCAGTTTGCAGCAATTTCTCGCACGTGGGCTTGAGACTACCAGCGATGAGATCATCTCGATGTCGCGGGCAGCACGCGCCGACATTGTGGTGATTGATGGCTTTCGCGGCATTGCGGGCATCGAGCCAGAGAGCCAGGCCGCTCGAAAATTTCTTTATGACACCGGGACGCGCATGGGTGTGCTCGGCATCACGCTCGTCATCACCACAGAAGGCGAGCCACGGGACACCCGTTTCTTCCCCGAAGCCACCACCGCGGACATTATCCTCGGCATGCATTATTCCATCGCCGGAGTACGGACCCGCCGCTCCATTGAGGTTGTCAAGGCCCGAGGGACCCGCATGCTTCCTGGGCTGCATGGTCTACGTCTCACGCCCGCGGGGCTGATGATTTATCCCCGCCTCGAGGGCATTGTCGCGGCAGAACAAAATGCCGCGCATGACGCCCTCGCCGCCGAGACCCAAGCTGGCGATGTGGCTGAGTCTGCGATTGACATGCACGCCAAGCAAGGTGCGCCCGAAGTGAGCGAACCTCTGGACGCTGAGGTCGAGGCTGGCGGCGGCATTGAAGGTCGCGCACGCTTCGGAGTTCCAGAGCTCGATGGGTTATTGGGCGGCGGCTTGACCCGCGGATCCAGCACCGTCATTATTGGCAGCCCTGGCACCGGGAAGACACTGTTAGCACTGCCATGGGTACTCGAGGGGGTGCGCCAAGGCGAACCCGCCGTCATCCTTGGCATGCGCGAAACTCGCGCCCAGTTATTGCGGAAAGCGGACATGTTCGCGCTCGGCAACCGGCTGCGTGAGGCGCTTGCGCTCGGTAAGCTCGCGATACAAACGTGGGCTCCCGTAGAGCTCGACCCCGACGTCGTCGCTACCAGCCTCCTCCGAGCAGTCGAGAACATGGGTGCAAGGCGCGTAGTCATCGACAGCATTGGCGAGATCGAGCGCGCTGTTGCTCGCAGCGGCGATCCGGGCCGCGTGGATGATTACCTGGCGGCGCTGCAGGTGGCGCTGCGGCAGCGGGGCCTGACGGTGATCGCGATCAAGGAGAGCGGGATTCTTCTCGCCCCTCAAATAGCGGGCGCCTCAGAAGCGATCGCTGTGCTTGCCGAAAACGTCATCTACATGCAACACGTCAGTTATCAGGCAGAGCTGCATCGCATCCTTTCGGTCGTCAAAATGCGCTTCTCCGCTCATGATACGTCGCTCCGCGAATTCGTGATCGAGGCGCCGACGGGCATCCGGGTGATCTCCCCCGCGCACGCTGACCGATCAGCAATTTCGGGCATCGCTCATCGCCAAGAGCAGTTGTCACCAGTGGTGGCAGACCAGGTATTTGGGTCCCAGCCGGCAGAGGCGGTAACCGATCCGACGCCTGAGGAACGCGGCGACGCGGAACGCCTCACACGCAAACGACGTACACAGGAGCAACCATGACAGGAGGTAAGGACCCTGTCTCGAACCAAGGAGAACTGGTGCTGATTGTCGAGGACGAGGAACCCATCGCGGAAGTGCTGGCAGAAATCGTGTCAGAGGCTGGCTATCGGCCGCTCGTCGCGCAGAACGGCCGTGTGGGTCTCGCGCTCGCGCGGTCCGAGCATCCCGCGTTGATCATCACTGACTTGATGATGCCTTTCCTCGATGGCGCGGAACTGATCGCGACACTGCGTGGCGACGAGGACGCACCCGGCGCCGCGGCGACTCCGATCGTCGTGATGACCGCCGCGGGGCGCGGACACGCCGAGGGTCTGCACTATGACGCGCTGCTCGCCAAGCCATTTGACATCCAAGAGGTAGAACGACTCTTGCGGCGCTACGTGGGCAATGTCGACCGAGACGCGCACTCGCGGACGACGCAATAAGCAAATGGCTGGAGGACAGCTACCAGTGAGGGGCACACGTTGGCACTTGACGAGGTGTAGGAAGCTACCTTCCGAGAAGTCAGTGTGATACTCTGCAGGTCCGTTGAGATGCACACCACTGCTGACTAACGCCATGTGGGGGATGCGCCGCGACGGGTATGCCCTCGACCTGGGGGCGATCGAGCAAAGCACGTCACGCCTGCGCAGCGCGGGAACCATGAAGGACTGCGGATGGACATACTTGTTGTCGGCTGCGGAGTCTCCGGGTTGACCTGCGGCGTCCGCCTCCTTGAAAGTGGTCATGATGTCGTCATCGCTGCCCGCGATTTGCCGCCCAACACCACCTCGAACGTGGCCGCCGCCGTCTGGGAGCCATTCGAGGCGTATCCCGCGGATCGCGTCGCCGCCTGGGGAGCCGTCGCATACCGTCAATTTCTCGCGCTGGCGGGGGAGGCGAGCACCGGCGTGATCGTCGCCGACGTGCTGGAGGTTTTCGCGGAGCCGCAGGAACATCCCGTTTGGACGAGTTACGTTGAGGGATTCCGCTCCGCTGCATTGCATGAGTTGCCTGTTGGCTCCGCGGCTGGCATCTTCTACCGCGCACCCGTCATTGACACCTCGCGCTACCTCACCTACCTGCTCGACCGATTCCGTACGCTCGGCGGGCGCATCGAGCAGCGGCAGATCGCCGACTTCGGCGAGGCGTTTGCACTCGGCGCGGATGCCGACGTAGGCATTGTCGTCAACTGCACTGGACTCGGCGCGCGCGAGCTGGCGCACGATGCTCAGGTCGCCGCGGCACGAGGACAGGTTGTGCGCATCGCCCAGGACGGCTTCCACCAGGTGCTGGTGCAGAACACTCAGGGACGCCCCACCTACGTCGTGCCGCGGATCGACGACATTGTTCTCGGTGGCACGTTCGAGGTTGGCGCCGAAGATACGACGCCCGATCCCACCACTCGAACAGACATCCTGATGCGCTGTGCGGAGTTGGCGCTCTGCGCCGATCAACGGTTCGCCATGAGCCTCGCCGCACTCGTCGGAGGGGAGTTTGCTGGCGAGTTTGCTGGCCGAGTGCCACGGGAGTACGCTGATACGCCCGCCGCCATCATTCGCGAGGAAGTCGTCGGACTGCGGCCCATCAGCCCGCGTGTTCGCGTTGAAACTGAGATGTTCTCACCGGGCAGGTACATCGTCCACAATTACGGCCATGGGGGCGCCGGAGTCACGCTCTCCTGGGGCTGCGCCGCGGAGGTCTGCGATCTCGTCCGGGCGCTTCGTTCAGCGCCGGCGGAATCGGACGCATTATGACGGAATATACGCTGCGGCAGGCGACGCCTGATGATGCCGAGACGATTGCCGCACAACGTGTCAGCATGTTCTGCGAGACACGACCCGTCGCCGCCGAGGTAGCGGTTTCGCTCAGAGCGACCTTGCCAGACCTGCTACGTGGCAAGCTCGCATCTGGTCAATACGTGGGCTGGCTCGTGGAGAGCGATACCGCAGGAGTTATAGCCGGCGCGGGCGTGCTGATCAGGTGGCTGCTGCCACGTACGGAAACCCTGGTACCATGCGAGGCTCTGATCGTCAACGTCTACGTTGCGCCCGAACACCGCCGCCAAGGACTGGCGCGCCGCATGATGGATACTGCGCTCAAGTGGGCGCGAGAGCAGGGGATCGAGCGCGTCGCTCTGCATGCTTCCAGTATGGGACGACCACTGTATGAAGCGCTCGGCTTCGTCCCGAGCAGCGAAATGATCCTCGACCTCACGTCAGTTCGCGCCGAAGAATGATGTACTCGGCGCCCGCGGGATCGAAGCGCATGCGTGGCACGAGCGCCGTCCACCCTTCGGCGGTGTAGAGTGCGCGGGCGGGCGCGTTGTCGAGTTGCGTTGAGAGCGTCGCGCATGTGTGTGGCAAGCCGGCGAGGACCGTTCGCAGCAGCAGACGGCCAAGCCCTCGGCGGCGATGTGACGCGGCGACCGCCAACTCCGTCACACTGAAACTGCCTGTGAGCCAACGGTCGGTGGCATGTGGCCCAAGCGCTGCCGCGACGTGCTCGTGCCACCACTGCCCGGGCAAGTCGGTGTAGCCGTAGACGGCGCCCACTACCTGACCCGATGTGGTCATTGCGGCGATTCCCTTGAAGCCGGGATTATCGACGTGTCTTAGCAGCGCAAATTCCTTGTAGTCACCGCCCCAGACGTCGTTGTACATGCGCACCACGTCATTGAAGTGCCGCGAGTCAGCATCGAACGGCAGCACCATCACCTCGTCGGGCTGATCCGTCGTCGCCATGTCACATCCTTCGCCTGCAAACAGCGCCCGAAGGCGGACGAGATACATTCGCCGATGAGGCAATCGTAGCCCGCCGCGGGAGACTCAATCAACCCAGATATTTGACACACAGGCACGAGCGAAACCGCAGCGCGAACCGATCAGACGCGCCTGCCTGCATGCGCTTGCGAGGCTTAATCTCAGATGCTATACTCCGCGGTGGAAGGGTGTCCGAGTGGTTTATGGTACCGCTCTCGAAAAGCGGCGTGCCTGAATAGGGCACCGCGGGTTCGAATCCCGCCCCTTCCGCCCGGCTGAATCGAATGTCTTGAGATCAGCGTGGCGAGTGGGCCCGGCGCCTGCTCGCCATTATGGCCTTTAGTACACCTGTTTCTGCCCGCCCCTCTGGAGGAGTCCCATAGCGGCCTAGTGGGCGCGACTGGAAATCGCGTGTGCCTGAAAGGGCACCGTGGGTTCGAATCCCACCTCCTCCGCCACGCATCCCCGTTTTCCGCCGATGGCCTTCCTGGCGACGTACGCAGCGGGCGAAGGGAGCCTTGGATGTCAGATGGCCCTGGCTCGTCGGTGGACGCCACTGTACCGGCCCCGCGCGGATTGCGCCTCGTGCTCGCGGCGATGGTGTTCGCCGCAGTCCTCACCGTCGCGTATTGGGTGATCTGGTTCTTGGTGGACCGCAACATCCTCGCATCCAGCACGGCACCGGCATATTTTACGT
>CAWAWP010000004.1:0-1024918 GCA_963785845.1 uncultured Chloroflexia bacterium | reverse complement strand
TCGCGCTACGCCTACGTGGCGGGCAACCCCGAGACCAAGACCGACCCCAAGCCGGCACGGCTGGTTCGCCTGCAACATCTTCCGCGGTGACCTCGGCGGTGAGCGCGGTGGTCGCGACGGTGGTGGTGGCGCGGCGACATGTGGGACCTGACCGTCACGAACGTCCACGACTTCGCCGTGGGCACCGGCCAGTTCGTCGTGCATAATTGTACCAAAGGGGTTGACGGCCACGGCGAGCCAGGAACTGATGCCAACGAATTCGAGAAACGCCAAGGAGCCGATCTGATAAAAAACACGGAAAAATCCGATCGTGACTTCAGCTCCAGTTGTCAATGGGATTACAAGTTCGCGGAGGGTCCCGACGCTGCTGCGAATGACATAACCCACGACGCACGCTTTTCACAACGGTACTACTTCAAGTTTATGGATTAGGGGCCAACGTTCTGCGAGGGATCTCGGCGAACTTTGACCCAGAGATGCGCGATTGGGAGGAGGCGGCTTTCAAGTTTTCTAGCGGCAAGTTCTGAATCAGTCCCGATTTATCCCATCCACCTCGAGTTGATCCATGTTCCGTTTGAGTGCACCCCTTCATGCCAGAAGCAGTTGAGAGGCAGCGATGGACGACCAAGATATCCACAGGTGGCGGCGGAGATCGTGCGCGACACGCTTCAGGCCCGGAAGGATTTGGATGCACTCAATACACTTGATCACGATGAATTTGTGATCCTATGTGGGAAACTTGCTCAGGATCCAAATGAAGTGGTCAAGCGCACCGCTTTCTGGAAGCTCGGTCAGCTAGGCGATCAGATGACTTGGCTGCAGAGTCGAGTGCCTTGGCAGCGATTGACGACCCACGCCTCCGAGATGATGCGCTATTTGCGCTCAGAAGAGTAGGCACTTCTCGGGCGTTTCCTGCGCTGCTAATATATGCGAAAGAAGGCTCGGCGACGGCACTTGAGTCAGCCTTAGACCAGGTTCGCAGTCAGAGTGATGCAGACCAATTGCTTCCATTAGCTCGTCAATATCTACTCGTACCTGGCACCAAGGGTCTTAGGCTCCGTGAGGCATCGCTTCGTATCTTCTTCGACTTTCCACACCCAAGGCAGAACAGGCGATCCTACTTTTGGCAGCACGCCTGTTTGCTGACGATTTCGTGGTCGAGGCGCTTGCTGAAGCGTCCGTTGCAATCATCCCTGATCTGATGACAATTCGGAGTTCCTACCCGAAAAACACTCTAGAATATAGAGCACTCTCATATGCCATTGACCAGTTAGAACAACGCAACGGAGGGGAGTCGGGGGACATGAGTTGACGCTAAGAGTCGGAATGGTTCCCACTCATCCTTGAGTCCTCTGCGGTACTCGGAATATAGGGAATTCTAACAGTAATTTCGCTAGAAGATACCAATTGACGCGGGTGGTCGATTGGCGGGGCAGTTCACCAGCGCGGATACGATTCCACCGGGCGGGGGCTACGACGTCTAGGGCCTCTCGCGCTACGCCTACGTCGCGGGCAACCCCGAGACGAAGACCGACCCGAGCGGGCACTGCTGGTTCGCCTGCAGCATCGTCGCCGCGGTGACCTCGGCGGTGCAGTCGGTGGCGACGACGGTGGTGAGCGCGGCGAGTTGGCCTGAGACTCCACTACCAAGCCTGCCCCACCGTGAATTGCGATTTGAGAGAGTGAGGACTTCCGAGGATGCTCATTTGAGGTTGTTGCGGATGGGTGTCCTTCACGAGGTATGTGAGTTAAGAAATGCAGCCGTTCCAAATCACGAGATTGATGAGGCACGTAGAAGTCCAACGCTGCCTGGAGCCTCTTTCTGCAGACAGCTATCGCGCAGCGGTGAAGTGGCTAAACACACACTTCCAGTTTGACACTAACCAGCAAATCGACTGGCAGAAGACAGGCGATGTTGTCTACGGTCAGATCGATCAACTGTCAGCAGCGGACGTACAGAACTTACTAGGTCGATTTGGAGTACAGCCTCGGCGCCGCGCACACGTGATATGGGCGTACGGTGACTTTGGCGTTATTGTGCCAGTGCAGGAAGTGGGCGCGCACCTAGACGATATCTGGTTTCCAGCGACTGACGACGTGTTCACCTTTGATCCTAAAGACGACTGGTGTTTGGAGTTGCACCACGAAGGCGTATATAGCTGTGGCAGGTACAAGTCCGTATCAGCCTAGATCAACTGCGTACTACGAGGCTTCGTCCAGTTTGTTTGCACGCTCCTCTGGTTGCGCTGAAATGTCAACAGACCCTAGGAGAGAATCGCTCTTGACAGGCGTTGCCACAGGAGGATGCGAGGATTGAGGATATGCATCAGGAAATCGGGATCTGGATAGAAGCAATCCTCAGAGATCCAGATGCGGCTTGGAAGGCACTGCAAGAATCCGAGACAGTGAACCACGTACACTTAATAGAGGTGTGCCACAGTTTGCTGGACGATTCTTCGGTATCTGTCCGTGCTTTTGCGCTGCGAGCGTTAGCGTTTCTTGGATGTACTACGAAGCTTCGTTCATGACAGACAAGTAAGCATTCACGGTGTCGATCGGGCGCTTGCCGCGGTTGCGGTAGCCGAGATGCGGCCGCTCGGTGTTGTAGTGGGTGAGCCAGGCATCCAAATCGGCCTGTAACGCCTCGACCGTCTCGTAGAAGGTCTCGCGCAAGGCGATCTCAAAGAATTCCTCCTTAGCGGTGCGCTGGAAGCGCTCGACGAAGCCGTTGGTCTTGGGGCTGCGCACTTTCGTGCGGCGGTGCTCAATGCCGTTGAGGGCCAGATACAGCTCAAAGGGATGCGCCGGCGTGCCGCAGAACTCGCGGCCGTTGTCGGTGAGTACGGCGGTGACGGGGATCGCCCGCTCGGCATAGAACGGCAAGGCGTCGTTGTGCAGCGCCGAGACGGCCGCCTCGGGGACCTTGCTGGTGTGCAAGAAACCGAAGGCGTAGGAGCCGTAGGTGTCGACCACGGTGTGCAGGTAGACCTTGCCGACGCCCTTGAAATTGCCGACGTAGAAGGTATCGGCCGCCAGCAACTCGCCCGGCCGACTGGACTCGATGTGGCGTTCCCGGAAGGCCGGATTGGCTTTCTCGACGGCGCGGATCTGCTCGGCGCTGAGTTGGAAGCCCTCGCTTGCGGCCTGCTCTTCGAGCTTGAGCAGGCGCTGAAACTTGCTGCCCAGCTCGTGCTTGATCAGGATCGCTTGGATGGTGGGACTGCTGACGCTGACGCCATCTAGCTTCAGGTGCGCCTCCAAGCGGCAGCAGCCCCAGGCTGGATGGGCCAGGCTCAGGGTCAGGATGCGCTCAACGGTCTCCGGCGGCGTGGTCTGCGGATGCGTCTTGTGGATCGGCGGCAGGTCCTTCAAGCCTTCCAGGCCCTGCAGCTCGAAGCGGCGCTTGTAGTCGTAGAACTGTGTCCGCGTCATGCCACGCTGGCGGCAGGCAGCGCTGACGTTCTGCAATGCCTCAGCGAGCTCCAACACGCTCAGCCGGTGGCGCGCGATGCGCTCCTGTGGGTTCATGCTCATGGCTTCGTCCTCCCCTTCCGCCCGTGCCCCTCCTCTCTTCAACGAGGATCACCGCACGGTCGTAACGGACGAAGCTTCGTAGTACATCTTGATGCGGATGATCCGTTTGCCGAAAAGCGTGCTATCCAGGCGCTGCGGGAGCCCGTGCTTCGTGATCTAGCATTCATCGCATTGGCGGAGGTATCGACGAGCGCGGCATTCGAGACGCTCCTCGAATTTGCAGAGGCAGGATCTCCGCTTGCGCTGCGAGCGGCTCGAAGGCAAGTACGGTCAGAGCAGCAGGCACAGCAAGTGTTAGAGCTTGCTCGGAGTCTGATATTCTCCGAGGTGCCAAAGACACGGACAATGGCCGTGCGCGTTTTGTCAGCACTGTCAACTCCGGCGGACGAAGAAACTCTACTGATTCGGGCTGTAATTCTGCACCCCGACGATGTCGCGATTTCCGCGCTCGGGCGAGCGACGCCAGCAGCTTTGCCATTTCTCGAGGAGATGCTTTCATTGATTGGCCCTGACTATGCCGAATCGCGTGAATTAGAGCATGCTATTGGTAAACTCCGGACTCGAGAGAGCGAAGATGCATGGATTCCTACTCCAGATTAGAGTCGATATCCGTGTAGCTTGGCACCTATCCATCGGGGAAATGCACAGGAGAGGTGGGGTAGCCCTCGCCAACGATAACGTGTACTACGAGGCTTCGTCCATGACAGGCAAGGAGGCATTCACGGTGTCAATGGGGCGCACGGCATTGTAGTGGATCAGTAGCATCCAGGCGGTGGAACGGACGCTGATCCACCGCGACAGCGACCTGCTCGATGTGGCGTTGCGCGTGACGGCCCCCGCCAAGGCAACGGCGAAGGCCGCTCCATCCGACAATGCGACGGCAACCACGACAAAGGCGACAGCTCAATAGGGCACGGTCGGTGCCGCCGCGACCTCGGGCTACAACGAGACGGTGCACACGACGGCGAACCACCCGTGGCTCTCGGCGGATGACGGTTGGGTGCTGGTGGGGTAGCTCCGCGTCGGTGAGCCGGTGCGACTGCTCGACGGGCGCATGGCGACGGTGGTGGCGACGGTCGTCGTGCTGGGCGCGGCGAGCATGTGGGACCTGACGGTCAGCAACGTCCACGACTTCGCCGTGGGCACCGGCCAGTTCGTCGCGCATAATTGTACCGATCCGCTGGAAGCCGCTGACAAGCGAGCTCACGAACTCCAAAGTGCTCTTCCAGAAGGGTCACAAGGGCGTGTTACCATGGGCGTCGGACTCACGGATGATGGCCGCGTCATTGTCGGAACAAGCGAGGACGGTGGATATCTTCGCAGCGGAGTTAGAGCTCTAATCCAAGACGGCGACATCGTCGCAGATGGGGTGGGGCATGCAGAGGTCAGCGTAATCAACAAGGCCAAGCAGCTTGGCCTGCGCGTGATCGCGATCGGCTCAGGGCGGCCGATTTGTGGAGCATGTGAGACCTTCATCCGTGAAGAGCTTGGCGAGGAGGTAATTGGATCGGTAACAAAGAACGGGTTCATTCCGCCGTGGATGCGATAGTGTGAGTTTTCGATGCCCAAGTAAGCGGTGTGAAGCATCTGCGGAGCGGATCAGTCACACAGATGCTTCACAGCCCGCATTCTATGACTCATACGCGGGATCCATCGGTGGATCGCGAATGAGGCAGCAACCTTCAGTTGACCTAAGACGTCAGGCGGTTCTCATCAGTGCAGGTGCGGGTGAGAGAGCATCTAGCTTATCTCTCCACTTTGCTCAGGAAGGCACAAACGCTATGCCAGCCGGAAAGAAATCCAACAATGATGAGCTAGAACCGCTATTACGGTTGCTCCCCCAACCAGTTGCTGAATCGATACGTGAGACAGAGGCAGAAGAGAAGCTTGTCACTTTCGCTTGCGCTTGTGCTGAACGGGCGCTTGCAGCAAACGGTATCCATGAGCCTGCGCTTGATCGCGCGCTTGATTTGACACGGAATGCTCGGTCGATGCATGAAGTCTGGTTCGGTGACGTCCGCGCTCAAGTTTCGAAGATCGTAGGTCAGTGGGATGAAGAAGCATTCTCAATGCAGGAACAGTCGGAGCTTGGCAAACGAAGTCGGGATGAATACCTTTCGGCATTTCGTGCCGCAAGGGCTGCTACTAGCGTACAGTCTGTCTTGGAGCACCCCGCCAAGTTTGCGGCTGCAGAATCATGTTACGAAGCACTGCACGCGATTCGAGGACTATTGGATGAAGATGTAATTCTGGAAATTGCTAGGCGCAATCTCGAAGATAGATAATTTCATCGCTGATGCATCGTTTCCGACATCACAAACGTCACCCCCATTAATAACATCCGAACTTCGAAGAGTGTCACTGGCCTCCTGGCATCAAACTAGAGCACGCAGCCAAGCCGACGTGGTTGAACGCTGGCTGCACCGCGGTAACTTCTCAACCGATCTCTGGTCACATGGGTAGAGGAGGGGTCACAATGCCGCGAAATCGCTCCAATACTGTCCTCATTTTGAGCGCTGTGATTCTTTCGAGTGCTGCCAGTATCTGGCTGGTCGGACCGCCTCGAGCATCAGCGGCCTCGACAAGCCAGATCACTTTCACGCCTGCTAGCGGGCCTGCAGGCACGCACATTTCTGTCACGATCACGCCATCGACGACAACGACCACCACAGCAGACTACATTCTCGGGACAACCACTGTTGAGCCAACCGGCCCAACCTGCGCCAGTTCGCAGCCCATTCCAGGAGTTGCGCCTGTTTCCGTGTCGCCAAGCGGCGGCCAAGCCGCTTTCGATTGGCCATCATCGCTCAATGGCGGCCCATATTGGCTCTGCGCCTCGCCCTCGGACACAGGGAGTGCATTGCCCAGTTATCGTTCTTCCACACCGTTTACCGTCACAACCTCGATCTCTCCAACGGCGACTCCGCAGCCCATCACAGTTGTTATCATGACGCCCGCGAGCGACATTCGACCTGGGGCGACCATCGCAGTGCAATTGAGTCACTGGCCAACGGCAGGCAATACCCAGTTTCAAGGGTCGCTCTTGACCCAGGATCCTGCTGCCGGTGGGCAAGCGCTCCAAGGTAGTGCTGTCGTCGTATCCATCATCAGTCAGGATGGGGCAGGCAACTTCACGCTTGCTGTTGTGCTACCAACTCCACTTGTCACGGGAACGTATTGGCTCAGTGTGCAGGATGGTTCAGCGGGCGCATTCTCCGGCCCGTTCAGAGTCAACTCCCCGACGCCCACGCCTGTGCCTCATGCTACTCCAACGCCTTCAAAAGGCGATGGCGGGACATCCGATGCATATTCGACTAACGCGATCATCATCGCGGGGTTGGTGGCGCTGTTGGTGGTGCTGGCGGGCATCTTCGCGGTGACGCGGCTGCGGCGACACTAGCGGAGGCGCTATCCGCGCGGGCGGCGGTCGTTGTTGCGCGGATCGGGGCCACGGCCACGGTAGCCATGCGGGCCGCCGCGTCCGCCACGCGGGGGAGCACCTGGGCGGCGATTGGGCGTCGGGGGCGGGCCACGGCGTGCGGGTGGGCGGCCAGGGCCGCCAGAGGGGCGCGGGCGCTCGCCGAAGATGGCGTTGACCTCGGTGGCGTGGCCGTGGGCGAGGAGCCAGGCGCGGGCCTCGTCGTGGAGCGGGGCGAGGGCTTTGCTGGTGGCGATCATCATCCACATCGCCATGTCCACGTCGGTCTGTGCGTCGGCGTCCCACTGGCCCTCGGCGACGAGGAAGTCGCGGAGCAGTGCGGGGTCTTTGCGCCGCAGGACGGCGTCGAGCCGCTGTCGGAATGCCTGATAGCCGCCCGCAGGCTGATTATCCCCGCTGCCGGTGGTCATGCCATGAACTCCTTGCGCCTCGTACTGGCCTGCTCGTATTCTACCCTCATGCGTCGACAGGCGATAGGAGCAGCGCGATGCTGCGCTAGGCTACCGATTCGCGGATTGTGAGGCGCTGAGTCGAAACGAGCGCGCCACCGGATAGGCGAACGCCGAATGGTCGCGCCATTGGGGGCCATCCGTTCGTTCTGACATGCGTAGCGGAGAAACGCACCAACCGTTGCTCGCGCACGACAGACGTTGGCACGAACGCGCTCGTGGCGGCTCGTGATGTCCCGCAGCCTTCCGATTGGCGACGCGTCGGGCGGAATAGGCGTTGTGAACGCGGCGCATCCACCATGCTAGGCGCATATACTGCGGTGTGCGGCCGCGCGGGGGTCCAGCGCACGCGGACGACGCGTGGATCCGCGGCCATGGGGAGTGAGGAGACGATGGGGCCGGACGGCGAGCATATCTGGCTGCGGCAATCCGCGACGTTTACGGTGAACGGCGAAACGCGGACGCTGGAGATCGCGCTGCCGCTGCGACCCGGCGCGACCGCTGAAGAGATCGAAGCGCTGTTGCGCGAGGCAGATGGCGGCATGACGCGCCTGGCGCGTCACCTCGACGCACGCGTGGCGGCACTGCGCGGCGACGCGTTGCCAGCGAGTGAGACACCGCCTGCCGCCGCGCCCGAAGCACCGGCGCCCGCGCGACCCTTAGCCGCTCCGGTGGAGCAGGATGTCGTACCGGCAACGCCGCCAGCGCGAGATTCGGGCGCGCGACACGCCGCTCCCCCGCCCGCTGCGCAGCCCACCGAGCCGGCGGCGACGATCGCCGCGCTCCGCGAACGCACCGGGCTTTCGCTCGTCCGCGAACCGCCCGCGCCGTCCCAGCCCGCGCCGCCTCGCGAGGTAGCTTCGGCATCTGACTCGCAGCCAGGCACGCCGCTGACGTTGCAGGAGTTCCTCAAGGAATCGCTGGACGAATTCGGCTACACGCCGAAGGTGGTGATGGAGAAACTCGGCGTGCGATCGCTCTCGGGCGTGAATTATCGCGAGGCGCTTGAAACGCTGCGGCGCCAGGCGCTCCGCGAGGGATCGGGCGCGCCGCCACGCGAGACCACCCGCGGCAGTGCCAGCGAGCCGCCAGCGCGGACTCCTACTCCCACGCCACAGTCCCCACGCTACTTTGAGGAAGAACTCGACGAGCCGGAAATCCTCTTCGGCACGGACGAGGACGATGACGACGCGCTTCCCCCCGGATACGGGCTTGAAGAGGACGACGCCGACGAGATCCTCGATGCGCTGGAGCCCGAAGAAGCGATCGCCCCGCCACCTGCGCCGCGATCCACGGCCTCCACGCGGGCACGCCCTTCCGCACAATCACAGGCGACCACGAACACACCGCCAGCGACAGCGCATGGCGAGGCCGAAGGCGGGGAGCGTGCGCAGCTCGCGGAACTCATCGCGCAGCTCCGGTCTCCACAAGCGGGCGGCGTGCCGTCGAGCCATCAGCGCACGGCATTTCGCAATATCGTCGTGCAGGAGCTCGGCGACGAGAAGGCAAAGGCGCTGGTCGCGGGGCTCTACCGTGTCACGCCGGAGCGGCTCGGCCCCGAGCAGATCGACGCGTTGCTGAGCTGGGGCAAGCGCGACACGTTCGCCGACGATGCCGAGCGGGTGCTGGGGTCCCTGCGTGCCGAGCGAGCAGCGCAGCAGGCGAACAAGTCAGGTGCGGATCAGCCTACGCAACGCACGTCGCGCGCCCCGCGGGGGTGATTGCCGCCTCCGCGCTTACCGCGCGACCACCTCGGCGGCGCGTGCTTCATCCAGCAGGCGCGCGAAGCTGACGAATCGTTGCGGGGCGATCGCGCCCTCATCCAGCGCGGCACGAAGCGCACAGCCGACCTCGCCCTCAGAGTGGTCGCAGTCGTCGAATTCGCAGGCGTCGAGATAGGGACGCAATTCGACGAAGGTGCTCGGCAGGTCTTCCGAGGGGACGTTCCAGAGGGCAAGTTCGCGGATGCCCGCGGAGTCGGCGAGCCAGCCGCCGTCGCCCAGCGGCAAGAGACGTACGCCGGTGGTGGTGTGGCGGCCTTTGCCCGTGGCCTCGCTGACCTCAGCCGTGCGCTGGGCGGCATCGGGCAACAGCATGTTCATCAGCGACGACTTGCCGACGCCCGAAGGACCGGTGAGTAGCGAGACGCGCCCCGCCAGCCGCTCGCGCAACGCGGCGACGCCCGTGCCGGTGGCCGCGCTGGTGCGCAGCACAGTGTAGCCCAGGCGCGCGTAGAGCGCACCAGCTTCTTCGACCTCCGGCGAACTGGCGAGATCGATCTTGTTGATGCAGATGCTCACTTCGATGCCGGCATGCTCGCAGAGGGCGAGGTAGCGGTCGAGCATGCCGAAGTGGGGCGACGGCTCGCGCACGGCGAAGACCAGCACGGCGCGGTCGAGGTTGGCGAGCATGACATGCTGCGTGCCAACTTCGCTGCGCGCCCGCGAGAGCACCGAGCGGCGCGGCAAGATCGCTTCGATCACGCCCTCGTTACCCGGCAGCGGCAGAAAACGGACGCGGTCGCCAGGAGCCACCTTCATCGGCTCAGCCTCGCGCGTCTCCGTCGCGTCGGATGCGATCTGGCGTGGGCGCTCATGGCGCGTCGCCGGCGCGGATCGTCCGCGAGCGGAGGACTGTTGGCGGCTGGCCGGCGGCGGGGAACGGCGTTTCATCAGGCGGCCACGGAGGATGCAGAGATAGGTGACACCGTCGGCATAGACTTCGGAGAAGCCGTGGGCGATGGCAACGACCAGCCCTTCAAGCGCAACAGCGGACCCAGCGGACGAACTCGCCGCTGAGGGCATCCCTGCCACCGGCGAGTCTTCGAGGTCGCAGTCATCGGTCAGGGCATCGGTCAATCGGCACGCTCCTATCGCATCCATCGTTCACGCGGGTGACCCATCCGCAGCGTATCGCGCCGCAAGAGGCGCCGTCAAGCGCCACGCCAACACGAGCCGCGTGGAAAAAGCGAAAGGCCCGGCGCCGTTGCCGAGCCTCCGTACGCGATCTGCTCACCCCACCGCCCCACATGGCGCGCCACTGCTCCAGCGCCACACCGCCGCCAACCCCGCCCCGCCGGCGAGTTAAATTCCTCGCGGTGAGGAGCGCGCCGACGCAGATTCCGCCACCGCACCACCTGCCGGCGCGCACCGATCACACGCAAGAAAAGTCGCCCCCGGTGAACAAATCCAGCGCTGAAGGCCTTCAACCCCGACTCGTCAACCCCACCCCACCGGCTCAGCACGAGCGTTCACGTACCCCATACATCCGCCACGCAGAGCAGCGGGATGTATCCCGCGGAGAGTCTACCATCGGCGGCGGTCAAGAGTGTGACGACGGATCGTCAGAATCTGACGGATTTGTCAGGTTGTCGCCGTTCAAGGGCGTTGCAGGCGTACCAAGTTCTGACAGTCTTGTCATGCAGTCCACAGGTGCGGCAGGACGACATGCGCGGGGGGAGTTTTGGCTGTTTGTGTATAGGATCGTTAGCGGCGAACGTGGCGCGCGACGCCCTGCCAACGTCGTGGCAGGGGAGACTCGCACTCCGTTAAAGTTGTACAGCAGGGCAGAAAGTTGATGCGCCGCATGACGATTTGGGAACCGTTCGCGCCCGATGAGGTCGAGACGGATGAGGTCGAGATACCGGTGACACACCCCGTACTCGCTGCCATCGACGTCGGCAGCAACACGATTCACCTCACAACGGCGCGTCCCACACCTGATGGCGCCGACCTGGAGTACATCGCCGACGAGTTGGAACTGGTGCGCCTGGGTGCGGATGTCAGCCACACGGGGGCGATCGGGTCCGAGCGCATGGCGCGAGCGGTCGCGGCGGTGCGGCGTCAGGTGCAGGTAGCGCGGGACGGCGGCGCCGAACGCATCCTTGGCATCGCTACGGAAGGCGTGCGCGCGGCGAAGAATGGCCGAGAATTGTTGGAGCGCGTGCGCGACGAGACCGGCGTGACGCTGGAGTTGATCTCAGGCGATCAGGAGGCGGCGCTGACCTACTGGGGCGCGACTAGCGGATTGGACGATATCTATGCCCGTTGCGGCGTGGTTGACTTGGGTGGCGGCAGCATCGAGATCGTGCTGGGTATGGGCAGCGCGGTGCAGTGGCGCCGATCACTGCCGCTCGGCTCTGGCGTGATGCATGATCGCTATGCGCCCGCAGACCCAGCGCAAGCCGAGGAATTAGCGGCAGTACGGGCCGCGGTGGATGACGCGCTCGCCACGCTCGATCTGCCGCTGCCGGTCGACGAGGCATTGGCCTCCGGCGGCACGGCGACGACCCTGGCGTCCCTGGCGGCACGCGCACTGAACGCCGATGGTACGCTCGCCCCCTTCGAGCTTGCCACGAACGGGCCGCGGTCGCGGCGCGTCACGGCGCTCACCGAAGACATGATCCACACCCTTCTCGATCTGCTGCAGTCGCGACCCGCCGCGGAGATCGCCGCGCGCTATGCCATCGAAGAAGCGCGTGCACGGCTGCTGAGTGCGGGCGCCACGGTGCTGCTCGCCACAATGCGGCGCCTTGAGGCAGACGCCCTGCGCGTGCGCAAGCGCGGCATCCGCGAGGGCGCGTTGCTGGCATATATGCACGTCGGAGACGGCTGGCTCGACGCGGCGACCGAGGGCGCTGGCTGGTAACGGCGAGCAGCACTCCCTCATACGCCTCGCACCCCTGCCCGGCTTACGGCGTGCTGAAACATGTGAGGTATCGCCATGCCCACGACGTGGCTGACGCTCCTGCTCGCCGGCGCTGGCATCTTTACCGTGGTGTTGGGCGTGCTGCACTTCTTCCTCCCCGCGGCACTGGACTATCGCAGCGTAGTGCTTGAGCGAGCAGCGGGGGCCAAGCCACCACGCCCCTTTCGCATACGCCCGACACACTATGTCGTCAGCCTCCGCGACCGCTTGGGCATCATCTGGATTATGAACCACGCGGCGAGCTACACGCTGGTGTCCATCGGCCTCGTGGATCTGGTGGGCGCGGCGTGGCTGCAAAGCGGACCCGGCCGGCTGCTGGCGCTCTGGATCGCCGGTTGGTGGCTGCTGCGGGCGGCGTCACAGTTCTCTATGGGCCGGCGCGCTGGCGACTGGGTGATCCTCGCGTTCTTTGCCAGCCTCGGCGTCCTCCACCTCATCGTCTGGCTGCGGTAAACCGCGCACGCACACGTTCTCGCTCGCTGCGGGCACGCCACTCTGCGCGGAGTGGCGAGTGCGTCGGCGGTGGCGATCTGCCGTTCACAGCGTGAGCAAGTGCCCAGGGCTGCTCCACTCCACAATCTCGGACGAGCCACTTGACAGGACATACTGGCCAGTATATACTCGTCGCAGAGTACTCTAAGACGTACAAACGACGTCGAGTAATGTGGGGAAGGAGAACACGATGGCCGCGACGAAACGCAAGGTGAGTAACCCCCTGGCACTGGCGGTGCTGGCCTGCCTCTTCGAGCGCCCAATGCACCCCTACGAGATGGCTACCACGATGCGCGAGCGCGGCAAAGACCAGAGCATCAAGCTCAACTATGGCTCGCTCTACACGGTGGTCGAGGCGCTGCAGCAGCACGCCATGATCGCCGCGCAAGAGACCGAGCGCGAAGGCCGCCGCCCCGAGCGCACCGTCTATCGGCTGACCGCCGCCGGGCGTTTGGAGCTGATCGACTGGGTCAGCGAGTTACTCAGCGTGCCGATGAAAGAGTTCACGAACTTCGAAGCGGGACTCTCGCTCGCCGCCGTATTGCCGCCCGACGACGTGGTGGCGCAGCTGCGGCAACGCTGCGTCAACCTCGAATTAGAAATCGCCCAAGCGCGCTCCCTGCTCCAGCTCGTCATGCAGCGCGGCCTGCTGCGCATACACCTCATCGAAAACGAGTACCAGCTAGCGATGCGCGAGGCCGAGCTCGCCTGGACGCGTTCCCTCATCGACGAGATCACCTCCGGCGCGCTTGGCGACATCGCCGCCTGGGCCGCCATGCACCGCGCACTCGACGAGCAAAGCCAGGCGTTCATCAGCGCCGGCCAGCCGGAGAGCGACGAGCAAGACGAACACTAGCCCTCGCCGCGTAGCCAAGCGTGTTGCCGGTCGCGGGCCACCTTCCAACGTCAATCGCATCAGTGTGAGAGAGCGAGTACATCCATGACCACTCAGCCAGCCACGTCGTCGGGCGCGGCGACGGCCACCCTCGCGCGGACAGCAGTCGAGGCCGAGAGACTCGTCAAGACCTACCCTGGCAACATACAAGCGCTGAAAGGCGTCAGTTTCAGCGTCGAACGCGGCACGGTGTTCGCGCTGCTCGGGCCGAACGGTGCGGGCAAGTCCACCATCGTCAAGATTTTGACGACGCTCTCGCACCCCACCGCTGGTCGCGCCAGCATCCTGGGGCACGACGTGGTGCGCGAGCAGGAGCGCGTGCGCCGCGTGCTCGGCGTGGTGGGCCAGAAGTCGGCGGTGGATCTCGAAGCGACAGCCGCCGAAAACTTGACGCTCCAAGGGCAACTCTACGGCATGTCCGGCAGCGCGTTACGCAGGCGAGTCGCCACGCTGCTCGAACGCTTTGGTCTGACCGACGCACGCGGGCGCATCGCGCGTACGCTCTCCGGCGGCATGCAGCGCAAGCTCGACGTGGCGATGGGCCTCGTCCATCAGCCCGAGGTGCTGTTTCTCGACGAACCAACCACGGGACTTGACCCCGAGGCGCGCGCCGACATGTGGCGCGAGATCGCCCGCTTGGCGCGGGAAGATGGTCTCACCGTCGTGCTGACGACGCACTACTTAGAGGAGGCCGACCACCTCGCACGGCAGGTCGCCATTCTCGACCACGGCCAGATCGTTGTGGAGGGCACGCCCGAAGGGTTGAAGTCGGAGCTGCGCGGTGACGCCATCCAGATCGAGCTTGCCGAAGCGCTGCCAGAAGCCAACATCCGCGCCGCGCTCGGCGGACTCGCAGGCGTGCTCCGCGAGGTCAATGTCGAAGCTCGTAGTTTGCGGGCGCGGGTGGATAGCGGCGCCAGCGCGCTTCCCGCCGTCCTCGCCGCGCTCGACGCCGCGGGCATTCACGCCGCTACGGCGACCGTCGCGCGGCCCTCGCTCGACGACGTCTACCTGCGCCACACCGGGCGCGCGTATTCTGAGACCAACGCGAAAGAGGCCATTCGATGACTACCGCGCTCGCCACCTCCACGCACGTCACCACACGGTACCTGCGCGCCTTCCTGCGCCAGCCCTACTACATCATCGGCACGCTCGTGCAGCCGATCATCTGGCTCCTGCTCTTCGGGCAACTCTTCAAGAATGTCGCCGGCCTGCCCGGATTCCACGCGGGATCGTACATCACCTATCTCACGCCGGGGGTCGTCGTCATGGCGGCGATGCTTTCGACCGGCTGGAGCGGCACGAGCTACGTGGTCGATATGGAGCGCGGTGTGATGGATCGCTTCCTCGTCACACCGGTGCGCCGCGGGGCGCTGATCGGCGGCGAACTCGTCTACCAGGCGGGCATGGTCTTGCTGCAGTCGTTGATCATCCTCGGCCTGGGCTATCTCGCCGGCGCGCGCTTTGATGGTGGCGTCGTCAGCGTCGTCATCCTGCTCGCCTGCGCCATGCTGCTTGGCACTGCCTTCGCCTCGCTCTCCAACGCCCTGGCGCTGATCCTCCGCAAACAGGAGTCCGTGATCGCCGTCAACGTCACCCTGGTGCTGCCGCTGACTTTCCTCTCGTCCACCTTCCTCCCCACGAGCCTCGCGCCCGAGTGGATACAGCATTTCGCGACCTTCAACCCAGTCAATTGGGCCGTCGAAGCAGGACGCCAGACGCTCGCCAGCAGCATCGACTGGTCACTGGTGGGCGCACATCTCGCCGAACTGTTGGCGCTGACACTGGTCTGCGCGTGGCTCTCGATTCGCGCCTTCCGCTCGTATCAGCGCTCCGTCTGAAGTCAGGCTGCCTCGCGAAGGGCGATGTGCGCAAGGATGCGCCGCCGAGGCCCGCACGTGCGCGAGCCTCCGGCGAATTGGTGGGTCCCCTCGGTCATGTACGCTAGAAGGTGGCGCCGCTAGGAAAAGCGTGACGCCAGCGTTACCGTCCGGCGTTAGTAGATCAGGATGGGGTCGCCGACCTGGGCGAAGGAGTAGACCCACGCCATGTTGCTCTCGGGATAGTTGACGCAACCGTGCGAGCCGCCATTGAAGGCCAGCGGATCGTAGTGCGGCAGGTTGGAGCCGGGGCCGAACTTGTAGCGCCACCAGGCGTCGTGCAGGAAGTAGCCACCATCGGCGTAGCGCAGGCCATAGTTGATCGGCGTCGGTGCGTACCAGAGCGGTGAACCGGGCGGCTCACCCGAGACGAACTCGGTGTGATACTCCTTGTCGATGACGAAGTGCAGGCCGGGCGGCGAGGTCGCCTCCGGTCGCCCCGTCGTCACATATGACCAGTAGACCAGCTTGCCGTTTTGATAGACCCGCGAAACTTGCTCGCGCAGTGAGATGACGATCACCCGATCGCCGAGGATACCGTCCTGCTGCATCAGTTGCAGATCCGTCGCGTGTGGCTTATCGGGGCCAGTCGCATCGGAGAGGTTGTCGAGCAGGGCCCGCAGATTTGCCGTGAGGATCAGCACCTGCGCGTCCGAGCGCTCGTTCTCCGCAACGCTATAGGATTGATTCACTGCGCTCCGCGTCAGGCCGATGCCCTCCCAACTGGCGTATTCGTACGCGAGCAGCGGATTACTGGCCTGTGTCGTCGTGATCAACCGTTGCAAAACGCCCAGGTCGTAGCGCGCCTTGCCCTTCACGTAGTCCAGCGTCATCGCCTGCGACTGACCGTTGATGCTCTGGCCAAAGGTGAGATAGTCGGCGAGCGTCTTGGCCGAGGCCAGCGTCGCGGCGTCGGCTGCATACTGCGCCTGATAGCTCGTGATGTTGACGCCGAAGCGCTGGAGATCATCGATCCGCGACTGATAGGTCTGCAGCAACGCGGATGCGATGTACGGCATCGCCTCGGTCTGATCGGCGAGCAATTGATTAATCTGCCCGTCGATCACATCAACCAGCGTCTGGAAGCGCGCGGCACTGGCGCCATTGTCGAAGATCGCCAGGTCGGCATCGTATTCGATCTGCGCGTCGCTCGAATTGAAACCCGCCGTATGCACCGCCTGAATCGCCGCGGCGAAGGCTTGCAACTTGATGTACGCTGGGCCAAGCGAGTTCAGCGCCTCGGTCTGCGCACGCGCCGCGTCATCCACGCGAACGAAGTCCGCCACAGTCTGCGCGCTGTCGAAATCTTGGTACGCCTGGGCCAGTCGCGTCTGGTAAGCGCTGGCCTCGCTGAACCCCGCACTCCGCTGGCTTTCTAGCGCGGTGGAGAAAGCCTGCAGATCGCTCTGGGCCTGCTGTTTCAACGTCTGGGCCGCCGTCTGCTCGATGCCAAGCACCTGCGTGTAGAGCAGGGCGTAGTTATTCGACGCGTCCGCGTTGCTGTAGTTGGCGCCGCCGACGCCTCCGGCAATCGCCTGCTCCTGGGTCAGCACCGGCTGCAACAGCGAGTCGGGAATACCGATGCTGCGCGCGTGCTGAATCTCGCTGTCGAGCTTGGCCTTGTTCTGGTCAGCCGACGTCTGGCTGGAGTCTTGCGCGCAGCCCCCGAGGACGATGCTGAACGCGAGCAGCGCGGCCGCGATGGCGGCGAATACCGTTGCGCGACGCGAACCGCGCGCGTGCCGCCGTGCCTGCCACGTTCCTGCCACCAGCCACCTCCTGAGTCGGCGCCGCTCGCATCTACCACCAGTGGCACGCCGATTGAGGCTGCCCTCGCCACGACGGTCGCGGACTCGCCCTCTAGGTTTACACGCGCGTGCCGCCGCTTGGTAACGCGGCGCCGCTCCCAACCGGACCGGCGCGCAGTCGAGCAGGCGCTAGCGGCCGCGGCGCGGTCAGAGCCCAAACGGCGAGCCGCCGACACCTCCCATGCCGCCACCAAGCTGGCGCATCATGCGGTTCATGCGCCTGCCGCCGCCCTTCTGCATCGTGGAAAGTTGCTTCATCATCTTCTGCGCATCTTTGAACTGCGAGAGCAATTGATTGACGTCTTGCGGCGTCGTCCCGCTGCCACGGGCGATGCGACGTTTGCGGCTGCCGTTGATCAGTTCGGGATCGTGGCGCTCCCGTGCGGTCATCGAGAGGATGATCGCCTCGGCCACCTTGAGCTGATCACTCTCCAGCGCCTCCTTGACGGCTGGATCGCGCAGCGCCTTGCCCATTCCCGGCAAATGTTCGAGCAGGCTGCCGAGGTTGCCCATCTTGCGCACCGCGCGCATCTGCTGCAAGAAGTCCTCCAGGTCGAAGGTAGCGTTCGCCATCTTCTTCTGCAGCTGAAGCGCCTGCTTCTCATCGATCTGCTCGCGGGCCTTCTCGACCAACGACTGGATGTCGCCCATGCCGAGGATGCGCGTGGCGAGCCGATCGGGATAGAACGGTTCAAGCGCGTCAGTCTTCTCGCCGGTGCCCATGAATTTGATCGGCACACCGGTGACCTGCCGCACCGAAAGCGCGGCGCCTCCACGAGCGTCGCCGTCCATCTTGGTGAGGATCAATCCCGTCAGGCCAACGGTCTTGTTAAACTCGTCGGCAACGCGCACGGCGTCCTGTCCGGTCATGGCGTCCACCACCAGCAGCACTTCTTGAGGCGCGGTGCGCTCGCGGATAGTGGCGACCTCGCGCATCAGCGGCTCGTCGATGTGCAAGCGACCGGCAGTGTCGAAGAGCAAAATCGTTACCGCCTGCTCGCGAGCCCACTTCAGCGCGCGGTTGGCGATATCCACCGGCTTATTGCCCGCCGGCTCGCTGTAGACCGGAATGTCGAGCTGTTTGCCGAGCTGCTGAAGCTGCTGCACGGCGGCGGGGCGTTGCATGTCCAGCGCGACCATCGCCGGCTTCTGCCCCTGCTTGCGGAAGTAATTGGCGAGCTTGGCGGCATGCGTGGTCTTACCGGAGCCTTGTAAGCCGACCAGCATCAGAATCGTCGGCGGCGCCCCGGCGAAGGTGATGTGCGACTTGCCCGCATCCTCGCCTCCGAGCATCGCCACCAGTTCGTCGTGAACGATGGCGATCACCTGCTGCGCTGGCGAAAGGCTCTGCAAGACTTCGGCGCCAATGGCGCGCTCCTGCACCTTCTTGACGAATTCTCTGACCAACTTGAAGTTGACGTCGGCCTCCAGCAGCGCCTGACGCACCTCGCGCATGGCATCTTCGACGTCTTTCTCGGAGATTTTGCCCTTGCCACGAAGGCGGTCGAAGACGGCGTCGAGCCGCTGGGTGAGGCTTTCAAACATGCTCTATGTACCTCTCACACTTGGTGAATCTACAGTCGTCGGCCTATGCTCGCGTTCGCCTCACGCTTGGCCTGCAATTCGAGGCGAGCGCCATTGGGGAGTGCTTTCAGTATAGCACCCGCCACCTGTCGCGGCCCCAACTCGACCGAGTAGCTGAGCACCAGCATGATGCCCACGCACGAGTGTTGAGCGCCCACTCGACACGCTCGGCAGCGGGCACAAGTCTTGGCGGCCACGCCAGCTCTACGCACGGCGCTAGGCCCAGCAACGTGCACGCGCCCCGTACCGCTCAGTAGAGCGGCGCGTAGGTGTCGATCTCCCACCGATGCACCTGGCTGCGATAGCTCCGCCACTCCTCGCCCTTGACCTCAATCACCCAGGCGGAGATCTGCGCGCCTAGCGCCTCGCGGATGACGGCGTCCTGCTCGAATGCGGCGAGCGCCTCGCCCAGTGTCGCCGGCAAGACGGAGATGCCTTTGTTGGCAAGCCCCGTTTCGTCGGGCGTGAAAATGCCCTCCTCTAGCGGCTCGGCCAACGTCCGTTGGTTGCGTATGCCGTCGAGCCCCGCGCGGAGCATCGCCGCGAAGGCGAGATAGGGATTGCAACTGGGATCCGGGCTGCGCAGTTCGACGCGCACCCCCGCGGGATCGCCTGCGGCGATACGCGGCACACGCACCAGCGCCTCGCGATTGACGCGTCCCCAGCTGATCATCACAGGCGCTTCGTAGCCGCGGACCAGCCGCTTGTATGAGTTAACCAGTGGCGAGACGACGGCGGAAAGCCCAGGGGCGTGGGCAAGCTGCCCGGCGATGAAGTGCCGCGCGAGGGGAGACAACCCGTATTCATGGTCCGCTGGCGCGGTGAACGCGTTCGCACCGTCGCTGGCGCGGAGCAGGCGCTGGTGCGTGTGCATGCCCGACCCGTTGACACCGTAAAACGGCTTCGGCAGGAAGGTCGCGTGGAGGTTGTGACGCTGGGCGATGGCCTTGATCGCCGAGCGCGCCGTGACCACCGCATCGGCCATGCGCAGCGCGTCGCTGGGGGCGAAGTCGATCTCGTGCTGCCCGGCGGCGACCTCGTGATGGCTCGCCTCGATGGCGATGTCGGCGCGACCCAGCGCCGCCACGATCTCACCGCGCGTCTCGGCGGCAAGGTCGGTGGAGAGATCGAAGTAGCCACCGCGATCTTGCGGCAGCGGCTCGCCGATTGGTGTGCCGGGCACGTCGCGCAGCAAGAAGAACTCCAACTCAGGCGAGACGTCGTAGTGGAAGCCAAGGCTGGCGGCGTCGCGCAGCGCAGCGATCAGCACGGCGCGCGGATCACCTTCGAGCGGCTCGCCGGTGGGCAGCACAACCTCGCAGATCAGCCGCCCGCCCGCGTGAGCATCGGGCGTCGCGTCGCCGCCGCGCCAGCTCACCTCGGCATACGTGCGCAGATCGGGTCGCAGATACATATCGGTCTCGGCGACGCGAGCAAACCCCTCGATCGAGGAACCGTCGAACCACTTCCCGGCGGCAAGGCAATCGGGCAGTTGCTCGGCGGTGATGGTCACGCACTTGGGCAGCCCAAGCACGTCGGTGAATTCGAGATTGATGAAGCGCACGCCGCGACTGAGGACGCGCTCGACGAGGCGATTGGCCTCACTGGCGTCGGCGACGCCCGTTGGACTCGGCTGACTCATGGCAAGTCTCCAGTTGGAGGGAGCGCGCGGGGGAAACGCTAAGAAGCAGTGGCGAGCAGATCACCATACAGGGAACTCCGCGTCCGCCGCGGCTAACCGCTGTTCTGCGCCTCCGCGTTGTACTTCTGCCTCGACGCCCGTCGGGCCTCGGCGGCTCGCCAGCGTTCGCGCTCCGCTTCGGATTGCAGGAGCAGCGGCGGCGCGGGCGTCGGATGCCCCGAGCCATCGATGGCGACGTAGACCAGGTGGCACGTGCCCGCGTGGCGGACTTGCCCTGTGATCAGGTTCTCGGCCTCGATCCGCGCCTCGACCTCCATCGAGCTGCGGCCCACGAAGGTAAGTTGCGCGGTCACGGTGAGCAGATCGCCGATATAAACCGGCTGCTTGAAGGTCATCGAATCCATCGCCACGGTGACGCAGGGGCAGCGCGAGTGGCGCACGGCCACCGCGCCGCCGCATTCGTCTACCATCCGCAGAATTGCCCCGCCGTGGACGTTGCCCCAGACGTTGGCGTCCGGCGGCTGCATCGAGCGTGCCATGACGGTGCGCGACGCGGCAACGGTCTTCTCCCTCTCCGATGCGTGCGCGGTGGGCGGCGCGTCAGGCGCGCTCACGGCCTCAGGCGAGTCCGCGCGACTGACTTCGCGGCGGGCGCGATTTTTGCCGTGAGTGGTGCTCATGCGCGAGACTCCTGAGCGAACGTGCTGGCGCGGGAGACAGCAGCCGTAGCATACCACAGCAGGCTAGCGAGCGTTCATAGCGCTCCACTTGTGACGCCTGGCGTGCACCGCTATACTGGTGGCGCCGTGCCGAGCGGGTGGCTCTCGTACACCAAATTAGAGGATCAGCACGCATGGGTGGGATGGGCAGGACGGGGTACAGTCGCGCGCACGCTAGCCGACGTGGATCGTTGCGGCTGCGCGTCGCGCCGCTGGCTCTCGCCGCCCTGCTGCTGCTCGCCGCGTGTTCCAACACGCGATCGCGGGTCTCTCCCACGTCAGTCGCCTCGCCGACGGAGACGCACGTGCTTTTGGCGACTTCAACCCCAGCGCCCACCGTCATCGCCATTACCGACCTGACGACGTTTCGCACGTCGCTGGCCGCCGCGTTCACTGGCGGTAAGTGGGCGCCTCTCGCGGCGTTGATGAGCCCCTCGTTCACCTTTCAAGGCACAAATACCGGTGGCGCGCAACTGCTGATGCCCGACGCCGGCGCCGAATTCAACACGCTCTACACCGCGAACCTCGCCTGGTCGCAGCAGGATTCGGGACTCCTACGCTTCTACACCTGCTTCGCGGGCAACACGCCCAACAGCCAGTTGATGCTCTTCGGCGGCGGCAACGATGTGCTGCTGATGGTCGGCATTCAGCGTTGGCAAGGCTACTGGGTGCTCGCCTGGGCCTTCCAAAATAAGCGCGACAGCTCCGGCTACTGCCTATAAAAATGCGCCCCGAGACGCCAAAGTGCGCTCAGGTCTCTTGCCCGGGATCGTACTGATATGCCCTGAGGCCGAAGGTCCAGGCCACCGCCTCCCCTGTCGTCGCCACCCGCCGCCGCACGAGGTCCTCGATGCGCCGTGAACACACTCAGAGGACCTCTCCGCGAACCTCTCCTCAATCGGTTAGTTGGGCGGCTGCGTCGCCTGCGCGATGCTCCGCACGATCTCCGCCGCGTTGAGACGGCTCGACGGGGCGACCGCATCAGGATTCATCGCCTGCGCGTTTCGGCTTATCACCGCTATCACGTCGTAGATTTCAGGTGTGGGGCTGAACTGAACCAGCTCACACGCTTCGAGAGCCTCCGGCGCGTGCCCCGGCGCCATGTAGAAGGCCTGCCCCTCCTCGATCAGTTCCTCGTGATCGGCGTAACGAACGAGTATCTTGCCTCGAAAGAGGTAGCCCCAATGCGGGCATTGACAACGATCATCCGGTAAACCCTTCAACAGCGGCGCCAGGTTGTGCGGCGGGAACGCGGCGAAGTCGATCCGCATGGGACCCCAATCGGCGGCGCTCTCTTCGTTACCAGCGGCCTCGCGCAGTTCGATGTTTGATGCGGCAGGCATTGTGCTCTCCTGTTCAATCGTAGTCAATCGTGACGCGCAACGGCAGGTCACGAGAGGTGAAACGCCCATGTAGGTGCAGTTCCCCTCTGCGAAACACGGTATACTGCGACGTGGCGAGGCACCAGTTCAAGAAATGAACCGATTGCGTGAAGGGGAGGTGGGCGCGTATGTCCAAGTATGGGCAGTACTGCCCGGTAGCGAGATCGCTGGAGATCCTGGGAGATCGCTGGACGTTGCTGATCGTGCGCGATGTGATGATCGGAACGCATCACTTCAATGATCTCGAGCGTGGCCTGCCTGGTATTTCGCGGGCGCTGCTGGCCAGCCGTCTCCGGCATTTACAGCGCGTCGGCGTGATCGAAAAACTGGCCGGAGGTACCGGTCGCCAGTCAACCACGTACCGACTGACACAAGCGGGCCAAGAGCTCTTGCCAGCCATCAACGCCTTACGCGCGTGGGGAGAGAACTGGGCGTTCGGCGACCCCACCCCAGAAGAACTCAATCCGGTGCTGCTGATGTGGTGGATGCGTGGCCGGGTAGACACGGCGCGCCTCACCGAACGCCGCACGGTCGCCCAGTTCGACTTCTCCTTCGGCGCGAGGGATGTCTCATTCTGGCTCGTCATGACGCATGAAGATGTCACGCTCTGCCTCACCGATCCCGGCTTCGCGATCGATGTGCAGGTTACCGCGGATCTGGCGACCTTCTACAAACTCTACGGTGGCCGCATCAGCTATCACGACGCGCTGCATAGCTACGGCGTCCGCGTCGAGGGCCTTCCACGATTGGTGCGCGCCTTCCCGCAGTGGTTCAGATGGAGCGCGGCGAAGACGCAGCACACAACGACGGCGCGCCAGCCCGATCTGGTCCCAGCGTAGCCGCGTCCGCGTCAGCGCTTGAAGATGCTGATGCCGTGGTTGTCGCGCTGCGGCAGCGCCGTCTCGCGCTCGCGTGCGGCTGCGGCATCACCGGCGAAGTGCGCCTGCCACTCCGCCGGGGCATCTTTGCTCTCGCCACCGTGCGGCGTGAGACGCGCCCGGACGCGGCAGATCACCGGCGTATTCACCGCCCCCCCAGCGATGATCGCCTGCCCCTTCGAGAGCGCCGGCAGGTTGCCGAGCAGATCGTGCCCCACGCCCTCGACGGCCGTAGCGACGCTCTTCTGGTCGACCTCGTTGACGATGCGCATGATGCACTGCGTCAGGCACTGGCTCAGCACGTCGGGGTCGAGCTTGCCGGGCCGCTGGCTGATCAGCCCGACGCCGATGCCGAACTTGCGCCCTTCGGCGAGCACCTGCTTGAGAATGCCGGTGGACACGGCGTCATTGCCGTGCGGCGCGAAGTGATGCGCCTCCTCGATCAGCACGAAGACGGGATACGGCAGGTACTTCTCCTCACCTTGCTGCGTCTTGCCGCGTTCCGTCTCCATCCGCGCGTTATAGATGCGCCGCAGCAGGGTGGCGACGATCACCTGTTGATCGCGTTCGTCGATCTCGTTCAGTTGCAGCACGGTGCACTGCCCTGGCTGCAAGATTTCGCGCAATTCCAGGTGTTGGAAGGGATCGAAGACGAAGTTGTTCCGCGCCAACCGCTCCTCGATCTTCCAGCTCAGCGCCGCCACCGTGCTATTGCCGCTGTCGTCGCCGCTCTCGTCGTTCTTGCCGTGGCCAACCTCGGCCACCGCGTCTTTCAGCTCTGCCGCGGTCCATGGCTGCCCCTTCTTCGCCTTCATCAGCGCCTCGTGCGCCTGCCCCAGGAAATGATGCTGCTTGTCTGTCATCCCAGGGAGCAGGTAGCGCAGATCGCCGAGCGTCAGCGTGCTCAGCCGCACCTTTACCTGATCGTGCAGATAGACTCGCGCCCGTGCGGTGTAGCGCGGACGGCGCGCGGCGGCGCGACCATTCTCGCCCGGTACATCCTCGGCGAACTCTTTGCGGTTCGCCATCTCTTGCAGCGTGCCATACTCGCCATGCGGATCGACGATCAGCACCGCGGCGCGATTGTATGGCCTCAGCAGTTCTTCGATGACGACGCTGGCGAGGTAGCTCTTGCCCGCGCCCGTGCTGGCGATGATCGCCAGGTGCGTGCTCACCATCTCTTTGACATCCAGCACCACCGGCACCGCGCCTTCGGGCCGTGTCAGCAGCGAGCCGACCGTCGCGCTGCCGATAGCGCCCGAGAGCTTGCGCGAGAGCACGGCGGCCAGTAGCGCGTCGTCCGCGAGGTAGATCGGCGTGCCGGAACTCGGCGGAATCCATGGATTGGCGAAAGCGCCGAGCGCGGCATCGAAGTAACCCATAATGGCGACATGCAACTCGAAGAGATCGCTGGCGCTAGCGTCGAAGCCCACCAACGCAGCGACCTGCGCGGGCGCCACCTCCGGCTCCGCGAGAAACGTATCGGGGAAGAGCTGCACCGGCACACGCTGCAAGATGCGACCGAGCACGCGCCTCGACTGGCCCGCTGCGCCATCGAGCTCGTAGTAGACGTACTCGCCGTTCTTCAACTGGCGCTGCTCGTCGCGCGAGATGAAGGTGTATTCGTGGATCGTTTCGCCCGGCCCCTTGGTGATGCCGACCGGCCTGCGCGCCTCATCCGTCATGTCGCCTCCACAGAGAGCAGGGAATGCGCTGGGGCAAGCCCAGTGAATCAGTACGGTGACAATTGGACCTTCTTCACGGGTCCTTTCTGGCCGCTCTCGGCGAATGCTGGCGGAGAACTTCGTCGGGCATCGTGATACGCAGCTCTGCGCGCTTCGCAAGTGCCGCGTTCGAATACGTAGTGGTGGTCGAGAGTATCCAGTCTGGCCGCGCCTTCACGGCGATGATGACAGCTAGCCGTCTCGCCACTGCGCACCACGCGATGACTTTCCTATCCCGCGGACTGCACCTTGAGGCGCCAGGCGAAGTTGCGCTTGACGATCGAGAGCAGCGCGGCGTTCTCCGGGAAGATACCCTCAAGCCGTTCGATCGTTCGCAGCATCGCCAGCGGCAGCAACGCGCTCTGCTGGGCCACTGCGTGCGGCAGGTAGCCCATGTGCAGATACGGGCGCGCGCCACCGGGCATGCCGCCATCGGCGAACGTATGGAACGCGCGCACGTCGGCCTCGTCCATCGTCGAGACCTCCGCGCCGAGATCGGGCGCCAGCGGCGGAATACCGTGCGCGACTTGTGGCGCACGCCCCGAGCCGCTCATCGTGCCCAGCAGGAGGATCGAGACCAGCACGGCGCGCTCCGCGAGATAGTCGGGTGAGAAAAGCGCCACCTGCTCCTCGTTCGAGAGGCGCGGGCCGAGCGTGCCGAACGCCGGATTGACCAGCAGCGTGTCATAGATCAGCCCGACGGCCCACGACGGCGCGCCCTGCGCCACGGCGGAACGGAAAGCCAGCGGAGCGCCAGCGCGGCCAGGTGCGCCACGCAGGGGAACGCGCACGAAATTGCCGAAGCCGTACTCCGCTGGCTCAGGCGGCGCGGCGACCTCGCCAGGGCCGTAGATCTGGCAGGTGTAGCGAACGTGCGATTCCGAGCGGACAATCTTGCCGATGCCCGCCTGTGCGGTAGAAGATGTCATGGTCGCGCCCTCGCCCGATAGCGTTGTGCTGTATCGCTCAACTATATCATTCAGGCGTGGCGCGCACCGAGAAGTGCGCTATGCACTCCCCGTAGGGGTACTGGTGGGCAAGGCCGAATGGGTGGGAACTATCGTTGGGGTAGCGGCAGGCTGCGCGAGCAGATGCGCGACCGTCACCACGATGCCCACTCCGGCAAGCACGATGATCGCCAGCACCACCAGGAGGATTACGAGGCTCAATGGGCGCGGCGAACGCTTAAAGCGCCGCGGCTTAGGCAGCGGGCGCCCCGCCTCGCGTACCACCGGGCGCTCGCCGCTGAGACCGAGCGAGAGCCGCGTCTGCTCCATCGGATCATCTTCGAGCCAGTATTCCTGCGGCACGCGCGTATCGACTCCCGCGATGCTTGGCAGCCGAGGCTGCGACGGATGCGAAGGATGCGACGCTGGTGGCGCGGCGCTCGTGGCAACCTGCGGCAACGGCGGATACAGCGGTCCGGCGTTCGGTGCGGCGGCATCGCTTGGCGTCGACACGGACCACGACGATGAAGGCAGCGCGGAGAATGCTGGCGTAGGCGCCAGCGGCGGCGCGGAGAGCGGCGGCGAGAACGGTGCGGTCGGCTGCACCGCCATCGGTGGTTCCGGCGCATCAGGCGGCGCGGACGGCGAAACCGAGAACGGCAGCGGCGTGGGTGGCATCGGTGCCGAACGCGGCCGCGTCGGCGCTGAGGCATAGCCGTAGAGCAGCTCCGGCGCCGCGATCACTTGCTCTGCACCGGCCAGCGCCACGTCATCTCCCGCCTCTGGATAATCGACATGTTCGGGCGCGCCGCGTGCGCCTTCATCATCCTCGCCCGGCGAGAGAGCTTCTGGCGCGGGCTCCTCGGATGGCATCTCTGCTGCATCGGGCGCATCGGCAAGGGCAGACTCCGGCGCCTCCGGCTGCTCAGGCGCCTCAAAAGTGGCACCGGCAAGGTCATCCGACGAGTCATCCGACGAGTCATCCGCCTCCATGGCGACCGCAGCTGCTTCCTCGGCAGACTCCAGTTCCTCGTCGACCGCGAGCGCGGCGGCATCGACAGGCGACTCGGTCGCCGGGGCCACACCGGCCATCTCAGGCAGTGCGGTCGCGTCCAACGGCTCCGACGTCGCCTCCGCGATCGGCGCAACCGGCACCGACGCGTCCATCTCGCCTTCTACACTAGGCGCTGTGTCCTCGACTGCCGCGTCGCCCCCGAGAGCGTCCTCGCCCCCCTGCGCCTCTGGGACGTCTGCGGTCGCCACAGCCATCTCAGAATCCGCAATCTCCGCCGAGTCCACCGTCTCCGCCGAGTCCGCCATCTCTGCCGAGTCCACTGTCTCTGCCGAGTCCTGTGCATCGTCTGGCGCTGCGTCTGTGGTGTCGTCCGGGGATTCCTCGACCGTCGGTTCGATCAACGCTTCATGTGCGGTTTCCGCCTCGGCGTCCTCGTCCGCGCTGATCGCGTCGGGTGCCTCCGCCGCCAAGTCCTCCATAGCAACAGCCTCGGCGGGCGCTTCGGCAACCGCTTCCGCGACGTCTTCCGCATCCACCGCCGAATCGGTGCGTTCATCCGCATCCGCAACCGATTCCTCCATGGCCAGCGGCGTGGTGATCGGCGCCATGAAAATGGCGCGGCGTGGCAGCGTATCACCCATCTCGTCCACCGCGTCGTCAACCTCGACGCTCGTATCCCCAGCGGGTGCGCCAGCCGTTTGCGTCGCGGCGTCCTCCGGTGCCGAATGCTCCGTTCGAGTAGCGACGTCGACCTTTGTGCCGGGTCCGGAACCTTCCGAGTCTCTCTCTTCGTCGGGCATGCCGTCCTGCTCTCTACTCACGCCGGCTACGCGCCAAGCACTTCACATCCCCGTGTTCGACCCATGCGCCGCCGCCACGATAGCATAGTCGCGCGCGGCGCGCTACGCCTTCTCACACACCTCAACCTCAACCCGCATGCACGCCTCGTGCCGCGACAGGTACGCGATTTCCCCCCTAAACTCAGCACTCGTCACGTCCAATCGCCTCACGCGTCTTGTCGATTCTACTCCTCTATGGGTCGGTTCTCGCAGCGTCCGCGGCGCGCGTATGGTCACGTCACACCGTGGCGAGGGCGAGCGCGATCTCTGCGGCAACCGCGGCATTATGCAGCAGCAGCGCGCGATTGGCGACGATACTTTCACCGCCCGTCAGCTCCGCCACACGCGCCAGCAGGAAGGGCGTCACGCGCTGGCCGCGAATGCGCTGCGCCTCGGCTTCTCGCAGTGCCTGAGCGATCGCGCCCTCGATCTCCGCGGCGGGTAGCGCGTACTCGGTAGGGAATTGGGCAAGCGACGAGGATGCCACCACCCAGGCCGCTTTCCCACTGCGCGCGCGCGATCTCGGCCACCACCACGGGCGAATCCGCGCGGTGTGGCACGCGCAGACCGCTCTCCTGGCTGAAGAATGCCGGCAGCTCGTCCGTGCCATAGCCGATCACAGGCACGCTCTGCGTCTCCAGATACTCCAGCGTCAACGGCAGATCGAGGATCGCCTTCGCCCCGGCGCAGACCGTGACCACTGGCGAACGCCCCAGTTCGGCGAGATCGGCCGAGATGTCGAAACTGGTCGCAGCGCCACGATGCACCCCGCCGATGCCCCCAGTGGCAAAGACGCGGATACCCGCCAGCGTCGCGCAGGCCAGCGTCCCGGCGACAGTGGTGGCCGCGGTGGCACGCGCCGCCAGCGCCACCGCGAGATCGCGCCGGCTCGCCTTGAGCACACCCTGCTCGGTCGCCAGCCGCTCGATCTGCTGATCCTGCAGCCCTACGACGATCCGCCCGTCCAGCAGCGCCACCGTCGCCGGAATGGCGCCCGCCGTGCGGATCGCCTGCTCCATGCCGCGCGCCACCTCCACATTCGCGGGGTACGGCAGCCCATGGGCGATCACGGTGGATTCGAGCGCGACGACGGCGCGCCCCTCGGTCAGCGCGTTGTGCACCTCAGGCGCCAGCGTCAGATAGTCACGGCTACTACTCACGTGCGTCAATCCACTTCTCATGGCACGACCAGGCGACTTGGACCTGGACCATGAATGGTGATCCCAGGTGCCCTTGAGTATACCTGTACCTGCCGCGGCGCGGGCAACACAATGCGCCGGCTCGCCACACATGGGAACCGGCGCGATGCCTCGTCAACCGAAGCAGTCCTATTTCGTTGGATCTCGTCGCCCAGCGCCTGGCGCGGTCTACCCCGCACTTCCAGGCTGGGAACGACGACAACTGGGACGACGCAGTATTATTCTGTGCGCCCCAACGCCTTCATCACCGAAGCCGGCGTCTCAAACTGGCCGCCCGGCAGGCTTCGCAACTTCTCCACGACATCGTTAGGAGCTTGATTCTGCTCGGCCTGCCGCACCAAAGCGTCCTTCGACGCCGGATACTTCGACCCTTTGAGAGACTTCTGCAATGCGATGGGCGACAGTTTTTTGCCGCTCTGATCCGCCATGAGGGACCTGACCCTTTCCTCGTATTGACCGAACTGTGCCCGCGTAAGCGAGCGAACCAGCTTGCGGTAGCTGCAAGAAGAGGGCCAGGATCCTGTGCGTCGCTCGCTGCCGTGCGGCAGCGAGATCGGCGTAGGCAGAGTCATAGAGTGCATGGTTTGCGCATCCAACGCGAACCCGCCGCGCAACGGACATCCTTACGCCGTCGCGCCACCCGTCGCATCGGCCAGCGCGTCGCGGACCTCTTCGGCGCTCACCACCTGCGCCTGCCGGGGGAAGACCTTCTGCGTCAGCACGCGATGCACCTCCTCGTCCGGGTCCAGGCAGCAATCCTCGACCACCACGAGGGTGTAATCCTCGTCCGCTGCCGAGCGCACCGTCGACAAGACCACGCCACTCGTCGACACCCCCAGCAGGATCAGCGTCGTCACGTCGCGCGCACGCAGCACCGTCGGCAGATCCGTCGTGCCGAACGCTCCCACGCGACGCTTCGTCACCACCACATCCTCGGGTCGCGGTGCCACCTGGGCATGAATCGCCGCTCCGGGTGTCCCCTCGATCATGCGCCCCATATCTCTTACCATGATGAATGTCCGCGACGACTGCGCACTCACCTCGGGATAGCCCGGGCGGAACGCTCCCCGTATATAGATGATCGGCAAACCAGCGTTGCGCGCCTCCGCGAGCACCGCCGCCGCGCGGGCAAGAAGCGGTTGCGCCGCCTCACCCATGAGGCCAAGGCACATCGTTCTGGTAATCCATAATGAGTACCGCGCTGTGCCGAGGATCGATCATGAGTTGCGACGCCATCGACTGCTATCCTTCTTCCACCTGCACATACTCTGGGCAACCATCGCACGAGATTCGCGACTCTTCCCATCCGACCAGACGACATTGTAACACGAACATTCACGCTAACGGGAAGGTTATTGTCACGTCTTCACTTGTGCTCTTCGATCTCTGCGGTGGAGTTCTTAAAGTGCTGGCAGCCGCTCCAGCACCGGCAGGATCAGCGCCTCGGCGCGGTCCGCCAGCGCGTCGCGCACCGCCTGATGCGCGACGATACGGATTCGCCGCTGGTGCTGTTCGTAGACGCCGAGGTCGCTCGGGCGTTGGCCCGTCGCCTCCGCCCACGTCATCAGTGTCGTCATGCCGATCGGCGGATGCGCGAAGCGTACCGGCACATCCATCTCCCACTTCTCCGGCTTCGGCACGTCCACCAGCAGGTCATGCGGTGCGATCGGCAACCCAGCGGACTCGCTGAGCGCGGCGGCCAGCGCGATCTCCACGCGGCGGCGCTTCTGCTGATCCCAATAGAGCGCGTCAAGTTGGCTAAAGAGGCGCCCCGCCCGCGCGCTCACCTCCAGCAGCACCTTATACGGCTGGCGCATGCGCAGCGCGCCGACCAACTCTCGCGTGCCCTGCGGCATGCTTTCGCCGGCGAGCAGTGTCAGCAAAGAAGCGTCATCCTGGCCGTAGAGCTCTGCGGGGGCCAGCGTCTGTGCCTCCAACGCCTCCTGCACCGCCCGCAGCAGCATCGCCATCATCGCACGGTTGGTGTGATGCCAGTAGACGTTGTCGAACATCTCTTGTCGCGCGTGCAACAGCGAGTTCAGCGGACTGATCCCCTTGTCACTGACCCCCAGGCGCGGCCCCGCGGGCGTGGCGATCACGCGCAGCGAGCCGAGCAGTCGCGTCACGTCCACGCCGCCGTAGGGCACGTTGCAGGCGCGGGCATCACGCGGCAGATAATCAAGCTTGTCCACGTCAAGCGCGCCGCTAAGCAGGCGGATCAACAGCGCGTCGCTCGGCGCCAGCGCACGGTCACGCGGCGGATTCACCAGGCAGGCGACGCGCAAGGGGTCGAGCCCGTGGCGCCCCAATACCTCCGCCAGCGCCGTCTCGGTGATCAGTCGCGCGCCCACCTGCTCGTGCGGCACGATCGGATACCCCAACTCCTCGATGGCATGCGAGAAGGGATAATGCCCGATGTCGTGCAGCAGCGCCGCCGCCAGCAGCGTCCGCAGATCCGTCGCATCGGCGCTCACCGACCCGCTCGCCTGTGCCCTTAGCGCGCGCAGCGCCAGCAGCATCAGGTAATAGACGCCGAGGCTATGCTCAAAGCGCGTGTGCGTCGCCCCCGGCCAGACGCGATAGACAAAGCCAAGCTGCTTGACGCCCTGCAGCCGCACGAACTCCGGCGTGCCGATCAGGTCGAGTTCCAGGGTACCGAGTGGGATCAGATCATAGAGGCTGTCGCGGATGGCGCTCTGCTGGGCCACGTCGGGCAGCGCTGGCTCAGCCTCAGGCACCGCATGCCACAACGAGCCGCGACGATCAGGCTGGCCCGTCGTCCGCTCATGCGGGAGGTTCGGTGCGCCGGGCTGTGCCCCCGGCTGGCGCGCTCTTGGCATCTGGCCGCATTGTACCGCACGCCGCGTCTCCTCGCGCCAGACACGAGAAGGCCCGGGCAAGCCTCACCGGAAACTCACCCGAGCCTTGTGCCGCGCGATGGATTCAGCTCCGCGCAATCCTGACGCCAGCGCCTAGCGCACCGTCAGGCGGTCGAAGAGCCGCGTGAAGATCGCCGCGTTGAGCAACGTTGGCGCCCACTGCCCCACAAACAGGCCATCCTCGCGCTTGCCGCGCACATGCATGACCGCCGAGCCAATGATCGAACCGAGCGAGGCCGAGAAGTAGGTCCAACTGGTCACCGAAGTCGCCAGGCTGGTCCGCACACCTCGATGCCCCAAAACGCGGGCGAAGGTGCCCACGCTCAACAACGTCGGCGCCCATTGTCCCACGAAGAGCGAATCGGTCGGTCGCCCGCGCGAGCGTAGCGTCGCCGAGCCGATGATGCTCGCCGCCGAAGCACCGATCAGCGCCCAGCCCGCCACCGCATTTGGGAAAGCGACCGGGCTGGTCACCGCATTGTAGAGCTTGCTCTCGCGTGCCCGCTTGCCGATGAAATACGCCGCGACGCCGCCCGCCGCGCTCGACACGATCGGCCCAGTCAACGGACCGAGGATGCGACCGAAGCCTCCGGTATCCTCCCGCGCCAGCGTGGTTCCCATCTGCGTGCTCGGCGTGCCGCCGGTATACAGCTTCTTGAAGTTGTCCAGGTCTTCATGAATCTCACGTCGCGTTGTCTGCGTCAGCTGATCCAACACCTGGCCCGTCTTACCGCCCGGCGGCGCATACTCAAAGCGCACACGCACCTGCGTCGAATTCTCGCCCTGGCTAAAGAAGGAAACCGCGCCGGCATTGTACGCGCCGGTGACGCTGCGCCAGGCAATCGACCGCTGTGGCTGTTTCTCCACCACCTCAGCATCCCACTCCTGCTTGATGCCAAAGATGCGCGCCACCCAGCGATAACGATTGCCGCCACGCGGCGACACCTCTTCGACATTCGCCATGAACTGCGGGAAGTGCTCGAAGTCACTCCAGCGGCGATACACCTCATTGATCGGCGCCGGAATCTCGATGCTGTCTTCCAACACCAAATTGTTGAGCGCGGTCGGTTGAACGGAGCTGGCCTGTGACATAACATCCCTCCACGTCATCAGCTACTTGATAAACAGGGTGTGCCACGGTTCTCAACGCCAGGGCACAAGAGTGTCTCGAGCCGCACAGTCCATGCCAGCATCAGCATGCGAGCCGGTAAAATCGTCAACTCACGGGCATGGCTGTCGCCCACATTGCCCAAGAACGTAAGCCGCGGTGCTGGGCACGAGTCGGCGCGACGCTGAGGCACATCGCCAGACTAGCGCGGCGCGCGCACCTCAATCTGCCCGTCGCGCACCCGCGTCTCGTAGCGTGGCAGCGGGAAAGTCGTCGGCCCATTCAGCGGATGCCCGTCCGCCAGCGCGAAGCGCGAGCCGTGCCACGGGCAGGTGACGCTGCAATCGGCGTTCAGCGTGCCCTCGTGCAGCGGAGCGCCCAGATGCGCGCAGACATCGCTCAGCGCGAAAATGCTGCCGTTCTGTCGCGCCAGCAGTACCGGAACACCGCCGACCTCCACGCGCACCATCTGCCCTTCGGCGAGTTTCGCGTCCGGCAGCGCCGCCGTGAACTCGTCGGGTAGCGTCTCCTCCGGCACGTGGTACACACCCACGCGTTCGGCAAAGACGAGGTCGCCGCCGATGTACGCCGACACCCCAACCACCGCATAGCCCATCAGCGCCGCAATCTTGCCCGCGCGCCGCCGACCGCCCGCTCGCAGTAGCGCCGAGACGCCATAGAGCGCCAGCGCCCCCGTATTGAGCAGCGCGTGCGCCATCCCCAGCCGCCGCTGCCGGTCAACCGTATACTGCCACTGCGCCAACCCCGTCACCGCCGAGCCCAGCGCCCCCGCGATGCCGATCCAGTTCGCCGCGTCGGCACCAGCCGCCAATTCCCGCTTGCCCGCCAACGTCTCCACGCCGTCCAGCAGCAGCCCGACCGTCCACGCGCCCACTGGGATGTCGGTGAGCACGGGGTGCAGCGGATGCCCAAGCCAGGTGCCATTCAGCAAATCGTCGAGCCGCGATCCAAAGGGACCGCGCGGGCGGAGCGCATCGCTCACCACCCGCTGCACGCCGTCGCTCGGCGGATCAAGCCATTCCTGATTGGCGACGGCATCCATCGTTTCCAGCAGTTGCATCGTGCGATCCCCTCTCATGACGCGCGCCCGCGCCACTCATTGACGCTGCCTCCCGGCGATCTCGCACGTCGCATGCCGCCCGCGACGCCTCCACCAATCCGTAACGTCTCCCCGTACTTGCTCGCGGAGAACACGCGCCACCGCGAACGGCACACCCGACGCCAAGTCCGGCGCCGCCGTCGCGCGGGGCCTGATCCCGTGCCGCGATCCAGCGCGACGCCTTCCCAGACCATTCAACCAGGAAATGAGGAAACACAGATGTTCACACGCCTTCGTCCGCGCCTGCGCCTGAGCGTTGGCTTCGCCAGCATCGCGCTCTTTGGAGCGCTCGCACTGGCGGCCTGCGGCAGTTCGACCGCAGCCACCACCCCAACCGCCACCACCGCGCCGGCCGCCACCTCCACCACCGCCCCAACCGCCGTCGCCACCACACCTGCCACCAGCGGCGCCGCCACGATCAGCATGTCGTCGTTCAGCTTCACCAACAACGCCGTCACCATCAAAGCCGGCCAATCCGTCACCTTCACCAGCGCGGGTACGCATGTCCTCGTCATCGGCATGCACGGCGCTTTCTCGTCGCAGTCCGGCGCGCCAAGCGAACTGAACACCAGCAGCGGCCTCGCCTTCGGTCCCGGCGACTCCATGTCCATCGTCTTTGCCAACGCGGGCACCTTCAACATCACCTGCATGATTCATCCCTCGATGCAGGCCACCGTCACCGTGACCGCTTGACCTGTCCCGCGGCTTGCCCCCTTCCCGCCTCGCTGCTAGAATGAACGCACGCCCGACACGCTCACGCCCCCGCGCTGCTTGCGGGGCGAGCCGGCGGGCGAGAATACGAGGTGGGACGTGGCAGCGCCCGATCAGCAGCGTCAACAGAATCCCCCGCAGCACAGCGGCTTCGACCGCATAAGCGTCCGGCTGCTCGACGTAATGGACTCTTTCTTTTATGCCCTTGTCGGCGGGGCGTTCCTTCTTGCCGCTGGCGTCACACTCGTCTACAGCGTCGCCAACGCCTTCAATGCGATCAGTTCCGCCGTCCTTGGCACCGGCGGACCCGCCGGTGGCGTCGCCCAAGCCGTCCTCGACTTTGTCAGCGACCTCCTGCTCGTGCTGATCATCCTCGAAGTGCTCGGCACCGTGCGCTCGTATCTCGACAAGCGCGCCAACTCGGTGCAGCCCTTCCTTTTCATCGGCATCATCTCGGCGACGCGAGGCATCCTCTCCATTGGCGCGCGTCTCTCCATCGCCGCCGCAGCCAACGCCACCAATACCGGCCTCCAGGGCGACGACTTCCGCAACGCCATGATCGAACTGGGGATCAACGCCTTCGTGATCATCGCCCTCGGCGTCACCCTGCGCATCATGGGCCCGTATGCCTCCGGCGAAAGCGGCGACACCACGCACACGCTAGCTAACGCCTCGGCGCGCTCGCATCACTACGAGCCGTGCCCCAGCGCACCCTCCGCATGCCAACGTCAGATGCCCACGGCAGACGTGGCAGCCGCCTCATCACGAGGCGATCTGATCGCGTGGCAGCGGCGTCGCGGTCGTCGTCCGCGAGCGCATCAGCAGGCCGAATCCCGCCATCGCCAGCGCGGTCAATCCCGCGACGACAAACGCCAGCGTCGTGCCGCCGCGTTCAGCCAGCACACCCGCGAGCAACGCCCCAATCGAGTTCGACCCCGCGAAGATGTAGCTATACAGCCCGGCAACTCGCCCCTGCAGATAAGCCGGCGCGCCAAGCTGCACCGTCGTGTTGGTGTTCGACGTGTACAGCGTGTAGCAGATGCCCGTGGCGATCAGCGCCACCACCGCCCCAACGATGCTGCGCTGCAGCGACAGCGCCAGCTCGAAAACGCCGAACCCCGCCACGCTCCACAATAACACCGGCCAGCTCGCCCGCCCCAGCGACGCCGAGATCAGCGCGCCGATCAGCGCCCCCGCGCCGAAGCACGCCGTCAGCAGGCCGAAGACCTCGGCGCCCGCCTGCAGCGTATCGCTGGCGACCAGCGGCAGCAGCACCGTAAAGTTGATGCTCGCCACGCAGACGCAGGCGAACATCGTCAGCGCGATCCACTCCGCCGGCACGCGCCGCACATAGCGCAATCCCTCGCCCACGCCGCGCAGTACCGACCTCTGCGCCCGCCGCTCGATCGGCAGTAGTTCGCTCACGCGCATCGCCAGCATCGCCACGATCACCGCCACATAGCTGATCGCGTCGATCGAGAAACAGACGCCCACGCCAAATGCCGCGATCAAGATGCCGCCAATCCCCGGCCCGATGATCCGCGTCGCATTTGCCAGGCTGGAGTTCAGCGCAATCGCGTTCGGCAGTTCCGCGCGTCCCACCATCTGAAAGATAAACGCCTGCCTGCTCGGGTTGTTGAAGATCAGCACCAGCCCCCGCACCGCGGCGATCACGTAAGCCTCCTGCACGGTGACGACGTGGAACAGCGTCAGCAGCGCCATCGTCCCGCTACAGAGCGCCAGCGCGGCCTGTGTCGCGATCAGCGTCATTCGGTGGTCGAGGCGATCCACGATCGCGCCGCCGAACAAGCCGAGCGCCAGATACGGCCCGAACTGCCAGAACGCCAGAACGCCCACCGCGAATGCCGAGTGCGTCAGTTGCAACACCAGCCAGGCCATTGCCGCGCTCTGCAGCCACGTCCCAATCAGCGAGAGAAACTGCCCGGAGAAATACAGGCGATAGTTGCGATGCTTGCGCAGACTCACAAACGTACCGCTGGCGCTAATCGCCGCCGACCCGCGAAGCGACGTCTTCATCGCGCCGCGCCTTCCGTCCGCACCAACTGCTGCAGCGGCTCGACGGCAGCCTCGATCGCGGCCAGCGCCTCCGGCGAGAGTGTGCCGAGGCGCGTAGCGAGCCATGCCGTGCGCCGCTCGCGCAGCGTCTCCAGCACGCGCGTCCCCGCCTCCGTGATCGTGATGCTCACGCGGCGTCGGTCGCTGGCATCATCGCGCCGCCGCTCCACCAGCCCGGCTTCCTCAAGCTTATCGATATGGCTCACCAGCGTCGGCGGCGTGACGTGCTCGCGGCGCGCCAATTCCCCCAACCCGATCCCTGGCGAGAGCGCGACGCCGGTGAGGATGCTGCCGCGCATCGTCGTCATACCCATCTCGTGCGCCTCGCCGCGCATGTGCCGGTGGATCCGTAACAGCACAGGCCGCAGCCGGTTGGCAATCGTCAGCGCTTCGAGCGCGTGCGTATCCTCAGTGCTAGCGGTGGAGAGCGCGCCGGCGGAATGTCGTGCCTTTGCCATAGCAATCGTTCCTTCACATCGCCGGCCGCCTGAGCGGCGCTGCCGCGCGGCGATATAGTTCGTTCGTCTAACGATATACTACAGCGGACCGCGACTCCGTGTCCAGCGCGACGTTCTCCTCTTCGCGCCAGCTCATCGCGCCGGTTAGCGTGCCTGCTCTGTTGGGCGAATCAGCAGTTCATTGAGGTTGACGTAGTCGGGCCGTGTCACCGCGAACATAATCAGATCGGCGATGTCCTGTGACTGCAACGGATGCGGCATTTGCGTGATCGTCGCTGCGTCGCGTTTGCCCTCTTCACTGGTGATATGCGACGTCAGTTCCGTGGCGACCACCCCCGGCTCCACCACCGTCACGCGGATGTGATCGCGCGGCGAGACCTCCTGCCGCAGCGCCTCCGAAAAGGCCACCACGCCCCATTTCGTCGCGTTATACACGGCGCTGCCCGCCCGCGCCGTTCGCCCCGCCACCGAGGAGATGTTGACGATATGTCCACCGCCCTGCTCCTGCATCAGCGGCAGCGCCGCGTGCGTGGTATAGAGCAGCCCCAGTAGATTGATGTGCACCATGCGCCGCCAATCCTCGGTATCCGCACCGACGACCGGCCCCAGCAACATCACCCCAGCATTGTTCACCAGGATGTCGATCCGTCCCCACCGCTCGTGAACCGCCTGCACCATGTGCCGTGCCTGCGCCTCATCGCTCACATCTGCCTCAATGATCGTCGCCTCGCCCGCAGCCGCGCCGATACGTTCCGCCAGAGCCTCCAGCCGATCCCTGCGCCGTGCGGCGATGCCCACCCGCGCTCCCTCGCCTGCCAGCGACAGCGCCGTCGCCTCGCCGATCCCCGACGACGCCCCTGTCACCAGCGCCACCTTGCCCTTCAGCGCCTCGCCCATCGTACGTCCTCCTTCTCGCGACTCAACCAAGCACAACAGCGGCGTGCAGTACTGCCAGCAGCATATCTCGCATACGGCAAGAATCGTGACAAGGCAAGAGCCGCATCAATCGGACGTCCCCAGCGGAGGTTCGGCCAGCCGCGCTTGTATGTCGCACAGCATGTCGTCCAACTTCCCCACCCAGAACGTGAGATCGCGCACAATGTCGTCGAAGCAGGTCTCGCCCACTGGCGAAAGTTCAACCACCGTCTGTGCGTGGACGACACTATCGTCCATGGACCGCTTGAGGTGAACCAAGGCGAGTATGCTGCATCACCACTATGTCCTCGACGCTCGACGCCCGCCTCCCTCCACCGCTTTCCGCCGCCGCCTTTCCTCCACTCATGCTCTCCATCCGCCTGCCCTCACCACATCTTCGCCATCCCGTCCCCCGCGTAGCTATGCGCTTGCGCTGCACCCCGCCCACGTGGTACATTCAAACGAGAACAAAAAATCTAAGCGCTCGCCGCTCGCCACCAAACCCTCTCCAACACCTTTGCACACCTGCCCACTGCTCCAGAAACCATCCTATGAATGCTGCCCACCTCCCTCCCACCTCCCAGCTCACCGCGCGAAAACCGGCAGAAACGGCAGGCTGCACCATGCGCAAAATCGAAAATCCGGCAAGATCGGCAAGATCAGCATCCGCTAAAGACCTCGAAAAACGGCATACCGCGCCGATGTGCAGTCGCCGCGAATGCCGAACAGCGTCGCGCATGGCAGCGTATACTCACGCGAAAACGCGAAAACCGGCAAGATCGGCAAGATCGCGGGCCAAAAAAATTGAAATCCGGCAAGATCGGCAAGATCGCCCGCCTGCTCGCTCCCCTCGCAAGTGCATATGGCACATGCCCGCGTTACGCTTCCGCAGGGCTGGCAACATTGGCAGTACCGCTCTGAGCCGCGCAATGCTGCAGCGCCAACCACGGTGCGTGGCCGACATGTATCGGTGCGGATGACCGATCTAAGGCAGCTACCGAGCGGCGCTTTAACAAGCAGCGGATCGGACCAAGTTTCCCGACGCCGCCGCAAAAGCGACCGACCTACTTATATGGACCCGCAGCGACGATGGCCAAGGGGTCTTCCTATGCTGGGCAGTTTAATGTTGAAGCAACTTTTGCTGCGGCAGACTGTGCGTCGGACACCTTGCCCTTGAACTCCTGGAACTTCGGGCCAACTTCGCCAACGGTCGCGCTATCAGGGAGATCTTTGATAGCCGCGGCGAGTTGATCGTTAGCCGACTGGAGATTGCTCAGCGCAGGGCCGCTACTGCCTGGGAGTTTATCAAGCGTATCCAGCGCGGTCGTCAGTTTCTGTTGAACTGTCCTGACCTCGCCCACTGTCGTGTTGCTACCTGTCGTAGAGAGCTGAGTGAGCAATTGATTGATCGTCGCGACACCCTGGCAGAGCAAGGTGGTTCCGGGTCTTGTGCCAGTTGCCGAAGCCGTGCCCGTGGTTGTGGCTGCACCGGTGCTGCAGCCCGCGAGCAACAGGAACGCGGTCAGCAGGACGAAGGTTGCCCACCCCCACCTCTGGTGACCCAGCTCGGTACTTCTGCTCTTGCCCCCCGATGCTGGACTCTCCGATGACAATTTGCGCAGTACGTCCATTTTCGTATTTCCTTAACTTCCTATCAGTGCTTGATGAGCGTGGCGCGCACCGTGGCCGCTCCCTTGCCACCGTCAGAGTCTGCATCTAGCAGGCAATCCGCTTGCGCCGCAATCCGATGAGTCGGCTCCATCCTTTTGCGGACCGCGCGCCACTGAACGCCGACAGCCAGAACGCACGAGGTGTCTCTCTACCGTCATAGCAGCGGCATCGCGTGGACGCATCATGCCATCGGCGTGTGCTTCGGGTCAGCCCTCGATCCTCCGCGAAACGCGCGCTGACCTCGCCTCACAGAGAGGGCGAGCAACCACCCCACCGGGACATGTGCTGGTGAGCAGAATGGCTCCTTTCTCATAGCGGGCCGTGACGAGTTCGAAGAGGGCATGAGCTTGCTCGGCCGTGAGGCGGGTGTAGCCGACCTCGTCAATCACCAGCACGCGCGGCGCGACGAAGCGACGCAGCCGCGTACGCCAGGCGGTGGGCGACGGGCTGCCTTCGAGCGCTTCGGCGAGTGTGGCAAGCGTCGTGAACAGCACGCTGTGCCCGGCGCCGAGCGCGGCATCCGCTAACGCGACAGCCAGGTGCGTCTTGCCCACCCCCGGCGGACCCAGGAAGATCAGGTTGGTCGCCGTCTCGACAAACCCCAACGTCGCCAGTTCACGGATGAGCCGCTCCGGCACACTGGGCTGGAAGCGGAAATCGAAGCTCGCGAGCGTCTTGCGCGCGGGCAGCCGTGCGGCGCGCAGCCGCCGCGCCTGCGCCCGCTCCGCGCGACCGGTCACTTCGGCCTGCAGCGCCAGCCGCAAGAAGGCGTCGTAGGTGGGCTGTTGGCGCCGCGCCTGCTCCAGGACCGTGGGCAGCGCCGCGCCCAGCGCCGTCAGGCCGAGCGCTTTGAGGGTCGTCACCAGATCGCCGCCGACGGGCTCGAGCAGGCTCATCTGGCGACCTCCGTCCGCACGGCGTCGAGAGTGGCGCCGGACACGCTGACATCCCACAAGCGGTCATACTCCCCCAGGTCGCGCAACGCCACCAGCGGCGCGGGAATGCGGTGCCCAAGCGGGGTGGTCGCACGCCGTGCCGCGGCAGCGGGGGCGACGCCGCGGAACTGCTCGGGATGCGGGACCACCGCGCGGGACTGCGCGTGCTTGGCCACCACGAGGAGGCGCTCACCGCCCGACCAGATCGCGAGCTGCCCGGCGCGCTCGCGCACCTGTACGGTGGCGCCAACGAGAGGCGGCTGCCCTGGGCGAGCGGCGGGCAGGCCATAGAGCACCCCGTCGTAGGAGATATACCCATCCCAACTCACCCGGCGTTCCTCGGCGGCGAAGCGTTCCCACGCCCACTCGGTCGGCAGGGGGCGCAAGCGCTCTTCGGCCCAGCGCACGCGTGGCGCGACTCGCGTGGTGGCATGGGGCTGCCCGTTGAGCCGCTCGCACCAGGCCAGCGCCTGCTCGTTGAGGTCGTCGAGGTCGGTGAAGCGCACGCCGGGCCAGAAGCCAGACTTCAGCACCCCGACGGTGCGCTCGACCTTGCCTTTGGTCTGGCGCGTGTACGGCCGGCAGACGCGGAGCGTGACCCCTAGACTAGCCACGTAGTCGCCGAAGTCGGCGTGCCACTGCGCCGCCCCTCCCTCGACCCGTACCAGGACGCTCTTCATGCGATCCGTCAGGACCGCGCGCAGCGCACCCCCAAAATACTCCAAGGTCGCCATGAGACAGCGGATGAGGGTGGGCGCATCGGTGCGCTTGGTGAACTCGGCAAAACGCATCCGCGAGTAGCTCAAGTGGCGAGGAAGCCGAAGACTTTGTGCGCCGCGCCCTCCTCCTCGTAAGAATGTGGCTAACACGTCAGGCGAATCGCCCGTCTAGCGCCTAGCGCTCATCCCAGGGCCAGGCGCTAACTGCTCCTCCGGCCAGGCACAGGTCTCGCCCGGCGAACCGGCCGAGCGCATGGCGCACATACCACTTCATACGCGTAGACTTGCCGGTATCCCTGCCACGTAGCGTAGACCGCTTGTTCACGATGAACCAGCGCGTAGTCGGACCCCAACGTACGCCAGCAGGACGCAGCGTGAGAACGGTGGTTACCCACGCAGGGACCGATCATCGTCAGGCAGGTAGTCGGGCAGCGGCATCACCCGAAGGAGGAGCAAGGACTATGGGCATGTTGCGAGTGCTGTCTCGGCGCGGCGATGACCGCGTCGCATGGAATGAGCAGTTGGTCGAGGTGGGCGACCCCGAGGCACTCAGCGCGGTACGCGAGGCAGAGCGCATCTTTCGCCAGCAGCGCGAAGGAGGCGCGACGGCGTTTCGTCTCGAAAATACGCGCGTTCTCGTACGGATCGATGAGTTTGATCCGACGGTGGAGCAGATCATTATGGTCCCGCAGGTCGTAGGCGGGTAACGGACCACGTCGCACTCGCATGACATTCCCTCAGCGGCGGTGGGCTGCTCCCTAAATCTTGAGGCCGCTTCCCTCCCGCGACGAACTGCCGTCGTGAGGAACAGCGGCCATATCCCCTTTAAGGCTCACTCGAACGACCACTTTTCCGCCAACCAACGTGCCAACGTGCCGCGTTGTGGGCCGCTGAATGAACGCGAGGACCGCCGACTGGTGTGGCTCGGCTGCGTAAATTTCGCCGCTCTCAGTGATGAGTCGTGTGCTCATGGCCCAACCCGGTTCGCCACCCGAACGCATGGCCAAGCATGGACGTTGAACGCAGGCGACCTCCGGCAGAGTGGTGCGCGCGAGGAGATTTCGCCCAAATGGATGCACGTGCGTCTTGCCATGGCAGTTCTCTCGGCAGGTGAGATCGGCCATCCAGGCGCTGCCTGTTCTGTGAGGTGGAAGGATGATGCTTCATGACAACCGAGACAAAAATCCCGAGCTCTTCCAGGAATTCGAATCGTGAGCCAGAGCGCGCGCCAGCAGCGCAAGCGGTTGACGGCAGGACCGCTCCTTCTCATGTGACGCAGGAAGAGCGTCGAGCGCGCGGACGCGCCGCACGTGACAGGGTATCGCGCAATAGTCATGCGTTCTGGGCTGAGGCGCCCGACCGTGCAGATCCCATCGCGTTGCTAGAAGCTCAGGCCGCGACGCGCCTTCCGGATCTCGTACCCATCCGCTACGCGCGAATGCGTGTCTCGCCGTTCGCTTTTCTACGTGGTTCAGCGATTGTCATGGCCCATGACCTCGCCCAAACACCGCGAACTGGCATCCAGACGCAGCTCTGCGGCGATTGCCACTGCGCCAATTTCGGCGCATACGCCTCGCCGGAGCGGACCCTCCTGTTTGATATCAACGATCTGGACGAAACCTATCCTGGCCCCTGGGAATGGGATGTCAAACGCCTCGCGGTAAGCATCTATGTTGCGGGGCGGCATAACGGGTTCACGGAGTCCGACTGCCACGATGCGGCTCTCGCGGCAGCCGCCTCCTACCGCGTGCACATGGCCGAACTGGCAGGCATGCGTGTGCTCGATGTGTGGTATGCGCTAGTCACGGTCGACAACCTGCTCGACTTGGTGACGGATAAACGGACGAAGAAGCAGGCACAAGGGCAGGTTGACAAGATTCGCCAGCGCGATAGCGCACAAGCGGCCGCGAAACTGACCGAGGTGGTGGATGGGCACCGGATCATTGCGAATGATCCTCCGCTAGTCATGCGGATCACCGAAGAGGCATTGGGCGTCGAAGTACATTCGCTGTTCGAGAAGTATGCCGAGACGCTGCGTGGCGCCCAGCGTCACGTGCTCGACCGCTTCCAGATTGTCGATGTCGCCCGCAAAGTGGTCGGTGTTGGCAGTGTCGGGACACGCTGCTTCATCGTGCTGCTCACCGGCCGCGATGACGACGACCCGTTGTTCTTGCAGGTCAAGGAGGCGGAGGCCTCAGTGCTGGAGTCTCAACTGCCAAGTGTTACCTACAAACATCAGGGTGAGCGCGTCGTGGCGGGGCAGGAGCTCATGCAGGCAGCTTCAGACATCTTCTTGGGCTGGATGACCGGGCCAGGAGGGCGCGACTTTTACTGGCGGCAACTCCGTGACATGAAAGGCTCGGTCGATGTGGATTCGCTCTCGTCGGCCAATCTCGCGTTGTACGCAGGACTGTGCGGCCACGTGTTGGCGCGAGCACATGCCCGCTCATCTGGCAACGCCGACGAAATCGCCGCATACCTCGGCGCAAGTGACAGCTTCGATCGAGCCGTCGCCACCTTCGCCGAAGCCTATGCCAATCAGACGGAGCGCGACTACCAGGCGTTACTCGCCGCTATCAAGACGGGGCGCATTGTGGCGGCAACGGCAGGGTGAGCCTGCTGCTGTGGTGAGCCTGCTGCTGCCTCGAATGGAGACACGCAAGCAATGGGGGCTTCACGTGAAGCCCCCTCATTCGCGTGCAGATACCGGACTTCGCGTCCGCGTTCCTAACTGGTCATCTGATTTAGCTGTGCCTGGTAGCGGTTGGCCTGCTCAACCTCATACCGAGAGCCCTGCTTGGCTGGCAATATGGCACCGATGAGCCAGAGGAACGGGATGAAGATGCCCAGAATCCCCAGAACGATATGTCCCTTCTGGAAGGTTAACATACAGACCGTGAAGATCAAGAAGATGTACAGAACGAAGAACGTGGTGCTCAGCACCCAATCGAGCGCGCTCATAGCATTCCTCCCCTCAACTGACGTCGCTAGCTGCTCCGCGTGACCGAGACACCGCGATGGCGAGATCTCCACGAGCTCGCTGCGCCGTGCCACGGCTTCGTCACCATCGCGTGGGCATCGCTCACGGTCTGTGGCAAGTCCACAGAACCACGACGTCAGCCGTAAATGTAGACGACGAATGCACCCGCATTCACCGCCGTTTGGGGTGCACCGCGGGTCAGTGTTCGAGAGAGCAGCGGGAGCACGGGGACTACACCTTGGAGCGAGTGCTGGCCAACAGTTCGGCACCTGCCGGACGAGTGAAGTCCGCACCTACCTACGGGTACAGCACCTCACTATCCTCACAAACCATCCCCAAGCGCGGGTCCGTCGATGTACCACGTGGGATAGGCTTTCCGGCGGGTCAGTGAAGGACCCAGGCGCAGAGCAGACATGGGGAGACGCAGGGAGCCGAGCAGCTGAACTCTCGGGGCTAGCCACACCCAAGTCCTTTGTCTTGCTGCGTCGAGTACGAACCTGGGAGCCGGATTCCAGGCGTGCGGTGCATTCTACAGGAGGCAGACACGATGGCCGTCTTCGGACCAGTCCAGCTCGTTCTCATCGGGCTAGAAAACGAAAAGCTGCAAGGACAAATTGCACGCGAGCTACATCGAGCCAGCGCAAAAGGGGATATCCGCGTGCTCGACGCGCTCGCCATTCAGAAGACCAAGGACGGGGCAATCATTACGCTGGGCGGAAGCGATCTCACTCCCGATCAGCGCATGGAGTATGGGGCCATCGTCGGCGGCCTGATGGGGCTTGGCGCCACGGGGACGGATGAAGGGCTAGAGGCGGGTGCCGAGATGGGGGCCGAATCCTTTGCCGACCACAACTTTGGTCTTACGGCGGCCGACATCCAGGCCATCGCGACAGACATTCCACCTGAAACTACGGCCTTGATGGTCCTGTTTGAGCACCTCTGGGCGCTGCCGCTGAAGGAGGCCGTAGAGGAAGCTGGTGGCGTCGTGATAGCTCAGGGGATGGTGCGGCCAGAGACGTTGATGGCAGTTGGCGCGGACCTTTCCGCGGCGTGGGTCCCTCCTACCTCTAGCGACTCGTCGCCAAGCACACAGATTCACTAGCCGCCCTGCACGCAGGGAGATGAGCGTCGGGGTGGCACGCGAAGAATGCCGAAGCCCCGACGCCCGTCTTGTAGCGCGAGTAGTCCACAAGTTCCACTTTCACCCTGTTCGACTGTAATGCCGATAGCGACGTTTCTCCGATGAGCAGGCGGGAGGGCGAGATGAGCGGTACCGAGCCGGTGAACACTCCAATACAGCCGACACCAGCACAGTCGACACCAGCACAGCCCACAACGCCCGCAATCGCGACGGACGGCACAGTCGCGACGGACGATCGATTCGAAGCGGGAAGCGCCCTGCTGCGGTTGATTCTAGGGGCCATGCTCATCGGCACCGACGAACTGCGGGACCGACTGAAGCAGTGGGAGCAAGCCTCGCGTACCACGCAAGTCGCCCACTCCGGAATAGACTGGGCGAAGCCGCAGAGTCGAACCGCATGGTTTCGCCGCGCGATGGTGGGGATGACATTCGAGGGCGAGACGCGCGTGCGGAAGCGCTTCTCGACAATGCTGACGCGCCTCGCGCAGGTTGTCGATGAAGCGGACCTCGCCTACACCAGGCTCGCTTTCTCCTTACGCCAAACGCCGCTCGATCCAGTACGGAGACGTTTTGACGAGGTGCTGTTCCGCGCCATGGCGTCACTTGATCGTTGGAGCGACCGCGGATGGATTGAGGAGCAGAACGGGCGTCTCATGGCAGAGCAAGCGACTGACAGTACGCTTAATGAGCTATTCGACTACGTAGCGCACAATCCCGAAGTCCGCCAACTGATTGAGCAGCAAGGCGTGGACGCTGTCGGCTCGGCATTGGATGATGTTCGCGGGCGGACGGCATCTGCGGACCAGCGGATCGAGCGGCTTGCGCGTAATCTGCTCCATCGCCCCGTGAGCGAACAACCCGCCAAGCCAGTGAACGGCCGCGATGCGTCTGTGCATGCCACTCAGTAGCGGAGGTCGCCGGGAGCCGTATCCACCAGGCCACGCATTGTACGCGCTCTGGCCCCTGGAGTGTGAGCAGGGATGTCCGCCATGGCAACCGGGGCAGAGCAGGCCTCCGTTCAGCATTCCAGGGTGGGAGCCTCATGGAAAATCGCGCACATGACGCTCCATCGGCGGGCTTCGCCAGCCGCGCCATTGCTTTCGTTCTCGACTTGATCGTGATGAGCGCGGCAGTGCTCGTGGCGGTGGCCCTTGTGCAGTCACTCCTGGGATTTTTCACCTTGTATGGCGTGATAGGCACGAGGGTTACGCAGTCCGATCTATTTCACGCCTTCGTCGTCGGGGGGACCATTCTCATCGGTGTGGGCATCGCCATCGGCTATCCGGTCGGTTTTTGGGTAATGTTTGGTCAAACGCCGGGTAAGCTGCTCATGGGCCTGCACGTTGTGCGAACGAATGGCCGGCCCTTGACCGTCGGGAGTGCGCTGCTGCGGTACGTTGGGTATTGGCTCTCAGCCATACCCCTTGGGCTAGGTTTTCTCTGGGTCCTGGTGGACGACAAGCGACAGGGTTGGCACGACAAGGTTGCTGATACCCGCGTGACGTACGAGTCGCGGCCCTCCTTCAGTCAACAGAAGCAGTTCGCTGACAATGCCTCCTGAAGACTTGGCATGTGATCCTATCGCCATCCTTGCACGACAGCATAAATGACAAGTACGTCCCCATGCGCACACAGGGACCTTCTCAGGCTCAGCCAGATAGCTAGGCGTCGTATGAGCGCGGCGTGAAGCCGCACACTGCCATGCGCGAATTGGACTGCGCGCAATACGCGCTCGCACCGCCTTTGGCCCTGGCCCGCCCACATCACACGGACTGCATCGTGCTCGTTGGTTGCCCTGTCTCAGCGGCACCTTCTCCATAGAGCCAGCAGTTCGTCCAGCGACCGCCGCCGAGGTCAGTGCGCCCAGGAAAGCGCTCGCTGCACACCGGCATCGCGTGCGGGCAACGCGGGTGGAAGCGACAGCCGGTCGGAGGCGCAATCAGGCTGGGGATCTCGCCGCGTGCGGGGATCGGCTCCGCCGCCTGCTCAGCGCCTAGCAAGCGATCCGGATCTGGGGCCGCAGAGAGCAGCAACTGGGTGTAGGGGTGCTTGGGGTCCTGCGTCACCGCCTCGCTCGGGCCGCCCTCCACCAACTGCCCGGCGTACAGCACGAGCGTGTCGTCCGCGAAGTAGCGCGCGCTAGCGATATCGTGCGTGATGTAGAGCAGTGCCAGGCGCTCCTCTTCTTTGAGTTGCAAGAGCAGATTGAGCACGCCCAGCCGTATCGAAACATCGAGCATTGAGACTGGTTCGTCGGCCAGCAGCACGCTGGGTCGCACGGCAAGCGCACGAGCGATGGCGACGCGCTGCCGCTGACCGCCCGAGAGTTGATGGGGAAACGTGCCGATGAACTGCTCCGCTGGCGTCAGGTTGACACGATTGAGCAGTTCCAGCGACTGCGAGGTCGCCTCTCGGGCAGAACGCGCATGGCCGAAGACGCGCAGTGGTCGCGCCAGATGATAGCGCACCGTGTGGACGGGATTGAGCGAGGCGAACGGATCCTGAAATACCATCTGCACCTGCCGCCGATAGGCTTTCAAGGCGCGGCGACTGTTGACATCGATGGGTTTGCCTTGGAAGGCGATCGTCCCTGATGTGGGTCTATAGAGCAGCGCCAGCATGCGCGCCACCGTCGTCTTGCCGCTGCCACTCTCGCCTACCAACGCCGTCGCGCGACCAGGAGAGAGCGCCAACGACGTATCATCAACCGCCTGCGCGACGCGCGCCGGGCGGAAAAGGCCGCCTCCCACGGGGAAGACTTTGCGCAGGTGATGTGCCTCCAGGACGGGCATCTCGACCTGGGCGGGAGCGGTCGCCGTGTCGCGCGAGTTCATCGTGTTCATGAGCGTCCGTTCCTGGCCGCGAGGGCCTCATAGCGCGCCGCAAGCTCCTGGGTGGTGGGGGGTTGCGCTGCGTGCTGAGGATCGTAAAGATGGCAAGCAACCTGTTGCTGCGCGCCGGGTTGCGCCTCCCGTAGCAGTGGCAGTTCACTCATGCACGGCGCGAAGGCGAATGGGCAGCGCGGATGGAACGCGCAGCCCGACGGCAGAATGCGCAGATCGGGTGGCGAGCCGGGAATGCCGGCGACGCGGCGACGCGGCCCGCGCAACGGAGGGAACGAGTTGATCAGCCCGAAGCTGTATGGGTGGCGCGGCGTTGCATACAACTCACGTTGCGTAGCGCGCTCGACGATTCGGCCCGCGTACATGATGGCAACATTGTCGGCGATCTCCAACAGCAGTGAGAGATCGTGTGTGATGAAGATCACGGCGAAATTGAACTGGGCCTGTAGCCGCTTGATCTGCGTGAGGATCTCGCGCTGCACCACCACATCCAGCGCGGTGGTCGGCTCATCCATGATGATGATATCGGGATTCAGCGCGAGCGCGATAGCGATGATCGCCCGCTGGCGCATGCCGCCCGAAAGCTCGTGCGGATAGCTACCGAGACGATCCGCGGAGATGCCCACCAGGCGCAACAACTCGGCGGCGCGAGCCGTGCGCTCGTCGGGTGTCATCTGCGGACGGTGTGCACGCAAGACGTCACCGATCTGCACGCCAAGCGAGAGCACGGGGTTAAGCGCATTCATCGCACTCTGGAAGACGATGGCGAGGTCCGACCAGCGGAATGCGCGGAGCTCTGCGCTCTTCAGCGCGAGCACGTCCACCGGCTGTGAGGGCGCGAAGTCAGCGTCCGCAACGTCAGCGCCGACCCGGGCGCCATTGGCCCGAGCGCGGGGATGGTAGCGCACCACCCCCTGCGTGACAACGGCTGGCGGGCGAAGCAACCGCGCTACGGCGTAGGCTAAGGTGGATTTGCCGCAGCCACTCTCCCCGGCCAGCCCCAGGGTCTCGCCACGCCGAAGCGTAAAGTTGACATCGGTGACGGCATGTACCGTCCCCCCGTCGCTGAGATAGTCTACGCAAAGTCCCTCGACTTCGAGCAGCGGCGCGGCACTTGTCATGCCTCTCCTCCTCCCGTCTGCGGACGGACGGCCCGCGCTGCGGTGCCCCTACCAAAGAGCCACGCGAGAGTGCTGTGGCGCGCAGTGCGCCGACTCTGTCGCAGTCGCGGATCGGCGATCTCATCGATGCCGAAGTTGAGGAGCGCCAAGCCACAGCCGAGCAGGGCGATGCAGAGGCCGGGAGGCGCGAACCACCACCACGCGCCCGAAAGCAACGCGCTGCTGTTCGAAGCGTCGTAGAGCATCGTGCCCCAACTCACGGCAGCACTATCGCCGAAGCCAAGGAACTCGAGTCCCGCAACGGCCAGCAGCACTTGGATAGTGGTCGTGATGAAGCTTGCCGCGACGATGGAAAGCACGTTGGGGAAGATGTCGAGGAAGATGATGCGCCAGGTACGCTCGCCACTAGCGCGGGCCGCTGTGACGAACTCGCGGTTGCGTAACGAGAGTGTCTGCGCCCGCAGCACTCGCGCTCCCCAGGGCCAGTTGGTAAGCGCAACGATGATGGCGATGGTGAGCGCATTCCTGCTGAAGAACTCTACGGCAAGGATGGCGAGCGGGAAGGCCGGCAGCACCAAGAAAACGTTGGTGAGGAGCGAAAGCAGGTCGTCTACGATGCCGCCGAAGAAGCCCGCGACCAGCCCTACTGCGATGGATATCGCCAAGACGAGTAGGCCTGTTGCGAATGCCCAGAAGACTGAAGCGCGCGTGCCCACGAGCAATTGCACGAACACATCCTGCCCTGCCTGGTTCGTGCCGAGCAGATGCGCGGCGGTGGGCGGCGACATCAGATCGTTCGTGTAGTGCAGGGGATTGCTGCGAACCAGGATTGGTCCGAAGATCGCCACCAACGCAAAGAAACCGACAATTGCGCTGCCGACGGCGACTTTGCGGTTGGCTGTCACGAACCGCCACGTGGCGCGCAAGAAGTCAGCGCGAGGGCCAGATGGCCTCTGCTCCGGGCTGCCCGCCACGATCCGCGGCAGGGAAATGGAGGCAGCGCCGCCTTCGGGTGCGGAGGGAGGAGGCAGTATCGGAGACTGGCTCATCGCTAGGCGCTCCTCTCCTGCCTGATGCGCGGGTCGAGAAAGGTATAGGTTAGGTCCACGATCAGGTTCATGACGACGGTGGCGATCACCACAAGTAGCAGCACACCATCGGCGAGGGCATAGTCTTGCCCCTGGATGGCCTGATAGAGCACGAAGCCGATGCCGGGATACGAGAAGACTTTCTCGACAAGAAGCTGCCCGCCGACGACTGCGCCGATGGCAATGGCCAGCCCGGTGACACTCGGTAAGATTGCGTTGCGCGCGGCATAGGCGAACATCACGCGCCGCGTACTCAATCCCTTCGCCTGCGCCATCAAGACGTAGTCCTCGGAGAGTGTCGTGACCATGGAATTGCGCATGGTCAGCATCCATCCAGCGACCGTCGAGACGATGATCGTTAGCGCGGGCAAAATGGAGTGATAGGTGGCATTCTGGAGGAAGTCGAGGCTCCAACCGGGGCTTACCTTCGTAGCGTCGTAGCCGTCCGAGAACGGAAACCAGCCGAGCTTGTAGCCGAGGAAATACACGGCGAGCAGCGCCAGCCAGGGATAGAGTATCGAGTAGAAGAAGGTCATCGCCGACGAGACGCTGCTATCGAGGAAGGAGCCGCGCCACCAGGCCAGCCCGATGCCGATCAGCGTACCAATGGTGAAGCTCAACAAGACACTCACCGTGAGCAGCACGAGCGTCCAGCGGATATTCTGACCGATGACGTCGCCCACGTGGGCGGGATAGTACGTGGTGGAGATGCCGAGATCACCGTGCAGCAGGTTGCCGAGGTATTTCAGGTATTGCAGCCAGAGCGGGTCGGAAGTATTCAAACCAAACTGTGCTTCAAGCGTCTTGAGCAGGTTGGGCGAGACGGGACCAAGCGCCGCCAGACGGCTATACTCCGTTTCGGCGGGGTTGCCCGGCGCGAGGCGTGGCAAGAAGAAGTTGATGGTGACGGCGGCCCAGAGCGCGACCGCGTAGATGCCGAGGCGGCGCAGCAAGCGGCGCATCAGTGCGCTCCTTTCGCGGATAGGCGCCTAGCGCTCCGTCGGGAGGTGCGAGACCGCGAGTCGTGGCAGGCTCAGCCGTTGACTCGGAGGCCATCATAACACGATGCGATCACGGCGCACCGCGGGCGAGAAGAGGCCGAATGGTACGCGGTAGGCAGTCGGAAGGGGATGACCACGATGATCATCCCCTCCGAAGGGCCACGAAGTTACACGCTAGGAGGCGGGTGTCAGGTGGAGGATCACCTGCTCGTTATCGCCAGCCGCCAGAGAGTAGGCTGACCCTACGCAGTAGGGATTCTGCGGGGTGGGCCAGCCAGTCCAGTGGACGGTGGTGTACTCGAAGAACTGCACGGCATCGAGCACCGGGATCACCGGCAACTGGTCTGCCATGATGTTCGAGAGTACAACCAGCGCCTGCTTCTGCGTGGTGGGATCGGTAGACGAGGCGTACTGGTCGAGCGCCTGATCGGCTGCCGCGCTCGTGAACTGCGACCAGTTGGTGCCGTTCGCGCCGCCGATGTGGGTGCTGTGGAGCAGTGGCTCATAGTAGTAGTACGGTGTCGAGCCGAAGAAGCCACCAGACATGAGCAACTGGAACTTGCCGGTCGCGCGGTCGGTGCGGAAATCGTCATCCGAGACCTTGTTGAGGGTCAGACCCATGCCGGCGGCCTGGAGGTTCTGCTGCGCGATCTGGAGGTCGGCAACGTAGTCAGAGTAGTCGCCAGGGACGGTCACGGAGAAGTTGAGCTTGTGCCCCGAGGCATCGGCGTAGATGCCGTCCGAACCTTTCTTGAAGCCAGCGGCCTCAAGAATGGAATCCGCCTGTGTCGGGCTCGCCGCGCCGAAGGTTGGCAATTGCCCGTTGTACTTCGGGTCCAGATACTGCTCCTGGCCGGGGATCAAGCCGGTGGGGCTGGCGGCCTGCTCGAATCCGGCCTCGCCGGAGGTGGACATCTGATTGCGGTCGAGCGCAGCGCTGATAGCCTGGCGAACAGCGAGTTGGCCCAGCAACGGATCGGTGAGGTTCGGCACGATCTGCACCGGCACCACGGGGACCGGATACGAGAAGTTGTGCGCCGGATCCTTGTCGACGAAGGCGGTCTTCACCGCTGGGTCAAAGATCGCCGTCCAGTCGGCATCGCCGCTCGCCATCTTGAGGAGCGCGGTGTCGTTGCTGGAGGCCACTGGATAATCAAGCTCGTCGACCTTCACCTTGTCGGCCTGCCAGTAGGAAGGATTCTTGACGTAGCTGATGAGCTGCGGTGAGAAGCTCTTGAGCTTCATCGGGCCGGTGCCGACGGGCTGAGTGTTCTGGAACTTGGTGGGATCACCGACGCTCTGCCAGATGTGCTGCGGGACGATGTACGTTTGCTCGATGAACGGCAGAATAGTCGGCGCGGGGCTTTGGAACGTGATGGTCACGGTATTGTCGTCCGGCGCGCTGACGCTGGCGAAGTGCTGCCAGAGGCCGCTGCCGTCCGCCTGGGGATACTGCTTGAGCATATTGAAGGTGAAGGCGACGTCTTTCGCGCTAAACGCCTGCCCGTCGGACCACTTGACGCCCTGGCGGATGGTGAAGGTGAGCGTCAGATTGTCCGAGCTCCACGAATGGCCAGTTGCCAGCATCGGCGTTTCTTGGCCGGTGAGGCCGTTGACATAGACCAGATTCTCATAGAGGATACCGTCGGTGCCAAGATTGGCGTTCGGGCTGAAGGGGCTCATGTTCTGGGTATACGAGCCGCCGACGGAGCCAATGGCCGTCAGAATCTTCGGGCCGGAGTTGTTGCCCGAACTGGACCCGCCACAGGCGGAAAGAACGAGTGCGGATACCATCCCCAACGCGAGCAACGCGACGGAGATTTTCCCTCTTGCTCTTGGGAATCGGGGAGAGACACTACCTAAACTCACGCCAGACCTCCTCACAAACGGGCATCAGCGAAACTATGATGATCCCCGCAGGTCAACTGTGCGGCACTGTCGCCACTGAACGAGCACAGCTGTGTCACACGATGCGCGACATGATTCGAAGGATGGATGGTGGCAGGGAATACGGTGGATGGGAACCCGCTGGTGCTTGGGGAAAGCCGGGGAATCTTCGCGCTCCTTTCCACACTTCAATTAGGCCAAAATGGATGCGCAACGGATCGCAATGCAGTTGTTCCAAGGCAAGCCGGCTCGGTATTAGGCATCAATGTACTTGCTAGAAGTCTATTTGTCAAGACATCTAGACCACTAGACCAGATATCGATACAATCTGTCTGTGAGCAGCGTGCGTGATGGACCCTGCTCTGCTTCCCGCCTGCACTCCGGCCAGAGAGGATGGACGCGCATGAGTTCTTTGCTCGAAGAGGAGATTCTCAGCCAGCCCGACGTGATTACGCGATTCCTCGATACCGAACTGGAGCAGATCCAGCGCACGGTCGCAGCGCTGCCGCCGTTTCGCTATGTCGTGATCGCCGCACGCGGCTCCTCGGACCACGCGGCGCTCTACGCCAAGTATGCCTGGGGCGCGCTTGCGGGTTATTCGGTGGCGCTCGCCGCCCCCGCGCTCTACACCGTCTACACTGCGCCGCCACGGCTGCAGGGCGCGCTCGTCGTCGGCGTCTCGCAGTCGGGGCAATCGCCCGACATCGTCGCCGTGGTGGAGGAGGCCAAGCGGCAGGGCTGCCCCACGCTGGCGATCAGCAACGACGTCGCGTCTCCGCTCGGCAAAGCCGCCGACGCTGCTATCGCGCTGCACGCCGGCATCGAACGCAGCGTCGCCGCGACGAAGACCTATACCGTCGAACTCGTGAGCATGGCTGCGCTGGCGGCATGCCTCGGCGGCGACCGCGCGCGGCTGGACGATCTGCGACGCCTGCCCGCAGCGATGGGCACCACGCTGACGAAGGCGCTCGAGGCAGCGCCAGCGGTGGCTGAGAGGTGGCGAGAGGTGGATCGCTGCGTCGTGTTGGCGCGAGGCTATAATTTCGCCACCGCATCCGAGCTGGCGCTCAAGCTCAAAGAGTTGACCTACGTCATGGCCGCTGCCTACTCCTCCGCGGACTTCCGCCACGGGCCAATCGCCGCACTCGAACCCAGCGAAGCGGCGCTGCTGGTGATGCCAAACGGCGCTGCATATCCCGATTTGTTGGCGCTCGCTACCGATCTGCGAACGCGCGGCGCGCAGCTCACGGTGATTTCCGAGCGACCCGAAGCATTGGCACTCGCAACGTCGCAGTTGCCGCTCTCGGTTGGCGCCCACGCTGTTCCCGAGTGGCTGAGTCCGGTGCTGGCGGTGATCCCCGGTCAGGCGCTCGCGCTGCGGCTCGCCGAGGCCAAGGGACTCGATCCCGACACGCCGCGCGGGCTGCGCAAGGTGACACGCACGCTTTAGCGTGCTCTCCCCCATGAGGTGTTTGGCCATCTCACTCCGAGACCTCTGGAGCGAGCAACGTTGCCCACTCGGCGTCGGCGAAGGCAGGCACACCCTGGCAGAGGGTGGCGCAGAGCATGAGGTCAGCGTCGAGCAGCGCGAGATCGCCCTGGTAGCCCGGCGCGAGCATGCCCATGCGGTCGCCAGCGTGGGCGGCGCGGGCGGGGTTGCGCGAGAGCATAGCAGACGCCGCCGAAAGCGACACTCCGGGCAGCGCGCAGACGTTGCGCAGTGCCTGATCCATAGTCAGCACACTGCCAGTGAGCGTGCCATCTGAGAGTCGCGCCGCACCGTCGATGACGCGCGCGCTCTGCCCCGCGAACTCGAAGGCGCCGCCAGCGCTGCCCGCCCCCGCCAACGCATCGGTGATGAGGATCGTCCGGTCGCTCCCGAGCAACTTGATCAACACCTGCGCCATCGCCGGGTGGACATGTACCCCATCGGCGATCAACTCGCCGGCCACGGCTGGTGAGAGCGCAATCGCGCCGAGAGGTCCGGGATCGCGGTGCAGCAGAGGCCGCATCGCGTTGCAGCAGTGCGTGGCGTGCGTGGCGCCGAGCGCGATCGCTTCTAGCGCCTGCTCGTAGGATGCGTCGGTATGCCCAATGCTGACGGTGACGCCTGCCGCGATGAGCCGGCGAATCATCTCATTGGCGCCGGGCAGTTCTGGTGCGAGCGTCACGAGCCGGAGGTGATCGCGCGCAAGCGACAAGATGCGCTCCGTCTCGACAGGATCGGGCGTGCGCAGCCACGAGGGCAGGTGTGCACCGCGCCGCTCGACGCTGATATATGGCCCTTCCAGGTGGATGCCAAGCGGCTCCGCCCCGACGCCCACCCGCCAATCTTCGATGGCGACCACCGCGGCCCGAAGCTGCTCCTTCGGCAGATCGCCCGGTGTGCCAACAATGCCCACGAGAAAGGCCGTGACACCGGAGCGCGGCGCCCAGCGCCCGTAGGCATGTATCTCTTCTGGGTCGGTGGTGTGCAGGTTGTGTCCGCCGCCGCCGTGCGTGTGCACGTCGATAAAGCCGGGCATAACGACGAGCCCGCTCGCATCGACCACACGCCCAGGCGAGGCGTCCGCAGCCCCGACCGCGAGGATGCGGCCATCTTCGAGCGTGATGTCGCCGCTCGGCATGTCGGTCTCGGCGTCGACGAGGTGCGCCCCGCGCAGTGTGAGCCTCATACGATCTCCCCCGGTTCGCTAGACGCAGAGGCGAGGGCGGTTGAGTGCCAGCGCCATCTGCGAGCGGGCGCGCGATCCCCACCTCTCCCCAGCGCCAGCGCGTGCGCCACAGCCCGCACGCGGGCCGGTGGCGAATCTGAGGCTACACCTTGACGCCGTGTTCCCATCCCAGTATGATGTCTGACACAGGTGGTCTATACAACATACTAAGTATACCATCCGCGCCAGTTGTACCATACTTGTGCCGAAAGAACAAGCAGGCTTTTTTAGAAATCGATGCGGCAGCGATAGCAGGCTATCGGACTATACTAGATCGAGATCACACTCACGGCGACGGGCGCCATTCCTGCGACGCTCGCTGAGGCGCTGTTTCGGAAAGGGCTGAGTCTCGCTGCATGCATACGATTTATCGCAACAGTCCCGTTCCGCGGTATCACCAGTTGAAAGAGATCCTGCGCGAGCGCATCCAATCGGGCGAGTGGAAGGCGGGCGATCTGATCCCATCAGAGCGCGAGTTGAGCGAGCAGTATGGTATCAGCCGCATGACCACACGGCAGGCGATCACCGAGCTTGTCAACGAAGGAGTCTTTTACCGCGAACAGGGCCGGGGCACCTTCGTCTCGCACCGCAAGATCACACAGCAGTTGATTCGGCTGACGGGTTTCACCGAGGACATCAGCGCGCGCGGTCAGCGACCGAGCACACGGGTACTCTCCGCATGCATGCAGCCCGCCGACGAGGAGACCGCCGCCCGTCTTCACATCGAGGTCGGCCAGGAGATCTTCGCACTGCAGCGACTGCGTCTGGCGGATGATCAGCCGCTGGCGGTCGAGTTGTCGCAGTTGGCATTCAAGGGATGCGAGCGGCTGGTCGAGGAGGATTTCGGGCACAATTCGCTGTATCGTGTGCTCGAATCACGCTATGGACTGCCGCTCGTCGAGGCCGACCAGGAGATTGAGGCGGGCTTGGCGGTCGCAGAGGTCGCACAGTTGCTTCAGATCGCCGTCAGCAGTTCCGTACTCTTCACGCGCCGCGTAACCTACGCGGATCGCACGCAGCCGGTGGAGTACGCCAAATCGGTCTACATCGGCAACCGCTATGTCTTCTATACCCATCTGAAGCGCGATCAGCTATTCTCATGAGCGCGGCGAGTTCCGCCCAACGCCTAGGATGAAGGATGCATATGGCTGACCCGCAGCCTTCGGTGCCAGATGCTGAGCGCATCGCAGCGCTCGCAACGGAGCAGACGAACCCGCGCACGCGTGATCTCGACCGCATGAGTCCGTTAGAGATCGTGCGGGCGATGAACGCGGAGGACGCCAGCGTCGCGGCAGCCGTCGCCGCTGAAGCGCCCCACATCGCCGAGGCCATTGCCGCGATCGCCGAGCGGATGGGTGAGGGCGGACGACTGATCTACGCTGGCGCGGGCACGTCTGGGAGGCTCGGTGCGCTCGACGCCGTGGAGATTCCACCGACCTTTGGCATCGCGTCGGAGCGGCTGATCGGCTGTGTCGCCGGCGGTGCGTTTGCCCTCGATCAGGCGGCGGAAGATTTCGAAGACGATGCCGAAGCTGGTCGCGCGGATATCGCGCGCCTGAACGTGTCGCCACTCGATGCCGTTGTCGGCATCACCGCCAGCGGGAGGACGCCCTATGCCCTTGGCGCGGTTGCCTGCGCCCAAGAATACGGCGCGCTGACGATCGGTTTGGCCTGCAACCGTGACATCCCACTGGCGCGTCAGGTGGCAATACTCATCGCGCCGGTCGTTGGCCCAGAGGTAATCGCCGGTTCGACGCGCCTGAAGGCCGGAACCGCGCAGAAGATGATCCTCAACATGCTGAGTACGGGCGTGATGGTGCTGCTAGGCAAAACCTACGGCAACTTGATGGTGGATGTCCATGCGACCAATGCGAAGCTGCGCGCACGTGCGCTCTCCATTCTGCGAGAGGTGACGGGCTTCGACGAAGCGCGGGCCGCCGTGCTATTGGGCGACTGTGGTGGCGAGGTGAAGACGGCAATCTTCGTGGCGCGTACAGGAGCGACGCCGACGCTCGCCCGCCAACGACTCGACAGTGCACGCGGGTCGCTGCGGTCGGCGCTCGAGGGCATGGCATGACGACTTCTCCAGCGACCGCGCACTTGTTCCTCGGCGTGGATGGCGGTGGAACAAAGACCGCCGCGGTGGTCGTTGACGCCGATGGGTGTGTACGCGGTCGCGGAACGATGCAAGGCTCCAATCAGGCGAGCGTCGGAACGGCAGCGGCGGTCACGGCTATCTTGGAGGCCGCGCGCTCGGCACTTCGTCAGGCGGGAACGCAGGCGCCGTGCGATGCCGCTTGGATCGGCGTGGCAGGGGTGCATTCCGCCGATGAGGCAGCGCTGCTCCGTGAGCCACTGGTATCTCTCGCCCGCTCGCTACGCATCTCGAACGACGCCGAATTGCTCCTCGGAGCGCTGGTAGATAGGGTGGGAGTGGTGTTGATCTCCGGCACCGGCTCAATCGCGTGCGGGAGGAATCGGGCAGGCGAATCGGCCCGATGTGGCGGCTGGGGCCACATTTTCGGGGACGAGGGCAGCGCCTATGGTCTCGGCAGCACCGCACTCCGCGCCGTCGCGCGAGCGGCGGATGGGCGCGGCCACGCCACCGCGTTGACCAGAGCGATTCTGCACGAGTGGCAACTCGCCGAGCCGAGCGAGTTGATTGCACGGGTTTATCTCGCCAGCCACAAGGCGCAGATCGCGGCGCTGGCGCCCCTCGTGCTCGCGACCGCGGAGGCCGGAGACGACACGGCGAGGGCTATCGTTCGCCACGAGGCCAGTGCGTTGGCTCGGCAAGGGATTGCGGTCGCCAACAGGCTGCGATTGCACAGGGACACGGAGCCAGTGCCGGTGGCTTTAGGCGGGCGGCTGCTCACCAATTCACCGATGTTTCGTGAGCAGGTAGTGAATAGACTCAAACACGGCGGGTGCTGGAGTCCGATTGTGGAGGTCGAGGAGCCGGCACTTGAGGCCGCCCGCGCCCTACGAGCAGGGCAGGCGGAGATGTGACGCGCGGAGGAGCATGGCGATGGACGCGACGGCTGAGACGGGAACGGCTCGCGGGAACGAGGTCTCGCTGGACGAGGCCATCGGCCAGTGCCTGATGGCGGGCTTCGACGGGTATGAGCCGACGTCTGGAATTGTCGAGCTCATAGAGCAGCGGCGCGTCGGCGGGGTGATCCTCTTTACCCGCAACTGCCGCGACGCGGCGCAGATCCTTGACCTCACCACGCGCCTCCAGGCGCTAGCGCGTGCCGCCGGGCATCCGCATCCGCTGCTGATCGGCATCGACCAGGAGAACGGGTTGGTGCGGCGGCTCGGCCCCGACGCGACCACCTTCCCCGGTGGGATGGCGCTGGGCGCCGCCAATTCGGAGGGATTGACCGAAGCGGTGGCCGAGGCGACGGGGCGCGAACTACGCGCAGTGGGCATCAACCTCAACTTCGCCCCGGTGGCCGATGTCAACAACAATCCGGCGAACCCGGTGATCGGCGTGCGCTCCTTTGGCGCGGATCCGGCGTTGGTCGCGCGGCATGTGGCGGCGGCGGTGCGCGGCTACCGACGGGCGGGCGTGATCGCCACCCTCAAACACTTCCCCGGCCACGGCGACACGGCGACCGACTCGCACCTGGCCCTCCCGTTGGTTCCGGATGAGCGCGCCCGGCTGGATGCCATCGAGTTGCCGCCGTTCCGCGCGGGAATCGCCGCAGGAGCCGAGTGCGTGATGACGGCGCATGTCGCGCTGCCCCGGCTCACCGGCGGGCGGCCCATCCCAGCGACGCTTGCCCCCGAGATCGTCGGCGGCCTACTGCGCGACGAGCTGGGCTTCAGCGGTGTGGTGATCACCGATTGCCTGGAGATGAACGCGGTGGCGGAAGGGGTCGGGATCGCCGCGGGCGCGGTGGCGGCATTGCGCGCCACTGCCGACATCTTGCTCGTTTCGCACCGGCTCGACCGGCAACTGGCCGCACTGGACGCCCTACGAAGGGCCGCGGCCGACGACGAAACCTTGCGTGCCGCAATCCTCCTCAGCGCCGGGCGTGTCATGGCGCTGAAGCGCCGGGCGCTCTCATGGGAAGCGCTGCCCGATCGCACGGGCCTCGCTATTGTCGGCTCGGAGGGTCACCGTTTATTGAGCGAGGATGCTTATGCACGCGTGGTGACGGTGATCCGCGATGAGGGTGGGCTGCTGCCGCTGCACCCGTCGCCGTCGGAGTCCGTCGTCGTGGTGGCCTACGAGCGCGGCCTGACGAGCGCTGCAGTGGATCTGCCCTATGCGCCAGGGGTGATGACTGACGCCGCGCGGCTCGCGTCTGCGGACAACGTCGGCGAAGCGCTGCTCGGCCCTCACTCTACACCTGAGCAGCGAGAGCAAGCGCGCAGGATGGTAGGTGAAGCCTCGATGGTGCTTCTGGTCACATTGAACGCGCAACGCGATGAGGACCAGCGACTGGCGCTGCGTGAGGCGATCTCTGGGGCGAAGCGGGTGATTGGCCTAGCCGTGGGAGACCCGTATGACGCCGTTGCTCTGCCAGAGGTCGGCACATACCTCGCATGCTACGAGTACACCCCGCAGGCGATGACGGCGGCGGCGCGGGTCATGTTCGGTGAGCGTCCCGCGGTGGGTCGATTGCCCATCAGCATGCCTTCCCTTGAGAACCCTGATATGTGAACACCGAGACGTGGCCGGTATCTCCATGAAGTGGAGCATGACGTAGAGCGGGCACTGATTGGGTGCGAGGATCACACGGCTGGTCGCGCTCGCACTCGGGCGTCATTAGAGGGCATATCCGGTTCCCACGGGCGGCATGGCACCTTTGGCGCTACCTCCCTCATGGCGCTGGGCTTGCCGCGACCGCGGGCAGGCCACCATTGGGTCCGTCGCGGCGACGCGCGATGCTCGGGTGTGCGCTCAATGGGGTGACGCTGGATGGCTGCGTAGTGGTATTGGGGGTTCCCGTGGCCGAGATCATGGCGCTGCGCGACGCCGTGAGCGCGCTGATCCGCGATGGCGACTCCGTGGCGATGGAAGGGTTCACGCACCTGATTCCCTTCGCCGCGGGCCATGAGGTGATCCGCCAGAGACGGCGCGATCTTACGCTGATTCGCATGACGCCCGACGTGATCTACGATCAGGTGATCGGCGCGGGCTGCGCGACGCGGCTGATCTTCTCATGGGGCGGCAACCCCGGCGTCGGCTCGCTGCATCGCCTGCGGGACGCGGTGGAGCATGCGTGGCCGCAGCCGCTGGAGCTTGTGGAGCACAGCCACGCCGGGCTAGCGAATGCCTATGTCGCCGGCGCCTCGAATCTGCCGTTCGCCGTCTTGCGGGGCTACGTGGGGACAGACCTGCCGAAGGTGAACCCGCAGATCCGCATGTTGCGCTGCCCCTTCACCGACGAGGAACTCGCCGCCGTTCGCGCGGTGCGCCCCGATGTCGCCGTGATCCACGCGCAGAAGGCGGATCGACAGGGCAACGTGTTGCTGTGGGGCATTTTGGGCGTGCAGAAGGAGGCAGTGCTCGCCGCGCGGCGATCGATCGTCACCGTCGAGGAGGTCGTGGATGACCTGGCGGCGTGGCCAAATGCCACGGTGCTGCCGACCTGGGCGGTTTCGGCGGTCTGCGTGGTACCGGGTGGTGCGCGCCCGTCCTACGCGCAGGGCTACTACGAGCGTGACGACCGCTTCTATCAGCAGTGGGACCGGATCGCGCGCAGTCGCGAAGGTTTTCAGTCGTGGCTACGGCGGCACATCCTCGATACCGCCGACTTCGCGGAGTTCTCGCGTGTGCTCGGCGAAGGCGCGCAGGAGGCGGATGCATGAGCGCTGGACGAAGCTACACCACGAACGAGATGATGACGGTCTGCGCCGCGCGGCTGTTGTGGAACGGCGCCGTCTGCTTCGTGGGCATCGGTCTGCCCTCGCTCGCCGCGAACCTGGCTCGGCGGACGCACGCACCCGAGCTCGTCTTGATCTACGAGTCGGGGCCGATCGGCGCGAAGCCGCGCGTGCCGCCGCTTTCCATCGGCGATGGCGACCTCGCGGAGAGCGCCGATACGGTGGTCTCCACGCCGGAGATCTTTCGCTACTGGCTCCAGGGAGGACGCATCGATGTCGGCTTTCTTGGCGCGGCGCAGATCGATCGCTTTGGCAACATCAACACCACGGTGATCGGCGCGTACCGCCAGCCGACGACACGGCTGCCCGGTGCGGGCGGCGCACCCGAAATCGCTGGCTCGGCGAAGTGCGTGTTTCTGATGCTGAAACAGTCACCACGGACTTTCGTGCCCACGCTCGATTTCATCACCACCGTTGGCTATCTGGATGGCGGCGACGCTCGTACACGCCTAGGGTTGACGGGCGCGGGTCCACGAGCGGTGATCACCGATCTCTGCGTCCTCGAACCGGAGGCGCCGAGCAATGAGTTCGTCGTGACGCGGCGCCATCCTGGGGTCACGCGTGAGCAGATCATCGCGGCTACCGGCTGGCCGGTGCGCTTCGGCGCGCACGTGGCGGAGAGCGCGCCGCCAACGGCGGAGGAGTTGCGCGCCCTACGCGACCTGCAAGAGCTTGCCCGCATGGCGCGGGGAGAGGGTGCGGACTGATGCGGCAGAATACCTTGCCGCAGGGCCGTGTCGTGTCAGGCGCCACCAAGGATGTAGGGAACGTCAATCACGTCGACACCGCCGTGACGGAGACGCTTCTTGAGGCGATTCGAGGTTCGCAGCCGCAACGGCCATTCCCACCAGGCGGCGCGCTGCTCGCGCGGCAAGAGCGTCACAAGCGAGCGGCCGGCGAAGTCGGTCTGCGCACGCCAGAGGATGAAGTTGGCCAGTGGGCGCGCGGTGGTGCGATAGGGTGAGATCAGCGCCTCCACGGTGACGCCGCGCCCCCAAGGGGCGGGCTGCACGGCGAGCACGCTTTCCAGGGCGGCGCGAAAGGCTTCGGCCTCGGCAGCATCGTGTACGACGCGGATCAACTCGACGACGGGCGCGACGGTGGCGGCGAAGGCGATCTCGCGTTCGATGACCTCAAGCCACGCGCGATGGCGGGCGGCTTCGCGCGCCGCTTCGCGCTGGTTCGTCGCGGGGGGCGGCATGTCGGTGGACTCTTGCGCGGTATCGGAATCTTCGCCGCGCCGCCGCCGCGCAAGATCGCGAAGCTGCTCTTGGTTAGGCAGATCTTCGTGCGAGAGCAGCGGCAGGAAGGCGACGTCCGCGGTCAGCGGCGGGGCGACGGGCACCCGTAAGACTTTGGGGCGCGCGTAGTAGCGGTGGACGCCGAGGAAGGCGAGCACGAGCAGCGGGATCAGCAGGACGATCACCCAGGCGCCGCGCTCAAATTTGGTGAAGGCGAGGACAGCGGTGACGGCGGCTGTGGCGATGGCGCCGAGCGCGTTCGCCAGGAGGCGGGGGAGCCAGCCGCGCTCGCCGTGGCGCAGGCGCAGCCAGTGGACCACCATCCCCGATTGCGAGAGGGTGAACGCGGTGAAGACGCCGACGGCGTAGAGGTTGATGAGGGCGACGACGTTGCCGTGAAACACCCAGACGAGCAGCGCGCCGAGCGCACCGAGGGTGAGGATACCGGTGGAGAAGGCGAGACGTTCGCCGCGGTAGGCGAAGAACGCTGGAAGGAAGCCATCGCGCGAGAGGATCGCCGCCAGGCGGGGAAATCCGTTGAAGGAGGTATTGGCGGCGAAGACCAGGATCAGCAGCGTGGCGGCCTGCACGACGTAGAAGAGCCAGCCGAAGGCGCCGGAAAAGGCGAACTGCGCGATCTGCGACGTGATAGTTGGCGCGCCGCCGGGAGCAGGCGCGGCACCCGAGCGCCAGGCGAGATAGGTCGTCGCCAGGAAGAGCGTCGCCAGGAGCGCGATCATGACTGTCAGCGTCTGGCCGGCACGCCTGGCGCGCAGCCTGGGCGTTTCTCCGGCGAAGATGGGCACGCCGTTGGAGATGGCCTCGACGCCGGTCATCGCCGAGGCGCCAGAGGCGAACGCGGTGAGGACGAGCAGCGCGGTCAGCGATTGGGTGGAGGCGGGAAACGCGCCAGCGGCGGGTGGCACGGGCGTGGTGAAGCCGCCGCTCGTTGCCGCGTGGATGATGCCGAAGATCACCATTAGCCCAAAACTCGCCAGGAAGAAGTAGGTTGGAAGCGCGAAGATGCTGCCCGCGGCGCGCAGACCGCGCAGGTTGACGAGTGTGATCAGCAGGATCGCGCCGAGGTCGAGTTCGAGGCGGATAGGGAGTAGCGCCGGAAACGCCGAGGCGATGGCGTCGATGCCGGAGGAGATGCTGACGGAAACGGTGAGCAGGTAGTCGAGAATCAGCGCGGCGGCGGCCACCAGCCCGGCGATGAGGCCGAGATTGCCGCGGGCGACGGTGTAGCTGCCGCCGCCGCTGGGGTAGGCGTGGATCGTTTGGCGATAGGATGCGCCGACCACGAGCATGAGCGCGGCGGTGACGAGTCCGATGATCAGATTGCGTGAGAGGGCCGTCGCGCCCGCCGCCACGAGGATGGTGAGCGAGGCTTCGGTGGCGTAGGCCACGGAGGAGAGGGCGTCGGAGGAGAGGATGGCGAGTGCGCGACCCCGCGAGAGTCGCTCCTGGCGCGCGAGGCGTTCGGGGATGGGGAGGCCGAAGATCGCGCGACGCAGACCCTCGAATATGGTCGCCGGCTCGGAGACGGAGAGGTCGGCCTCGTAGGTGCGCGGCGCGACGGCACGGAATCCGCCGACCCCGCGTGCGGTCGGAGGGTGACTGCCGTGCGGCCGCGGGTCCTGATCGGGAGGAGCGGAAGTCAGTGGTCGATCATCTGGATGGGCATCCACAGGGCCTCCTTCGCATGCTGCAGATAGTATACAGGCGACGCCAATACGTGGTATCGGGTTACGTCTCGGGGATCGGAAATTTCCGTTTTCTTCCGCTTTTTCGTCGGAAGCGGCAACCTAACCCCTGCCATGCCCCCAGTGGGCGACTGCGCCGCCTCCCTTGCGCGGGAAGGGGAGGGAGCGCGGAGGGTCGTTGCCGATCTTGCCGGATTTTCATTTTTTTGTGCCGATGGTGGAGTTGCCAATTCTGCCGATTCTGCCGATTTTTGGAGATTTGGCGGGGAGCGATCTTGCCGATCTTGCCGGATTTCGCGTTTTTGGCCGCCGAGGAAGCACCCAATTCTGCCGATTTTCGCGTTTTTGGCGGGAGCTGATCTTGCCGATCTTGCCGGATTTTCAATTTTGCGCGCGGTCCAACTTGCCGATCGTGCCGGAAAGGTTGTCAGCGGAGGAAGATGGGGTCGCCGTGTTGGCCGCGTTTCGGTCTGCCGGGCGTGGCGCCTCAGGTGGCAATATTGCCGATACGGCCGGTTTGGGCGTTTGGAGCATGCCGTCGCGGTTCGTCGGTCACGGCATCTCGCGATGCCGCGCGCATGGAGTCGCGTGCTGAGCGTGCCGGTTGTGGCGTGGTGGCTGGTCATGAGGGGTACCGTTGCCGCTGGGGAAACGTAGACGCCGCCCGCTCGGATGTGGAGCAGGCGGCGTCTTTGTTGGGACTCACCGTTTGATGACTTGAGTATACCACGTGACGACGTGTATCGACGCGAAACCGGTCTGCAGCAAATTTGGCGCGGCATGGGCGCTGTGCTCCGGCGCAGTCGGGTTTGGCGTGAGGTGGCGTGGAAGCTGGTGAGCAGGCGCGCGGGATGTGAGGCGGAGATCAGACGGCGAGCGGGAAGACCTGCGCGGTGCGGTAGGTGGTTGCGCCCTGATCGACGCAGAGGCCGAAGCCGCCGGTCGTGTACGTCGGGTCGCTCGCGCTGCCGACATTCACGCCGTTGACGTAGAAGGTGAAGCTGCTGCCCTGATAAAGGACGCCGAGCACGAAGTGCTGCGCCAGCGGACCTTGTAGGCTTTGCAGCGTGGCGGTGCCCGGCGCCCCGCTGCTGTCGACCTTGTAGAAGAGATACTGCCCAGATCCCGGATCGACCTTGAAGTAGTAGCCGGTGATCTGCACCTGGTTGTTGCCCTGCGGTACCTGGGCCTGCCGAATGGCGATTACTGGATCGCCACTGCCGTTGGTGACATAGACACTGGCGTAGCCATCGCCGCTCGCCAGGTTGAAGTCTTCGATGCAGGCGAGACTCGTGGTTGAGGTCGCCGTGAGGGTCGTACTGGCCTGGCCGTTGCAGGCTTTGGTGGTGTTGGTGTTCACGGTCCAGGCAACGCCGCTGGCATCGCAGGTGGGCGCCGTGGCGTTGAGCAGCGGCGTGCCGGCTGAGACTGGCGGTGGCGGCACGCAGGTGGCGTCTTGCGTCTCGCCAAGGGTGGTGCCCGGGGCGCACTGCGGCAGCGAGGCGATCTGCGTCGCCGTCGGCGTGACGCCTGCGGTGGCGGTGAGCGCGGCCTGGGCCGTCTGCGTGGCCTGGGCGTTCTGCTGATCCTGCTGCTGGCGGATCAGCACGGTCCCGCCGCCGGCTGCCGCCACGAGCAGTACGGCGGTTAGCGCGGTAATCAACAGGCGCATGTGGCCGCGATCTTGCCCACGGCTTGCGGCGCCGACAGACGCTGGCATGCGCGCCGTCGAGCGATCGCCTTTGTAGGATGCGCCGGTGACCGGTCGCGTTGCCATGGTGTCGCCGTTCGCCGCCGCCTGGAGCGCATTGACGAAGGCGGAGACGGAGGGCCAGCGTTCGGCAGGATCTTTGGCCATGGCACGCGCGACCACCGCTTCGATCTCAACCGGCACGACGAGGTTGAGCTTATGCAGCGAAGGCGGGGTGTCGAACATGTGCGCCTTGGTAAGCGCAGCGAGATCACCTTCGAAGGGCGTGCGCCCGCCGAGGAGTAGGAAGGTGAGCACGCCGAGGGCATACTGGTCGCTTGCCGCCGAGAACGAGCCACTGAACTGCTCGGGCGCCATGAAGGCGAAGGTGCCGGTTACCTGCGTCCGCGCGGAGGAGGTGTCGAGGTCGCGGGCGACGCCGAAGTCGGCCAATAGCACTTTCCACGAGCCGTCGGGCTGGACACGCACGAGGACGTTGCCGGGCTTGACGTCGCGATGCACGACGCCGTGATCGTGGACGAACTGGAGCGCGTCGCCGATCTGGCTGATGACGTTGATCGTGAAGGGGATCGAGGCGGGCAGCTTGAGAGGATGCTTGGCGGTGCCGCGAATGGCGTCGGCCATCGAGCCATCGGACACGTACTCCATCACCAGATAGAGCATGCCATCCTGCACGCCGCTGTCGTAGACGGGGAGGATATTGGGGTGCGAGAGGCGACCAAGCAGCGCGGCTTCGCGTTCAAAGCGACGTTTGAGGTCGTCGGCGATTTCGGTGTCGAAGCTGTGGTCTTCGGGGTTGACGATCTTGACGGCTACCTGGCGGCCACCCAGGCGTAGCTGCTCGGCGAGATAGACCTCGCCCATGCCGCCCGCGCCGATCTTGCGCAGCACCCGGCAGCCGCCGATCTCGTAGCCCTCGACAAGCGACATGCAACCCTCCGGCAGACAGCGATATCACCACAGGGGACACTGAGATGAATGCAGGTAGCGGCTAAAATATCCTACGTCGGCTGCCAGCGACCGCTCACGCAACGACCGTCTGGTGTTGGTGGCGGCTGGCGCTGGTCGACTAACTACCGACCGAGTATAGCAGAGCGGGGAAGAGGCGTGATAGGCGCACGTGTCACAGCGCCAGCGAGCCGCCCGCAAGCTCGTCGCGCGCCAGCCAGAGGCCGAGGAACGTCTTGCCGTCGGTGATCTCGCCGCTGCGACAGCGGGCCATCGCTTCATCGAGGGGGAGCCAGAGCACGCTGAGGTCTTCGCCGGGGTCGAGTTGCTGGCCGCCATTCGCCGCGCGGAGATCAGTTGCCAGATAGAGGTGGATGATCTCGGTGGTATAGCCTGGCGAAGGATATTCGGCGGCCAGCACCTGGATGACGCCGGCGTCGAAGCCGGTCTCTTCGCGCAACTCGCGCGCCGCCGCGCGCTCTGGCGCGTCGCGCTCGTCGGGCTCGACGATGCCAGCCGGGATCTCCCAGAGATCACGATCCACCGCCGGGCGCCGCTGACGCACCAGCGCCACTTCGGGCGTGCCATCCGCTGCGAGGCGCAGGGCGACCACCGCCGCGGCGTCGGGCCGCGCGACGATCTCGTAGTCGGTGGTGCGGCCATTGGCATGCGTTACTGGCTGAAGGCGTACGGTGGTGCGCTTTCCCCGGTAGACGATGCGCTCGCCGCTTTGCGCCGGATCAGGCTGTTTTGGCGTCCGCTTGGCGCCGCGCGGTGCATCCTTCGCCATGCCGCCTCCTGCTGCGCATGTCACGCTGTCTTCGGCTGCTATCGCGTGCCCGCGGGTGCCACTCTGGCGGCCAGGGCGCATCCTGGTCCGCGCACGCGACGTAAACGCCGGCCAGCCAACCACCATCAGTTGAATGTGCCAGCTCGCCCGCTCGGGTACATCCCATTAAGTGAGTGCCGTGGAACACGATGGGCATCCCACGGCACTACTTCGTGCATACCTTACGCCAGGGCGACCTCGGCGGGTGCGACTTCGATCACGCGGCGCGGAGCCGACCGGCGGTAGCCAGGCACGCGCTGTGCGAGCGCGGTGATCAGCAGTGGCAGCGCCAACGACGCCTCTGCGGTCGCCGCGATGTGGCCCTCGCCCGGCACAAACGGATGCGCCGAAGCGAGCGTGAGGCTGCCCACCAACGTGGTCGGCTGACGGTCGACGAGGGCGGCACTTTCGCGCGCCTGCGCGAGCAAGGCGTCCGCCGCGCCCTCGCCAACGCGCACGACGCCAAGCCGCGGCGCACTCGCCAGCACGCGCGCCAGCGCCAGCACGTCGCGCGAGGCATCGAGGGGCGCGCCTAGTCCCTTGGCGCCCGCAGCCAGCAGGGCGGCGGCAAATGGTCCCGCGCTCAGCCCCACCGCAAAGACCGGCAGATCGGCGGCTGCCGCGGCCTGCAGCAGCCCTTTGCGCGGCGCGGTGGCGGGAAGCGCCTCTCCCAGGGCGCGCCAGAGCTCGAAGCCAGCGGCGAGGGGCGTCGTCTCCAGCGAGGTGAGGAAGTGGTCGAAGTAGGCGAGCGTCGCCTCGCGACCCGCCGCCGTCATCGTCGCACCGGTGGGGGTCTCGACGTGCGCGTGGCCCAGCGACTCGTAGAGGTCGGCAAAGAGATCGTCCGCGGTCGCCACAACGACATCGACGTAGCGATGGTCGACGGCGTAGACCAGCTGCTCGCGCAGTCCGTCGGCGAGGATGGGCGTGGAGAGCGCCATGGCGATCGTCGCGTCGTCGTCGCGCGCCAGCTTCTCCCATTGCGCGAGTGCGCGGCCGAGCGCGCGGCCCTGCCCACCCGCGAAGGTGAGTTTGTCGAGCAGCCCGCTGATCGATGCCGTGGGGTTCACCTGCGTCGCGTCGATGGCCTGGGCCTCCGCCGCGTGGAGCGGCAGCGCGATCGCCCCGTGGCGTGCGCCCGGCTCGTGCTCGCCGCTTGCCGCGCCATAGGTGCCCAGATCGGGCGTTACGCCGTACTGCGGCCAGATCATGTGTCCGCCCTGAGCGTCGCCTGGGGCTTCCGCCCGGCGCGCTATCGCGGCGACACGTCCGTCTTCGACAGCGGGAGGCGGGCCGAACTCACCTGGCACGGCAGTCTCTTTGCTGACGATGCCGGCGGCCAGTCGCGCATCGGCGGCGGCGATCAGTTCATCCGTCGCGCCGAGCTTGCCGTGGTGCGGGCCGCGGAAGGAGAGGCCGCGCTGCACCAGCATGCGGTCCATCTCTTTGACGTCGAAAGCCTTACGGATGTAGTCGATGGCGAGCTCGTGGTCGAAGTTCTTGCACGAGAAGATGTCCATCGTGAAGTAGTCGAGCTCGGGGAAGGTGTGGATGGCGATGTGGCTCTCGGCGATGACCACGATGCCTGAGACGCCAGAGTACGCGGGGTCGGGGGCCTGGTACTCGAACATGTAGGGGCCGCCGATTTTGGTCATGCCAATGGCGGCGGGGTAGTCATTCATCACTTGCTCGACGAGGATGCGGTCGGCAAGCTTGCTGGTGTCGCAACGGGTTCCGTCGATGATCAGGTGGGGTCCGAACAATAGAGTCTCCTTTGGTGCGGTGCGGCGCCGCTAACTGTCTCCCGTCTGGAAGCAGCCAATATACCAGCTCAAGTACGTGCCCACCAACGTCCCGCGCGAGACGCGGATGACGATGGCGCTGTCATCGGTACTCATACTGCCCTTTCTCTTCAGTCTAGTTCCCTACCCAAACGGCGTTGTGTCGCGGTGCGCGACCGCCGCGAGCGGCCCAATAGCGGCCCGAGGAGGCGACTCGACGTGTGGACGGCGCTGCAATGGCGTGGTTGCCGACACAGGCCCAAGACTATATACGTTCCACAAGCGGAAAAGTCAAGAAAACGAGCGACGCCGCTCATCTGGCACAAATGCCCAATTTACGAGGATTAGAAGCTTGCGTACCAGTATTGTTGTATCTCCCGCTCGGCGAGAAATTTAACCTAACGCATTGGGCGATTTATACGTCCGTGTGTCGCGTCAGCAGCGCTTCGGCGCGGAGCAGATCGTCCGGCGTCGTCACCTTGAAATTGTCGGCGCTGCCGCGCACGACATGGACGCGGTGGCCCAGGCGTTCGTAGGAGGCGGCGGTGTCGGTGCCATCGAAGCCATCCGCGCGGGCGAGGTCGTAGGCGCGCAGCAGCTCGTTGGCGGAGAAGCCCTGCGGTGTCTGCGCGCGCCAGAGACCCTGGGTGGCGGCGATTTCGGACACGGTGTGATCCGCGTCTACTACGGCGACAAGCTCGTCCGGCTCGAGCGGAGTTGCCAGCAGCGCACCGCCGTGCTCATGCGCCGCGCGCACCACGCCGTCGATTTCGTGCGGCGTGACGAAGGGGCGCGCGCCGTCGTGGATCAGCACGACCGCGACGGTTCCGGCTTCGATGCGCGCCCGCAGCCAGGCCAGCGCGGCATCCTCGGACTGGTGGCGCGTGGCCCCGCCGGCGATTACCGTCCGCGACCTTGCGCGCCTCGCAGGCGGCAGCGATGGCGCGGCAGTCGGCCAACTCGTCGGGATGCGCGACGAGCAGCGTCTCGTCCACTGCGTCTGACGCCTCGAAGGCCGCGAGCGTGTGCGCGAGCAGCGGCTTGCCTGCCAGCGAGACGAAGACTTTATTCGTGGGCGCGCCCATGCGCTTGCCCTGCCCCGCGCAGAGCACGACGGCGACAACCGAGTGTCCGCGATCTGCGCTACCAGCCATGCGCGACTCCGGGCTAGCGGTGCGATACAATATGGTGCTCAGGAATAGTGTACGCACGTTGGCGCCGCCGGTGCGCGAGGGGAGATAGAACACGTATGGCGAAGTCGAAATCGACGGGAGCGGCGGAGAAGCCGTATGGGCAGCGGGCCATCGAGGAGAATACGCTGGAGCCGTGGCCGAATCCACGCCCGGAGCGCGACTACGTGATCCACTTCGAGATCCCGGAATTCACGTGCCTCTGCCCGCGCTCCGGCTACCCCGATTTCGCGACGATCGTGGTGGACTACGTACCCGATACGTCGATCGTGGAGCTGAAGAGTCTGAAGCTGTACATCAATGGCTTCCGCGACCGGGGCATTAGCCACGAGGGCGTGGCGAACGAGATCCTTGACGATTTGCTCGCGGCGCTCGCTCCGCGATGGATGCGGGTGGTCGCCGAGTTCAACGTGCGCGGCAACATCAAAACCACGGTTTCGGCAGAGCAGGCGAAGGCTGGCTACGCAGGCCCACGACCCGCTTACGCCAAGCCAACCTTCACGGGCATCTGAGGGCACGCTCCATTCAGCAGCGGCACATCGAGAGGAGGCGCACACATGTTCGCCGTGATCAATCATCTCCACCTGGCGATCCCCGTTGAGCAGGTGCGCGAAGGGCTGGAGGCCGACGGGGCGGCGGTGCTCGCCGCGCAGCCGGGCTTCCGCGCGTTCCACCTCGTCCGCGAGTCGGAGGATCGCGCCACCGTGGTGATCTTCTGGGACGACGCTGGCACCGCCGCGAATGGCGCGAAGGTCTTCGGCGGCGGCTGGTTCGCCCGCCACATCGCCCCATTCCTCGCCAGCGATCAGCAGCGAACGGTGGGCGAGGTCGTCCTCAGCCGCTAAGCGAAGGCGCCGGGCACGCGAGGGGAACGCGCACGCCCGGCAGAGGTCTAGGCCGTCGCGCGGTCGCGATCGTTTCCGCGTAGCAGCGCCCCCACGGCGCGGAAGAGGCCGAGCAGCGCCACCGCGCCCGAAGCCGCCAGCGCGGCCAGCGTCGCCTTCTCCGTGCGGTTCAGCGAGAGCGTGATGGCCCCGCGTCGCTGGCGCAGCGTCTCGGAGTAGGTCACCGGCACCGCCGCGTTCGTCGCGTCGAGATGCTCGCCCGGCAGCTTGCCGAGTGACACGCCGGCGATCGCCTCCGGGTTCGGCTCGGCATTCGATCCCACCATGTCCTGCACATCCTTGTCGGTCAGGCGATAGCCCGACTCGGTGACGCCGGACTCGGCGTACTTCGGCGGCAACGCGTCGTCCTGATGATCGTGTCGCTCATGCTCGATGGCGTCTGGCGTGCTATCCATCGCGCTGGCGCCCTTGTGATCCTGTAGATCTTCGTATGGCCGGCCCGCCGTCGGGCCAGCGGCGCCGCGGGTGGTATTGTGCGCCTGGAGCTCATGGAGGATGGCGTCGATCGGCGCGGCGGTCTCGCGCTGGCCCAGCGCCCAGGAGTTGACCTCGGCGCCAGCGAGCAGGATGAACGCGAGGTAATAGAAGAAGATCACAATCACCAAGGCGAAGCCGACGATGGAGCCGTAGTTCCCCGGTTTGAGGAAAAAGCTTTCGTAGAAGGGGAAGAGGGTTTCGTAGATCACTAGCAGCGCCGCCGCCACCAGCGTGCCCTTCCACACTTCGCGCGGTTGCACTGGTTTGTTGGGCACGACGACGTAGATCGCGCCGAAGAAGATCGCGGCAACGATAAATGCCACCGCGAGTCCGCTCGCCTGGAAAAGGAACGCCGCGACCGGATTGCTCGACCCGATGCCGAGCGCGTGCAGCACGATCGGCGGCACAGACGACGCGAGCAGGATGATCGGCGCCAGCACGACGAAGATCAGCAGCATGCCGATCGCCATGATCCGCTGGTGGATGAAATTGCGCCCACGGAGGCGGAAGATCACCCCGAAGGCATTTTCCATCGTCACGAAGAGGCCCGAGCCGCCGACCAGTGCGGCAACGATACCGACGATCAAAATCAGTGATGCGCTGGAGTTGAGGCTGTGCGTCGCCGCGCGGACGATCTGGCCGCCGTAGCCGCTCGCGCCTCCGGGTAGCGCGTTGGCGATGCCGTTTTCGAGTTGCGATCGGCTGCCAACTGAGAGCGTGCCGAGGATCAGTCCTCCGATGGCGATGACGACCAACAGGATCGAGAAGATCGAGGTCAAAAACCCGTAGGCGAGCGTGCCGGAAAAATTGAAGACCCAGTCGTTATTGAGCTTCTGCCAGAATTTGCCGAGTGTACCGACGTCTTGCTTCACGTCTTGCGTGATGTGCTGCTCGTCGCGCTTTGCCGGTTGTTGGGTATCTTGCAGTGCGGCGCGACGGTTGCTGGCGTATGCGATCAGACGTGGGCGACGTCGCGGATGCCATGTGTGTCCTCCTCCATGCTTGCACGCGAGCCGATGAGATTGCCGAGATTGCGCGCCGCAAGACTGCGCTTGTCCGCGGGGCCGCGCGGGATGCGTTGAGTATTCACAATATCCGTGCCAGGTATGGCTTTCCAGCGCACTTCTCGGGCGGCGCGTCCGCGGTGCCGGGAGGGGTATTCGGCAACGCTGACGGGGAACCATTTATACCAGCGGCAGGGTCTCTGGTATCATTATGGCGTCATGGCGTCGGCCCGCGACGAGCCCGGTACGCAATACACGACGCCAGGCTGGGAGAAAGTGCCGGGGGTGGATCGATGCAGATTGAGCAGGCCGCGCCTCCACAGTCGGCGAGCGACGAGGCTGCCTCGCGGCTGGGCGAACGGGTGCGCGCCCGCTACCTGCGCTTCCGCCGTTGGTCGGAGACACCACAGGGCACGATCTGGCGCGACGCCGCCTGGATCTGGCTGCTGAGTCGCGCGCTCTTTGTGCTGCTTTCCTTGCTGGTGCCGGCGCTTCTCCAACCGGGCGGCGCCAGTGGACTCGGCTCGCTGCTTGCGCGCTGGGGCTATCAGGACGCCGGCCACTTCGCCTACATCGCCGCGAACGGCTACCATCCACTCTGGCGCACGGCGTTCTGGCCGCTCTTCCCCGGCCTGGAGCATGTGCTCGGTCCCGTCACTGGCGGCAACTACCTGCTTGCGGGGTTGCTGATCGCCAATGCCGCGTTCTTCGGTGCGCTGGTCGCGTTGCGGCGACTTGCCGAGCGTGAGTTGGGGCCAGAGGTCGCGCGTCGCACGATCCTCTATCTCGCCATCTTTCCGACCGCGTTCTACTTCTTCGCCCCGTATAGCGAGTCACTCTTCCTGTTCCTGTCGCTCTGCTCGTTCGCGGCGCTGCGCGATCGACGCTGGTGGCTCGCGGGCGTCCTCGGGCTGCTGGCGACGCTGACCCGTTCGGCGGGCGTGCTGCTGCTGGTACCGTTCGCCGTCGAGTGGCTGATGGCGTTGCGCGCCCGGAAAGCGCGCTGGTGGGAAGTCGCCTGGGCGGCGCTGATCCCCGCCGCAGCCGGACTCTATAGCGCGTATCTCGCGCTCGACCATCGCGATCCGTTGGCCTACCTGCACGCTGAGAGCTACTGGGGCCGCAGCTTGAACTGGCCATGGGTGACCTACGTCGAGGGCATCGGAGGCATCTTCGGCGGCGTGGCGAGCGGGCGATCCTTTGGCGCCGCGCATCTCATCCTCAATTTCGCCGCGCTACTGGTCTTCGTCGCGCTGGCGGTCGCCGCGCTGCGCCTGCTGCCGGCGAGCTATGGACTCTACGTGATCGCGATGGTGGTCTATCTCTCGCTCTTCCCCGCCACGAATGCCGTTGCCGCGGTCCAGGGCGAGGCGCGGCTGGTGCTGATGGCCTTCCCGGCGTTCATGGTGCTGGGCATCTGGGGCCGCTCGCGGCGCATCCACGAAGTCTTGCTGTTACTGATGCCGCCAGTGCTCGCCCTCGCCACCGCGCACTTCCTGCTGGGACTGGCCATCGGTTGATCGCCGTGGATGGCGAAGCTGGCTGGTTGCGTGCTCGAAGAACTCAGCGTACACTGCCACTGGTTTGGTGGTGCTCGGCGATCCAGGCGTGGCGCCGATGTGGTCCCGCTCAGTAGCCACAAGCACTGGGCTACACCAGTGATCAGGAAAGATCTGGCCGCATGCCGCGACAGCCGCTCAGCGAAGACGACGCGCTGGCAAACGCCGTAGGGCCGTCCGCTACGGAGGCACGTATCGCCGAGCCGCCCGCGGACGGTTGGATTGCGCCGCGTGCCGTGGCCTATACCTCGCCGTCGGACCTGCCGGAGCCGAGCTACGATCTCGGCGACCCTGATCTGCCATATTGGCTTGCGATCAGTCGCGTCAAAGGGATCGGCCCCGCGCGCTTCAAGCTGCTGCTCGACGCATTTGGCAGCGCCGAGGCGGCGTGGACGGCGAGTCCCGCGGAATGGCAGCGTGGCGGGCTGGATGCGCGCACCGCGGCGGCGTTCGAGCAGCAGCGGCGGCGCATCGTCCCCGAGGCGGAGGTTGAGCGCCTCGTCAAGCTGCGCGTCGGCGTCGTGCGGATCAGCGATCCGCGTTATCCGCGGCTGCTGCGCGAGATACCGCTGCCGCCGCCACTGCTCTACGTGCGCGGCTCGCTCACCGACGAGGATGATTGGGCCGTCGCCATCGTCGGCACGCGCCGCGCCACGACCTACGGCAAGCAAGTGACCGAGCGACTGGCAAGCGAGTTGGCGCAACAGCGTGTCACCGTGGTCAGCGGGCTGGCGCGAGGCATCGACACGCATGCCCACGCCGCCGCGCTCGACGCCGGTGGCCGCACCATCGCCGTGCTTGGCTGCGGGCCAGATCTGGTCTATCCGCCGGAGAACGCCAAGCTCGCCGCGCGGATCGTCGAACGGGGGGCGGTGGTCACCGAATTCGCTCCGGGAACGCAGCCGGACCCTGGCAACTTCCCCGCGCGCAACCGGTTAATTAGCGGTCTTTCGCTTGGTGTGCTCGTCACCGAGTGTCCCGAGGATTCTGGCGCGCTGATCACCGCGCGCTTCGCCGGCGAACACGGGCGCGACGTCTTCGCGGTGCCGGGGAACATCACGAGCCGCTCCAGCGCTGGGGCCAACCGGCTGATTCAGGACGGCGCCAAGCTCGTCGCCGATGTCAACGACCTGCTCAGCGAGCTTAACCTGCATCTCGCGCCGCAACAAATGGAACTCCGCGAGCAACTTCCCGCCAACGACGACGAAGCGCGACTGCTGGCGCTGCTCGATCCGCTGGGCGAACCGCGCCACATCGATGAACTCTGCCGCGCCTCTGGCCTCCCCGTCGCCACCGTCGCGGGTGCGCTGGTGATGATGGAGCTGAAAGGGCTGGCGCAGCTCGTCGGCCCGATGACTTACGCCCGCGGACGCTAGCGTGGCTGGCCGCGACCACTTTCGCTTTGGGCGGCGTGTCGACGCGAAGTGGCCGGTTCGTTATCGCGCTGAAACACGACTTCGCCTGGCAGGGATGCTACGCCCGCGCGCACATCAGTCTTCGTTCAGGCGGAGGGTTTGGCTGATGGACGGGCGGGCGACGATGCGAGTCATGAGCAGGATTGCGGAGGCGCAGAGGAGCAGTAGGCCGCCAAGGACGGCGCCTACGGTGGGCCAGGGGATCACGGTTTGGACGGGCGGGACGTCGATGCTGCTGGCGATGGTTTGGACGCTGCCGTTGGTGAAGACGATCACGGGGAGCACGGCGGCGGAGAGCACGAAGCCGAGGAGCACGCCGAGGCCGAGCGCCAGGGTGTAGACGATGCCCTGTTCCCAGAGGAGGACGCTGGCAAGCTGCGACGGCTCACTGCCGAGGGCGCGGAGGAGGGCGAAGCTGGTAAGCCGCGTGCGAGCGCTGAGCCACGAGCCGAGCAGGATGCCGACGAGGGCGAGCAGCAGCGCGGTACCGGCGGCGATGGCGAGGACGCTCAGCAGGTCGAGGCGCAGGGGATCGCGGATCGTGTCGGCGAGGAACTGGCGGCGGTCGAGGAGGTTGGTCACTTGCAAGGGTCCATTGGTCAGCGCGGCGCGGACGCTCGCCAGCGATGCGGCGTCGTCTCTGGTGCGGAGCCAAATCGCGTTCGGGCTGGGCTGTGCACCGGTGACGCTGCTATAGGTTGCGTAGTCTACGAGCAGGGCGGAGGAGCCGAAACCTTGCGAGGCGTCACTGCCGTCGTCGACGGGTGGGATGTGCATGACGTGCGCGGCGGCGATGAAGAGCGTTCGGTTCGTGGAGGCGTTGGAATCGAGCACGAGGCTGAAGGTCGCGCCCTGGGTGAGATGGAGCGACTGCCAGAGCGCGTCGTCCACGATGGCGGGAACGGCAGTGGCGGCGGATCCGCGCTGCGCGGCGAGCGTTGCCGTCAGCGCGCTGAGCGATTGGGTAGCGTCTTGCGGGGTCCAGATGGCGGTGTGGCCGAAGGTGTCGGCGTCGACGGCGAGGATTTCGATCTGCTGCCCTGAGGGGCTGTAGAATTGGTTTTCGTAGACGGGTGAGGCGGAGATGACGCCAGGGATAGCGCCGTAGCTGCGCGTCAACTGCGACAGGGCGGCGGGGCCGGTGGCCGTAGTGGCGACGCCGCCATGGAAGTCGGCACCCGTCTGATACGTGGCGACGTCGGTGGCGCGCTGCGCCTGGGACGCGGCGAAGATCACGGCGAAGAGCGCGAAGGCGGTGGAGAGCGCTAGTAACAGGGACATGCGACTGGCCTGGCGTGGCGAGCGGGCCATCTGGCCGATGGCGAGCATCGGCGGAGCTTTGTCGCCGCGACTGGCGATGCGGGCAAAGAGCCGCAGCAGCAGTGGGAAGAAGCGCAGGAAGAGCATCACCACCGCCAGCATGAGGAAGATCATGGCGAAGAGGGCGAGCACGGAGAGGAATGGCCGCACCGAGCCGCCGACGTGAGCGACGATGTAGCTGTAGGCGGCGTAGCCGAGCACGGCGAAGGCGGCGAAAACGAGATCGAGATTGAGACGCTGCCAGATAGGTTTGCCGCGTGTGCGAGCGGATTCGCGGCGCAGCGCCAGCACATTGCTATTGGCGGCGCGACGGGTGGCGACGATCATGGCGACGATGGCGCAGACGCCAGCGGCGAATGCGAACCAGCGCACGCCCCAGGCGGCGGCGAGGGGATCGTCGGTGAGGACGTTGAGCGCGGACTGGTCGCTTGGGGGAAGTGCGAGCTGAGTGACGCCACGCACGAGCAGCAACGCCAGCAATGGACCGGCGACGAGGGCGAGGAGGCCGACGCCGATGCTTTGCACGGTGAGTGTCCGCAGCACGAGGCCGCGCGAGGCGCCACGGCTGCGCAGGACGGCGATCGCCTCGGCCTGGCGGTCGACGAGGATCGAGACCATCAGGCCGATGAAGAGCAGTACGAGGCCAAGCACCTGGATCAGCAGCAGGCCGATGGGGATCTGGGCGACGATCACCCGCGCGAAGTAGTCTTGCAGTATAACGTGGAGCGCGTCACTTTCGCCGATGTTGAGGTTGAGGGTGCCGTTGAGCGCACTGTAGTCGCGGCCATTGAGCGCGTCGAGATGGGCGGTGAGGTCGGAGATCGAATTGACGGAGAGCCGCGAGAGATCGATGTGGTAGGTCCAGCGGTAGGACATCGGTGGATAACCGCCGGTGGTGGAGCCGAGCGTGTTGTAGATATTCACCAGGGTATCGGCGGAGCTCAGGATAGCGTTGGGACCAGAGATGTTGACTGGGCCAGATGGGCCAGAATCGTAGACGGCGGTCCCTTCGCCGAAGTAGAAGGGGTTGCCTTCGGCAAGCGGATTTGCCAGGATGCCGACGACGGTGATGGTGACCTGGTGGCTGTTGGTGGGACCGGGAATCGTGAGCGTTTGGGTGTCGCCGAGGTTGATGTTGTTGGCGTTGGCGACGGACAGGGGAACCGCGACCTCCAGGTCGGTGCTCGTGGGTTTCGGCAGCCGGCCGGAGACGAGGGTATATGCCGACGTATCGCCGGTCATGTCGGCGCCGTAGATGGTGAGGGGTTGGGAGCTGAGCCCGCTACCGAGTTGTTGGGGACCGCCGAAGAAGAATTCGACGAGCGCAGAGGACGTGCCCGGCGCGAGGTAGTTGCCGATTTCGCGGCGCACGACGGGATCTATCTGCGCCTGCGCCTGGGTGAGGAGTCCGGTGCTGGGGCTATTGGTATAGCCCGAGAGGATAACTGGAGCCCCCTGCTGGATCTGCGCCAGGCGATCGCGGAGGCCGGCGGACATGGCGACCTGCGAGAAGAGGGGCACCGCACAGACGAGCATGACGGCGGCGAGCACACCGAGGCCCGAGACGAGCAGCATCCGCCAGGTCTGGCGCAGGCGCCAGAGCGAGAGCGCCACGGTGCGGACAAAGGGGACGCCACGCCGCCGGGGCGCCGTCTCGGCAGTGCGGGCCATGCGTGCCTCCATCCATGGGCGGGAGTGATGCCCGCGCTCACAGATTGTTCGTTATGCTTAGTATCGGGTCAGCTTCGCGCGTTGGTATGTCTCGCGCGCTTGCCGAGGCCGACAGGAATGCCGTGCCGCTCCCTGGCGGTGCAACGGCCCATCGCCAAACGCGCTTGGCATGAGAATCGGTGCCGCACGACTGTAGCACGGCGCGCGCTCTACGTCTATGACGGCGCTTGCATCAGAGATGTTCCAGGCGGGTGGTGATGGTCGGGCGCGAAAGCTGGCCAGCGGGGTTGAGATAGGTGCGTTGAGCGCCTCGGGCGCTTCGGCAGCGAAGGGAAGCGCGGCTAGCGCCGTCGAAATGCATCCTTGGCAGAGAGGTGTTGATCCTGGCGCGGCCCCGAGCAGAATGGGGCAGAATCGATAGGCATTGGCAGTCATGTAGGCGGTCATGCGTATTGCCGCGCCGAGTCGCACCATGGTACCATTTTGTGGGATACTCTGGCGGACTGTGGCCGCAGCGATGGGCCAGGTTTATCGACGGAGAGCGAGAGGACTCGGAGCGTTATGCAGCCACTCGATCCGCAGGTAATGGCGTTCGCGGAGGTCCGCAAGTTCCGCTTTGGGGCAGATGTTGAGGCCAGCGACGGCAGGGCAGGGAAGCTGTACTGCGTGGTGGCCGAGGCGAAGTCACGGACGATCGCCGCGGTTGGCGTCAGGACGAGCTTTTGGGAGAAGGTGCACTTCGTGCCGCTGCATCAGGTGGCCGAAGGCACGGCGGCGTCGGTGACACTAAGCATTCCGCTCGCGGAAATCCTCCAGGCGCCGAGCGCGGCGAGCGGGGAAACGCTCAAGGGGTCAACTGGGGTGAGCGCCGGCGGACGCAGCCTTGGTCACTTGACGCAACTGACGGTCCACGCGGAGACCGGCGCTCCACGGCATCTCGTGGTGGAACGCATGGGGCGCGAGTCGCTGGTTCCTGCCGCACATATCACGGGCATCGCGGCAAAGCAGATTACCGTCGACCTGGGAGCGACGCCGGCGAACCGCCTGACACCGTATCGCGACGACGACGAGTTGGCGCAGGAGGCGACGGCGGCGATCTACGATTACGTCCCGCTGCGCGTCGATCTGCCGGGGTTCTCAGTGGTGGCGATCGACGGGGTGATTTGGCTGCGGGGGCACGTGTCGAGCGATTTGAACCGCAGGCTGATCGGCGATCAGTTGGTGGGGATCCGTGGCGTGGCCGAGGTGCATAACGATCTGGTGGCCGATACAGACCTTGCCCCAGCGGTCTCGATGGCGCTGGCGCGCGATCCGCGGACGGCGGGCGAGTATATCGGCGTGTATCCGCTGCTCGGCACGGTCTACCTGCGCGGCGGGGTGCACACGCAGGAAGCTCGGCAGGCGGCGCAGCAAATCGCCGGGGCGACGCCGGGTGTGGCGCGGGTGATCAATGAACTGCAAATCGACCATCACGCGCATGTGCTGCCGGTGCTGGCAGCAGTGACTGACACGCAGGACGCGGTGCCTGGCGGCAGGTAGCCGAGGTTGACGCTTCAGTGCGCGTCGTTCAGTGCGCGTCGTTCAGTGCGCGTCGAGTGGGGCGGGCCGTCGGCGTCCGTGGGGCCAGCGGGCGTGACGAGGGGGCGATCTGGGCAGCCGTCACCCTGGTCGGTGGGCGGCAAGGCGGCGAGTATTTCTTCCGCGCGGAGCACTTTGAGCAGGTCGGGGTTCGTCTGTTCGCCGCCGGGGGGCGGCATCCGCAAGTGATGGCGTGCGGTCGTGCCGGATGCATTCTCCATGGTGGCCGCTCTCGTTTCCTCACACGCGTCACATCCTCCAGGGATGAGACCCGGTCGCTGCGCTCGCAGGAATCGGGCCGCAGTGAGTGATGGCCGTGGAGACGACCGAAGGCGCCAGGAGGCACTGGCGAGGAGGGGCCGTATGGACGGCAGTGAACTGATGCTCGTCACGCCGACCGCCACGTTGGAAGTGGCTTTCTGGCCGATGGTCGCGGAGTTTGATGCGGCAGGCGAGCGCTATTGGAACGCCGAGAATCGCGCGCTCGCGGGACGTGACTTCGCCGCGTATATCGCGCTGCTGGAGGCCAACGCGCACGGCCGCAACTTGCCCGCCGGTGGCTATGTTGCCTCATCTACCTACTGGCTGGTGTTTGAGGGTGTCGAGATCGTCGGACGCAGTACCCTGCGCCACACGCTCTCGCCGGAACTCGAAGATGCCGTCGGGCACATCGGGTACGCGATCCGGCCCGGCGCGCGGAAACGCGGGTATGGCACGCGTATTCTGGCATTGACGTTGGATCGAGCGCGCGAGCGCGGCATGCAGCGCATGTTGCTGATCTGCGATACCGCGAATGTGGCCTCGGCGCGCATTATCGAGAAGAACGGCGGCGTTCTGACGAGCCAGGGGATCTCGACGTCAACAGGCGTCCACATTTCGCGCTACGCGATTACGCTCTAGCGGAGAAACCGTTGGCTGACGCTGTGGCGGTTCGCGAGCACCACCTTCCAGGAAAGCGCCGAGACGGTTGATGCCAAACGCTCGACGTTTCACGCGCATTCCCCGACACGGGTGCGCTGCGGCGATCTGGGTTGCGAGATGCGCTCCAGCAAGATGTCTGGCGGATTGGCGATATCAGGCGCTTTCCGCGCAGGCGGCATCCGCGAGGCGCTCGAGCTCGGCTGCTGCCAGGGAGACGCCCGGCGCGGCCCGAATGACGTCTGCCAGCCTGCGCGCTGCCTGCGCATATGACGGCTGCCTCAGTACCTCGTGGACCGCGTCGCGAATAGTCTCGGGACCGGCCGCGCCATCGAGCGCGAGGCCCGCACCGAGGCGCTGCAGTGTCGCAGCCAGGAACGGTTGGTCCGCGGCCGGGTTGGGTAGCGCCACCAGGGGGACGCCATGCGCGAGTGACGCGGCCACCGTACCATGACCGGCATGGGTGATGGTCAGCGCCGTTGTGGGCAGGACGAGGCCATGCGGCACAAAGCGCCGGATCGCCGCGTTAGCCGGGAGCTGCTGGTAGTCGTCGGGATGCGCCGCGACGACGAGGACGCGTACCGGCTCTTCGCTGAGCGCCTCAAGCGTGTTGCGGATGCGCGTGCTCTGATCCCACAGCCGCGTTGTCGTGAAGCTGACGAGCACGAGCGGGCGCGGATCGCCCGCCTGCCATGGGGACTGCCAGGTAGCAGTCGGATACTGCTCGAAGACAGGGCCGACGTAGCGCACCAACGCGCCGGCGGCGGCAGACGCCGGGTCCAGTTCGGGTATGGTCGTCACCACGGTTAGGTATTCGGCCCAAGCATCTGGGAGGCGCTGCAACGGCGATAGGCCCGCTCGCGCTCGCACGTGATTGGTGGCCGCAAGGCGGGCCGCGCCCATCGGTACGTCGGGCGGCGGGATCAGCCCGGAGACCGTCGAGTGGGCCAAGACAGCCACGGGCACCGGCACACGTGGCGCGGCCGCCAGCGCGCCCTGCAGCATGAAGTCGATAACCATCACATCGGCAGCACTGCTCGCCGCTGCCTCTGGGACGTCGTCGAGGTGTTCAGGGCTTGCCCAGACATTGGCCATGAGGCCGGCGATCCGTTCGGCGGGTTCGGAGGCCCGATAGACATCAAAGGAACCGCTTCGCCGCAACGGCGTGAACGCCATGGCTTGCGCCTCAAAGCGGCTCCGCTGCGGCTCGTAGCCGAAGAATTCGACAGCATGCCCGCGCCGGGTCAGTTCCTGCGCGATACCCATCGCAGGCGGCACGTTGCCCCCACCATCCCAGGTCACGAACGCAAAGCGACTCATCGTGTCCTCCATCCAGAACCATAGAGACATCGTCTTCGCCCGCGCTGTCTGAACATGCGCCCTCACTACCGGAGGGAGCACTATTCCAGAGGGCGCGGGGCAGTTCGCATGAGTGGCTCGGCCAACTCGGTCACGGCCAGCTCGGCCTCGTCGCGGCTCAGCCCGCGGTCGCGGCGCAGCAGCTTCCAGACGAAGACATCGGTGACGGCGATGCACTCGGCGAGCCGCCGCGCGCGAGCGTCCGCGCGTAATTCGGCCAACGCCGGTGCGAAGACACGCTCGCACCATGCCTCGTGGGTCGCGCGCCCACGCTCGGCGATCGGAGTTAGACCAGGTAAGCGGCTCTCCTCAGTGAGCAGGCGCAGCACCGCATCGCCGAGTTCTTCGTAGTGGTCGAACAGGATCCGCACGGCGGCGCGGACATCACCGACCGGGGCCTCGTTGCGCTGGCGGCCGATCCGCTCGGCCTCCCGCTCAATCGCAGCAGCAAGCAGACCCTCCTTATCTCCAAAGTGACGGATCACCGTCGGGAGCGACACGCCGGCGCTGCGTGCCACCGCCTCCTGCGACAGATCGGCCGTCGGTCGCTCCCAGAACAAGGCAACGGCAGCCGCGAGGATGCGCGCACGAGTGGCCGCCGCCGCCGCCGCGCGTGCAGTCATGCGGTAGCCTCGCTTCGCAGGCGCCGCCTCAGGGTTCATATTCATGTTACTAAACTAACACGAAATTGTGTTGGGCGCAAGTGGGGGATGGCGGGACAGGTGAGAAGGCATTGGTGACGCGACGCCATGCGTGGTAGGCAGGTGTCGGCGTCTTAGCGTCGGTGGCGGGCGTCTACCACGGCCACGAGTGGAAGCGGGCGATGGCGCGAGTACGAGCGGAATGCGGCTGAACGCACATGACGACGCTGCCGCGCGAGCCGGCCCGTTTGGGGTCGTCGGTAGGGCGCGACAGCGATCGGTCAGCGTCGTGTTCGACAGCGGCGAGGGGCGCTCGCCAGGCTGCAACTCAGGCGATGGCGGTTTGGTGAGCGGATCGAGATGCCCAAGCAGCCTGAGACGAGCAACCAGGGGAGCGTTCGGTTCCAACGAGGCGCGGTTTGCTAACGGGTGCGGATCTCTTGCATGCGGGCGATGACGGCGTCGGCGACCTGCGAAGTGCCGACGGCGGTGGGATCATCTGGTCGCGGCTTGAGGTCGTAGGTGACGTTCTTGCCTTCGGCGATGACGGAGGCGAGCGAGGCTTCGAGCAGGTTCGCCGCGTCGCGCTCTTTGAGGTGGCGCAGCATCAGGACGCCGGAGAACATCATCGCCATCGGGTTGACTTTGTTCTGGCCGGCGTATTTCGGCGCGCTGCCGTGGACGGGCTCGAAGACAGCGTAGTCGGCGCCGATGTTAGCGCCCGGCGCGACGCCGAGGCCGCCGATCAGCCCTGCTGAGAGGTCGGAGAGGATGTCGCCGTAGAGGTTCGGCAGTACGAGCACGTCGTAAAGCTCTGGCTTCTGCACAAGCTGCATGCACATGTTGTCGACGATGCGGTCTTCGAACTGAATGTCGGAGTATTCTTTGGAGACCTCTTGCGCCGTCTGCAAGAAAAGACCGTCAGAGAACTTCATGATGTTCGCTTTGTGGACGGCGGTGACTTTGCGCCGCCCGTTGGCACGAGCGTATTCGAAGGCGAACTTGACGATGCGACGGCTGGCGGCGACGGAGATGTATTTGAAGCTGATCGCCGCGTCGCGGCTCAACTTCTGCCCGGTTGTGCGGGCGATGAAGTCCACCAGTTCATCCATCTCGGCACTGCCGCGCTGGAACTCGATGCCCGCGTAGAGGTCTTCGGTGTTCTCACGAACGATGATCAGGTCGATGTTTTCGTAGCGCGAGCGCAGGCCGGGGAAGGATTTCGCTGGCCGCAGATTGGCGTAGAGGTCGAGGCTCTTGCGGAGGGCGACGTTGGCGCTGCGGAATCCCTTGCCAACCGGTGTGGTAATCGGACCCTTGAGACCGACGCGGGTTTCACGGATCGAGGCGATGACGTCGTCGGGCAGCACTGTGCCGGTTTTCTCTAAGACGGCGAGACCGGCGTCTTTGACGTGCCAGCGAAATTCGACGCCGGTGGCTTCGAGCACGCGGCGAGTGGCTTCTGAGATTTCCGGCCCGGTGCCATCACCGGGAATGAGCGTGACGTCGTACGGCATGATCCCCTCCAACGTACCTTCCAGCGCAAAAACACCCGCGCCTGATCGGTTTGGAATGCAAAACAGCTGCTCCGGGGACAGTTGCACGCCGTACCCGTGGGGCAATCCCAAGTATAGCATAGCGCGATAGGAAGGGCTTTGACCTGGTATAAAGAATTGCTTGGAGATGGCGGCGGCGGCATCAACCGCATGCTATAGCGCATGCTATAATGCACGAATGCGAGTGGGTACGAGGGAGACAGGCAATCGCGGCCACCCTGGCGGTGGTCGAGGAAAGTCCGAACTCCGCAGAGCACGATGCTGGTTAACGGCCAGTGGGGGCGACCCTAAGGACAGTGCCACAGAAACATACCGCCTGGCGGCTCGTCTGCCGGGTAAGGGCGAAATGGCGAGGTAAGAGCTCACCAGCGGTCGGGTGACCGGCCGGCTGCGGTAAACCCCATCGGGAGCAAGGCCAGACAGGGAAAGTGGTCGTCGGGTTCGCCCGAGGGCCCGCGGGTGGCTCGCCCGTCACCTCCCGGGTTGGCCGCTGGAGGCGGCGGGCAACCGTCGTCGTAGAAAGATGATTGCCACCGCGCGAGCCGCGAGGACGCGCGGTACAGAATTCGGCTTATGGCTGCCTCGGACCCACTCCACTCGCTAGGCGCAGGCACTCGGGCAGAATACGGATAGCACAGGTCGCGCGAGGGATACCGCGTAACCGGATCGCGGGTGGAACGTACTTGTGTCGCAGAGTGAGATGACCGGCACAGACCCAGCGTGGGAGGAACGCGCGGTGAACATTGAGCCAGGGCGGGAGCGCGCGGAGGATATGAAGCGCGACATTCAGGCGACACTCGCGGCGCGACACGAGCTAGGCCCAGCATTTGATGAGCAGTTCCTGGATCGATTGGTGGAGCGTATCACTGGCGAGGTGGCGCAGGCGCGACAGGCACAGCCACCGCGGGATAACGCCTTTACCTCGAAACAGCGCAGTGATCTGGCGATCGTTTCGCTGGTGTTCGCGATTCCGTTGATTGCGATTGCTGGGGGGATTACTGGCCTCGCTGGCATCGCCTTCGTCTGCGCGGCGATTGTGGCGATCAACCTCGGAGCCGCGAAGCTGTAATTAGCGTGCGCGCGGGTGGGTGATGCGTTCCAACGCGGCCGGAAAAGCGAGCGGCGAGATGCGGCGGTCAGCCGAGAAAGCGATGGAGCACGCCTTCAATCGTTTCGATGTCAAACGGTTTGGAGAGGCGCACATCGGCATCGACCGCACGCATGCTGTGCCGGGATGAGGAAGAGAGCAGCACCGTCGCGGGCGCGGGCCAGCCGTCGGTGGCTGCCTCGGCCCGGACATTCTCGATCAACTCCGCGCCGGTAGCACGCGGCATCACCAAATCGGTAAGGATCAGATCTGGGCGAAAGAGCCGCGCCATCTGCAGCGCTTCGACGCCGTCGTAGGCGATGATGGGGATATAGCCACAGTCTTCGACGAGCGAGGCGAGCAACCTCACCAGTGAGGCATCGTCGTCGACGATGAGGACTACAGGTGTTGGCCCGGCGAGCGCCTCGGCTCGCGGTTCGCAGCACAACACCGCCGATTCCTTGGGGAGATAAGACATGGAACGTCAATTTCCTTCCGCCGCGCGCTCGGATAGGGCAGGGGTCCGTTGATTCGCCGTGTCGAACGCACGAGCACTCTGGGTTGGCACGGGCCGCACCTGTCTTCAGTATCACGGAGCGATGTATTTGCCTGGTTGCACTCTAGCAGAATCGGGGCCAATTGACGAGCTAGAGGTCGCGGCACGCCGACGTGGAGCGTGAGCTCGCGGAAACCTCAGGGTACCGGCGTATCGGTAGTCGGCGTCAGGTCGGGGGTGAGCGTGGCGGTGGGTTGGGGGGTCGCGGTCTCCGTGGGCGTCGCGGTGGGCGTCGCGGTTGCCGTGGGGATTGGCGTGGGTGTAGGGGTGGGCGGCACCAGCGGATTGAGGATCGTCACAGGGACGACGACGAATTGGAGCGCCACGGACTGCTGGAGTCGGATGGCGAGCACTTTCTGAATGGCGACCGCTTCGGCATAGCTGAGGTCGCGCGAGGCGCGGATAGTGGCGACGATCTGGAGGTATTTCGCCTCGGGTGTGACGTCAAAGCCATCGAGGGTGGCGGTGCCATCTTTTGCCAGTGCCTGTTTGAGCGTTGTGCTGATGATGGTGTTTTGCTGAGCCTGGTGGACGACCGCGAAGGTGAGTTGGGTGACGGGGATGAGCACGATGACGAGCGCGATGGCTTCGAGTACGAAGACCCGTCGTAGCGAGAGGCTGTTGGTCGGTACGTCGCGCGGGCGAAACCCCATGGCGACGAAGACCAAAGAACTGGCGAACACAATCGCCGCGAGGTTGACGACGAAAAGCAGGAAAGCTCCCTCGGTGACGTCGCCGCGCCGCAGCGCGATACCGATGCCCAGGGTACAGAGCGGCGGCATCAGGGCGGTGGCGATGGCGACTCCCGGCAGCGTCGCGGAGAGTTCTCTGCGCGCCAGCGCGTAGGCTACGGCGGCGCCGCCAGCGAGCGCGACGATCAGGTCGAAGACGTTGGGCTGGGTGCGCGCGACGATCTCCGCCGGCAGTTGTTCTTGCAGGTTGCCAGCACTTGACGAGGCGAGCATGGCCAGTATGGCGCTGAGGCCGATGGCGAGCAGCACGCCGCCGAGCAGCGTCCCGAGCGCACGCCAGACACGCGTGAGGTCACCGTGGATCAGAGCGAGGCTTGCGCGCGAGATGGGCGACATCAGTGGGGCGATGAGCATGGCGCCGATAATGACGGCCGCGCTATTTTGAATCAAACCAAAGGTGGCGATGACGGCGCTCAGCGCGACAAGCACCAGATAGTCGGCAGTCATGCTGCCGGCGAAATCTAGCTCTTTGGTCACCTCGACGCGGCGCTGGCGACTGACGGGTTTCAGGGATACCAACATCTACCGCCTCCGACGCTCGGTACCCGACAGGTCATGTGTGAAGGGTCAGATGGGCTGGGCAACTGTTCGGGCAGATGGCGAAAGACGCTCGTGCGGCGCACAGCGCGGCGTAGACCGGAGCATGGTAGCATCGGGTTCGGGTGAAATCAAGGAGCGACACCGCAGCGTGCCGATTGGACGCGCGACACACTGATCAGGATGGGTGCGACTCCAGCCAGGGCGGGCCGAGATCAGCGATGGTGTAGCCGCGCGGATAGCTGCGGTGGCGTGACGCGGTGTAGATGCGCGGGCGACGGCGTGCGGGAAAGTAGCGCATGGCGCGGGCACGCATCCGAAGGCAGGCGACGGCGAGGGAGCGCATGAGACGCGGTGGTCGCGGAAAACCGAAGGCATCGAGCACGGGCTCGTCGATGAGTGCATAGAGTCCGTGGGTGAGCAATGGGCGCAGTGGTGCGGGAAACCAACTGAGGAAGAGATCGCGTGTCGCTTCGCCGACGCGGCGGTTCGTCTCGGCGTAGCGGAACTGGTCGCGCTCGTAGGCGATGTTGTAGGAGAGCAACGCTTCGTAACTGGCGGGAATGCCTTGAATATGCATGCGCCGGCCGGTTTCGCGCCAGAAGACGTAGAGCGCAATACGTTCATGTGTGCTGAGACGTCGCCAGCCAAAGGTATCGATCCACCGCACCGGTTCGCAGACGAAGGTGGAGAGGACGTAGAGGTAGTCGTCGTTGTTGATGGCGAAGCGATGGTGGATGTGGTTGATGCGGCGCAGCGCATCGCGGCCCCGCTCGCTCTCGTAGCCGTTCTCGGTGATCTCGGCGATCAGCAAGGCAGTGTCGTCGTAGCGCTTCTGCGGGCGCTGGCGAAACTCGCCGGTGGCGTCGAGCAGGGCGGAGATGGAAGGTACGCAATAAGTCTTGAAGAGGGCGAGCTCGAGCGCGCGGGTGGTGTCCCACGGGAACTCGAACATACCTGAGATGCGCACGATCTCCTGGTGGTCGCGCTGAGGGTCGAGGCGCTCAATGCGGCGCAGGTTGTCGTAGCGACCCAAGGGCGGACTCCTTGCCGGTGAAGGATTGATCCGACTTTTGACCGTGGAGGACGCTTTGTTGGTACGGGAAACGCAGCCGTCGCCTGTGCATGATTGTACGCTTGGGGCCTGCCGCTTGCCGCCGCGCGGGATGAACTTCGCACGAAGGCGCACCGGATGAGCGCGCTTGCTTGATGTGCGCCTCGACCGGCGCGAATGCCTGGTTGCTCTGGAGCATTTTACGAGGTACTATAGGGTACCTGACGTGACGCAACACAACCTTAACACTACTCTGGTATTACCTGAGGGAACGGGAAGTGGCTGGATGTCGTTGGTGTTGACCACCTGACTGCCCGGTGAGAAGGACACGTGACATGGCGTTGCAAAATGTAGATGAACTGACGAGGCTGCGCAGTCGCTTCCGGAAGATGCCGTTGGCGCACACGCGCGGGTCCGTCGTACTCGACTTGGTGGAAGACGTTGTGGAGCCGGCGCTCGTCGTGGCGCTTGGGCTGGCCGTGATCGCCCTGGGTCTCGCCTGGTTTGTGTGGCACCTGCTGGGGGCGGCGATCGATATGGCGCCGGATGCGGTGTGGCCGCTGGGGTAAGCGCGCGAGTACGCTACATCTATCCCCACGCTCACTCTCTCACCGCTTTTGCTCGTCGCTGATGCGCAGGTTCCTAAGAGAAGCCGTTGCCAGGCGAGCGCAATAGGGCAGGATGGCCCGCAGAAGGCTCTCCGGCAGCACGCCGGGCGCTCCTGATCGACGCAACGCACCTGACGGAGAGGCCGAAGGATACGGCGAGGCGCCCGCCACTAGTACTCGGCAAATTCGCCAAGGAGACGGGCCACGATCTGTGCAAGGTGCGTGTGATCCCCTCCTTCACGTTCCACGATCTGATGGTGCTCGCGCAACTGACGATGTGCGCCGAGATGTGACCATGCTGCGCGCGATTGGCACCGTCGCGCCGCGTATCGCCGGCGCTCACACGCGCACGTGGCGGTGTTGCCGGTTCATTCGTCATACCGTCGAGCGGTCCTGTCTTCCCGCGGGGAGCGAGTAGCCGCGCATATACTGTGGTGGCGGCATGCGCCGTGATTGGCTGGCGCTGTACGTCTTTCGTGGTCGATTGGCGACGCGCGTGGCGCGAGTGACGCTGTGGCATCCGTGGAGGCTCTTCCTTGAAACTGACCTGTAAGCAACAAGATCTCGCCAAGGGGCTGTCCATCGTGGGGCATGCCGTCTCCAGTCGGACGACGTTGCCGATCCTCTCGCACATATTGATCGCCGCAGAGGGCGAGACCATCCGGCTCTCGGCGACCAACCTGGAGATCGGGATCACGTGCCGGGTTCCGGCAGTGATCGTTGAAGCGGGGACGACGACGGTTCCGGCCAAACTCTTTGCCGATCTCGTGAACAGCTTGCAGCCGGCGAATCTGGACCTGACGCTGGCGGAGGGCACGCAGAGCCTGAAGGTAAGCGACAAGCGCAGTCAGGCGACGCTGCGTGGCATGGACCCTTCGGAGTTCCCTAGTATCCCCAGCGAGGATGGCACCGAGACGCCGGTGCTGCTGGACGCGGCGGAACTCAGTGACATGATCGCCCAGACGACCTTCGCCGCGGCGACCGACGACGCCCGCCCCGTCTTCACTGGCGTGCTTGCGCGGGTCGCGGACGGACAGTTGACACTGGCATCGGCAGATAGCTTCCGCCTGGCGGTACGCCGCGCGCCACTGCCTGAGGGCGGCACTCCGGGCGATGTGCTGATTCCCGCGCGGACACTGGCCGATCTTGCGCGCATCCTGCCGGATGAGGGTTCGGTGCGCATGGTGGTGACGCCGAATCGCAATCAGGTGCTCTTCCATGCCGATGGCCTGGACCTCGTCTCGAACCTGATCGCCGGGCAGTTCCCCAACTTCGACGCGATCCTGCCGAAGGGCAAGGTGGCGACACGGGCCACGCTGCCCACCGCGGACTTCCGCCAGGCGGCAAAGCAGGCATCGCTCTTCGCCCGCGACAGCTCGAACATCGTGCGCTTGCAGATCAACGCGGGCGAGGGCGATGGACTCCAGCCAGGCAGCGTGACGCTGAAGGCAACCGCCGAGGATCTTGGCGACACGGTGACGCAGCTCGATGCCTCCGTGGACGGCAAGGGGATCGAGATCATCTTCAACGTCAAGTATTTGACGGATGTGCTGGCGGTGATCGACACCGAGAACGTCGCGCTGGAACTCAACTCGCCGCAGCAGCCGGGGGTGGTCAAGCCGGTGGGCGAGAGCGACTATACCTATGTGATCATGCCGATGCACAGCACGCGCTAGGCGCCGCGGTTCGCGCGGGACAGCAGGTATCGCAGCCCGACACACGGAGCCAATGATCTTCTCACGTGGAAGAGCGTTGGCTCTCGTGGTATTGGGGAGCAGAGCGGCACTGGTGGGTTGTGTAGCGGCTTGCTGGTATGATTGCCAGACGAATCGCGAGCCGTGGGGTACCGGTGACGCCGCTGTGCCAGACCGCTGTGCCGCGGCACGCTGCCGTGGTGTGGCATCATGGGCGGCGACAACGAGATTTGTTGCGGGGTTCCACCGTAACGGGCGCCGTAACGTTCGCGTGACGCGAGGCGGTGTATGCTTTCGCCGAACGGGGTCACATGGGGAGTTGAGAAGCGAGTAGAGCATGGCATACTTCTTCACGACGCTGAAGCGCAGGTTTCGGGCGCGCCAGGCGCAGCCGCCAGCGACGGCGAAGCCTCCTTCGCGGCGCATGAGCGACGAGCCGCCGGTCGATATTGCGCCAGATGATCCGATTGTGGCGTATTTTCTCAGCGCGCCAGGCGCAGTCGATCTCGCGCGGCTGCACCTGGACTCGCCGGCGTTGCGGGCGCTGCGAGCGGCCGGCGTGGTGATCGCGGTGCCGCTGGTGAGCCAAGGCGAGCTGATCGGCGTGCTCAATCTCGGCTCGCGCCTCAGCCAGCAAGACTATTCCTCGGACGACCGCGGGCTGCTGAATACGCTGGCGACGCAGGCGGCTCCGGCGGTGCGCGTGGGGCAACTGGTGCGCCAGCAGAAGGCGGAAGCGCGCGAGCGTGAGCGCATTGAACAGGAGTTGCGCATCGCGCGGATCATCCAGCAGACGCTGTTGCCGAAGGAACTGCCCTCACTGCCCGGCTGGAAGGTGGAAGCGTATTATCAGCCGGCGCGCGCAGTGGGAGGCGACTTCTACGATTTTCTGCCGTTCGACGACGGCCGGCTCGGGATCGTTATCGGCGATGTGACGGACAAAGGCGTGCCCGCCGCGCTGGTGATGGCGACGACGCGCAGCATCTTGCGGACCACAGCGGCGCAGGGTGGGGCTTCACCGGGGCACGTGCTGGAACGCGCCAACGAGTTGCTTTGCCCCGACATCCCCGCGAAGATGTTCGTTACGTGTCTCTACGGCATTTTACAGCCGGAGACCGGTCAGTTGATCTACGCCAACGCAGGGCACGACCTCCCGTATCACCGGCTGCGGGGCGGCGCTTGCGAACTGAGGGCGACGGGCATGCCGTTGGGGCTGATGCCGGGCATGCTCTACGAAGAGCGTGAGACGACGCTGGCGCCCGGCGATAGCGTGCTCTTTTACAGCGATGGCCTCGTGGAGGCGCACAATCCTGACCGCGATATGTTCGGCTTCCCGCGGCTGGCAGCGCTCATGAGCGACTGGGCCGATGAGGTGCCGTTGATCGAGCGGATGCTGGAGCAACTCGCCGCATTTACCGGGGCTGGCTGGGAGCAGGAGGACGATGTGACACTCGTTTCGCTGCGACGCGATGGCTCTCAGGCGATGCGGAGCGTGAGGGCAAGCGAGCCGATGGATGAGGGTTGGGAGCGGCTGGACATATTCGAGGTGGCGAGCGCGGAGGGTAACGAGCGGGCGGCGATGCAGCGTGTTGGCGAGGTGGTGGTAAGCCTGGGCCTGACGCAGAAGCAGGTGGATCAACTCAAGACGGCAGTGGCCGAAGCCACGATGAACGCGATGGAGCATGGCAACCATTATCAGCCAGACCTGCCGGTGAGAATCGAGGTACGGGCGTCGGCGACCACGGTGGCGGTGCGCATCCGTGACGAGGGCGGCGCGAGGCCGATTCCTGAGGCCGCGGAGCCAGATCTGGTGGCCAAACTCACCGAAGAGCAGACGCCGCGCGGCTGGGGACTCTTTCTGATCAAACATTTGGTGGACGAGATGCGGGTCACGAGCGATGAGAGCCACCATACGGTCGAACTACTTGTTCATCGAAAGGGGGCCACCAATGCCAGCCAGGGCGCTTGAGGCGCGCGTGCGTCACCGCCAACCGCGGATCGCGGTGATCGAACTCCACGGTGAGATCAATGGCTTCGCGGAGGAGACCTTGAACGCGGCCTACGCGGAGGCCGAACGCGAGGCGCCCGAGGCCGTTCTGCTGAATTTTGCGGATGTGGACTACATCAATAGCTCTGGTATCGCGCTGATCGTGACGCTGCTCGCCAAGGCGCGCAAGGCAGATCGCCGCCTGCTCTCGTGTGGCCTGAGCGAGCACTACGTGGAGATCTTCACGATCACGCGGCTCGCCGATTTCATGACGGTCTACCCGGATGAGGCGAGCGCGCTGGAGGGGCCAAAGGGTTGATAGGCTGAGGCAGGCGAAGAGACGAGCAGAGTAGGGGGATTTGATGGCAGACGCGACGGTTACGCTGACGGTGCGACGGGTGGATCCGGCGATCAGCATCATCGACATCAAGGGCGATGTGACGGCTTTCGCCGAGCAGCAACTGATGGAGGCCTACGCTGAGGCGGTGGCGCCAACGGGGCGCGTAGTGATCCTCAACTTCACAGGGCTCGATTACATGAACAGCAGCGGTATCGGGCTGCTCGTCACGCTGCTGATCCGCATGAACCGGCTGAAGCAGCACCTGCTGGCTTATGGGTTGAGCGACCATTACCGGCATATTTTCGAGTTGACACGGCTCAGCGAGGCGATTGGCATCCACGACTCGGAGAATTCGGCAGTCGCCGCGGCGGGTCGTCTCTCATAACTCTACGCATGATGTTATCCGCCTCACATCGCAACCAGTGAGATGAAAGGGTAGACAAACATGTCGTCTCCATCAGATCCAACGGCCGCGGCTTCGGCGGCAGAGCCCTCGGCGACGGCAGAGACGCCGACAGCGGCGAGCACGGCGAGCGTCGCGGCACAGCAGCCGCGCGACGCGACGTTCTGGGCACACGACGGCACGCATCTGAAGGTGGGCGCGGCGCCGCGCAACCAGGTGAACAACGTGGACGGCCGCAGTGTAGTCGGGCCGCTGCAAGGTTTCGGCAAGATGTGGCAGAAGACGTACCGCGTGCGGCTCGTGGGCACGACGGTGACGTCCGTGGAGGTGATTCGCGCCTGGAAGGAGAATTTCTCGTCGTTCTGGCCGAAGGGCAACCGCTTCTACGTCCCCCTCACGGGTATCACCCCCGGCGAGGTGGCGCTGCTTACGGTGCGCGCCGGGGGCATGCCGCTCTCAACGGGTGTGCTGGTGCTCTATGCCGACGACGAGTCGTTCACGTTGATGACGCCGCAGGGGCACATGTTCGCCGGGTGGATTACGTTCAGCGCGTTCAGTCAGGATGATGTGACGGTGGCGCAGGCGCAGGTGTTGATGCGCGCGAACGATCCACTGTACGAGTTAGGGCTGCGATTGGGTGGGCATCGCCAGGAGGATATATTCTGGCGGCGCACGCTCGAAGCGCTATCAGCGCACTTTTCGGTGAAGGAGCCGGCGGTGCAGCGCGAGGTGGTCTGCATTGATCCGCGGGTGCGCTGGACCTACGCTAAGAACATCGTGCACAATGCGGCGCTGCGCACGATATTGCTGACGCCAACGCGGTGGTTTCGGCGCGGCTAGCCTGCGCCGCCCCTTGGGGAAGAAACGTGAAGCGTATGACAACGCGTGCGCGGTACGATGCCGCGGTGATCGGCGCTGGCCCCAATGGCCTCGCCGCGGCGATCACGTTGGCGGAGGCCGGGCACTCGGTTATCGTGTATGAGGGCAGCACGGAGATCGGCGGGGGATGTCGCACGAAGGAGTTGACGCTCCCCGGCTTTCTCCATGACGTGTGTTCGGCGATCCACCCGTATGGGGTGGCGTCGCCGTTCTTCCTGTCGCTGCCGTTGGAACGGTACGGGCTCGAATGGGTCTACTCACCAGCGCCGCTGGCGCATCCCCTGGCGGAGGGCAACGCGGCGGTGTTAGAGCGCGATCCGTCCGAACTGGATGGCACGCTTGGGCAAGATGCCGAGGCGTGGCGTCGACTGTTCGCGCCGCAGATCGCGCATTGGGATGCCATCGTCGACGGTGCGCTAGGCCCGCTGCGCGTGGGGCATCAGGTGCGCCATCCGGTCGCGTCGCTGGGGCTGGCGCGCTTTGGCATCTATGCGCTGCAATCGGCACGCGGGCTGGCGGAGCGCACGTTCTCGGGGGAGGCGGCGCGGGCTTTGCTGGCGGGCATAGCGGCACACTCCATGCTGCCGCTTGAACGCGTGCCGACGGCGGCGGCGGGCGTGTTGTTGGGGACGATGGCGCACGTGGTAGGGTGGCCACTGGCGCGAGGCGGCTCGCAGCGCATCGTGGAGGCGCTGGCGGCGCACCTGAAGACGCTGGGCGGCGAGATCGTCACGGGACAGACGATTGCCTCGCTGGATGAGTTGCCGCCGACACGGGCGATCCTTGCCGACGTGACGCCGCGGCAACTGCTGGCGATCGCCGGCGACCGGTTGCCCGAAAGCTATACGCGCCGGCTGGCACGGTATCGCTACGGGCCAGGCGTCTTCAAACTCGATCTGGCGCTCGACGGGCCGATCCCGTGGCGCAATCCAGGATGCTTGCGGGCGGCAACGGTTCATGTTGGCGGGACGCTGGAGGAAATCGCCGAGAGCGAGCGGGCGGTGTGGTCGGGTACGCCGTCGGAGCGTCCGCTGGTGCTGGTGGCGCAACAAAGCCTTTTTGACGCGAGCCGGGCGCCGGAGGGGAAGCAGGCGATCTGGGCCTATTGCCACGTCCCCGCGGGGTCGGAGGAGGATATGACGGGGCGGATCGAGGCGCAAATCGAGCGCTTCGCGCCGGGCTTTCGCGATCGCATCCTCGCGCGGCACACGATGAATACGCGGCAGTTGGAGACGTATAACCCGAACGATGTCGGAGGCGACATCAACGGCGGCCAGGCGGATCTGCCGCAACTCTTCACCAGGCCGGTGGCGACCGCCGATCTCGCCAATCCCTACGCGACGCCCGTCGAGGGGCTGTATCTCTGCTCGTCCTCGACACCCCCCGGCGGCGGAGTTCATGGGCTCTGCGGCTACTTCGCCGCGAGCGCGGCACTGCGTAGCATTACTCGTCGGCCCGCACCAGGGCTGACACCGCAAGCGGCTGCCCATCGCGGTGTAGCGCAGCCAGGCGCCGTGGCGGGAGAGGAGTGACACGATGAACCAAGTGCACTCGCGGAAGCTAGGCATTCCGGTGCTGTCGATCAGCACAATCGCCTACGTGATTGCCTTGGTGGCATTCGCATCGGCAGGCGCGACTCCCGCGGAGCAGCTTGTTACGTTCGTGCAGCTCGCCGGGTTCTTCACGTTCCCAGTGGTTGGCTCGCTGATTGTGACGCGCCGTTCGAGCAACACGGTTGGCTGGATCTTCTGCGCAATAGGCTTGGGGACCGGCACAACGGCGTTCGCGGCAGGCTATATTCAGCATGCACTTGCGGTGCACGCGGACGCGCAGCTCGCCACTGGCCTCATAGACGCGCTGGGCAACGGCATGTGGGTGCTCAATCTCGGCCTCGGCGTGCTGCTCCTGCTGCTCTTTCCAGACGGGAAGTCATTCTCTCGCGGATGGGGACTCGTGTTCTGGCTGGGTGCAATCGCCACCGCCGCGACAGCGCTGGCGGACCTCCTGATGCCCGGCCCCCTGGAGGCGGGCGGACGCGTCGCTAACCCGCTTGGCATCTCCGCAGCTCGCCAGGTGCTGGTCGCCGTGGGCTTCATTGGACACGTGGCCATACTCCCGCTCGTGCTGCTCGCGGTCGCGTCAGTGATCGTTCGCTTTCGGCGTGCGGCAGGCATCCAGCGCCAACAAATCAAGTGGTTTGCGTTTGGCGCGGCCGCAATGGTTTTTCTCATCGTGGCGACGCTGGTGGCCCTCCCAGATCAGAACAGCCCGCTGGGCACTGTCGGCTTCGCGCTTGCTTTCGCGATGCTGCCCATTGGCGCGGGGATCGGCGTGCTACGTTATCGCCTCTACGACATCGACGTCGTCATCAACCGCACGCTGGTCTACGCGTCGCTGTCCGCGATTCTTATCGCCGTCTATTTCGGCGCAGTCGTTGCCATGCAACAGATTACATCCGCGCTTGCAGGGACTCAGACGACCCAAAATCCGCTCATCCTCGTGATCTCAACGCTGTTGATCGCGGCGCTGTTCTCACCGTTGCGCCGGCGCATCCAGCGAATCATCGACCAGCGATTCTTCCGCTCCAAATATGACGCGGCGCGTACGCTGGAGCGCTTCGCGGCGACGCTGCGGCAGGATGTCGATCTCGCGGAGCTGCGCCAGCACCTGCTGGGCGTGGTGGGCGAGACGATGCAGCCAGCGCACGTCTGGCTGTGGCTGCGGCCAACGCGCGATAGAGAGGTAGCGAGATGATTTCGGCGACTCAGAACGCGCAGATATTGAACCGAAATCAGGCCGAGAACGCAACGCGCCTCAGTGGTTGGCGGCTGGTCGCCGCGCGATCAGTGGTATTCCCGGTCATTGGTCTGACCGTGCTGCTGTATCTGATCGCGGTGCCGGGACTAATTGCGCGACTGTCGGTCATTTGCGAGGATACGCTCAATACGTGTCTGCTTTCACCAGAGCAGATCGCCCCGCTCGGAAAGCTGGGCTTGACGCCACAGGCTTTGGCAGTGAGTGTAGCGGTGATCTCGTGGCTTGGCGTGCTGCTCTCTTGCGGCGTGGCGGCACTACTGCTCTGGCGGCGCTCCGATGACTGGATGGCGCTGCTGGTCGCCTTGACGCTGACGCTGATGCCGGCAAACTTCACCCCCGCAATGCAGGGACTCAACGATTCACTGGGCGTCGTCACGTTCTTTGCTGGGGCGCTCAGCACGGTCTCGCTGGTTACTTGGAGCTTGCTGATCGCGCTGTTTCCGAGCGGACGCTTCGTGCCGCGCTGGCTTTGGATCGTCGTTGCGGCTGATGTGTTGCTCGACACTGGTCCCACGGACAACCTGCCCAACGCACTCGTCTTGCCGCTGACGCTCGGTATTATCCTCAGCTACATTGGCGGCCAGATCTATCGCTATCGCCGCGCATCCTCTCCTGTGGAGCGGCAACAGACGAAATGGGCGGTCTCGGGACTCGTGCTGACGCTGATTGTCAATCAAGTCTACTGGCAACCTGCCGGGTGGATAGAGGCTTTGTCCCGGCCCGATTCGCTGTACACACTTCTGCTCTACCCCGACAGCTTCTTGATGGTGGGCATCCTCGCGGTGGCGTTCGGCGTGGCGATTCTGCGCTACCGGCTCTACGATATCGACGTGATCATCCGCCGAACGCTGATCTATGGCACGCTCACCGCGATCCTCGCGGGAGTCTACTTCGGTAGCGTGATCGCCATGCAGCAGATCGTGCGCGGCGTGACCGGGCAAGAGCAGAGCGCTGTGGTGATCGTACTTTCGACCCTCTTGATCGCCGCGCTCTTCCAGCCTTTGCGACGCGGCATCCAGCGCGGCATCGACCGGCGCTTCTTTCGCTCGAAGTACGACGCCGCCAAGACCGTTGCCGCCTTCAGTGCGACGGTGCGCAATGAGACGGACCTGCCGAGCCTCACGAATGCCCTGGTGGCGGTGGTGGGCGAGACGCTGCAGCCGGCACACGTCTCGCTGTGGTTGCGCCGCCCTTCGCAGGCGTAAAGGGGAACGGTATGTCGCCGATACAGCGCAAAGAACCTTCGGCGCGACACGAGCAACTGGTGGACGAGACACGCCTGAGCGGACGCACTCTCGCCATGGTGCGCATTGCATGGGTGCTTGTGTTCGTGAGCGCTCTCGGCATCGCGTTGTGGTCGGTCCCGGTCCACCTCTATAGGTTCGAGCATCCCACGGCGCAGAGCACGGAGTTGGCGCCGCATGCGGTGGCCGCGCTCGGCGCAGCCGGGATTTCGCTCCATGCGTATGCGCTTGTTATCGTCGGCCTCGAATGTATCATCATGGCAATTTCGGCGATCATGGCGCTGATCCTCTTCGTGCGGCGCGGGAACGATTGGATGGTGTTGCTCGTCTCCCTATTCCTGATCTTCTACCCCGCCGCACAGCTCGGGCCAACCGATACGATCTCATCGGCGCCGACCGGCCCGACGCTTCAAGTGTCTGTCTTCGTGCTGGAGCAAGCACTGATCGCGGCCGTCGTCTATAGCATGTTCCTGCTGTTTCCGAGCGGACGCTGGGTGCCAGGCTGGTCACGTTGGCTGCTGATCGCCTTTAGCGCCTGGTCAGCGCTGATCACCGCCGCGCCCGATCTGCTTGGTGGGCTGCTCTTCGTGGGATACCCAATCTTCTTCGGCGTCGCCATCTACAGCCAGGTTCACCGCTACCGCCGCATCTCCACACCGGTGCAACGGCTACAAACCAAGTGGGTCGTCACGAGCATCATTCTCGCGCTAGTCGCCAATCAGGCATTTTGGATTTCAGGGGTCACGTCACTCGGACAGACCCTGTACCCTCCGCTCGCGTTCCTGGGGCTGTACCTTGCGGTGCTGCTCGTGCCGATCGCATGCTTCATTGCGGTGCAGCGCCACCGCCTCTACGAGATTGACGTCATCATCAACAAGGCGCTGGTCTACGGCTCGCTGACGGCGATCCTCGCCGCCGTGTATGGTGGCGTGATTGTGGCACTCCAACAGATCGTGCGTGCCTTGGCGGGCACCGCATCCTCGGAGAATCCGGTAATTATCGTGATCTCAACGCTGCTGATCGCGGCGCTCTTCCAGCCGCTGCGCCATCGCCTGCAACGCATGATAGACCGGCGCTTCTTCCGCTCAAAGTACGACGCCGCCAAGACCCTTGCGGCCTTCAGCGTCACACTGCGGAACGAGACGGACCTGCCGAGCCTCACCAGCGATCTGATCGGCGTGGTGGAGGAGACGCTGCATCCGGCGCACGTCTCGCTGTGGCTGCGGCCAAGGCACGACAGAGAGGTGGCGAGATGAGTTCGGCAGCCCAGAACGCGCAGGTATTGAAACGAAATCAGGCCGAAAGCGCGACGCCGTTACATGGACGGGCACTGCTCGCCGCACGCATCGTCTGGGTGACGTTCTTTGGGCTGACGATCGGCGTGCTTCTCATCTCGCTCCCCGCCTTCTACCAACTTATAAGGCAGCCGGGACCCGACAATCCCGTTGTGACGGCTGGGTCGGCTCAGACGCTGATCCGAGCTGGCATCTCGCTCGATACCTACGCTGGGGTGGCTGTAGCGATGGCGTGCGCGATCTCGCTGATTGCGGCGGTAATGTCGCTGATCCTCTTCGTGCGGCGCGGTAACACGTGGATAACGCTGCTTGTCTCGCTTTTCATCGTCATCTATCCAGAGGGGAGTCTCGGTGTCGTTTCGGCTTTTCCTTCCGACGTCGGGCTCGAGCAGATTCTCAACTTCCTGTACACCCTTCCGGTGACGTCCCTCTATTATGGTATCTTCCTGCTCTTTCCCAGCGGACGCTTCGTGCCACGTCGCTCGTGGATGCTTCTGGTAGCGTGGAGTGTCTGGCGAACGTGGTATTCGGCGGCGGATCCGAACGTTCTTGGCGGATGGCTTACCCTCGGATACCCGCTGTTCTATGGCGCAGCGATCGCATGTATTGTCTATCGTTATCGTCGTGCCTCCACCCCCATCCAACGTCAACAAACCAAGTGGGTAATCGCCGCGCTCGTCGCCTCGCTCCTCGCCAATCAGGCGTTTTGGTTGCCTTCGACCTCGTCTCCCCTCGCTGACACGCTCTATCCGCCGACGGTGTATATCGCCTATCAACTCGCGGTGCTGTTGACACCAATCGCGTTCTTCATCGCCATCCAACGGTATCGCCTCTACGACATCGACGCGCTCATCAACCGTACGCTGGTTTACGGGTCACTCACGGCGATCCTCGCCGCGGTCTACCTCGCCAGCATCGTCGGCTTGCAACAGGTGACGCATGCCTTCAACCCGCAGACACAGGACAACCCGCTGCTGATCGTCGTCTCAACATTGCTGATCGCCGCGCTGTTCACCCCATTGCGGCGGCGTCTCCAGCGGACGATCGACCGGCGCTTCTATCGCGCGAAGTACGACGCGGCGCGCACGCTGGCCGCATTTGGTGCAGTGCTCCGGCAGGATGTCGATCTCGCCGAGCTTCGCGAGCATTTGCTGGGCGTGGTGGAGGAGACGATGCAGCCTGCGCACGTCTCGCTGTGGCTCAAGAGCGTGGGAACGGAGCGCTGAACGTCACCACTCGGCGAGCTTCCAGATCTCGGGCTGGACGGCACCGGATTCGACGCCGATCTCGGCGAGGATGGCGACTGCCTGTTTGAGGTGTGGTATGGCCTCGTCGGAGCGACCGGTGGAGTGAAGCAGATCGGCGATGTTGTTGTGTAGGGCGGCCTGGTGGTGGCGGTCGCCCTGGACGGCGCAGAGGGCCAACGCTTCTTCGGCGAGGCGCAATGCACGCTTGGCATCGCCCGCTCGTCCAAGGGCCAGCGCGAGGTTGGTGAGTGCGGCGGCGCGGGCATGCGAGTCGTCGGCGCGCACCGCGAGTTCGAGGCTTTGTTGCAGGTGATCGATGCTGGTGGCATACTCTCGCTGATCGCTCGCTAATACGCCTAGCAGGTTATGCGCCTCGGCGAGCGCACGGGGACTCTCGGCCGCTGTGGCGTCGTCCAAGGCACGCGCCGCGAGCGTTCGCGCCTCGCCTGCCGCGCCGCGCCCACGCGCGATTAGGCTCCACTCAGCGAAAATATGCGCGCGAACCATAGGATCTTCACGCGTGCCAAGCTGTGCCAAAGCCGCTTCGAGGTAGCTCTGAGCCGCATCCCAGTTGCCGCGCCGTGCATGTACTTTGCTGAGTTTCTGGTCAAGGCGTACCAGAGTGTCGACTTCAGCGTCGTCGCCCGCAGACGCCGCATTCTTGAAACTTGCCAGGGCATCGGCGTAGCGCCCGAGGAGCACTTGCAGGTCACCGATCGCCTCGTGGAGGGCTCCGGCGTCGGGGTGGCCTAATGCCAAGGCGCGCGCGAAGTCGCCGAGCGCCTCTTCATTGGCATAGAGCGAACGCGCACGCTCGGCGGCGAGGCGGAAATATTGTGCGGCAGCGCGTTGGTCGCCGGCAGCGAGATAGTGGTGGGCGATCTGCCCTGCGGCAAGCCCTTCGGCGGGTCGATTCCGACGACCCAGCGCTACCAGTGCCTCGGCGGCTCGGTGGTGAAGCAGCCGGCGGCGGGCGAGGCTGGTTTCTTGATAGGTCAATTCGCGGAGTTTCTGGTGGGTGAAATCGTAGGCAGGTCCCGCTAGGCCTGTTCCGGCAAGTTCGGTGAGGAGCCCATACGCGGTGAGCGTTTCGAGCGCGGCGACGGTCTCTTCCTCGCTCCGCCCGCTGCTTTCGCGCACGGTGACAAAATCGAAGGTGCGGCCGAGCACCGCCGCCGCAGACAGCACCTGACGAGCCTCGTCACTGAGTAGGCGCAGTCGGGATTGCAGCAGATCGCGGATACCACCTGGGACGGTCCACAACTGTGCGTGCGTGTCGAGCGTGCCCTGTGCCAGCGCCAGGATGTATTCGGCGACGAAAAATGGCAGCCCCTCGGTCTCCTGATGGATGTGCGTTGCCAGTTCGCCCGGCGGGCTCTCCGCGGTCGCCGGGAGTGAGGTGGCGACCCACTCTTGGACGGCAGATTCCGGGAGGCGTTCAAGGCGAAGGTGGGTGAGGACGCCGCTACGCCGCGCCTCGGCGAGCCACTGGCGCAGGGGATGCTGCGAAGCCAGTTCCGCTCCGCGCCAAGCGACGACGAGGCAGATGCGCGTTTCTGGCAGGCGACGGGCGAGGTATGCCACTAGCGCCAGCGACGCGGCGTCTGCCCAGTGGAGATCGTCGAGGAAGAGTACACCAGGTTGTGCGGTGGCGCTGAGCGCACTGATAAGCGCTTGCCGGAGGCCCTCGAAGAATCGGCTCTGCGCGCCGGGACCATCCAGCGGCGGGGCCACCTGCACGCCCGGGCGGATCGCGGCGACCTCTGGGGCAAAGCGCGCGACCACGCTCAGCCAGTGATCGGGCAGGAGCGCAAGGCGTTGGCGGACATCCGGTTGTGAGAGGGCGGAGTGGATCGCGGCGGCGAAGGGCGCGTAGGCGAGCGTCTCTTCGCCCTGATAGCAGCGCGTCGTCACGACGGTCGCGCCGCGCTCGCGCGCATAGGCCACGAGTTGCTCCACAAGGCGCGTCTTGCCGATCCCCGCCTCGCCTTCGACGGCGAGCAGGTGCCCGCTGGCCCCTGCCTGTTGGTACGCCGCGAGTGCCGCGGCCCACTCTTGCGCCCGGCCGACGAAGGGCGCGGGTAACACGGATGCAGGCGACGACGACGCAGCGCTGGTGGGCGCTGCCGCAACGCGGTCGTCGGGCGAGTGGCTCGGCGCGGAGGCGCGTTGCGTGTTGGGTGGTGGCGGAGGCGCACGGTGCTGGCGAATGGCCTCGTAGAGTTGTGTGGTGGCGTCGAGGGGCGCGATGCCTAGCTCGCGGTCGAGCGTCTGCAGGCAGAGGCGATACTGCCGGAGTGCGGCGGCGTGCTGCCCTGACCACTCATAGAGACGCATCACGTGGCGGTGCGCCGTCTCGTGGAGCGGATCGAGCTCGAGCCAGCGCCGCGCATAGGGAAGCGCCTCCGCATAGGCGTGTTGGGCGGTGAGCAGGCGCGTGATGCGCTCGAGTGCAGCGGCCAGGTCGCGGCGAAGGGCATCACGTTGTGCGGCTTGCCAGTCCTCAAAGGGTTCGCTGTCGCGCAGCGCGAAGCCCGCGAGGAAGTCGCCCTGATAGAGTTCGGTTGCCTGGCGCAGTTGGGCGAGACAGTCGGCGCAGACCTCCGCTTCGGTATGACGATGCTGTTGGGATTGGAGAAGAAGACGCCGAAAGGTTTCGATGTCGAAGCGCAGATCGGCATCATCGGCGACGGCGATTGTGTCGTGGCTGACGACGAGCATGTTAGGTGGCAGCGCATGGACGAGCGCAGAGAGGGTACGCCGCAGGGTCGCGCGGGCGTGCGCCTGGTCGTACTCTGGCCAGAGCAGCGCGGCGAGGGTATCGCGTGTGTGAGCGCGGCGCTCGACAGCCAGGTAGACGAGCATGGCGATGGCCTTGCGCGTATCGACGGCGATCGGCTCGCCATGCGATGCGACGGAGGGTGCGCCAAACGCGGTGATCGCAAGTTGTGGCACGGTTCGGTCCTGTAGGCACGCAACGGTGAGGGTACAACCCTATGGTATCAGATGAACGTACGAGGAACGGGGAACGGACTTGCTAGCCGGGGAAATTCATGCGTGGAGGGGTCAGCACTCGTCGCATGAGGCGCAGCGAGACCCGGCTACCTGGCTGGCGGTACAAACGATGGGAATGTATCGTCCTCGAAGAGCGCGCGTACTGTGGCGGGGTAGAGTTGGTACTCGAGGAGGTGGATGCGCTCGGCAAGCGAGTCCGCGTTGTCTGCGGGGAGCACGTCTAGCGCCGCCTGGGCGATCACCGGGCCGGTGTCGATCCCTTCGTCGACGTAATGCACGGTGACGCCGGTGCGAGTCACTCCCGCACGCAGCGCCTGCCCGATGGCATCTTTGCCGGGGAACTGGGGCAACAGCGAGGGATGCACGTTGACGATGCGACCACGATAGGCTTCGAGCAGCGTCGCACCGAGCAACCGCATGTAGCCCGCGAGCACGAGCCAGCGTACACCACGCCCGCGTAGATCGCGGAGGATCGCGCGCTCAAAAGCCGCCTTGTCGCCAAAGGCGTGTGGATCGTACGCGCGGGCGTCGATTCCGGCGTCGCGAGCGCGAGCGATGGCGTGGCAGCCCGGCCGATCCGACACGACCAGGGCGAGCCTCCCAGGGAATGCCACGGTGCGCGCCTCGTCGATGAATCGCTGCAAGTTCGAGCCTTCGCCCGAGGCGAATACGGCAAACGCGATCATCGCCACGTGCCCACGAGTGCTACCTTCCCGGCGCCACGACGCACCACTCCGATACGACTGGCCCGCTCGCCCAATGCATTCGCCCGCCCAATGACGCCGTCCGCGACACGTTCGGGAACGATCAGCACCAGCCCCAGACCCATGTTGAACGTCGCGAAGAGATCGTCGCTTTCGAGCGCACCGAGGTCGGCGAGCCAGGAGAAGATCGGCGGAACGGGCCACGATCCCAGCGTAAGCTCAACGTCCCACGCTCCATGCAGGATGCGCGGCAGGTTGCCGGTGATCCCGCCACCGGTGATGTGCGCCATGGCGGCGAGGGGGAATTCGCTCTGCAGCGCGCGGACCGCCTTGGCGTAGATGCGTGTTGGGGTGAGGAGCACCTCGCCGAGCGACTGCGCGGCATCGGGCGGGAAAGGATCGTTCAGCGATATGCCCGCCTCCGCGATCAGGCGGCGCACCAATGAATAGCCGTTGGAGTGCAGCCCCGACGAGGCCAGGCCGAGTACCACGTCGCCCTCGGCGATGGCGCGCCCGTCGATGATATGCTCGCGGTCGACGACGCCGACCGCAAAGCCCGCGAGATCGTACTCGCCGCCAGCATAGATGCCCGGCATCTCCGCCGTTTCGCCGCCGATCAGCGCGCAACCCGCCTGCTTGCAGCCTTCCGCGACGCCGCGGACGACTTGCTCGGCGACGCCCACGTCGAGCGCACCGGTGGCGAAGTAATCGAGAAAGAAGAGCGGCTCGGCACCCATGACGAGGATGTCGTTGACACACATGGCGACGCAGTCAACACCCACGGTGTCGTGGCGATCCATCTCGAAAGCGATTTTCAGCTTGGTACCGACGCCATCGGTTCCAGAGACGAGCACGGGCTGCGCGTACCGATCCTTGTCGAAGGCGAACGCGCCGCCGAAACCGCCCAGATTGGTCAGCACCTCGGGACGCCACGTGCGAGCGACGTGGTCGCGATAGCGCTCGACTGCTTCGTCGCCCGCGGAGATGTTGACCCCCGCGCGTTGGTAGGCCTCTGACATCATGCGCCCCGCTTCCGCGCCGGATCGAGGCGGATCGCGCGCTCGAAGGCGTGCTTCTGAGTCAGATCGTAGAGCTTGGTAGGATAGCGACCGGTAAAGCAGGCGTTGCAGAAGGGATGCGATCCGACGTCCTCGGATCCCAACGCGCGAAGCATCTGCTCCTCGGTGAGATAGACCAGCGAATCGGCGCCGATGCGCTTCTGGATCTCGGCGATGCTCTGGTTGGCGGCGATCAGCATGGTGCGATCGCTGGTGTCGATGCCGTAGTAGCAGGGATGAGTTACTGGTGGCGAGCTAATACGCATGTGGACTTCGCGGGCGCCGGCCTCGCGGACCAGGCTCACCAGGCGCGCGCTGGTAGTGCCACGCACCAGTGAGTCGTCTACAATCACGACACGTTTGTCCGCGACGACGCTGCGGATCGCGTTGAGCTTCACGCGCACCCCGTGCTGCCGCTGCTCTTGCGTCGGCTGGATGAAGGTGCGACCGACGTAGCGGTTCTTCACCAGTCCGAGTTCGTAGGGAATGCCGGTCGCTTCGGCGAAACCGATGGCAGCGGAGATGCTTGAATCTGGCACGCCGGTGACTACGTCGGCGTCCACCGGGCAGGCGAGGGCGAGCGCGCGTCCCAGCTGCTTGCGTGCTTGATGCACGTTGATGCCGTCGATGTTGGAGTCGGGTCGCGCGAAGTAAATATATTCGAAGGTGCAGAGCGCTTTGTGCGGCGCTTTGGCGAAGCGTTCGGAACGCAAGCCGTCGCTATCGATCACCACAAGCTCGCCGGGTTCAATGTCGCGCAGGAAGGTGGCGCCAACAGCGTCGAAGGCGCAGGTCTCTGAGGCTACGAGATACGAGCCGTCGAGCCTACCCACCGCCATGGGTCGTAGGCCGTTGGGATCGCGGAGCGCAATCAGGCGATCATCGGTGAGGATCACCATCGCGTAGCCGCCCTCGACTGTGCGCATGCTCGTGCGCACGCTGTCGACAATGTCGACGTCGCCAGCGCGCGCGATCAGGTGCGCCACTACCTCGGTGTCGGAGGTAGACTGGAAGATGCTGCCATCGAACTCAAGTTTGTCGCGAAGGCGTTCGGCGTTGATGAAGTTGCCGTTGTGGGCCAGCGCAAGGTTGCCCTGACGGAAGCTAAAGACCAAGGGCTGCGCGTTGGCGATGCCGCTCGATCCGGTGGTGGAGTAGCGCACGTGGCCGATCGCGCTGTATCCGTGCAGCCCACGCAAATCGCTCGCGGTGAACGCTTCGCTCACCAGTCCCATGCCGCGGTGGTGGCGCATCGATTCGCCATCGACGACGGCGATTCCGGCGCTTTCTTGCCCGCGATGCTGGAGGGCCACAAGCGCGAGATGCGCCACCTGCGCGGCATCAGGAATATTCCAGACGCCAAAGACGCCACACTCTTCGTGCCATGTGTCGAGTAGATCGCCGTCTAGCGCATCGCCCACGGAATCGCTTCTTCCCACCGCGACTTGAGCGCGGAGATCGACTCGCCGACCCTCGTAGTATGCTGTGATCCGTCGGGCCGCGCCATGCGCAGCGAGATCGACAGGCGTTGATCGGCGGTGATGGACCCCAGGATGCAGTACGAGACGCCCAGGCGGCGCGCGCTTTCTCCCAGTCGCATACGATCGGACTCAGCGACCTCAACGACGATGCGCGCCGCCGATTCGCCGAAAAGGACGGTCTCCGCGCGACTGGGGGCGTCCCAGGCAAGCTCGGCGCCCAACCCACCGGCGATGCACATCTCGACGAGGGCTATAGCCAGTCCACCGTCCGAAACGTCGTGCGCGGCGCGGACCCATCCGTCGTGAATACCTTCACGGCAAAGCGCCTGCACGGCGAGTTCGGCCTTGAGGTCGATCGGCGGCGTGGGCCCGAGCACCTTGCCCGAACGCATCGCGGCGTATTCGCTGCCCCCGAGCGTCGCAGCGTGCTCGCCAAGGAGCACGAGCGCATCGCCGGGCGATTGAAGCGCGGCGGTGGTGAGCAGATTTAGATCGTCCACGAGGCCCACCATGCCGATCACCGGCGTCGGGAAGATGTCGTGACCGCCAGTCTCGTTGTAGAAGCTGACGTTGCCACTGACCACTGGGATGCCGAACGCGCGGCAGGCGTCGGCGATGCCGTGGACGCTCTCGACGAACTGATAGAAGACGCCCGGCTTCTCAGGATTGCCGAAGTTGAGGCAGTCGGTGACCGCGAGCGGGCGCGCGCCGACGCAGGTGAGATTTCGCGCTGCCTCGGCTACAGCATGCATGCCGCCACGTCGCGGATCGAGCCAGACATAACGACCGTTGCCATCGGTGGTCAGGGCGATGCCGCGACTGAAGCCCGGTAGCGCCACCACCGCCGCATCGCCGCCGGGCCGCTGGACCGTGGAGGTGCGCACCATCGAGTCGTACTGCCGGTAGATCCAGGCTTTGCTGGCGATCGTGGGGCGCGAGAGTAACGCCAGCAGGTCGGCTGCGAGGTCGGCGGAGTCTGAAAGCTTGTCGCCGCCCATCACGTCGGGATCGTCAAGATATGCGGGCCGCTCGGCTGGGCGGTCGTAGACCGGGGCTTCGTCTACCAGCGCAGCAACGGGGATGGCACCCACTTCGCGGCCATGTTCGAGGACGCGCAGGCGACCGCTGTCGGTGACCACCCCTACCTCGACGGCGTCTAGCCCCCATTTGGTGAAGACGGCGCGCGCGGCATCTTCGACACCGCGCTCGACCACGAGCAGCATGCGCTCTTGCGACTCTGAGAGCATCACCTCGTAGGGTGTCATGCCGGTTTCGCGGCGGGGGACGCGATCCACATGCAGATCGATGCCGCTCTCCGCGCGGCTGGCCATCTCGGCGCTGGAGGAGGTCAGCCCCGCCGCGCCCATGTCTTGAATGCCGACGACCAGGCCGCGATCGATCAACTCTAAGCACGCTTCAAGGAGCAGCTTCTCCATGAACGGGTCGCCGACCTGCACGGCAGAACGCTCGCGGCTCTGCGGATCTTCGACGGAGGCAAAGGTTGCGCCGTGGATGCCGTCGCGCCCTGTCTTGGCACCGACCACCAATACGGGATTGCCGAGACCGGAGGCCGTGCCGCGGGCAATCTTGTCGTTGCGCACAATTCCGGCGCACAGGGCATTGACCAGTGGATTCTGATTGTACGAGTCGTCGAAGACGGCTTCGCCGCCAACTGTGGGAATGCCGATACAGTTGCCGTATGCGCCGATGCCGGCGACTACCTGGCGAAACAGGTAGCGGTTGCGCTCGTCATCGAGCTTGCCAAAGCGCAGGCTGTCGAGAAGGGCGACGGGTCGCGCGCCCATGGTGAAGATGTCGCGGATGATGCCGCCGACGCCGGTGGCCGCGCCCTGGAACGGCTCGATCGCCGAGGGATGGTTGTGGCTCTCCATCTTGAAGACGATTCCCAACCCATCACCGATGTCGACGATCCCCGCGTTCTCGCCTGGGCCCTGCAACACGTTCGGGCCACCAGAGGGGAACGCGCGCAAGTGCGGTTTGGAACTCTTGTAACTGCAATGCTCCGACCAGAGCACGCTGAAGATGCCCGTCTCCACGTAGTTCGGCAGGCGGCCAAGGCGGGCACAAATGCGCTCGTACTCGTCGTCGCGCAGACCGAGGTCGCGGTAGCGATGTTCGTCGTGGATCTGCTGTGCGGATGGCTCGTTCGCTGCCTCGTCAGGCATAGGTAACCTGCTGCTCCCATGCATGCACCAGCGACGTGAAAAGCGCCACGCCGTCGCTCGAACCCAGCAGCGGGTGCACCGCGCGCTCGGGATGAGGCATCATGCCGAGCACGTTGCCGCGCCGATTGATGATCCCGGCGATACCATCGAGTGAGCCGTTGGGATTCTCGCCGAGATAACGGAAGACGATCTGCTGGTTGCGCCGCAATTCCGCTAACGTCGCGCTGTCGGCAAAGAAGTTGCCTTGGCCGTGAGCGATCGGCAGCTGAATCAACTGACCTTGGGTATAGGCGCTCGTAAAGGGCGTCTCGATGTTCTCGACGCGCAGGGTGACAAACTCGCTGCGGAATTGGAGCGAGGCGTTCGGCAGCAGCGCTCCGGGGAGCAGCCCAGCCTCCGTCAACACTTGAAAGCCGTTGCAGATACCGAGCAGCGGCCGCCCAGCGTCGGCGTGGCGGCGCACCGCGTCCATTACCGGTGAGAAGCGAGCGATGGCCCCCGCTCGCAGGTAGTCGCCGAAGGCGAATCCGCCAGGAATGATCACGGCGTCGTAGTCGTCAAGCGAGGTTGCCTCGTGCCAAACGAGGTCGGCATGCTGGCTGACCGCGCTGTAAATCGCACGCGCGGCGTCTTCGTCGCAGTTGGAGCCGGGGAAAACTATGACGGCGAATCTCATCCGTTCACCTCCGCGTTCGCTTCGCCGAGCGTGAACTCGAAGCGTTCGATGACGGTATTGGCGAGCAGTGTTTCGCACATGGCTGAGACACGCTGCCGCGCCACCGCTTCGTCTGGCGCGGTCAGTTGCAGTTCGATGTACCTGCCGACGCGCACGTCCGTCACCTCATCGAAGCGAAGGGAGCCAAGGGCGTGCAGCACCGCGACCCCTTGTGGATCGAGTACACTGGGCTTGAGCGTGACGTGGATCCGCGCGCGGAACCTCACGCGACACCCCCCAGGCGGCGCAGCATCTCTTGATACGCCTCTTCGACGCCGCCGAGATCGCGACGGAAGCGGTCTTTGTCGAGCTTTTCGCGCGTCTCAGCGTCCCAAAAGCGGCAGGTGTCTGGGGAGATTTCGTCGGCCAGCAGCAGATTGCCCGCCGTATCGGTGCCAAATTCGAGCTTGAAGTCTACGAGCAGCACCTTGCGCTCGGCGAGGTACGACCAGCAGGATGTCGTTGATGGCCAGCGCCGTCCTACGAATCTGCGCCACCTGCTCCGGCGACGCCAGATTGAGGATGGCGATGTGGTCGTCGTTGATCAGCGGATCGCCGAGTTCGTCGCTCTTGTAGTAGAGCTCGACGATCGGGCGCGGCAGATCCTGCCCCTCCGGCAGCCCCAGCCGCTTTGAGAGCGAACCAGCCGCGATGTTGCGGACCACCACTTCGATCGGCACAATGCTGACCTTCTTGACGAGCTGGTCGCGCACGTCGAGTAGTTCCACGAAGTGCGTGGCGATGCCGTTCGCTTCTAGCATGCCGAAGAAGATCGCCGTCATGCGGTTGTTCAACTCGCCCTTGCCGACAATGGTGCCGCGCTTCTTGCCGTCGAACGCCGTAGCGTCGTCTTTGTAGTGCACGATGACGAGGGCTGGATCGTCGGTGGCGAAGACCTGCTTGGCCTTGCCCTCGTAGAGCATTTCACCCTGATTCATGCGGCATTCTCCCTCTGCTGACTCGCGAACGGAACGGTCACTCGTCTCCCAGCCCCAGCCGCTGGAAGATGGTATCGACATGGCGAAGTTGCTGGCGATAGTCGAAGGCTACGTCGAGTTCCGCGTCGTTTAGATGCTCGCGCACCACGGGCGACTCGGCGAGCAGATCGCGGAACGGCTGCTGCGTCTCCCACGAACGCATGGCGGCGGCTTGCACAGCGTCATACGCCGGTTCGCGGGCGACGCCTTTCTCCACCAGCGCCAGCAGCACGCGCTGCGAGTAGATCAGCCCGAAGGTGCGCTCCATGTTGTGGAGCATGGCGTCGGGGTAGACACGCAGATCGCGGAGGATGCGCGCCGTGCGCTGCAGCATGTAGTCCGCTAGCAGCGTCGAGTCGGGGAGGATGATGCGCTCGACGGAGGAGTGCGAGATGTCGCGCTCGTGCCAGAGAGCGACGTCCTCAAAGGCGGCGACCATGTTCCCGCGCAGCACGCGCGAGAGGCCGACGATCTGCTCTGAGGAGACGGGGTTGCGCTTGTGCGGCATCGCGCTGGAGCCCTTCTGTCCGGCGTAAAACGGCTCCTCCACCTCGCGGACCTCGCTGCGCTGCAAATGGCGGATCTCCGTCGCGATCTGCTCTAGCGTCGCACCGATCAGCGCCAACGCAGCGAGGTAGGCGGCATGCCGGTCGCGCGAGAGCACCTGGGTAGAGATCGGCGCGGGTTTCAGGCCCAATTTCTCGCAAACGTACTGCTCGACGAAAGGATCGACGTTGGCGAAGGTGCCTACCGCACCGGAGATCTTGCCGTACTCGACCCCTTCGGCAGCGTGGTCGAAGCGCTCCAGGTTGCGGCGCATCTCGTCGTACCAGAGCGCCACCTTCAGGCCGAAGGTTGTCGGCTCGGCATGGATGCCGTGGGTGCGACCCATGATCGCCGTGTTTTTGTAGCGCTTCGCCTGCGCGGCTAACACGTCGATGATCTCCACGATGTCGGCGCGAAGCAGCGCGTTCGCCTGTCGGAGCTGCGATCCGAGCGCCGTATCTACCACGTCAGTGGAGGTGAGGCCATAGTGGACCCACTTGCGCTCTGGGCCGAGTGTTTCAGAGACGGCGCGAGTGAAAGCGACGACATCGTGGCGTGTTTCGCGTTCGATCTCGTCGATGCGTTCCACCGAGAAGCTGGCGTGTTCTCGGATGCGGGCGACGTCCTCGGGGGGGATCACGCCCAACTGGCTCCAAGCTTCGCAGGCAAGGATTTCGACGTCGAGCCAGGCGCGGTAGCGCGCCTCAATCGTCCAAATGGCGGCCATTTTCGGCAACGCGTAGCGATCGATCACGGAGTGGTCCTCACGAACGCTGCTGGGCGATATAGGCGACGACGCCGAGATCTTGGAGTTTGCGGTCTTTCGCCTCGACTTGTTCCGCCAGCGTGCGGCGATGAGCAATCAGGCGCTCGGTAAGCTCTGGATTGCCGCCAGAGAGGATTTGCGCGGCGAGCAGCCCTGCGTTGTACGCGCCGTCGATGGCGACTGTGGCGACGGGGATGCCCTTCGGCATCTGGACGATGGCGTAGAGCGCGTCCACACCGTTCAGCGCGCCAGAGGCGACGGGCACGCCGATCACTGGGAGAGTGGTGTGCGCCGCCACAACGCCGGGCAAATGCGCCGCGCCGCCCGCGCCAGCGATCACCGCGCCGAAGCCGTTCTGCGCCGCCGACGTGACGAGCTGTGCAAGTTTGTCGGGCGTGCGATGTGCCGAAGCGATGTGGATCTGGTATTCAACGCCTAGTTCGCCGAGCGCGTCTGCGGCGCCCTGCATGACGCGGAGATCGGAGTCACTTCCCATCACGATCAGTACGCGAGGCACAGTCTCTCCCTTTCCGCAAACGCGACAACGCCCGATACGGGGATTGCCTGTCTCCGCACCTCCGCAGATCCTCATCGAGGACGGGGGCGCCACAGGTGAACCTCCCCGCTCGGGCGTTGTGGGCCGAGCCGGACGGGCAGCCGCAGCAAAGCGGCTGCGCGAACCATCACTGACTGGATGCGCGCTGTGCGCGAACCGCGTCATCGACGTCCGCGTTCACCCGTAGTCCCGCGATTATCATGGTCGCGGGGTAGAGACGCTTGGGCCGTATTCCCAGGCATATACGGGCAGCTATTCTTGTTGTGAACGAGGCGCACCGCGTCATCACGGGCGGCGCACCTGCCACATGAAGAGCATACACCAACGAGTGACTCGGTCGCCAACGCCGCGGGCGGAGAGGGAGCGTTGGGCTACACAGGAAGTCATGCCAAGGGGACGCCAAAGGTCATGCCGCGCCGCGATCGATCAGGTACTCGCGCCGTGCGCCAACCGAGATGTAGCGAATGCCGCGACCAACCACTTCCTCGATCTTGGCGACGTATGCCTGCGCCGCCGCGGGGAGGTCGGCGAAGCGGCGCGCCTCCGAGATGTCCTCGGTCCACCCCGGCATCTGGGTATAGACGGGGCGGCACTCTTCGAGGATCGCGTTGAGCGGAAAGCGCTCGACCGGACGCCCCTGATATTCGTAGTGCGTACAGATCGGCAAGGGATCGATGCCGGTGAGGCAATCGAGCTTCGTCACCGCCAATTCCGTAGCGCCCTGAAGCCAGGCTCCGTAGCGTGAGGCGAGGCCGTCGAAGTAGCCGATGCGTCGCGGCCGTCCCGTGGCGGCGCCGTATTCCATAGCGGTCTCGCGCAGGGCGTTGGCGGCGTCGACGTCTTGAATCTCGGTGACGAAGGGGCCTTCCCCGACGCAGGTTGAGAAGGCCTTGAGCACGCCGACGACACGATCCGGCGTTCGGCCAAGCAGCCCGCCGCCGATGGGGGCGAAGGCGGCGAGTACGTGTGATGATGACGTGTAGGGATAGGTGCCGTAGTCGATGTCGCGCAGCGCGCCTAACTGCGCCTCGAAGAGCAGCTTCTTGTCGGCGTTCGCGGCGTCTTCGAGCAACTCAGAAACGTCACAGATGCGCGAACCAATCCGCTCGGCGAAGGTCATCGCCCACTCCAAGGTTTCGTCAAAGGAAATGGCGTTCTGTTTGCCGTAGACACCGGCGGCGATCAGGTTCTTCCACTCTACAAGGTGCTTAAGGCGCTCTTTGAACCACGCAGGATGCAGCAACTCGCCCACCTCGATGGCCTTCTTGACGTAGCGGTCGCCGTAGGCTGGCGCGATGCCACGCTTGGTCGAGCCGTACGGACGCTGCAAATCGCGCGTCAGGCGCTCCTCCTCCCAGGCATCTTCGGCGCTATTGAAGGGGAAGCAGATCGTTGCGCGCTCAGAGACTTTGACGTTGAGCGGGGTGACACCGTGTGATTCAAGGTCGCGAAGTTCGGCATCGAGCCCTTCGAGATCGATGACCATGCCGGGCCCGAGGACGTTGAGCGCGCGCGGATTGAAAATGCCCGAGGGGATCAGGTGCAGCTTGAACGTGCCGAGGTCGTTGATCACCGTGTGGCCCGCGTTGTTGCCGCCCTGGAAACGCACCACCACATCGGCGTCTTGGGCGAGGTAGTCGACCATGCGTCCTTTGCCCTCGTCGCCCCAATTGACCCCGGCGATCACCTCGATGCTCATGCTAGTCTTTCCTCTTCCAGATCGATACTGCGCCCCTGGCAGGCGCTTTGGAGAGCGGAGCGGTCACTCGACGCGGCGCGGTCGGCTGCCAATGTCGCGGCGATAATGCTTGCCCGCAAATGCGATGCCCTCCGCGCCGGCATAGGCACGCGCGCGCGCAGCGGCGAGATCGGCGCCGAGGCCGACAACGGTGAGCACACGGCCACCGGCGGTCACCAAGTGCCCGTGCTCGTCGCGGGTGCCACCGTGAAATAGTAGCGTGTCGGGCAAAGGCGTGGAGGGAAGCGTAATGGGAACACCGCTGGTGAAATTGCCGGGATAACCCGCCGACGCCAGCACCACCCCCACCGCTGCACCGGGACGATGTCGCAGTTGCACACGATCCAGCGTACCGTCGGCGACCGCGAGGAAAGCATCGACGAGATCGGTTTCAAGGAGCGGCAGCGTCACCTGCGCCTCTGGATCGCCGAGGCGCGCATTGAACTCGATCACCTTTGGTCCCTCGCGCGTGATCATCAGTCCCGCGTAGAGCACGCCGCGATACTCCAACCCGGCCCGAGCCATCTCGCGCAGGAGCGGCTCAAAGATGCGCTCGCGCACGTTCGACAGCAGGGTTTCGTCCGCCCACGGCACTGGCGCGAAGGCCCCCATGCCGCCGGTGTTGGGTCCCGTGTCGCCGTCGAAGACCTGTTTGTGGTCCTGTGACGGCGGCAGCAACCGGTAGGTGTCACCCGAGACCAATGCCATGACGCTCAGTTCGTCGCCGCGGAGCAACTCTTCGAGGACGACGGTATCACCCGCGGCACCAAACACTCGCCGATCGAGCATGTCTTCAAGGGCCTGAATCGCCTCCGCACGAGTCTGCGCGACGACCACGCCTTTGCCCGCCGCTATGCCGTCAGCCTTCACTACCAGCGGCGCACCAACGCGCTCTACATACGCCCGGGCCGCTGCGAAGTCGCTGAAGGTTGCGTGGCGGGCTGTAGGGATGCCAGCGCGCGCCATGATCTCCTTGGCGAAGTTCTTACTACCCTCAAGCTGCGCGGCCGCCCGATCCGGACCTACTACGCGCAGCCCCGCGGCACGGAAACGATCGGCCAGACCATCCATCAGGGGCGCTTCGGGGCCGACGACTACGAGATCAATCTGCCTGGGCATGTGCGAAGGCGAGTAAGGCATCGAGATCGTTCGTTTGTATCGGCAGACGCGTCACCGTCGGGGGCGCGCCCGCGAGCAGATCTTCCCGCGCGCCGAACCAGGCGCCGTCCATCCCTGGATTGCCCGGCGCGGCGTAGACCCGCGGCTGCTGCGGGCTTTGTTTCAGCGCCCACGTGAGGGCATGCTCGCGTGCGCCACCACCCACTACCAGGATTTTCGTCATGGGCTATGCCGCTCCCGCGCTTCCATCGAGCATCCGCTACGACCCGGCTGTTAGTGTGAGAAGTACCGCGTGCCGGTAACGAGCATCGCGATGCCTGCCGCGTTCGCCGCCTCGATCGATTCGGCGTCGCGGATCGAGCCGCCCGGTTGGATGATCGCCGTGATGCCCGCTGCCGCCGCCGCGTCCACGCTGTCGCGCAGCGGGAAGAACGCATCTGACGCCAGCACGGCGCCGTTTGCCCGCTCGCCCGCCTGGCGGATAGCGATCTGCGCCGCACCGACGCGATTCATCTGGCCGGCACCGACGCCGACCGTCTGGCCGTGCTGCGCCAGCACGATCGCATTCGACTTGACATGCCTGACGACAGCCCAGGCGAAGGCGAGGTCCGCCCATTCCGCCTGCGTCGGCGCGCGCTCGGTGACGCACTTGGCGGTCGCCAGATCGACGGGGATGTTATCGCGATCCTGCACGAGCACGCCACCATCGACGGAACGCAGCGCAAACGGATAGGCTCGCGGCGACAGCGCCTCTAGGCTACCAACTTCTAGCAAGCGCAGGTTTCTCTTGCGTGAAAGGAGAGCGAGCGCATCGGCGGTGAATGACGGCGCGACGACCAGTTCCAGGAACAGATCGCTCAGTTGAGCGGCGCACGCACTCGTCACGGGACGATTGAATCCAATTATGCCACCGAAGATCGACACCTGATCTGCGGTGTACGCCTTCTCCCAGGCCGCTTCTATCGTCTCCGCTACACCCACGCCACAGGGATTGGTGTGCTTGATGGCGACGACCGCTGGTTGCTCAAACTCGCGCACGAGGCTCAGCGCGGCATCTGCATCGAGGACGTTGAGATACGACAGCTCTTTGCCCTGCACCTGCCGCGCTCGCGCGATAGACGACGGCGCAGCGAACGGCTCGCGATAGAACGCCGCGTTGACGTGTGGATTCTCTCCATATCGCAGCGGCTGCGCCCGCTCGAACGTCACCGTGAGCGTTTCGGGATAGCGCTCGCCAGACTCACGCGTCAGATAGTCGGCAATGAGCGCATCATACGCGGCGGTGTGACGGAAGACCTTGGCCGCGAGTGAACGTCGAACTTCGGCGGAAAGCGCGCGCCCGGATTCGAGGGATTCTCGCAGGAGCGGATAATCGTCGGGATCGACCAGCGCCACCACGCTCTGCATGTTCTTGGCGGCGGCGCGGAGCATCGTTGGTCCGCCGATATCGATCTGCTCGACAGCCTCCGCAAAGCTGACGTCGGAGCGCGTTATGGTCTGCTTGAAAGGATAGAGGTTGACGACGAGGTAGTCCACGGGTGCGACGCCACGCTCGATGAGCGTCCGCATGTCTTCAGGATGGTCGCGCCGGGCGAGCAAGCCTGCATGGACGTTCGGGTGCAACGTCTTCACACGTCCGCCGAGCATCTCGGCCATGCCGGTCACATCCTCAAGAGAGGTGACCGGCACATTGGCTTGGCGCAGCGTCTGGGCGGTACCTCCGGTGGAGCAGACCTCCACGCCATGGGCGACGAAAGCCTGCGCCAACTCGACGATGCCGCGCTTTTCGGAGACGCTGACTATCGCTCGGGCCACCTGAAACCTCGATTCTCGGCACACGCGCAAGACGGTGCCACTTTGGCAGTGTGGCGTGCGATCAGCCAAGGCGTAAACGTGCGCTTACCGGAGTCGGTGGACACACCGCGATCCACAGCATAACCCTCTATCGGGAAGAAGTGAGGTTCAAGTTGGTCGGATTGAGGCATGGGTAGTGGCGATGGACATAGACCTGCGCACTACTCGTTCACTACGCGCAGCTTCGGGTGCGATGTTTTGCGTGGCCGTGACGTCCCGGCAACTCGCGCCTCGCATGCCACAACGAATGCGCGGAAGAGGCGCTGACTCGGCTGATCGTTGGGGTCGAGCGCTTCGGGATGGTACTGCACGGCCACTACGAACGGGTAAGTGGGGGCCTCAAGCGCTTCAGCGAGGCCGTCGTCGGACCAGCCGACGATCTTCACGCCGCGCCCTGGCTTGTTGACCGCTTGATGGTGGAAACTGTTGGCGTCTGGGCGGGTCGAGCCCGAGATCGTCGCAAAGCGTGATGCAGGATCGACGCGCAAATGATGGGCAATCGTGTCGCCGGGTCGGGGGGAGTAGTTGTGCCGCCCCGCTTCAGGGATTTGCAGCGGAATGTCCTGATAGAGCGTCCCGCCGAGCGCCACGTTGATCACCTGCATGCCCCTGCAGATCCCCAGGATTGGCAGGCCATCGTCAAGCGCCCAGCGCGTCAAGCGCATCTCGGTGACATCACGTGCCACGTCTGGCTCGTCGGTCTCGGGCAGCGCCTCTTGGCCATAGTAACGTGGATCGAGATCGCCGCCGCCGCTCAGCAGCAGGCCATCCAGCCGTGGGCGCATCGCCGCCAGCACGTCCTCGTCCTCCACGGGCGGAAGGAGGATCGGAGCGCCACCGGCCCGCAGTACCGCCTGCACGTACGCGCGGTTGTTGCCGAAGAGCGGACGATTGTTGCCCGCACGCTCGGCGGCGTAACAGGGGATTCCGATCACTGGACGCATGAACACGACTCGCCTTCACTGAGTTCCGCCGGAGCCACGCGGGAGGAAGACCCTGTGCCTCGCTTGAGGCGTGAGAGACTTGCCGAGCAGCTCAGCCCTCGCGCACCTCGGTTATTCCCGTCTGCGGCGCGGGTCGCTGAGGCTGTGCGGATCGACGACTCCGCTCCGCACGACCTGCCCGCGCGGCGCGTGCGCCAAACCCTGGGCGAAGCGCCATCACCGCGGCGCAGGCGAGCCAGCCTGCCAGAAGCAACAATACCACGTTTGCTAGCACGTGAACATTCCCCACCACTTTCACCACTACCTAAGACGACTTTGAGCCCCTATGCCCGAATACAACGCGATGCAGGCCCATCTGTAACCAACGATCGCCGCTTAGTAACCCCTGACCGCTTCAAAGCGTCACGCTCAACACGCATTCCTTCACAGAAAGCTATCGGGGGTCGCCGCGGCTCTTGCCAGCGCTCTTCCGCGAACTTGTACCCTTCGTGTTGTTTGAACGTCCCGCAGGTTGCGTGCCCGCGGTTCGCGGCGCAGGCTTGCTTTGTTTCGCAGCGCTTGGCTGCTGCTTTGGCGAACTCTGGCGTGACGTGGCGGGCGACGACTTCGCGCGCTCACCGCGACGCGACGCAGCGCTGGTGCGCATCTCTGGCGACGACGTAGGCGGTTCGGGCGCGGTTGTGGCGCTGACGCGTGTGGCCTTGCGCGGCTTCGTAGGCGTCTCGGCGCGCTCGTCAGACGCAAAATCGGCGATGTTCTCGACATCCTCATCCTGCGGGGCGCCGGGGCCGGCCTCACCCGCCTCGGGAAGCAGCGCGTAGGCTGAGTCGTCACCAGCCTGCGCTTCGACGCTTGACGGTTCGGGTTCGAGGTTCGCCACGCCATCCTCGGTCACGACGGCCAGGGCATCGAGTCCCATGTCACTGACGCCAGGGACGACGTAGCCCGGACTGCCAACCTGCTGCTCCGCGGTATCACCCGCGCCCGGCAACGTCGCGGCGTGTTGCTCATCTCCATCAGTTGTGGCGGCTGGTACGCTAGTCTGCTCGTCGTCTGGAAGAAGCGCGCTTTCGTCAATCAGGTGGCGCGATGCAGGTGCGCCGATCCACGCGGTAACGGCGGCTACAAAGGCGCCAGGCTGATCCTCAAAGACCATCTCGCCAGCGCGGGGAATCACGTCGAGGTCCGCGTGGGGGTTGAGTACCGCGAGGTCTTCCATTGTTTCGCGCGACCGTCGTGGGTCCTGTTCGCCTGAGACGATCAAGAGGGGTGGCTCCAGCAACGGCAGCACGTTGCGAATCGGCAGGTCTAGCTCGCCGGCGAGCAGCGCCAGGGGCGCAAAGTGAGCGCCGAATTGGTGCGCGCTGGCATAGAGATGATCGACGCGCTCTTCATCGGCGGCTGGACCTCCGGCGAGTCGCTTCAACATGGGCCGCGTGGCGATCATGGCGTAGGGTACCATACCAAGCGAGAAGCGCTGAGCCGTGTGCGCGACCGCTTGGACCAGCGTCGGCTCCGGTCCCTCACCGGCCAGTACCACCGGCGAGACCAGCACCAGCCGCTCGAAGAACCGCGGAGCATCAGATGCGGCGCGTGCGGCCACGTTCGCTGCCAAGCCGTGCGCTATCACTGTCGCAGGGCGCTGCACCACGTCACGCAGGAAGCCGGTGAGGCTATTCGCGTAGAACTCGCCGGTGTAGGCCAAGTTGGGCCGCTCTGACATGCCGAAGCCCAACCAGTCGGGAGCATAGACGCGCGCATCATGCGCCAGCGACTCGAAGACCGCCCGAAACTCGAAGTTTGAGGCTCCGGGATAAAAGTCATGGAGCAGGACCACCGCGGGCGCATCAGCGCGACCAGCAAGGTTATAGTAGAGGTCGCCACCATGCTTGCGGTCGATATGCGTCTCGCCGCGAAGCACGCTCTCGAGTGGTTGGGGCGTCTGCAGCAGGTGCCGCACGGTCACTGCCACGGCGCCGCCGGCGATCCCCAATGACGCCCAGGTTGCGCCACGCCGTATCGATTTGAGCCATCCCATTTGTGCTCTCTCTTCTATTGCGGCCACCACACGATGTCGGCGGAGCGGATCGCCGCTTCGTACAGCGCTATCGCTGCTTCTCGCCAACCGGTGAACGGCAAGGGCGCGCATGCGACATTCGGCTCTCGTTAGGCGCGAATGCCACCTCTATCGCTCTCGGCGGGCGACGTGGAGGTAAAGAGCCTGCACTCCATCGTCACGGCCAGCCCCGCCACCACTCCAGAGCGTATTATCTCCGCGGCGCCTCACCGACTAGGACGAGTGGAGGCCATAGCGTGGCACGATCTCGCCCAGTTGACGGAAGGTGTAGGACCCGCGCTCAGACGATAGCGCAAGTCCCGCGCCGCTTTCGCGCGTCAGGACATTTCGGCTTAGCGATGGGTGCGACCCGCGCGCAGGATCATTGCCGACGCCTCGTGATGCGACGCCTGACGCAGCGTGCCCGCGATAGCAGCCCACTCTTGCATTAGGTTTGTCTCGACGCGCTCAAGGTGTAGAGTCAGTCGCTCGTAACGCGCCTGTTCGTCCGCCGTCCGCATCGAGAGGTTTTGCAACAATAACCACTCGTCCAGCCGCGCGATGGCGGATTGCGAACCACGCTCGAAACGCAGCATCGCCGCGTCGGCGAACTGGCGCAGTCGGGTCGCCTCAATCTCGTGACTCAACGCCATCTCCGCGCGGTGGCGCGCCATATCGTCGGCGACATCTGGCGGAATCAGCCGCACGGTCGGCAAACGCGAAATGTCCAGCGATATGCTATCGGAGGACGTGTCGGAGGGTTGGGGTTCTGCCATAGCGCGAAGCCTTTCCCGCGAAGGGCGTCTCACGTCTCCTGAGCGCCGTTGCCACCGCTGTTGCCAGGCCACTTTGCACGTGTACAGCAAAACGGGTGCCGACTCGTCTTCGAGCGCAGTCCCGCGGAGGACCGTTCCTCGTAGTCCAAACGTGCTGTGCACCTAGAGACGTTCAAAGAAGGCGAACGGTCCCAGGATATGCTGAACCTGCATCTCGTGAGCACTGATGTGTGCGGTTCGGCTCACCAGACAGTAGCGCGCGCGACGGCGCGTTGCGTCGGGTCACTCTCCACGCGCCACGATCACGTCCACATCCGTTTCCAGTGCGACCGCCACACTACCGAGCGGCCCTGCCACGGAGCCAGCAGACGCCGGGAACAATGTGCGTACCCTCGGAGTCAACAGGCCAGCGCTGGCGACGATGAAGGCCAGCCCTACCACCAGAAATGGCAGACCAGGTGAGATGCCATAGAGCACGCCGGCCAGCGCGGCCATCACGAACGCGCCGCCCGTACTCGCCGCCGTATAGTTCGCCTGCACGCGGCCCCGCAATGCCGCGGGCGTCACTTCGGCCAACAGCCCGTCAAGCGCGCTGCGAACGATGCCGCCAGCGATTCCCTCTGTGGCGGAGAGCAGCAGCAACCACAGCGGGCCTAGTGGCAGGGCGTACGTACAGTAAATCGCCGCATAGATGAGCAGGGAGAGCAGAATCGGCCGGTACCGCCCGCGTTGGTCGGAAAAGCGTCCGGAAAGCGGCGCGAGGATCAGCGCGATGATCGCGTACACCGTGTAGGACAGCCCGATCACCTGGAGCGATGCTCCGCGCATCAGCATGTAGATCGCCCAGAGCGCGCTGATCACGCCCTGAGTAAGCGCAATGGTCGCGCTGAGGGCGTAGGGGAGCAGGAGTCGCGGCGCATAGAGCGCCCGCCGTATGGTGGACGGCACTGCGCTATCGCCAGCCGTATCTCCGCTGGCAACCTGCGAGGGAAGGAAGCATCGCGCGAGCACGGCGCCGGCGAAGAGTGGTAACGCGGCGACGAGGAACGCTACGCCATAGCCCACCTGGCTCGCCAGCAGCGTGCCCAGCGCTGGCCCCAGCATCAGGCCCACCATCTGTGCCGAACTGAGGACGCCCAATGCCTCGCCCTGCCGCGAACGTGGCGCGAGTCCGTTCATCAGCGCGCGCGAAGGCGGCAGGATGCCGACGATGGCGATGCCTTCGAGCGCCCGCAGGCCGATCAAGAGCACGGGATCGCGGACAGGAATATATGCCAGCACGAGCAGCCCGTGGGCGAGCAGGCCGCTCCACAAGACGCGTCGCTGCCCGACGCGGTCGGCGAGCCAGCCGATGGCCGGCGCGGTGAGAAAGCCTGAGAGGAGCGCTGCGGAGGCCATCAGGCCGATCTCGAAGGAGCTGGCCCCGATCTGCTCGCCATAGATCGCACGCAGTGGCAGCACAAAGCCGACGCCGAGGTACGAGACACCGACGGTCATCGCCAGCAGTAGCAGGCGCGGCGAGTAGAGGACTTCTCTCGCCGCGGTGCCGCGCGTCACCCCAACCGCTTTGCTACGTGACACCCGGTTGCGCTCCCTCAGCGTGTTGCCGTCATCCCGCACATGTGCTGGTGCAATGGAGCAGCATAACATAGCGTACTAGCGCACGGTGAGTGGGAGGTGATGCTGCCCTGGTGCGCGGCCAATCACTACCCGGCGAGTGGGCGCTAGCTCATGCGCTCCAGCACGATCACCGGGATCTGCCGTGACGTCTTTTCCTGATACTCCGCGAAACCTGGCATCAGCGACACGTGATTGGCGAAAAGTCGAGCGCGCTCGTCTCCCGCCACAACACTCGCTCGCGCCTCGAACTTCTCCGCGCCAAGCTCTACCGTTACAATTGGGTTGGCGACGAGGTTGCGGAACCAATCGGGGTTGGTCGGCGCGCCGCCCTTCGAAGCGACGATGACAATGCGGTCGCCATCCATGGAGTAGGCAAGCGGCGATGTGCGCGGAAGGCCACTTTTGGCCCCCGTCGTCGTCAGCAGCAACAGCCGCGTATTGCCGTCGGGTTTGCCGCGGCTGGCGCGAAATTGCTCGATGATCGTCTGATTGTAGTTCGATGGAAAGCTCATGGATTCTCCTGAGATAACGTGCGCTAACAGCGGCGCTCAAACGGGATGAGGACGAGAATACACGTCTGACGTCCACCGCCGATGCCCATATCGTACCAGCCGCACGTCAAGGCACCTTCGGTCAAACGGCCAGGATCGCTCGCTAGTGGGCTAGTAGGTCGGTAGCTTACCGAGCGCATCTACCCATCTGCGAGTGAAATGTGCCGCCGCCGCTGCAACAAGCAATAGCCGAGACGCGCGGGGATGCGTCAGGTGGTAAGATGGGCGTCTAACATGCCATTGTTTGCTACTGAGACAGTCACACGAAGGCCGACGAAGGAGTTGGGAGATGCCTTATCTCTTTGGCGACGGATGCCAGATGGACACGAACGGCTGGCTTGATGAGGAGGCGGCACTGGCCGATTCGAACGGCTCTCCGGACTACGCGCTGCCGGGCGACCGGATGTCGTACGCGCCGGATCGGCCCGCCGACGTGCGACACCTAAATCTCGATCTGACGCTGGACTTCGCGACGCGGACGCTGCGCGGCTCAGTCACGACGACCTTCGCGGTGCTCTTCGAGGAACTGCGTGAGATCAGCTTCGACGCCGCCGAATTGCGGGTGACGCAGGTGCGACTCGAAGGGTCGGGCGCCGAACTGGACTTCTGGGTGGAGGGCGAAAAGCTGCATGCGCGACTGGATCGCGCCTATCGCTACGGCGAGGAGATCGTCGTGCGGGTGGAGTACAGCGCGCAGCCGCGCACAGGATTCACCTTTGTCGCGCCCACGCCAGGCAATCCTGAGTTGCCACTTCAGGCGTGGAGCATGGGCGAAACGGAGTATCACCACTACTGGTTCCCCTGCCACGACTATCCCAATGAGCGGGCGACGACCGCGCTGACCTGCACTGTGCCCGCAAATATGCGCGTGATCTCAAACGGACGTTTGGAGGACGTGCGTGAGAACGCCGATGGCACACGGTCGTTCACTTGGCGCATGGACGTGCCGTATCCCGCGTATTTGCTGACGCTTATCGCCGGGGAGTTCGACGAGATCGTCGATGCGTGGCGCGACGTGCCGATGCTGTACTACGTGCCGAAGGGCCGCATCGAGGACGGCAAGCGCATGATGGGCAAGACGCCGCGCATGGTCGAGTTCTTCACGCAGCGCTTCGGTGTGGACTATCCGTATCCGAAATATGCCCAGACGGTTGTGCAGCAGTACCTTGGCGCCATGGAGAACGCCAGCGCCACGACGCATACCTACCGTTTGCTGGCCGACGAGCGTGCGAGCATGGCGTATTCACCGGAACCAACGGTAGCGCACGAACTAGTGCACCAGTGGCACGGCGATCTTATCGCCGTCCGCGATTGGAGCCAGACGTGGCTGAAAGAGGGCTTCGCGACGTACTTCGGCGGCTGTTGGGAGCAGTTCGATCGCGGTGACGAAGAGTTCCAGATAACGATGCGCGACGAGGCAAAAGGGTATCTCGAGGCGGACGCGCGAGGGCGCAGGCCAATCGTCTACGGCGTGACGCGAAAGAACGGCGACGAACTCTTCGACATGCATCCGTATAACAAGGCGTCGTGCGTGCTACACATGTTGCGTCAGGTGGTGGGCGAGGAGCCGTTTTGGCGCGGTGTGCAGTTGTACACGCGGCGCAACGCGGGGCGCGAGGTGATCACGGCGGACTTCGAGCGAGCGATGGAGGAGGCGACGGGGAGGAGTCTCGCGCGATTCTTCGAGCAGTGGATCTATAAGGCGGGGCACCCTGAATTCCGGGTGAGCTATGCGTGGGATGATGAGCGGCGCACCGCGACACTTGCGGTGGCGCAAGTCCAGCGCGTGGACGAACACACGCCGCTGTTTGCGACGCCCGTGGACATTGGGTTTCTGCTCGCGGATGGGGAGGGATCGCGGCTGGTGACGTTCCGTGTGACGGTTGCGGAGGCGCAGCAGACATTCTCCTTCCCGCTGGAGGCGCGCCCACTTTCGGTGCGGTTCGATCAAGGTGGCTGGCTGCTGAAGGCGCTGGAGTTTGAGCGACCATCGGAGCTGCTGCGCTATCAACTGCGGCACGATCCCGATGTGCTGGGCCGGATCGAGGCGGCTGAGGCACTCGGCAAGAAGCCGGACGCCGTCAGCGTCGAGGCGTTGGTCGCGACACTTTGGGAGGAGCCGTTCTGGGCGGTGCGTGAGGCGGTGGCTGAAGCGCTGGCGGCTCAGAAGACGCCCGCCGCATTGGACGCACTTCTCAAGGCGCTGGCACACGAGGAACACGCGAAAGTGCGACGCGCGTTGGCGCACGCGCTGGGAGCTTTCCACGCGCCGGAACAGCGTGAGCTTGCGGAACGGGCGGCGGCTGCGCTGCGTGCCGTGCTGGAAAGCGATGAGCGGAGTTATCATGTGGTCGCGGCGGCGGCGGCAGCGTTGGGTAGGACGCGGACGCCTGGCGCGTTTGAAACGTTGATGCGGCATGTAGACGATCAGTCGTGGTTGGAACAGGTACGTGAGGGCGTCTTTGTGGGGCTGGGCGAGTCGGGCGACCTCCGCGCGGTGCAGGCGTTGTCGGCATGGGTGGCCGACCTCGCGAAGTTGATGGATGCGCGAGCGGCGGCGGCGCATGGCCTCTGGGCATTGGCGCGCACGAAACTGGTGACGGACGAGGGCGCACGCACCCGGGCGGTGGAGGCGCTCATCATTGCGTTGGACGATCCCTGGGAGTGGTCACTGCGCTATGCGATTAGCGCGCTGCGAGCCTGGGGTGACGCACGCGCGATCCCTGGACTGCGGCGAGTGATCGAGCGAAACCCCGATGAGCGGGTGATACGCTCTGCACGTGTGGCAATCTCGGCACTTGAACGTGGCGATAACTCGCGCGAAGAATTGCGCCGGCTGCGCGGCGATCTCGATGAATTACGCGGGGAGAATCGCGCGCTGCGGGAACGGCTGGACGCCATGGAGGCGCGCTTGGGTGCCGTGGTGGCCAATGGGACTCAGCCACATCCGGCCCCGAACGGGCGCACGGCGGCGAGGCGCACGGCCAAGGCGACGACGCGAGCGTGAGGATCGCGGGCGCGACGCGAGCAAGTACGCACGGCACAGTTGCCGAGGTGCGAGCGGAGCGACGCAGTACGTTCTAGCGCACCTCGAAAAGGCCCTCGCGCTCGGGCTGCGTGGTGAATTGCTGACCCGAACGGATGATTTCGAGCACCTTGCGCCTGCCCTTAGGGCTGCCAATGAAGATCGCGCCGACGCACTTGTTCTCACGGAAGAAGAACTTGCGGTAGTCCTTGCCGCCGCGGTCGCCCGGCATCGTGCGCGCAACGGTGCTGAGGTCGGGGTTGTTCGACTCGGCGACGCCCATCACGGCGATGTTGGTGTCGAAGAGCGGGCTGGTGTAGGTCGGCACATCGGCATACGCCTCGTGCGCGCCAGCCATATTGTGCGCTACCAGTTTGCCGTGTGCGAGCGCGTTGTCCCACGTGCCCATAGTGTGGTGGTGAGCGATCATGCTGTCGTAAAATTCGGCGACGTCGCCCGCCGCATAGACGCCCGGTATATTCGTCTCAAGATACTCATTCGTAACGATGCCCGTCTTGCGCTCCAACCCGACGTCCGCCACGAAGCTGTGGTTCAGCGTCAGGCCCAGGCCGACGCCGATCAGGTCCGTCGTGTAGCGCTTGCCGCTATGGGCAATGACCTCTGCCGGGATGCCGTTTGACGCCACTACCTCACGAATCTCTTCGCCGTGGACCACGACAACGCCGTGCCTGGTAGCGATCTCGTCCACCAAGGCACCGCCCTCAGGGTCGAGCGACGCGCGCAGCCAGTATGGCCCGCGCATCAGCCACGTTACTTGGACGCCACGCTTGTTGAAGCCTTCGGTCAGTTCGTAGGCGATGAAGCTGCCGCCGAGGGTGACGGCTTGCTTGCTTTCGAGCGCCGCCGCGATCAGTTCCTTGGTGTCGTCGAGCGTGACGAAATTGAAGATGCGGCGAGTGCCCGCAGCGCCGGGCACGTCGAGCTTGTTTGCCCAGCCGCCGGTGGCAATCAGCAACGCGTCATAGGGCAGCGGTCCGCCCTTGTCGAGATAGACTACGCGGCCATCAACATCCACCCGCGTTACCAGGGTCTCGGTGATGAGGCGTATGCGCTGCTCCTCGTGCCAGGCGACGTCGCGGATCATCACCTTCTGTTCGACAAGGGCGCCCTGGAGGAAGCGTGGCAGCGAGACGCGATTGTAGAGCGGATATGGCTCGTTGGTGAGCAGCCAGATTTCGCAGGCGGGATCGTCTTTGCGCAACTCCTGCGCGCAGGTCGTGCCGGCAATGCCGTTGCCGATGATCACATAGCGCTTGCCAACATCACCAGACACCGTCTGCTCCCCTTCGTACTCGCGCCACTCCGGGTCGCGCGATGATCGATCTTCGGCGCTGGTTACGGTCGCGCGCCGGTGTGAAGCGGCCCGTCGTATCTTAGCACGTAGGTGCGAGCAGGTGTACCGAGCCGCTGGATGTGACGACAATGATATCGCCACGCGCCGCCAGCCCATGGACGCTGAGCGTGACGTTGGAATTGGCGGCCAACGTGGAGAACCGCGAGGGCTGTGACGCGGATGTGTCCACCCCTATGGATGCGGATTCGCTGGAGGTGCCGGCGGCGTATTGTATTGAGATCGCACCAGCGTTGACGAGCGTGACCTGCAACACACCCGTGACGCAGCGGGGCTGGTCGATGGCCAGCGCGCCAAGCTGCACCGGGCTAGTTTGGGGCGCCGCCGTTGGGTCGAGTGTCGCAGTAGGCGCGACTGTTGCCGCGATGGTGGGCGTGACGTAAAAGCCCTTGGCGAAGTCGAGGAAGCTCGGCGCCGCTCCGTTCGCCACTGGGATCGACACTCCGAAGCCCGCCACGACACCGATGAGCAGTGCGGCGGCAAGTAGCGCGACGCGCGCGGCGAATGATGGGCCGCGGCGAGCAGATCGCCGCGACAACGCTGGCATTTCCGCATACGTGTCGTCGGTGGTGGCTAATTCCTCCTCCGCCGCGTCCGCTGCGGTGGCGCTGGCTCCGTTCTTTCCGCTGGCGGAACCGGGATGCGCAGATGCTGCCGAGTCGCCCGCACCTCGTGTTGCAGCCGTCGCCGTTGCACTTGCAGTCCCGGACGAGCGTGCCGCCGCCGCTACTTTGTCGAGCGTATTGCTAACGGCGGCACGGACGGGCGCCGAGATGCGCGAGGATGCCGAGCGGGTGGATGCGGGCGCTACGCCGACGACCTCCGCGTTACTCCCCTGCACCGCCGCTTTAATGCGCCGCTGGACGGTTATAGCCAGTTCGTAGGCCCGCTCGGCCTGGACGGGATCGACGAAGCGCTGGGGATCGTCATGAGCGCGATAGTTGCGCTCGTTATTGAGGCGTTGGATGTCACGTTCGAGGCCGTGGAGGTGCAGCCCCGCCTCGTCGCAGGCTCTTAGCAGGTCAGGCATACGCGCGCCGATCGCCGCTTCTTGCCAGCGCTGCGTCACCACGCTGGTCGGGTTCGCCGCGATGCGGAGCAGGAGATAGCCTTGCAGCATATTTTTCGTGGCAGAGACAGAATCGGCGAGCGCCGAGCGGAACACGAGATCGTCTTGGAGCAGCGCGTTCGCCTTCTGTAGAAATGCCAGCGACTTGCGAAAGCGTTCTTTGGCCTGTTCCTCAAAGGTGTTTGGCACTCAACATTCCTCCATCGCGCCTTGCTCGTTGGTGGTGTGCCGTGTCACTATAGCAGCCTCCCTCCGCCGCCGCCACGAGACGAACGGGCTAGCCGCCACGTCAAGTGCGGGGCGATCGTAGAGGCCGAGGTGATGTAGAATGGGCGCAGAACGGACGAGTGAGGCGAGAGGGGGGCGGAATGGGCGGCGCGTCGGAGAACGGCAAGTTGACTGAACTGGACGATCTGCGCTCGGCGCAAGCGGCTCTCGCGGGGAGGCTGCATCGCACGCCAACCTTCACCAGCGCCACGCTCGGCGCACTTACCAACACAGACCTCTTTCTGAAGGCGGAACTCTTCCAAAAGACTGGATCGTTCAAGCCGCGCGGCGCACTGAACAAGATGCTCAGTCTTAGCGCGGCGGAGCGTGCCCGTGGGGTGATTACGATCTCTGCGGGGAACCACGCACAGGGGGTAGCGTTTGCCGCCCGTGAGTTGGGCATCCGCGCGACCGTCGTGATGCCGGAGACGGCTGTGCGCAGCAAGGTGGACGCGACGCGCGGCTACGGCGCGGAGGTAATCCTCCATGGCGCGCCGAAAGATTTGCTGCCGAAAGCGCAGGAAATTCAAGCCGAGCGTGACCTTACCTTTCTCCATCCCTTCGACGATCCATATGTGATCGCTGGCCAAGGAACGGTGGGGCTGGAAATGCTCGAGGATGTGTCGGAGCCGCACGTAGTGATCGTGCCAGTGGGCGGAGGCGGGCTGATTTCAGGGGTCGCTGCCGCTGTCAAGTTGCTCAGCCCCACGACGCGGGTGGTCGGTGTGGAGCCTGAAGGGGCACCGGGGATGACGCTCAGCCTTCGCGACTCGAAGCCTGCCCATCTTGACACGGTGAACACCATCGCGGACGGCCTGGCCGCGCCCTTCATTGGGGACCGCAATTTCGCGCACGTACAGGCCTATGTGGATGAGGTGGTGCTGATCAGCGACGACGTGATTGCCGAAGGCTTGCGTCTGCTGATGGAGCGCGCGAAGCTCCAGGTCGAGCCCTCTGGGGCCGCAGCCTTCGCCGCGCTCCTTTCCGGCGCCGTGAGCGTGCCAGCGGGAGCACGGGTGATGTGTATCGTCTCCGGTGGCAATATTGACCGCTCGCGGCTGAAGGAACTGCTATAGCGGGCACGTCGGATGAAGGCTCGCGCGGAGTGCGAACACGCGCACGCGGCGACTATTTGCCGATGCAGAACTCGGCGAAGATACGATCGAGGAGGTCCGCGCTGGCAGTCTCGCCAGTGATCTCGCCGAGCGTGGCGAGCGCCGCGCGGAGGTCTATGGAGACGAAGTCAAGCGGGATGTCCTCGGTGAGGGCCGTGTTCGCTTCGTCGAGGTGGGCAAGGGCGCGCCGCAGGGCGTCGGCATGACGCGCGGAGGAGACGAGTATCTCCCCGGGCTGGGCCGCGCCGCTCAACACTACTTCGGAGATTGCCTGGGTGAGTTGGGTCGTGCCGTCACGTGCACGCGCGGAGCAGCGCACTACCGTTGCTCCGGGCCAGAGTGTGGCCGCCTCGACCTCGGAATAGCTCGACGGCAGATCGGCTTTGTTGAGTACCAGCAATACTGGTCGGGCGCGCGCAACTTCCTGCTCGCCAGGAGCATCCAGATCGCGCAGTTGCGCCGCAGTCTCGGCGTCGAGCGAAGTGAGTGGAACCGATCCATCGAGGACGAGCAGCAACAGATCGGCGGAGCGAGCCGCCGCTCTAGACCGCTCCACTCCAATGCGCTCAATCGGATCGTCGGACGTTGCTAACCCGGCGGTATCGACGAGATGGACGGGCACTCCGCCCACGTTCGCATACTCTTCGATGGTGTCGCGCGTAGTGCCAGCGATTGAGGTGACTATGGCGCGTTCAGTGCCCAAAAGAGCGTTGAGCAGGCTCGACTTGCCGACATTGGGTCTTCCGACGAGCGCCACGCGGAGCCCTTCACGCAGGACGCGACCCTGAGCCGCGCCAGCGAGCAGATGCTCGACCTCGGCGCGAGCTTCGCCGATCAGCGTTGCCAGTTCGGCAGGATCGGGGGGCGGCACTTCATCGTCGGGAAAGTCGATGCTGGCCTCGATGCGCACGAGAGCGCCCGTCGCCGCGTCGCGCGCCCGACGGACGTGCGCCGAGAGGTCGCCGCCGAGTTGCCGCAACGCCAGACGGCGGCCGGCGTCGGTCTCCGCGGTTATCAGCGCCTGCACTGCCTCGGCTTGCGCGAGATCGAGCCGCCCGTTGAGGAAGGCGCGGAGCGTCATTTCGCCGGGACGAGCCGCGCGTGCGCCGGATGCCAGCGCCGCCGCGAGGATGCGCCGTAGCACTAGCGGGCCGCCGTGTGCCTGCACTTCCACTACATCTTCGCGGGTATAGGTGCGCGGCGCACGCATGAAAGCGCAGAGCACTTCATCCAGGGTCTCGCCGGAGGCTGGCTCGATCGCCCGCCCATAAGTGAGCAAGTGCGAGGCTGGCGGTGCGTTGGTCGCCGAGGCGGAAGCGCGGAAGATCGCCTGGCCAATGCTGAAGGCGTCTGGGCCGCTGATGCGCAGAATGCCGACGCCGCCGACGCCAGGCGGGGTGGCGATGGCCGCGATAGTATCGTCCATGGCGTCGAAAGAGGTGACGCTACTCATGCCCGCAGTGTATCACCGTGCGTGGCGCTCATCCGGCGCTGGGGCGCTCGTAGACGGAATACTGGCCTGAGACGCAAACGGTTGGCCACGCTTCGACGGTACGCAGCACAGGCATCAGCGCGGGTACTTCGTCCTGCGCCGCCAGTGAGCGCAGCAGATTGTCGACCACGACGTAGCGAGCGTGACTGAGGGAGACATCGTAGGCCCAGTGCGAGGCGGTCAGTCCGCCAGGATAGAAGGCCGCGGTCTCTCCTGCCTGTGCCAGCGTTTGCAGCAGGTCCGCGCCGCGTACGCCGTGGGTCGAGGCAGGACCATCGAAGAGCCAAGCGATCTCGGGCGAGGCGAGGATCAGATCGCCGGAAGTTGCGTGGCGCGCGACGCAACTCGCGATAGACAGAGCGTCGCCTGGCGTGCCGAGCACGGCGTCCTGGCGTGTGTTGAGGGTCGTCTCCAAGCCAGCGGTGTCGCTCGCCAGCGCGAGCCCCACCGGCGAGACGACCACGAGGAAGGCGATGAGCGCGGCGCCAAGGCTCGGCACGCGCAACGCCCACCGGCGATCACCGATCCGCCAGACATGCAGGAGACGTGCGAACCAATCGAAGGTCCAGGCGTAGAGGCTGCGCAACCCGAGATCGAAGGCCACTCCGAGGCCCAGAGCCAGCAGCGGCAGCAGTGGCACGGCGGTATGCAAGCTGGTGCCGATATCGCGGACCTTCAAGTCAACCAGGCCCAGCAACGCCGTTGCACCGAACAGAAAGCCCCGCGCGCGCTGGGGCACCAGAAAGAGGCCGACGAATCCCAGAAGTAGCCACACGTCCAGCGTGAGAAAGTGGTAGTAGTTCGCCAGCAGCAGGACGAACTGGAGCAAGAGATTGCCACCCGCCGCGCGACCGGAGGTGGAGACGAGGTCGGCAAGGAAGAACGATGGCGCGAGCAGGAAACAGCAGACGAGATCGAATACGAGAAATCCTACCCCAATGCCGAGGGCCAGCAGCGAAGGTCGCCAGCCGTGCCGCAGCGCCAGCAGCGCGACGAAGGCGATCCACGCGACGCCGATGTAGTCGCTGCATGTGGCTAGACCAGCGAGGGTGGATGCAGCGATAAGCCAGCCGCGTGCTCCCGTACGCTGGTACTCCCAGGCGGCACCGAGGCAGAGTACGCCGACGAAGGCGAGCTGCGCGTAGGTGTAGCCCCAGCGCGTATTCGCGAGCATGATCGGCGCGATGGCATATGCTAGCGCGGCCCAAATCGCCGGACCTATGCTCAGGATGCGGCGTCCGACGACGAGTATAGCTGCGCTGGTGAGAACGGCATAGAGCGCGGCCAACGCACGGACCGCGGTAATGCTATACCCGAAGAGGTGGATTGAGAGCACGAGCTGGAGGTAGAAAAGCGGTGGGTGCTGGGCGAATGCCGAGCGCAGCGCGAAGAGTCGCAGTTGTCCTATGGCAAGGTTGCCGGCAATGTCGAGATTGTACCCCTCTTGGGGATCGATCCCAGGGGTTTGAGCGAGACGGTAGAGGTGGAGGAATAGGCTGAGTGCGAGAACGACCAGAGCGAGGACGATCAGGAGCACCTGGCGCCGCGCGGGCGGCAGGCGTCGGTCGAGGGTGCCGCCGGTGCTCGCGCTCGCGAGTCGCTGGTCAAGGGCATTCATGCCACGTCCCGCTCTCTCCAAAGTTCTTCGCGCCAGTATAGCAGTGGCAGCCGCGTGGAAAGGCAGGAATAGGACCAGAGTGCGACAAGAAGTGGCGAATGCAGGTGGGTGGCGTGGGGCGATGTTTGTGCGTCAGGCGAGCAGGGCGAGCGCCGCGTCGCGTACCTGCGGCCACTGGCGCGAGCGTGGATCGATAAGTTCGAAATGACCGCAGTTGGCAAGCGTCTGCAACTCCACGCTGTCGCCCGCGGCGTGTGCGGCGGCGGCATATTCGCTGCTGATGGCATACGGAACAGAGTCGTCTTCCGTACCGTGGAGCAGGATTTGACGGGTGCCCAGCGGTAATAGCGCCGCGGGAGATGCGACGGCGTAGCGATCAGGATGCTTCTCGGGTACGCCGCCGAGCAGTTGTTTGACCACGCCGCCGCTGAGGCGCAACTCCCACGCACGCTGGAGATCGAGGACACCAGCGAGCGAGACGATGCCTCGAATGTTAAGGGGATCAGCACGGTAGAGCGGACTGTCGGGCACTATGCGACGGGCCCCGCCGAGCCAGGTGGCAAGGTGACCGCCGGCAGAGTGGCCAAGGGTCAATACGCGGGTGAGATCAAGGGGATACTGCTGGGCGAGAACGCGAACGTATTCCGCGCCAGCCGCGACATCGAGAAAGGTGCCGGGCCAGCCGCCGCCACGATTGCCGAGTCTGCGATATTCGAGGCTCCATGTGGCGATGCCCGCTGCAGTGAGCGCGCTGCACAGATGGCCGATGTGGGTGAGGTCGTAGCGCGCACGCCAGTAGCCACCGTGGACGACGACGGCAACGGGATACGGAGCCGCGCCCCGAGGCAGCCGTAAGTCGCCAAATTGCAGCTTGTGCGCGCCATATGCAAGCCGAGCATCCGCTTTTGGCGCCGGTAGGTCGAGGATGTCTTCGCTCACACCAGTTTGCCCTTCATGCAGCGCGAATTCACCGGAACACTATGTCGAGCACCGGCGCGCCTCAAGCGGAGCTCTCCACGCGACCGTAGCGCCTCTTAGAGTAGGCTGTGGTCACGTGTGCATGGAGGCGACGAAGCTATTGTTGCCACCAGCGGTGAACCAGAGTGTGCCCTTGGCATCTCGCACCAGCCCGAAAGGGACGCTGTCGGCCTGTGGGAGCGCGAAGAAGGTGAAGGCAGAGGTCTTCGGTGTGTAGTGTACCAGAGCATTCTCGCCGGCGGAGGCGAACCAGACCGTGCCATCGGGAGCGGCAGTGATCGCGTAGATGCCCGCATTGGTGCCGAGTGCCTTGGGAACGGCGATCTCGGTGACATTGCCAGTCGCGATGTCCACCTCGCCGATGGCGCCGCCCTCGAGTTCGGTGAACCAGATATGCCCTTCTGAGCCGGCTACCATCGAGAAGACGAGGGCACTCTTATTGGTCAGTGAAAACGTTTGAATCTTGCCGGTAGCGGGGTCGAGCCGGCCGATCGCGCCGTCGCCCAGATGGCCGAACCAGACGCCGCCGTCGGGCGTGACGGCGAGACTATACGGATCGGCGCGGTGGGCTCCCGCAGGCACCGGCACCGGCCAGGTGTGAATCGCGCCAGTGGCAGGGTCGAGGCGGCCGATCTTCGCGGCGGTGATCTCGGTGAACCAGACGTTGCCCGCAGCATCGACCACAACCGCTTGGGGGCTAGAACTGCGCCCGTCGATCTTTTCCAGTGGGTAGGTGGTGAAGTGTTGCGTGGTGGGGTCGAAACGACCGACGTAGTTCGCCGCCTGCTCGGTGAACCACACGTTGCCCGATGCGTCTACCGCCGTCTGCATGATGCTGTATTGGCCGTCGGGTGGTTGCCAGGTGGTGACGACACCGGTGGTGGGGTCGAGACGGGCGAGGAGATTGGTGTCCATTTCGCCAAACCAGACGTCGCCATGCGCGTCTACCGTGGGCTGCATCAGTCCGGCGTGCGGATTAGGCAGGGTGTAAGCGTGGATCTGTGCGTGTTGGGTGGTGAACGTGGCCTTTGGAGACGGTGCTTTCGTAGGCGTGGCGCTCGGATTCGCGGCCTGGGTCGGAAGAGAGGCGTTGGCGCTGGATCGCACACCTGTGGCGCCGCCGCCAAGTATGAAAGCCATGACGCCGACGAGCGCGAGGACGCTCCCCATGACGACTACGATACGCTCCAAGGGTGAAGTGGTACTTCCCGCGGAGTATGGAGTCTGCCGCGTGACTGAGCGAGTATCAGTGGACTCGCGGGCGGGACTTGCGTTTTGAGGCGGCATGTCTGGCTCGCTCGAGCTGGGAAGCTGCGGATTGCTGATTGGAACCATGAGCGATTGCCGAAATCTTTCAGTAGCTGGGTCGTGACAACGTGCGCAACGAATCCGTCCGACGACACTTCCCCTGAAATTATGGTGCGCGCTGAGACGCCGATCAAGGAACCAGGCGTCACGAGGCGGGCTCCTGCAGGACGCTTGCGCCGCACCTAGGCAAAGGGTGGAGGTTCGACTGCCTGGCGAAAGCGCACGACGGTGGCACGCTGGTCGGCGTCAAGCGGGCTCGACCACTCGAAGTGGTAACGAGGACGACGAAGCTGCGCCCGCGTTTGGCGGTCCGCAGCAGCCTCCCACTGCACGACGAGGACGAGGCGCAGCGTGTCGCGCTCGATGTGGTCTAGCGCGGGGAGGGAACGCAGGCCCTCGGCGATGGAGTCTTGCCCTCCCGGCAGGGCTGGGACCGGCGTGTAGTCACAGAGGTAGCGCACCACGGTGGCCGCCGCGGGATCGGGCTCGGGGTCGCAGAGTAACAGCGTGACGGAGGAAAGCAACTGATAGCGCAACAGGCGCTCAAGATCATCGCAGAGTTCCTCAACGAGATCTTCGCCGTGCAGGAGGTAGTCGTCGCTGGTAATGCCAAGCGTGGCGGCGAGGTCGAGCCGCAGGCGGGGCAAGAGGAAGAGCAAGTCTTCGGCGAGGGTATGTACGACGAGTTCTCCCTTGCCGGTAGGCATGGAGCGTCCATCGACACGCACTCGAACCGTACGGTCGGAGAGCAGGAACATTTCCTTGGAGGCGACGATCTCAGAAGGCGTTGCCATCGTTGCTCGCTCCTGATGTAGTCAGCCACCATGCCGTTCGGAAGAGGCAGGAGTGTACGTGACGATGCGGGCGGCGACAAAGATGACGATGGCGGCCATCGCAAACCCGGCGGGATCGACATTCCCGGCGTAGATCGCGGCAGCGATGCCGAGGAGCGCCGCGATGCCCAGCACGGCAAGCAGCCCGCGGACGGGCTGGTACCGCGACATCGCGTGGAGCGCGGCGGCGACTGTGTAGGGGCGCGGTGGAATGGGGCCATCCAGCTTGCGGCCAAGCAGAAAGGAGAGCGCCCAGAGCAGGAGGTATCCTAGCCAGATCAAGCCCACCTGGTCGATGCCAGGAAGGGTATCGAGATGACAGATGCTGCCGAAGGTGCAGACGTGCGGCAAATAGTAGATCTTCACCGCGTAGCCGATCAGCGTCGCGGGGGTGAAGAAGATGGCGGCGAGCAGCGGCCAGCGGGGATGCCAGAAGTTGCGTGTTGGCACAGGCGGCGCGAGCGAAGGCGGAAAAGGATACTGCTGCCACGTCTGCATCGGGTTCGTGTTCATGAGACGTCACCGACCTTTCGGTCGCGTGGGCTGCGAAATGGCTCCGTAGTCGAGGTGCGTGGAGTGTGCCGCTGGCGCGAGGGAGGCATTGGAGGCGATCGCCGCGTGTGGAGCGCTCCACAGGTTCCCCTCTAGTGCAGTGTCTTTGGCGGGCAGTACGTCATGGAGCGTTTCGCTCCACTTTGTGAGTGCACCACCGGGGGCGAACTGGGCGACGAGCAGCCAATCGGGATGATGTGTGCGCACGTGAACGACATCGGGATGTGGAGATGCGCCTTCGAGCGCCGCGCGATGCGGGTCGACGCCGCCGACGAGCAGCAACGGCTGCGGACTCGTCTTCGGGCGGAAGAGGACATGCGAGCGGTGGAGTGCTTCGCGCCAGATGGATTTGCGGCGTTCGCCTTTGGCGGCGAGGGCGCTGCGTAGATCGACGAGGTCGTCGACGAGGTACGTGCGGATAACCTCGGCGGAGAAGTCGCGGATGGCTGCCTCCACGATGGCGTCGGGCATGTCGAGGATGCTGGTCTCGCGCTCGCTAAGCCAGCGGCGTAACGTCACCACCATCTGTGCGGCACTACGGTGCCAGGCCGCGGATTCCTCGTTGGTGGTCTGGCGGCGGCGACTGATCTCGGCATACAGATCGTCGAGTGTGTACGCGCCGTCTTTAGTAAGGCGTTCGCCATTGGCGACGAAGACGTCGCGCTGACCAGCGGCACCGTCGAAGAGAGCGTCGCGCGTGCGTGTGGCGTCGTCGAGAAGGCCCTGGCATACCGTTTCAAGGAAGCGGTGCATATGCTCAAGGCGCTCGCACATGCGCGAGACGCGTCGATAGATCGGTCCGAGGACGACGGTGCGCAATTCATCCTCGCGGCGCTCGCAGCGATAGACATAGTAGCGCCGGAAAACGGCGAGGAGATCTTGACGGGCAGCGATGACCTTGGCCTCGGCGCGCGTGCGCAGCATCCAGCAGACGGCGGCGGCCAATCCAAAAATGCCGAGCGTCGTCAGGATCGCTGGCAGCACCTGTACCCCCCAGCCGTGCGGCAGGGCGTCGAGGGTGAGCAGGATCAGTGGCGGGCAGGCCATTAGGCAGACGGCCACGAGGTTGAGCCAGGGCGGCAAGCGATCTTCGGTCCAGGCTACACGACGTTGCAGCCGTGAGACCACCTCTTGTTCCAGGCTGGGGAGTTTACTTGCCTCGGTCGCATCGACTTGTGAAGCGGCAGGTGCATAGGTCGTGGCGGGCAAGGGTTCGAGCATCCATGGTCCCTGCGAGCGGCCATCGAGCTCGGCGAGGTCGCGGGCGTAGTCTTGGGCATGCGCGACGCGCCAGTCGACGAGCCGCTCACGCAGCAGTTGCACGCCCTCATCAATGCGCTGCACATACGAGAGCGCAGCGGGTTCACCCTCGCCTTCCGCGAGCCAGAGACGTTCGACGGTGCCCGCGATCCGCTGTGCGATGGCATTCCCCGCGGCAAGCCAGGCCGACCGCGCCACCTGCTCCCACACATGGAAGGCGATGATGGCGTTGCCCTCGCGGCGCTGTACCACGGCGCGCCAACTCTCGCGCGCACGATGGCCGTCGCTGTCAACTTGGTCGTAGTCGAAGGCGGACATCAGTTCCGCAGTACGGCGTTCGAGCTGCTCCGCCTGCCGTTGGTCGAGGATGGAGGCGAGACTCGCCCAGGGAAGACCGTCCGCACCGGGGCGGTCGTCGTCGTCGGCAAGCTGGCGGAAGATGGTTTCCATGTCTTCGGAGGCACGGACGCGGTAGGTCTCGCTTTGCTCGCCGACGAGGTTACTCTCTGCCCAGGTCTGCATGAGTTCGGCGGCGAGACGATCGGTGCAGTAACGCTCGGCCTCCGGTCGCGGAAAGAGAATCAGGCTGGTGCCCAGGCTGCCGATGCGCGCATCCACATCGGTGACGCCTAACGCCTTTTGCGTCGCCTGCTGGACGACGGGGGCCGCTGGAACCGCCGTGGCGGCAAGTGCGAAGAGCGCTTCGGCGGCTGCGTATTCTATGTCGTCCTGGCGATGGAAGGTGTGATGGCGCCCGAGTTCTTCGTAGAGATAACAAAAGTCGACATGCGGCATGTCGCCGTGGTTGAAGAGCCGCTCACGCCAGCGGGGCAGCGCGTCCTGGTTCTGGGGCATGTCGCTGAGGAGGAAGGTGATGTTGGCGGCGATGGATGGTTCGACAAGCGCGGCGCGGATGCTATCGATGACATCAGGGAGTGTTTGCGTGGTGGTGTGGCCGACGACATAAATCTGGGCATGTGCGATCGGTACCGCATGGCCCGCGCGTTGGATGGCGCGGACCGTGCGTTCGCCCTGCACGGTGCGAAGCGCGGCGTGAAGTGCTTCGGCGAGCGAAAGTGCGTCACGTATTTCGGCCTCGGGTCGGATGCCAGCGTGGAGCCGAGCGCGGAATAGCGTATCATCCAGGGCTATGAGGGCAACGCCGTCGTGCAGTTCCGCGGGCATGAGGCGACCGAGGGTGAGCAGGTGCTTACAGATGTTTGCCCCGTTCGCCCCGACGAAAAGGATGATAGTCGGGCGAAACTGCGCCCGTACCACACTCGTCATCCGCGCCTCCCACGGACCCTGGCGCACGCTGACGCGCCGGGGTGCGCGCTATGGATTGCCGTAACCGCCACCGTAGCCTCCGCCATTGTACCCAGCGCCTCCTGCCCGGACGTTTGCCGGCGCGGCGACCTGCCCCATCTGATGTCCATTGGAGCCGGGAGCGAAGGCGCGCCGAGTCAACAACTTGGGGAGATTCGTGCCGGGGAAGAGTTGGCCATCGCCATAGACAAGTCGCTCCATCTCGCCGCTGGAGTGGACCGGCATTTTGTTCGAGCCGCGCATGCGTGCACCATCGGCGAACCACTCGCCCTGGTGCTGCAGGTAGGCGGCCATCGCGCTGTTCGAGACTTTGTAGTAGTCCGGAATGGTGGCGATGCTGATACCATGCTGCCCGTACGAGACCTGAAGGCGGTGTGGATCGAACGACTGCTCGGTACGCGGCGTGTCATTGCGCTCGTTCAGCGCGCCGAGGTCTTGCAGCGCGGAGTCGAGCACCGACTGCTGCCCCGTCTGCGGGCGCATATGCACGCCGAGGTAGACGGTGGTATCCAGGCGTAGCGGCCCATCGTGCCAGAGTTCGGCCTCGAAGGCGACGAGGTTACGCATCAAGCCGCGTATATGCTCCAAATGATCCAGGAGGAAGCGACTCACCTGGCGCTGCGGCTGCTCCGGCTTGCTGCGGTCCACGGCGCAGAGCGAGAGCAACTCGAAGAGGTTGAGGTCTTCGAATGCGGTCATGTAATAGTCTTTGAAGAATTCAACGACGCGGTCGGCGAGCCCCCCCGCGCGCTGCGAGGCGAGTTGCGCCGCCGTCTCGCTGCCTTCGAGCGTGGGATCGGCGCCGCTGTTCATATGGCGGCTGAGGTAGGAGATGCACGGGCCGGCAAACGTGTTGAAGTCCAGTGGCTTGCCGGCGCCAGTGAACTTGTCGATGTCGAGCTGGCGGCCGTAGCCAACGAGTTGATCGTAGTCGACGTTGCCGCCGTTGGCCTCGCGGTTGACTGTCACCGCCCAGTAGAGCTTTTCGACGGCGATGTTGCTGTCTTCAACGCGGCGCAGGGTACGAAGGTCGAAGAGGTGGCGCATGTGCGGGTGCGGCGGATCGAGGCGAGCCGCCCACGCGGGGCTGTGCAGACCGGCGGCGAGCAGTTGGTCGGCGGTCTTTCCGGTGCCAGTGTCGCGCAGCCAGCCGAGCGCCTGAGCGATCTGCGCCTGAACTTGCTTGTGGAGGTCGGTCACCAGTGTGAGCAACTTGTTGTAGCGTATCGCTTGCCGGTGGGTCTCGAGAATGTAGTTGTACTCTGCGGCGAGCTTGCGCGCATGGCCGCGTACCGCTGGCTCCTCGATCATCGAGGGAACAGGGAAGCGGAACGGCTGGACGAGTTTGGCCTCCATCTCGCGCGGGCGGCTGGCGACATCTTCGACGGGGTTGGCGCGCAGGATATCGAGGATGTAGGCGTACTCTTGCTCCAGCATACGCAAGTGGCGGATCTGACGCGCCATCGGGCTGCGATCTGCAGGGTCCTGTGCGGCGGGCGTCGAGCTTATTTCGCGCTCTTCTTCGCGGCGCTTGTAGACGACGGCGCGATCGATCTGCTCCTCGACGGTCTTGTTGCTGCGTTTGAGCCGATCCCAGAGGATGTCGAGCGAATCGGTTGAGGCGCCGAAGAACTCGTCTTCGCCGAATTCGGCCTGTGGCTGCACGGCCAGCGCGTCATCGGCGGTGGCCTGCGTGAAGCGCGCCACGTTAGTCCACTCTTGCCGCCAGCGGAGGCGGTCGCCATCCTCGGCGGCGGGCGACTCGGGCACGAAATTGACCAGCAGCGGCAAGAGATAGGCAGCAGAGATCTGGGCGAAGGCGTCTGCGGTATCCTCGGCGGGGAAGCGCACCTCAAGCGGGCAAGACGTGCCGAACATGGTGAAGAGGCCGCGGTCGTCGGTGGCGCCGAGCGTGCGGCGATTCACCCAGGTCGAGTGTTCCAGCGAGCCTACCCCTGAGGCGTCCGCGATGCGCTGGAAGAGATCGAGGCCGACGATGCGCGCGGTGTCTTCGTCGCTGCCCATCGCCGTGCGCCCGATGAGGTAGATCTCATTGGCGATGGGATCGTCGGTGAGCGTGTAGCTATTGTTGAGCATCCACTTGGTGTAGACGCCACCTTTGGCCGCTGCGGCATGGCTCAACGCGAGCAGTTCCAAGAGACAGGCGGTGGCATTGCTCTTACGCCACGAGATGTCGTTGACGGTGGCGCCGCGAATGTGCTCGGGCAGCATGCAGAAGAGATTGATGCGCTGGAGAAACTGGCGGGTGGTGAGCAGTTCGCGCACCATGACGGCAAGATCGGGAAGGATACCGCTGCCGGTGCCGCCTCCTAAGAAGGCGACGATGTTCACCTGGATCTCGATGAGCTGGCGCTCTCCCTGGTCGTTGCCGAGGCGCTCGATGGAACTGAGGGCGGATTCAAGGGTTTGGTGGATGCGTTGGTGGTTAAAGGCGACGGCGACATGGCCGTTGTTGCGGATGCCACCAGCGCCGTTGGCGAAATATTGCGGGAGCTTGGGCTTGATGAAGGTCTGGTCCTCACGTTCGGGGGGCAGTTGTGTGCTATAGGAGATGCCGGCGGGAACAGCGATGTGCAGGTCCATCTGCTGCAACTCGCCCGCATGCTCGTGCTCGAACTCCGCCATCGGGCCGGGTTTCTCGTCGGTGTCGATGAAGACCTGGACAACGCGGCGACGGTCGGCGGGCGAAAGTGTCAGCAGATGGCGCGAAAGCTCCATGCCGGCCTTGCCGGGAGTGGTGCCCAGCAGAATCACCAGGGTTGGCGTCTTGATGCGAGGATTCGCAACGGTCCGCGCTCGCTCCGAGAGCAGCTTTTCGCGTGCCATAGCGTTCGGTCCCTTCTCTGCTGGCCCCAGCGCTCCAGGAAGCGCTCGGTGCCCCACGGTTATGAATAGTATCCAGGCAGGCGGCTGAACGCAAGCGGGCGTTCACTCTTGGGCCATTTGCTGGCCCGGAGGTCGGCCCACAACTCGCCCTCGCATCCGACGTTCACCCCCGGTCGTCGTGGAGATTAGATGCCGCCGAATAAGCTGTCGCCGCCGCGCGAACCGCTGCGAGCGCCGCGCTTGCCGCCGCGACCGCTGCGGCTCGATCCGCGTTTGGCCGGTGGTTTGGCTCCTAAGGTACGCGTGCCTCCCTTGGCGTTAGTCGCCTTCGTCCGGTTCGACCCGCCACCGCGCGGCGCGGCGTTGATCGTGTAGGTGACGACGTCGGTGTCTCCATCTAGTGTTCCGGCATCGCCGCCGGTCGGCCGGTATGTCAGCACCTTCGCGGCGGAATACTCATCGGTGAGCCGTCCGCTCGTCGAGGCCCAACGCTCGCCCGCACGCCCCTCGCGCTTGACTTCGATCAGTCCGCCGCGCCTGAAGCGGAAGGTTAACCCCGGCGTGCGCATCGCCTGCTTGGAGGTCAGCACGTCGCGGTGTAGGAACCAATTCCAGGGGCTGCGCAGCGTGCGACTAAAGCTTTGCGCGCGGGCCGTCCTGCCGTCGCGGCTGGAACTGCGTTCCCAGGTGCCGTAGGGCGCCGCGGTAAAGACGAGGGTGCGGGCAAGGTTGATGATCGCGGCGAGCATCAGCAGGTAGGCGAGGGTGTAGAGCCAAGCGACGATCTCTTGCAGCAGCGTCGCCTGCGTGATCGTGACGGTGACAGTGCGCGTGACCGTGCCGAAGTCACCGTGCGTATCCTTGTATGCTCCCTGGGTGTCCAGCGTCACAACATAGGCGCCGGGAGCGCTGGCGGGGAAGATCACGTGGAACGCGCCGCCTCCATCGTTGCTCACCGTAATCGGCACGGCGGCGTTGGAGCCTTGGAGGGAGGCGTGACCTTGGACGGTGGCGCTCGTGTAGGGTTGGCCGTCGAGGTAGACGCGACCGGCGGCGCTGGCCTGTGATCCGGCGGGGTGCCCTTGTAGCGCGAAGGTGCCAAGCCACGTGACGAATCCGAAGGGCACGCCATAGATCGCGTTGAGCACCGGATCCCAGCGCACTTCGGCGGCGGGCACCTCGCCAGTAGTCGGCTTACCGTTCGACGTGACGAAACTTGGCACGGGGAAGCGCTCGACGCGCACCGTGTGGTCGGCGCTGGCGACGGTCTCGCTTACCTCGCGGACGGAGACGCTAATGTCGTAACTGCCTGTGGGCGCGGCCTCAGGGATGGTGATTGTCGTGGAGTAGGCACCGGGACTGGCCTTGTCGTCGAGCACAAACTCCTGGCGATACTGCCCAGTCGTGCCCGCGTACGTGATCGTGCCATTCAGGCTGAAGCGCGAGCCGGTAATCTGCGTGCCGCCATCGTTCAGCGTGGCAGTGATGGTCAACGGTTGACCGATCGGCAACGTGGGATGGGCAGCGTCTGGCTCGGTGATCGAGAGGCCAAGGGTTGAGACTTTGAGGCTATCCATCAAGAATTGGCCGGAGCCGGTCACGTTGACCTGCCACGCGCCGGTCTGGGCATGATCGATTGCGAAGATGGCGTAATGGGGATCGGTAGAGATGAATGTGCCGCCCACTGCAGGCGGCAGGGACTGGCCGTTGGGCGCGGTGAGCGTGACTTTGGTGTTCGGCGAGTCCTTGACGACGATCACGTCGAGATGGCTGACGAAGTCACCGACGGCGAAATTGCGCGAAACGGTACCGCCACTTAACTGCGTTGGGGCGATGTCTTGCGAGACGACACGGCCACTATAGCGCGCGAAGATATCCACGAAAAAGGGGGCGATGTTGAGCGGCGACACGCCAGAGACCTCGCCTTTGCCATCGTCATACGCCTTACCTGAGGTGCCGTTGGCGACGTCGTCGAGGAAGCCGTGGAAGCTTTGATCAGAACCGAGCGCGATGGTATCCACCGGGAAGCCATGCTGCTTGAATTGCGGCACCAGCGTGCTCGTGATAGCGTTGATCTGTCCGGCGCTGTCGGGCATAGGCGCGCCGTCGGTGAGCAAGATCACCGAGCCGCTCCGGCCGTTGGTCGCCGCCTGAGTAAGCATGGTCAGCGCTTTGTTGAGCGCGTCGAAGGTTGGTGTGCTGGCGTCGGGCTGGCAGTTGTTCGACTTGCTGGCGATGACGCTGTGGAGATGCTGCCGATCGGCGACGGTCGCCATCTCCGCCGGTTGCGCCCAGATCTGTGCTGAGCCGTACCCGTTCGGTCCTCCAGACTGGCCAGCATTGTCTAGCCCGACGACGCCAATGAAGTCGCCTGGACCGCTGAGGTCGATATAGGCGTTGGCGGCGGAGCAACGCAAGCCGGCTGGATCGTTGTCGCCCATAGAGCCAGACATGTCGAGGACGAGTATGGTGACGTGCCCGGAGGCAGCTAGAGGGGTCGTGGGAATACGAGGCCGCGCCAGGGCAGGCGCGGGCAATGCCAGAAGCAGCAAAAGTCCCGCGGTGATGATGCTGAGGTGAGTTGCCTGCAAGCGGCGCGGGCGAGATCTCACGTGGCATCCTTCCTTGTGGTCAGACGCTTAAAGGGTGTACAGCGCTGGCTTCAACGAGCGGTGTTGCCCGGTGCAAGAAGCTGTCGTGTCGCTCGCGAAACCAACGTCTCTGTGATTACGGAAGCGAAAGCAACTGGGTTGCGACTGAGACGCGCAGCGAGACAATTTCCACAGAAGTTGCGAGCCAACCGCGTCGGTACGCGGGTAACGCTTATCGCTGTCGCGGCACCCCAAGGCCCGGATCTGTGGGATCGTCATAGTTGACTGGGGTACTCTCTTCGGCGAGCGCCGCAGGATCGTCGGCAACGTCGGGCATCGGCAGTGGCGGCGGTCCCGCGCCGTAAGGACGTGCCATCGGATAGGCTCCGAAGGGTGCACTGCCGGGGGTGGGGCTGGCCGGAGCCGCGCGCCTCGTCGCCAAGAAGACGATCAGGCCGGCGATGACGGCGAGCAAAATCACCGCGATTACGCCGACAGCGATCAGGAGACCGCTGTTGTTGCCATTTGAGCCGCCTGGCGTGGTCCCACCAGCGGCCGGGGTAGCCGTGGGGTTAGCTGTCGCTGTGGCGGTCGCCGTGGCGGTAGGCGTCGGCGCATCGACGACGGTGAGACTCTGCTCGGCCGCGCTGAGCACGCCGTTGCCACTGATGGCTCCGACAAAGTAACCGCTCGGCGAGGTGGAGGTCGGGATGGTCAACTTGACGCTGAACGTGCCAGCGTTGTGTCCGGCTGAAGTGACGGAAGCGCTGGCGGTTTTCGGCGCGCCACACGAAGAGCAAGGCGCGACGTAGACCAGCACGCTCTGTTCGGGCACGAAGTTCTGCCCAGTGACGGTGATGCTGCCCCCAGCGGCAATGCTCGAGGCGGAGATGGCGATTATCGGAGCGCCCGCGGAAAGCACCGTGAAGGGGCCGCTGTCGAGGGTGCTAGCGACGCTGTGATCGCCGTCGTTGAGCGCACAGATGCTATACGCGGTGTTGACGGAGCTGGCTGAAGAAGGCCAATCAAAGCTGGCGGTGAAGCTTCCGCCGCTGGCGGTTACGGGCGAGCCGACGGGGATGGTCCCCGACGAGCAGACGGTGGAGTCGGCGTTGACGTCTCCGGCAGCCAGGACGAGATCGTAGACGCCGTCAGGGAAGTTGCTGCCCTGGACCTGCGCATGCTCGCCGACGGGACCCCAGGGGTTGCCGCTGTTCTGACCGGCGAAGATCATGCTGCCATCCCAGACGATCGTGGGGTCGCTGCTGCCCGCGTGCCGGGCCGGGACGAAGGGACGCGACGCGGCGGCGTGAGCGGTGTTGACGATGGGACTGCTCAGCAGCAATGCGGCACTGCCGAGCAGAGCGCCAAACGCGACCACGACGAGCGCAAGGGCTGAGACTCGATGCGATCCAGCGGGTCTATTTTGGGCCATATGTGCATCGGTTCCCTTCACTGAAGACTCCGGCGATGAGGGCGAGAGGTGGTGAGACGACTCTGAGCGGCCTCAGTATAGCTGAGGGATTGAAGCACAAGCAAAGCGCGTAGCCAAGCAGGAGATTACGCGAGAGTCGGCGTCCGTGCGGCGGCCATGCACGCGGCGCCGACAATGCCCGCATTGTCGCCAAGTTGTGTGCGCGCGATCTCAACGCTACGGCCAGCGATCGGCAGCGCCACCTCGCGGGCGCGCAGCACCGCGCGGTCGTAAAACATCGGCACCGCTTCGATCAGGCCACCACCGAGGATCACGCGCCGTGGGTTGTAGAAGGAGGCAAGCGAGCCGATGCCCGCGCCCAAATAGTCGGCAGCCTCGGCGATCACTTCAAGCACAAGCGGGTCGCCATCCTCGATACCCTTAGCGATCATTTTGGAGCGGATAGCGGTTTCGGTAGGTTTCAGCAGGTCGGAGAGCAGCGTCTTGCGTCCACGAGCTATCTCGGCAAGCAGCACCCTGGTGACGGCAGTGCGCGAGGCATATGCCTCCAGGTGTCCGCGCCCGCCGCAACCGCAGAAGCGCCCGTCGTAGTCGACCACGGTATGCCCGATCTCACCGGCGGTGCCCGTCGCGCCACGGAAAATAGTCCCCTCACGGACGATGGCGCCGCCGACGCCGGTGCCCACGCTGACATAGACGAAGTCATCGGTACCGCGCCCCGCGCCGAAGTTGAGCTCGCCGAGAGCGGCGACCTCGACGTCGTTGCCGAGCGTGACCGGAAGTTGGTACGGTCCGGAAAGCAGTTGATCGACGTCGAGATTGACGAGACCCTGGGCGAGATTGGGCGCACCGAGAATCACGCCGCGCCCGCGATCCACTTGGCCGGCGACGCCAACGCCAATGCCCACGATCTCACCGGTAACCTCGGCAGCGCCGGCGAGAGCAGCCGTGATAACGTCCTGCAAGCGTTGGGTGAAGAAGTTGACGCCCCGCTCGGGGTGCGTGCGTTTGCGGCCCGTGCTGAAGACTTCGCCGGTCTCGAGATTGACGATGCCGGCGTAGATCTTGGTTCCGCCGATATCGACGCCAACCGCATAGCGTGCCGCCATGGATGAGTGCCCTCCGTGCTCGCTCTGTACCGTTTCGTCCTGGCTATTCGTCGGAGCTATTCGTCGCTGTGTTTACGCTCCTCGGTCAGCGTAACCGAACTGCCCGCGTGCGAGACAGGCCCGGACGGCGTGTACTCCGGATCTCCGCGCGGATGTACGGCGTTCGCCGGCGTGTTGGGACGCGCATGCGCGACGACAGGCTCGCCGATGATGGCACTGGCAACGCGCGCGAAGCTGGCAGCGTCTCCACTGACCCAGAACTCGTCGCCGGGCCGTAGCGCGCGTGGCGTCTCCGCCGGTTGCGCGCCGGGTGTGGCGAGGGAGCAGCGCTCTTCGAGGATACGTCGCGTTTGACGGGCGATCGCCGCGCCGGAGTCGATCACGTCGACGGAGGAGCCAGCGACTCGCTCGAAGGCGGCGCGCATGGCAGGGAAGTGGGTGCAGCCGAGCACCAGCACGTCGATACCTTCGGCGAGCATCGAGCCAATGTACCCGCGAATCGCGGTCTCTGCCTCAGGTCCATCGAGGATCCCGGCCTCGGCCAGCGTCACCAGGCGCGGGCACCCAGCGGTGAGCGCCCGGACGCCAGCGGCGTGTTCATCGATGAGGTGCTTGAGGTAATCGCCTCGCGCGGAGGCTTCGGTGGAGGCGATGCCAATGACGCCGCTGCGCGTGCGCTCGGCTGCTGGCTTGACCGCGGGCACGACGCCGACGAAGGGCACTGCAAACGCGGCGCGAAGCTCCTTCAGTGCCGCGACAGAGGCCGTGTTGCAGGCGACGACGACAATCTTCGCCTTCCGTTCGATAAGATAGCGGGCCGCGGCGAGAGCCAAACGCTGAATCTCGTGCTCGCTACGCACGCCGTAGGGACAATTACCGGTATCGCCAAAATAGACGTACCGCTCGTCTGGTAACTCGCGGAGCAACTCTTTGAGGATAGTGAGCCCACCAACACCAGAGTCGAAAACACCGATAGGGCGTTCGTCGCGCTCAGCCAGCATCTGCGCTGCTGGTTCTGGCTCGGTGAGCGTAGCGCTTCCAGGTGTCATCGCCGTGCCTGAGAAGGTTTCGCGCATGTACATCTCCGCAAGTGGTTATGCGCTCGCATGGCGGATTCGTCGTGGCCGCTGTGACGGGAAGGACTGACCAATCTTCTCGCGACATTGTACCATCACGTCGAGCGCATGCCCCCGCGTCGCTTCTCTGTTGCGGAGCGGTAGTTCAGACTATTTGGGCGACAACGGCGGACACGGAGGCGCAGGTTACCGGCGAATGAGTATGTGACTACGCCTTTGCGCGACGGAAATAGCGCGTGCGTGCGATGTTGGCGCAAGTGGGTGTTTCATCTGGCGTCCCCGTCTCGTCTGAACATGCGAACCATCGCAGGTTCATAGGCGGCGAAGGTCACGCGCATTGACGGGCTTCGAGGCCGCTGGTACGATTCGAGAGATGTGGCACCTCGGGAAACATGCGTGCGGCCGGGTGCTGGCGGTAAGGCAAGGAACCAGATGAAACTCTTTCAGCGACGCTCGCGAGTTGCGAGTCTCTCTGTCGTGATGCTCTTAGCGCTTGGCGTGGTGATCGGGTTGAGTGGCTGCAGCGGGTCGGCCCCGTCGGGTCCTTTGGCGGCGGCGACGGTGAACGGGCACGCGATCTCGCTCGACGACTACGAGCAGGTTCTCGCCTATGCCGAGGTCGCGAATACGACCGGCGGCCCCTATAACTGGCAGGCGGAGACTGGCCGGAACAATGCCGCTACCGCGCAGACGCAAGTGCTCGGATTCCTGGTGAACTTGGAACTGATGCGCGAAGCGCTAGCCGATCGTCACGTAACCGTCTCGGCGAAGGAGATGCAGGTCGCCGAGAAGCAATTCGACGATAATCTCAAGGCCGGCGAGACGTCGAGCGATCCGACGACAAAGGCCTCGGTGGAGGCATATCTGCCGTTCGTCACCAGCAGGGTCCGCTATCTCATTTCGGAACAGACGGCGTACGAGGCCAAGCTGATCAGCGTGCTCAACCTGTGGACCGTCCACCTGCACTATATCCCCGTGCAGACGAAAACACAGGCCGACCAACTCTTGAGCCAGTTGCAGGCGGGTGCGGACTTCGCAACGCTGGCGAAACAGACCGACCCGAACGCGACTACCGGAGGTGACTACGGCACTGCGTGGTACGGAGAACTCCCCAATGAGTTTGCCACGCCACTGTTTGGCGCCAACCCCGACAAAGACACGCCCGCGCAGTACAGCGTGGTGGCGTACAGCGGTGAGTATATCGTCGTCGAAGTAACCGACAAGAAGCAGCAGCAATTGTCATCGGATACGAATGTCACAGAGCAGAGCAACATTTTCAGCCAGTGGCTGCAGAACGTCTACGCTGCGAAGCGGCAACATCAAGAGTATATCTACGTTGCGCCGGTCCCGACGCAGCAGGTGACGCAGGGATAGCCTTGGCCTTGCCGCTGCGTGAGGTGTCGCGCACATCACGACTGGTTGCATCCTTCCGGATTACCCGACGGTGCGGATGGTCACGCTGTGCGTGGCGCTACTCGGCGCTATGCTACTCGGCGCTATAATGACTCGTCGGCGTGGCGTCTGGACGCGCTTCGGCAGCGAGAGGGAGTGGCCACATGGCGCAGACGCGCGAATTGATCGTGGTCGGGCTCGGCCCCGGCCGCTGGGACGACTTGACGCTGGAAGCCCACGAGGTGCTGGCGTCCGCCTCGACGGTCATCTGTCGCACGACGCGACATCCCACGGTAGACGCGCTCAGGCAGCACCGGCCCGATCTCGAACTCGAGTCGTTCGACGACCTCTACGAGCAGGCGGAGAGCTTCGCGGAACTCTATCCGAAGATGGCGGAGCGGCTCTTCCAGCGTGTGGAGGCGCTAGCGGATGGCTCTTCACTGGTTTACGCCGTACCCGGGCATCCACTCGTCGCAGAGGAGTCGGTGCGGCGGCTGCGCGCGGGCGGTCCTGACCGTGGCATCGCCGTGCGCATCGTTGCGGGTCTTTCGTTTCTTGAGCCGGTCTGCGCGGCATTGGATCTCGATCCCCTGACCCACGATATGCAGCTGCTGGACGCCACGCTGCTGGCCGATATTCCCTCGCCGGCGATGCAGGGCGTCGTGCTGCCGACGAAGCCAGCGTTGGTCGCTCAGGCGTACAGCCGCAGCGTGGCGAGCGGCGTAAAGCTTGCCCTGAGCGAAATCTATCCTGACGACTGGGAGATCGCTGTCGTGCGCGCGGCGAGCGTTCCGGGCGACGAGGCGGTAGAGCGAATGCCGTTGGTGGATCTCGACCGTGGCGAGCACGCCGATCATCTGACGACGATCTATATACCGCCGCTGCCGCCGCTCCTGGCGACCCGTGTCCCCGAGGGCTTGCGCCACGTGGTCTGGCGGCTGCGCGCTCCCGACGGCTGCCCATGGGATCGCGAGCAGACCCACGAATCGCTGCGCAAGTATGTGCTGGAAGAGGCGTATGAGGTCGCCGAGGTGCTCGACGAATGGGATGGCAGCCCGGAACAGGCGGAGCATCTGGCCGAGGAATTGGGCGACCTGCTGCTTCAAGTGTACTTGCACGCCGAGATCGCCGATCAGGAAGACCTCTTTCACATCGGCGACGTGTATCAGGCGGTGACGGAGAAGCTGATCCGGCGGCATCCGCACGTCTTCGGCGATGTGGTGGTGCGCGACGCGTCGCACGTGCTGCGCAACTGGGAGGCGATCAAACGGCAGGAACGCGCGTCGAAGGGTGAGGATGTGCGCGCGGAGAGCGCCCTGCTAGGCGTCCCTAGGAGCGCCCCGGCCCTACACCAGGCGTATGAACTGGGGCGTAAGGCCGCAAAGGTCGGTTTTGAGTGGCCGTCGGTCGAGGACGCCCTGGCGAAGGTGAGCGAGGAGGCGCACGAGCTTGCCGAGGCGCTGAGCAGTGAAAACAGAGACGAAGTGGTAGCGGAATTCGGCGATCTCCTCTTCGCACTGGCGACCGTCGCGCGGCGAATGAACCTCAATCCCGAAGATGCTCTGGCTGGCACCAACAGGCGATTCCGCAGCCGGTTCGCGGTGATGGAGGCGCGCCTGGGCGAGGAGGGTCGCGAGCCAGGGAGTTTGACGCGCGACGAGTGGATCGAACGGTGGGCCGACGCGAAGGCGGCGCTGGCCGCAGCCACGGCGCACACATAGGTGGCATAGGTGGTCGCGAATTCGCGTGGCGCATGCAGCGCTGCCCCATTCGGTTGAGCGAATTTCTCGACTGGGCGAAATGGGATAAGCTATAGCTGCTCGCGCCAGCCACTCGTTCCGCGCATGGGGAAACATATGCGACGATTTCGCTACATTCACCTTGACGTCTTCACCGACGCGATCTTCGGTGGCAACCAACTGGCGGTCTTTCCCGAAGCATCTGGGTGCTCCGACGCGGAAATGCAAGCGATTGCGCGCGAGATGAATTTCTCAGAGTCCACCTTCGTTCTGCCCGCAACCGACCCCAAGGCGCTGCGGCGCGTGCGCATCTTCACGCCTGCGGCTGAATTGCCATTTGCCGGGCATCCCGTCGTCGGCACGACCTTCGCGCTGGCGTACAGCGGCGTCGCCCGGAGCGAGGGTGACTCACCGATCTATCTCGAACTTGGCGTTGGCACGCTTCCCGTCGATCTGCTCTTTGAAGGCCAGCGCCTCAGCTTCGTCTGGATGCACCAACCGATTCCAACATTTCAGCCTTTCCCGGGCGATCGCGCGACTGTCGCCGCCGCGGTTGGGCTGCAAACGAGCGACCTCGTAGAAGAGTTGCCAATCGAGATTGGCTCGTCGGGCGTCCCATTCATGTATGTACCCGTTCGCTCCGTTGAGGCGCTAGGCCGCGCGCGAGCGGAAGCGAACCTCACCGACCTCCTCACGCAAGCGGGAGCACACACCGGCGCATACGTGTTTACGCTCGAGCGGCTGCGTGACGCATCAGGCGTGGCGCGATCGCGCATGTTCGCGCCGATCATGGGCGTCGCGGAGGACGCGGCGACCGGCTCGGCGGCTGGACCCTTCGGTGTCTACCTGCTACGCAACGGCCAGACCGCCGCGGACGAATTTGGCGAGTCACGGCTGCGCATCATGCAGGGTGTGGAGATGGGTCGAGCCAGTCGAATTGAGGTCTCTATCCAGGCGAGCGGCGACGCGGTACAAGATGTGCGGGTAGGTGGAGCATCTGTGGTGGTGGCTGAGGGTGAGTTGCTGTTGCCTGATGTGGGCTGGCCGTGAGGGGGATCAGGTGAGGCGATCGATCGGCGATCTTCTGACGGACCTGACGGTGCGCGAGCGTTGCGGGCCCGAGGGCGTAGATGTGACCTCGATAGTCTACGTCTCCGGTGACGTGACCCCGGGTGCCGCATTTGTCGCCATTCGCGGGCGCACCCATGACGGCCACCACTTCATCGCGGACGCGCTCGCTCGCGGCGCGGTGCTCGTCGTCGGCGAGGAGTCTGCGCCCGTCGATTTCCCACGCGACCGCACGTATGTGCGTGTTACCGATTCGCGGCGCGCGCTCGGTAGGCTCGCTGCCGCCTTCTACGGGCATCCCTCGGCGCGCATGGAGATCATCGGCGTGACGGGCACCGACGGCAAGACGACGACTACGGCGCTGGTCGAAGCGCTCCTGGCGACGAAACGGCGCACCGGCTTGATGTCCACCGTGGACTTCAAGATCGGAGAAACGCGCGAGCAGAATAATAGCCGCTTCACGACGCTCGAAGCGCCTGAGGTGCAAGAGACGCTCGCGCGAATGGTTGAAGCGGGCGTCGAGTGCGCGGTGGTCGAGACGACCTCAAGCGGGCTGGCGCTGCACCGCGTCGAGGGGGTGGAGTACGACGTCGCCGTCTTCACCAACATCACCAGCGAGCACCTTGAGGTCCACGGGACGCTGGAGAATTATCGTCGCGCCAAGGCGATGCTCTTCGAGCGCATCGATCCTACGCGAGCGAAAGCCCTGCCGTTTGCCGTGCCGAAGGGCTGCGTGCTCAATGCTGACGATCCCGCGTTTGCCTATTTCAAGAGCTTCTGCGTCGCCCCCGTCCTCTCATATGCCATCGAAGCCGCCGCGGATGTGCGCGCCGAAGAGGTCGATCTGCGCGCCGACGGGACGCGTTTCCGCGTATCGCTGCCCGACGGGTCCAGCTTCGAGGTTCGAACGCCGTTAGTCGCGCGCTTCAACGTCTCCAATACCCTCGCGGCCATTGCCGTCGCCTTTCTGCACGGGATCACTCCCGACACGATGCAGCAGGCGCTGGCGAATTTCGGGGGCGTCTCGGGGCGCATGGAGCGCGTCGATTGCGGCCAACCGTTCTCCGTCGTCGTGGACTACGCGCATACGGCGGATAGCCTGGGTAAGGTGTTGCAGGTGCTGCGCCCCGTGACGACTGGCAAGCTGATCGTAGTTTTCGGCTCCGCGGGCGATCGCGACCGCGTGAAACGCCCGGCAATGGGAGCGGTTGCCGCGCGGCTGGCGGACTTCGCGGTGATCACCGACGAGGACCCACGCGAAGAAGATGCGGAGTCCATCCTCCGTGAGATCGCAGCAGGGGCAGAGGCCGAGGGCGCGCGCGAACACGTCGACTTTGAGTGCATCGTGGACCGCCGCCTGGGCATCGAGGCTGCGTTTCGCAGGGCGGCCCCAGGCGATACAGTGCTGCTTGCGGGGAAGGGCCACGAGCAGAGCATTATCGTCGGCACAGCCAAGCTACCGTGGGACGATCGCCGCGTGGCGCGCGAGACTCTGACGAATCTAAGCAATGTTCTCGTCTCTGATGCGATGGAGTGAGCGAAGACTGGTACGCGTTACTCGGCGCGAAAAACTGGCGTTGTAGCAGGTGAGCACACAGCGGCATCGGTCGCGAATCGGCGCAAGCCGGTGCAATGGAGAATCCGATAGGTAGCCCTATGCAGATACTTTTAGGAGCCGTCCTCATTTCGTTTGGCACGAGTGCGCTCACTTGCCTGATCTGCCTTCTGCTCCTCCCGCGGTTCCGCAGCGGTGAACACAAAGAAGGGCACTTCCGCGCGGATCAATCGAGCGGCGAGATGCGGATCGATCTCGTGACGGACGGCACGCCGACGGTCAAACGCAGCAATTCGCACGAACTGCCCTTGGTTGGCGGAATGGCGATGATCGCGGCGATCGTCGCGGCCTCCATCGTGACGGGCTTTCTCATCAACCTCACTTTGAGCGAGTGGAAGTTTCTCGGCGCACTGCTCCTCGCGCTGGTCGGCTTCGGCATTGTCGGATTCTTGGACGACCTGATGAAGGTACGTCGCGGCGTCGGCATCTCAGAGTTCCAGAAATTTGTTGGTGTGTTCATCATCGCGCTTGCCTCGGCGCTCGCTATCAACCGCTTAGATCTACCCCCAGCATTGTCGGCCAAGCTCGCCTATCCGCCGTATAGCGACATTCCTGGCCTCGGCCACCTGCTGATAGACACGAAATTCGCGTGGATTGCCTTTTTCGTGCTGATGACGGTAGGTGTGGCGACCACCACCTCGCTCGCCGTCGATTTTGCCGACGGCATGGACGGCCTTGGCGGTGGCCTGATGCTTAGCGCGGCGCTCTCGTTCGCCGCCATCATCCTGGGGGAAGGGTTTCAGGACCTCTGGCCGGCGGCGATCGCCATGCTGGCGATTGCTGGTGCGTGCGCTGGGTTTCTGCCCTTCAACTGGCCGTCCTCTTGGAAGGCGCATGTGTCGGGCGGCGCCAAGCGTCGAGCGCGCATCATCATGGGCGATACAGGCTCACTGGCACTTGGTGGACTTCTAGGACTGGTCGCGGTGGTGAGCCGGCTGGAGTTCGTGCTCCTGCTCGTCGGTGGCATTTTCGTGCTTGAAGGACTTTCCGCGCTGATCTCGGCGCGCATCCTGGTGAAATTCTTTCGCAAATTCCTCTACTTGGAGCGCTTTCAATCGAGCCGCGGTTTCGCCCACACCGAGTTTCCGCTCCCCTTCCTGGCGACGCCGATGCACCATCACTACGACCTGCTGAACTGGGACCGCAAGCGGATCGTCTACGGCGCGTGGACGCTCGGCGCTGGCCTGGGTTTGCTCGGCGTCGCCAGTACGATTGCGCCGCTTACCTGGGAACGCTATCTCGCGCGGTTCTGCGCCTTCCTGATGCTCGTCGCCATTTGGCAGGCGGGTGCTTTCACCAAGAGTTTCTTCATCGGACTTGCACGGCCCTTCGGAGCCGAGGCCGACTCTCCACGCCGCCTGTCGCTGTGTTACGGTTTTCCCTTCAAGCTCTTTGGCCGCAGACTCTATAGGCGCATCGACATCACCGCTATCGGTGAAGAAGCGCTTGCCACCCCTGCCGAGCGGCTAACTCTCTGGCAGCGCATGAGCGTCTTCGATGCGCGATCGCTTCTCGGCTACTATTGCTATCGCGCTGACGACTTCGCCGATGCCAAGCGCATTTGGGGACGGCTGCCCAAGTTGAATCTCGAAAAGCGCGCGGAAATCGCGGGTCTGTACGTCAAAGTGCGCCACGAAGAAGCCCTGCGAGCGGATAGCGAACACGATGCCCTGGTGTTGCCGCTCGATCCGGCGAATGGGCTGCCGGAAGCGCCTCGCGTAGCTCCGGGCGAGGGATATCCCGATCCTCAAGCGATGATGAGGACAGCACTGAGCGATCTCGCAGGTGGCGTTCCATCACTCGGCCCGTTGGCGTTTGCCTCCGAAGGACAGCATGCCGGTGATCCCGGCGGATTGCTTCCCCCCGCTGAGGGCCGCGCCACTAGCGCTGACTCAGCGCCGCTGTGGAGCGCGAACGCGTACGTAGATTGGGCATCGTCGGTGAGCGGAACGATTCCGATTCCCTCAACTGAGGTCGCGGAGTCGTTGTCGACGCACCCCGGGTCCTCATCGCCGCGGATCGCAACCATCGAAACGATGTCACCGCAGGTGGGTGACGATGACGGCGGCGATACACAGCCTGGCAAGGCGATGCCGCGCGCCTAGCAGTCCGCGCGTCCAAAGCACGCGCGCTGGCTCAGTCCACCGCATCGCGCTTTGTCGGAGGCGTTGCGCCACGTTCAGGGAACTTGTTGGGTTGATACCAACAGTGTTTGCAGCGCATCTGAATTGGCGAGAGCTTTGGCGGATAACTTGGCGCCTCGACGAGCTTCGCCACCGAGCCGGAGACCTCTATATCCCCGTTGACGCCACTAGCCTCCGCAATCTCCGCCGTCGCGAGCGGTACAGCGTAGAGCCGCCGGTCGTCTGAGGTGAGGCATCGGCCCGTAGCAAGCTCGAACTGCCAGCCATGCAGCGTACAGGTGAGCACGCCGTCGTCAATCTCACCGAAGCGCGTGAGGTCCGCCTTCAAGTGTGGACAGCGGCGCTGGATGCGGTAGCCGTCGGACTCGAAGAAGTGTTGCTCGTTCGATTGCTCCGAGTAGAAGCCCTCAGCGTATTCCAGCCGCTCCAATGAAAGGCATTTGAACCAGTTGTAGACGTACTCGTTGTAAGCGCCCTTGCGCTGCGCCTGGAAGCGACACGAGAGGAATATCTCGTTGATCCAGTCCTCAACGTGGCGCAAAATACAATCCTCAAGCAGCGCGGAATCGACCTTGAGGTAGTAGTCCCACTCCTCGCCCTGCCAGGCGTAGACCTTGCGCGTGTGAAAGTCGAGCACGATCCCTTGCGGTTCGGTGTCGATCACGATCAAGCCGTTGATGCCCAGCGGCCGTGAGATCGGCGACCTCCATCAGTGGCTCGAACCACTCCTTGAGCGACGTGAGCACGTCCACCCGCCCGCGCGGCCATGATGCCTTCTCCGCATCGATTCGTGCCTGCTGGCGCGCCTTGTAGGCCTCCAAATAAGCGCGTTTCTCAGTGAAGATGCGCCCAAGTTCGTCGTCCTGTATGGGTGTGTCGACCGGCATTCGGCCTTGAGATCGTAGCAACCGTGCCAGGGACCAACAAGCGACCGCCCGTGCGCCCCTGCTCTGCCATGAACTCGAGGAAGACTGTCTGGTCGGGAAACGTGTTCGTCGGATCGCGGTCGAAGTCGTTGAACGCGAAAAGCTCATCGTCGAGGAAACACGGTGGGCCGGCGGAAGGGATTACGAAGGTCGCGCCGACCTCTTTGGCATAGCGCAGTGCCCGCGCCATCTCGTTCTCGCGCTTCTTGCTGCCCAGTACACGCATCATCTTTTCGGGGAAGAGATAGACCATCGGATACCAGATGGCGCCGGAGAATTGGAGGAAATGCGCGTCGTACGGGCCGAGGCTGGCGAGCAGATCCATATCGACCGGTCGCGAGTCATTCTGATCGAAAATGCGCGTCTCGCCGTCGTCCACAATCAGTCCAGAATCGCCGAGCGGGCCGTCCGTCGGTGCGATTTGCGCGAGGATGGCGATCTTCAGACCGTCGTTGAGTTGCGTCCACTCGCCGCTCTTCGTGTGTTTGAAGTCGGTAAAGCCGCAGTCACGCAGCGCGTTTTCCAGCAGGGTGAGCGGGAAGTCCGGCAGAAGCACGGTGGCGGTCTTCGAGACGTGCTGGCGCAGCCAGGCTGGGTCGAAATGGTCGTGGTGCAAGTGCGAGACAAAGAGGTAGTCGGGGTGTGCCAGTGTGGCCGGATCGATCTGCTCGTTGCTGGGGAACGGGAACCACGAGGCGAAGTACGCTGGATTGAACCACGGATCGCAGAGGATTGTGCCATGCTTCGTCTCGATGAACAGGCCAGCCTGGCCGAGGAACGTCACCCGCATCCACAATCCTCCTCAACGGCGCCACAATGTCATGTCTCGCTCGCGTGGTATACTTTCGCGGCCCACGCCGACCAGCAGTGGACTCGTCACGCGTGGAACCGTAGCGCATTGTATCAGACCCGAAGCCCCCGCGTGCCAACGACAGAGCACAGGCATGTCACGGATTCGGTTGCCGCTGTAGGAGTGACGTAGCCTCATGGCGCTTACCGTCGGTATCATTGGCCTGCCCCAATCGGGCAAGACCACCGTGTTCAACGCGCTTACCAAGGCCGGGGCGCAGATCTCCGGTTACCCCACCAGCACCGTGCAGGCCAATCGCGCCGTCGTCGAGGTGCCCGACGAGCGCCTGCAACGCCTCGCCGAGATCTTCAACCCGCGCAAGATCGTGCCGACGACCATTGAGTTCGTGGATGTCGCTGGCATCGGGCAGGTGGCGGACGAACAGAAGCGCGAAGGACTGAGTGCCGAGTTTATCGGCCACATTCGCAACGCTGACGCGCTCGCGATCGTCGTGCGTTGCTTCAGCAATGTCGCCGCGCCGCATCCCAAGGGCAGTGTGAACGCCGACCGTGACCTCGATGAGTTGCTCACCGAGCTCGCGCTGACGGATCTCGCCACCGTAGAGAAACGGCTGGAGTCGACTCAGCGTAAAGCAAAGTCTGGCGACAAGAAATTCGGCGAGGAGATCGATTTTCTCAAGCGCCTTCGTGAGCACCTCAGCGAGGGGCAACTCGCCTCCGAACTGACCTATTCCTCGACGGAAGATGTCATCCTGCGCGAACTCTTTCTGCTCACCCTCAAGCCGCGGCTCTACGTGGTCAATGTCGGCGAAGACGTGCTCGCCAGCGCGGGGGCATTGCTGGAGGACACCGACTCGCACGATGGGGCGATCGGCGAGCTCGCGTGCGTCGCCGCCGTGCGCGATCGCGCCAAACGCGAAGCCGCGGAGAGCGTCGCCGTCTCGGCGAAGTTGGAGGCGGAGTTGGGCGAGCTACCCGAGGCGGACGCGGCTGAATACCTGGCGGCACTCGGCCTGCCCCAACTCGGCGCCGATCGCGTCATCCAGGCAGGCTACCGCGCCTTAAACCTGATCTCGTTCCTCACCGCCGGCGAAGACGAGGTGCGCGCGTGGACCGTGACGCGTGGCTCGAAGGCGCCCAGCGGCCGCCGGCAAGATTCACAGTGACTTCGAGCGCGGGTTCATCCGCGCTGAGGTTGTGCATTACGACGACCTGATTGCCGATGGCGGCCTGATGAAGACCGCCCGCGAACGTGGACACATTCGCCTGGAAGGCAAAGAGTACGTCGTCCGCGACGGTGACATTATCGAGTTCCGATTCAACGTCTCGAAGTAGGTGCGCTGCGTCGTGTGACTGCGGCGGCGAGGGTATTTGGGTGCAAGTGAAAGCGCAAGCCCGAACGCGGCAGGCGCAAGGCGTACGAGCGGTGGATCACGCGCCCTGGATGGAGGGCCTGTCGGAGCACGTCCAACGCGAACTGGCGCTTCAGCCGCTGCATCCGCTGCCGCGCTCGGCCGATGTGGTAGTGGTAGGCGCTGGGGTCGCTGGATTAAGCGCCGCAGTCGCCGCACGTCAGGCGGGGGCCGAAGTCGTCGTCGTTGAGGCGGGCACGACGATCGGCCTGGGCGCGACTGGCCGCAACGCGGGCATCCTCAGCGCCGGGATCAATATGGGACTGGCAGAGCTTCCCAAGGGCAGCCCCCAGGCGGAGATGTGGCCGCTGACCACGCGGGTGCTGTTGGACCTGATAGCGGAGGCGTCGCGTCCCGGCGCTATCCTATCGGCCACGCAGACTGGCGCAATCAGCCTTGCGGAGACGTTCAGTGCGGCCCGCCATCTGGAACGTGAAGCGCGCGCGCGCGGCGCGTTGGGGCTGCGCGCGGAAATATGGTCGCCTGAGCAGGCGGCAGAAGCCACCGACGGCAGACTCAACACCTCAAGCGTGCGGAGCGCTCTCTGGCTGCCCGATGAGGGGCGCCTCCAGCCGCTGACGCTGCTGGCATCACTGGCGCGGCAGGCGCGCGATGCGGGCGTGTCGCTGATCGGCGGCGCGAGGGTGACTGCGCGTCATGCAGCCGCCGCGAAGCACACGAAGCCCCAGTGGGCGCTCCACGTCGACGGCGCGGAGTCTATTGCCGCGAACGGAGTGATCTACGCTGTAGGGCCTACTGCCGAGCCTACAGCACGCATCTACGCCCTCGCCTTCTCCGCCGATCTGCCGGCCCGTTTCCCGCTGTTCTGGGATTCCGCTCCGTATACCTATGCCGATTTCCGTCCTGGAGACGGACGTCTTGGCGTCAGCGGCGGGCGTTATGGCCCACCGGGTGGAGGGCGCTCCGACGCGCGCTACCATACCCGACTGGCAGAGGCGGCGCGACGTTGGCTGCCGGAACTCGCGCAGGCGCAGCCGACCCATGCGTGGGCCGTCGATCTAGCGGTCGCCAAGGATATGGTTCCCGCTGTACGCAACCTTGACGGTCCGGCGCCAGCCATGGCGATCGAAGGGCTCGGCGCGCTCGGCGTGTTGCCGGGCATGCTATTGGGCCGGCGAGTCGGTGAACAGATTGCCCAACGACTCGCCTCGTGAACCACGCTACTCGGCGTCACCGAAGATGGTATAGTGCCAGGCTTTGCGTCTGTCGCCCGTGGTGTCGAGCATGACATGCTTGACCTGCGTGTAGTCCTCAATCGCATAGAGCGACATATCCTTGCCGAAACCGCTCTGCTTGAAGCCGCCGTGTGGCATCTCCGCGGTGATCGGCAGATGGTCGTTGACCCAGGTGGTGCCGAATTCCAGCGCCGCACTGACACGCATCGCCCGTTGTACATTCGTCGTCCAGACCGAGCCGGCGAGGCCGTAGCGTACAGCGTTGGCGCGGGCGATAGCCTCCGCTTCGCTCGCGAACGGCAACACCACGACGGCGGGACCGAAGATCTCCTCGGTGACGACCTTCGCCGTCTCCGGCACGTCGGTGATCACGGTCGGCTGGAAGAAGAAGCCATCCTCCATGCCGGCGATGCGCGCCCGCGCGCCACCCGCGCGGAAGGTGCCTTCTCCACGCGCTGATTCTACGAGCGCCTCGACGCGCCCAAGCTGGGCAGCCGAGACCAGCGGACCCATATCAGTCGTTTCGGATGAGGGATCGCCCACGCGGATGTGGCCGACGAGCTCCAGGAAGCGCCCCAGAAACGCGCCGTAGACGTCGCGCTGGACGTAGATGCGCGTGGCAGCCGTGCAATCCTGTCCCGTGTTGACAAAGGCGCCGCAGACGGCTCCTTGAGCCGCAGCTTCGAGGTCGGCATCTTCGAAGACGACGAACGGCGCCTTGCCTCCCAACTCCATATGTACGCGCTTGAGCGTATCCGCGGCGGCGCGGGTGACCGCTTTGCCCGTCTCGGTCGCGCCAGTGAGGGAGATCAGGCTCACATCCGGGTGTGCCACCAGCGCGACTCCGACCTCGTCACCACCCGTGACGATATTGAGCACGCCGTCGGGAATCCCAGCTTCGAGCGCCAGTTGGCCGAGCGCGAGCGTAGTCAGCGGCGTCTCCGGAGCAGGTTTGAGCACCACTGTATTGCCAGCGGCCAGCGCGGGACCGATCTTCCAGATCGCCATCATCAAGGGATAGTTCCACGGCGCCAGTTGCCCACAGACGCCGATCGGCTCGCGGCGGATCATGCTGGCGTAGCCCGGTACGTACTCGGTGGAGGCGCGGCCCTCCAGCGTGCGTGCCGCCCCGGCGAAGAAGCGCAGGCAGTCGACGGTGAACGGCAAGTCGCTATCGTGAGCAAGTTTGATGGGCTTGCCGACGTTCCGCGACTCGATCGCCGCCAGCGCATCAAGGTGTTGCTCGATCAGATCGGCGAGCTTATAGAGCGCGGCAGCGCGAGCGGAGGGACCGATCCGCGACCACCGCCCATCGTCGAAGGCGGCCTTGGCGGCGGCTACGGCGCGTGTGACGTCTTCGACGCCGCCTTCTGGCGCCTCGTCTGCTGGGGCGCCTGTGGCAGGGTTCACGAGGCGATAGCTGCGGCCGCTCGCCGCCGCGACGAGCTTGCCGTCAAGCAAGAGTCTATCTGTGTTGAGCGTCGTGATAGCCATTACTAGCTCCTTGTCGAATGATAGCGTGACGCGTCGCATTCGCATCCACGCGATGTAGCGTGGGGGCAGCATGGGAGTGCACGCCAAAGCGCGAGACCAGCGAACCACGACGGTAAGCCCGTCAATGGTGGCCTGGCGCGGGTGGATTCTGCGTCACAGCGGACAGCGCGTCTTCGAGCATGTCCAGCCCCTCAGTCATCTCGTCATCGCTGGTGACGAGCGGCATGAGCAGCCGGATGACGTTGTCGTAGAGTCCCGCTTTGATCAGCAGCAGCCCACGGCTCCGCGCCTCAGCCAGCAGCATAGCAGCCTCGGCGGTGGCAGGCGTGCGCAGATCGCGATCGCGCACCAGTTCGATCGCCACCATTGCGCCTAGCCCGCGCACATCACCGACGAGCGGAAACCGCGTCTGCCAATCGCGCATGCGTGTGATCGCACGATCCCCAAGGCGCTGCGCCCGCTCGACCAGTTGTTCGCGCTCGAAGATCTCGATCACCGCGAGCGCCGCCGCGCAGGCGACTGGATTGCCGCCGTAGGTGCCGCCAAGCCCACCGGGGAGCGGCGCATCCATGACCTCAGCGCGGCCCACCACCGCCGCGAGTGGCAGCCCCGCGGCGAGCGACTTGGCCAGCAGCAGCATGTCGGGCTCAACGCCGGAGTGCTCGACGGCAAACATGCGTCCTGTGCGCCCGAACCCCGTCTGCACCTCGTCGGCGATCAGCAGGATGCCGTGTCGCGTGCAGATCTCGCGGAGTGACGGCAGAAAGTCCGGCGGCGGCACGACAAACCCACCCTCGCCCTGTACCGGCTCGACGATGATCGCCGCGACCTGTTCAGGCGGCACCCGTGTGAGAAAAGCGCGCTCCAGCGCACGCTCCCACTCGCGGCAGGGCGCGCCGGCCTCGTGAGTGTGGCCGTCCTGATAGCAATACGGGAACGGGATAGCGTGTATATCCGGCGCGAAGGGCCCGAACCCCGCGCGATAGGGCCGCACCTTGCCGGTGAGCGCCAATGCCAGATTGGTGCGCCCGTGGAAGCTGTTCTCGAAGGAGAGTATCGCCGTGCGCTTGGTCGCGGCGCGCGCGATCTTGATTGCGTTCTCCACTGCCTCCGCGCCGCTATTGACCAACAACGCCTTCTTGGCGGAGGCACCAGGAGTGATCTCCGTCAGTCGCCGCGCGAGTGCCACATAGGGTGGGGGCGTCGCCACATGGGCGCAGGTGTGCGTATAGGCCTCGCTCTGCTCGCGGATCGCCGCGACCACCGCGGGATGGCTATGGCCGACGTTCATCGTGCCGATACCGCCGGCGAAGTCGAGGTATGTCGCACCGTCTACGTCGGTGAGGCGCGCACCCGAACCCGACGCGGGAAAGACGGGGTGGTAGGTAAAGACGCCGCGCGGGAGGTAGCGCTCGCGCTCCGCTTGCAAGGCGGCTGTGCGCGCGCCCGGACTCTGTTGGCGCGGCGGGCGCTTGCTGGTTACACCGTTCGAGCGGGCCGACGGATCTGGCTCAGCACCAGTGGCCGCCTGCGTCGCGAGCTGCTTTGCCATAAGGTCGCTACTCCTCTTGGTACTCATGCGGTCGTTGGGCCAACTGTACCATGCGCGGCGCGGCATGTGGAAGTGAGCGATCGCAGCGGGCTCGCAGCCGCTGCGGTTCGGCTTTGGTGTAATCGGTCCTAAAATTGCTTCAGAGCAGCCTGCTGTATTGCTCGCCTGAGATCTATGGAGAGTGAAGTGTCACTCGACCATTCAGGCTCTTGCCACGTCATGCCAAGGAGGCAGCGTATGTCAGTCGTGGAGCGCTTTGATCGCGAACTTATCGAACGGTATCTACGAGGGTATGACATCAGCTACACCCGCACTAACACGGGCGACTTCACCGTCAAATTCGACTATGACGGCGCGATCGGTGGAACGCTCAGCATGCTATTCGCTGCCACTGGCGCCCAGCAAAGCGTGTATGCCGTGACGGTAGTGTGCAGCCGCACAGTGGCGCGAAACACGTGGGGCAAAGCCGTCGCGCACTGCAACGAATGGAATCAAGACAAGCGCTGGCCGCGAGCATATTTGTACGTTGAGCATCCGACGAGCGACGTCGTGGGACATGTGATGCTCGACGAGAGCATCGACCTCGGCCCCGGTATCCACTGGGAGTTGTTCGAGCGGTGGACCTCGCTGATGATCTTGTCAAGCCACGAATTCTGGAAGTGGGCGCACGGGGAAAAGGTCTGTAACCTTCGGGATGCGGCGCGAGCATGCGGATCGCCAAGAAGCCACCGAGAGCGGCGCAACGTCACGCAAGACGTCCGGACCGCTCCGATGGCTTTGCTGCGGATCAGCCGTGCGCACCGCGTTCTCGCTGGCACGCCTACTCCGCGGACGCTGCTCGTTGGGCGACGAGTTGCAACCAGATGCGCGGCACTTCGGTGATTCCCAGTTCGGCGAAGGCTTCCGCGGCGGCGTATTCGAGCGCGTCCGCGCCGATAGGGATCGGAATGCCGGGCAGTGCGCCCTCGATGAAGAGCCAGTAGCGCCCGATGTCTTGCCAGGACCGCAGCGGCATCAGTGCTGTTTCGTTGTTCTCCGATACCACACGCAGCCCATTGCTCGTCAGCAGGTGTTCGTATTCTTCGGCGGAGAGCCACTGCATCGCCATAGCTTTGCTTTCGCGCGAGGTCCGCGCCTCAGGGTGATGCACACGCAGCCAGCCAAGCGCGCGACGCGTCCACAGATGATAGAATCGCTCGCTACCGGGGGCATAGGCGCCGGTGAAAAACGAGCTATTGCAGGCGAAGAACCCGCGCGGCGCGAGCACCTGAGCGATGGCCGCCACCGCGTCCTGCTTGTCTGGCACGAGATGGATCGCATTGCAGAAGAAGACCGCGTCCACCTGGGGCACGACCTCGGCCAGCGACGATGAATCGCCCTGCACAAACTGCACGTCGCGGCCCGCGAGGCGCTCGCGCGCCACATCGATCGCCTCGAACGACGGCTCGACGCCAACGACCGTCGCCAGACGTCCGCGCCGCTCCAGTTCGTCTAGGATCAACTCGGTGACGGCGCCGGTACCCGAAGCCAGCTCGGCCACGCGCACGCGGGCGCCAGGAGGGCGATCCGCGTCGAGCATGCCAATTGCGGTGCGCACGAGCGACTCGTTGACATCGTGGTAGAACTGGTGGCGAGCAAAAGGATCGAAGGTGTACGTGCTCGCGATGACGGGTGTCTCTGCCATAGGGCCACTCTCCGTGCCGCTGCTGGGTCAGGCCGCTTCGTGCCTGTAGAAGTATCGCTTAGAAGTTTGGAGACGCCCGCCGTCGCGAATGTTTCATGAGAGCAACGAATGTCCTTCTAGTGCTGTCTTGCAACGCGGGTTTGCCACGAACGGTAGTATAGAAGGGATACGTTCGCGGCGCTGGCATCGAGAGATCGCAGCCGCGTTCCAAGTAGTTGAGAGAGATCGGGTGACGTCGCATGGATTCGATTACCGACGTGCCAGCGCTGGTGGCGCGCGGCAACGACCTGTTGTTGCGGGGCGACTACACGGAGTCGGCGCAGGACTTTTCACGCGCCGCGCAACTTGACGCTTCGAATCCAGCCGCGCACCTCGGCGTCGCCCAGGCCAATCTGGCCCTGGGTAGCTACGGCATCGTCAGCGTCGCTTGCCGCAAGGTGCTCGAACTTGCGCCAGATAGCGCCGACGCGTTGATCGCGCAGGCGATCCTCTACCTGCTCGATCGTCGCTACGACTCCGCGCTGAGTGAACTCGAGCGCGCCGACGCCTTGGCGCCAGGTCGTCCGTACGTCCACGCGATGCGCGGCTACTGCCTACGACGCCTCGGCAACAGCTACGACGCGCAATTGGCGGAGTCGAAAGCCGCGCGACTCGCGGGTCAGCGTGGGCTGAACAAACTCTTTCCGCCGATCGAAGACCCAACCGTAGCGGCGTCCCAGGTGGCCACGGGAACGCCAGATCCGGGCCCAAGCGCGGCGCGGCGTATCACCTACGGCGACCAACGCGACTGGAATCGCGCCTCGGCCATGCAGCGCCGCATCGTACGCTCGCGCTTCGCGACCACGCCCAACATCGTCACCATAACCATAATCATCGTCAACGTCGTGATATACGTCCTCGGCACGCTCTCGTCCGCGCTCAACAACACCTTGTTCAATTATGGCGCTGAGCAAGGTTTGTACATGCAGCAGGACCCCGTGCAATACTACCGCCTGGTCACGGCGATGTTCCTGCATCTGAATCTGACGCACATCTTCTTCAACATGTTCTCGCTCTACATCATCGGCGCCGTCAACGGCACTGAACGGCTGTTTGGTGGGACTCGCTACCTGATCATATATCTCGTTTCCGGGCTTGCCGGAGGCCTTGCCGAAGCATTCATCCAGCCAAGCGCGGTGGCCGTCGGTGCTTCTGGCGCGATCTTCGGCATCTTCGGCGCGTTCGGCGCGATTCTCTTTCTCATGCGCCAGCGGCTTGGCCCCGCCGCCAACTCGATCATCGGCCAGTGGGTCGGGCTGATCGTGCTCAATCTGGTCATCGACGTCCTGGTGCCGGGCATCGCAATCTGGGACCATATCGGCGGGCTGGTGGTCGGCTTCCTGCTCGGCGCGTTTTTCATCTCGCGCGGAATGCGGCGGCGCGGCGTCATGTGACGCGTGGCGTCAACGCTTAACCATATCCAGGATCAGCGGCTTCGTCTGCGGCGGCTGATCGCGCCACCCATAGGCGGCAAGCAGCTCCTTCCTGATTGATTCGGCTTGCTCGGCGCTGCGCGCATGAATCTCCACAAGGGGATCGCCCGCCTCAAGTTGGTCGCCAACCTTGGCGAGCAGCAGCAGTCCGACGGAGTAGTCGATCGAGTCGCCCTTCTTCTTGCGTCCCGCGCCGAGTTGCACCGACGCCATGCCAACGCGCTCGGCGTTGATCCGCGCGATGAACCCGGCGCGCGGTGCGCGAAGCACCTCACGGTACGGCGCGCGCGGCAAGCGCGAGGGATCGTGCACTTGCTCGGGGTCGCCGCCCTGCGCGCGCACCACTTCCGCAAACTTCGACAAGCCCGAGCCATCGTGCAGCGCCCGTTCGGCGCGTTGGTGGCCCTGCGCTTCATCCGCCGCTAACCCCGACATCGCCAGGAGGGTCGCCGTCTCGTGGAGGCAGAGCGCCGTCACATCCTCGGGCCCCGTGCCCTGCAATATGGCAATCGCCTCGGCGATCTCCAAGGCATTGCCGACGGCGCGCCCCAACGGCTGGTCCATCGCTGAGAGCACGGCGCGCGTGCGGACGCCTGCGTCCTCGCCGATGCCGACCATTGTCGCTGCGAGTTGCCGCCCCAGCGACTTGGTCTTCATGAAGGCGCCGGCGCCGACCTTCACATCCAACAACAGATGCGACGGGCCGACCGCGAGCTTCTTGCTCATGATGCTCGCGGCGATCAACGGAATGCTATCGACCGTCGCGGTCACGTCGCGGAGCGCGTACATCTTGCCGTCCGCCGGCGCGAGCGCTCCCGACTGCGCGGAGATCGCGAGACCATGGCGCTCCAACAGCTCAAGGAACTCCGCTGGCGTGAGCTCGGTGCGCAGCCCTGTAATCGACTCCAGCTTGTCCACGGTGCCGCCGGTATGTCCCAGGCCCCGACCAGACATCTTGGCGACGGGCAGACCGCAGGCCGCCACCAGTGGCGCCACCGCGAGCGTGACCTTATCGCCGACGCCTCCCGTGCTGTGCTTGTCAGCCACCGGCGTGATGCGATCGCGCACCCGAAGTTCTTGGCCCGAGCGCACCATCGCCAGCGTCAGCGCCACGGTTTCCGCCGCGTTCATACCCTGCCAGAGCACGGCCATCAAGAACGCGGAGACCTGATAATCGGCGACCTCGCCTCGCGTGTATGCCTGCACCAGCCAGTCAATCTCCGCGTCCGAGAGCGCCTTGCCGTCGCGTTTGCGGCGAATGACATCCACCGCGTTCATGCCTGAGGCGCCTCTCGCGTCGCGCCACACCGCGAGCAACGTTGCGCGGCCCCTTTGGGCAGTTCATCCACGCCGCCGTCCTGTCGCAGCACGATAGCAGATACGTCGCGCCACTTATGCCCCTTGACGGCGCAGCGCTTTGCCCCTGCCGTATCGATCCGATCATTCGCGAGCGTACCCGCGATGCGTGCCCAGAAAGGAAGATCGCGTAACCCCATCTCGTGCCTCTTCTTCTCGGATGCGAACCGTCCTCACTTCAGGGTAGGGCACCTACTCGTGGACCCTTTCGCGAATCCACGGCGTGTTCTCGGGCAGGCCCGCGCGCAACGCCGCAGCCAGAGCGTCGAACGCTGGCAGATCGTCGCGATATGCCACCCAACTGCGATGCAGGCCGCGCTCGCCGACACGTTTGTAAAGCGTCACGCTGACCGAGGTGCCGTTCTTGAAGACCTCTTCTTTGATCTTCGCGATGCTGCCCCAGCCGACGACCTGCGCTTCGCCGTTCTGCTCGATGCGCGCTACACCCTGCTCATTCAGGCGGATGGTGAACGGCTTCGGCGCCACGAGCACGAGATACCACACAAAGCAGCCGATGAAAATAACGCCGATAATCGTACTAACCAGCATCGAAGCGCCTTCCGAAAGCGCGATCCAGAAGAAGACCACAGCCGCGGCTGCTACGCCGGCGCCGGTAAGCCAGCGCTTGCGGATGCTGACCCCTGGGCTGATCCATTCGCGCACCGGAATCTCGCTACCGGCGATTGCCTCGCCCGTGGATGGTGACTCGACATGTTCCATCGTGATGAGTTCCTGTTCCACCTGTGAACTCTCGTGACCGGGCCGTTACATTGTAGTGGCTGAATGGTTGGCGAACAATTTCGCGGACGAATTTCCCCACGCACGACGACACGTCGAGCACGGGAACTATTGGCGGGCATGTGTCCGTGGGTACGGCATATGCGTACTACCACCAGAAGGGACGATTCCACAATGGACAGTCGTCCTAGCGCGACAGGGAAATCCCGGAAATCCCTTGCGTTACGTAGTATAATGTGTGCGGATAGTACGTGTGTTTCACCCAGCGGAATTCGCTTGACGTGGTGGACGCGCATTTCTAGCATCAAGTACTACGCCGGGCATGCACAGTGGCACGCTCGGATCGAGGGTGTCGGGATTGCAGAGGCGCACTTGTGCAGTGCGTCGCAAGGTATCGAAGTCGGCTGCGATGCAGTCGCTCGTCCTGCAGTCTGGCGCCCGTTTTTCTTGCGCAGCACGCCTTCGCGTCGACGGGGAGTCGGCTGCGGAGCGCGTTGGGAGGAATGTTTTCGTGGGGCTTCTTGACCGTATTGGGCTTCCCGCCGGACGTGTCGCTAAAGTTATCGATGGCTGGCACCCGGCGCAGTTCTCAACGAGTGGGAGCGCGACGATGCCGAAGCCGGATATGCTGCCGATGGCCGGGGACGAGGGCAAGAATCCGCACTGGAAACGCAACATCGTCGTCGCCGTCACTGGTGACGATCTCGATACTGAGATCGTGACGCTGGCGTGCAACCTCGCCAAGACCAAGAAGGTGAACGTCTACGCCGTCTACGGCATTCAGGTGCCCAGGAAATTGGCGATCGACGCCGAAATGCCGGAGGAGACGGTGACGGCGACCCGCACATTGGGACGCGCCGAGCAGGTTGCCGAACAAATGCATCAGCACCTTGAGCCGGAGATTCTGCAGTCACGCAACATCGGCCAGAGTCTGGTCGACGAGGCGAAGGCGCATGACTGTTCGCTGGTGATCCTTGGCCTGCCGTACAATGTCGGCGTGGGCGGTCACTTTGATCTCGGCGATACCGCGGATTTCGTGCTCAAAAACTCGCCGTGTCGCGTCTGGTTGGTCCGCGGCCAGCAGAACGAGCCGTCGCAGGTCGAGGGCGAGCAGGAAGCCGTCGGCGCCGCACGCTAACAGCGACCGCGGCACCGTCGCGGATTGATGCCGAGGGGCGAGCGCTTGCCTGGCAGTGAGCGTTTCGCCCCTCTTGCCGTAGTCTCGTCCGAAGTGCGAGCCAGCCTGGCCTTCACGGTTGCGCAGAGGATGCTCACTCCCGGCCGCTTCGCGAGGGCGACACGACCCCCAACGCTCAACGAGTTCAGACTCGCGACATGCCACCTCAGCCATGCAAGCCATGCAATTCGCGTTTCGGGTCGCGCTCCATCAGCGATTGGACTGCCTCCCGCACCGGCTTGCCCTCAAAGAGGACGCTTGCCATCTCCGCCGCGATGGGCAGATCGACATCCAGCGCCGCGGCCATCTCCAGCGCTGCTTTCGTCGTCGTGACGCCTTCCGCGACGCTCTTCCGCTCCGCCAGCACCTCGTCTAATGTGCGGCCTTTGGCAAGCTCAAGACCCAGCGTGCGGTTGCGACTCAGCGGACTGCTACAGGTTGCGATCAGGTCGCCGAGACCGGCGAGCCCCGCCAGCGTCAGGGGATTCGCCCCCGCGGCCATGGCCAGCCGCGATATCTCCGCAATCGCCCGCGTCATCAGTGACGCCTTCGCATTGTCGCCATAACCCAGTCCGTCGCTCACGCCAACGCCGATCGCGACGATATTCTTCAGCGCACCACCAAGCTCGACGCCGACGACATCTTCGCTGGTATAGATGCGAAAGGTCGGTGTGGTGAGTGCCGCCTGCACGCGCTCGCCGACTGCCATATCGTGCGAAGCGACCACCGCTGCCGCGGGCATACCCCGCGCGATCTCATCGGCGAGATTAGGCCCGCTAAGCGCGGCAATCGGCGTGGCCACTGGCGTCTCCTCGGCGATCACGTCCGTCAAGCGCAGATGCGTGCCCAGCTCAAGGCCCTTACTGCCGCAGACCACGATGACATCCACACCGAGCAGCGGCGCCAGCATGCGCACATTTTCGCGAAGGCGCTGCGACGGCGTCACCAGCAGGATGATCTCCGCACCGTGCACGGCCTCCGCCAGCTCTGAAGTCACGCGAAGATTCGCGGGCAGCGGGAAGCCTGGCAGGAAAGCGGGATTCTCGCGTCGCCACTGGAGTTGTACCGCTCGCTCCGGCTGATGCTCCCAGAGCACTACTTCGCCGATCGGTCGCCGTAGCGCGGGGGTCTCGCCCGCGAGCCGAATCTGCTCGAGCGCCAGCATGCGGGCGAGCGTCGTACCCCATGCGCCGCTGCCAATGACTGCCACCTGTGCCATGCGTGAGCCTCCTCACAGCATCATTATACCCAGAGCGCCTTTGCTGCCCCAAATACGTCGTCTCATGCCAGTCACAAGGTTCGGGCATGCTACAATGCCACCCAGGGTTAGCGGCGTGTGCAGGAAGGAAGTCGGCGTGATCGAGCGAGAGACAGCCCATAGCGAGTACCTGACCTTCGAGATTCTTGCCGACGCGCCCCGCCTTTCACACGCCGTTTTCACGCGCCGCCGCGGCTTCAGCGGACCACCATTTGCCGGTCTCAACGCCAGCGCGGTCACCGGCGACGATCTTGACACGGTGCGCCGCAACAAAGCTGAGATCGTCGCCGCGCTGGGTCTGCCGCTGGTGGCAACCCTGCCCGTACACGGCAGCGATGTTGCCGTGATTGAACGCGACCGTGCCGACGACAGCGCCGGCTGGCCGGAGCGCCTTCAGGGTCGCCTGCGGACGATCCACGCCGACGCGATGATCTCGGATGACGCGGGATTCGCGCTGTGTTGGGCATACGGCGATTGTGCGCCGATTCTCTTCTACGATCCGCCTCACGGGGCGTACGCGCTCGTACACGCGGGTTGGCGCGGCACTGCCGCTGGTGTCATACCCCAGGCGCTTGCCGCGATGCGCCAGCGCTTCGGCACGCGGCCCGCCGAGGTGCTTGCCGGAGTTGGCCCCGCGATCGGCTCCTGCTGCTATGAGGTCGATGATCAGGTGCGCGAAGCCTTCGCCCGCGATGCCTTGGTGCGCGAAACTGCCGTATTTGAAACGCGCCCTAAGGATCGCGGTGCCAAAGGCAGCGGACTCTATCTCGACATCGCCGCATCCAACCTGGGCCAGCTCGTCGCCTCCGGCCTCAGCGAGTCCCATATCGAGGTAAGTGGCTACTGTACGGGTTGTCACACCGACCTCTTCTTTTCGCATCGCATTGAGCCGTATCCTAGCGGGCGCTTCGCCGTCGGCATCGGCCTCCGCGAAGCCTGATCGGCGCGAGAACCAGGGGGAGCGCAGGTATGGACTCTGCGGCACCGCTCGTCGAGCGCGTCAACTCGGCGCGATCGCGCATCGCGGCGGCGGCGCATCGATCTGGTCGCTCGCCCGCCGACGTCGCCCTCGTCGCCGTTACCAAGACACTTCCCGCCTCGGTGGTCGCCGCCGCGTATCAAGTGGGCCTGACGACCTTCGGCGAGAATCGAGTGCAAGAGGGCGTCGCGAAACGCGCCGAGCTCAACCTACCAGACACCCGATGGGAGCTGATCGGCCATCTACAAACGAACAAGGTAGCGGTGGCCCTGGCAACTTTCGACCGCATCCAGAGCGTAGACAGCCTGCGCCTGGCGCGGATGATGAGTGAACGCGCGGCGGCGCGTGGCGACGACATTTCTGTGCTGTTGGAGGTGAATGTCGCGGGCGAGACCAGCAAAACGGGCTTTTCTCCCGAGGAACTACTCGACGCCGCGCGGCAAATCGTCGCGTTGCCGCGTCTGCGCGCCGCAGGCTTGATGACGGTGGCGCCCATCGCCAAGCGCGCCGAGGATGTGCGCCCCATCTTCGCGCGATTGCGCGCGCTGCGCGAACACTTGCAGCGTGAGGCGCCAACTGGGCGCGACGACGCCTGGCCGGAGCTTTCGATGGGGATGAGCGACGACTTCGAAGTGGCCATCGAAGAGGGCGCCACGATCGTGCGCCTTGGTCGCGTGCTCTTCGGCGAGCGGCCACCCATCGAACTGCGGTAAACTGCGGTAAACTGTGGGGAACAGATGCGCGGCACGCGTAGCGCGGGAGTGAAGAAACCATGGGCGCCACCGATCTCGTGTTCAGCAAGCGTGTCCGGCAGAACCACTCGCTGGAGCATGCCACCGTCACCCTGCTCTCGCGCGACGATCCGCACCTCGCGGTAAGCGCTCGTTCCAATGCGCGCGGCTTCATGATCTTCGCCGATCTCGATCCAGCGAAGGTGCGCGCCGCCTGCGAAGAGGCATTGCGGCGGCTGCTTCACGGAGAGGTAGAGTTGGCGATTCACCCGAACTGCGGGACCAACCTGGCGGTGGGCACCTCGGTGACGATGCTAGGCGCAATTTTCGGCCTGACCGCACTACGCGCCAGAACGCGCGTTGCCTCGGCGATGGCAAGCTCCTTGGTCGGCATCGCGATTGCGCGTCCGCTGGGGCAGGTGGTGCAGCGTCACTTCACCACCTCGCCATTCCTCGAAGACGTGCGCATCGCCGACGTCATTCGCACGCGTTTCCTCGGGCGCCCGGTCGTTGAGGTGCTCACCGCGCGCACACACTGACCAACAAGAACATTCCGGCAGATCGTCGCCAACTGCGCTACACTGTAACAATGACGGGCTCGCCGGAGTAGATGGAGAGAGGAGCGCGATGTAATGACGTTCACCGCACCGATTCACACGAGCATCGATCTCTTCTTTCATCTATTGATCATCGTCATGTTCGTACGCATCATCCTATCGTGGCTACAGCTTGCGCCGGCCAACCCTATCGTGCGCTTCTTCGGCAATATCGTCGATCCCGTCATCAACCCTATCGCCCGGCGTCTGCCGCGCGTCAGCGTGGGTATGTTTGACATCGGTTTCACCGTCGCCTTCATCTTCATGTTTTGGGCGCTGCTCCAGATCGACGGCTACATCCTCTACGCCTTGCCACCGAGCTGGTAACGGCATGTCGCCCGCGAGGCGAGCGATGCCTTCTCATGAATCCAAACCCTCGCTGCTCGTTCCAGTACGGGTGATGCCCCGTGCCAGTGCCGACGAGTTGAAGCGCGAAGGCGACGTCCTGCGCGTTCGGGTCACGGCGCCGCCGGTCGATGGCGCCGCGAATGCTGCGGTGGTGGCACTGCTGGCGCGACGGCTTCGCCTACCGAAGCGGGCGGTATCTGTAGAGCGCGGCGCTTCGGCTCGCGACAAGCTCATTGCCGTCCAGGGGCTGACCTCAGACGAGTTCTGGTCGCGCCTTGATCTGTGAGCATCTTGGTGGAAGCGAATGCATCGCCGGCTGCTCGGTACTCGTTGGCGTCGATCGACCGCTGGAGCTTGCGACGCAAATTGACAACGCGCACTTCGCGACGTGTACAATAGGCTAGCATCGACCGTTCGATGGTGACGAGGCCTCTAGGTCGCTCTGCAGTGCGGGAATGGAGCGTAGACGAGAGTCGCATGAAGGACAGGAAAAAGGGCTCTCCGCGCACGGATGCGGCAACGTATGACCCCGGTGACGCATTGGACAGCGCCGCGTTGTGTGAGCTTGGCATACTCCCCGCCGACGATCGCCCGCCATTCGACATCATCGGCGACGTCCATGGCTGTCTTGACGAATTGCGCAGCCTGCTCGAACGGCTCGGCTACGTGCCACAGGGAGCCGGTTACGTCCACCCTGAAGGGCGTCGCGTCGTCTTTGTGGGCGACCTCGTAGACCGCGGCCCCGCGAGCCTTCCCGTGCTCAGCATCGTCCGCGCCATGCAGCAAGACGGCGCCGCGCTGGCGATTCTAGGCAATCATGATCTCAAATTCCTGCGTTGGCTCCGCGGCGATCATGTGCGGATGGCCTACGGGCTTGCCCTCACCGTCAACGAATTGGTCTCGATGCCGGAGCTCGAACGCGACGCGCTCCACGAACAACTCGCGATGTTCTTCAGTCGCCTCCCTGGCTATCTGCTGCTCGATGGCGGTCGGCTCGTCGTGACGCACGGGGCGATCTTCGACAACATGATCGGTCGGTGGGATCGCACGGTTGCCTCCTTCTGTCTCTATGGCGAGGTTGACGGGGTCACTGTGCAGGGTAAGCCAGTGCGCCGCGACTGGGGCGCCGCCCGCGCCAGCCGCGTGAGTTCGCTGGACTCTGCCCCATACATCGTGTACGGCCACAACGTCGTCAACAGCGCCCGCTGGGTGAACCGCACACTCGACCTCGACACCGGCTGTGTCTATGGCGGCGCCCTCACCGCCCTGCGTTACCCCGAACTAGAGATCTGCTCGGTCAGCGCTCAACGCGCATATTTCGTTCGCTAATTCGCGCACTCCCCGACGCCTGAAGCCGCCACTTCGGCCGTGGCCGAACACGAACTGATACTGAGTGCGCTTGCATGGTCGGCCAATGCGTCGCGCGGTCACGGGCGGCGATGCGTACCCGAAATCTCCGCACTCGGCGCCACCTCAAGGGTGGATGGGAAATGCGGTGTGGGCTCCCTCTGCTCCGTCCCGCCAACTTGCGCACGCGTAACGCGACGTCGCCGTGTCGCTCTACGCCACATCAGCGAGACGATGATGCCGAGCATCGCCGCACCCAACAGGACGGGGAGTTCATCTACCGCGACGTTCAGCCAGGGGAGCGGACGCAACGTCAGGCTCCAAGCGCCGCTCGCAGTCTGTAGGTAGGCTGCGACCAATGTCACGCCGCCGAAGAGCGCGGTGACGCCATAGAACAGCAACACAATGCTCCGCTGGCTGAGGCCGCCATCCAACAGTCGGTGGTGGAGATGGGAGCGGTCAAAGAGCAATGGAGAGTGGCCCCCGCGCAACCGGCGCACGATCACGCGGGCGGTGTCGGCGATGGGGAGGCCGAGCAACAGCAGCATCGTCGCCAGTTTCGCCCCGCCAACATTGGCGAGCACGGCGAGCGCGAGCCCGAGGAACATCGCCCCGCAATCGCCCATGAAGAGACGCGCGGGATGCAGATTGAGCAGAAGGAAACCCACCGTCGCGCCGGCGAGCGCCGCGCAGAGCAGTGCAACGGTATGCTGGCCCAGGAGCCAACTGATCGCGGCCATCACTATCCCAGCAATGGCGACGATCCCTCCAGCCAGGCCGTCCAGCCCATCGACCCAGTTGATCGTGTTCATCATGCCAACGATCCAGAACCACGTGAACGGCACGGCAAGTAAAAGCGGAAGTGCCGTCTGCCCGTTGGCGGCGCCGAGCAGTGGATTGTGCAGCACCTCGATCAGCGTGCCCTGCGCTCCAGGGAACATGGCGATCAGCGCCGCAACAGTCTGGATGCCCAGGCGCAGCAGCGGAGGCAGTCCGATCACGTCATCCACCGCCATCGTCACGACGATCAGCAACGAGGCGGCGATCAGACCGACAAAAATCGTACGCTCGTGTTCGCTGGCGGGGCGGTAGAGGGCCAGCGCCGTCACCAGAAAGGCGGCGAAAATGGCAAGCCCGCCGAGGCGTGGCGTTGCCAGTTCGTGGGTGCGCCGTGGCTCTGGTTGGTCGAGCAGACCCAGGCGGCGGCAGACCCGCACGACGGCGAGGCTAAGCGCAAACGCGAGGCCCGCGGCCAGACGCGAAGCCACCTACCACGGCGAGCGGTGTGATGCTCGCCTGCGTCGTGCTCAGCATGGGGGCGAAGACTGCCACATGCCGCGTCCTTCCTGAGCGCGCAACGTACCTCACGCACCATGTACGATTCGCGACACGCTGAAGATGCGTGCCCGTCGCGCGTCGCACGCTACGACGACCCACCTGGCACTAGCATGTCACAGGCGCGCACCACAAGCCAGCGACCGGGCGAACGAAGGCACTCGGAAGCCGCATGATCGTCAGGTCAGTAAGTTGGTGGCACACGCGGCGCCTTCTGCTTCATGCACCCCGCCGCGAGGTGCTCGCCGCGTCCGCTGCCCGGTACCGCGTCAACTGACGAATGTCTTCGAGCGTGGCATACGCTATACTGGCCCCGATCCATCTGGAAGTGGGAGAGGATGCATTCCGTTATGACGCGGCACCCCCCATGCTAGCCCGCGAAACGGCTGCGCGCCAACCTCACGCTGCTGCACTGCGTGCTGTCCTTCTGCTCGCCGTCGCTGTGGACGGTGGGCTTGTCGTGCTGCACATCATCCAGTATCCACGCTTGCTCGACGCTCCAGGCTCGGCCGTCTACGTCGCCGAACCCGCGGTTATGTTGTGCGCATACATCGGCATTTGGCTCTGGCTCACCTCTCTACCCGGCGAGTCCCGGCGCCGGGCGCTTACCATCGGGATCGTCGTTGGCGTGCTGACCGGCGTGCTAGAAATCGTCGATATCACCCTCGAAACATTTGTCGATTTCAGCGGCGTGGCAAACATTCTTACGACCGCACCCTTTCTGCTCGGTGCGTTCGCGGCCTGGGGTGTGGCGGCGTTCATCACTACATGGCGCACCAGTTCGCGGGTCGCCGGAGTCATCGCGGCGATCACCAGTGCGATGACGTGCATGCTCCTCGCCATTGCGTTTGGGCTGACACTTGGCTTTACCTCCCTGCCTCGGCTGATGATACTCCTCCGCCTCGACCCCGACTATCTGCGCAGCGGCTGGCAAGACCTCCACGCCTTCGCCATCGCCAATCAATTCGACGCGGCGTTCTCCCACTTGCTAGGCGCGCTGATCATCGGTAGCATCATGGGCGTGCTTGGCAGCGCATTCGGCCATTTCGCTCGTTACCGTATTCGCCGTTAGCATGCTGCGACCGCTGGTGTTGACCGCGCGCCCTAATTGCATATGGTTGGACACCTCTGCTGCTGCGTAGAGCACGACGCGTGACGAAAGCGAGCCGCTAGGACGCCTCATGCTACACTGTGCGCGGCACGAGAGACGCACGATGGCGTTTCGAAGCGAAAACACAGGGGGACATGACCATGGCAGAAGCGGAGCGGGACGACGCACCCACATATGGCCTCCAGACGCGTGTGATCCACGGCGCGCGGGCCGCGAATGCAACCGCCGCCGTCTCGCCTCCCATCTTCCAGACGAGCACCTATCTCCTGGCAACCCCGGAGCAGGGCGCTGAGCTTGCCGAGATCGTCGCCCCCGCGGAGTTCTACACGCGTTATGGCTCACCGAACACCAAGCAGGTTGAGCGATTGATCGCCGATCTCGAAGGCGCTGATGCTGCCCTCGCCCTCGGCTCCGGCATGGCCGCCGTCACCACCGCGATCCTTGGCAACCTACGCCAGGGCGATCACGTCGTCGCCCAGACGACGCACTACACCAGCGCGCTCTCGCTCCTCACCGACGTCCTTCCCCGCTACGGGATCGCAGTGACGCTTGTAGATCAGCGCGAGACCGAGGCATTCGAGCGCGCCATCCGACCACATACACGCCTCATCTACACCGAGTCACCGAGCAATCCAACAATGGACCTCACCGATCTCCGCGCCACCGCCGCCATCGCGCACGCCAACGGTGCGCTAGCCGTCACTGATAACACTTTCGCTTCGTCCTTCAATCAGCGTCCACTCGACCTCGGTTGCGATCTCGTACTGCACAGTGCCACGAAGTACCTCAACGGCCACGCCGATGTCACTGCCGGCGTGCTGGCCGGCTCGCAATCGCTGATCGACGCCGCCTGGGACTACGCTCGCGTCCACGGTCCCGTGCTGCACCCTTTCGAGGCGTGGCTGCTGCGCCGTGGTCTCGCCACCTATGGCCTGCGCATGGCCGCGCACAACGCCAACGGCCTCGCCGTCGCGCGCTTCCTCGAAGCACATCCCGCCGTTGCGCGTGTCTACTACCCCGGCCTGGAGTCGCATCCCCAGCACCAACTCGCCCAGGCGCAGATGAGCGGCTACGGCGGCATGCTTGCCTTCGAGCTGAAGGGCGGCTACGACGCGGCGTACCGCGCGATCGGACGTACCAAGCTCTGCCTGCTGGCTGTCAGCCTCGGCGGTGTCGAGTCGCTGATCACCCATCCCGCCTCGATGATCCACACCCACCAGAGCGACGAGCAGCGTGCCAGCGCCGGCATCTCGCCCAGCCTGATCCGCCTCTCCGTCGGCGTCGAGAACGCCGAAGACATCATCGCCGACCTCGATCAGGCCATCAGCTAGAGGGGAGCGCCTCTGCCCATGGACGCGACTCAAGCCAGGAACCTGCGCACCGCGGCCATTGTCGCCGCAGTCATCGCCCTCGTCTTGGGGCTGGGCTTCGCCTTCGACCTTCCCTGGGCGACCGCGCTCTGGCCTTGGCCCGACACCCGCCTCTCGTATCTCTTCGTTGGCTCGATCCTCACGGCGATCGCGGGATCGCTGGCCTGGGTCGGATGGCGCGGCGAGTGGGGCGCTGTCCCCGGCGGCGCGATCAACGTCTTCGTGATCGCGGCGGCCTCCGCGCTCTATTTCCTCTTCCGCCGATCCGCCGGTACCCCTGCCCCGCTCTTCGCCTATGCGCTGCTCAGTCTGTTGGGCGCCGTCTTCAGCGCGGGTCTCTTCGTCTGGGGGCGGCGCTTCTCCTTCCGCGACGTCCGCCCGACTCCACTGGTCGTGCGCATCGCCTTCGGCATCTTCGCCAGCGTGCTCCTGCTCGCCGCGCTCGCCCTGATCTTCCACGCCCCGATCTTCCCCTGGCCGCTGAATTCCGACTCCTCCGTGATCTTCGGCTGCATCTTCCTCGGCGACGCGCTCTACTTCATCTACGGCCTACTCCTGCCGACCTGGGCTAACGCCGGCGGACAACTCCTCGCCTTCCTCGCCTACGATCTCATCCTGATCGGCCCGTTCCTCAATCTCTTCTCGACCGTCCTGCCGAGCCACCGCCTCAGCCTGATCCTCTACGTCGTGGTGCTGGTGTCGAGTGGCGCCGTCGCCGTCGCATACCTGCTCATCAACCGCGAGACGCGCATCTGGGACGCGTCACGCCAACCGAGCGATGCCGTGGTTACGCCGTAGCGTCGAGGGCGACCACATCGAATCCGCCGCCGTCGCCGATCCGCACCCGATAGATCTGATCGAAGCCCTCCGCGTAGCTCGGTGGAACGAGCTTCTTCGCCGTCGCGTAGATCGCCACGTCCGGCACGCGCTCGCGTCCCGCGCGCTGCCGATTGCGCCGCACCGCATCCGCGACCGGCGTCTCGAACACATAGCCGATCACCGTCGCACAATACTCCCGCGCCAGCGCGATCAGCGGGGCGCGATCCGCCACCGTCGGATTGGTGTTGTCCACCACGACGGAGCGGCCCGCCGCCAGCGCCTCGATGATCAACTGCTCTTGTCGCCTCCGTGGATGCGCGTTGTTACGCAGCAGGTCGAGGCTGACTAACGCATGCGTCGTGGCGAACCGCGCTCGATACAACGTGCTCTTGCCGCTGCCCTGTAGCCCGACGAACACGACAAGTCCATAGCAATGCTGCCTAATTGTCGTGGTTTTCGAACATGGTCGCCAGCTTCTCCGCCTGGTCGGAGGTGATCAGCGCGTCGATCAGCGGATCAAGATCACCGCCCAGCACCTTCGGCAGGTTGTGGATCGTCAAATTGATGCGGTGATCGGTGATGCGATCCTGCGGGAAGTTATAGGTGCGGATCTTCTCGGAGCGATCGCCCGTCTGCACCTGCGAGCGCCGCGCCGCCCCTTGCTCTGCCGCTTGCTTCGACTGCTCCAGATCCCACAGCCGTGAGCGCAGCACTCCGAGCGCCTTCGCCTTATTCTTGAGCTGCGACTTCTCGTCCTGGCATGTCACCACCAGCCCGCTCGGCAGGTGCGTAATGCGCACTGCGGAGTCCGTGGTGTTGACACTCTGGCCGCCGTGACCCGTCGAGCGATAGACGTCCACGCGGATGTCCTCCGGGCGAATCTCGACCTCGATCTCCTCGGCCTCCGGCAGCACGATCACCTTCGCGGTTGAGGTGTGGATGCGCCCCTGCGACTCCGTGGCCGGCACGCGCTGTACGCGATGCGTCCCCCCCTCGAACTTGAGCCGCGAGTAGGCGTTCTTGCCATGCACCTCCAGCACAATCTCACGGTATCCGCCGATGCCGCTCTCGTTCGAGTCCAGCACCTCGACCGACCAGCGCTTCGTGTCGGCATAGCGCATATACATGCGCGCGAGGTCCGCGGCGAAGATACCGGCCTCCTCGCCGCCCGCGCCAGCCTGGATCGTCACGATTGCGTTGCGCTCATCCATCGTGTCCTTCGGCAGCAGCGCTATCTGGATGTCGCCCATCAGCACCGCTTCGCGTTCGCGGAGCTGGGTCTGCTCATCGTAGGCGAGCTGGCGCATCTCCTCATCGGGACTGTCCTTCAGCAGTTCCTCAGTCTCGACAATCTCCCGGCGTACCTCTTTCAGCGCCTTATACGCCGCGACCACGTCCGCCATGCTGGAGTATTCACGCCCATAGCGCTGCACCAGCGCTGGATCGCTCAGCGTCTCTGGCTGGGCCATAATAGTATTCAGTTCTTCGTAGCGCGCCTCGATGGAGGCGAGTTTGGAGTCGAGATCGGCGGTTTGCATAAGTCCGGAAGTATCCTCTCGCTGAAGTCTGGGAAGTTTAGAGGCAACCACTGCGCATGCCACGGCATGCCGTCACGCGAACATGCGAGCGCCCCATCCGCCCGCGCCACGGACCCACGCCGTGACCGCCCAGGCAAAGATGGGGCGTTACGTTGGCCTCGCTACTGGTGCTCCCCAGCCTCATACTCCGCGAGCATGCGCTCTTCGCGCCGCGCCTGCAACAGGCCCAGCACCAACATGCCCACGAGCGTCGCGATCAGCACGATCTCCATCGTGCTCAAACGCACACGTCCACGCCGATCCATATCGTCGCCGCTCCTCCCGTCGCCGCTGGCGCGCAGATCGCCTGCGCCATGCGACATCACGGCTTCATTATACCGCATTCGCCGACACCGCATTCTCCGCTCGGGAGATGGTGCTGGCCACCCCTGTAGGCATCGATACCATTTGCCCATGCTCGGCAGCATAGCCCAAGCACGCCCGAATACCATGCTTCGACACGTACAGGAAGTCGTTTAGACCCTCCTGAGCCGTCATGCCAGCGGCGCGACAAACCGCGTTTACCCTCGGCTACTCCCACCCAACATCTGCCATTGCGAAATGCGACAAAAGGGAGGTGCGCCCGGCATAGCTCGACTACACCACGGACGCACCCTGAGCAAAAGGAAAACGGATCGCTTACATCATCCTACGCAGCAGCGTCTCAAGCGACTCGCGCGAGGGCCGCACCTGCGACTCGTCGAGGCGCGCCAGCGGCGTCTCCGGCAGATGCTCAAGCTCCGGCAGCGAGGGTCGGCTCTCGTTGATGTAGAGCAGGCCGGTGATGAACTCCTGCTTCTCTTTCGCCTCCTCGATCAAGCGCATCGCCGCGAAGCGATCCGTCGGATCATAGTGGTTGTCGAGTTTCCGCAGACGCACCTGCGAGCCGTCGGGCATTTCCACGGTAGTGGACGTCCCCTCGGCGTAGTCGACGGTGATCTCCGCCCGCGCCGGGATGAAGTTGAAGTCCGAGACCACCTCTTCGTGCGTCTTGCCCCACGAATAGCTCTTCGTGGAGTCCTCGTGGTCGTTGAACGACACGCAGGGCGAGATGATATCGAGGATCGCCGTGCCACGATGGCTCAGCGCTGCCTTCAGCAAAGCCTCCACCTGGCGCGGATCGCCGGCGAACGAGCGCGCCACGAAGCCGCAGTCCGCCACCAGCGCTTCGGCGCAGACGTCGATCGGTGGCAGCTCGTTCTTGCCCGCGTACTTCAGCTCCTGATCGAGGTCCGCGGTGGCCGAGAACTGGCCCTTCGTTAGCCCATACACGCCGTTGTTCTCGACGATGTAGACGACCGGCACGTTGCGGCGCACCATATGCTTGAACTGGCCCAGGCCGATGCTGCCCGTGTCGCCATCGCCGCTCACCCCAATCGCCGTCAGCGTGCGGTTCGCCAGCGTCGCGCCCGTCGCCATCGACGGCATACGGCCATGCAGCCCGTTGATGCCGTGCGATTGGTTGAGGAAGTACGCTGGCGTTTTGCTGGAGCAGCCAATGCCGCTGAGCTTGATCACCTGCGTCGGCTTCAGCGAAAGGTCATAGGCCACCGAGATGATGCGCTGCGAGATCGAGTCGTGGCCGCAGCCCTTGCAGAGCGTGGAAGGCCGGCCCTTATAGTCGTTCTTCGTCAGGCCGATCAGGTTAATGTTCCCCGTCGGCGGTTCTTGTATCGCTGCCATAGCTTATTGCTCCTCCTCGACGATCGACCGCGCGATCCAGCGACCGCTCAGCGGCAACCCATCGCACTTGCAGATCGAGACGATGCGCGCGGCGTGCTCGGGCACGTCGGTCTGCAGGATGCGCCGCATCTGTCCGTCGAAGTTATTTTCGACGACGTAAATGCGCGGATAGCGTGCGACGAACTGCTTGAACTCTTCGCTGGTCGGCAACGCGCGCAGTCGCAAATAGCTCGTCTTCACGCCCTTGGCGGCGAGCATGTCGCGCGCCTCCGTGATGCCGGTATCCGTCGAGCCATAGGCGATCAGGCCGATCTCCGCGCCGGGCACCTCGTCCACCACCGGCTTCGGTACGATAGTGCGCGCATAGTCGTGCTTCCTGGCGAGCCGCGCGAGGTTTGCCTCCCACTCGTCGGCGCGTTCGGTGTAATGCGCCTCGCTATTGTGGCCGCTGCCGCGCGTGAAGTACGCCGCGAGCGGATGCTCCGTGCCCGGGATCGTGCGCGCGCCGATGCCGTCGCCATCTACATCCTCATAGCGATGAAATCCGCCCAGTCGCGTCAGATCCTCGGCGGAGAGCACCTTGCCGCGGTCCATCGGCTGATTGGGATAGGCAAACGGCGACGTCATCCAGTTATTCATGCCAAGATCGAGATCCGAGAGCACGAAGACCGGAGTCTGCAACCGCTCGGCGTAATCAAATGCCCTCCAGCCGAACTCGAAGCACTCCTCCATGCTGCTCGGCAGCAGCACGGTGTTCCGCGTGTCGCCGTGGCCGAGGTAATACACCATCAACACATCGCCCTGCGAGACGCGCGTCGGCAGTCCCGTCGAAGGCCCCATGCGCTGGATGTCCCAGACGACGCAGGGAATCTCGGCGAAGTAGGCGTAGCCAGCGTACTCCGTCATCAGCGAGATGCCGGGGCCCGATGTGCTGGTCATCGCCCGCGCGCCTGCCCACCCCGCGCCGACGATCATACCGATCGCCGAAATCTCGTCTTCCGCCTGCACGATGGCATACGTCGCTCGCTTGGTATCCTTGTCGATGCGCAGTGCCCTGGCATACTCGCCGAGCGCGTCCACCAGGCTGGTGGACGGCGTGATCGGATACCATGCCGCGACCGTGAAGCCGCCGTAGACCGCGCCAAGCGCGCCCGCGGAGTTGCCAGTAATCAGCAGCTTGTTCTGCGTCGCGTTCATCCGCTGGACGTGGAAGGGGTCCTTCTTGACGATGTTGGCGCGGGTGTAATCAATCGCCGCCTGCACCACGCCGAAGTTGAGGTCGATTGGCTTCTGCTTGCCCTTGAAATGCTCGCTGAGCCCCGTCTTGATCTCGTTGACGTCGATGCCAAGCAATTCCGTCAACGCGCCGACATAGACCATGTTGGCAACGTAAGGGCGCATCTCCGTGGAGGCGCCGGAATCCTTCGCCATCTGCTGCACGGGCAACGTGTAATAGGTGATGTCGGTCCGATCCTGCGGCAGCTTCCACTCTTCGGGGAGGATCACCACGCCGCCCGAGGCCACGTTGTGAATATCTTCCGCCGCCGTGCTGCGATTGAGCGCCACTACGATCTCAGCCGTCTCGCGCCGACCGATGTAGCCGTCCTTGCTCACGCGGATGTGGAACCACGTCGGCAATCCCTGGATGTTCGATGGGAAGATATTCTTGCCGCTGACCGGGATGCCCATCTTGAAGATTGCGCGCAGCAGCACATTGTTCGCCGTCTGGCTGCCAGAGCCGTTCACCGTTGCGGCAACTAGCGTGAAGTTATTGGTCCCCGCGGGGCTGTCCTCAATATCAGCGGGCCTGAGTGCGCCTTGGACGTTCGGAATACTCGTGGTGCTCATCGGCGAGCCAGCCTTTCTGCGGTGCGCGTAGCGTTTCCTCCTGGAAGGTGCGCCTGAGCCTTCGGGGCGACGTGCGAACAAAGCGCGCAAGCCTCAAGCTCGTGTTCAATATATGTCATTATATCGCGCGCGCCCAACGCGACGCCGTTGCGCTGGCGCACACGCCGCATCGCCGAGAACCAGCCGCAGACACCCTACGGCGTTCGCCTGATAGACGTCCTGCCCAGCGCAAGGTACGCTTGGTGAAACAGAGTGAGGAGTGGCCCAGCAGGATCCAGATGCCTCCACACAGAACCGTCACGAAACGCTTCCAGGATATCCGCCTGCTCGCCGCATTGCTGCTTGCTCTGCTGCTCGTGGCCTGTGAGAGCAGGGGCGCCACGACAGCAACCACAGTGCGGGGCGGTACGCCCGCAACGGTCGGTTCGGGATCGTGGCAACACCTATCGCTCCCAGTGCCAAACGCCGACGTGATCGGCTTTGCGCCGTCGCCAACCGACGCCAACACGCTTTACGCTTGCACCGGTCACGTCGTCGCCAGCCGCGCGGCACCCATGACCCTCTGGCGCACCACCGATGCTGGAGCACACTGGACGAATTTCGGCGCACTCGCCGGGCTGGGCGTCAACTGCGCCATATCCATCGCGCCAGATGATGCGCAACGCGTGCTCGTGCAAATCAGCAGCGGCGTCGACAAGGGCGTTGACTGCTCCACCGATAGCGACTACCTCTCTGACGACGGCGGGGCTACCTGGAAGCATCTGCCTCCCTACGATCTCCACATGCCGGACTCGACGCCTTTCGACTGGTGCTTCCTCGAGATGACGCGCGATCACCTGTTCCTCGTCTTCGGCTCAACGGAATCCACGATCGCCACGAGTCTGCTTGCCCGCAGTGATGACGATGGGCAGACGTGGCGGCGTATAGATGGCGGCCTCGGCAACGATGCACTCTTTTTCCCTCCGGCGATTGGCCCGGATGATCAGTTGGCAATGACGGTCGAGCATGCCCGTCCGCAGGCGGGTCAGGCCGCCAACTCCCTCTGGATGTCGAGCGACGCCGGCGCCACGTGGAGCAAGACGAGCGATCTGCCCGGATATCCCGGCCCGTTCCTGCTCTCCTCATTCTCCACTGGTGGAGGAACGTGGCCGTCGGCCAGTCACCCGTTGTACGCATTGGCGAACGAGCAAATTCCCTCCGATCTCTTCCGCGAAAGCGTGCTGGCGAGCGACGACGGCGTTCACTGGTCGCTGCTGCCACCGCTGCCCGTGCCAGGTGTAACCGGCGACCGTCGAGGCATCCTTCAAGTGCTCGCAGCCCTGCCCGACGGACGTCTCGCGGCCTGGGGTGCCGATCCACTCGCTGGCGTGCCGAGCGAGAACGGGCAGGCATATCCACAGACACACTTCTCGCTCTGGCTGTGGGCTCCCGACGCGGGAACATGGCAGAGCGTCTCCACGCCACTGAACATCACGGCCGACGAGGGCTGCGGCCTCTGCTGGCAAGGAGCAGCGTCCACCGCGCCAGATGGATCGCTGTGGCTCTATGCGTCACGCTTCTATACCGACCCCACGGGCGAGCCGCCTGCCGGCCTCTACCGCCTCCGCATCCCATCCGCGTAGGCGTAAGACGGTTTCACCAATCCGCCGCATGCCATCCGCGGCGGCGAATGCTGCACCGAGTGCGCTACGACGCGACAGCATGCCCGTGCGACGGCTGATGAGGATGCACCCGTTCCCAGTCGACGATCCAGAGCCACGCGGCCAGGCCAAACGCCAGCAGGCCCGTCACCAGGTAGAGCGCCTGCAGCGGCCAGGAGATCACGCCGAGCAGGATCACCTCGCCGACGATCCACCCCGCGGTAACAGCGCCAGAGAAGGCGCCCGCGAAGTCGCCGGTCAACCGCCCCGCAAGCCAGACGATCAGCAGCGCGGCGAGCGAGATGCCGCCGGCGAACACGCCCAGGATCAGCCCCGGCACCGTGTAGTCCGCGAACGGCGTGGCGCGCAACAGATCCAGTCCTGGCGCGATCGCCCCCGTAATCAACCCGATGCCACCGGCGATCTGCGTGAGCGCATTGAACCCCAACACAATCATAAGCGTGCGACGAACGGTGGATTCGTGTCTCATTGCGCACCTCCATCGAAGAGGCGACGTTTCCTTCACCCCGCCGAGCGTCACCGTCGCGCCTCTCCACCCCTCAGCGTATGCGCGGCGCCGCACAATCACCGCACAAAGTCGCTCCACGCCTCCCAAGACCCATCACAACCGCGATAGGCGCCTCCCCCGCTCACGCCTGAGCCTCGCTGTTAGCCTCACGGCGTTAAATCGTTGAGGTAGCTAGGTGGCTGTATGGGAGGAATGAGGGCTGGGATGTCCGACGCGCAAGACGAAAGCAGCATCACGTCGACGCAACTCGCGACTGACAACGACAGTGCCGCGCCAGCCGACTCGCCAACAAGCGATGCCGAGCCGGTCGCTCTCTCCGTGGACGCACCACTCGCGACCGAACCCGTATGCGCCCGAGCCACTCGAATCCCAGCCCACGGGCACGCTGCCGCCAGGCGTAGCACTGACCCCGGCGGCCCACAACCGCCGCCTTCGCGGGTATGCGTGGCTCAAGCGTGCGGGCGTGACGACCCTGATCGCCGTCGTGCTGGCGGGCATTCTCCTCGCCCTTCTGCACACCAGTCGCTCCGCTCCAGGGCAAGCCAGCGCTACGGCCACCGCGACGGCTTCCGCGCTCGCCACCGTGCCACACACCGCCGCGCCGAGTTTCCTACCGCTCGACCTCGCCCGCGAAGTCAACCCGCTCATCGGGACGCAAGCGGGCCAGCCGCCTTACGGTTTCGGTGGTAGCGCGGGTAACACCTTCCCCGGCGCCACGCTGCCCTTCGGCATGGTGCAGTTCAGCCCCGACACCAGCCCCAGCGGCGTCGCCCTCCCCGGCGGATACGCCTACACCGACGGCCGCATCCAACGTTTCAGCCTCACACACATGAGCGGCGCCGGCTGTCAGATCATGGGCGACGTGCCCTTCATGCCCACCACCATGCACGTGCTCGACCCTCCGCCCGCCGACCCGTATCGCTACAGCGCCTCCTTCTCGCACCGCGACGAGCACGCCGCCCCCGGCGCGTACAGCGTCAAGCTCGGCAGCGGCATCTCCGTCGAGCTGACGGCCACTCTGCGTACCGGCCTCGCGCGCATTACCTATCCAGCCGGCCAGCCGCAGACGCTGCTGCTCGAATCCGGCGATGATCTCCGTGGCGTGCAGCAAGCACACGCCCAGTTTATCAGCCCCTCCGGAGATTCGCGGCTCGGTCACCGGCGGACCCTTCTGCGCCTTCCTACCGACCTCGTACACTGTCTACTTCGATGCCAGGTTCAGCCGGCCCGCCAGCGCCTACGGAGCTTGGGGGTGGGATGGCGTCGCCCCCGGCTCGCGCGACGCCGACGGCTCCGAGAGCGGACTCTACGCGCAGTTCGACGCCAGGGGCGGCAACCAACTCACGGTGAGCGTAGGTCTCTCCTACGTCAGCGCTGCGAACGCCGCCACGAACCTCGCGGCGGAAACCTCTGCGCAAGATTTCGACTCCCTACGCCAGGCCGCGACAAGCACCTGGAATGCGCTGCTCAACCGCATCCAGGCAGTCGGCGGCTCCCAGAGCGACGAAGACACGTTCTATACCGCGCTCTACCATAGCCTGCTCGCCCCCAACACGTTCAGCGACGCCAACGGCCAGTATCGCGGCTTCGACGGCAAAGTTCACACGGCCGCGGCGGGCCACGCGATCTATGCCAACTTCTCCGGGTGGGATATCTATCGCAGCGAGGTTCCCTTGCTCGCCCTGCTCGCCCCCGCGCAGACCAGTGACATGATGCAATCACTCGTCGAAGACGCCGCTGAGTCCGGTGCGCTGCCTCGCTGGCCGATCGCCAACGGCGACACAGGGATTATGGTCGGCGATCCCGCCGCCGCCATGCTCGCGGAGGCTGTCGCTTTCGGCGCGGGCGACTTCAACAAGTCCAAAGCGCTGCGCGAAGCCGTGGCCGCTGCCACCAACCCCAACGTCGGCAGCCACGCCCTCGCCGAGCGCGCCGGACTCGGCGACTATCTCGCACTCGGCTACGTCCCCATCGGCGACGCATACGTCCCCGCCTCGACCTCGCTCGAATATTACGCGCAGGACTACGCCGTCGCCGCGCTCGCCCGCGCGCTGGGTGACGATGGCGATGCCCGCGCCCTGGCTGCGCACGCCGCCCGGTGGCCCGCGCTCTACGATCCCGCCACCGGCTCCTTCGAACCGCGCTACGCCTACAGCGGCTTCTCGCTCGACGACAGCCAATTCATCGAAGGCAACGCCGCGCAATATACGTGGATGCTGCCCTTCGACATGGGCGGCCTTGTCGCGCGCATGGGCGGGCCCGCGCGGGCGCAGCAACGGCTCGATGCCTTCTTCTCACAATTCACGTATGCGCCGTTCGCCCCGCACGCGTGGATGGGCAACGAGCCGTCGCTCGACGCACCCTGGGCCTACGACTACGCCGGCGCACCGTGGAAGACGCAGGCGACCGTCCGCCGCGTGATCACGACCTTCTACAGCAACTCGCCCAAAGGCATCCCCGGCAACGACGATCTTGGGACCCTCTCCTCATGGTATGTCTGGGCGGCTCTCGGCCTCTATCCACTGATTCCGGGGCGCGCCGGGTTCGTCCTTGGCAGCCCGCTCTTTCCCGAGGTGACGCTCACCCTTGGCGAACGCCATATCCGTCTCTATGCCGCGGGTGCGGCGCGCAAAGCCCCGTACATCCAGAGCATGCAGATCGACGGCGTCTCTAGCAGAAGCCAGTGGCTCTCCCTCGCCACGCTCACCAGCGCCAGCGAGCTAGACTTCACCCTCTCGACCTCGCCCAACAAGTCGTGGGGCGCGTCCCCCGTCGACGCGCCGCCGTCGCTCTCCAGCGACCACTGGCCCGCCGTCCCGGCTCCCGGCCAGTGAGATCACGCTGTCAACCGCTTTAGTCGGCGCATCGCGGGGTTCCCAGCGCCCGACGCACCGGCACGCGGTAGCATAGGGAGCAGTTCCCCTCAGCGTGCCGCACGCATCCTTGCCAATGCTTCGAAGAGACCGCGTTCCTCGTCGGAAAGCTTCTCTGGCAGCATCACCTGCACGCGCGCAAAGAGGTTGCCCCCGCCGCTTCCCTTCAGATGCGGCATGCCCTTACCGCTCAGGCGAAATGTCTGCCCGTTCTGCGTCTCCGGCGGAATCGTGAGCAACAGACGCTTCCCGTCCGGCGTGATCACCGGCGCCTCGCCACCCAACACCGCAGTGGTCAGCGGCACAGACGCTTCCGTATAGAGATCGTCGCCCTTGCGCTCGAAGCTGGGATCCGGCCTTACCTGCACCACGAGAATGAGGTCGCCCCTCGGCCCGCCAACCGTGCCCGCGTTGCCCTCGCCCGGAACCGTCACACGCGTCCCGCTCTCGGCCCCAGCGGGGATCTTCACCTCGAGTCGCCGCGTGCGCAGGAGCGTGCCCCGCCCATTACATGTCGAACACGGACGCGCGCCCACGCGCCCAGTGCCCTGGCAGGTCGGGCAAATCTCCGGTGCCTCGATGTTATAGGCGCGTGTCGCGCCCACATACGCCTCGCGCAGGCTGATCTCCACCGGCTGCTCAATATCCGCGCCGCGCTGCGGCACGCGCGTCCTGCCGCCAGCCGTTGTGCCCGCTGCACCGCGACGCCCGAAGAGCGTCTCGAAGAAGTCCGAGAAGCCCGTCGGGTCGTCCATATCGATGTTGTAGCCACCCGCCGTCGTCCGCCCACCCGCCGGCGGTGGATACGAGCGCGCGCGCGAGGCCGAGCTGCCTGGGCTGGCGCCGAACTGTTCCTGCCAGTTCGGGCCGAGCGTGTCATACTTGTTGCGCTTGTCAGGATCCGAGAGGACCTCGTAGGCCTCGTTGATCTCCTTGAACTTGGCCTCCGCGGTCTTGTTACCGGGATTCACATCAGGATGATATTTGCGCGCCAGCTTGCGGTAGGCCTTCTTCAGATCCTCGGCGTTCGTCGATTTCGAGACGCCCAGAATCTTGTAATAGTCCTTATACTCCATCGCCTACCTCACCCGATGCGCCACCGCTAGGCTAGTCGAGCTAGTCGAGCTACAGTCTGGCTAGCCGCGCTTGCCCGCGCTCACCGTCACGCGCGCCGGACGCAACAGGTCGCCGCCCATCATGTAGCCCTTGCGCGCCTCCTCGACGATCGTTCCCTCCGGCAAGTCGGATGCGACGCTCTCGATCGCCTCGTGCAAGCGCGGATCGAACGCCTGGCCGGGCGCAACCTCCACTGGCGTCACGCCCTGCGCCGCGAGTACGCGATTGAGTTGCCCTTGGAGCATCTTCAATGTTTGGCGCAGCGCCGCGACATCCATCGCCTCTGTGTGGCGCGCCGCGTGGTCGAAGTTATCGACGACGTCGACCAGCAACTCATCGATCACGCCACGCTTGGCATACTGCACCCGTTCAGCCGTCACTCGCTCCTGCCGCTTGCGGAAATTCTCGCGCTCCGCGTACTCGCGCAGGTACTTATCCTTATACTCCGCGGCCTCGGCGCGCGCCGCCTGCAACTGCTCCTGGACGTCGCCCGTCCCTGATTGAGCCGTCGACTCAACCGGTGGATCGACCAGCGCGCCCTCAGGCTGGGCCGACGCGCGCGGCTCCTGAACGTCCTCGGTGCGTTGTGACATGCGCCCCTCCTTATGCTGATGCTGGGTACTGCCGGGTCAGCCGCCTTCGATGGTATCTACGTTTGCGGGCCGTAACGCGGTGCAACACACCCCCGCAACCCAGCCTGCAAGACCAAGCAATTGCGTACAATCCGCCCTCGCGCGAGACGGAGCGCCACGCGCGTGTAAACGCGATCCAGCGCGACGCAACGCGACAAGTAGTATAGAACGCGGTCCGGTGTGTGTCAAAACAGACCAACAAGGCAGCGCGGTGGAGATAGCGCAGCGCGTGCCGCTTTACGCCTCAACCACCACGTCGATCGCCGCGGTAGCGGGCGCCAGCGGCGCATACCCCACTCGCTCTGCTTTCGGCACGCGATATGCGTAAGCCAGAGGCGTGGCATAACAGAAGCCATCTCCCACCAAAACCGAGCCTCAGGAGGACCAAATTCCGCCGCGGTTAGACTCGCGTGGCAGTACTCGACAATTTCGACGATGCTTCCGGCCTAGGTGTACGTTAGAACTCAAGGAGGGCCGGTCAGCGCGCTTGAAGCGAGCCGAGCCGGGGGATGTCGTCGAGGAGAGAGGATGTGGGCCCCATGGAATCATTTGCTCGATATGCCGAAACACCAGCGTCGAACACCACGCGAACAACCGCTCCCAGCGCCACCATCGTCGGCGCACGCAAGCCAGCCGCCAAGCGCGTTCGCCGCGCCAGCGTCGCCCTTGCGCTCAGCCGCCTGGAGCGCGAGCACGTCGCCCTGCTGCTAGCGATCTGTGAGCTCGAAACACCGTCGAGCGACGACCCGAACTCAGCGGAGCTCCGCGAGGCGTTGCTGCCGATGCTCCGCGAAGACCTGCGCCAGACGCAGCACGCGCTCAGCCGTGCCGCCCGCGGGCTCTACGGCGCCTGCGAAGAATGTCACAAGCCAATTGCCGCGCGTCAGCTTGAACTGATGCCCACCCTCACTCGCTGCTCCACCTGTCAGGGCCGCGATCGCCGCCCCTCCCGCACATTCAAGGACTAATCCGCCCGCGCAACCCATCCATGGGCAGCCGCAGCATCCGGCCCAGCCTACTCTTGGGGCCACATTGCCGCTCTCGACGCGCACGCGCGGTGGCGCGAACACGGCATCGCGCCCGTGCAGCATACGTCACCGCGCTCGAACTGCTCGATGCAGTCGCGTTTCCTGCTCGCGATTACTCCCCGCTCACTCGCGCGCCGAGATCTCCATGCGCGGAGCCAGTTCGCGCTCGAAGTGGCCGCCGTCCGCGCCGCACGAGAAGCACTCGTCGGGCATGCGTCCGTGCTGTATCGCTCCGCAGACGGGGCAGATCCACCGGCTGGCGATCGTCCGCACGATGTCGGCGCGGCTGACGATGCCCACCACGGTCGTGTCGCGCAGCACCGGCACCCGCTTGAAACGATTGCTCGTCAGAATCTGCGCCACCTCGTCCACCGGCGTCTCTTCCTGCACGCTCACCACGCGCGGCGTCATCAGGCTCGCGACGGTATCGCCTTCCTTGCCGATGATGTCCGCCTGCGTGACGATCCCCACCATGCGCTGCTCCGCATCCAGCACCGGCACACCGCTGATGTGATAGTCAGCGAGCAGTCGCGCGCATTCCTGCACCGTGGCCTCAGGCGAGATCGTCAGGACGTCGGGGGTCATGATGTGTCGTGCCAGCATGTGGTATTCCTCCTGCGTTGGGGGGACTGGCCGCCAACAGCGCGGCCAGGGCGCGTCTCATCGCCATTGATGAGTTCCGCTCTGCGGCATTCTACAAGGCGTGGGGATGCAGCCGCAAGTTGCATGCCGGTGCCGCGAACGCAGACGTTCACCTAGAAGCTGGGTACGACAAGCCCCTGAAAGTCTGGTCGTTCCGCGCCCTACACCGCCATCGCTCGCGGTAACGCACAGGCGCGGAACCGTAGCACTTGGCAAGCCGCGCCTTGATGACGTATGACAGTCAAGAGATGCGGCGTAGCGTCACCAAGGCGTAGCGTCACCAAGAGGAATGCCATCCAACATGCCCAACATGCCACAGGCCGACGAGCGCACACTCGGTGCGATCACCCCACCCGACGACGACACCCTCGGCGTCCTCAGCGGCACAGCGCCGATCGTTCGCGCATCGCGGCTCGTGCGGATCGAACCAGTCGCGCTCGATCTCCTAGCCGATCGCTGGGCAACGGCGCCGTGGCCTGTTCAAGCCGGACTCGATGCCCTGCACTTCACCGACGGCACCGAGCGCACGGCGAACTGGGTGCTGCTGCTCGACGCCCTAAACTTCTGCTTCTGGTCGCTACCTGGCACGCCGCGCTGGCAGGTCGCGTGGCGCGGCCAGACGCTCGACGGCTACGCCGCACTGGCTGCTGCCCTCACCCGCGCCATTGAAGATGGTCGCCCTCTCTGGGACGCCGCCTACCTCGCCGCGCTCGACCGCGCCGCGCTTGAGGCCATCCTGCGCCCGCTTGACGGCGCCCCACCGATTCCCCTGTTCGATGAACGTCTCGCCAACGCGCGCCAGGTCGGGCGCGTGCTGCTGGAGCGTTACGACGGCCAGTTCGCCCGCGCTGTCGAGTCCGTCGACGGCAACGCCGTAGCGCTTGCCCTGCTGCTGGCCCGCGACTTCCCCTCCTTTGCCGACTTGGCCGAGTGGCAGGGATCGCCCGTACCGTTCCTCAAGCGCGCGCAGATCTGCGTCGCCGACCTCAACGCGGCGTTTCGCGGCACACGCTGGGGCGCCTTCGCCAATCTCGACCGCCTCACCGCCTTCGCCGACTACAAACTCCCCCAACTGCTGCGCCGCCACGGCGTCCTCGCCTACGCCGCACCCCTTGCCGCGCAGATCGATAGCTATACGCTCATCCCCGCTGGCTCCGAGGCCGAATGTGCGATCCGTGCCGCGACGATCTGGTCCGTCGAACTGCTGCGTCGCGCCCTCGCCACGCGTGGCATCAACCGCCCCGCCAGCGCCATCGATTACCGCCTCTGGGCCGAAAGCCAGAAGCCCGACCCTGCCATGCGCCCCTACCACCGCACCCAGACGATCTACTACTAGCGGATCAGCCCAACAACCACGCAACCCAGCCAGACGAACGCCCCCAGATAGATGCCGCGCTCCACCAGCCCGAAGATCGGACGCGTCAGTTGGCGCAGCGCCACCGCCACCACCGAGACGATCGTCACGACGCTGGCCACATGCAGCACGCCCGCGAGATCGCTCCACGTTGCCAACGACGACAGCGCCGGCGTCAAGATGCCCGTCATCGTCGCGGCGGAGAAGAACGTGATCACCGCCAGGATCAGATGGATCCACCCGCGACTCGACACCGACGCGCCCTTCGGATCGGCCGGGAACGCCGCGATCACCAGCCGCGACACTCCATACGTGCCGAGCGCCACCAGTCCATAGCGCGCATGCACCTCGCCGTGCATACGCAGCGCCGCAAGCAGTGCCAGCGCCGAGATGCCCGTCGCCACCACCTGCACGTAGTAGAGAACGCCGAGCGGCGCGTGAACGTAGAGACTCACCGCGTCACGGATCGGGGTCATCTTCGTCTCGCCCAAGTGCAGTACGATCACACTGACGGCAGCTATCACCAGCGCGCCGCCGCTCACATACCCCAACAGTGTCGCCCCCGTCATCCGCGCGCCTCGGTTCTCGTGCTGCTCCGCCTCCTCGCTGATCCTCCGCACAGCGTACATCCGGCGTCAACGGATCGACGCCCATGCTCGCATGCCGAACAACCGCTAAATGTCGGGCGCCGCCAGCCCATGCATGCCCAGCGTCAGCGAAACTTCGCCACCGTGATGCAGATCATGCTCGATCACATGCCAGACGACCCAGCCACGCACCAGTTCGAACGGTTGGCCGCGCCGTTCGCCTCGCACCGTGGCTTGCATATCGTCCGGAGTAAAGCTCGCCAGCGCCTCCTGCATCACGCGCCACGTTTCGGCCAGCCCGCGTGCCAATTCCTCTGCCGAGCGTGCCGGCGAGTCGGGTGCCTGCCAGTAGTGATACGCCTCGAAGTCCTCATCGCCAATGCCCAGAGCGGTGCTAAACCAACCGGCACGCGTGGAGATGATGTGCCGCACATTCTCGCCGATCGAGCGCAACTGCGGTGCCGCGCGCAGCGCCAGTTGCTCCGCGGTAAGCGGCAACAACGCGGCGACCATGCTCTGCTGATACGCCTCCCAGCCAGAAGTCATCAGTGCCAAAGTCGGGTTCACATCGGCCGTCGTGCTCATCCGTGCCAATCCCTTCACAAGAACCTATTCCCACACGAGTGCGCTGGCCAACCCCGGCATAAGGGGGCGCCATCCCACCCCCTCACGGCTCAACGACGCGGAGCGATGACGATGCCTCGATTTCGTCATGCACCCTCTCCCGCAGCTCCGCCGAAGCGATCGCATCGATCCTGATCCACTTCGCCCCAAGGAAGGCGGCGAAGCGCACCAGCCCGCGCGCCAGAGCCGAAGCGAAGGCGACATCTGCGCTAAGCGCCTGATCCTCCAGCCAGAAGCCCAGTAGCACCAAAGTCAGACTGCCGCGGTCGAACTTGGGATCGAGGCGACCCACCAGCCGATCGCCCCAGAGCATCGGCAGCGTGTAGTAGCCCCAACGGCGCTTCTCGGCAGGCTTGTAGACCTCCCAGATATAGTCGAAGTCGAAGAGCCATCCGGCCCTGCCGCGCGCGCTGACCATGTCGAGCGGCGCCAGGAACACCACTTCCTCGCTGGTATCCGTCTCCAGCGGCCGCCAGGCTTCGGGAATGCCGCCCTCCTCGACGAGCGCCAGTGCCGGCAGATCTTCGGCGCAGACGAGCCACGAGTCCTTGGATCCCTCGATCCGCGCCCGCACCAACGTCCCCTCCGCGGTGAGCCGCTCCAGCGTCGCTACAGCCTCGCTCGGATCGACCTTACGCCAGATCGCGTCGGCCCAGGCACCTCGCCACACCCGCGCGGCGATCAGTCCCCAGTGCGCCACCGCTTTGCGTGCGAAGAATTCCTCAGCCTCGCGCTCCGGCATCTCTCGCAGAAAGGCGGACGGTGCGACGCGCTCGCGCAGATCGTACACGCGCTCGAACCGCACCCGATGGTGCGTCATCAGCTCGCCCGTCAGCCAGAGATAATAGAGCGCCTGCGCGCTGTCCTTGCTGCCTCGATAGCTGGGGACGCGCTCACCACCCGCGAAGTCGCGGTTGCCCTGCGGCCCCCGTTCGCGGATCGCCACCCGCATCTCCTCGATCCGGTCGGGATGCGAGGCGGCGAATTCTGCCCAGCGCTTCGACTGCTCGCGGCGGCGCATGTGCAGCCGCCACGCGGGCAGCTCCTCCATAGGATAGGCGAAGAGGCTGCCGCCATAATCGAAGAACTGGCGGTCGTGATACATCAATTCGTCGAGGTGGCCGGGCTGGTAGCCAATGACGCGCGACCACAGCACAATATCGTGGCTCCGCGCGATCACTTGCAGCGGATCGAGTTGCACCGCCTCGATGCTTCGCAGCGCCTCTGCGGTCCCGCCTTTGCCACGCCAGCGCCTCCCCGGCCAGAGTCCCTGCCGCCCCAGCACGAACCGGCGCGCGGTCTGTTTCGAGATGTTGATGTCGCGCTCACCCATTACATCACGCCACCCCTCGTCTGTGGACGCCGTGCGTCACCGGAACGTATGTACTATACTGCATCATGACCACTAGCTGCATGCTGCATCTGTAAAGGGAGCAACCGATCATGAAACTCGCCAACGTGCGCCTACTCGTCGCCGACTTCCCCGCCTCCTACACCTTCTGGCGCGACGTCATCCAGCTTCCCGTCGCCTACGGGCCCGACACGCCCAATGCCCCCGACGGCTACGCCTACCTCACCCTCGGCGACACCGGCATTGAGCTTTTCAATCGCGACGGCTTCGCCCAGTCGATCGGCCGGACCCTAGCGCCCGCCGCCGGAAGTCCCCAGGTCGTCATTGTCCTCAAAGTGGACGACGTAGCCGCCACATACACCGATCTGCTTGCCCGCGGCGCCACCGCCGTCGCCGAGCCGAAGGACCGCCCAGATTGGGGTGCCCGCACCGCCCACATCAGCGATCCCGACGGCAACATCATCGAACTCTACAGCCCCCTCGCCGCCGATTCCCAACCGTCCGTCTAGCGCGCGCCGCCATTGGCGTCACCGCGCCTCACCCTCCCTCTTGCCTTTCACGAGCCGTCAGCGCCGTCGGGAATCTCGGCAATTCCTGGCGGCGCTTGCCTTGCATTGCGCCCATCCAATGTTCGTGGTATACTGCATGAGAACTAATGTTCTTTGTGGATTGCTGGAGAACTGGTAAAGCAAGAGATTCCTGCTGCGCCACGCAACCCGAGGAGATGCATCAATTTCCGCCTCCGTCCCATCCCTCACGTCTCGCCCCACGCCGACATCCAACTGCTGATCGCGACGAAAAAGCGGAAGAAAACGGAAATTTCCCACCGGACGTTTTTCGGCTCAGCGCTCCACAGAGTCGCACACCATCGCCGCGACTCTTGAAAAATTCGGATCTCCTTCCACTTTCCGCTTCCTTCGCCTCAGCCGCCAGCCTACGTTGCGACTCCCCTCCCGCTCCTTCCGCGACGTGCACCAACACATCTCCGCTCACTTGCCAGCGGTTGCGACCCTCCGCCGCCCCTCGCTATAATGGCGAGGATGGACTCCGCGATCTCCGGCGATGTGGCCGGTCTCGCAGCGCGGCGCTGTAGCGCAAGCATTCCGCGATTTCGCTAGCGCAGGTTGGCGAGCTGGAGGTACTTCGATGACAACGAACGTCACCGCACCGAGAACGGGCGATGTGGCCCGCACGCTCGACCCCATGGACCTCTACCGCACGATGGTTACTGCCCGCACGTTGAATGACGTGCTCAAGGCCCGCAAGACCCAGGGCAAGTTCCCCTTCTACATCGGCTGCGCCGGCCACGAATCCTGCGCCGCGATGGTCGCCGCCCTACGCGACGACGACTGGCTCTCCTTCTACTATCGCGACCTCGCTGGCTGGCTCCAGCGCACGCGCGACGTACATGGCGTGCTTCGCGCCGCCTACTCGCGCGTCACCGACCCGATGGGCAGTGGTCGCAATATGCCCTCGCACTACAGCAGCCGCGCCTTCCACATCCTGCCGACCTTCAGCGAGGTCGCCGGGCTCGCCCCCTTCGCTGGCGGCGTCGGCTGGGCATTCAAGCGCGATCACAGCCGCCGCGTGATCGCATTCACCACCGGCGACGGTGGCGCCGCCACCAATGACTTCAACGTCCTCCTGCGTCAGGCCACCGTCAATAAACTCCCCGTCCTCATCACCGTCTGGAACAACGACTGGGCCATCATGACGCCGCGCCAGCAGCAATGGGCTGGCGACCTTACTGCCCAGGTGCGTGCGATGGACGCCATCGCCGTGGACGTGGACGCCGTCAATCCCTTCGAGGTCTACGACACCACGCGTGAGTTGGCCCAGCGCCTGCGCGACGGCGAAGGCCCCGCTTTCATGCACATGCACGGCGGCCTGCTCGATGCTCACTCCAGCAGCACCGACATCCGCCGCTATCGCAGCCGCGAAGAGATCGAAGAGACCACCCGCACCAAGGACCCCGTCAAAAAGATGGGCGAGTTGCTGATCGAGCGCGGCGCCATGCATGAGGCTGACATCGAGCGCATCCACGACGAGGTCAAGGCCGAGATCGACGCTGCCGAAGAGCAGGTGCTCGCCGAGCCGCAGGTGCCGTCCGAACGCGTCACTGAGAAAGTGATCGAGTTCGGCCCCTGGCAGCCGCAGTCCGCCAACGGTCCCACGCGCAAGATCGCCATGATCGAGGCGCTCAACGATGCCCTCGTCGAAATCGTCAAACGCGACCCAGGCTTCTTCGTCTACGGCCAGGACGTCGGCAGTTCTACCGGCGGCGTCTTCAACGTCACCCAGCGCCTGGTGAAAGAGTATCCTGGCACGGCGATCAGCAGCGCCCTCAACGAACAATTGATCGCCGGCATCGCCGCCGGATGCAGCATGGCGGACGACCGCGCCCGCTGTGGCGAGATCCAGTTCGTCGACTATCACCAATCCTCCACGCAGACGATTCGCCTCGCCGCGCGCATCTACTACCAGTCCTATGGCGACTGGAACTGCCCGATGCTGCTGCGCATGAAGTCCGGCTCCGGCGGCGGCGGCCCCATCTCAGACAGCGGCTCTGGCGGCGGCGCCTTCGGCCACTCAAACGCCGGCGAGCAGTGGTTTACCACCGTCCCCGGCCTCATCACCATCTGCCCGTCGAACCCCTACGACGCCAAGGGATTGCTGATCGAAGCGTCGCGCACCAAATCGCCGGTGGTCTTCCTCGAACGCGGTCGCCTGTACCGCGCGGAGCCGCCACACGTCCGCAAGGGTGGCGCGGTCATTGAGCAACTCGCCCAACTCTGGAACGTTCCCGACGGCTACTATACCGAGCAAATCGGCAAGGCGCGTACCGTCCGCCTCGGTAGCGGCGCGCCCTTCGCCACCATCGTCAGTTGGGGTACGATGCTCTTGGAGTCGGCCATCGCCGCGGCGCGCTACACCGAGGCGCACGGCGGTGCCATCGACGTAATTGACCTGCGCACGCTAATGCCCTTCGACGAAGCAGCCATCCGCGCCTCCGTCCTTGAGACCAACCGCGCCATCGTCGTCTCCGAGGAGGCGGACTTCACCACTTTCGGGCGACACATCCACTCGTGGATCACCGAGCACTGCTTCTGGAAGCTCGACAACGCCCCCGCGTTGATCCAGGCCGTGGCCGCACCGCCCGCGCCTTACAACGGCCCTGAAGAGATCGCCTTCTACCCCACCGCCGACACCGTCGTCGCCGCGCTCGAACAATTCGCCCGCGAATAGCCCCGGTTGGAGGGGATGATATGGCGCACGAGACGCTAGCTCATGGGCCGAGCTTGTGGCGGAAACCAGCACCTTGATGCTGGATCAACTGCTCGCCACCTCGCAGGGGCGCGGCTCGTCACCTCTCTGGCACGCGAGTCCGCGTCGTGCAGAGTTAGATGCCCCCGAAAGCAGACCGCGCGGTGCCATTGGACCCGCGAGCGGAGCGCCATCTGCGGGCTTCGGCGGAGGTGGCGACAGCGCTGCGCACGGCGTTCGAGCGCGAGCCTGCGTCCGGTAGCGCGGCGCTAGGTTGCGCTCGTCGGCCAGCATCGCCTCCGCGCTGGCCAGCTCGTGGGCCGCGCCGAGTCTGCGAAATATGGCGATGGCCCGCTCCAGCGCCTCGCGCGCGGCGAGGCCGTTGCCCTGGCCGCAGAGCACGTCGCCGAGGATGCGCAGGGCGCGCGCCTCGGCATAGGGGAACGGCAGTGCACGCGCGGCGGCGATGCACTCCTCCGCGCTGGTCGCCGCCTCGTCCAGCGTGCCGAGCCGCAGGGCAATCAACGCCTGAAAGCGTAAGGCATCCACCAGGCTCAGCCGCTCGTTCTGGGCGCGGAGCCGCTGCACCGCCTGCGAAATCGTCTCACGCGCCTCGTCTCCGCGCCCGGCCTCAGCATACGCCCACGCAAGCACGCCGAGCAACCGCGAGACCTCGCGTTCCTCCAACCCAGGGCGGTCTAGCAGCGGCGTCAGCCGAGCGAGCGCCGCCTCCGCGCGCCCGTGAATCAGATCGTGCTCCGCCAGCACCGCCTGCGCCTGCCGCACGCACTGGATGTCGTCTGCACGTGTCCCCGCCGCCGCGCCGCCTTCGAGGTAGCGAATCCCCCGCGCTTCGTCGCCTTCCGCCAGAAAGAGCTCGCCGAGGTCGAGCAGCGTATAGGCCGAGGCCCAGGTCTCGCCCAGGGTACTCTCGATCTCCGCGGAGCGCTCGAAGTCGGCCCGCGCCCGCGCCCACTCACCCATGTAGAACGCCGTCTCGCCGCGTTGCCCCGCGATGGCAGCGATCTCCGCGGGGTCGCCCAGACGTTCGGCGGCCTCCAGCGCTAGTCCCGCGTAGCGCTGGCTCTCCGGCAACATGCCCCGTGCCCGATACGCCGCGGCCAGATTATCCAGCGCCCTGCAGACCGTGGCGAGGTCACCCACCGCCTCTGCTCCAGCCGCCGAGCGCTCGAAGGCCCCCACCGCCTCCTCCATCCGCGCCAACATCACCAGCGCCAGCCCACGCCGCCGCTCGACCTGCGCCAGAATGCCATCGTCTCCCAGTTCGGTCGCCAGCGCGACGGCATGTTGCGCCGCATCAAGCTGTTCGCCGTACCGACCGGAGGCAAAGTAGAGATGTGCTTGCGCCGCGTAGAGCAACGCCAGCCCGGCGGAGATCTCTCCTGGTCGCGCCGCATCAAGCAAAGGTTGCATGCGGGCCAGTCCGGTGCGCGCATCCCCCTTGGCGAAATAGACACGACCAATGGCGGCGGTGACGCGTCGCACGCCCTCATCGTCGTGCACACCGCGGTACGCGGCAGCGACGTGATCGAGCGTTTCCAGCGCCTCGTCGTAGCGTCCCAGCGTGTTGAGCAACGTGCCCAACTTCTCACGCGCCTGCGCCGCCTCCACAGCGCGACCGAGCGCACCGAGTCGCTCCGCTAGCGCGCGATAGCTTCCCTCGGCTGCCGCATTGGCGTGCATCGCCAGTGCCCGCTCAGCCGAGCGCTGCAAGTAAGCCACGGCCCGTTGCGGCTCGCCAGCCCGCTCGAAGTGGTAGGCCAGATCCTCAAGCGGCGTATCGCCCGGCGCCTGCTCCAACGCTTCGGCCAGGCGGCGGTGATACAGAGCGCGACGCGCGGCGCTGAGGTCGTCGGCCACCACCTCGCGTACCAGGTCGTGCGGGAAGGCGTAGGCGTCGGGGCCATCTTCGGCGAGCAGCCGCGCGGCACATGCGGCATCCAGCGCGTCCAACAGGTCGCCCTCGTCCCGCCCTGGGCGCAGCAGCGCCGACAGCAACACGCCGCGCGTCACCTGCCGCCCCGCGACTGCGGCGACACCCAGCGTCTCCTGCGCCAGTTCGGGGACGGCCAGCACTCGCTGTCGCACGCTCTGCGTCACGTCCCACGGCGCCGCCGTACCGGATTCACCTTCCGGCCCCATATCGAGGACGCCAGAGGTGAGCGCCTGTGCGCAACTCACCACGAAGAACGGCACCCCGCCGGTTCGTGCCGCCAGTCCCTGCGCCACCGCCGACTTGCCCGCGTCGATCCCTACCAGTAGCTCGTCAAGCAACACCTCCGCCTGTTCGCGGAGCAGCGGCCCCAGCGCAACCTGCGTCGCCACACCCTCGCGCGCCAGCTCGCCCAGCATAGTCGTGAGTGGCTCGCGCGACCGCACATGCGTATCGCGGTAAGCGCCGACCAGTCGCAGGCGCAGATCGCCCGCGGCCGCGCCTCGCGTCAGTGACGCCAGCAGATCGACGGCATCCGCACCCGCCCACTGAAGGTCGTCCAACAACAGCAACAAGCCGTTCGGGCCGCATATGTTGGCGAGGAACTGCGCCACAGCAGCGAACATCAGGCGGCGTTCCTGCTCCGGCGGCAGCGTCCACGCGGGCAGCGGCTCAAGTTCACCAGCCAGCTCCGGCAAAAGGCGTGCGAGCCAGGCGCATCCCTTGAGATCGGCGCGGCGTTGTGTCGCGGACCGTCCGCGCACAAAACGCTCGATAGTCGCGATGAAGGGCGTGTACGGTTCCTGCCCCAAGCGGCGCTGGCAGCCGCCCGCCAGCACATTCAGCCCCAGCGCCTCACCTAGCCGCGCCGCCTCTTGCAAAAGTCGCGACTTGCCGATCCCCGGCTCCCCGGCGAAGAGCAGCAGCGACGGCGCACCGCTCCCCGCGAGATGCTTCTCCAGCGCACGCAACTCGGCGTCGCGCCCGACGAGCGGCGCCAGCACCGGGCGGCCAGGGGCCAGCATAGCAGATGCGTTATCCGACAATGCGCCGGTCGCGGTGACGCCTGCGGTGGGTCGACGGCGCGCGGCAGCTTCGAATGCGGCGCGATCGTCGGCGGAGAGATGCAGTGCCTCGGCGAGCAGCAGCAGTGTCTCACGACGCGGAGCTTTCCGCGCGCCACGCTCCAGGTCGCTAATGCCACGGGGGCTGAGGCCAGAGGCCGCGGCCAACTCCTCTTGTGTTAGTCGCGCCGCCGTGCGATGCCGCCGCAGCAAGTCGCCGAAGGTGAGCGTCGAAGCGATGGGCATGCTAGCCGCTCCTCAGCGGGCCACGCGGTGCAACCCGCCATCCAGGCAGCATTTTAGCACGCGCTGCAGCGTGGTAGCGTTGCTCGCCGATTGCGTCGCCGATTGCGTGGGCAACTGCGTGAGTTGCACGTGGGAAGCACAGGGCATTCCCGGCACACTGGAGACAACGAAAGCGCGACGGCATGTGAGACCGCCGCGAAGCGCACGAAACCCCAGTTCTCCAGGAGCAGACCAATGACTGCCTCTCGTCGCATCCTCGAAACACTGCGCACCTCCCGCGCCTCGTTCGCTTCCAACCGTGGAAAGGCGGCCCGCGCGGCAGGTGGTGCTGCAGTGCTTGTCGCCCTCGTTGCCTTCCTCAGTATCGCCATCCTACATGCGCCGGTCGCCACCACGCCCACCGCGCCAACCAGCAAGACCACGGCGACGCCGCGGGCCAACCACCAGCAGCCCAGCATTAAGGTTCCGAACATCCCGACGCCGCGCATCGTCCACATGCCGACGGCAGACCTCGCCAACGCGGCGAGCAACGCGGTAGGTAACGCCGGGCCAACCACGACGAGCCTCAAATGCGCCCTGCTCGACGCCTGCGATTTGCGCTATGACGGTGGTCCTGTGATTCACGATCAGGTGAGTTACGCGATCTTTTGGGGCGCAGGGTGGGAGACCAGCAGCGGCAGACTCAACAAGACCGGGCAGGTCGTCACGTCATATTTCGACGACATGGGCGGCACGACGTTCCAGCAAATCCTCACGCAGTACTCCGACAAGACTGGTGCGGTGCAGAACACTGAGCGACTCGGCGGTGTGTGGATCGATCCCTCGACGCCGCAGGTAGATGCTTCGTGTGGCGCGCAGACCATCGAAGATTTCTCCATTCAGGCCGAGGCGCTCCACGCCATCGCCGTCAATCACTGGCCGACGGATACCAAGAATGCCGTCTACTTCGTCTACACCCCGGCTGGGTACCTCGTCAACGACGGCACCAATGCCTGCTCGAACAAAGTCTTCTGCGCCTACCACGGCTGGTCGAGCACCAAGACACGCCTCTACTACGCGGCGATGGTCTATCCGAATGATAAACACGAGTGCGCCAATCTGCCCTCCAGCCCGAACGGCGACCTCGCCGGCGACGCCCTGGCGAATATCACCTCGCACGAGCAATTCGAGGCCATCTCAGACCCTCAGGTCGGCAACGGCTGGATGGACGCCAAAGGCGACGAGATCGGCGATAAATGCGCCTGGCGCTTCGCCGCTGGCGGCGTCCACCTGAACGGCGGCGCCTACGAGCTACAGCTCGAATACAGCAACCGCACCCACTCCTGCGTGCGCGGCGCGTAACTCATCTCCCTTACCGATGCAGACCGCTATCTGAACGAGAAGGGCTGGCTCACCATGACCTCTTCGACTCCGACGCTCCACGACACGCCAACTCCGACGCGCCCGCGCGATGCCGCTCCCACGCCACTGGCGGCGATCCCTCCATTAGGCCAATTCTTCGATCCGCGGCACAATGCCCAGACGGTGCGCCCCGCGCAGGTCGCGCCGACTCCACCAGCCCAATTTGCGCAGCCCATGCCACAGGGCAGTCCTCAGCACTATCCGCCAACGCCACAGCCGTCGCGGTACGCGTTTGCCCCGGCCGCCCCGGCGTATGCGGGCGCAGTCGTGGCCGCCCAGCGCCCGTGGACCGCTCCTTCGCTGACGTCAAGAGTCACACGCACACGGCTCTTGGCGGCGCCGATCCTGCTCGCGTTGGGCCTGATCGCGCTGCTCGTCATTCGCAACCTCGGATGGGGCACGACGCCCACGGTTCCCCCGTCGTCGCACCAGACCGCGGGCCCCGGCGTGGGTGCGCCAGCCCTCAACAGCAAGAACGCCAACAAACTGCCATCGATAGCCGACGTTGCTTGCCGTTTGCAGCACAAGTGCGACGACCTTACGTGGAAGCAGGGCAATGTGCAACTGCAGCCCACCAGTTACGTCATCTTCTGGGGCGACGGCTGGAAGGCCAGCGGCAACAGCCTTAGCAGCACCGGTAACATCGCTCTCTCCTACTTCCAGGACGTCGGTGGGTCTGCGTTCGCCAACATCCTGACGCAATACTCCGATGCGCACGGTCACATAACGAAAAACCTCGCGCTCGGAGGCGCCTGGACGGACACAGCCACGCCCCAGACGACCGAAGCCTGCAACGCGCAGCCCACCATCGAGGAATCGGCGCTGCTGGCGGAGATTCGCAGCGTGATCAACGGCCAACACCTGCCGCTCAACTCGACGGACGCCACCTTCTACCTCTTCACACCGCAGGGCTACGCCGTCCACACGGCGGCGCTGGGCTGCTCCAACACCAACTTCTGCGCATTCCACGGCTGGTCGGGGAGCTTCGAGTACGCGGTACTCCCCTACCTCGACACCAAGGCGTGCGGCGTCTCGCAGTCGCCGAATCACGATCCGGAGGCTGACGCACTGGTGAACCAGGCATCGCTGATGCAGTTTGACGCGATCTCGGACCCATTCGTCGGCACAGGTTGGGTGGACGCCCACGGATACGAGATCGCCGCCCGCTGCGCCTGGAAGTTCCCCAGCGGGACGACGCACCTGCGCAATGGCGGTGTGTTCTTCGTGCAGACCGAGTACAGCAATGCCAGCCACTCGTGCGTCACCAGTCGCTGAGGTCAGCGTGCTGGCTCCCAGAGCTACACTCATCGGACCAGGTTGGTAGCCCGAGCGCCCGTTTGGCTGCCTTTGCATGCCATGGACCCATGCTCGTCCTGAACGCTGATCGACGCCCGTGCCACGCCGGTAGAGTCCGCTCGCCGGGCGTCCCAATGAACGTAGCCCAATGACGCTGCTACGTATCGCATGGGTAGATGCCTACATCGCGCATGGCTAGGACGTCGGGTCTCGGGCACACTCCGAGCAGAAAGTAGCACGGAGTCCGAGAAAGGGGATACAGACCCATGATTGCTCTACGTGATGCCACTGACGTGTCGAGCGAAGCGCTGGCGAACGCCGAAGGTGATGCGATGGCGAGGCGCGAGTATCGTGTCTCAGATAGCTTCTTCGGCACCGCCATTGACTGCGCCGAGGATGCGCTCTTCGTGAAGCGGCTCTCGCTGATCGGTGTGCCAGCGATATTCCTCCTCTGCCTCTTGACGCTCGTGCTCGCGCAGACCGCCGCATAGTTCACGACGTGGCCAGCTTGCACGCGGAGCATGATGCTGTGCTACCGTAATCGGGAGCCGTGCATTGTGCCGGCCCAAGGTCTCTGAGGCGCCACGAAGGCGCGATATGGAGCTCACGTGAAGGTCGCCTACATCTTTGCCACAAGCGGGCACACAGCGAGCTACAAGCTCGGCAAAATGATCCTGCCGCAACTCGAAGAAGGTCGTCATGGTGTCGAGGTCGTCGGGATGTTCTTCTTCGACGACAATACCTATATCTTGCGCAAGGGTGACCCCGTTGGCGAGCGGGTAGGCAAGATTGCCCGTGAGCAGGGCATGCTCCTGATGCTGTGCGATCAGTGCGCGATCGAGCGTGGTCTCGCAACGCTGGCGAGCAGTGGTGGCTATGAGCCGCGCGACGTAGTCGAGGGTGTGCGCGTGGGCTGCTTCCCCGACCTCTATGCGGCCCTTGCGGGCAACCCACCCGACCATGTGATCACGCTGTAAGCGCACGACTTCGACATACCCCGAAATAGCGGCGAGTCCCTGGTGGGATCCACCGCTGTTTCGGTGTACGCGCACGTAGACACGTAGATCAGTGGGAGCTAGCCCTCGGAGGCTTCGTACTGGTCCTTGATCTGGGCGACGATGGTGGGGTCGAGCAGGGTGGTGGTATCGCCGAGCACGCGGCCCTCGGCGACATCCCGCAGCAGCCGCCGCATGATCTTGGCGCTGCGCGTCTTGGGCAGTTCGCTGGTGAAGTAGATGCGCTTGGGTCGCGCCAGCGCGCCGATGGCGTGGACCACATGCTCCTTGAGCTCGGCGGCCAACGCCTCGTTGGGCTCGAAGCCGGCCCGCGGCGTGACGAAGGCGACGATCTGCTGGCCGGTGAGCGCGTCGCTGGCGCCGATCACCGCCGCCTCGGCCACCGCCGGGTGGCTGACCAGCGCGCTCTCGATCTCCATCGTCCCCAGGCGGTGCCCCGAGACGTTGACGACGTCGTCGACGCGCCCCAGCAGCCAGAAGTAGCCGTCGGCGTCGCGCCGCGCGCCGTCGCCGGTGAGGTAGATGCCGGGGTACTTGGCCCAGTAGGTCGTGCGGTAGCGCTCGGCGTCGCCCCAGATGGTGCGCGACATCGCCGGCCAGGGACGCGTCAGCACCAGATTGCCGCCGCTGCCCACCGGCACCGCCTGGCCCTCCTCGTCGAGGATGTCGGCCACTACCCCGGGGAAGGGCCGCGTCGCCGACCCCGGCTTGGTGGCCACCAGCCCCGGCAGCGGCGCGATCAGGATCATGCCGGTCTCCGTCTGCCACCAGGTGTCGACGATCGGGCAGCGCCCCCCGCCGATCTGCTGCTGGTACCAGATCCACGCCTCGGGGTTGATCGGCTCGCCGACCGTGCCCAGCAGGCGCAGGCTGGAGAGGTCGTGGCTGGCGGGGTACTGCGCTCCCCAGCGCATGAAGGTGCGGATCGAGGTCGGCGCGGTGTAGAGCAGGCTCACCCGGTAGCGCTCGACGATCGCCCAGAAGCGGTCCTTCTCGGGGAAATCCGGCGACCCCTCGTACATCAGCACCGTGGCGCCGTTGGCCAGCGGCCCGTAGACGATGTAGCTGTGCCCCGTCACCCAGCCGATGTCGGCGGTGCACCAGTAGACGTCCTCCTCCTTGAGGTCGAAGATCCACTGGTGGGTCAGCGCCGTGCCCACCAGGTAGCCGCCGGTGGTGTGCAACTGCCCCTTGGGCTTGCCGGTGGTCCCCGAGGTGTACATGATGTAGAGCGGATGCTCGCTGTCCAGCGGCTCGGGAGCCACCACTCCCCGCGTGCTGCGCGCCAGCGCCTCGTGGTACCAGACGTCGCGCCCCGCCTGCATGCTGACGGCGCGTGCCGCCGGCCCGACGCGTTGCACCACCAGCACGTGGGCGACCCCCGGCGTCTGGGCGACGGCGGCGTCGGTGGTCTCTTTGAGCGGCACCACGCCGCCGCGCCGCCAGCCACCGTCGGCGGTGACCACCAGCGTGGCGCCGGAGTCGAGGATGCGGTCGCGCAGCGCCTCGGCGCTGAAGCCGCCAAAGACCACCGTGTGCGGCGCGCCCAGCCGCGCACAGGCCAGCAGGCCAATCGCCAACTCGGGAATCATCGGCATGTAGAACGCCACCCGGTCGCCCTTCTGCACCCCCAGGTCCTGCAATACCCCCGCAAATCGATTCACCTCGCGATAGAGATCCTGGTAGGTGAGTACGCGCGTGTCACCCGGCTCGCCTTCCCAGATGATCGCGGCCTTGTTGCGCCGCCACGACTTCAGATGGCGGTCGACGCAGTTGTAGGAGGCGTTGAGTTGGCCACCGACGAACCATTGGGCATGCGGCGGATTCCAGTCGAGCACGCGCTGCCAGGGGGTCACCCAGTCAAGGCGGGCGGCCGCTTCGGCCCAGAAGCCCTCGGGGTCGGCAGTGGCGCGCGCGTAGACCGTCGGGTCGTGCATGTTGGCCTGGGCGACAAAGCCCGGCGACGGCGGAAACGTCCGCGTCTCCTGCAACAACGCGTCAATGGTCGAGGATCCACCGTTGGCCTGAGTATCCGCCATGTGCTACTCCTCATCGCTTGCAACCGCGCTCGCCCGCTCCGCGCAGACCGCGCGCGTGCGAGGACGCATGCCGATCCACCTGCATCATATCAGATTCGGCTTCGTCACCTCGGCGCGTTCGCGAGCGCTAGCATGCAGCGTCAGGGCCACAGCCAGAAGCGCAAGGATCGGTAATAAGACGAAGTAGCGCTCTGAGCTGCGCCAGGCAAAGTAAAGTGGCGCCAGCGGCAGCACGAGTCCCGCGAAGGGCAGGTTCGCCACTTCTCGCCAATACCAGAAGAGCGCGGCGAGCAAGGCCCCCACCTCAAGCAGGCCGTAAACCCATGTTGGCCCAAGTGGCAACACGCCGGTAAGCGAGAGGCCGATCACTCCGCTGCCGTCGGGGAGCAGTGGCAACGTCACGGGGAGGAACATGCTGGCGAGCCATTCGCGCGGCGAAGTGACGATCCAGGGCGCATTGATGACGAGGAACGTGCCCGCGATAAGCGCGGCTCGCCGGCCAGCCTCGCGCGCTCCGTATGCGTGCCATACCCAAATGAGATAGAACGGCGCGGCGAACCATGCGGTTTGCTTTATCGCGCAGGCGGCGCCAAGCGCAAGCGCCGACAACCACCATCGCTGGCGCAGAAGCCACGCAACGCCGATGCAGACGAGTGGCCAGATCTCAAAGTCCCCACCACTGACCTGACGCGCCCCGTCGACGGTCGCCAGCAGCAACACTGCAACGACGACTCGCCATCGCGTGGGCGTGGCGGCCACAATCGCGGCGAGAAGCGCCAGGAAGAGCAGGATTTGTGGTAACAGCGACGTTGTTCAGCCCAGCCCAGACGAACGGCACATCGACGATGAATGCGCCCGCGGGATAGCTGTGCGTCGTGCGGGGATCGATCTCGGGATGCGGAGCGTCAGGGTTGGCGAGGTAGGCGTTCAGTACGGCATCGAGTTCGGCCTGGGTAGGATAATGTCGTGGATTGGCGAAGAGCCCACGGCGCAGTGGCGTATAGGAGTGCTCACCGAAATATCCAATGATCTCGGCGAGCCGCGCGCCGACATAGGGGTTTTCACCGCGCAACACGAGTAGGGCATTGTATTGGTTATCGAACAGGTCGTCGCTGCCGTAGATCGGAGGCGACACGGTGATCGCTCGGTCAAAACCGCGAACGAGGATGCCAGGCATCTGCGCGGCGGTAAAGAGCGCCCAGAGCGCCAGCGGGAACACCAGGAGCCGCACTGGCGGCCACCGTCGCGCGAGACGCTCTGGAAGCTGGCGCCACGCAGCCAAGAGGAAACAGACAAAGGCGAGGGCGAGCGTCAACGAGAGTGCGATCGCGGGCAAAGGGCCGCCGCGTCGGGGCGAATCGAAGGTGTTGGCGATGTCGCTTGACGCGGCCAGCGTGGCGCAGCCCAGACCAGCGAGCACGAGCGAAGGGGGAAGCGCCAACAGCGCGCGGCGTCCGTCGTCAATGACGCGCCAGAGCCTCGCGGCATAGGTAGCTGGGGAGGGAATCGTCACTGATATACGCCTTCGACCTCCCGCCAACACGAGCACGAACCCGTCGTCAGCGGGAAGTATAGCAGGTGATGCGCGGCGCGCGACTTTTGACCCTCGGTGCCGTGAAGACCACAATGCGCGCGGCCCGCTGCTTTCGTCCTCTTCGAGATCGCATCACTCTGCCTGCTAGGGATGCCAGGGGGGCGATCGTCGCGCCCGCCCACACGCGAGAGGAACGTGAGGTTACACCTGATTCACGTTATACTTGGCTTGTGGGGCGCCAGCGGTCGTGGAGCGACGGACCCGATGAGCCGCAACTGACGGGCGAGCGAAAGCCTTCGCCTGTGCAGTGGATGAACTCCAGGCCGAACGCTGCTCTCCACGCTTCGAAGGCTCCGATCCGGCACCGGCAGTGTCAGCGGCACTGGTGACTGGCGTTGGCCTGGCCATGATTGGCCGCGTCGTAAGGCCGTCTTATCACGCTCGTCGCATCCACCACCCTGAAAGGCCGCACCGTTGACGCGTACTCATCTCTACCTCATCCGACACGGCGAGGCCTACTGCAACGTGCCGCCGTTTACTACCGTCGCCGGCATGAAGGGCGACGAAGGGCTGACGCCGCACGGGCGTCTTCAGGCCGAGCGGCTGCGCGATCGCCTGGCCACCACCCACGAGATCGCAGCCGACGTGGTCATTGCCAGCACGTTGCCCCGCGCCCGACAGACCGCCGAGATCGTCAAGCCCGCGCTCGGCGTACCGATCATCTTCGACGACGATGTGCAGGAGTTGCGTCCTGGCGAGTGGGATGGCCTCCCGTGGGAGGAGGTCAAGGACAAGCTCCCCAATTTCCGCAGAGACCCGTTCGCCGCCGTCGCGCCGGGTGGCGAGACCTGGCCGCAGTTCGTGCTGCGAGTGGGCGTGACGTTAGACCGCATCGGCAAAGCACACGCTGGCAAGACCATCGTCGTCTTCTGCCATGGCGGCGTGATCGACGCCTCGCTGGTGCTGTTCTTCGGCCTGCCGACCCTGACGCCTCCCTGGGCCCGCGTCCACACGCGCAACACCTCGATCACGCACTGGCGTCGCGAAGAAAAGGACGATGACGCCTTCTGGCGGCTGATGTGCTATGGCGACGACCTCCATACCCGCGATCTCGATCAGCCGGAGCGTTTGAAGTGGGTTCCGCTGGCGCAACAGGGCAAGGACGAAGCACAGAACGGTGACGAGCCAGCGATTCCTTTGCCAACCGAGGAACACGAATCCGACGAATCGTAAGGCGCCTCTATGCAAGCTCGCGGCCCTGATCATGCACAATGAGGAGTGCCTACTGTCAGGTGCCAGGCAGACGCATTGGTAGGCGTCAACTTGACCGCGGAGCGCCCCCTGAGACTCGCCGCGGCGCGACGAAAAGACTATCGCGCGGGCGGCGCATCTGTGGTACGCTCTGTCCGAATTCGACAAGTGGCAAGAGCACCATGCGGCCCTCGCCGATTATGCATACTTGCCGGGTGGCGCGGCTCAGGTTTTCAAGGGTCTCTCCGCGCGTGTGAAGGGGGCGGAATCATCATGGGCTTCGGAGAAGTCTTGCCAGTGATCATTGTCGTTTGTGTCTGGGTGGCGATCGGTCTGCTGATTGTCGCCTTCTTCCGTCGCTCCCTGCGACTACCGACCGAATCCGAGATCGAGCTTCAGCACGAGGAAGCCGAGGCGGAGACAGCGAAGACACCAGCCGCAACGCATTGATCACTACACGTGCAATAATAGCGGATCGACGGCCCACCATCCTCGCTGAGGATGTGGGCATTTTCTTGCAGTTCGCCATCATCGCCAGCATATCTCACATGGGGTACACTATGGGTAATCACCACGTTCGCCGTGGCATCCCGTGAAAAGAGCTACTTTCCTATGTCTGTGACCTTGAAAACGCGCCAGCAGGTGGCGCTGCTGCGCGATGCGGGCCGCATTGTCGCCGAAACGTATGAGGCGCTGCGCCCCCACGTCGTCCCCGGAGTCAGCACCGCCGACCTCGACCGCATCGCCGAAGAGTTCATCCGCAAGAGTGGTGCGCTGCCCATGTACAAGGGCTACGGCGCAGTGACGGATCGACGCGGCAACGTGGTGCGGCGCCCCTTCCCGGCAACGATCTGCGTGGCGGTCAACGACGTCATCTGCCACGGCATCCCCAGCACCAAGGAAGTGCTGCAAGAGGGCGACATCATCGGCATCGACATCGGCACGCTGTACAAGGGCTGGGTCGGCGACGCCTGCCGTACCTTTGCCGTCGGCACGATCGATAAACGCTCACAGAAGCTCGTGGACGCCGCGCTGACGTGCCTGGAACTCGGCATAGCGCAGGCTGGCGCGGGCCATACCCTCGGCGACATCGGCGCCGCGATCCAGCAGTACGCCGAGGGGCAGGGCTTCTCGTCGGTGCGCGAACTGGCCGGCCATGGCGTAGGTCGCGCGCTCTGGGAGGAGCCAACGGTGCTCCACTACGGCAAGGCTGGTACGGGCTTGCACATCCAGCCGGGGATGGTCTTCACGATTGAGCCGATGATCAACGCGGGCAAGCCGGACATTCGCACGATGGCCGACGAGTGGACCATCAAGACCGCCGACGGCTCACGCTCAGCGCAGTTCGAGCATTCGCTGGCGATCACCGAAGACGGCGTCGAGCTATTGACCGTGCTCTAAATGGGTCGCTGATTGCCCGCGCATTGAGCCAGTGTTATAATCCCCTGACGCGAAAGGTGTTTGCTGGCAACACTTTCCTGTCGATCTATCGTGGCGAGTGAGCACTTAGACGAGGGCGTGGATGTCCTGGAAGATCCTCATCGAACGTGGTGATTTGGGCTTCAGCGCGGCGCATTTCATCACGTTTGAGGGCGAGTGCGAGCCACTCCATGGGCACAACTACGGGGTACGCGTGGAGGCTGAAGGGGAGCTCACGGCTGATAGCTATGTCTTCGACTTCGTCGCGCTGAAGCGCATCGTGCGGACGCTGTGCAAGGACTGGGACCACCGCTTTCTGCTGCCGCTGCGTAACCCCTACCTGACGGTGACGGAGCGCGACGATGCCTGGGAATTGGTCTACAACGCCAGCACACGCTATTCGCTGGCGCGGTCGTCGGTCGTCGCACTTGACGTGGATAACGCCACCGCCGAACGTCTGGCGGAACTGCTCGCGCGGCGCATCGCCAGCGAGTTGAGTGACCTCGGCACCGGGCAGACCCTCAGCCGCCTCACCGTCGGCGTCGAAGAAACCGAGATGCAGACGGCGTTCTTCACGCTCGATCTCCACGCCTATCGCGCCGAGGGGCCACCGGGCTGACAGCACCAACGTCTCCATGCCCTGGCAGGCAACATGCGATTAGGATTCTTGCCGGCCCCTTTGCGAGAATCTTTACCTGGGGTGCCTGACATCTTTGCTTCCTCGCACGTTGTATCTATAACGCTCCGTTACCGTTCCTGTAGGGTACGTCCTGGCATGCAACGATCCGCGTCGCGCATGCCCACGTGGAGCCACCTCGGGTGTGACCGGGCGGCTTCGATCAGCCAACGCCGGCTGAGGAGCGATGGTGCTCCATCCAGGCCATTGTAGGCCACATGAGGAGGAAGTTGTCCCGTGGCGCTCAAAGAATCTGAGGTCGTAACTGAAGCCTTGGCAGAAGCCAGGGCCGCGCAAGCTGACGAAGAGCTAAACGCTTTCGCCGTGGCTGTGGCGCAGTTCGATGCCGCCGCCGATCTGCTGCAACTCGACGAAGACACCCGCGTGATCCTCCGCGCACCGAAGCGCGAACTGACTGTCAACTTCCCTGTGCGAATGGATAATGGCAAGGTGAAGATGTTCACCGGCTATCGTGTCCAGCACAACATCAATAGAGGCCCGGCCAAGGGCGGTATCCGCTACGACCTCAACGTCAGTATCGACGAGGTCCGCGCGCTGGCGATGTGGATGACGTGGAAGTGCGCCGTGGTGAACATCCCCTTCGGCGGCGCCAAGGGCGGTGTGATCTGCGATCCACGGTCGATGTCGCCTAAAGAGCTTGAGCGCTTGACGCGCCGCTACACTACCGAGATCGCCGGAATCATTGGGCCAGAGAGCGACATTCCCGCGCCTGACGTCAACACCAATCCGCAGGTCATGGCGTGGATCATGGATACCTACTCGATGCATGTGGGCTATTCGGTCCCGGCGGTGGTGACGGGCAAACCGCTGAACGTCGGCGGCAGTGAGGGCCGCATGGAGGCGACTGGGCGCGGCGTGGCAATCACCACGCGCGAGGCCTGCGCTGTGCTTGGTCTGCCGTTCGAGGGCGCCAAGGTCGTCATCCAGGGTTTCGGCAACGTCGGGTCGATCACGGCGAAACTGCTCCACAAGATGGGCTGCACGATCGTCGGCCTCAGCGATGTCGATGGCGGCGTCTACAACCCTGCCGGCATCGACGTCTCCTGGGCGCTGCGCTACGTCGCCGAGCATCATACGCTGTCGGGCTTGCCCAACGCCCAGCCGATCGACGGCAAGGCGCTGCTCGAACTGCCGTGCGACATCCTGATCCCCGCCGCGCTCGAAGGCCAATTGACCCACGAGAATGCCGAGAATGTGCAGGCGAAGCTGATCATCGAAGCGGCGAATGGGCCGACCACCCGCGAGGCTGACGCCATCTTCAAGCGGCGCGGCATCACGGTCGTACCGGACATCCTCGCCAACGCGGGCGGCGTGACGGCGAGCTACTTCGAGTGGGTGCAGGACCTGCAGCACTTCTTCTGGTCGGAGGAAGAGATCAACGCCCGGCTCGAAATGGTGATGGTCAAGAGCTTCCATGCCGTCAATGAGAAGCGCCAAGACCAGGGCACCGACTTCCGCATGGCGGCGTACCTGTTGGCGGTGAGCCGGGTCGCCGACGCGACGCGGGTGCGTGGCGTCTATCCATAGTCCAGTCTGCACTAACTCAGGCCAATCGGATGCCCCTTCCTCACTGCGCGGGAGGGGCATCGCGCTGCCACAGGTGGGGATGCGCTCGGAAGCTATGCATACCGCGTGATGGTGAAGTCGGTGAAGACGCAGGTAAAGCTCCCGTCCGCAATGAGGCCGACCTGGCCATCTGCGTAGAGTGTGTCATCGAACGAGCCAACGCTTGTGCCGTTAACGGTGACGTCGAAATGGCTACCCTGCGCTCTAACATCGATGGTGTTCTTGGTGTTTAATCCGCCGTGGATCGCCGAGTTCGACGTGAGTGGCACGAGGGAAGTGCAATCGGCGGTATTCTGGTCCTTTGGAGCATCGCAGCGCGAGGCGCCCCACTGGCTGTTGCTGTCGATCACGATGTCGTAACGTGTATCTGCCTCGACCGCGCGGACTGTGACACCATATGTGTCGCTCGTAGATCCGTTGAGTTGCTCGACGGTCACTGCGACGCCAACATTGTCGAAACTACCACCTGGTGCGAGGCAGCCGCCACCGGTGACATGTAACCCGCCGGAACCGTAGGTGCAGTGCTTACTCGACGGCCACCCGTTGGCGGAACCCGCGAAGCTGTTCTGGTAGGCGATGACGGCTACCGGGGTATGGGGCGCGCTCGCGGTCGCCGTCGAATTCGCCGCACCGGTGATCAGCCCGTTCTCCTGGCCATTCAGCAGGGCCAACAGGCCGACGATGACCGCGAGTACCGCGACGCCGGCGATGAGTGGCACCACGAACCGAAAACGGCGTTTGCGCACCGGCGGTAGGGGCGAGAGGAGACCCGAGAGACGCGGCGTCTGCTGCCACGAGGCCGTTGGCGCTGGCGTGTCACTCGGCGCTGGCTGCGGTGTGGGATCAGCGGCGGCTGGCGGAGTGGCTAGCGCGCCGAGTGGCGCGAGAGTCTGCGGCTCCGGCGAGGGCGTTGCGGGCAGCGGTTGGCCGCAGTTGGGGCAGGCGCTCGCGGCAGGGTTGTCGATCTCGATGCCGCAGGTGGCGCAGCGCACACGCATCCTCCCCTTCATAGCGACGCGCGGCGCGTCCAGGCGTCGGCGTTTCGTAGACTACAACGACTGCTCCGCAGCGGAGTCACGCCGAGCTTGCTGTGGCAGTGCAACGCGGCGATCGATCGGAGATCGCTGGCGGTTGGCGGGGAGATCGCCAGGACGTTAGCTACTGGTGGCAAGGCCGGGGGCGACGCGACGCAACAGCCAACCCGCAAAGCCCAAAGCCAGGGTTAAGACGGAGATGGCGGCGGCACGCTCGGCGAGCGCGGCGATGCCGAAGACATCAAGGTCCCAGGCTGGCCGCGCGATGAAGAGATAGACCACCGCGAGGGCCCAGAATGGCAGCCCGGCCAAGAGCAGGGCGACCTCCCAGCGCTTCGAGAGGAAGCCGACCAGCGTTGGCAGCAGGAAGAGTACGCCGGAGATGATGTTGGCATAGACCGGCCCGATCGGCAGCAACTGGATATGCTCGGCGACGCTCAACACCGCCAGGCTCTCGAGAAGCACAGCCACGCCAAGGACGATGACGCGCGGTGAGATGCTGGAGTTTTGGCTCATGGGCTCCTCCTCAAGGGGTCGAATGCCGACTCATGTCGCTCAGTTGCTGGCGGGCGGCGGCGCGGGAGAACTTGCGGGATTGGGGATCGACCCGTTGGGATAGGCGAGCACCTGTTCGATCGCCGTGGCGATCACGCTGTACCCTTTGGTCGTCGGATGGATGTCGTGTTGCGCGGAGCAGATCCAGGTGAGATCACAGATGCGCGCCGCCATGTTGGTATCGCCGCCGAACGCCGAATAGACGTCTACCACCGGCAGGCGAAACTGCGCGGCGTCGGCGACGAGATGGTCGTTGAACTGGTTGATGAAGGTGGAGGAGTTGGGACATTCTTTGGCGAAGGGATTGTAGTAGTTCATCAGCACGAGATCGGCGCTGCTATGGCCGGCGGGCGTGGTGAGCGCGGCAATCAGGCGCGGCACGATCGTCTGTGTCAGATTGGTGTCGAGCCGGGCGAGATCGGCATCGACGCTGGCGCTGGCGGTGCAGGTCGCCTGGTTGAAATCGGCGAGGACGTCGTTGGCGCCGATCTCCAGCGTGATGGGATCGACCTGGCCCTGATGTGACGTGATGAAGTTGACTGCCGCGTCGAGCTCTGGCCCGCTGTAGCGCACGTGCGTGGCGAAGCGGTAGGTGCAACCGCCGCCGATCAATGTCGTGGTCGTCTCGCCACCACAGGCGAAGTTTTCAAGGTCGGTGACTCCGGCGGGGCGCAGGGCGGAGAAGACATCGTCGGCAAAGCCGTCTGAGAGGTTGAGGTCGGGCTGGAAGCCGAAGGTCAGCGAGTCGCCCAAGGCGACATAGTAGTGCGGCGTGAGACGTACGCCGGGATTCTTGATGACCAGGAACGCCGTGTTGAGGGCGACTACCGCGATCACCAGCAGGATCGGCAGGAGAAAGGAGAGGAGCGTCATCCCTCCCGACGTGGGGGCTGATGCGCCTGCGTTCGCGCGGGTTCGCATACGCGCTGCTCCATTCGTGCGCGAATAGGATGCGCATGCGGGCAGCGCCGTGGGGGGCACCGCGCGACATCGCGCAACGACGAACGCTCGTCGCGTTCCAGTATAGCGGCGCGGTCAATGCTGGGGTTTGGCCTGTGGAGGTGTGGCGGCTCGGAGGTCGGGGGCGGCGCGTAGGCGACCCGTCGTAGGCGACCCGCGCTGGTAACTGACGGCGTTAGAAGGGGTTGCCACCTGGCGCGACGGTGGTGGCGACGATGCCCCAGATGACGAGAGCGACCGTGGCGAGGAGGTCGAATGCGGCGAGGGCGAGCGCGGCGAGCGCCAGGCGATAGAGGGTACGCCTTTCGGCGACGGGCCTCAGGCGGCGCTCGCGGGCGAAGGCAACCGCGGCGGTAAGCAGCGCGAGGCAGGTGGGCACGAAGGTGATCAAGCCGATGGCGCCCTGGAAGAAGGGGAAGGACGAGCGCGAGACGGCGAAAATCAGCAAGAAGATCGCCAGCACGGCGGGGAAAACGGCGCCGCAGAGCAGGCTCGGCACGATCCAGCGATTGGGCGTGGGCTGCGTGGGCACGACGCGCAGATGCGGCGCGCGGGCGCGAGCGGAGCGCCGGGAGGGATCGGGCGCGAAGTTTGAGAACACGCTGACTCCTCTTTTCTGACGCTCCCATTCTACCGCGTGGAGGCCGTGCCTGGGGCAGGTGAAAATGAACACGTGGGCACGCTCGCATCTTGTGGCGATGGTGCTGTTCCTGGCGCGTTCTCAGGGACGGGGTGGGAAGGCGACGCGCCTGGGAAATCCGCACTGTGTCTCTCTTGAGGACGCGTGGCGCGACTGCGTTTCTGCCGATTCTGCCGATTTTCGCATTTTCGCTCGCTCCCGCGCGGTGCCGAAACTTGCCGATCTTGCCGATTTTCGCGTTTCCGGCGATGGGAGCGCGCCGCCATTTCTGCCGATCCTGCCGATTTTCACGTTTTTGCAGACGGTGAGCCACCGTGATTTCTGCCGATTCTGCCGATTTTGCCGATTTGGCGAATGTGCGGTCGACCGGGGGCGTACCATGCGTGCCGCCTTTCTCTATCAAGTCGTCTATGGTGGCTGGCTTTTGCCGCGCATGCTGGCCTGAGGGCGAGGGGAGATCCTGGGAAGGAGACCTGCCAAACGGAGATCGGTGCGGCAGAGAGCGGAAGATATTCGGGGTGATGCGGCGGAAGTTGTGCGCGGCGCCCACCATTTGGGGGGTTGTCGCTGGCCTGCGGGATGGGTGGCGGCTGGAAGGCGGCGGAACTCATTTCCGTTTTCTTCCGCTTTTGCGGCGGGATCGTGGTCTGGGGGCTGCGGCGGCAACGTGAGGGATCTGCGCCAGGCGGAAGCAGGGGTGGGGAGGAAACGGCGCTGTTGTTGGGGCTCACCGTTGCGCTGTCCTCGTGCTCAGTATAGAACAAATGTTTGGCGGGCGCAAGGTATGAAAATTGAGGTGCGACAGGTTGACGACGCGGCGCGGGCGACCGTAGAATGCAGTTCGCTGGGCAAGCCAGGTTCACAGCGTCGTGAGCCGGCGAAGGGAGCGCAGATGGCATCTCCACAGGGCATCAAAGACGAGGCTCTTCCTCAGGCAGAGACGGCGCGCAGATCCTCGCGGCCCGCGCTTGCGCCGCTGGCCGAGGCAGAAACGTCGTTTCGCGCGGCGTATCCCGCGTTCGACGAGACGCGCGCGCTCGACGAACTCCGCGCCACTGAATATGCGCGACTGGACCGCGAGGGGCATGTCTACCTCGACTACACCGGCGGTGGACTCTACGCCGACGCGCAGGTACGTGCCCACGCCGAGATGCTGCTCGGCGGCGTCTTCGGCAATCCCCACTCGACCAACCCCACCTCGCTGGCGGCGACGCGGCTGATCGAGCGGGCGCGGGCCAGTGTGCTGGAGTTCTTTCACGCCGCGGCAGATGAGTATGTGGTGATCTTCACGCAGAACGCCAGTGGCGCGCTGAAGCTGGTCGGCGAGTCGTATCCATTCGGCGCGGACGATGTCTATTTGCTGACCTTTGACAACCACAACTCGGTCAACGGCATTCGCGAGTTCGCCCGCGCACGCGGCGCCACCGTGCATTACGCCCCGGTGATCCCACCGGATCTGCGGATCGACGAGGAGCGGCTCGCGGAGAGCCTGGCGCATCCCGGCAGCGGCGGACACAACCTTTTCGCCTATCCCGCGCAGTCGAATTTTTCCGGCGTGCAGCACGACCTGGCGTGGATCGAGCGCGCGCAGGCGCAGGGGTGGGATGTGCTGCTCGACGCGGCGGCATTCGTGCCGACGAACTCCCTCGATCTGAGCCGCTGGCATCCCGACTTCGTCACGCTCTCGTTCTACAAGATCTTCGGCTATCCAACCGGAGTCGGCTGCTTGCTGGCGCGCAGATCGGCGCTGGCGAAGTTGCGCCGCCCCTGGTTCGCGGGGGGCACTATTACGGTGGCCTCGGTGCAAGGCGACCGCTATTACCTGCACGATGGTGGCGAGGCGTTCGAGGACGGCACGCTGAACTATCTCGCGCTGCCGGCGATCGAGATCGGTCTACGCCATATCGCCTCCGTCGGCATGGAGGCGATCCATACGCGGACGGTGTGCCTGACGGGGTGGCTCCTGGAGGCGCTGGGCGCACTGCGCCACGACAACGGCGCGCCGCTGGTTCACGTCTACGGGCCGGTGGAGATGCGCGAGCGCGGCGGCACGGTCACGATGAACCTCTACGATCCCGCCGGAGACTTCATCGATCACCGCCTGGTGGAGGCACGGGCCAATCGCGAGCAGATCTCGCTGCGCACGGGCTGCTTCTGCAATCCCGGCGGTGGCGAGCTTGCGCTTGGGGATCTCTAGCGATGAGTTGACCTCGTGCTTCGTGCAGTTTCAAGCGTTGACGCACCGTGTCACGCTGGACGACTTCCGGCGCTGCATCGATGCCAAGAGCACCGGTGCCGTGCGTGTCTCGGTGGGGTTGGCGTCGAGCTTCGGCGATGTGTATCGCTTCGTGTCCTTCGTGCGCGGCTTCCTGGATCGGTCCGCGAGCGAGCTAGCGGGGGATACGGATTTCGCGGGGATGCCGGAATAGACATACGCTGCTTGACCGGTCAACTGCTTGCCTGCGGGCATGGATGCGCTACACCGGGGAGCGCGCATGCGTGACCACGAACTACCCGCCGCCGCACGCGCCGCGCTCGCCGCGTACCGGCAGCGCCTCGCCGATGCCGACGACGCGCGACCGATCCAGGTCGCCTGGGCGCCTGGGCGCATCAACCTGATCGGCGAGCATACGGACTATAACGACGGCTACGCGCTCCCCGTGGGCATCGATCGCGTTGTCGCGCTTGCCGGGCGCGTCGCGCCGGATGCAGAATCTACCCTCTACTCCGCGCACTACGATGCTGTGGCGCGCTTTACCAGCGTTTCCAGCGACCGCGCCGAAGGGGAGGTCGCCGGCCTAGAGGAGCCACCGATCTGGGCACGCTACGTTGGCGCTGTGCTCGACGAGCTTTCCGCCTTTGCCGTGAACCACTCGCCGACGGGGGTGGCGGCGACGGCTCCTCTGGCGCTCGACGCGGCGATCGCGGGCGACGTGCCACTCGGTGGCGGCCTGAGCTCCTCCGCGGCGCTCGAAGTTGCCACGGCCACCCTGAGCGCCGCGCTGGGCGGACCAACGCTCGCGCCGATGGAAACGGCGCTGCTCTGCCAGCGCGCCGAGCTGCGCGGAGTGGGCGTGCGCTGCGGCATCCTCGATCAGGCGGCGTCGTGCCTGGCGGAGCCGGGGTCCGCGTTGCTGCTCGACTGCCGCAGCCTCACCTGCAGCCATATCGCCTTCGACGACGCCGATATAGCGCTCGCCGTCTTCGACACCGGCGTCGCGCATACACTTGCCGCCTCCGGCTACAATGAGCGCCGTCACGAATGCGACGATGCCGTCGCCCGGCTAGCCGCCGCGATCACCTCGCTTCAGCCTGAGCGCACCGTTCGCTCGCTACGTGATGTCGGCGGCGCCGACCTTGTCGCGCACGGCTCGGCCCTGCCTGAGCGCCTATTGCGACGCGCCCGCCACGTCGTCAGCGAGAATGAGCGCGTGCTGCGCGCCGCCGATGCGTTGCGCGCGGGGGACGTCATCACGCTGGGATCGCTGATCTCGGCCTCGCATGCCAGCCTGCGCGATGACTACGCCGTCAGTTGCCCGGAACTCGACGCGGCGGTGGCGATCGCCGCGTCGGTCGACGGTGTGCTCGGCGCGCGCATGATGGGCGCGGGGTTCGGCGGCAGCGCCCTGATGCTCGTCCGCCCGGCGGCGGTGCCCTCGCTCGCAGCGACGTTGGCCCGCGAGTACCCCGCGCGCAGCGGCAGGAGCGGGACGCTGTTCACCTGCCACGTCTCCGGCGGACCGGCGAGTACGACGGTGGCACCGTAGCAAGCGCGAAATGCTGTGCGGGCGCATCGTCTTCGGCGGCCATCGTTTTGCAGCGGATGCTGGCCCACACAGGCGACGCAACGGCCAACGACACGCGCAACCGAACTCGCCGTGATGCGCCTACACGCCTACGCGCCTCTGGCGAGCGTGCCGCACGCGCCGTTGCGGAGGCGCTCGTAGTCGGCGAGCAGGCGCGGCAACAGGCGCTGCGCGTCGAGGAAGAAGTCCGCATCTTCGCTGCGCCCGAAGGTCGCCACCTCGTCGAGCGGGTGCATCACTCCGTCGCGTCCGGCGGCGCGGTCGGAGCGCTGGCGGTGAACCTGCCACAGCGCGTAGGGCTGCGTCAACTCTAGCGGACCTGGCGTGACGCGCTCGATACGCGCCCGCAGCAGGCGCAATTCCGCTTCGTTGAGTCCAACCGTCGCCGTTGCCGCGCCGCTCGACTGCATGTGGGAGCCTCCTCTGGAACGCCTGTACTCGAACGTTTGTCCGATGTAGCACAAGCATGCCCGAAGCGGCAGGCCACCGTCAAGGGTACATTTTGGGGATGAGGCGCGGCCGGCGAGTCCTAGCGGGGGGCGCGGGCCCGCTCTAGCGCGGGAAAAACGTGCTCACCAGCAGGTAGAGCGCCACCAACAGGCCGACCTCCAGCAGCGCGACGAGGATGGTCAGCGCCAACCGGCGTCCCGAGCGAGTGCGTCGCGCGTTGAGCAGCCACGTCGATACCTGGGCGGGCTGCCCGATTTCTTCAGAGTACATGGAGCCACCTCCTCCGCCGCGTTTTACGTAACCGTTAGGACGAATGGATGGCGGCGAGGTAACGGCGAGTTGCCGAGCGACCGGTGTTTCGCGTGACGTCTCGCTGACGCACTGCGGGGCGCGGCGTGGCTGCGCCGCCCTCCTTGACATCGCTTTCCTGCACTGCGTATACTGCCGGAGCTAATTTCAGAGGCTGCACCGGGCAGGGTCACAGCGGGTCCGCATTGGGACGCGCTGTTCTTTTTTTTCTTGTCGAGGGCCTCAGCTTCGCGCAGATCGTTCGCGCCCTCGCTGTGGGCACGCGATGCGCAAGGCTCGCGCAGTCAACGTCAGGTTTGTCGGAGCGATCGCCCAGAACAGGCCCAGCATCGCGTCGTGGCCGGTGACGATCACGGGCACGCGACGACACGGACCTCGCGCGACGAGGCCGTTCGTGCTCGCAAGAGCGAGGAGACAGCAGCATGGCAACACACGCGGTCAGCAGTTCATCCAGCACTAATGGGGCGCGTAGCATCGAGAAGGAGAAGATTCCGCTGACGCGCGAAGGCTTCGAGGAAAAGAAGGCGCGGCTCCACTGGCTGATCAGCGAGCGACGGCAGCAGGTGGCCGACTATATTCACGAGGCCAAGGAGGCCGGTGACGTCAGCGAGAGCAGCGCCTACGAGGACGCCAAGAATATTCAGGCGATGGTCGAGGGCGAGATCCAGGAGTTGCAGCGCATCGTCGATAACGCGGTGATCATCGAGGCGCCCAAGCACACCGGCGGCAAGCGCACCGTGCAACTTGGAACGACGGTGGAGGTCGAGACGCCGCGTGGCCCGAAGACCTTCACACTGGTGAGCACCGTGGAGGCTAACTCCACCGCCAACAAGCTTTCCGACGCGTCGCCGGTTGGCAAGGCGCTGCTCGGCAAGAACGAAGGCGATAAAGTCGAGGTCGTCACCCCCGGCGGCATCGTCAACTACACCATCAAGGTGATCCGCTAGCCGTCGCCAACTTTTCGCAAGCCCTCACTGGCCGCCTGGCCGCTGGGGGCTTGGTCTTTTTCCTTCGACGAGCCAGGAAGCCCCTTGCATTCGAGGAGGAAAAGTGCTATCAAATAGATATCACTTTATGGGGAGAGCGCCATGCGCAAAGCGGAGCGGCCCACCGCGAAGGTCGAGCCTGTAGGCCTTCAGGGGGCGAGAGTGGAGATCCAGCAGCGGCAGGCAGTCAAGGTGAGCGGTTGGCTGGGGGTGATCGCGCTGTTCGGGCTGGCGGGTGCGACCTATGCCGCGATTCAGCTGCAGGCGGAATGGTGGGTAATCGCCCTGCCGATCATCGCCTTCTGCCTGGTCGCCAGCTCGATGGTGATCGTCTCGCCGGGCCAGAGCCGCGTCGTGCAGTTCTTCGGCGCCTATGTAGGCACCGTCCGCCGGCCGGGGCTGTGGTGTGTGTGGCCGCTCTCGGTCCGCCGCGCGGTGAGCATCCGGGTGCGCAACTTCGAGACCAATCGCCTCAAGGTCAACGACGCCGACGGCAACCCGGTCGAAGTCGCCGCTATCGTGGTCTGGCACGTCGCCGACACCGCCAAAGCGGTCTACGCGGTGGACGACTACCCGGCCTTCGTGTCGATCCAGGCAGAGTCGGCGCTCCGTCATGTCGCTATGGCGCATCCGTACGAGGACAACCAGGGCGGCGGCACCTCACTGCGCGGCTCTACCGACGCCGTCTCTGACCAACTCGCCAGAGAGGTCGCCGAGCGAGTAGCGATCGCGGGCGTGGAGGTGGTGGAGGTGCGGATCAGCCACCTGGCGTACGCCGCCGAGATCGCCCAGGCAATGCTGCGGCGCCAACAGGCCAACGCCGTGGTGGCCGCGCGATCGCGGATCGTCGAGGGGGCGGTGGGCATGGTCGAGATGGCGCTCAGCCGGCTGACCGAGAAGGGAGTTGTGGAGCTTGACGAGGAGCGCACCGCCACTATGGTCAGCAACCTGATGGTGGTGCTTTGCGGGGACCAACCGCCCACGCCGGTTGTCAATGCGGGGACCCTGTATTCGTGAACAGGGAACGCAAACCCATCCTGCTGCGCCTCGATCCGGCCGTGCACGATGCGCTAGGCCGGTGGGCGTCGGATGAATTTCGCAGCCTCAATGCGCAGATCGAGGTGCTGCTGCGGCGAGCGCTTACCGATGCGGGCAGGATGCCCAAACATGCTGCCCCGGTGCCGCGCCGAGGCCGGCCACCGGCCGCCGACCGCGAGCACTCGCTGGAGGAGGTGAGTTCATGAGGGCGACGACCACGCTAGCGCCGCGGACACGCGGTGGCGCGCGACGAGCCGCGAACACGCAGGCGCCGCACACCGTGTGCGGAGGGCTGGCAGTATGAACGCAGCGGACGTTGTGACGGTTCAACACCTCGTCAAGCGGTATGGAACCTTGCTGGCGGTCAACGACGTCTCCTTTTCCATACATGCGGGCGAGATTTTCGGCATCATCGGACCCAACGGCGCGGGCAAAACGACTTGTGTTGAGTGCATATCGGGGCTGCGCGCTCCTGACGCGGGAGCCATCAGCGTGTACGGGCTTTCTCCGCAGACGGAGAGAAACAAGATCAGAGCGTTGGTCGGCGTCCAGTTGCAAGAGAGCGCACTGCCTCCGCGGTTGAAGGTAGGGGAGGCGGTGAGCCTCTTCGCCTCGTTCTACGCGAACCCCCTGGATGCGGACGAACTGCTCGAATCGCTGGGCATCAAGCAGTTCGCGGGCACCGCGTTCAAGAACCTTTCCGGCGGCCAGAAACAGCGGCTATCCATCGCACTGGCTCTGGTGGGCAACCCAAAGCTCGCCATCCTCGACGAGCTGACCACGGGGCTCGATCCGGAGGCGAGGCGTGAAACCTGGCACCTCATCGAACGCATGCGAGAGCGCGGCGTGACGGTGATCCTGGTGACGCACTTCATGGACGAGGCCGAGAGACTGTGTGATCGCCTCGCGCTGATCAATCAAGGAACGCTCAGGGCGCTCGATACGCCGGAAGCGATCGCGGCGAAAGCGGGAGAGAGCAGGGTCCGATTCGTCCCATCACAACCAGTTGACGATCAGACGTTGCGAGCGATACCCGGTGTGAGCGAGATCGAGCGGAAGCAGCGCTACATCACCGTCACCGGTACGGGCGACCTCGCGTCGGCGGTGATCACCGCGCTGGCAGCGATCGGCGTTGGGGTCTCCGAGGTGGAGGCGCGCGCTGGGAACCTGGAGGATGCCTTCCTCAAGCTGACGAAAGGCGACGCCTCCACGGTTGAGGGAGGCGTTGCGCTATGAGTGCTTCACGCGTCGCAAAGGCAACGAGTCACCGGTCGGGGGGGCGCTTCGCCGCGCTGCTCAAAGTCCAGACCAAGCTCTCCTTGCGAGAGCCCTATGCCCTGCTGGCGGGCATCGGACTTCCAGCGGTTCTGCTGGCCGTGTTCGGGTTCATCGGGCGGGCCGTGCCCGGACAGGTGGGCGATACGGGTCTATCGATCATCGATCTTTGGGTGCCAACCCTCCTGGTCGTCAGCCTCATCGGGATCTCGACTTCCCTGCCCACCACGCTGGTCAGAGATCGTGAGATCGGCTGGCTGAGGCGGGTATCCACGACGCCGCTGCAGCCAACTCTGCTGCTTGCCGTGCAGTTGATCATCGACCTGGTGCTGGCGGCGGCGGCGGTGCTGATCATCATCGGGGGTGGCGCGCTGGTGTTCGGCGCATCACTCAACGTACAGCTCTTGCCGTTTGCGGTTTCGCTCCTGCTCGCGATCGCCGAGATATTTGCGCTTGGCTTGATGCTGGCGGCGCTGATGCCGCGCGCAGTCGGTCGCTCAGGTCGTCGACGGGGCGGTGCTCTTCGTGTTGTTCTTCCTATCGGGTCTGTGGGTGCAGCCGGCGCAGGTTGGCGGCCCTTTGGCGACGATCATGTATTACTCGCCGAGCGGCGCGGCTGTCAGGGCGTTGCTTGAGGCCGCCTTCAACGGCAGCGTTTCATCCGTGGCACTGCTCACCATGGGCGTGTACACGGTCATTTTCGGATTCATCGCCATTCGCTATTTCCGCTGGGAGTAGCTCACTGGCGGGCGCAAGGCATGTCCCCGGCCGCAAGCGTGTGGCGCGGACACAGATGCACACACGTTCACGGTCACCTACGGCTACTCGTGGGATCACCGCGCCGTCCTGACGCAGCGTATGCTGGCGCTGGCGCCCCCCATGCGCCACCCCCATGCGCCGTTGCTCTGTCAGACGCTGGACGGCAATACCAGCGATAAGGTCAGTTTGGGATAATCGCGGCTGGCCACTGCCCGTTGCATACGCGGAACGAGATTTACACCGTATAGATCTCCACGCCAATCTGCAATGCTCGCGTTCTTGCGCGGAACCGAGCCTCATGTCTGTTGGAAAGTCATCACGCGAGGGGTCCGTATGCACGGAAAGATGAATGGACGTAAACGGACGTTGTCGTACGGGTTAGGAGGAAGCCTGCTATGCCCAAGATGTCCCTTGGCTGGAGTCGCCTTGCGGGCAGGCGCCGTATCGGCCCAGCGGCTTTCTTCCTCTTCGGAGGGGCTGCAGTAGGCATTATTGCGCTGCATCTTGCAACCAATGGTACCCTCGGTTTTCACACTGATGAGCTCTATTACCTCGACAGCGGTCGCCATCCGGCACTCGGGTATGTCGACTTTCCGCCAGTCGTGCCGCTCCTAGCTCGACTGGAAACCGGACTTCTCGGGATCAGCCCCTGGGCGCTTCGGCTGCTCCCAACCCTCCTCGGCGGGTTTATGGTCATCCTCTCTGGCCTCTATGTCCGCCGACTGGGCGGCTCGTTGCGGCTCCAAGGCCTCGCGCTCCTCATTGCCATTGTGGCGCCCTACTTCCTGGGTGCGAACTGGGTTTTTCAGACCGTGACCTTTGATGAAGTCACTTGGATGGTGGCTCTCTACTGGTTTCTCTGCCTGGTCACTGACGGGCGGCGCCGATACTGGATCTATCTGGGAATCACTCTCGGGATAGGACTTGAAGTCAAGTACACAATCGTCGGTCTCATCGTGGGCATTGGCATTGCCATCCTGCTTACTCCTCCATTGCGGTCGACCTTGCGGACGAGGTACCCGTGGATCGCTGCAGCGATAACGATTCTGATATGGGCGCCAAATCTCGTCTGGCAGGTGGCCGAGGGTTTTCCGTCGCTCACCTACATCTCGAACCATCAAGGCTCAGGTGGCGGCCCAGGTGCCTATCTCATTGAGGTCTTCGGGTACCTCTTCTTCCTGGTTCCCCTGTGGCTCGCGGGACTGGTGTCGTTATTTCGCAGTCCGCTGCTGCGACCGATCGGAATCGCGTGTGTCGTTCCCTTGCTTCTCTACCTCTTCGTAGGTAAGTCCTACTATGCGGTGGGGACCGTACCTCTCGCTATGGCTCAAGGGCTGATGGCGATCTCCACGGTCAAGCGCCCTAAGATACGTGGAGCCCTCCAGATCGCTGTCGTCGTGGCGAGCGCGCTCGAATTTGTCGCGTTCGTTCAACTCACCCTCCCGATCACTCCTGCAAATCGCCTTCACGCTGCCGGCCTCGATTCCAAGAATGAACTCTTTGCCGACAGCGTGGGATGGGACGACGTTGCGCGTCAAGTGCAGACCATGTATGGCGATCTCCCCGCAATCAGAGCGCAATGACACCGTCATCATTTCGGCCTATTACGGCGTGCCGGCGGCGCTCTGGATCTATGGGGATCCCAGCCGGCTTCCTGCGGTGATGAGCCCACAGCTGACTGATTGGTATTGGCTCCCGCCTGATCTCACAGCTACGTCCGCGCTCATGGTCGATTACCAACCATCTGATGTCTCATGGATGTGCTCGTCATCCCGCATCATCGGCCACCTCATCGTCCCGTACGAGGTCCAGGGGCTGGAGCAAGGCGCACCGGTCACGTTCTGCCAACTCAACGCGCCGATTCCTGACCTATGGGGGCGGCTACGCGACTTCTCCTGATCCTTCACCACGCGCAGCCCGCACAATTTCCTGTTCAACCTGCTCGCCCGGCTCATCGCCTACTGCCTTCAGCCCAAGAGACCCTCGCTCGATCTCGGATGGCTGGCAGCGACGGTGTTCTTCAAACTCGTCACTCCCCGCGCGGAATGTGGACTATGGAGCAACAAATGCCCTTTCGGCGTGAACTATCTGCCTCCACATGACGGTGGAGAGTCTTCCCAAACGGGGCTCGCAACCGCCTTGGCGCCGTTCCTGCGAGCGAGGGACGATGTGGGGCCAGCCGTGGCCGTGCTGAGCAGGGCGTCACTGCGAGTTGCGCATCTCGACGTAGATGCGGCGGGCGATGTTCTCCTGACCGAGCTGGAGCGGCGCGTTCGGGTGCAGACTGACGCGCGCGCCGATCGGCACTCGCTCCCAGCGCATATCGGGCTCCGCGCCGATTCCCACCTGCAGATCCGCCAGACGCTGATTTTCTAGCGACCACGACTTCTTGTGGACGTCAAAGCGCACGACGGCCACGGGGCGTTGATCCGCGCCTCCCTGAATCCCCGGCGTCGGCTTCACCTGCGGGTCGGCGTGCCAGAGGTGCAGCGTGCGGTCGGGCCAGCCAACGACGTAGCGCGCGAATTTGTCTTCGTCGCGATACTGCACCGCGGCGTTCACCTTGCGCGGCGCGCGTAGCTTGAGATAGGGGACCGCGTCGGGGAAGGTGATCGCCGTCTGGCAGAGCGGGCACTTCAGCGGCCCGACGTCTGGCGCGACGAAGAACTTCTGGGCGCAGGCGGCATTGGCGCAGGGGATGATGCGGTCGTACATCTCGATCAGCGCGTTTTCCCAGGCCTCGGCGGAGGGGCGCAGCGTCGGCAGTGTCAACCCTTCGACGAAGGCTTTGTGGAATAATTCGCGGACCCGCGGCGAGAGCGAGTCCGCGCCGACCAGCAGGTTTGGCGGGCGATTCGAGGTATCGGTTGGATTCTCGATGAAGAGCGCGCGCTCGCCAAGGGCGTACCACTCATCCCTTTCGGGATCGGCGTCGTAGTGCTTCGGGCCGAGCAGCGGATGTTTATACAGCAGCCAGCGATAGAGCAGCACCGCCATCGCGTGGCGATCGGTGAAGACCGACGGCTCCTTAATCTTGCCGCTATGCAACTCTGGCGCCATGTACTCCGGCGTGCCAAGCACCTCGGCGGGCAGCTCGCCCGGCACCACCAGGCTATCGCAGTCGAGTAGGGTGGTGTTGCCGTTGGAGGGATCGACCACGACGTTGCGCTCCGAGAGGTCGGAGTGGCAGAGCCCTTTGGAGTGGAGGCGGTTGACGGCGCGCGCAAGCTTGATTGCGCTGGCGACGCGCCCGATCCACCAGCCGCGCTTTTCTGGCGGCAGGCGATCGTAGGCGGCGCGGAAGAAGAAGTGATCGAGGCTGGTCATTCCCGTCACCAGGCGCATGCGCACGCCGAGCCGCGGATAGGTCACGCGGCGATCGGGCCAGGAGTACATCGCCTCCCAGTAGGGATCGCCGGCGGGGGCGTTGTAGTGATAGATGATCTTGTCGAGTTGGCGTTCGAGCTGGCGCTGCCGGTCGCCGTCGAGATAGTCTGGGCGATAGAGTTTGATGACGTGACGCCCGTCGAGCGACTTGAAGATCTCGCCCTGCGCGCCGCGTGCGAATGGGGTATCTTCGCAGCGGTCCACGCCACCGTCGCTGAATCTCACGTCCAACTGATACTCTCCCGCCAACGTTGCGCTGTGGTGTGTTACGGTTGCACTTCGATGCCCTGCGGCGGGGCCGAGAGCTTTATCCGCGTCCCCTCGCCGTCTGGCGCGGCCACCTGGCCCGCCTGGCTCGCGGTCTTGATCGAGGCGGAGACCCAGTCGAAGTAGGCGCGGATGTTTTCCGCCGAGACGTTCTGCATCTTCAGGGTGGTCGAGGCGATCTGCTGGATGACACTCGTGTCGGCGTCGTCGCCGATCGCCAGCCCGATGATGTTCAAGGGCCGCCCAGACGTTGCCCGCGCGCGCAGCAGCTCGGCCTCGCGCTGCCAGGCGTCGGACGGCTGGCCGTCGGTGAGCACGAAGACGAGCGGCTTGTAGTCGCCCTTCCTACCAGGCTCGTTGGGTATGAGGTCGCGCTCCAGCGATTCGTTGAGTAGGTGCAGCGCCGCGCCGAGCGCCGTGGTGCCGCTGGCGTAGAGCTGCGGCGGGGTGAAGTGGGTGATCGGCACCATGTCGAGTTGGTATGCCTGATCGTTGAAGTAGATCACGCAGATGTGGACGGTGTTGGCGCTGCGTGGATCGCGCATCAACTCCTCGTAGATCGTCGAGACACCGTTGTTGACGCTGACGATCTTCACCCCTTGCATCGAGCCGGAACAGTCCAGCAGCAGATAGACCGGCAACCGCCGCGACGGTGTTTCTCCCCAATCGATCTCGAAGCTCATCGTCCCGTGTATCCTCCGCAGGTGCTGGTGCGCCGCGCGATGGTGACCCCCGTTAGCCCGTGCCGAGTTGCCCCATCACTAGCAGTATACCAATGATCCACAGCGCCGTGGCGATCAGCGCGAAGCCGCATCCCCAGCGCGCCGCGCTGATCGTGCCGTGGGGCGTGATGCCGCGCTGCGCCCGCGAGAAAACCATCATGCTGCAGAAGAGTGCGACGAGGGCCGTCAGTGGGACCCATTGGGTAGGCGCGTCTTGCCAGAAGAGGGGCGCGAGACTCGCCGTCCCCAGCACCAGCGCGAGGAACGCCCAGGCGCCGAGCGATTTCTTAGGCGCCTCGGGGATCCGCCCGCGAATGGGGGTGCGCGCCATCATGGGCTGCGGATATGCCGGCGGCGTCGCGTGGCGCAGCACACGCGGCGGGAAAGCGGGCGGCCCAGCATTCGTCCGCGCGACGGCGATCGGACGCGCGGGCACCGCCGTGCGCCCACGGGTCGTTGGCGCGAGTGCGGGAACGGGCACCGGCGCCACGCCAGCGGGTAAGGTCCGTGGGAGGCGTTGTTTCGCGGCGTCTTTTCCCGTGGGCAGTGCGTCGAGCGCGGTCCATTGCGTTTGGCCGTGGGCGACCAGCGCGCGGGAGTCGGGCGTGAACGAGAGGACCGGCCACGGCTCATGCCCATCGACGGCGGGCGCGGGGAGGTCGACCACCCACTGCTCCGCCGCCGTACGCGATGGCTGACCCATGCCCGACCCTTTCCGCGCTAGCTCGACGTGACACGCTTGCTTGGTTTGCTCGCTACCCCACCCGGCGCAGCTCCACATACGCAGCGCGCCCGACGTCCGGCTTGCCGAGCAGTAGGCGCGCGTTGTGTCGCAGGGGCGCATAGGCGCCTATGGCTATCGGCTGCGTCTGCTCGCCTTGACCTTCCTCGGTGAGGGTCAGGTCCGGCAGCCCCGCGTTGAAGAGGAACCACTCGCCGTGCGGCGCATCGTAGCGAAAGATGGCCCGTGGGCGCGTATCCGGCAGCGCGCCGGCGCTCTCCGGCACGGGCTTGATGCTCGGATCGCCATGCCAGGCGTAGAGCGCGCGCTCTGGCCAGCCGACGACGTAATAGGCATAGCGCCCTTCGTCGAGGAACTGCACCGAGGTCGAGTCGCGCGCCGGTCGCCGCAACTTGAGGAACGGGATGCGCCCGGGGAACTGCAGCGGCGTCTGGCAGAGCGGACAACGCGGCGGCTGCGACTCTTGCGCGGCGTAAAACTTCTGCTCGCAGGCCAGATTGGAACAGGGCACGATGCGGTCGAATAGCTCCATGAGCGCCTGTTCCCAGTATTCAGGCAGCGGCCTGCGTCCCGGCGCGTGCAGGCCGTCGACGAACGCTGTCTGGAAGAGATCGCGGAGGCGCGGCGTCAGCGAGTCCGCCGAGACGTAGCGCCCGCGCGGGCGGTTGCTCACGTCGGTGGGATGCTCGACGTAGAGCGCGCGGTCGCCAAGCGCCAGGCGCTCGTCGATATCGGGATCGGGGTGGTGCTGCTTCGGCCCGAGCAGCGGGTGGCGATAGAGCAGCCAGCGATAGAGCAATACGGCCAACGCATGGCGATCGGTCTCCGTCGAGGGCCACTTGGCGCGTCCGCTCACCAGCTCCGGCGCCATGTATTCCTTGGTGCCCAGCACGTCTGGCGGCAACACCCCCGGCACGACGAGACTGTCACAGTCGAGGATCGTGAGCCTGCCTTCGAGCGCGTCGACCAGCAGGTTGCGTTCTGAGAGGTCCGAGTGACAGAGCCCACGGCTGGAGAGGCGCTGCACCGCGCGCGCCAACTTGATCGCCGCCGCGACGCGCCCGATCCACCAGCCCTTCTGATCGGGGCGCAGCCGTGAGTACGCCTCGGGGAAGAAGAAGTGATCCACCGTCGTCATGCCGTGGACGAAGCGCATGCGCACGCCAAGCCCCGGCTTCACCACGCGCTTATCCGGCCAGGTGAAGAGTTGATCCCAATAGGGATCGCCGCGCACGACGTTGTATTCGCCGATGATTGTGTCGACCTGCTGCTGCCGCTGGGCGATTCCGGCGGCGGTGCGAATGTTGATGAAGAGCTTGACCAGATGTTTACCGTCGAGCGAGCGATAGATCGCTCCCTGCGTCCCTTGCTTCCACGGTCGATCCTCGTAGCGCTCGCGCGTGCCGTCGCTAAAGGTCACGTCCATGGGCGATCACCCATGCGATAAATGCAGACGAGCGTCCGGTCGTCGAAGGAGTCGGCTCGCTCGTAGTCGAGCAGCGTCGAGAGCGCCGCTGCCGCTTCGGGCAGGCTGGGCCGGTCGAGCACGTCGTTGAGGAGCGTGCGCTCAAGGCGCCAGAGATTCTGCTCGTTGGGCAGGAAGTCGTCGGCGACCCCGTCGGTCATCGCCACACAATAGACGTGCTCGCCACGCACACGCCGCACGAAGATGCGCGCCTTCCCCTCAGCGGGCGACTCCCAGGCGTTGGGCTGTACGTCTTGCAGGAACAAGACCTCGTTGCCACTCGGCCCGGTGTCAGGTTGCCCCAGCCACAGCAGCGGGCTGGCGTTGTCGAGCGGCTCGTCGCCGCAGCGCGCGACCACAATGCCGTCGCCCACCTGCGCGCCGCCGATCAGGTGCTCGTCGTTTCCCAGATCGCGGTGCGCCACCAGCAGCAGCGTCGTGCGCAGGTCTTTCACCGTCGCCGGCGGGTCCGCGGTTGCGCGGCGCGCGCCTTCGGCGAAAAGCGCCGCATGGGCCGCGTTCAGCCCCGCCCGCAGTATCTCGCTGAGCGCCGACTCGCCCGGCGACACGCTGAGCGACGCACGCTCGCTCATGCCCGCCAGCGCGGCCTCCGCGGCGATCCGCGCGCCGACCCGCGCCAGCGCATACGAGCCGCCGCCGTCGGTCACTGCCGCCACATGCCATCCGTGAACCGTCGCCCCCGTCAGGCCGTCCTCGCGGAATTTGCCTTCGTGCTGATGGCTCAGTCCGCGCCGGCTGGCGCCGAGGATCGCCCAGCGCGCGGGCCGCTTGCCGAACCAGCCGTTCCGTTCAGGGTCGGCCACGACGAGGGTCAGCGAGTCCTCCACGCGATCCTCGGGAGCCGCGAAGGTGTCGTCGTGCGCGGGCAGATGCCGCCAGCCGCCTGCCTGCACCTGATAGCCGTAGCCCTGCACCATCGCCGCGAGATCGTCCCGCGGCTCGCTCGGCGCGGGACCAGGCTCGCCGTCGGGAACCTGCGCGGTAGGCGGTTCGCCCGCTTCATCGCCGGTGACCCTTCCGCCGTCGCGCGGACTGCTCATGGTGCCCTCCCATCAGGCCGGGTGTCGCCGTGACGCGGTCTAGAGGTCGAAGGTGATGCCGTTGGGTACCGGCGGCATCTGCACGCCCTGGCCGTCGCCCTGCTGCGCCGCCTGGCTCGCCGTCTTGATCGAGGCCGACATCCACTGGAAAAAGCCGCGCAGCGCGTCGGGCGTCACCGCGTCCATGCGCAGCACGTACGGCGTTATCTGCTTGAGCACGCTCTCGTCGGCGTCGTGCCCGATCGCCAGCGCCACGATGTTCTGCGCGCGGTTCGTCGTGCGTGATTGCAGTTTCTGCGCCTCGCCCTGCCATGAGTCGGTCGGCTGGCCGTCGGTCAGCAGGAAGATCAGGGGCTTATAGTCACCCTTCTGTCCCATGACGTTCGGCTTCAGGTCCGCGTCGAGCGATTGATTCAGCAGGCCAAGCGCCGCGCCAAGCGAGGTGCCGCCACCAATGGTGAGCTGCGGCGGCGTGAACTGCGCCAGTGGCACCAGTTCCAACTGATAAGCCGTGGCGGCGAACGGGATTAGGCTGATATGTACGGTGTTGGCGCTGCGCGGATCGGCCATCAGTTCCTGATAGAGCAGCTGCACACCGTTGTTCACCTGGACGATCTTCGTCCCTTGCATCGAACCGGAGCAATCCAGCAGCAAGTACACCGGCAAGCGGCGCGTCTGCATCTCATCGAATGGAATGGTCATCGCCAGCTCCTCTCATCGCACCTCCCCGCGGGACGCTCCCGAGGCGAAGCGGACAACCTTTCCCGTATACGTATGATACCCGAGGCGTGACGCAGCAGCCGCCCTATCTGTGTAAACTCTCACAATTCGGGCTGGGCGCGGGGCGACGCGGCTGAGTGCATCGCCCGCCGCCCGGTCGTCCTCGTGGTTTGACGGGCTCGGCGCGCTGGCATACAATAGATCCTGATCGTGCTAGGTGGGGAGCCTGGGCTGCCCTGTACCCGAAATGCTCATTATGCGGGACCGAATTCCCGCCCGAGGTTTTAGCGCTAGCTGGCCCCAAGGGGCGCAAGAGTTATGAGGATTTGGTCCCCGCGCGGCAGATGTCTGCGAACCCCGTCAGGTCCGGAAGGAAGCAGCGGTAAGTGGACCGCTCTGGGTGCCGCGGGATCGCCGGGTCTGAGCTCGAGTGTCAAGCGGGGCTGACGGCGCGAATCGACGGTAGGTGCACGATCGCTTCTCCTTCTGTCCGCGTACACCCCTTCATGGCCCCGTCAACGTTCGCGATTGCCGCGGCGATTCGGCCTGCTGTCTCGTCTTTACACTATGCCGTGGCGCATCGCTCGCGCGGGGCGTGTGCATTCGACGGCGCCGGCATGTGTCCATGCATTCATCCTCATTCCGGGGCAGCTCATGGCGTCTCAATCGCTGTATCGCAAGTGGCGCTCGCAGACCTTCGCCGAACTGATCGGCCAGGAGGCTGTCGTGCGCACGTTGCTCAACGCCGTCCGCGACGGTCGCCTCGCCCACGCCTACCTCTTCTGCGGCCCCCGCGGCACCGGCAAAACGAGCACCGCACGCCTGCTCGCCAAGGCCGTCAATTGCTCCAACCCGCAGGACGGCGAGCCATGCAACGAGTGCCTCTCGTGCCGTGAGATCACCGCGGGCAATTCGCCCGACGTGGTCGAGATCGACGCCGCTTCCAACACCGGGGTCGACAACATACGCGATCTGCGCGAAACCGTTGGGCTGCTCGGCGTCGGCGGTCGTTACCGTGTGATCGTCGTCGACGAGGTCCACATGCTCTCCACCGCAGCCTTCAACGCGCTGTTGAAGACGCTGGAGGAGCCGCCGCCGCACGTGATCTTCGTGCTCGCCACCACCGAGGCGCATAAGGTCTTGCCGACGGTTATCTCGCGCTGCCAACGCTTCGACTTCCGCCGTCACACCACGCACAATATCGTCGCCCACCTCGCCACCATTGCCAGCGCCGAAGGTCTCGACCTGGAGCCTGGAGCCGCCGAACTGCTGGCTCGTGCCGCGCAGGGTGGCATGCGCGACGCCGTCAGTTTGCTCGATCAAGCGATGGCCTACACCGGCGCACGCATCACCCCTGAGCGGGTGCGCGACATGCTCGGCCTCGCCGATCCGGGGCTGCTCCGCCGCCTGTTGGGTTACGTCGCCGAGCAGCGTGCCGCCGACGGGTTGACATTGATCCATGAACTCGTCACGTCGGGCGCCGACCTCCGCCAGCTCAACACGCAGATCGCCGACGAATGGCGCGCGCTGATGCTTGCGCGCGCGGGCGCGGATGTCGCCACGCTGGCCGATCGTGGCGAGGAGGATGCCCGCGAGATCAACGCGCTCGCCTTCCAGTTTTCGCTGGATGAACTGACCGCCTGCGCCCGCGTCTTCGCACGCAACGAGACGCCCGCCCGCGGCCTGCCGGTGCCGCAACTCGCGCTCGAACTCTCCTTCCTTGAATGCGTGGGCATCAGAGCACGCGGCGGTCAGAGTGGCACGACGCAGCCGCCCGCGCCGCCCGCACATGCGGCAAGAATGGCAATGCCGTCCGCTTCCATGCCGGCGCAGAAATTTGAAAAAGCGGCAGAAACGGCAACTCCGATCGCTTCTCCCGCGCCGACGAGTGGCATCCCCGCGCAACCAGCGCCCGCCCACCCTGTGGAGGAACTCGACCTCGCCGCCATCGAGCGCGAGGCTCCGCCGCTGGCTGGCATGGTGACGCCGCCGACCCCCGCAACCCCAGCTTTGGACCACCCCGCCGCATCGCCGCAGCCAGAAACGTCGCGTGCGAGCGCGGGCCACGTGCCGCCCGTTGCCGCCAGCGTTGCCGCTGAGATGGTGGTCGTCGAGGGTGTGTGGCTCGACGAAGCGGTAGGAAGCCAGCCCGCTGGCGACGATCCCTTGCGCCGCGCGCAGGATCAGTGGGCGTTGATCAAGCAGGTCTGCAAGCAGAAGAGCCACAGCGTCGCCGCGCTGCTCCACTCCGCCCACCCGGTGCTCTTCCAGCCAGGGGAGTCGCCGGCGCTCGTCATTCAGGCCGAATTCAAGTTCCACCATGATAAGCTGCGCGAGCCGGCCAGTCGCGCGGCCATCGAGTGGGCGCTCCTGCAGGTGCTCGAAGAGCCGATGCGCGTCAAGGTCGTCATGGCAAGCGCGTCCGGCTCTGGCGCGAACGCGCCCGACGCATCCAACGGAGGGTCGGGGCCCGGCGCCGCCAATGGTCCGGCTGGCTCTGGTCCCGGACCCTCGACGAGAGGCGGCGCGCCAGGTGGACGTTCGCCGGAGGTCAGTGGGCCGCGAGATAACGGCTCACCTCCAGAGCCGAGGCGCTCGCCAGATAGCGCGGTGCGCGACGCCTCGGCCAGCTACGCCGCGTCGAACTCTGTGCTGAAGGCGCAATCCGTCGCAGCGCGCCGCCCTGATCTACGGCCGGTCAAGACGCTCGAAGAAGAGGTCCGCGCCGATCCGGTGATCCAGGCGCTGCTGCGCGCTGGCGGCCTCGAACTCGCCGACGTGCGCCCGCTAGACGAGGATGACGGCGAATGAGCGCGACCTCCGCCTCCGCCGCGGGCACGCCGATCGTCGCACACGCGCGCCGGCTGCTCGCCGCGCTCCGTTCACGGGAGGCCGCCGCCCGCGAAGGCGCACGCCGCTCGCTTGCCTTTGCCGCTGACGAGGCCACCGAGCGCGAGCATGCCGCCCTGCGCGCCACGCTCGTCCGCATGTTGGTGGGCGCGCTGCGCCCGAGCGATCATCAGATAGTACGCTGGCTGCTCGACCAGGAGATCGCCGCGCACGAAGCGGCGGGTTGCGGCGCCTCCGAGACGCTGTACGTGCTCGTGGCCGCCGTCGCCCGCAATGTCGATCCCGGTGACGCCATGCTGCTCTGGCGCGCGCACGAGGCAACCCCCGCAACGCGCGACGGCGTCGACGTCGAGCAGCTGATGCGCGCCGGAGTCGAGCGCGTGCGCCGCTCGCTCACACGGCGTCTGCGCGAGGGCGGGCCACAGGTCGATGCGACCGCGCAGGCGCTCGCCTGGCTGGACTCCGGTGTTGCCAGCGGTGCGGCGGATGAGCTTCCCGCTTACTTCGCCTGGTCGGACGAGCGCTTTGGCATCCACATCGACTGCCCCACCTGCCGCTTCTCCGCGCCGCTCGCTGGCATCCCCGCCGAGTGACGGCCAGACGGCGCATGGGCTACAATGGCGTAGCGTCGCCGGCGACGCACCGAACGCGGAGGGACCATGCCGATCGATCCCATCGAGCCAGAAACACCCTGGACGCCGGGCGAACCGCCAGAAGAGCCAACTATCCCGTCGCCCGCCGAACCCGAGATACCCCGTCTGCCCCCCAATCAGCCGGGTGAGCCCGAGGAGCCGACGAATCCAGAGCCGATCTCGCCGGAGATCCCCGACCTGCCAGATCCATCGCAACCGGAGATCGCAGGGCCAGACGATCCTTCGCGCGCAGGCTAAACCGTCATCTACGAGCAGGAGGTACGCCGCATGACCACAGCCGAGAGCGAGCCGGGTACCGCCCTGCCGATCAGCGCCGCCGATATTTTCGCCGCTGCCGAACGGCTGCGCGGCGTCGCTCACCGCACGCCGATCCACACCTCGCGCAGCTTCGACGAGGCCTGCGGCATGCATGTCTTCTTCAAGTGCGAACAGTTCCAGCGCGGTGGCGCATTCAAGTTTCGTGGGGCGTACAACGCCATCGCCACGCTGCCCGACGAGCAGCGCGCACGGGGGGTGATCGCCTTCTCGTCGGGCAATCACGCGCAGGCCGTGGCGCTTGTCGCGCGCATCTTCGGCATCCCCGCGGTAATCTGCATGCCGACCGACGCACCCGCCGTCAAGGTCGCCGGGACGCGCGGCTACGGCGCGGAGATCGTCCCTTACGACCGCTTCACGGAGGATCGCGAGGCACTGGCACGACGCCTCGCCGGCGAGCGCGGCCTGACGCTGATCCCGCCCTACAACAATCCGGCGATCATGGCCGGCCAGGGCACCGCCGCCCTCGAACTCCTTGAGGACATCCCCGATCTCGACGTGATCGCCGCGCCGGTGGGCGGTGGTGGGCTGCTCTCCGGCACCGCCGTGATCGCCCACGCGTTGCGGCCAGCAATCACGGTCGTCGGCGTGGAGACTGAGGCCGCCAACCATGCCGCGCTCTCACTGCGATCCGGCGAGCGTGTGCAGATCGCCCCACCCGACACCCTCGCCGACGGCATCCGCACCGCGCAGCTCGGCACGCTCACCTGGCCGGTGATACAAGGCGCGGTGGACGACGTGGTGCTGGTCAGCGAGGACGAGGTGAAGGAGGCGATGCGCTACCTGCTGCTGCGCATGAAGCTGGTGGTCGAGCCGACCGGCGCGGTCACCGCCGCGGCCGCGCTCGCCGGCAAGCTGCGCCCCTTCGGCGCGCGCGCGGGCCTGATCCTCTCCGGCGGCAATGTCGCCCCCGACGTGCTGGCGGCGATCCTCGCCGAAGGCTAGTTGACGGCAAAGCGTGCTGCGCCGCCTGCCCTCCGCGGCCTCGCTGACCGCAGAGCTTCAATCTCCGCGCTGCTTACTCCCACTTGGGCGCACCGCTGTACCCGATGCGCGCAGTGCGGAGCTTCCAATCGAGGAGCTTCGCGCCTTGCAGCGTCATGCTGAGGACGCTGCCCTGGCTCTCGTCGGGGCCGGGCATCTCGTCAAAGACGAAGTTCCCCAGGCTGTAGACGATTGGCTTGCCACGATACGTCTCTGACGGTTGACGTACGTGGGGGTGCGCGCCGACGACGAAGTCGGCCCCCGCGTCTATCGCGGCGTGCGCGAAGCCGATCTGGTCCGCGTTCTCCTGCGTCACGTACTCGATGCCCCAGTGCGTGAAGACGATCAAATAGTCCACCTGGGGCCGCAGGCGCTTGATGTCCGCGCGCATCGGCGCGAGGTCGAGCCAGGCGCTGCCGGGGGTCGAAGCCCCAGCCTCGAAATTCTGCGGGCCAATCTCGCAGTACGCCAGAAGGCCCACCGTCGTCGTCCGTACCCGGCGAATCACGCCAGCGTGTGCCTCGGCCAGATTGCGCCCGCCACCCAGCGGCGTGATGTTGTACTTGGGGAGCGCGCCGAGCATGTCCACGAAGGCGTCCTTTCCCATGTCGCCGCTATGATTATTAGCAAGCGAAGCGACGTCGAAGCCCGCCGCCAGCAGCCGCGGGAACGCCGCCGGATCTACTGGGAAGGTGAACTCCTTCGGCTCGCGCTGGCCCTTCTTCGAGATCACGCACTCAAGATTGCCGACGGTCAGGTCGAAGGAGTTGAGGTACTCCGCCGTGTCGTTGAAGGGAAACCGGTCGGTCGTCGCCAGGATCTGCGTGTTCAGCGAGCGGCCCAGCATCACATCGCCGGTGATTGCCAGCGTGATCGGTCGCGTATCCGGCGTTGCGGTCGGTTGGACGGTCGCGGTAGGCGAAGCGGTCGCGGTGGGCGCGACTTGCCCGGCCGAAGTGTCGCCGCACGCGGCCAGCAGACCCGCAAGTGGCGCGCTTGCCGCAAGCCCGAATCCCGCGCGCAGCAGATCGCGTCGCGTCCTTCGCGTGCGCGCCTCGGTCGATGCCGCCTCATCTGCTTCGTTCCGCATACACCACCTCCCAGCGCCGCTCGCTGCCCGTCCCGCCCGTGCCTCGGCTGGACGATACCCTCACGCGCGGCCCCCGTTGCGTTGCGCTTCGCGCCACTCCCGCGCGAGAAGTGGCAGCGTGCCTCACCCGTTCGAAAAGATCTCCAGATTGGTGCCGCTGAGCGGGCGCGCGTCGGCGCCCACGAGGAAGAGGAGGATGCGCGCAAGTTCTTCCGGCGTCATCCCCGCTTTCAGGTGCGGCGCCGCCGCGCGCAGCATCTCGGTATCCACCGCGCCAGGGCTCACCGCCACCACGCGAATGTTGTGCGGACGCCCCTCAACCGCGAGGATTTCGCTGAGCCCCGCCACGCCAAACTTGGAGGTGTTGTAGGCGCTCAGCCCCGGAAACTTCTCCACACCGCGCACGCCCGAGAGCGACGAGAGATTGACGATCACGCCGCCGCCATGTGGCGCCATCGCGCGAAACGCCTCGCGGCAGCAGAGAAACGTGCCACGCAGGTTCGTGCCAAGCACCTGATCCCAGGTCGCCGTCTCCATCTCCGCGAAGGGTACGTTCGCCACGGCGCCAGCGGAGTTCACCACGATGTTGACTGGCCCGAACGTGGCGTTGGTGCGTGCGAAGAGCGCCGCAACGCTCGCCTCGTCGCGCACGTCCGTGGGGATGGCCTGGGCAACGCCGCCAGCCGCCTCGATCTCCTGCACGTTGGCGACGAGCGCCTCCACATCGCGCGCCGCGAGCGCCACGGCGGCCCCCTCCGCGGCGAAGAGTGTGGCTACCGCCCGCCCGATGCCGCGGCTGGCACCCGTCACAATGGCGACGCGGTTGACGAGCACGCCCCGCCGCTCAGTTTCACTCGTGTGCGCGTTGTTCATGCGCGCAGTATAGCTCGCTCGCCGTTGGCTGTCATCAGAACCCCGCAGACGTTCATGGCGATGCTCACGGCCTGCTGCCAGGGTCGAGATCGAAGGCTGGCTCCGGCTCGCGCGTGGCGTAGCCGCGGTCGCGGAGCAAGCCAATCAGCGTGTCGCAGTGTTCGCGATCGCGTGTCTCCAGCGTCAGCATCACTTCGACCTGCTGGATCGGCATGTGCGGCCCGGCGCGGTGGTGTTCCACGTCGAGCACGTTGACGTTCTGCTCGGCGATCAGCGTCAGCAGCCGCAGCAATTCACCTGGGCGATCGGGCAGCAGCGTATGCAACACGAGATAGCGGCCTTGCGCGGAGAGCGCGTGTTGGATGAACTTTCCGACGAGATTCATGTCGATGTTGCCGCCGCTGAGCACGGCGACCGTACGCTTCCCTGCGAGGCCGAGGCGCCCGCTGAGTAGCGCGGCGACACCAACGGCGCCCGCGCCCTCCACCAAGAGCTTGCAGCGTTCCATCAGCAGCAACACCGCGCGGATGATCTCCTCGTCATCGACACAGACGACTTCGTCGACCAGCGAGCGCACGATGGCGAAATCGCGCGCGCCGGTCGCTTTGGTGGCGATGCCGTCGGCGATGGTGTTGCAGACGGGCAGCGTCACGACTTTGCCAGCGTCGAGCGCGGCGCGCATCGAAGCGGCGCCGGCGGCCTCAACGCCGATGATCTTGACGTCCGGGCGCAGCGACTTCACCGCGGTGGCGATGCCCGCGATCAAGCCGCCGCCGCCAATGCCAGTGACGATCACCTCGACATCTGGCAGATCGGCGAGGATCTCAAGGCCCACCGTTCCCTGCCCGGCGATGATGTCGGCGTCATCGAAGGCGTGTACGAATATCGCGCCCGTGGCGGACTGCAATTCGCGCGCCCGGTCGTACGCCGCATCGTACCCGTCCCCGTGGAGCACGACCGTCGCGCCGTAGCCTTGCGTCGCCGTGACCTTGGCGAGTGGCGCACCGGCGGGCATAACCACCGTGCAAGGGATGCCGAGCGCGGCGGCGGCGATGGCGACGCCCTGGGCATGGTTCCCCGCGGATGCGGCGATGACGCCACGCTCACGCTCGGCTGGGGTCAGCCGCGAGAGCTTGTAGGTCGCGCCGCGGATTTTGAACGAGCCGGCGCGCTGGAGGTTCTCGGCCTTCAGATGCACCTCGGCGCCACTCATCGCGCTCAGCGTGCGTGAGTGCAGCAGCGGCGTGTGATAGACGTGCGCGCGAATCGCCTCCTGCGCGCGCCAGACGTCCGTCACGTTGGGCAGCGCCGGTGCTCCACCGTCAGACTCGGCCGCATGCGCGACAGCAACACCGTCGGCGCCAACGTCCGTATGCCCCCGACTCGCATCCGCGACCGCGCTCTCGGTACGCTCCGCCGCTGCCTCCGCGCGCCGGCCCGCAGACCGCGTTCCCGACGCGTTGGTGGCCGAGGATTTCACGGTCGCCATGCTTCGCCCCGCCCTTCTTCGTTCGCTGCACCGCGGTATGAGGCGTCTCGCCGCTGCGCGAGTGTCTCGAAAGCATCGTAACACATCTCTCCGGCGCCGCGAATGTGGCCTCGTTCGTGCTAAATCTATGCTTGAGGTTCAATGCCTTCGCTCAGTCAGCGCCATGCCGCGGTGGCGATTTGTTAGCGTTGGCTGAATGTTTCCTTAAGATTACGGCGATTTCCATAACCTCCTTGCTCTGCCTCTCGTAGAGCGTCATGGACGGTATGGCGATTTTTCAGGGGAGCAGCAGTGGATACGCCAGAAGAAGTGCTCCCCGATGATCTCGGTAGCCTACCGACGTTCTGGTTCCGGCGGAGGCGGCGCGGCAAAGTGCGTCGCGCGGTCTCCGCGATCTTCGGCGGAGCCGCCGTCTACAGTCTCGCCGCTGTGCTGTTGCTCCCGCCGGTGCTCTTCCTCGGTGCGGGCGTGTGGTCGGTCGTGACCTATGCGCGCACGCTCGTCACGCTGTGGAACCAATTCATCAGCGGACAGCTTCAGACCTTCCTCGATGGCCTCGGTGGGGTCGATCTCCCCGTGCGCCTGGCGATGGCGAGCGGCGCCTTCTTCGCGCTGCTCTTCGCGCTGATCGTGATCTTCGCCGGTCTGCTCGGGCGGGGGTGGCGCTGGCTGCTTCTGCTCCCTGGCCTGCTGCTCGGCGTACCGGCGCTGGTGATCTTCCTGACGGGCGCCCAGGCCGCCGCCAGCGCGCTCTACGCAGCGCAAGCTTTCCCGGAGTTCCTGGCGCCGCTCGCGACGGCGTACGCCCTGATCGACCTCGTCGTGCTGGCCGCTTTCCTCACCGATCTACGCCCGCGCTTGCCGCGCCGACGCCGCACGCGTCGCTCTGAGCAGGTGGCGCAAGCGCTGCCGCTCGTGCGTTTTGGTCCGCCGAGCGCGTTCGTGGTGGCCCGCGTAGATGCCCCTGAAGAAGATGCTGTCGAAACGTCGCTCGACAACCCCACCGACCCGCGGATGACCGCCAGCGTATCCGCCGCGCTGCACCCGGCCCTCCCTGTCGCGCTGCTACCGATCGCAGCCGCGCAGCACGACGTGAAGCCCGCCGTTCCGGATGCCACGCACGCCGCACCAGAACAAGACGACGAAGCGCCCCACCGCGATGCCGCCGAGGTGAGCGAGTAGCCCGAGAGTAGCACGAGAGTAGCACGAGAGCTATCGCGGTTTGCCACAGGTCCGCTTATCCAGGGAGATTGAGGAACGGCTGCTCGTCGAACTTGCCCCCGAGCACGTCCGCCGCCGGTGCGCCAAGCCAACGATCGAGGATCGTCGCGTAGACGCCGCGGAAATCGGTGGTGAACTTCAAGTTGCCGTAGGGATCGAGATCGTTGAGATCGGGTGGAGCGCCGTAGACACCACCCTGCACGCCGTTACCGAGCACGAAGAGCGGCGCCGAGGTGCCGTGGTCCGTCCCCTGGCTGGCGTTTTCTTCCACACGCCGCCCGAACTCCGACCAGGTCATCACCACCACGTTGTCCGCAGCGCCGTGGGCGTCGAGATCGGCATAGAACGCGCTGAGCCCTTCGGCGAGCGTCGTGAGCAGTTGCGAGTGCGTGCCTTCTTGGCCCGTGTCCGACACGTCCTGATGGGCGTGCGTGTCGAAGCCGCCGAGCGTGACGTAGCCCACGCGCAGGCCCAACCCTTGCACAATCACCTCGGCGAGTACCTGCAACCCCTTGGCGAAATTCGTCGTCGGATACGTCACCTTCGCGGTGTACGACGAGGCCGCGCTGTCGAGCGACTTCGATCCGCTGACGGCGCTCTGTGCCGTGGCGTCGAGCAGCGCGGCGTAGGGAGCCGAGCGTGGATAGGTGCTGTAGAGCTTCAGCAGCGTCTGCACGCGCGCCTCGGCGGCGCTCTGCTGCGCCCTGGCGCTGGCGTCTGGTTGGAGGCGATACGCCGCGGGATTGGAGACGACCGGCACGTCCGCGTTCAAAGCGCGCAACGCCGTGGGAAGCTGCGTGCCGACGGCCAGTGAATCAAACGGGTGTCCATCCTTGTCGACGTACCCGGCGACGTATTTGCCGAGCCAGCCCGTGCCGCCGCTGCCGGAGAGGTCGAGCGTCTGCCAGATGTCCATCGCGGCAAAGTGCGAGAGGTTCGGATTGGGATAGCCGACGCCCTCGACCACCGCGAGCTTGTTGGCACCCCAAAGCGGTTGCAGCGCCGCGAGTGCCGGATTCATTCCCAGGCGCCCGTTGAGGTCAAGCACGTCGGCGGGCTTGATGCCGAGCGTCGGTCGCGCTTGATAGTACGCACCGTCGGTGTACGGGACGATCGTGTTCAATCCGTCATTGCCGCCGGCCATTTGCACGACGATCAGCGTCCGGCTCTGCGCCGCCTGCGCCCAGGTCGATCCCTCCTGCGCGGCATTGTGGGCTGCCCGCACGGCCCGCCCGAAGACCGACGGCAAGATCATGCCCGCACTGACCGTTAACAAGCCGTCTTTGATCGCCGCCCGGCGCGAGATCTGGATCATCGGCGTCTCCTCAGCTCCTAAGGTGATCGCGGCCCGGCCAGAGTTCTGGGCTCTGCGACATCATGCGCCAGGCGCCTTAGCGCGCGCTGAGAGATAGGTGAGAAGTCACGGAGAGACGATTCGTTCGACGCAGGCGCACTTTCCGCGGCACTGCTATACCGTGCGGTAGCCCGTCACCCAGTCGTCGTCCGCGAAGAGCCCCAGCCCGTTCTGGCGCATTCCGTAGATGGAGGAGCGCAGCAGGTACCCTGCCTGGTGCTGGAAGAGTGGGCAGGTCGCCACCTGCTGCACCAGCGCCTGCTCAGCCTGATTGTAGAGCTTCATGCGTGCGGTTTGTTCGGCGGGATCGCTGGTGGCATCGGCGGTCGCCAGCAGGGCGTCGGCGCTCGGCACGCTACTGCTCCAGACGTTATATGCTCCACCCGTTTCGTAGAGCTGCGAGAGGAAGTCCTGCGGGTCGGGATAGTCCGCGAGCCAGCCACCCATGGCCACTTGGTATGGATTTGGCCCCGCCTGGAGGAGGCCATGGGGCTCCTGCTTCGACGCCTTAAGTCCAGGGAAAGCGCTGGTCCACTGCGCAACGACATCGCTGGCGATGATCGTCTGCGCGTTCGAGCCACCCAGATAGGTGTACGCAACGGCTGGCGGGGCTTTTCCGCCGAGCGTCGCGAGGTAGGCGTTCCAATGCGACTCGGCCTTGGCGAGGTCGCCGCTTGTCGCCGTCACGCCGTCGATGCCGGTGAGCTGGGGGTCGTAGCCAGGCATACCTTGCGGAACGAGGTGCCATGAAGGAAGGTACGGCACGACTCCGGTTGTGACCGCGGGACTCTGCGCCACCTGTTGCGCAATGCTATCGCGGTTCACTGCGAGACACAGCGCCTGTCGCGCGTCGGCGTTGTTGAACGGCGCCATGTGCCAGTTGAACCCGATGGACGTAACGTACAGCTCCGGCACAATGTGGTACTCCGGCCGCGGCGGACCTGCCGCCAGGCTGTCACGCGGGGGCGCATCAACGTAGTCATAGGATGAGGCGAGGAACGCGTTGTAGTTGAGCGTAGGCCCCGAGTTGAGATGCACGTCTAATTCGGTGAAGATGGGGCGCTTGCCGGCGCTTTGGCCCCACCAATGTGGATTGGGCTTGAGCACGAGGTTGCCCGCACGGTCGCGCGAGGCGAGATACCACATGCCACTGCCGCCCCTGCCGGTTGGGCCGTCTGACAGGTTGGCGATCCATGCGCCGTCGGTGCCCAGGCCGTTCATTGCCTGGCGCTCGACGACGGAAGCGTTCGGCAGCGTGAGCGCAGCGAGGAAGTATCCGGCGGGATGCTGCAAGGTGATCGAGAGCGTCTCCGCCGAGTCGTCAGGCACGATCGAGTCGCCCACCAGTGTCGCGATCTTGCCGCGTACGGTCGCGTGATCGCTCGCGCAGCTCTCGCCGGCGAACGCGGCGCCGTCCTTGATGACTGCGAGCGCCGACTGGTTGACGGAGACAAGCTGCAGGTCGGCTGCGACGCATGGGTTGAGGGCGCGGTCGATGGACCATGCGTAATCGGAGGGCTTGATGGGCGTGCCGTCCGAGAACGATTGGTTCTCATGCAGGTGAAACGTGTACGTCAAGCCGTCGAGACTGACGGCGACATGATCGGCGCCCCATAGCTCGACGTTGTTGGCGTCATCAGTCGTGACGAGGCCGTCGAAGAGCAGGTGGACGAGCTGCGGCTCAGTGCTATAGCCGTCGCCGCTCACCACCACTGGGTCGAGCGAGCCGACGTCTAGCTGATAGCTCGTCGTGTCGTCGCCGCGCATCGAGAGTGAAAGCGCCTGCGACGCGGCTCTTCGCGGTGCGCAGCACGGGCCGGTGGGCGCGGAGGACCTGGACGCCGTGACGTGCGGCAGGATTGTCACCACCGCGACCGACCACCACGAGCGCGACGATCCCCACTGCGACCAGCGCCCGCCGAGGACCGCGCAGGCGAGGAGGCTCCGACTCCGGAATAGGCGACGGCTGTTCGGATGTGCTCATGCGACTCCTTCTGCTGCCGCCTCGGACTTCGAGCGTCCATTGCACCGGCAACGCACGAGCAGGCGAACATGGCGGGCTGCTCTCCGCGCGAGTGTCGTCCTCGCGACCAGCTAGAGGGCAGCCGCGTCCTTCCCCATGTTCGCCGCGTACCTATCCAGAGTGACGGCGAAACATCGGTCAAGTTAACATGGAGGCAGCTTGCACTTACACGGCGTAGTTGCGGAGGAAGCCGCCGCACATCGTCAGCGTCGCGCTCAGTTCATCTGGTATTCGGGCATCGCCATCAGCAGATAGAGCATGTTGCGCAGCGAGGCCGCGGGCAACGTGGCAGCGCCGTGCAGCGCAAATGTTGGACCGCTCGCCTGCGCCGCAATGGCGTCGTGCAGGATCGCGCGCCGGTCAGAGGGCAGTTGATCGTCTACCAGCGTCGCGATGAAATGATCGGCCACCGCCGCCGACGTGCCGAGTTGCGCGGTCGTGATGATGTCTTGCAACGGTGAGGTGGCGACGCTGCCCTTTGCCGGAGCCAGCGCGGCGAGCAGCGCATTGATCGCGTTGCAGCGGCTCATCCACGTCTGGGTCGAGACCCATGCCGCGCTCACCTTGTCGCCGTCCCATCCCGAGACGTCTGGTGGGGCGAATGGCACCTGGCCGAGGGTCGCCAACGTCGCGGCGAGGGTCGTCGCGCTATAGTTCTTCACGCCCAGCCCGCGCAGCGCCCCCGCCACGAATTCGATGGGGCTCTTGACGCGCGAGCGATACGCCGTGGCGCTGAAGAAGGCGGGCGAGGTCAGCATCGCTTTCACCATCGCCGCGATGCTATGCCCCGACCGGTTGTAGGCGTCCACCAAGGGCGTGAGGACGGGATCGTTCAACCCCTGAGGCGTGGGAATCGTGCTGCCGTCCAGTTCGCCGGCGAAGAACTTCCACATGCGCCAGGCGAGATGCCTTCCCGTCGCCGGATGCGCGCAGACGATCCGCACGACGTCATCGACGGCCATCGGTCCGCTGTGGCCGAGGAACGTCAGCGCGCCCGCATAGTGGCGCGAAGGAACGAAGGAGCTTTGGCCGCCGACCCTCCGCACCGTCCACCCCGAGAGTGCGTAAGCGCCGTTATGCACGTCGGCCTGCGAATATGGCGAGTTACCCGATGAGTCCACGATGCCTAGCGTAAAGAGTTCCATCAGTTCACGCGCGTAGTTTTCGTTCGGCGCTCTGCCGGTGTTCAGGCGCCCGTCAAGCCAGAACAGCATCGCCGGATCCGTCGAGATGGCGCGGATGAGATCGTCGAATTTCCCCAGTCCCTTCTGACGCAGCAACTCGCTCTGCTGCACCATCAGCGGATACCCCGTGCTGCCGCCAATCTTGGTGAGGCTGCTCGTCAGCACGCCGTGCCAGAAGAGCGTCATCTTCTCTTCCAACGGATGCTCGCTGTAGATCGCGCGTAGCATGAACCAGCGCACGAGGTCGTTGCGGGTGGTCAAATTGAGGTGTTGTGAGGCGATCAGCGCATCCACAGAGTTCGGGGTGTTGGCGTAGTTCAGCAGCCGATCTATCGAGCCGCTGACGCCCGCCTTCATGTACTCTGCCGCGTCCCAGGCCGCCAGCCCGAAGCCCATGCGACGCAGCAGGTGTGCAACGTCTTGCGGCTCGTCCGCGCCGAAGCTCGTCGCGGCGTTCTGCTTTCCGCGATCCGCGAGCAAGATGCCGACGCCTGCGCCGATCGCCCCCACGCCGACCGCGCCCGCGCCCGCCCCGAGCAGCAGCGCCCGCCGCGACACGCCCCGCTTAGGAACCTCAGGGGCGATGACCACGGGCGGCAACTGTGGCGGCGGCAGCGGACGGTAGCCGTGCCGCGACGGCGCCGAAGGGTATCGTCCAGCGATCACGACGGTCGGGTCATCTGGCCCTGGCAGCGAGAAGTCGTCCTGATCACGCGAACGCGCCGGTTGCGTCACCGCTCCCCACTCCGTGCCGTCGTCCCGCGCTGGTGGTTGCGATCTGTTCATGGGGCCCCCAACATCTCGCCCACTACATCGTGCAGATCATGCGCGTACCGCCTGATATCCGCCTTACATCCTGCTTAGGATATGCTGAGGAAAGCAGGGCATCGTCCGCGGAAATCATACGCTACGCCTGATGTGTGGTGGCGAGCACGTAGGAGTAGCGGTGGGGCACCCCACCGCTCACACGCTCCGTCGCTCAATCCTCGGGCTCGGGCGCGCTCACTCGCTCGACGCGCCGCCGCGCCTGCAACACCGCCTCAGCGCGTCCCTGCCAGACGGCGGAGTCGCGTGGCGAGACGGGCTGCTTCGGCGCACTCGACGACTCTTCATCCTCGACGGGTATTAATAACAGTCGCGCGGCGAACTCCGATGGCGCCTCAGGGGCTCCGGCCAACTCAGCCAGCCGCTCCGTCAGGTAGAGGTAATACTCGACCAGCGCTCGCGCCGGTCCGCTGTGGTCGGTGATCTCTTCAAGCTCCTCGATCAGCCGCTCGTACTCTTCGATCGCCGCCTGGTGTTCGGCCAGCGCCACGTCCAGCGGCGAGTCCTCGGGCGGACTTTTGCGCGCTCGGTATTCTTCCTCCGCATCTTCCGCCGACCCGACGATGCGTCGGCGCTCCAGCAGCAATTCGCCCTGCGCCTCGCCTTCCAGCATCCTTCGGCGCACCAGCCAGGCATGCGCCGAGCGGATGCGCAGCGCGTCCGGCGCGCCCAGCGGCAGGTCTACATCATCATCCGCCCAGCGCGAGTTCGCTTCGTTGCGCGGATCGCGTGCAGGCTCTGATTCTTCGTCGTCGGGCGCTTCCCAGTGCAGCACGCCACCCTGCGACACCCAGTGTCCTTCCTCGCTCTCGGTGCCGCTCGGATCAGACTCCGCGCTGGAGTCGATCGAGTGCGGTCGCGGCGTGGCCGCGTGGCCGTTCGGCCCGCCAGCGTCACCGCCCGCCACCGTCTCGGCGCCCCAGGCATCGAAGTCGAAGCTGTCCCAGTCGTCACGTCCATTTGTCATTCGGCACGCTCCTTCTCGACCTTGCCGCAGCACGTCGCTGAGCGCCAAGGCGTGTCACTGCGCTGCCCTCAGCCGCCACCGCCGCCAGAGCCGATCACCGGCGCGCGCACCTTGCCATGCCCCGCGATACCGGGCTCCGTCATCGCCCGCGGCTTGAGAATCTCGTCCAGGTCAGCGTCTGTGAGCGTGATCGTCCCCTTGGCGATGTACTCGCGGACAATCTCGCGGATGTCGCGCTGCTCGCTCACCTGGGCGTGCGCGATCGCCGCGGCGACCTTGTAGCCGATGTAGGGCGCAAGCGCCGTCACCAGGCTCGCGCTCTTGAAGGCGTAGCCCTCGGCAACCGCCTGATTCGCCTTGATCCCAGCCACACAACGTGTGGTGAAGGCGTCCATTGCGTTGCCGAGAATGTGCAGCGACCAGAGCATGTTGGCGATGATCACCGGCATCATCACGTTCAGTTCGAGCTGCCCCGCCTGCGCGGCATAGCTGATCGTCGTGTCGAAGCCCAGTACCTGGAAGCAGACCTGATTGAGCATCTCCGCCATCGACGGGTTGACCTTGCCCGGCATGATCGACGACCCCGGCTGCACTGGCGGCAGTACGATCTCGTAGAAGCCCGTGGCGGGACCCGAGGCCAGCAGGCGGATGTCATTGGCGATCTTGGTGAGATCGGTCGCCAGCACCCGCAGCGCCCCAGAAACCTCCACGAAGGGACCCATATCTGGCGCGATCGCCACCAACGACTCCGCCGTGCGCAAGGGCAACGCGGTCAGTTCGGCCAGATGGCGTACCACGCTCTCGATGTAGGCCGGCTCGGCGTTCAAGCCCGTACCCACCGCGGTCCCGCCGATGTTCAGTTCGAGCAGGGTCTCGCTCGCGCGCCGTAGGCGCTTCACATCATGCCGTAGCGTCAACCCATACGCAGCGAACTCTTGCCCCAGCCGGATGGGCGTCGCATCTTGCAGGTGCGTCCGCCCCGACTTCACGATGCCGTCGAACTCGTGTCCCTTCTCCTCGAATGCCTGCGCCAGGCGCTCCATCGCCGGCAGCGTCTCCTGGATCTGCAACAGCGTCGCCACACGCATCGACGTGGGGAAGGTGTCGTTGGTCGACTGCGCCATATTGACATGGTCGTTTGGATGCACCATCTTTGCGTCGCCACGCTGCCCGCCGAGGATTTCGACGGCACGGTTCGCCAGCACCTCGTTAGCGTTCATGTTATGCGAGGTGCCGGCACCCGCCTGATAGACGTCCACGACGAACTGGTCGCGCCACTGTCCGGCGAGCACTTCGTCCGCCGCGCGCACGATCGCCCCGCCGATGCGCTGGTCAAGCCGCCCGGTCTCCATATTCGCCAGCGCCGCGGCTTTCTTCACCAGCACGGTCGCGCGGATCAGCGTGGGATGCGCGTGCAGGCCGCTGATCGGGAAGTTCTGCCGCGCGCGCTCCGTCTGCGCGCCCCAGAGCGCGTCAACCGGCACCAGCACCGGCGTCGGCGGATTCGTGTCGTAGCTGAGCGAGTCGAATTCCTCGCGCATGTCGTCGCGTCGCGTTGCATATGTCATGCGGAAGTCTCCTTGCCTGCGTCGTCGCTCGCCGGAGTGGCCGCTCGATCTGCTCACCTGGCTTAACACTGCAAATCCTACCACGTCGTGGCCGTGTGCCACCGGCCAGGCGCGTCTGGTACATGATGCCCGCGTTGCCGTTTTACGCCTCCACATGCCACAATTGCAGCGGGGCCTCGCGCTACTATCGCTGGCGCGGCGCCCGCTCCCCAGAGCAGCGACGCTCGTTTGCGCCCCTATGTACATTGTGACCTCTGTGGTACTTCCTCTGGAAAGGTCAAGAACGACGATGTTCTTCCGCCTCACCGACGAGCAGCAGCAGATCCGCGATCTCGTGCGGACCTTCGCCGAGCGCGAAATCGCCCCACATGCCGAGCGCTGGGACGACGAGAACCACTTCCCACGCGAGATCTTCCGTCCGCTGGCCGAGCTTGGCCTCAGTGGACTGCTCGTTGCCGAAGACGTCGGCGGCACACAGATGTCGCGACTCACCGGCGCGGTTATCTACGAGGAGCTTGGCAGCGCCGACATGTCTACCGCTGTCTGGCTCTCCGTGCACAACATGGTCGCCGGCCTGATCTCACGCTTCGGCAGCGACGAGCAGCGCCAGCGCTGGGCGCCTGGCATGGCATCTGGCGAAACGCTGGGAGCATTTTCTCTCAGCGAGGCCCACGCCGGCTCCGACGCCGCCAACATTCGCTGCGTTGCTCAGCGCGACGGCAACGACTACATCCTCAACGGCAGCAAGTATTGGGTGACGAGCGCCGGGGTCGCCGATCTCTACGCCGTCTTCGCCCGCACCGGCGACGAGAAGGGGTCGCGTGGTGTCTCGGCCTTCGTCGTCGAGCGCGACACGCCGGGCTTCACCATCGGCAAGATCGAGCGCAAAATGGGGCTGCATGCCAGCCCTACGGGCGAGCTAATCTTCGAACAGTGTCGCCTTTCCGCCGCGAACCGCCTCGGCGCCGAGGGCGACGGCCTCAAGATCGCGCTCTCTGCTCTCGACGGTGGTCGCATCAATATTGCGGCGATCTCCACCGGCGTCGCGCGGGCCGCGTTTGAGGTCGCTACGCGCTACGCCTGCGAACGCAGCGCGTTCGGCAAGCCCATCGCCGCGTTCGAGGGCATTCAGTTTCTGCTGGCGGACATGGCGATGAAGATCGAGGCCTCGCGCCTGCTGGTCTACGAGGCGGCCTACAAGATGGATGAGGGCGAGCCCTCGACGCAGCACGCGGCGATGGCAAAATGCTTTGCAACCGACGCCGCCATGCAGGTCACCACGGACGCGGTGCAGGTGCTCGGCGGCGCGGGCTACGTGCGCGACTGGCCGCTCGAACGCTATATGCGGGACGTCAAGTCGGCGCAGATCTTCGAGGGGACCAACCAGATTCAACGCATGGTCATTGCGCGCGCCCTGCTCGGAGAAGCCGCCGCAAGCCGCTGATCGCTGCGCCAGAGCGGCGCTTGCCGTCAGATATATGCACAGTGCCAACATGGCGCCGCATTTGTCTGTGGTTGAGCCGCGCGCTATAATGGTATCCCCATGCCAGGGACGCCGCGGCTCGGATTCGGGCGTCGATCGGGGGCGAGGAGGCGTGACGCATGGCGACAGAACGAGCAGAGACGCATCTCCCGCTTGAGGTCGCCGCCACTCTCGCGCAACTGCGCCACGACAACGAGCGCCTGCATGCTCGCGTCCAGCAGCTTGAGGAAGAGGCCAGTGCCGTTCTCGTCCTGCAAGAGATCGCGCACACGCTGAGCGCCGAGTTGCGGCTGCACACGCTGCTGCGACGCATCGCCGCCGCGGCCCTGCGACTCACCGCGGGCCAGGCGAGCATCGTCTTTCTGCTCGATCGCAAGAGCGGCTTCCTCTCGGTTGGGGCCTCGGAAACGGTGGCGACCGCAAGCAGCACCACCTTTAGCCGGTACGATCCCGCGGCGGACTCGGCTCCTGGTGCCGTCACAGACCCCGACCTGGGCGCGTCACACCGTGGCATCTCGCTCAACGAGGGCGTCGCCGGAGTGGTCGCCGCGACGGAGACGTTGGTATTGCTGGCCGACGCGCAACACGACACGCGCTTCACCGCCGAGGCGCTCGCCACCGATGGCGCACTCCTCGGGGTCCAGCCGACGAGCCTCGTCGCGGTGCCGATGCTCTTCAATGGCATCGTCACCGGCGTGCTCGAAGTCGCGCAGACTGTTGGGGGACCCGGATTTGACGCGCGCAGCCTCGATCTGATGGGCACACTTGCCGCCCAGGCCGCCACCGCCGTCGCCAACGCCCAACTCTATCGTCGCCTGCGCCATGAGCGCGACCGCATCATCCAAACGCAGGAGGACGAGCGTAAGCGCCTCGGACGCGACCTGCATGACGGCCCCGCGCAGCGACTAGCCCAGATCGTCATGTCGCTGGACTTCGCCGAGCAACTCGCCACGCGCGAGCCGCAGCGATTGCCGCAGGAATTGCGCACCATTCGCGAGCAGGCGCAGAGCACTACGCGCGAGATTCGCGACTTTCTCTTCGATCTCCGCCCGCTCGTGCTCGACTCCGAGACGGGCGGGCTCGTCGCCGCGCTCACCCACTTCCTTGAGCGCTTCCGCGAGGGTGCCGGTCCCCAGATGCATCTCATCGCCGACTATCCAGAGCGACTGGGGCATAACGCGGAGCTGACGGTCTTCGCCATCATTCAGGAGGCCGTCAATAACGTCTTGAAGCACAGCAACGCGCAGAACTGCTGGATAGAGTTGAGCGAGCCGCCGGAGAAGTTCGTCGCCACCATCCGGGACGACGGCGCGGGCTTCGACGTCCAGAAGGTTCGCGGCGAGTACGAGAGTCGGGGCAGTTGGGGCCTGCTCAGCATGCTCGAACGCGCCGCCCTCATCGACGGGCGCCTCCAGGTGGTCTCGCAGCCTGGCAAGGGCGCCGTCGTCACCCTCGAAGTGCCGCGCCCGCACTAGGCTGCGTTGACCGCTTCGGCGGGCCTATGCTACACTTTTCTGTAGTCTGTTAAACTGCGGTTCTCTGCCCAGCGCTCGGCGGCATCTGATCGGGCGCGGTCTCCACGGATGTACGCGCTACCTCGTCACTCGCTCTCAACCCTACTTCGTGTGCCGGTGTCCGCGTCTTCAACGACGCGCCAAGACAGGAAGTACGTCAGTGCCCAAGGTTACGTTCAAAGACAAAAACGGCACGGTTCAGGGAACCGTCGAAGTCGAGCCCGGCGCGTCGCTACGCTATGCCGCCCTCGAGAATGACGTTCCACTCTACTGCATGTGGTACGGCCTCTCTAAGTACGCCAACTGCCACGGCAACGGCCTCTGCTGGACCGACCGCGTCCGCGTCTCGCCGCCAAGCGCCGTCAACCCGCGTACCATCCTCGAACAGGCGATGAACAACGTCGGCACCTTCAAACGCAATCGCAACCCGCAGACACGCCTCGCCTGTCAGGTGCAGATCTTTGAGGACTGCGAAGTGATCACGCGCTGCAAGGCGAAATCGACCCGTAAGTAGCGCTCAGGAGCAGGACACGTGCGTATAGACCGCATTCTGGCCGAAGGGGAGGCGAAGGTAGCCCTCCGCCAACTCGGCTTCGATGTGCGTGAGTCGGAGGGCCGCCCGAACCTCTACGACGTCTCGCACCCTAAACTTGGCGGCGCGCGCACGATGACGGTCGAGCAGTTGACGGTCTTCGCTGAAGGCGCGACGTTGACCGAGCAGTTGACTACCGGCGTCGTGCTGGGCGACGCCTGAGCCTCCGTGCAGCGTCGCTGACCGCGCCCGCCTTCCGATACGCGCGCTATGCGAAGGGGGGCGTTTGGCATGCGGTATCCTCATCGGTTGCTGGTGCCGCGGCTCGCGCTCGCCGATGAGCCGCAGCTTTCTGGCGGGAGCACGCGCGCCGAAGCGGACGTTCAGGTAGATCCGGCGCGACAGGCGCAGGCAAAGCGCTACGCTCGGCAGCGTCATGTGGTTTCGGTGATCAACCTCGTGCTCAGCGCCGTGGTGGTCGCCGTCCTGCTCTTTACGGGCCTCGGCTTCGGCCTCCGCGATGCCCTCGCCGGCCTTGGCGGCTGGCAGCCCATCGCCGGGTGGCACCCGCTCGTCGTCGCCGGGTACCTCGTGATTGTGCTCGCCGCTACCGCGTTGCTGGGTCTGCCGCTCTCGTACTATGGCGGCTTCGTGCTGCCGCACCGCTACGGCCTCTCTACCCAGAGCCTACGCAGTTGGGTCGCCGACGACCTGAAAGGATCGGCAATCTCGCTGCCAATTGCTCTCGCCGCCGTCGAGTTCACCTATGCGCTGCTCGCGCTCACGCCGGATTCCTGGTGGCTCTGGACGGGTCTGGCCGTGCTCGTTTTCACCGTGCTGCTCGCCAATCTCGCGCCGATCGTTCTCGTGCCGATCTTCTACAAGCTGACACCACTCCCCGATGGCGACGTGCGCACCCGGGCGCTGGCCCTCGCCGAGCGCGCACGTACCCGCGTCCGAGGCATCTATACCCTCAACCTCAGCAGCAAGACCACCGCCGCCAACGCGATGGTGATGGGCCTCGGCAATACGCGCCGCATCATCGTCGGCGACACCCTGCTCGAGCGCTTCACCCCTGACGAGATCGAGGTCGTCGTCGCGCACGAACTGGGGCATCAGGTGCATCACGACATCCCCAAGCTCGTCGCCGTCGAGGCCGTGACCACGCTCGGTGGCCTCTACCTGATCAACCTTGCCCTGCATCTCGTCGTCGGGCACGTCGCGCGGTTTGGCGGATTGGCGGACGCGGCAACCTTACCGCTGCTGGGCGTGCTACTTGGCATCTTTGGCCTGCTCGTACTGCCGCTACAAAATGGCTTCAGCCGCCGCGTCGAGCGTCAGGCCGACATCTACGCGCTGGAGACCACGCGCAACCCCGCCGCCTTCATCGCCGCCATGACGCGCCTCGCCAATCAGAACCTCGCCGAGCTCGATCCATCGCCGGTGGTCGAATTTCTGCTGCACAACCATCCCTCGACTGGCAAACGCATTGCCCTCGGGCGGCGCTTCGCCACCGACAACGGCTTGAGCGCCTAGTCGCATGCCGTCCGCTTATCGTGCGAATACCGTGCGCATAGGGTGCGCTTTATTCCAACTCGCCATGCACGATCTCGCCGCCAACCAGGGTTGCCGCGACCTCGGCGCCAATGATGCGCTCTGCTGGCGCCATTAGCGGGTCTTCTTCGAGCACGACGAGATCGGCCAGCTTGCCCGGAGCGAGGCTGCCCTGGCGAGCCTCTTGCCCACCCGCGTAGGCCGCGCCAACGGTGTAGCCCCAGAGCGCCTGGGCAAGCGTCAGCGCCTGTTGCGGCGTCCACGCCGGTCGGTCGGGCGTCGCGTCGTCCCGGCGCGCAACCGCCGCATGCAGAATGCGCAGGGGGTCGCAGGTATCCACTGGGATGTCGGAGCCGAGCGCCAGGCGCACGCCAGACTCGCGCAGCGTCTGATAGGCGTACGCGCGCTTGTACCGCGCGCCCCAATGCCGCTCCGCCATGTCACGATCCACCACCGCGTGGAAGGGCTGCACCGACGCGATCACGCCGAGCCGCGCCATCCGCGCTACGTCCTCTGGACGGGCGAGTTGGACGTGCTCGAGACGCAGCCGCCGCGCTGCCATCGGCGCTGTATCGCCGCGCGCTGCCGAGACCAGACTCGCCTCGATGCCGTCAAGCGCCGTCTTCACCGCGCGGTCGCCAATCGCGTGGATCGCCACGCCCAGGCCACCGCGCGCCGCCTCGGTCACGATGCGCTGCGTCTCCGCATCGTCCAGCGTCAGCAAACCGCGATTGCCCGGCTGCCCTTCGTAGGGATCGAGCATCGCCGCGGTCTGTGGCCCCAGAGCGCCATCCATGAACAGCTTCACCCCGCCGAAGCGCAGAAAGTCGTCGCCGAAGTCGGCTTGCAACCCTAGCGCCAGAGCGTTTTGCAGCCATTGCCGCGGGATGTAGAGCAACACGCGCGGCGCGAGCGTCCCTTCCAAGCGCAGTCGCTGAAAGAGCCGCACGCTCTGATCGCCCTCGATGTTGTGGACGCCGGTGACGCCGCGAGCGCGCAACTCGCCGAGCACTGTGCGCAACTCAGCCAACAGCGCTTCGTCGTCTGTCGGCTCGATCACCCGCTCGACGAGATCCGTCGCGCCGTACTCGAAGAGCGTCCCGTCGGGCGTGCCTGCGTCATCCTTGCCAATGCTCCCCGCCGCTGGCTGTGGCGTCTCCGCGTCGATTCGCGCGCGGCGCAGCGCCTCCGAATTCACCCAGAGCGCGTGATAGGCATGGTCCCACAGCGCAACGGGATGCTCCGGCGCCGCGGCGTCGAGCGAGCGTTTGGAGGGAAATGCGGGAGACTGCCAGGCGTTCTTGTCCCAGCCATGGCCGACGATCCAGCGCCCCGGCGGCGTCTGCTCCGCACGGAGCCGCACCCGCTCCGCCGCAACCTCTTCCGAAGCCGCGCCGCGCAGATCGACGTCTAGCCGCGCCTGGGCGTAGCCCACAAGATGCGTGTGCGCATCGATAAACCCTGGAAGCACGGTGCGTCCGCGTAGCGAGACGGTTTCCGTCAGTGGGCCGGATAGCGCCTGCACCTCGGCATCGTCCCCGACCGCCAGAATCCGCCCCGAGGAGCGATCCACCGCCAGCGCCGTCGCCAGCGGCTGGTCGGGATTCATGGTGTGGATGGTGCCGTGGAGCAATAATACTAGCGGTCGTCGGCCAAGCGCCATCGAAGTGCCTCTCTATCTGCCAGGTTGGAACCACGAACCTCTATGCCCCTCGCCACCACATCATAATCCCTGCCGGATCTCAGCACGCTGCATCTCAGCACGCTGCGCCCAGGCGCACGGTCACTCGCCACCTGTCGTTATCGATCAATCAGCGTGTACGAGAGCTATTTGATCGTCGCCAGCGGCAGCCGCCACACCTTGCCACTGCCCGCCACCGCCGCGACCCCGCGCTCAACGGTCATCTCGAACGAACCAAAATCTAGGATTTGCAGCGCCATTCCTCCCGGCTCGAAGCGCACGTCGATCGGCCGCGCCAACGGAGCGTCGACCACGTCATGCAAGCTCCAGTCGGAGGGATCGATGCGCGCCAGCGCGCGGCCCACCTGCGGACCCGCCGGCGCGGTCATCGGCGCCTCATCGCCAAAGAGCGCCACGAAGATCTGCCCAGCAAAGACGCCATCCGCCGGTGCGACGTCGAACTTCACCGCCGCGGCATGCGCCGGAAAACGCAGAAGTGGCCGTTCGGGGGTGGGTAGTTCCTCGTGATTCGTCAGTATGAACTCTGGCGCTGGCCCGCGCGTCGGGCGAAACTGTTCAGCAGTGATCGGATCGCCGCCGATGAAATCCGGGAAGCCATACCACGCGCCCTGCCGCACGTCAAAGAGCATATCAGGCACGCCACCTACCGGACGGCTGCCCCGGTCGTCGGCGCCTTGATCCGTCGCCAACAATCGTCCGTCTGGCAAGAATCCTAGACCAAAGGCGTTGCGTAGGCCCCAGGCCACCACCTCCAGGTCGCTGCCGTCGGGGTTGCAGCGCAGCACCGCCGACGTACACGGCGTTTGCGCACGAATGCGCGTGCCCGCGGGCAGAGTCGAGCCAAACTGCGCGAAAGCGCCGGTCCGCGTGCGCGCGCCCGCCTCGCCGCTAAGTGGGTTCTCCGTTTCGACGCTCACGCCGGCAAGGGTAATGTCGTAGCCGGGGATGTCGTGCGCGTGGGGGAGCCGCCGGAGCCAGCCCAATTCGTAGGCGTCCAGCCCGACGATGCCCGTATTCGTCATCGCGCCCTGGCTGAAGTAGAGCTTGCCATCGGGGCCGAACGCCACCATATTCGTGTGGTAGTTGCCTGGCCCCGGCAGATTGTCGAGAATCGTCGTCTGGGTGCCGTCGAGACCGATGCGGCTGATCCGCGCGGGATGGCCGCCCTCGGAAACGTAGAGGTAGCCATCGTGGAAGGTCAGCCCGTTGACCGGTGGCCGTAGATGCTCGGCCACCACCTCGTTGTCTCCACCGGCTACCACTCGCAGGATGCGCCCGCCGGGAGGCGCGCCGCCAAACGGCAGGCCCGACTCCGCGACGTATGCCACGCCGGTAGCGTCGAACGTCAGGCTGGTGGGGAACGACAGCCCCTCCGTCACCAATTCGAGGCGCGTTCCGTCCACGCTCATTTCCCGCTCCCGGCTAGTGGTAGTGGTACGCTCTATCGTGCTGTCAGCGTCTCGCGATTCTCGCCCAATCCCAGGCAACCCACATGGCGCGATGGCGCTGCTGGTGCGCACTACCGCGCGACGCGGGATCATCCGCCAGGCAGGCTGGCCAGCGTGTTACGACGATGCCAGGCTCTCGGTTCCCGGCACGCCACTCGTGCTCGCATCCGCGGCGGGCAGCGCGCGCCCGCGACCGGCAACTTCTTCACGCCGCACCTGCACACCAATGTTTTCGTCGCGATAGCGCTGGTAGAGCCGCCCGAAGAGTTGGTTGAGTTGCCGCCGCGAGAGTTGTTTGCCGCCCTCGAAGTATTCGACAGCCACCTGCCCCAGCGACCACGTCCCCGCGGCGGCGATCGCCCCCGAGACCAGATCGCCTCCGAACGGCACCACCTTGGCGGCCTCTTCGGCGAGATAGCGGAATGCCAGCCCCGTCGCCACCGTCAGCATCAATTCGCGCGTCGGGCCAGCCACCAGCGGCTCGTTGTAGAGCGCGGCGAGCCGCATTACCAGTCGTATCTGGTTGCCGAGCAGTATCGGGATATCGACTAAGGGGATCGGCTCTAGCCCCGCGGCGAGACTCACGAGCGTGGCGTTGCGCACCAACTTTTGCGCGGCCTCGCGACGATAGCGTGGCAACTCGCGCCCCAGCGCCAGCGCCGCCTCGGGGCTCGTTTCGATGAGTGCCGGGATCAGTTCCTCGCCGACGTTGTCGCCGCTCCGCGCCGAAATCGGGATCACGTCGGGAATATGGAGCCGTGCCGCCGCCTCAGCCGCCGCCTCGTCTGGACTGCCCTTGAGCGTGTCGCTCTTGTTCAACGCCACTACCAGCGGCTTCTGCGACAGCCGCAGGTTGGCGATCAGCGCGGAGTCCTGCGCCCGCAGGCCCGCCGTCGCGTCGAGCAGATAGACCACCGCCGCCGCCTCGGAGACGGCCTCATCCTGCACGTCGGGCAAGTGCCCCGGCGTGTCGATCAGCGCAAAGGGACCAAATGTGCCGCGCATCAACGTCTTCGTCGTCCCGGCTTCCGCCGAGACGGGCGAGGTGTACGCCCCCCGCAACGTGTTGAAGAGCGTCGACTTGCCGGAGTTCGCCAGGCCGAGGATCGCCACCTTATGCGTAAGTTCGTTCTCGACGTCGGCCTGCGCCGCCTTCCAGTTGAGGGCGTTCATGAAACGGCGCGCGGCGGCCAAGTTGCTCGGCAGCCTGGTGAGGCTTGAGACCTTGAAGAGATCGCGCGCACGCACGTTCAACTCATCGCGCACGCCAACTTTCGGCGCGTTCGGTGGCGTATTGTTCGGCATGCTGGTTTCTCCCTCTTGCCCGTCTCGCGTATCATCCGCTGATGGCGCCCACTGCCTGTTTCAAACAGTATGCACATCGATGCCGCTCAAATGCGAGTTCGCAGAGCCCATGCCACCCGGAACAACGCCGCGCCGACGTGATTTCATGGGCATTTTCGGCCGCGCGTTCGCTTTCAGGTGCATGAGAGCGCACATGCCGCGCCCGCGTGCCTCCTCGGCTTGCCGCAGCGCGCCTGCCCGCATCAGGTCGGTGGTACAATGCGCCTGGCTCCACAGGCATTGTCGTTCACCTCTGCGCCCACTGGGGCCTCTTCACAGCATACAGTGAATTATCTGCTCCTATGCCGACACTCTCCGGAATCGTCGAACGCATCGTCTTCCGCAATGCGGAAACCCACTTTACCGTCGCGCGCCTGCGCATGGACGACACAGGGCGCCTCTTCCGCGACGAGCTGCAGACCATCGTCGGCACACTGCCGGGCATCAACGTCGGCGAACTGCTCGAAGTCACTGGTGTGTGGGAGCAGCACCCCCAACATGGGCGCGATCTCCGCGTGGCGTCCTTCGTCTCGCATGCGCCGGTCTCCGCCACCGGCCTCAAGCGTTACCTCGGTTCCGGCGTCATCAAAGGCATCGGCCCGAAGACCGCCGAGCGTATCGTCGATCACTTCGGCGAACAGACGCTGGCGATCCTCGAATTGGAGCCTGAGCGCCTCACCGAGGTGAATGGCATCAGCGCCACCAAGCGCGACGCCATCGTCGCCGGCTGGGCCGAGCAGCACGAGATCCGCGACCTGATGATCTTCTTGCAGGGTCACGGCGTCTCGCCGGGTCTCGGCACGAAGATCTATCGCCAGTACGGCAAAGAGTCCGTCACCACGATCCGCGAGAATCCCTACCTGCTCGAACGCGACGTACAGGGGGTCGGCTTCAAGACGGCGGACGCGCTGGCCGTGCGCCTCGGGCTCCCGCGGGACGGCTTGCCACGCTACATGACCGGCATGAAGCATGTGCTTTCCGAGGCCGCCAACGCCGATGGTCACTGCTACCTCGAGCGCGAGGATCTGCTGACGCGCGCCGCCGCCCTGCTCGAAGCACCACTCGACGCGCTGCCCCCCGCCCTCGACCGGCTACGCGTCGAGAAAGAGGTCTTCGTCGAGGAGGACCACATCTATCTGGCGCCGTTCTTCTACGCCGAGAGTGGCGTGGCGCGTCGCATGCGCATGCTCATGAAGGCGCCAAGCCTCTTGCCTCCCGTGGCCGACACCGAGTGGGACGAAACGTTCGCCGCGCTCGAGGCGGAGTATGGCCTGCATCTCGCCGAGCGCCAGCGCGAAGCCGTACGCACCGCCTATCGCGCCAAAGTCTGCGTGCTCACCGGCGGACCCGGCGTGGGCAAGACGACGGCGATCCGCGCCCTGCTCGACGCTCTCGACAAGCGCGGCGTGGATTATGCGCTTGCCGCGCCGACCGGTCGCGCCGCCAAGCGTATGTCTGAGGCGACGGGCCGTGCCGCCAGCACGTTGCACCGCCTCCTCGAATTTTTGCCGAGCGCCAACGATTTCGCCTACAACGAGCACCGCCCACTGCCGCAGCGCTTCATCATCGTCGACGAGGTCTCGATGCTCGACGTGCTGTTGGCCTATCGCCTCGTCCGCGCGGTGCATCCCGCGGCACACTTGCTGCTGGTCGGCGACGCCGATCAACTCCCGTCCGTCGGGCCGGGGAGTGTCTTTGCCGATGTGCTCAAGAGCGAAGCCGTGCCGGTGGTGCGGCTCACCGAGCTTTTTCGCCAGGCGCGCGAGAGCGACATCATCGTCAGCGCTCACGGCGTCAATGCTGGCGTCATGCCCTCGCTGCAGCCCAGGCCCACCGGAGACTTCTTCTTTCTGCGCGCCGACGATCCCACCGCCGCACAGCGTCTCGTGGTGGACCTCGTCGCCCGCCGCCTCCCCGCAAAATACGGCTTCGATCCCGTGCGTGACATCCAGGTCCTCGCGCCGATGTATCGCGGCCCCGCGGGGGTCATCGCCCTCAATGCCGCCCTGCAGGCGCGAGTGAATCCCGACCCCGCCGCCTCGATCGCCTACGGTGATCACACGCTGCGCACCGGCGACAAAGTGATGCAGGTCCGCAACAACTACGACAAGGGCGCGGGTGGCGTCTTCAACGGCGATCTTGGCCGCATCGTGGACGTTCTGCGCGAGGGGACCGCCCTACAAGTCGTCTTCTCTGACGACCCCAACGCCCTGCCGGTGACCTACGAGCCGCACGAACTTGACGAGCTGACTCTTGCCTACGCGTGCTCGATCCACCGTGCCCAGGGCAGCGAGTATCCCTGCGTCGTCATCCCGCTGGTCACGCAGCACTATCTGCTCCTGCAGCGCAACCTGCTCTATACCGCCATCACTCGCGCGCGCAAGCTCTGTGTGCTCGTCGGCGATCCGCGCGCGCTGAGCCGCGCCGTCGAAAACGATGCCCTCGCCGCGCGCAACACGGGCCTCGCCGCGCGCCTCCGCGGCCCCACACTCGGCGGCAGCGCGGAGCTCGCATGATACGTCACGTCACTCTCGGCAACGTTCCTTGCAGATGTCGTGACTGCCGAACCAGCGCGAGGTGCTGTGCGGGTGGCTACACAGGTGGCGTCTCGGGCGTATCCCACAGGGTGAGCGTGCCAGGGTCGCCGCGGTAGGGGATGCCCAGATGCTCGTAGGCCAGACGGGTGGCGATGCGCCCGCGTGGCGTGCGCGCGAGGAAGCCGAGCTGCAAGAGATAGGGCTCTAGCACGTCCTCAATGGTCTCGACCTCTTCGCTGATGCTCGCGGCGAGCGTCTCGACGCCGACAGGGCCGCCGTCGAACTTCTGGATGATCGCCAGCAGTAACGTGCGATCGGTGGGATCTAGCCCGCGCTCGTCGACCTCAAGCGCGACAAGCGCCGCACGCGCGACGTCTTCGGTGATGACGCCGTCGGCGCGCACCTGGGCGTAGTCGCGCGCGCGCTTGAGCAAGCGGTTGGCGATGCGCGGCGTGCCACGGGCGCGACGGGCGATCTCTGCCTCGCCTCCCGTGTCGGCTTTCACGCCGAGGATGCGCGCCGAGCGCGTGATGATCTGTTGCAGGGCGGCGTCGTCGTAGTAGGCTAAGCGGAAGATCACGCCGAAGCGGTCGCGGAGTGGGGCAGCGAGCGCGCCGAGCCGGGTGGTCGCGCCGACGATGGTAAAGGGATTTAGCGGTAGGCGCACGCTGCGGGCAGAGGGACCCTTGCCGATGATCAGGTCGAGCGCGAAGTCTTCCATCGCGGCGTAGAGGCGTTCTTCGACGACGCGGCTGAGGCGGTGGATTTCGTCGATGAAGAGGACGTCGCCGCGTTCGAGCGCAGTGAGGATTGAGGCGAGGTCGCCGGCATGCTCGATGGCGGGGCCGGAGGTCATGCGGATGGTGGACTCCATTTCGGAGGCGATGATCAGCGACAGCGAGGTTTTGCCAAGCCCAGGCGGCCCGTAGAGCAAGACGTGATCGAGCGCCTCGCCGCGCTTCTTCGCCGCTTCGAGCAGGATGCGCAGGTTGCCCTTGACCGTATCTTGACCGATGTAGTCGTCGAGCCGACGCGGACGCAGGCTACTTTCTTGCTCGTCTTCGTCTCCATTCATGGGCGACACCAACCGATCCACCATGGCAAAGCTCCAGCGAATGAGTCGTCGTGCGGAACGCGCGTTCTAGTGCAGGTGCGCACAGTATAGCATGCTTCACGGCCTGGCTGAAGGTGACGGCACGAGCGGGTTCGACGAGCAGCGTATGGGCAGGCACGCGGTGGGCAGGGCGCCGTGCGAGAGGTCCCTGCCCGGCTGGGGGTCACTGCGACCCGCAGGCTAACGGCCGTGATGCGTGAGATACTGGCGCGCGGCGAAGGCGGCCAGCGCGCCGACGGCGATGCCGCCGCCGATCAGCAGGTTACGCATCAGCTCTGGATGCTCTTTCAGCACGAACTTGTGCATCGCGGCCACCTGTTGAGGCGTAGCGGTGTTGGGATCGATCGCCGCGAGCTGGGCCGCTTCGGGCGAGGTGGAGGCGACGCTCTGGAGCTTGGTCTGGAACGACTGCGCCGCACCTTGAAGCTGACTAGGCGACATATTTTCGTAGTGCGCCTGTGTCACTTGCTGGACTATCGCCGGATCGGCGTTCTGCTGGAAAGCGTCGACAGCGGCAGCAGCGTGCTCGGCGGGGATTTGATCGTGCGTGCCCGCGTCGTGATGCTCGGCGAGCTTTGTCAGATCGGGCGAGTTCGGGTCTTGAAACATCGTCGTTTGCTCCTTTACGAGGTGTGCGCCAGCGGCGAATCCGCAGGGGGCGGAGGCGATTTTGCCCCGGGAGAGTGTACCACAGCGGGCGGCTTGATCTGGCTGGCGACCACGCCTACAAGGAGGAAGGCGCACGCCGCTCCGCGGGCTGCTCGTATGGCGCTTAGAGCGAAAGCGTGTCGCCGTCTTGGGGGACTTGTATCTCTCCCGAGAAGGCTTGTGCGGCCTCGGCGCCCGCCGCGGCGATCACGTGTTCCGTGCCGAGGTGGACCAGGGCGAGCCGCTCGACACCGCAGAGCGCGGCCTGCTGGCCTGCCTCAAGTGCGGTCATGTGCTTGCTGGCGCGGGCGGCGGTTTCCCAAGCGTGGAGGTAGGTGGATTCGGCGATCAGTGTGCGCGCGCCGCGAGCGAGCGTGGCAATCGCCGGGGTGGGCTGTGTGTCGCAGGTGTAGGCCAGCGCGCCGCCCGCGAGCTCGAGCCGAAGGCCGATCGACGGGACGGAGTGATCCATGCGGAAGGCGTGGGTAGTGATACCGGCGATTTGCGCCGTCGCGCCATCCTCGATGGCGTTGAAGCGCACATCGTAGGTCCAGGCATCAAGGGTCAACTCGAAGTCATATGCGGCGATTAACTTGCGCGCTACGTCGAGCACCTCGGGAAGCGCCCAGATTGGCAGCGGGGCCTGGCGTCCGCCGAGGCGAAAGCTTTCGAGCAACGAGGGCAACCCACCGATGTGATCGATGTGGGCATGTGTGATTACGAGCGCGGCCACGTCGCCGGCGGAGAAGCCCCAGCGCAGAAGATTGCTGTAGATGTCGCCGCCGCAGTCGATCAGCAGGTTCGCGCCGTCGTCCGCGGTGACCATAAGGCTCGTGTTCGCGCGACCGGGCAGCGGTAGTGCGCCGGCGGTGCCAAGATAGGTCAGGCGTGCCATCGCCATTCTCCCTCCGTTGAGCCTGCGGGTCGGCCTACGGGTCAGCCTGCGAGACGCTAGTGACCGCGACGATCGCCATAGTGTTCAGAGCCGCCGCGTGCTGAGGCGTCTTCGCGATAGCCAGTGGGGCGCGACATGACGTCGGCTGGCCGGCGGCTCTGGGTGCGTAGGCGGTCATCTCGATCATACGGCGCGCGGGGCTCATCGCCATAGGGCGACCACTCGTGTCGCGGGATGGTTGGCGGTGCGGCACGGAGCGTCGGCGGTTGGAATTGCTGCGACGGTCGCGCGGGCGTGCCGTAGGGCGATGCGGCGCGGTCGCGTGGCATGCTTGCCGAGCGTTGTGGCGCGGGAGTACGTCGCGCACGCGGTTTGGAGCCGGCGAGCGTGCCGACGAGGAGGGCGACTCCGAGCATCAGCGCGGCGCAGAAGACGAGCGTCATCACCGCGGGGATGGGATTGCTGAGGATCTGCGGCGAGGAAGAGTCGTGGAGGCTGGCGCCAACGTTGAGTACGATCACCGAGATGGCGTACAGCGTGGCGCTGATACTTGCGCCGCGGGCGGCTCCGCGCGCGCCCCCCCCGTGGCGTCCGCCGAGGGCCCCGGCGACCACGCCGCCGAAAAGGATGCTGGCAAGCAGGCCGATCGTTCCCACCTGCAGGGCCTCGTCGAAACTTAGGGAGCCGAGGTAGGTGGCGAGGTTCGCGATGACCAGCGGGATCAGCGCAGCCAACCAGCCTGCGATGCCTGCTCCATTTCGCCCGCGCATGTACTCACTCCCATGTATTCACGCCAATGCAGCATGCGACCGCTGAATGCGGCGGAGCGTCTGATGCTCCGCGCACGGCTGATTCGTAGGGCAAGTGTAGAATCGCTGCTGTGGTGCGTCAAGCTCACGGCCTTTGGTCATGCTTGACGGTAGGTGGTGAGTGGTGATTGGTGGTACAAGCGAGGGGCATTGCCATTCTTGCCGGATTTTGAGATTTGTCGCCGTTGGGTGAAGAACAGTATTACCGATTCTGCCGATTCTGCCGTTTTTGCCGATTTTCACGTTTCCGCCGGAAGACGCGGCTGGAACCGCAGGCATTCCATCGTAGTCTGCGGCACCGCGAAGCGCGCGACGCTCTGCCCTCCACGCATACAAACATGCCTCCTGGCGGCCTGCTTTTTGTTGCCCTCAACCGTGCACGTCGGCGGTGGTGGTCGCCGTGACAATGATGACCGTGGCGCCACTACGGGGGGCTGCCCAGGTGGCGAGGGTCAGCGCGCCGCCCGTGGATGATCCCGTGGATGATCCCGTGGATGATCCCGTCGCTGTCGCCGTGGGCGTCTCCGTGGCGTTCGCGCTCGGCGCACTCGTTCTCGACGTGGGTGAGGTCGGCGGCGAAGGATCTGTGGCATTCAGCGCCACGGAGACGAGCACCAGGAGGAGCAGGATGCAGGCGATTAGCTCGACCGCGCGATCCATCTGCTGCACTGTCGGTCGCATAGCACCCTCCTCGAACGTCTACGCGCGGGCTAAGGCTGGTCTGTGATCGCGATGTGCCACCTGCCTTCGCTGTTGACCGCGACGTAGGAGTTCCTGGCGTCCAGGCGCAGGTTCGTCGTGTCGCCAGTCGTATCGTTGGCGGCGAGGACGATCAGCAGAATGGCGACGAGCACGAGCTTGACAGCACCGCAGCCGACGGCCAGCTTGCTAGCGATAGCCCACTTCAGTTGCGGGCAAGTCTGGGTCCTGCACCTCGACAGTATAGCGCCAGCAATCTGGTTGCGTGCCGTCGATGTCCGTCACGCCGTAAATGCGGGCCAAGTCCGCGCTCGAGAGCACCTGACCGGCGTACTGACGGCGCCCCGTTGGGTCGGCTGCGAGCGCCACAATCCCGCGCGCCACAAAGGTGGGCGTCTCCGAGATGCAGAAGTGCGGCACGTGCGCGAGCGCGTCGCGCCAGTTCTGCTCCGTCACGCCAAAATTCTCGAGCATCTGCTCCGAGCGCATCCAGCCAGGGGTCACGGCTACCGCCGTACAGGTCTCGTCTTCGAGTTCGGCCGCCAACGCCAGGGCGATCCGTTCGACGTTGGCCTTCACCAGATCATAGTAGAAGCCGACATTGCGGCGAAAACGCTTGTTGTACTCGGAGGTGCCGTCGGTCATCTCAACCACCAGGCCATCGCCGGTCCGCAGGATGAGCGGGAGGGCTTTGGTCGCCGTGATGAGGTGCGTATGCACGCCCATGCGTAGCATGTAGAGTCCGCCCGTCAGGTCATGCTCCCAGAGCTTCTTGTCCCATTGCATATAGTTGTGACCACCGAAAATGTCATTGACAAGGATGTCCAACCGGCCGCGCTCCGCCTCGATGCGGGCCGCGAGCGCCTCCACCTCGTCGACATTTAGGTGATCGACGCGGAGAGCACTGCCCTCACCGCCGGTCGCGAGCATCAGCTCGCCGGTCTCTTCAATAGTCTCGGGCCGATCCATATCTGACCGACCGCTCACGCGACTGCTACGTCCCGTGGCGTAGACAAAGGCGCCGGCTCGGCAGAGCTCAACGGCGATCGCTCGTCCCGCGCCGCGGGTGGCTCCGGCCACCAACGCGACCTTTCCTCGAAGTGCGCGGTCGACCAGTTGCTCGCTCATGATCTGCGCTCCTTTCTTGGGACTGCTTCTATCCTTCACGCTCTACCCCTACTCCTTCTTGCCCGATGCACTCAAACTGGTGAGCCGCATGCCTGTGGTACGCGGAATGTCGGATTCAGCGTTGGGGAGAGAGCGCCAGGTGGCTGGTGAAAGGGCGTCGGGGAATGGTGAAGGTTGAGGAATGAGAAGAGGTAGCGAGAACTTGTGTTCTAGTTTAGCATGTGAGGGGGACTGAGAGCAAGCGCTGGCGAGCGGAGATGCTGGATCACTCTACGGGCGGGGTTCGCTCGTCAGCGCGGAGGCGACCCACGCGGGGAGAGCGCGCGGGCGACCGGTTGCCAGATCGACGCTGACGGTCAAGGTCGTGCCGGTGGCGTAGAGCGTCTCGCCGGGCGCGGCGCAGATGGCGTAGTGCATCTCGATGGCAGCGTGGGTGACGCTGGCACAGCGCACGCCGACGTAGACCGGCGCGAGGCCCGCGATGGGGCGCTTGTAGGCGCAGGATGCCGCGGCAATGACGAACGGCAGGTCGGGGGTCGCGGCGTTGCTGGTCCAGGCGACGGCGCCCGGCTCGCCATGTGCCGAACGCGCTTCCTCGAATTGAGCGCGCATGGCGGCGAAGTAGGCGACGCGCGCTTGCTCGAAGAAGGTGAAAAAGGTGGCGTTGTTGACGTGACCCTGGACGTCGAGATTGCTGTAGCGCACCTCCACCATGGTCCAGTGGGCGATGCGGGCGACGTCGACCGGCTCGCCGCGCCCCCCGCGCGCTGCCCTCATCGGCCACCCTCTCCGGCGACGACGACGGAGATCGCCATGCCGTCGGTGCCATCTTCGCGGAGCGGCAGCGCCACCGAGACCAGTCGCGGATCGCTGGTGACGCGCTGGTCGTACTCGGCGACGGCGGCGTTGCCCGGATCGCTGGTGTCGCCTCGCAGCGGCGCGCCGCCACGGATGCAGTTGTCCGCGACGATCAGACCGCCGACGCGGGTGAGGCGAAGCGCCCAGTCGAGGTAGGTGGTGTACCCAGGTTTGTCGGCGTCGATGAAGACCAGATCGAAGGGTGGCTCAGAGGCCAGCGCGGGCAGCAACTCCGCACCGGGACCGACGCGGACCTCGGCCTTGTCGCTGAGTCCGGCGCGCTCGAGCGAGGCGCGGGCGACGTTGGCGTGCTTTTCGCTGACCTCCAGCGAGATCAGCTTGCCGCCCTCGGGCAGGCCGCGCGCCAACCAGATGGCGCTGTAGCCAGAGAGCGTGCCGATTTCGAGGATACGCCGAGCGCCGACGGTGAGAGCCAAGATTTGCAGTAGCCGGCCCTGGATCGGCGAGATCGAGATATGCGGCATGTCGTTGGCGTCGAGCGCCTCGATCGCCGCATGCAGCGCGTCGTCTTCGGGCGTGAAGCGCGCCGCCAGTTCGCGGTCGATATACGCGCGTGTCGCCGCGTGTTCGCGGAGTTGATCCACCTCGTTGGCCTCTGGCATCGCAGTGTGCCCCCATTTTGCAGTTGACGGAGTATCGGCTCACGCCTATTCGCCACCGATTGTGGATATACCATAGCGCGGCGACGGCGACGGCGGCCATACAGCGTGTCGGCAGCGCATTCTATGCCACGCGGTGCTCGACGCCGATCGATTGGACAGTTGTGGCGCGGAGCCCGCAATGTTACGCTGCGCTGGCGACACGAGCCACCTGGCTGGCTACATGTCGCGCTTTGACGAGAGACTGAAGCCTCCCTGACGTAGGCGACTCATGCTGTTTACGCGCTCGCCGCTGCGCCACCGAGCGTATCTGCGCCTCTGGCTGGGGCTGACGGTCTCGCGGCTCGGCGACCAATTCACTGTTATAGCGCTTCTCTGGTTTGTCTTGCAGCTTACGAAGTCCGGCGCGGCGGTAGGGCTGGCAATCCTCTGCTTCGAGCTGCCTGGCGTCGTGACTGGACCGATCCTGGGGCATCTGCTCGATCGGTTTCAGCCGCGCATCCTGATGGGGATCGACAACCTGCTGCGAGCGGTGGTGATCGCGCTGCTGCCGACGTTGTTTGCGTTCGATGTGCTGGCGATGTGGCAGGTCTATCTGCTTGCCCTCTGCGCCGGAGCGCTCTCACCGACGACGGTGGTGGGGGAGCGGGTGATGGTGCCGCACCTCGTCCCTGATGCCGAACTCGAGCAAGCGAACGCGCTCTCGTCGGTGAACGTGCAATTCGCCGCGCTGGTCGGTCCGCTCTCTGCCGGGCTCCTCGTCGCCGCGGCGGGCGCCCAGACGGCACTGGTGGTCGATGCCGCGAGCTTCGTCGTCATGGGAGTAGTGGCGCTGACACTGCCGGACGTGCGCCGCGAGTCGCACGGGGTGGATACGCCAGCGCAGCGTGCGCGGCAAGAGGGGCACCCGCGGCGATTTGGCGTGATCTTCACGATGAAAGAGGTGCGAGCGCTCACCTTGCTGGCGTTCGTCTTCTTCTTTTCGTACGGTCCGCTGGAGGCTGCGTTGCCCGTCTACAGCAAAGTTACGCTGCACTCAAATGCCGTCGGCTACGGTCTCTTGTGGACCGGCTTCGGTATCGGTGCGCTGGTGGGCGCCGTCGGTACCGGCCTGGTCGCTCGCCGTCGACGCCCGGGGATACTCCTCGCGGGCATCGCCGTGCTCTGGGGCGCCTTGTTGAGTCCGCTCGCATTTCTGCAGGTTCTGCCGCCCGCGATGCTCTTTCTGGGGCTGGCGGGATGCGCGTGGGCACCCTATACGGCCGTCGAGACCTCCCTGCTGCAACGGCTGATTCCTCAGCAGATGCGTGGGGAGGTGTTCGGTGAGCGCGCAACGATCACCACGGCGGCCGCGCCGCTGGGTGCCGCGCTTGGCGGAGTGCTCCTTGGCACGCTCTCGGCATCCGCGATTATTGGGCTTTCGGCGTTCGCCTGTGTGGTGAGTGGCGCGCTTGGCCTGGTCTCGCCGACGCTCCGCAACCTGCGCCGGCGCGAAGGAGCGGCTGATAGCGCTTTCGCGCCGATGCTCGACTCGGTCTGAACGCGCGGCAGCCATGCCGAGGAAGCGATCGAGCGGATCGCGATCACTCGGCCACTAGCTCGTGCGATCCGTCGGCCAGGGCGAGATCGGCGGCGGTTTCGAGGTCGGGCGTGGCGACGTGCGCGGTGAACTGCTCTTGATAGAGGCGCGCGTAGAGGCCGCCGTGGGCGAGCAGTTCGGCGTGGGTGCCGCGCTCGACGATGCGCCCGGCGTTGACGACAAGGATGATGTCGGCGGCGAGGATCGTCGAGAGACGATGGGCGATGGCGATGGTCGTGCGGTTGCGCATGACGCCCTCCAGCGCCGATTGGATCAGCCGCTCGGAGTGGGTGTCGAGCGCGCTGGTGGCCTCGTCGAGGATCAGGATGCGCGGATTCTTGAGGATCACGCGGGCGATGGCGATGCGCTGCTTCTCGCCGCCGGAGAGCTTGTAGCCGCGCTCGCCAACCATCGTGTCGTAGCCCTGCGGCAGCTCGGCGATGCGTTCGTGGATCGCCGCGGCACGCGCCGCCGCCTCAAGCTCCGCGTCGGTGGCATCGGGCTTGGCATAGCGCAGGTTCTCGCGGACGGTGGCGTGGAAGAGGTAAGTCTCCTGCGTGACGACGCCGATCACTTCGCCGAGGCTCTCGATGGTGACGTCGCGGACGTCGTGGCCGTCGATGGTGACGGCGCCGCTATCGACGTCCCAGAGCCGCGGCACGAGATAGGTGATCGTCGTCTTGCCGGCGCCACTTGGCCCAACCAGCGCGGCGAGTTGTCCTGGCTGCACGTCGAACGAGACGTCGTCTAATGTCGGGCGTTCGAGTTCGGGGGAGTAGCGGAAGGTGACGTCGCGGAACTCCACGTCGCCGCGCACGGTCGCCGGGTCGAGCGCCAGCGCGCCGGGCTTGTCGACGATTTCGGAGGGGAGGTCGAGATATTCGAAGATGCGGTCGAAGAGTGCGAACGCTCCCTGCAGGTCTACCTGGACGTTGAGCAGTTGCCCGACGGGGAAGAACATGCGGCTCTGCAACGTGGTGAAGGCGACCAGCGTGCCGACGATTTCCGCCGTCTGCTGGGGACTGGCCTGGTGGCCGGGACCGAAGGCGAGGTAGCCCTGCAGCAGGTACACCAGCGCCGGGGTGATCGAGAAGAATGTGGAGATGAAAGCGAAGAACCAGCGCCCGAGCATCTGCTGGCGGATTTGGAGCGCCACGAGCTTCTCGTTCTCGTCGCTGAAGCGCTTTACCTGCTGGCGCTGCCGCCCGAAGGTCTTCGTGAGCAAGACACCGCTGACCGAGAGCGTCTCTTCGACCATCACCGAGAGGTCGGCGAGCGATGCTTGCGTATTCTTGCTGAGGACACGGCGTACCTTGCCGACGCGGTACGTCAGCCAGATGAAGATCGGCAGCATGCCGAGCGAGAGAATCGTCAGCGGGATCGAGAGCACCAGCATGCCGACGAGCGTCGAGAGGACGATGGTGACGTTGGAGACGATCGATGTGCCCGTCTCGGTAACGACGGTTTGCACGCCGGCGATGTCGTTGGAGAGCCGCGACTGGATCTCGCCGGTACGCGTGTCGGTGAAGAATTTGAGCGGCATGTTCTGCAGGTGGCTGTAGAGCTGCATGCGGAGGTCGCGCATGACGCGCTGGCCGATAACGGTGTTGAGGTAGGTCTGGCCGATACCGATCAGGCTGCTGATGATGGGCACGCTGACCATGACGACGACGATCTTGACCAGCGCGTTGAAGTCGGACTTGCCGAAGCCGACGGTGATCGCCAGTTTGAGCATCAGCGGGTTGACGACGCCGAGCAGGCCCACCACCATGATGGCAAAGAGCACCACCAGCACTTGCCGCCAGTATGGCCGGAACGAAGCCGCCACGCGGCGGACGGTGCGCGCGTCGGTTTTGCGCGTCGGCTCCTCTTGCGCGCCGCTGCGCATCATTCGGTTGTAGCGCCCCATGCCGGAGCCACGCATTGCCATATCGCCGCCTCACACCGCTGTTGAGAACCTGAAGTACGGAGGTCAGAGGGCGCCCTCCGCGAGCACGGCGTCGAGCGCTGGGTAGAGGATAGCGTACCACGTCGCGAGGCTGGTACGACCCGGTCAAACGGCCAGGGGGCGCGGGGCAGAGCGACGGCGGCGCCGGATTGGCAAAGCACGACACTGCGGGTGCTAGCGCGGCCACCGCATTTGAGGCGCATACCCTTTGGAGAGAGCGCTTCCTCTCATACAAGGATCGCGTACACGGCTATTGCTTGAAGTTGGGGCACCGCATACACATTAGGGACCGCATCTCGACTATTCGTCGTCTCCCCCAGGTCTCGCATCTTTTGGCGAATGGATCGACTCGGACGGCATGAGAGCGTATCACTTCACCGTTGTGATTTCCGCCACCACCGTAGTCGGCAACAGTTACGCGTTTACCCTACCGCAGGGACGCACGGCCTAGGGCATCTACGGAGTCAAGGCATGCCGGACCGTCTCGCAATAGTACTGCGGCTTCGCGATGGGTAGTTGGGCTGGCCCACGATGCGGCAGCCCACGGTAGCCCGTTCGCGTCGCGTTGTCAGGCGATGGGTGGGCGCGCGTGCCACGCCGATGCGAATGGTAGCTTTATAGGCCGCGGGCGACGGCGAGCACGCCGGCACGGCCACGGTGCATCTCGATCTGGAGGTAGTGGCGCAGGCCGCGGCCGTAGAGATCGTCGCGCCGGGCGGCGCGAGCGGCCATCGCGCGGAGCCCGCTGGCGCTGAGGACGCTGTGGGCGACCCATTCGGCGAAGCCTTCGCAGAGCAGCGGATCGCGCAGGTCGGGAGCCTGGGTGGCCTGCCAGGCGTGACCAAGTTCGTGGGCGAAGGTGCCGAGCAGCAGGCCACGCGGCAGCGCCCGCTCGACGTAGATGGCGCTGCGCCCTTGGGCGCGGACGAAGAAGCCGAGGACGTGATAGCCGTCGGAGAGAGACTGGACACCGGTTGGGTCGATCGGCTCATACTGGCGGCGGATCTGCCCCATGCGCAGGCGCGAGACGACCTCGAAGCGTGGACGCTCGTGGAGCGGCCCAGCGATCTGTGCGAAGGCGCGCAGGGCATCTGCATAGACGACGGCGACCGCCGAATCGCCCAGCACCATCTCCGCCGCGCAGCGCCCGCAGCGATACTGGCCATCGTCGAGCGGGGCGATCGTCTCGCTCACCGGCACACGGCAGATGTCGCAGCGCGGGCGTGTCGCAACGCAACGCTCGCAGAAGCGCCGCGGCGCGGGCGCGGGCATTAGCTCCTCGAAGGTGTACCACGAGCCAACGATGGCCTGGGAACAGGCGGCGCAGCGCGGTGCGGTACGCGTGCAGCGGCGGCAGAGTGTCGGCCCGCGGGCGGGGGTGAGGCGCGCCTGCGCCAGAGTGACGTCATCGAGCGGCGCGGAGCAGCGTGGGCAGCGCGGTCGTGACGCCGAGCAGGCTTCGCAGAACGTCAGACCGTTGCTGTGGCGGAAGAAGCGCCCCGCAAGCTGGCAGCCGCAGAGATGACAGAATGCTGGCGTGCGCCGCAGCGCGTGCAGTGTGTCGCGCGAGCGGGGAACCTCGGCGAGATCAGCCATAGCTGCCTCCCGGCGCCGCTTGTGGCAGCCGCACGACGCCTCCGGCCAGCGCGGCACGAGCCCGCGCGATGTCGCGCACGGCCTTCTGCGCCTCGAAGAGCGTCAGCGCCTGCTGCAATTCTCTGCGGGCGCGATCGGCATCGCCCTCCGCGCCCCGACGCTGGTAGAGTCCGGAGAGGGCGTAGCGCGTGCGTGCCTCTTCCCAGGACGTCTCGAGCTCGGTATAGCGGCTGAGGGCGGCTTGCAGATCGGCGAGGGCGTCGTCCCATTGTTCGTCGGCGACGGCGATGATGCCGCGTGCCCGCGTCGCTTGGGCCTGCGCCTTGCGCGCGCCCGAGCGCCAGCCGAGTTCGAGCGCCTGCGCGGAGTAGTGATCGAAGAGCGCGCGATCGCCAGTCCGGGCGCCAAGCTCTGTCAGTTCGGCGAGCAACGCGGGGAGGATGAAACGCCCGGAGCGCGCCTCGACTGCCGAGAGCAGCAATTGCCGCGCCTCTTTCGTCGCGCCACGCGCCAGCGCGAGCCGCGCCTTGAAGAGTTCCACGTAGGCCTCTTCGCCGCGGTCGGCGACCATGCTCACGCGGCGCATCAGCGCGTCCGCCGCGTCGCGCTCGCCGGTGCGCGCGAGGACGATGGCCCAGGCCAGTAGCGCCCAGCGGTGTCGCGGGGTCTGCGGTTGGCTGGCGCTGTGGGACACCTGATTGAGTTGCTCGGCGGTGCGCACGGTGTCGGGCCAGCGATCCCACTCAAAGTATGCCAGCGTGAGGCTCCGCAGGGCACCCATGCGCAGCAGATCGGCGTCGGCGTCGGTCGCCAAGGTCAGCGATTCGCGACCGTGACCGACGGCTTCGGCGAAGTCGCCCACGAGCGTATGCGCCATGCTGGCCTCGCTGTGAATATCGACCAGTTCGGCGGTGTCGTCGAGCCGCTGCGCCCAGTGCAGGCGGCGCGACTGGCTCTCCAACGCACCGCGCAGGTCCGTGGTGCTCGCCTGGACGTTGCCGAGCGCGTCGAGCGCCTCCGAGGCGGCACGCGGCTCGTCGAGCGCTTCGGTGATGCGCACCGCTTCGCGCGCGCCGCGCAGGGCGTCCAGCAGTTCACGCTCGCCGCGCTGCTCGGGCCACGACCACCAGAAGAACGCTTTCGCCGCGAGCAACGCCGCGCCGTCGAGCGTCTCGCGCTGCGCCAACTCGTCGACCAGACGCAGCCCTTCATCGAGATACGGAAGCAACTCCTCGTGGGTTGGCGGCTGCTGAAAAAGGCTCGGATGCCGCGAGGGCAGCAGTACCAGCGCGCGATAGAGCCGCAAGCCCCAGGAGCGCCAGTCGATCGGCAGGGAGACCGCGCCCGCACGCAGGCTCGGCGGCGTCATCGAGGCGGCGGCGCCGTCGGCCCCGACCGGCGCACGCATGAGGTCCTCATGCTCCGGCGAGCTTGCCGCGCCGTCGACCATGAAGGCACTGTACGACGACCAGAGGCGCAGCGCCTCGCGGAAGTCGTTCCACGCGGCGTCGCCGCGGAGCTGCGCCCAGTAGGTGTCGCCGCGCCGCATGAAGACCTCGACGCGCTTCGGCACGTCCTCGGCCAGCGCGTCTTCTTCGAGCATCGTCAGCGCTTCGGTGAAGTAGCGCTCCGCTTTGCCGCTAACATGCCGCGCGCTGGACTGTTCGCCCGCCAGGAGTAGGTAGTGGATCACTTTGTCGCGCACCGCCTGACGTCGCGCGTTGTTGCGCGCCCGCGCGAGATTCGCTTGCTGATAATAGCGACTGTAGTGCTGGGCGATCAACTCGGCGAATTGCGCCTCACGCCCCTGCGCCATCGATTCGAGCCATTCCGCAACATGCTGATGTTCGTGGGCGCGGCGTGTACGCGGGATGGTGGCATAGGTGACTTCGCGGGTCAGCGCGTGCGTGAAGGTGTAGAGGGTCTCGTCCGGTGGGGCGACGCTAGATTCGGATGGTTCGCTCTCGCGGATCAGATCTTTGGCGCGCAACGCGGCGAGCACGGCGTCGAGGTCGTCGTCGGCGCGGGGATGCAGGTTGCGCAGCGCGCCCGGCCAGAACGATCGTCCGATTACCGCCGCGTGCTGGAGGATGTCGCGCTCGACTTCGCCAAGGAGATCGAGCCGCGCCGCGAGGACCCCCTGGACGGTGTCGGGGATCGCTGGGTCGGTGACTTCGGCGCTGCCCTCCCACTTTGGCACGACGCGCCACGACATGGCCGATTCGCTCGCCTGCTCAAGGATGCCACGATCGGCGAGCATACGGACAATCTCCTCGAAATAGAAGGGGTTGCCCTCGCCCTGGCGCAGGATGCCCTTGCGCAGACTCTCGGGAATGCCGTCGCCCGGCAGCAGCGCGCGCACCAGCCGCTCGGCATCGCTCGGTGAGAGCGCCTCCAGGCTGATCATCACGTAGTTGCGCTTGCCACCACCCCAGTCTGGCCGGCGTTCGAGCAGCTCTGGTCGCGCGGGACAGAGCAGCAGCAACGGCACACGCGCCGCGCGCTCGGCGATGTAGCCGAGCAGGTTGAGTAAGGCGCCATCGGCCCAGTGGATGTCGTCGATCAGCACGATCAGGCCATGTGGAGCCGCCAGCGCCTCGAAAAAGACACGCCAGGCGCGGAGCAGGCCATCTTGCAACTGCTGGCCGTCGCGCGGCAGCAGGGCGTCGCGGCGCGCGCCCGATTCGACGCCGATGGTGTAGCCCAGGTAGGTGGCGAGCACGTCGGGGTCTTCGTCGCGGCCCGCCTCGCGCAGGATGCCACGCACCTTCTCCAGCACTTTGCTCCGCGCAGAGGCTGCGGGCTCCAGCGCCGAGAAGTCGCAGAGTGCGCGAAGCATCTCGGTCAGCGGCCAGTAGGTGATCGCCTCGCCATACTGCGGGCAGCGCCCTTCGAGCACGATCGGATGCTCTCCCGGCGCGGCGGCAGCCTCGCCGACGAACTCACGCGCCAGGCGGGTTTTGCCGATACCCGGCGCGCCGAGGAGTGTCACCAGGTGGGGTCGCCGCTCGCCCGCGACACGCGCGGCGACGGTGCGTAGCAGGCTGAGCTCCACGTCGCGCCCAACCAACGGCGCGCGCAGCCCCTGCACCCCGCGCGGACGCGACATTGGCGGCGCGGCGGAGTCCACCAGTGAGAGCGCCTCCCAGGGACGCGCCGGGGCCGATTTGCCGCGGAGCTTGAGCGGTGGCAGCGCCTGCGAGACGACGACGCCCTTGGTGGCGCGGTAGGTTCGCGGGCCGAGCAGAATGGCGCCAGGAGCCGCCGATTGCTGGAGCCGCGCCGCCACGTTCACCGCATCGCCAGTGATCAGGAAGTCACGGCCTTCAGCCGCGCCGCTCGCCGCGACGACCTCTCCGGTGTTGATACCGATACGCATCTGAAGCTCCGGCGCCGCACCGTCCTCCGCCGCGCGCTCGGCGTTGTAGCGGCGCAGCGCCTCGCGCATGTCGAACGCCGCGCGTACGGCGCGGATCGGGTCATCTTCGTGGGCCACCGGCGAGCCGAAGACGGCCATCACGGCGTCGCCGATGTACTTCTCCACCGTGCCGCCGTGGCGATGAATCTGGCGCGCCATGGTCGCGAAGAATCCCGCGAGCAGCGAGCGCACATCCTCGGCGTCGAGGCCCTCAGCTAGCGCCGTGGAGCTGGTGATGTCGGCGAAGAGCACGCTGACGATCCGGCGTTCCTCGGCGCGATCTTCGCCATCGTGCACGCCGCTCTCAACGGCCGTGGGGCGCGCGGCGAGCTCCGCCGCGCCACCAAGTGGTAGGACGTCCGACGGCTCGCGTGGTTTACCGGCGGGCTCCGGCTGCAACGGGTGGCCGCACTGGTTGCAGAAGCGCGCGGTAGAAGGATTCTCCGCGCCACAGTTCGGGCAGAGGCGCGGCAACGGGTGGCCGCACTCGATGCAGAACTTGGCCTGCGGGGGATTGGCGGTCGAGCAGTTCGGGCAGATCATGGCGCTCCGTGCGGTGAGGACGCTGGTTGGCTCGCATAGGGTACACGTGGTGAGCCGAAACGGGCGCCGACCCCTTGCCCGTGGCAGGCGATCGCGCACCCTACCACCATTGTACTGCGGACGGCGGCGGCTGGGTAGGAGGCGAAGCGGCTTGGACAACGGATTGGAGGGGGGAAACGCGTCGGGCGCTGGGACGCGAACGGGAGGGGCGTGGAGTGGGAGCCGGAAAAGGAGAAAGGGCAGGTGAGAACCCTGCCCTGTTCAGCGATCCGCGAATCGTGAGGCCCGGTCAAAGCGCCGGAGCGTCTAGCGGAAACAGCCCGCACTCGCGGAGGTGACATCGCGGAAACAGCCCGCGTAGTCGAGAAGGTGGTGGCCCGACAGAAATCAGCCTGTCACGCCGAGCGAAGCGGTAACAGCCCGCATTCGCGTCGTGGCTCGGTGAGAAATCAGCCTCATCGCGCCGGTGATGGGAGCAGTATACCTCGTGGTTCTCCCAAAGTCCAGTATGCGTTCCTGCGATTTCGCATTTAGTATCACTTATACAAAATTGGCTGGTGGCGCGGCCCGTCGACGTGCCAAAACCGCGCTTCGTGACGCCAATGTGATCCTGGTTTCGCCGCTAGAGATGAGCGCGTGACGGCATCCCTTCATGCTGTCTGCAACACTAAACTGCGCGTTTCCAAGTTGCCGTGGAGCAGCGGAGCCATCTGAAGGCATCGGGCACCACACACGCACGAGGGAGCGTCGGGAAGGGGCCGTATGGCGTACCGCTTTCACGTCAACGAGCAATCATGCATCAACTGCGGCATTTGTATGGACCTCTGCCCGGTGCGCTGCCTCGATATGACGAGGCCCGCCGAGCCGGGGGAACTGGGAACCGCGCCTCAGCGGATGAGCCCCATCCCAGGCGTCAACGGCTTGCGCGCGTGGATGATGCTCGCGCCGGTGCAGGTCGCGGAGTGCGTGGGGTGTCAGGTCTGCGCGCAAGAGTGCCCCACGAACGCGATCACCATCGAAGGCGCTATGGCCGAGGTCACTTTGGCCAAGCGGGGCATCGTCACCCACGTGCCCGCCGGCGACGGCTGGCAGCCGCTCGACGCTTACACGCGCGCCACGCCTGAGGAGCCGGGCGAAATCCCCTGGGGGCCGCGGGACGCCTGGCATGTCGCGGAGCGCACCTCTGTCTGGCAGTCGTACCGTAGTTGGCTTGGCGAGCGCGCGGAAGACCTGCGAGCGCCGTGTCAGGCGGCATGCCCAGTCGGCACGAACGCGGGCCTCTACGTCAGCCTGATCGCACAGGGGCGCTACGACGAGGCTCTCCACGTCGCCTCCGAGCCGAACCCCTTCCCGGTGATCTGCGGGCGCATCTGCACGGCGCCCTGTGAAGACGTTTGTCGCCGCGGAGAGTTCGACGCGCCGATCGCCATTCGTGACCTTAAGCGCTTCGCCACCGACAATGGATCGCCGTGGAAGCGCGTGATCCAGCCGCCAATTCACCGGCACGCGGAGAAGGTCGGTATCGTCGGCGGCGGGCCGACGGGGCTCAGCGCGGCGTATTACCTGGCGCGCCGCGGCTACGACGTGACCGTCATCGACGCCATGCCAGTGGCTGGCGGCATGATGGCGATCGGCATCCCGGAATATCGCTTGCCGCGTGTCGAGCTGAATCGCGACATTGACGCCATCCGCGATCTCGGCGTGACCTTCCGCCTGAACACCGCGGTCGGGCGCGACGTGGAGCTGAGCGACTTGCAGCGCGAGTTCGACGCGGTGCTCCTGGCGGTGGGCGCCCAGCAGAGCCAGCGCCTCGGCGTGCCGGGCGAGGTCCTGGAAGGCGTCATCCCCGCGACGACTTTCCTCAAGCAGTTCAACCTGGAGCCCGAGACGCGCCTCTCTGGCGTCGTCGCGGTGGTCGGCGGCGGCAGCACGGCGATGGACGCGGCCCGCTCGGCGCTGCGCTCTGGCGCGTCGGAGGTCCATATCCTGTATCGCCGGACGCAGGCGGAGATGCCCGCACAGAAGGACGAGGTGCTAGCGGCAATTGAGGAAGGCATCCACCTGCACGAACTCGTCGCGCCGGTACGCATCGTCGGAACGGAGCGTGTGACGGCGATTCGCTGCCAGCGCATGGCACTCGGCGAGCCGGATGCCAATGGCAGGCGCAGGCCAGTGCCGGTAGCCGACTCCGAGTTCGATCTCGCGTGCGATAGCGTGCTCGTCGCCATCGGCGAGGCACCCGACCCATCGTTCCTGCCGCAGGGCACGAGTGTGGAGGTCACCGCATGGGGTGGTCTGCTGATCAACCCCAAGACGCTCGCCACCGGCGCGCCCGGCGTCTTTGCCGCGGGCGACGTGACCTATGGCCCAAAGACGGTGATTCATGCCGCGGAGCACGGCAGGTTGGCGGCGCGGTCGATCCATGCCTACCTGCAGCACCTTGCTCCAGAGGCGATTCACGAGATGCCGGAGGACGAGTACGAGACTCACTCGACGCTGCCGGAGGATGGCGTCGTCGCCATCGATCTGCGTCCCGCGGCGCGCGCGGAGATGCCATACAACGCTGGCGTCTCGCGTGACCGCGCAAAAGAGTTCGCCGCGGGGCTGACTGCCGAGCAGGCGCAGCGCGAAGCCTCACGCTGCCTGCGCTGCGATCTCGCCTATCTCTGCCCCACCATCCACGTCGTCAGTAGGCGCGAGCCAGCGCCAACCGCCGCCACGCACTAGAGTGGCCCACAGCGTCTGTCGTGCTTGCTCTGTTGTACCTGCAAGGAGTCCTTTCATGTTGATGGTAACGGCTAGCATCTCGCCGCAAGACCTGACCAACTCGATCGTCTCGGCGATCAACGGTGGGGGAGAGCAGTTCCTCGAGGGCACACTCGCCGCCGTCCTACCGATTCTGTGGCTCGTGATCCTGGGCCTGCAACTAGGTCGCCCCTACATGCTGGACATGATCGATCGCTTCACGCTGCGCCTCGGCGCGGACCTGCTCTGGCTGATCTACGTCGGTCTGCGCGACCTGCTGATCGTCTCGGGCGTGATCATGAGCTTCATGTTCTTCTTCCCCGACGTGGTCGTCACCGACGCGCTGCCGCTGACCGGCGGCCTCGCGGCAGCCTGCCTCTTCGGCGTACTGCTGATCAAGCTGATGGGCGATCCGGACCAGAACGCGCGCAGCTATTCCGCGGTCACCTACCTATTGGCCTTGGGCGCGGCGTTCTACTTCATCCCGTACATCTTCGGGGTGCAGGCGAACGCGGTTGTCACTGGCGGCTTCCTCGACTTCAGCAATGCCCTGGTGACCAATACCAATCCGTTCTGGGCGGTCGGCCTGGCCTACGTGTCGATCGGCTTGCTGTCTGTGATGGGCGCCATCGCCGCGGTGTACGCACTGCGCACCGGCGGCAGGCCCGAAGAGCCAGCAGAGGAGCCAGTGCCGGCGGTCCGCTAGGGCCGGGAAACACCCTGGAGAAACGTCTTCCTGCGCGTGCGCAGGTACGCTCCGCGAGGAGTACGCTAGGAGCCATGCAATGACGCCCGATCAACTCACCGATGCCTTGACCCAAGCGCTCGTCCAAGGCGGCTCGACGTGGCTTATCGCCACCATCGTCGCCTTCCTACCCGTCCTCTGGACGATGACCCTTGTGCTGCACCTGGGCCGTCCGTATGTCTTGCGCACGCTGCGGCGCTGCGGCTTGCGGCTCGGCGCCGACGTTTGGTGGATGTCGTACATCTTGATGCGCGACGCGCTGATCGTGCTGACCTTTGCGATGAGCCTGGTCTTCTTCCAGCCGAACATCGTCGCCAACAATCCATTGCCGATCACCGGCCCCGTGGCGGCGCTCTGCCTGCTGCTGGCACTCGCCGTCAAGATGGTGCGCCGCGTGGACGACGACATCCAGGCGTATCGATTCGCCACGGTGTTCCTCGTTGTCGGCGCGACGCTCTACTACCTGCCACAGACCTTCGGCGTCGAGGCGGCCAGCCAGGAGCACCTCTCGTGGATTGCCAATAACCTGGTGAGCAACGCCAACCCGTACGTGGCGCTGGTGATCATGTGGATTTCGCTTGCCGGCGTGGCGCTGATCGCCGCCTGGCTCTTCGTCCGGGCGCTGGCCTCGGCAAACAAGCTGATGGTGAAGCGTGCGCACAAGCCGACTCCAGCGCGGATCGCCGCCTAGACGTGTTGTCACTGGTGCCGGTACTGCTTGTCACTGCGTGGCGCGCCGTCCCTGGGCGTTTGTCCGGAACGGCGCGCGGTGCTATGCTAGGCGATGAGCGGGCGCAGCCATGAGGACTGCGAGAGGACTCCGAGGCCCGCGTCCGCTTAGCAGACCCGGCAAGGCCCCTCATGCAACCACTGCCCGCACCGACCACCTGGAACTTCGATCCGCTCGTCCTGCTCGGCCTCGCGCTGCTGCTCGGAGGCTATCTCGCCGCGATCGGGCCGCTGCGCCGTTCGCGCGGTGAGGAGCCGGTCGCGCCCCGGCGCATCGTACTCTTTGCGTTGGGCTGGCTCGCGCTGGCGCTGACGCTGATCACGCCGCTCGATACGTTGGGCCGCTACTACCTTTTCGCGGCGCATACCTTCCAGCTCTTCATCATCACCACTGTGGTCGCGCCGCTGCTGATGCTCGCGCTTCCCGAATGGCTCGTCACGCTCTTGCTACCGCTGCGCGTGCTGCGCGACGCCACACGCGGCCTGGGCTTTACCCTGCTCTGCGCGCTGGCCTTCAACCTGATTATCCTCGTCTGGCACACCAACCCGCTCTACACCAACGGACTGCATAACAATGCGCTCCACGACCTCGCCACCCTGAGTTTCCTCGTCGCCGGAGTCTTCACCTGGTGGCCGGTGTTGACGCCGATGGATCGCCACACGCGCATGTCGAATCCGTTTCAGATGCTCTATTTCGTCCTGGAGAGCCTGCCGCTGGACATCTTCGGCATCTTCGCGATTTTTGCACCCGGCCCGTTCTATGCCGTCTATACCACCGCACCGCGCATCTTCGGCCTGACGCCGATGACCGATCAGGCGCTTGCCGGCGCGATCCTCGCCGTGCCGGGCAATACCATCGATATCGGCCTGCTGAGCATCGTCTTCTTCGTCTGGCTGGCGCGGAGCGAGCGCGAACAGCAGGCCCGCGACCGCATCAGGTATGCCGAGGAAGACGCCGCCTTCGAGGCCGCGCAGGCGATGCAGATCGAGGCGACATCCACCGCGGATCACTCCGCTGGCTAGCGCTCGACCGGCGGCACAGTCGCTTCAACGGCACGCGGGGCGCGATACGCGGTGAGCGCTTCGAGCAGCGCGGCAGGATCGTCGTGACACAGCAAGAGGTCGCTGTTGCTGGCAGGGACGAAACCTTCAGCAGCGGCGTGGGCGACCAGCGCGAGCAGCGGCCCGAAGTAGCCGCCGACGTCGAGCAGGCCGATCGGCTTGTGATGCAGCCCGATCTGCGCCCAGGTGACGATTTCGAAGAGCTCATCGAAGGTGCCGAAGCCGCCGGGGAGCGCGATATAGCCGTCCGCGAGATCGGACATCAGGGCTTTACGCTCATGCATGCTGCCGACCTCGTGGAGCGTCGTCAGTCCGGCGTGGGCGACCTCGCGCGCGAAGAGGCCGCGCGGCAGCACACCGATCACCTCGCCACCTTCGGCGAGCGCCGCGTCTGCCAGCACGCCCATCAAACCGCGACTGGCGCCGCCGTAGACCACGCCGATGTCGCGCCATGCTAGCGCACGCCCAAGTGCCGCGGCCGCCGTAGTATATGCCTCGCGCACGCCTACGCTCGATCCCGCGAAAACGCAGATCCTCCGCAATGCCACCGCACACCTCCCCAGGTTTGCCCCCGCTCAGCGCCACGGCGCTCGCACTCCAGCTCGTCGGTACAGCATAGCCCAGTGGCGCGGAGGCGCGGGGATCGTAGGCGCAACGGTACTACCCGTGGCGCGACGAGCACGTAGTAGTGCATGAGACCTCTACGCGACTGTACGTCTATTCGGCGTGGCACGCCATATGCTTTGCACTCTGTCCTTAAGCACTCGCTCCGCGGGTTGGTAGCGCGGCGTACCCCGGCGACGGCGCCTTCCTCGTTCGCGACGGACCTTTCTCCCTGGCGACCCCGGATCTAACCTCCCAACGGTACCCATTACCCTCCTAGCTGGATCGCGCCCGAAACTTGAGCGTTTTCGTTCGACTCGAACTGGGCGGAGCGAGGGCTCGCGCGACCCACAACGTTGTGCTCGCCGCGCGGTTGCGTTGCCGCCGTGAAGGAGGGATGCCGCATGTCTTCGATGAGCCTGACCACGCCTGATGCGCAGAACGCGCCCGCCCTCGCCGCGGCGACGCACCCGCGCCACTGGCTGCCAATCGCCGCCTCCGGCCTCGGCGTGCTGACGCTCGCCGTCACCAGCGGCATCGCCGCCATCGCCAATCGGTTCATCGAGGAGCTTTCGAGCCCGCACCGCGAACTCGACGACGCGCAACTCGCCCAGATTGGCGGCGTGCTGGGCATGCCCGACCTGCTGCCCGATCCGCCGCTCAATCTCCAGCGCGCGGTGAGCTTTCATGCGCCACGGGGACCCGAATTGCGCGGCGAGTTCTGGGCGCAACCGCAGCCGGCGGCGACGGTGATCGTTTGCCACGGCTATCGGACGCCGCGCGCCCGCATGCGCCCCGTCGCCCTGCTGGAATATGCCCACGGCTTCAACGTGCTCACCTTCGACTTCCGTGGGCACGGCGAGAGCGCCGCCGCGGCCACTTCCGGCGGCGCCGCCGAGGTACACGATCTGCGCGCGGCGGTGGATCTCGCCGCGGCCCAACCCGAGACCCTGCCGAAGCGGATCGTGCTCCACGGCTTCTCGATGGGCGCCGCTACTGCCCTGTTGCTGCCGCCGCACCCCGATGTGGCGGCAATCGTCGCCGATAGCCCGTACGCACGCCTTGACGACATCCTGCGGACGCTGATTGCCTGGCAACTGAGCGCCGAGAGCGCCACCTGGGCGCCTCCCGCGCGACTGCTCGGACGACTGGTGCCTGCCATCGCCTGGACCGCCGTGCTCGCCAGCCGCCCGATCTTCCGCCTGCGCTATGGTTATCCGTTGATCGGCCGACCAGAGTCCGTCTTCAAGCGCATGCGGGGCCGCGAGCACGCGACGCCGACGGTCGCCTCTCCGCCGATTCTGCTGATCCATGCCTCGGGCGACAACTTCGTGCCCATCGGCCATGCACGGCGAATCGCCGCCGCCGCCGCGGTCTGTGACGTCCCACTGGAGACGTATTTCGTGGAGGGCGAGGGCCACTGCGGCGCCTACGGTCTCGACCCCGACGCCTACGTCGCCAAGGTGATGGAATTCATCGCTCGCTCTGTCAGCATGTCGACCACGTCCGCCGCCGCCTAACGCCGACCGCCCGCCCACGCTTGATTCTTTTCCCTGGTGGGATCAGCGCATCGAGGTAGGGTGATTGCTCGGCTAGGCGTCCGCGGCAAGCGCTTGCGGCAACTCGTCGAGCGAGGCGATCACGGCGTCTGGCGTGCCGCCGAGCGGGTGGCGCGGTCAGTGTACGCTCGCGGTCGAGCCAGATGCCGCGCATGCCTACCGCTTGCGCGCCGGCGACGTCGTTGATCGGGTTGTCGCCGATCATCAGCGCCGCGCCAGGGGCGACCCCCAACTGCGCCAGGGTGTACGTGTAGATGCGCGGATCGGGCTTGCCGACGCCGATGTCGCCCGAGGCGACCATCACTTCGAAGTAGTCGCCCAGGCGCGCGCCGGCCACTTTCTCGCGCTGCAATCCCGAGTCGCCGTTGGTCAGGAGCGCTAGCCGGTAGCGCTGGCGCAGCCGCTGGAGTGCGGGCAGCGCGTCGGGGAAGAGGATGTGCAGTGCGCGCCGCTCGTCAAGAAACGCCGCCTGTAGGCGGTCGGCACACGCGTCGTCGGCGCGCAGCTCTCGCGCCGCGAGCGCCTCGCGCCATGTCTGCCGCCGGTAATCGGGCGCCCAGGCGCGCAGTGCCCGCACCTCTGGCTGCTCGCCATCGAAACGCGCCCAGAGCGCCTCCCAGGAGGCCATGCCGATGGCTTCGGCGTAGCGCGCGTGGGGCGAGGCGCTCCACAGGGCATCCGCCGCCTGCCAGACTGCGTCAGTCAGCGCTTCGGCCATCCGCGCCGAATCCGCCACATCCAGCGCGCTTTCCGCAGACTCGGGGGACGTCAGTTCGCGCCGCGCCGCCGCCGCAAGCGACCGCCACGTCGCGAGTTTGTCCGCCACCAGCGTCTCGTCGAGATCGAAGATCAGCGCCGCCGCGCGCATATACAATCTCCTTCAGTCGTCCGTTGCCCGCGCCGCCCATGCTGCGGAGTGCCGCGCGCACGTAGTCTACCGCGTCGCGCCACTATGTTATACTCGGCTGCGGGCCGCGGCTATCGGCGTTTGGCAGAGTGCGAGGCGGAGGACATGCACGACACCACGGCGCCGGGCGATTCTCAGGGCGCGCAGCATCCGGCTTCGCCCCCCGCGCAGCATGTGGCGCCAGCGACCACCACCGAGGCGTTAGACGCCGTTACTCCACCCCAGTCGTGGGCGGGTCGCCTGATCACCTGGGCAGACGCGCACCCGCGCGTGCCGCTGTTCATCGCCTTCGCGCTCAGTGTTCTCGGTCGTTTGCTGCTGGTCGTTCGCACGAACGCGATGATCGACGGCGACGAGGCATTGGTCGGCATTCAGGCCGAGCGCATCCTCCAGGGCCAGCATCCTGTCTATTTTTATGGCCAGGCCTACATGGGCAGCCTCGAAGCCTATCTTGCCGCGGTGCTCTTTCGCATCTTTGGACCCTCAACCTGGGCGCTGCGTGCGGTGCCCATTCTGCTCTCGCTCGCCCTCATCTACGTCACCTGGCGGCTCGCGCGTGCGCTGCTGCCGAGTGACACCCGCACGACGGCGCTCTTCGCCGGCATCGCTGCGCTGCTCGCCGCGCTTCCTCCGCTCTACGATGCCGTCGCCGAGCTGCGCACCTGGGGCGGCCAGATCGAAATCTACGTGATCACCGTCGCCGTGCTGCTTGTTAGCGTCGAGCTTCGGCACCGGCTGCGCGACGGCGCGGGTGCGGGCGAACTCATCTGGCGCTGGGGGCTGCTCGGCGTGCTCGCGGGGCTCGGCATCTGGATCAATCCGCTGATCGCGTATGCGCTTGTCGCCAGTGTTCTGTGGCTGCTCCCCCCGCTGGCGCAGCGCGTCGCGCCGCGCGCGTATGCGCGTCTGCCAGGTATCGGCGCGCGTCCCGCTCCCGACGCGGCAGGACGACGGGAAGGCTCGCCGGTCGCGCTCGTCAGCCTCGCCGCGTTGCTGCCCGGGCTCGCGCTCGGCGGACTGCCCGCGTGGCTCTACGCGCTGCGCAACGGCGGCTCGAATCTGCTGATCTATGTGCAGCAGCCAGCGGTGGACCCAGCGGTGAGCGGCGCTGCGCGGCACGGTCGCCTCTTCCTCGGCGCGGCGATCACCGCACGCTACGCCACCTGCGTCGCGCCGCGCACCCTCGATGGCGCGCTGCCGACGGAATCGCTTGCGTTTCTGCCCTTACGTGTGCTGCTGATCGTTCCGTCGCTGCTGGCGCTGGCCTGCGGCATCTGGCTGGTAGTACGCCGCGTGCACAGCCCGATCCGCAGCGGGCTGCCACTGCTCTATGTCGGCATCGTCACCGCGGTCTTTTGCCTCGGCACGTCGGCGTGGGCGGCCACCAAGTCCTGCGACGTGGACCTCGCCGGGCGCTACGCCGTGCCGCTGGCGCTGATGTTGCCGCTGGTGCTGCTAGCGCTTTTCGCCGCGCCCACGGTCTGGTCGGCGCTGCTCCGGCGTTTGGGCCGTACGTCGCTCTCGACCTCGGCGCTGCGTCGCGGCTGGCTGGGCGTCCTCGTCGTGCTCTTATTGCTGCCTTTCGCCCAGCTTGCCACCTATGGTCTGGCGAATCCGGCCAGCACCTTCCAATCGCCGTATTACCGTCGCATCTCGCCCGACCTGCAGCCCCTACTCACCTATCTCAAAGCGCACGACATCTCCGCCGCCTGGGCCAACCATTGGCTTGGCAACATCGTCACCTTCGAGACCGACGGCGCGACGACCTGCGCGGACTACTACGATCAGGTGGTGCATGGGGGTATTCAGCGGCCACCTGGCACCCTCCAGACCGTCTCAGCCGCCAAACGGCCAAGCTTCATCCTGATTGCCACTGATCCGCACCCGCAGTTGGCAGCCGAACTCGACGCGCGCGGCATCGCGTACACCCTGGCGGTGATTCCCGCCTCGGGTGTCACGGTGATTACACCGGCGGTCACGGTCAATCCGGCGGAGGTCAGCGATGCGCTGGGCGTAGACTATGCCTACTGACGCTGCGAAGCTGGCGGTCTACCCCGCGCGCATGGCTAGACGGGCGGCGAGCATGACGTCACACCATGCGCCGATCTGCGCTGTTCCCTCGTGACCTTCAGGAAAAGTGGCAGCCATTAACTCTCGCGCCGCTCAAGGATTCGCCCCTGCACGCAGGTTGCGAAGCCCAGAAATCACCGTGAAAGGCTCACGCGCATGCCTCACAACGACGACCCACACAGCCGCCCCAAATCGCCCTTTGTCCCGCAAACCGAGGAGCAAATTTTGGCCGCCCGCGTCAACGGGCCGCCGACCAGTGGCCCTATCGTCATCGCCGACTATGATCCCGCCTGGCCGCATCTGTACGCCCGCGAGTCCGAGCGCATTCGCGGCGCATTGGGCGACTGCATCGTGCGGCTCGAACACGTTGGTTCCACCTCCGTGCCTGGACTCGCCGCTAAGCCGCTGATCGATATCCTCCTCGTCGTCCCCGACTCCGCCGACGAGCCATCTTACGTCCGGCCGCTAGAGGCCGCCGGCTACGTGCTCCGCGTCCGCGAGCCAAACTGGCAGGAGCATCGTGTCTTCAAGGGACCCGACACCAACGTCAACCTCCACGTCTTTTCGCCAGGCAGCCCCGAGATCGACCGCATGCTGCGCTTCCGCGACTGGCTCCGCACCCACGATGACGACCGCGCCCTCTACGAGCGCACCAAGCGCGACCTCGCCGCGCAAAACTGGAAGTACGTCCAGAATTACGCCGACGCCAAGACCGGCGTGGTAGAGGAGATCCTCGCCCGCGCCAGCCAGCAATGACCGCAATGCCGCTTCCTCGCGCCTCAGCGCCCCAACTGCGCGCGGAGGATGATCGCCATCAGCACCACCGTGACGATCACTACCACGACCATCGGCAGCACCGGACCGCGCGACCCGCCATAGTCTGGATTGCCCTGCATTCCCGAATCAGCAGACATAGTAGCGACCTCCCTGTGCGGGACGTCTCCGCAAGTACCGTTCCCCCGCTAGCCAGGAACCACGCACATCCAGGGGTGTTGGGGCACAATAGGCGGGACTGCTCCCCAGGCTGAGGGCCAGGGCATCGCGTTGCATCTACGTGGCGCACACGCGGCGCATACACAGGGCTTCGTGGCGACGGCCTCTGGGCGCGGCTTGAGCCCCCACTTCCTTGACAGCCCCGCAGCCACCGACTACGCTTCTGCCACCCACACCTCATCCGCCGCACCGACCACGAGAGGAGGTCCCATGCTTCAGCAGCGCGGCGCGGCGACCACCGCGGCGCCCACGCGTGACTATGCCTACTACAAGGCCGCCCTCGCCGGTCAGCGCCTGCCCCTCGCCTATCTCGACCTCGATCTGCTCGATGCCAACGTCCGCGCGATCCTCGCCCGCGCTGGCGACAAGCGTATCCGCCTCGCCACCAAGTCCCTGCGCAGCGTCGCGGTGATCCGCCGTATTCTCGCCGCCGATCCGCGCTTCCAAGGGCTGATGTGCTTCACCGTCACCGAGGCCATCTGGCTCGCTGGGCAGGGCTTCACTGACCTCCTGCTGGGCTACCCTGTCGCTAACCCCGCCGACTACGCCGATGTCGCCCGCGCCACCGCGGACGGCGCGCAGATCACGCTGATGGTGGATAGCCTTGCCCATGTCGCCCGCGCAGAGGCTGCCGCGAGCGCCGCCGGCGTGCGCCTGCCCCTCTGCCTGGATCTCGACATGTCACTGGATGTCCCCGGCCTGCATTTCGGCACCTGGCGTTCGCCGCTCCACTCCGCGGCGGAGGCGCGACCGCTGATCGAGCGCATCCTGGCGTCACCGCACCTCGTGCTGGACGGCATCATGGGCTACGAGGCGCAGATCGCTGGCGTCGGCGATTCCGTTCCGGGCAAACGCCTCAAGAATGCCCTCGTGCGCCAACTGAAGGCGCGTTCGATCCGCGAGGTTGCCCGTCGCCGCGCCGATCTCACCGCGCTGATCGCCTCGCTCGGCGGCTCGCTGCGCTTCGTCAACGGCGGCGGCACTGGTAGCATGAACTCCACTCGCGCCGAGTCGCCCGTCACCGAGATCACCGTCGGTTCTGGCTTCTACTCGCCCACCCTCTTCGACGCCTACCGCGATTTCCGCTACGCCCCGGCCGCGGGCTTCGCCGTCGAGATCGTGCGCCTGCCCAGCCCTGGCCGCTATACCTGCCTCGGCGGCGGCTATATCGCCTCAGGCGCCGCCGGACCCGACAAGCTGCCCAAGCCCGTCCTCCCGCCCGGCGCGACCCTCGAACCGCTGGAGGGCGCCGGTGAGGTGCAGACCCCCGTGCGCTACGACGGCCCGATCTCCCTCGACCTCGGTGACCCGATCCTCTTCCGCCATGCCAAGGCGGGCGAGCTCTGCGAACGGTTCAGCCACCTGCTGCTCATCTCCGACGGCGCCGTCACCGGCAAGGTCACCACGTACCGCGGCGACGGCCAAACCCTGCTGTAAGACCAGAGGATTTCACCACTGAGTTCACAGCGGGCACAGAGGGAAGCAAAAGACATGGGTTCGCGGAGTTTCGAGAGCAGCGAGGTCGCCGCGCTCCCGCCACTCAACGCACTAACCGTTACAATCATCGGCGCGGCGACGCAGGTGCACACAGCGCAAGCTCCCGGCGTGCTCGAATCGGCGTATAGCGCCTGCGCCTCTGACCACTCCCCGGTGAATCTCTGAACGTGCCCTCTGTGAACTGTATGGATAATCGCTCTCTGGAGGTGCCTCAATGGCGACGACGACAACGCGTAGGCACTGGCGCAACTGGTCAGGCTCCGTAGACTTTCAGCCCCGCGAAGTGGCGACGCCCCGCAGCATAGACGAACTGGCGCAGATGGTCGCAGACTACGCACGAGCGGGACGACACCTGCGCGTCACCGGCTCCGGCCACTCCTTCACTCCACTGGTGCGCACCGACGACGTACTGCTCTCGATGGCCGCCCTCTCCGGTATCACCGCCATAGATGCCGAGCGCGGCACCGTCACCGTCCTCGGCGGCACGCCCCTCAAGCGGCTTGGCGACGACCTGCTGGCGCGCGGCCTGGCCCAGGAGAACCTCGGCGACATCGACGTGCAGACGATCACCGGCGCCCTCAGCACCGGCACCCACGGCACCGGCCTCGGCTTCGGCACGCTCTCCACACAGATCGCCGGACTCACTCTCGTCACCGCCGCTGGCGACGTGCTGGAGCTTTCGCCGGAGCGCGACCCCGATACCTTCAAGGCGGCACAGGTCTCGCTTGGTGCGCTCGGCGTCGTCGCCTCCGTCACCCTTCGCGTCGTCCCGGCCAAGCGTCTGCGCTACCAGACGCGCCGCGAACCCCTCGATCGCTGCCTGGCGAACTACCAGCAGTACAACCGCGATAACGCCCACTTCGAGTTCTACTGGTTCCCCTACACCACGTGGACCCAGGCCAAGTTCACCAACGAGACCAGCGACACGCCCACCGGCTCCAACCTCGGCAGCGAGTTGAACCGCGTCGTCCTCGAAAATGGCGTCTTCTGGCTGCTCTCCGCGATCAGCCGCGCAGTGCCGCCGCTCAGCCCGGCGATGTGCAAAGTCTCGACGCTCGGCATCGCCTCCACCACCGCCGTCGACTACAGCCACCGTCTCTATGCCACGCCGCGCGCCGTGCGCTTCCAGGAGATGGAGTACAACGTACCTGTTGAGCGCTTCGCGGAGGTGATGCGCGAGATCGAGCGGCGCATCGAGAAGGGCAGGTTTCACGTCAATTTCCCGCTGGAGTGCCGCTTCGTGAAAGGCGACGACATCTGGCTCAGCCCCGCCTATGGACGCGACTCCGCTTACATCGCCGCCCACATGTTCAAAGGCATGCCCTATCGAGAGTACTTCGCCGCGCTCGAAGAGATCTTCCAGCGCTATGACGGGCGCCCCCATTGGGGCAAGCTCCACACCCTCACCGCCGCCACCCTCGCGCAACGCTACCCCCATTGGGACGACTTCCGCCGCGTCCGCGCCGCCCTCGACCCTGATGGCGTCTTCCTCAACGACTACCTGCGCGCGCTCCTCGCCGCCGATGCGCCCGTCGCGCCAACGTCCACCAGCGCAGCCGAGCCAGCCTCGGCACCCACGCCGGAGGCCGCGCCAGCGAGCGCGCCAGCAGCCGACGCACCGGCGACGCGAGCCAGCGCCCCCACCTCGCCCTCCGACGAGGCCAAGGTCGTGCCCGTCCTCACGCGAGCAGCGGCACCGAGCGTGCCCGATGCCTCAGTGGACGTCGGCTCCACTGGCGAAAGCGTCGCGCGGGAGGGGATACCGTTCGGGCACGGCTGGTGGGGCACCGACCTGGGAAAATATCGCGCCTGCGACAGCACCTACTGCTCCTTTCCCTCCGAGAGCCTGCCGCCGCTGACGAACTTCGACGGGACGCTTAGTTGGCTTGGCACATTGCCCGAGCAGCTTGACCGCCAGATGGAGATCCACCGGAACGATCCCTCCGAGCGCGGGCAGATCGACGCCATCGCGGAGCAGGCGCGACACTTGGGGCTGACGCTGCCGCCGGCCTTCGTCGAGCTGATGGGGTCGTCCGAGCTGCAGGATCGCATCCCTTCGTGCACCGCCTGTTATTTCAAGCTCGCCGACCGCATCATCCCCTGCCCCGCCGCCGAGCAGGGCTCAATCGTCGGCTTCCTCCGCGACCAGCAGGACGTGCTGCTCTGGTATCTCTACCTGACGCCCAACGGCGAGGCCCGTGTGATTGTCTCGCCCTTCGAGCTGGACGACGAGAGCGAGGAGTTGACCGACGTCGCCCGCGCGAACATTCTCGCGCAGACCGTTGTATGCGCCCCAACTTTCGACGAGTTCCTCTATCGCTTCTGGCTGGAGAACACACTCTGGTTCAAGCTCAACGAGAGCGGCGCGACCTTCACGCCGGATGAGCAGGCCTATCTCGACCACTACGCTCAGTCCGCCAGCGAGCGCTAGGCATCCCTGGGACACGCCGCCAAGCGCGTTACCGTGCGCCGGGGCGATCGGCGTCGAAGACGGCGTGCCACGCGCCGGTCCGCACCTGGTACGCGGCGATGTTGAGCTTGCCGGCGACGGCCGGGGCAAGCCCGACGAAGTGATAGATCGCCGCGTCTCCGTCGCCCTCGATCCACGTCAGCAACACTGTGGCATTGGGGTCGGCGTGATGCTCGTGCAGCAGTGAGAGCGCGGCGCGCGTCGCGGCGGCGCGGTCCGCGCGATTGAGGCGGCGCCAGATCGAGCCGTGGGGATCGTAGGGCACCTGCGGCAGTCGCTCGCCGGTGACGGTCAACTCGACGGCCCACCATTGCGGCCTCGGCAGGCGATACGGAAGACTGACCACCAACTCCTCATCGCTGAGGGTGACGAAGAGGCCGCCCGCGGATTGGTCGAACCACTGGCGGTACTCTCGCTCGACCAGTGTGCGCACCTTCTCAGCCTCGGGTCCGCTGATGGAGAGACCTTCTTCCTCGGTCCAGGCAAGCACGGCCATCGCCCGCTCGGCGGATTCGTCGCCACTGCCGACGAGGATGCGCATGGAGTCCAGCCCTTCGTTGCGGACGCGGAGCCGTGCATGCGCACGTCGCCATCCGGCGGGATGCTACGCCAGAGCCCGCTGCCTGTCAAGGATAGGCGCGGCAGTACGACTATTCGGCCATCGCCACGCGCGCGGTGAAGACGCCCGGCGAGCAGCGCAGCGTGAGCACATCGCCGTCGAGCAGATAGGGCGCGCCGAGGGCGGCATCGGCATCGTAGGCGAGTGGCGCGATCAGGCGAAACGTCGCGCCACCAGTGACGACGCGTAGCGGCTGCTCGCGGCCAGCGATCCCCGCCGCGAAGTTGTAGGCCCACCGCGCCGGCTTCTCGCCACTGATCACGTAGTCGTCGGCCTGTGGCACGGGATATGACGTGGCGCGGGACTCGTCCTGTGGCTCTGGCGTCAGCGAGCCGCTTGCCAGCCCACGCAACGCCGCCACCAGCAGTTCGCCGCCAACGGTAGCGCATTCGCGCTCCAACACCGCCTCCACAACGCCTTCGGCGACGGCGATGCGCCGCTGCGCCAACACCGGCCCACTGTCGAGCCCGGAGTCCATCAGGTGGATGGTGACGCCAGTCTCGCGGTCCCCGCGCTGGAACGTCCAGAACAGCGGGTCGGCCCCGCGATTCTCGGGCAGCAGCGAAGGATGCACATTGAGGCAGCCCAGTCGCGTCATGCCGAGCAGCGCAGCGGGGATGCGGCGGTCGAAACAGGCGACGCAGAGCGCGTCCGGCGCGTAGCCGCGAATCAGGTCGAGCGTCGCGGACGCGGCCAATCTGCCCACCTCATACACGGCGATCCCGGCCTCACGCGCGATCTCCAGGATCGTCTGGTCCGTCGGCTCGGCGGCCCGCCCCGCGAGCGGGAGTTCACTGCGCCTGGCCCTTCGCTCCGGCAGACGAATTGCCGCGACCGGAGCCGATCTCGTCAGCGCCGGGATCACCACCGCGCTGACCGTCACCCCGGCGCGCAGCAGCGCCCGCAGCGGCGGCGCCGAGAAGTGGCCCATCATGCCGAAGAAGATCACGCTCAGGGGATCGCACTGCTCTCGCATCGTCATCGCCTAGCGCTCCACACCGCCAGCATACCCGCGCCCTCGCGGTCCCTTAATGTATGCTATGATCCAGGCGCATCGTAGGCGGAGACGAGCGAAAGGGAGCGACGCGTATGGCTCGCATGGTGATGTGCGCGAAGCTGAAACACGAGCTTCCTGGGCTGGACAAGCCGCCGATGCCAGGCGAGCTCGGCCAGCGCATCTACGACAACATTTCGAGCGAGGCGTGGGATATGTGGCAGGCACAGTCACGCCTGCTGATCAACCACTACGGGCTGAACCTGGCCGATCCCGATGCGCGCCAGTTGCTGCGCCAGCAGATGGAGGAATTCCTCTTCGCCGACGAGAGCCAGCCGCCCGAAGGCTGGGTGCCCGAAGGCTCGTCGAGCGGCAAGGGCGGGGCCGCGCCGGGTGGCAAGGGCGCACCCGCCGGCAAAGGCGCTCCGGCTGGCGCTCCCGCGCGCAAATAAGCGGCAGGCGAGACGCGTGACCGCGTGTGTAGCCCCCGCAGTGTGCAACTACCTCGATGCGCCGCGCGACGAGGCGCAGCCTACCAGCGAGGACTGAGCGAAAATCCATGACACTCGACCGAGCGATGCGCGACCGTGGGGCGATCCTGCTGGTCTCGTGCTACGAATTGGGGCATCAGCCGCTGAGCCTCGCCTCGCCGCTGGCGATGCTGCGCCGCGCGGGCTACGATCCCGCCGCCATCGATACCTCGCTTGAGGACCTGCCGGAAGCATCCATCCGTGGCGCGCGGCTGGTGGCGATTTCGGTCTATATGCACACGGCCCTGCGCCTCGGCGCGCAAGTCGCGGAGCGCGTGCGGGCGCTGAACCCTGCGGCACACCTGTGCTTCTACGGGCTCTACGCCACCCTCAACGCCGAATACCTCCTGCGGACCTCCGCCGACTCGGTGATCGGTGGCGAGTACGAGGAGACGCTGGTGGCCCTGGCGCGCGCCCTCGAAGATCGCGTCGACATAGACGTACCCGGCGTCCGCACGAAAGAGCATGACGCGGCTGCCGTGCTGAGCAGGCTGGCGTTCGCGCAGCCCGAGCGCGACGGCCTGCAACCGCTCCAGCGCTACGCGTATCTGCTGCGCGACACCACGGGCGACGATGCGGTCCCAGCGGGGTATGTCGAGGCGAGCCGTGGCTGCCTGCACACCTGCGCCCACTGCCCAATCACGCCAGTCTACGGCGGGCGCTTCTTCGTCGTGCCGCGCACGATCGTGCTGGAGGATGTACGCCGCCAGGTAGCGATGGGCGCGGGACATATTACCTTCGGCGATCCCGACTTCTTCAACGGCCCTGGTCATTCGATGGCGATTCTGCGCGAGCTACACGCCGAATTCCCCGATCTCACCTTCGACGTTACCATCAAAGTCGAACACATCCTGGAGCGGCGGGCGCTGATACCGGAACTGGCCGCGCTCGGTTGCGCCTTCGTCGTCTCCGCCGTCGAATCGCTGGACGACGACGTACTGCGTCACCTGAAGAAGGACCACACCCGCGCCGACGTCGAAGCGGCGCTGCGCATCCTCGCCGCCGTCGGGCTGCCCATGCGCCCGACCTTCGTCGCCTTCACGCCTTGGACCACTGCGGCCGCCTACCTGGATGTGCTCGATTTCGTCGCCGAGCACGACCTGATTGACGCGGTGGACCCGGTGCAGTTCACCATTCGGCTCCTCGTGCCGCCCGGCTCGGCGCTGCTTGCCGATCCCGATGCGCGGGCCTGGCTCGGTCCGCTCGACGAAGCCGCCTTCACCTATCAGTGGGCGCATCCCGATCCGCGCATGGATCAGTTGCAGCGTGCCGTCGCCCGGCGGGTCGAAGCCGCCGCCGGCATGCGCCAGCCTGCGGAAAAGACCTTCGCCTCGCTCCGCGCCAAGGCACACGATCTGCTCGGCATCCCACGCACAGTCGCGATCGCCCCGCCTAAAGTGCCCACCCGCGCCTCGGTGCCGCGTCTCAGCGAGTCGTGGTTCTGCTGCGCCGAGCCCACGGCCAACCAGCAACTCGCGGTGCTCACGCCACGAAGCTGACTCGCTGGCCCAGCCCGCGCCAGCAGTCCGGAAGGTCGCCTGGTGTTTCGTGCGACATCCAAGATGTCAATCTCGCGCGCTGCAATGCCATCGCCCGACCTGCGAACCGCTGCTGAAGCGCGCCGGCATCGCGCGTATGACGTTCGATGCCCTGCGCCACCGCGCCGCGACGCTACTCCTTACCCCTTGTCCATGGCGACGTAGAGTCAGTTTGCACGCGCACTGCCGTTCGGCCAGAATACGCGGCAATGGATCTACGCCATTTCTCTTGCTCTCGACCCCTCTATAGACTGACTGAGTATCATCAGCACAGTCGCTGACGGAACTGATACCGATTGCCTTGGGGTCATTGCCGTTGCCGCTCCAGTGGTACTGGCTCCCCTTCAGGCGGGTCCCCCTCTGGGGGCGGTAGGTCCGACCCAATCAGATGCGGTATGAAACAGCTATGACCAGCTAGCGACGCGGGCAGAGCGACTCGGGGCATAATGAAGGCAGAGTCCGAAGGCGTGAGGTGCGCGACGGGCCAGAGGAGACGCGACGATGACATCCAGTGCGTGGGAAGCCCACGAAAACGCACATAACGCCGTGCGAGCCTATGGTGAGGCTCTGATAGATAGCCAAAGCGGCAAAGGGATAAGCCCGGATCAGGAGCGATTGCTGGTCGCTCTCGACGCCATCGTGCAAGGCTTAGCAGCGGCAATCACGGAGGCCAGCCGTGACCTCATCGCGCAACAAGCTGCGACCATCGCCATGCTTGAGAAGAAGATCCGCAGGCTGGCAGAACACCCAGGCGCGGAACTGTTGGAGTGAACAAGCTCCCAGTGAAGCGTGGCTGTGCGCCGCGGGCAACAAAAAAAGCCGCTGCGGAACGGCTTTTGAGGGGTTTGATTCGATTGACGTGGTGTGCCCGAGAGGACTCCTATCGCCGCAAGCTACTTCGCCGTCACCGCGCTGCTCGCCATCACCCTCAGCGGTGAGATCGTCTCGGACATGCTCGGCCACAGCACTATCTCGCTCACGATGGACGTCTACAGCCACGTCACGCTCGATATGCAGCACGAGGCAGCCGACACGATGGATCGTCTCTTTCGTGCCTGAGAGGGAGCCTAGTGGAGATGACTGATTACCCTGATGACGTCTCTAGTGATCTGATGGAGTTTCGATTCACACCGCCGCGAGGAGTTCGCCCACCCTCATTAACCGTCTCTCAAGCTCCCCGTTGGCAGACGCAATCCGTTTTCCCCGGTTGCTTAGTCATGTTCTCAAATAAGCTAGCAGTATGCTTCGAGTGACATCTTCGCAGGCTTGAGCAGATTCGCCGCCAACTCAGATTCATCAGTGGCAGCATACACTGGCATCTCTGCCGTAGGTGGCGGCCTCCATGCACTATCGCGCTGCGCGCATCGTACATTACCTGTCAAGAATAACAGGCTGTCGCGGTGTCGCGCTCGTGGCAAGCAAGGCGGCGCCCCGTACGCAAACCGGTAGCGAAGTTCTGTCTTTTCGTTCATCCCCGATAGCAACGTGCTCTCCAAGGCAATAGTGAGGTCTTGGTCGATCGTCGGGAAAGTCACGTCTGTACGACTGATTGAGCGCCTAAGGCCTACCTCAAGGCCACTCCAAGTACGCTCGTCTAAGATACGTGAGCGCTGCGACCAGTTCGGAACTTGGGCCACCGTCAGCCACTCTGCAAGTCATAGCTCGCTCCGTGCCGGCGCACCTAGAGTTCGCCAGACAACCACGCAGGCACACTAGCTTCTTTGGCGAGATGTTGCTCTTGAGGGCTGGTCACTCACCTCTCGAGCTGGTGATGGTACATCCGCCTTTGATCCGGCAGATCGCTAGTTATTACGTTACGAGGATCCAGGACGCATGCCTTGGTGGTTCCGCACTGTCTTCGTTATAGCTGTCTGCTTGATTTTCGACAGCACTATGTGTGGCTCAGACGTTGTGCCGGTGAGCTTGTACTCAGCGTCTGCTATCAACGTTATAAACGGGGTGATTACGTCCAGCACTCCAATGATGAGACACTCCAGACCCACTGTTATTCGTCGTCGGTAAATGGTCTGGTCTACTCTCAATTTTCGTGTAGACACCTTCAAAGCGTCGGGACGCTTGCAAACGACCGTTGAGCTACGGGCATCGTCGCTGTGTGCTGAGCATCTGTTAGCAGTCCACGCGGTACCAAAGCGGACGTAGGTCATGCACCTCTTAGCCGTGCGGGTGAATAAGCCGTATCGCCTGAGAATGTCCTCGACCGCATACGACAGCGCCCTTTCCAGTTGGCCCGACGACGCTTGAGCCACTTCAGCAAAGCTGTCATCGCGCTATTATACGGCACCAGAAAGCGAATTATCCGCTCTCCCAGAGCCGCTAGCAGCCATACTTGCGTCTCGGCATCTTACCTTCGCATGTGCTTACGTGTAGCTGTCATACTGCTGAATAACAACAAAGCGATTGTGGTATGCACTCCTGCCAACGAATATCGAGCACGGGGCTGGAGGGACTAGTCGGAATATCCCTCGACTTGTACTCATTCATCGAGACAGGGCGTGCGTCTGCTTGCACGATCACTGGAACGCCACCTCCACTGTTCGGCCTCCTCACGGTCATGGGTAGTCGATCTAGTTTCTCGCCTCTATTAGCAACATTTGCAAATTGTCAGTCAAAATTGTCAGTCAAATCGCCATGTAGGTGTTCTTGATAGTTGATGTGTAAGGTGTTGCGGCAAAGAAAAAAGCCGCTACAGTGCGGCTTTGAAGTGATCGAGTCGATTGATCGTGGTGTGCCCGAGAGGACTTGAACCTCCGATCTCTGGCTCCGCAGGCCAGCGCTCTATCCACTGAGCTACGGGCACGTATGGGCAATGCGGATGCGATCTCGCGACCGCAAACGGCATTGTATCGCGCGGATTCGCGGCGTGTCAACCGCTCGGCAAAGGTGCAGCGGCCGCGCATCCGATCTCGCTGCGAAGACCATCGTCACGGCTGAAGCTGTTGGCGCGCGCGCTCGATCTGCGCTGCCAGTTCCGCGCCGTCGATGGTGCGCAGACCGTGTTGGCGCGCGAGCGCCTGTGCCGGTTGCGTGAACGACGACGTCGTGACGAAGATGCCCTGCTCCGCCCGGTGATGCACCACCTGCATGCCAATGAACTGCTGGATGTCTGGCGACCCGACGGCGTGCGCGGGCGCATAGCGCTTGCACTGCACCACCACACTGCGTCCGTCCGCCGAACGGCAGGTGAGGTCAGCCGCGAGGTCGCCCGCGCCGCCAGTATGCCGCACGTCGCGATAGCCCCAGGTCCTCAGCAGGTCGCCAATCGCCAGCTCGAACTGCGTCGGCGTCAGCGCCAGCAGATCGTGCAACGTGGCGACGTGGCGCAACCAATCATGCCGCGTCCGCGCTCGCAGCAGAAAGCCGATGCCGCCGACGATGATCGCCAGCGCCACCAGCACGACCCCTGCCGTCGCCGCGCCTCCAGGCGCCGCGGTCAGCGCGAAATACAGCAGCACGCCCCCCGCCAGCACGAGCCAACCGGCAGGGCTGCCGAGCGACTGCTGCGGTCGCCGTCGCGCCATAGGGTTCGCCTCCAATTCCACTGACGTTCTACGCTCCTCAGCATAGTAAATACCAATCGCGCGGAAAACGCGCGCCAGGGGGGCCAAGATGGCATAGGAATATCGGCGGCTACACCACAAGGCTCGCGGAGTCATACATGCCGCGCCGTTCCGTCGCGCAGCGCCGTTCCCAGGCGGGACTCGCGGCCGCATAGCCCATCGGCGCGGCTTCACCCGCATGCCACCGTGCCCTGGTGACAGAGCGGACCGCATTCGCTATACTTGCCGCCGTTCGGGTGAGTGTACCCGCGCCCATCGACGCGACCGCTATACTCTTCGCAGGGAGCGGACGGCGGTTTCAGAGGAGTTCGACAGCGTGGAGACATTCGGCGGACCGCGGCCAAGTAGCGCGATGCTCTCGGCCCTCGCGCTCGTAGCGCTGGTGCTGTTGGCAGCTTGCGCCGGCTCGCCCAGCGCCGCGAAATCCTCCGCGACGAGCACCGCCACGCGTACCATCCAGACCACGCCCAACGCCGGCTCGCCGACCCCTGGCCTCACGCCCATCGACGGCGGTGGGGCCACTCAGGGCAACAACGGCAATATCTGTGACGCGGCAGCCTCCGGCACGGAAGCGCTCCCCGCGAGCATCCCCGCGTATCCAAACGGCGACCTCCGTGTGAAACCCGGCAGCGATGGCAGCGGCTTCTTCGGCATCTGCACGCCAGACTCTGTCTCGACGGCCACGGCATTCTACACCGCGCAGTTGCCCGCCAAGGGGTGGGGACAGCTCAACGCGACGCAGATCGCCGGCGTCGAGTTGATCACGGCGACGAAGGGCAGCGCCAGCATCTCCGTCGCCATTCGCCCCGAACCCACCCCTGGCAAGACCGACATCGTCATCCAGACGAACGGCCTCTAGCCCTCATCCTGCGTCGCAAGACGCCTCCCCTCACGAGCACGCGGGCACAAAGGCATCGCTGAACGCGGCGGCATAGTCGGGCGGCGTGGTAATCGGACTGCCGTTGGCATCGTCGATGGCGTGATGGTCGTACATGAAGCGCGGATAGTTCGTCCACTTGTCGAGCGTCTGCATGCCCCAGCACGCCGCGTCGGCGATATAGCGTGGGCTTTGCCACTGCTGGCTGGCGCGAACGAAGCTGGGATCGTCAAAGGTGCCCTTTGGCGCGGCGGCGATCAGCAGATTCGCGGCGTCGTCGGGATGCTGCGCGGCGTAGGTATAGCCCTCCGCGGTCGCCTTCAGAAAGCGCTTGATCACCTCCGGCTGCTGCTGGATGAAGCGAGCGCTGCTTACCAGCACCGGCGAGTAATAGTCGGGGATGCAGTAGTCCGGCACGGGGAAGACGTTGAGTTGCGTGCCTGCATGCTCCGCCTGGATCACCTCAACACCCTGATAGACCCACGCGAAATCGAATTGGCCGCTCTTCAGCGCCTCGATCGGGTCGATGTCGGTAGTAATGTTCTGGAACGACGTGCTGCTTGCCCCGCCGCAACTGAGGATCTCCTGGATGACCGGCTGCTCGTAGGGCGCGCCAAAGCCCGCGTAGCGCTTGCCAGCGAGCGTAGCGACGCTGTTCAGCCCCGACGACTGCAGCGTAACCAGCGCCGAGGTGTTGTGCTGGAAGATCGCGGCGATCGACACAAGCGGCTCCCCAACGGCGCGCGCCGCGGTGACGCTCTCCGTGAAGCTGACGCCGAACTCCGCCTGACCCGTGGCGACGAGCTGCTCCGGCGTCACCGCGCTAGAATAGGGCAGCAGCGTGAGGTCGATGCCGTTGTCACGGTAGTAGCCCTTCTGCAGCGCGACGTAGATGCCGGTATGATTCGTGTTCGGCGTCCAGTCGAGCGCCAATTTGACGTGCGCCACGCCGCCCGTATAATTCCCCGATGATGTCGGTTTCGCCGCGAAGCTGCACCCCGCCACCAGCGGCAGCGCGACCAGCGCCAGCACACATGCCCCGCGCCTGGCGACCTGTTCAAATGTCATCAGCTACCTCCTGAGCGAACGATGCCGCAGGTATCCCGATTCCGCGTTGCCGCTCCGGCAATCCGGCTCCCCTTCCCTCTTGGGGGCTTGCATCCCCCGCTGGGGACTTGCTGGGGGTGAGGTCCGACCCGCGCGAATGCGCTATTACTCGGAAACTGCCCCAACGCCCCCGTCTCGACCCCGACTCCGCGAAACCCCGACTCCGCGAAACCCCGCGTTACTCCGTCTACCTGCTATCAGTGCCAAAATGCTGGGTCACGCGCTGTCTCATTCTCCCCGGCCCTGCGCGTAGTACCAGGGGAGCGTCAGCCGCTCGACCAGCGCGGTGAGCGCGAAGAGCGCAATGCTTAGCGCGGCCGTGACGAAGATCGCCGCCATGACCGCCGCGGTCGCCGCCTGGTGCAGCTTTATGTAGACCGCCAGACCCGACTTCGCCCCGACATACTCGCCGAAGATCGCGCCGATCACGGCATAGGTAATGGCGATACGTACGCCGGAGAAGAGCGACGGCAGCGCGCCTGGCAGCCGGACTGACCAGAAGATGCGCCAGCGTCCCGCGCCGAACGAGCGATAGAGTTTGAGCAGGTCAGGATCGGCGCCGCGCAGTCCGTCCGCCAGCGCGACGACGATCGGGAAGAAGCACACCAGCGTGACGACAATGGCTTTCGAGGCGAGTCCGAAACCGAACCAGAGCACCAGGAGCGGCGCCAGGACGATGATCGGCACCGTCTGCGTCGCCACCAGCAACGGATAGATCGCGCGCCGCAGCCAGGGCGAAAAGTCGATCGCCACCGCGAAGACCACCCCTGTCGCCAGCGACGCGCCGAAGCCTACCAGCGTCTCGTTGAGCGTCGTCTGCGTGTTGCTCCAGAGCGCATCGCGTTGGACGATGAGCGCGTGCCATACGGCGACCGGCGTCGGCAGCAACTGCGAGTCGACCGTTGGCTGGCTGGCATACCATTGCCACACGCCGAGCAGCACCACCAGCGCCACGGCCACCGGCAGCGCGGCCCGCGCAAAGCGCACCACGACGCGCCACCCGGCGAGCGACGACGCCCCGGGCACCCACTCCTGCCCCGCCAGTCCGCAGGTGAAGAGAATGGCGACTGCGGGGACTTCTCCGCGGATGCCGCATCAGCATGCATCTGCGGCGTGTCAGTCGCCATCTGCGGCCTCCTTGTTGGTCGCCACGGCTGGCGTGAGGCTGGCGAGCAGTTCTGCCTTCAGCGCGAGCAGTTCAGGGCGCGCGAGTTGCTCCACCGCGCGTGGGCGTTCGAGCGGCACACGGCGTTCGAGTCGCACGCGGCCAGGGCGCGGCGAGAGCGCGTAGACGCGATCCGCCAGCAGCAGCGCCTCATCGACATCGTGCGTCACGAGCAAGCAGGTCAGGCCGAGGCGGCCCCAGACCAGCAGCAACCAGCGTTGCAGCGAAGCGCGCGTGAGGGCGTCGAGCGCGCCAAATGGTTCATCCAGCAGCAAGAGATCGTCGGCGGCGAGCGCCGATCGGGCAAAGGCAACGCGCTGGCGCATGCCACCCGAGAGCGTCGCGGGATACGCTCGCTCGAAGCCCGCAAGGCCGAAGTCCGCGAAGAGTGCCCGTGCCCGCTCGCGCGCCGTGCGCCGAGGCACGCCACGCGCCTCCAGTCCGGCGGCGGCGTTGCCAAGCGCCGTGCGCCACGGTAGCAGCAGATCGCGCTGGGGCATGTAAGCGACGCGTCCAAGGCGTTTCGCCGTGGGATCGCCGGCGAGGGCGACCACCCCGCCGCTCGGCGGCTCAAGCCCGGCGAGGATCGCCAGCAGCGTACTCTTACCGCTGCCGCTCGGCCCCACCAGCGCCACAAACTCCCCCCGCTCCACGCGGAGGTCGATCGCCTCAAGCACGGCGACCGACTCACCACGCGGCCCGGCGAACCGCTTACTCAACTGCCGCACGTCGAGTAGCGGCACGGGCGTCGCGGTGAGCGAGTCCGGCTCGGCGGGTGGCACAGAAGGCAATGTAGGCGGCACGATCAGCGCCTCCCCGGCGCCCATCTGTGTGGCATGCGGCCACAAAAAAGGACGCCAGCGACATGCCAGCGTCCTCACAGCGACGGCCCGCAACCTCTGCGTGCGGACTCTTGCTCCCTGCGCTGGCATTATCCAGATCAGGTTCCGTCGGTCGGTGGCGGATTGGCCACCCTCTCAGCCTGGCTACCCCAAGCTCCCGTTGCGGTGGGAATCGTTCTTCAGTTGTACCCCAAGATGTAGCACGCGAGGGAAGGGAGCGTCAAGCTGAGGCGCCTCCCCTACGCGTGCGCGCGCTCGCCAGCGCGGTCCCTCAGCGATCGTTGAGCGAAACGATCATCTGCGGCTTCTCGATCTCGTGATCCTCGCGCGTCGGCGTAATCGCCGTGCCGATCGAGAAAAACTCGATCACATGCGCGCCCCAGCCAAATGATCCCTCCTCGATGCGCGCGCCGACGATGCCCTGCGCGCCCGCCTGCTCGGCCTCCGCCTGCATACGCTCCATCGCCAGTTCTCGCGCCGCATAGAGCGACTGTGTGTAGTTGACCATCTCCACATTCTGCCCGGCGATCTGCGAGAACCACTGCCGCATCGACGAGACGCCGACGTGATAGACACAGGTCCCCATCGTCAGCGCCAGCGGGCGATACCCCGCGGCGAGCAGCGTGCGGAAGTCCTGTCCAGAAAGGTCGCTGGTGAAAGGCTTGCCCTGCTTGGTGCGGTAACTCTTGCCGTCGCGCGACTTCACCGCCGTTCCAATCGCCTTGAACTCCGCCAGACTCTGCCCCCACTCGTAGCGCAAGATCTCCAGCCGCACGCCGACGATGCCGTCCGCGCCCAACGCATCGGCCTCGGCCTCCATGCGGCCCATCGCCAGCTCGCGCGCCGCATACATCGCCTGCGAGAGCACGCCAAGCTCCTGGCTCTGTGAATAGCTGGCGTACTGGAACCCGATATGATAGACCGACGTGCCGATCACCAGTCCCACCGGCTCAAAGCCCGCCTCGCGCACCAGTAGGAACTCGTTGACCGAGAGGTCGCTGGTGAAGAGGCGTCGCCCTTCGCTGCCGCCGCGCATCTCGCGCATGCGCTCCACCGCCGCCGCCGGGATCTGGTTCTCCGCCGCCTCAGTGGGTTGCCCGCCTGGAGTAGCCGCATTGCCGGGATTGCCGGGATCGCGCCTGTTTCTGACCATCGAAATCGCCCCGCCTTTCTTTCACCGGGCATCCATGCGCTGGCAGGGCGAGGAATGCGGTGATCGCATCTGAACTACGAAAGCAGTCGCAGCAATGCCGCGCGGTCGTGCGCGCTCGACGCCGCCACCTCCGCGAGTGAGGCCGAGAGCGCGTCGATCCACTCCTCCAACGGGATCGACTCCGTTTTCAGCGCGATGCCACGCACGATATGCACCCGCTCGGCGACCGGCTGGCCGTGCTCCATGCGCAGCGCAAAGCGCCATGCGCCCAGGTCCACCGCGAAGGCGTCGAGCGGACCATTGCCGAAGAACCCGCCGTGATGTAGCGTAACGCGGCTCGGCAGCGCCTGCGCCAGCTTCGCGCCCAGCACCGGCACGAGCGTGCGGAGATCGGCGACCTCCGCGCGCAGTGACGCCGCCAGCAGATCGAAGTCATCCGCCTCGTTTGTGCGCCGGAGTTCGCGGTCACTCATCGGCGGTCACTCATCGCATGCTCTCCCCACAACAGCAGTCGTCTCTCCTGCTCTACGACCATCCGCGCCAGAAGTTTTACCGGCGATAGGGGTCTTGCGGCCCTCACTCGCGCCAGCGGGCGCAGACTCCCCTTCCTCTCGTGAGGAACCCTCTGAGGAGCAGGCCGCGGACGGGTTCCTGCTCACCAGGCACGGTCACCAGTTCCTACCGCGTCCCGCCGGCGAACGTCTCCCAGTCCTTCAGGAAGGTCGCGATGCCCTTGTCGGTCAGTGGATGCTTCGTCGAGGCTTCGAGCACCTTGAACGGCACGGTAGCAATATGCGCGCCCGCCTTCGCCGCCTCGATAATGTGCAGCGGATGGCGGATACTCGCCGCCAGCACCAGTGTCGACAGATGGTGCTTCTCGTAGATCTCCACCGTATCGCGAACGACCTGCATGCCATCCTCAGAGATGTCATCCAGCCGCCCGACGAAGGGACTGATGATGTACGCGCCCGCCAGCGCGGCGTACAGCGCCTGATTTGCGCTGAAGCAGAGCGTCACATTCGTGCGGATGCCTTCTGACTTCAACTGTTTGACCGCCGCCCAGCCGTTCGGCGTAGACGGCACCTTCACCACAACATTGGGGTGCCACTTCGCGAAGCGCCGCCCCTCCTCGACCATGCCGCCAGTCTCCAGGCTAATCGTCTCCGCGCTGATCGGGCCATCGACGATGCCGGCGATCTCGCGGATCACCTCCTCGTGGCTCTTCCCCGACGTCTTGCTCATCAGCGTCGGATTCGTCGTCACCCCGCTCAGGATGCCCCAGCGCGCCGCCTCGCGAATCTCGTCAATGTCGGCGGTATCCAGAAAGATGCGCATGTCTCTGCCTCTCGTGTACTCTGCGTTCGCCTACCTCAAGCCGCCGCAGGTCCGGCCAGCGCCCCTCGGTGGCCCGCGGTCGGCAAGCCACATCGCTCGCGTCGGACGCAATCGCGCGCCTGTCTCCGCATCCCTCAACCAGTGGGAGTTGCCAGGAGCTTCAGGTTCCGCCTCGGCGCGGTGCCGTCGCCGCAAGCGCTGCCACAGATATTGTACGATCCCGCTGGCGAGCGTCCCCGCATCCAGCGGCTCGCCTGTCTAGATGCTGCCTCTTGCGCCTCTCCCTCCCCTGGTGGTATACTCCCATTAGAACATATATTCCTGTTTCTCCCGCTCTCCTTCCATAGCCCCGGAAATCTCTGCTGATTGGCGTTTAGTACGCTGCGGTCAACCCGACGCACTTCCGCTTCCGCTCACCCCGCGCCTTGACGACCGCTTTTCCCCGCTGGACCCGCCCTCAAGCGCCGATTTCCGATCAAAAAGCGGAAGAAAACGGAAATTTCTTTCCCCTCCAAAACTGCGAGACGACATATCCCATACTGGATTCGCGCAGCGTTACAGGCGGTCGCGCCTCAGCCCGTCGCCCCATGCTACAATGGAGCAACTGACGAGGCCCGCGCGACGTAGCGCGCTCCCACGCGAGGAGGCGACGATGCCTGAGAAGAGCAGCGCCCCGCGCGCCGCTGGTGCGAGCGCCGCGCACGACGCGCAACCCGACCACGCCGGCCACAAAACCATCACCCTCGGCGGCGGACGCATGCTGACCCTGGCGCAGGTAGACGCCGTGGCGCGCGGCGGCGCCTCCGTCGCCATCGCCCCAGCGGCGCGTGAGCGTGTCAGCGGCGGTCGCGCCTTCGTCGAGCGCATCGGCGCCGAAGATCGCACGGTCTACGGCGTCACCACCGGCTTCGGCCATCTTAGTTCCGTCAAGATCGCCGCGAGTGACCTTGCCGATCTCCAGCGCAACCTCATCCGCAGCCATGCGAGCGGCGTTGGCGAGCCCTTTGATCCAGCGACCGTGCGCGCTGTGGCCCTCCTGCTGCTCAACAGCCTTGCGCGCGGGCACTCCGGTGTCCGCATCGAACTGGTGGAGTTGCTCGCGGAACTGCTCAATCGCGGCGTCACGCCGGTGATGCCCACCCGCGGCTCGGTCGGCGCGAGCGGCGATCTCGCGCCACTGGCGCACTTTAGCCTGGTGCTGATCGGCGAGGGCGAGGCGTGGTACGCGGGCGAGCGCATGCCTGGCGGCGAGGCGCTACGTCGTGCCGGTCTCACCCCGCTCACCCTCCAGGCCAAAGAAGGACTGGCGCTGATCAACGGCACGCATGTGATGGAGGCGTGCGGTGCGCTGGCGATCGTCGATGCCTGGCGGCTGCTGCGTGCGGCGGAGGTCGCCTCGGCGATCAGCCTCGAAGCGCTGCTCGGCAGCTACACACCGCTCGACGGGCGCATCCACGCGCTGCGCCCCCAGCCTGGGCAGCGGCGCACCGCCGCACGCCTCCGGCTGCTCCTCACCGGCAGCGAGATCAACCCCAGCCATGCCAACTGTGGACGCGTGCAAGACCCCTATACGCTGCGCTGTGTGCCGCAAGTGCTTGGCGCGGCGCGCGACGCCTTCGACTATTGCGAGCGCACCTTCGCCAACGAGCTTGGCGCCGTCACCGACAATCCGCTGATCTTCGCTGAAGATGGCGACGTGCTCACCGGGGGCAACTTCCACGGTCAGCCCTTGGCGCTCGCGCTCGACCTCTTGGCGATGACGCTCACACAGGTCGCTAGCTTCGCCGAGCGTCGCGTCTACAGCCTCGTCAGCCCGCACGAGTGGGACACCGGAGAGCACCGCATCCCGCCGTTCCTCACCCCGCAGCCAGGGCTCAACTCGGGCTATATGATCGTCCAGTATGTCGCCGCGGCCCTGGTCAACGAACTCAAGGTGCTGGCGCATCCGGCGAGCATCGACTCGATCCCCACCTCGGCGGGCATGGAGGATTTCGTCAGCATGGGGGCGACATCGGCGCTGAAGCTGCGCCAGTCACTCGACCTGGCGTTCCGCGTGATAGCGATTGAGGCACTCTGCGCGTCGCAGGCGCTGGAGTTCCGTCGGCCGCTGCGCGCTGGTGCAGGCGTCGAGGCGGCGCACGCCGCGGTCCGCACCGTCGTGCCAGCGCTCGCCGAGGATCGCTCACCCTCCGCAGAGATTGAGGCGCTAGCGCTGGCGCTGCGTGGCGGGTTGCTCGAACCCATCGCGCCCGAATCTACCCTCGATTCCGCCCCTGATCGTCTACCCAGCGCCGGCGGCCACGCTGACCTCACGCAGCCATCAGCCACAGTACGTGCCAGCCGCTCCCCCCACTGAGCGCGTCAAGCGGCGGACGCACCCCGAGATGCGCACGAAGCCCGCGCCAGGTGCGATTCGTCCCGCCCGTGCAAAGCAACGCAACACCTCACTGCGGACCCCAAAGCCGCATGCGCACGCCTTGACTGGGGCACGAGACGGATGCTACACTGTCTCTACCCCAGGGCGATTAGCTCAGTTGGTTAGAGCGCCACGTTGACATCGTGGAGGTCGGGGATTCGAGCTCCTCATCGCCCACCAAGCTGCCAGAACGTGCCGTCGGGTTCCCTCCCGGCGGCTTTTGCTTTCCCCTAATTGCGTATCGGTGACGGCACGAATGGCGGCCGTTGCGCCGTGAATCGCTCGAACTGCTCCCACGTCAGCGGCAGATCGTGCTCCGTCGCCCACTCCCAGAACGGCACGTACTGCGTGCGAGCGGTCTGATGTTCCAGCATCATCAGCCGAGAGGCAAGGCTGCCGTCGCTAAGATAGCCGCAGTCGCGCCACGCGGCGTAGAGCGGCTCGTGGTCGTACGGGATCGAGCGATGCTCGAAGCGCCATGCCGCGCCGTCCCATGTGAAGAGTCCATACTGCGCGTTGATGTCGCCGTTGAAGGGCACGCCGACCGCGCCGACGACGACGACGTGGTACCCCGCGACGTGGCGCTCGAAGGGATAGTGAATGTGCGCGCCGATCACCGTGCGTTCCGCCACGCCCTCCAGCGCCCGCGCGACCTGGGCGTCTGAGCGCATACGCCCCAGGCCATCACGGTTATTCTTCGGGCTGCCGTGGACGATCAGCGCTGGCTCCGCGCCGGGCACCTCCACGCGTAGCGTAGCTGGCAGCTCTTCGAGATAGTTCACCCATTCGCTCGTCAGCTCGCCAACCGCGAGCCGCACCGGCGTCATCCACGTTGAGTCCCAGTCGGGCGGCAGATTGCGTCCGTGAGTCATCGACGCCAGCCACGTGTCGTGGTTACCACTGATGCTCGGCAGGCCGAGCGGTGCGACGCGTTCCAACACCGCCCGCCCTTGCGGCCCGCGATTGACGAAGTCGCCAGCGACCACCACCCGATCGGGCGCGACCTGCCGCAGGTCGGCGAGCACGGCTTCGAGCGCGGGCAGATTGCCGTGGAGGTCGGCGATCACTGCGAGGGTCGGCGAACGGGTGGTCACGCCCTAGCTCTCGGCGATGTCGATAGACATGATGCTGTCCCCCGGCTGGCGATCGCTATCGGGATCGCGCAGGCGGATAGACCGCACCACGTCCGCACCCGAGACCACACGTCCAAACACCCCATGTTTCCCGTTGAGGTGCGGCGTCGGCCCAAAGGTGATGAAGAATTGCGAGCCGTTCGTGTTGCGCCCCGCGTTCGCCATCGAAAGGATGCCAAAGCCATCGTGCTTGAGTGCTAGCGCCCCCGGCTCGTCATTGAACTGATACCCCGGCCCGCCCCGGCCCGTGCCCGTGGGATCGCCGCCCTGCGCCATAAAGTCCTGCAACACCCGATGAAACGTCGTGCCGTCATAAAAGCCATCTCGCGCCAGGAATACGAAGTTGTTGACGGTGATCGGCGCTTGCTGAGCGAAGAGCTCAACCGTGAAGTCGCCGCGATTGGTATGGAAGGTCGCAGTGTAGTGCTTGTTCGGATCGATCTGCATCGCCGGCGCTTGCCGGTAACTCTTTGCCATAGTAGAACTCCTCCCGATAGTGCGACGCCCGCACCGGCGGCCACGCAATCTAGGCTCCGCCGGGCAGTTTACTCTCGACGAAGTCGACGTAGTCCAGGTCGGGCACCTCGACGCCACGCTGGCCGAGCACGCTGAAGACCTGCGCGCGATGCAGGGCAGAGTGGTGCAACACCTGCAGCAGCCCGTCATGCTTGCTAAGCTGGAAGTCGAACCAGGGCACTCGCAACTCCGCCTCGTAGAATGCCGCGTCCGCGTTGGTCAGGATAGCACGATACTCCTGGCCGAGTTGGGCCGATCGCTCGGCGAACCACGCGAGGTCGTGATCCTCGCGCGCCGGTATAGACTCCGTGGGATCGCCGCGCAGCAGGCGCGCATAGACATCCTCGACGACCACCAGATGTTGCAGTGTCTCCGCAATCGTGCCCCTTGTCCCCGGCGCCGCTGCGCCCAAGGGCGCTGCATCCAGCGCACCGCAGACCGCGAACACGCGCTCGTTCGCCCAGCTATTGTAGGCGTACAGGTCCTCCAGAGTACGCAACAGCGCCCTCCTGCTCATGCCAGACCCGCCGACTCCGGCGGCTTGTGGCTACCTGCGACTGTTCGCGGACGCCAACGGCGCCCGTCGCGCGTGCGCTACACGCCGAGCAGCTCCACGTCGAAGATCAGCGTGGCATTCGGGGGGATAACACCCGCCGCGCCGCGCACGCCATAGCCGAGATCTGGCGGGACGATTAAGCGGCGCTGACCGCCGACGCGCATGCCCGCGACGCCCGTATCCCAACCCTTGATCACCTGTCCCGCGCCGAGACCGAACTGGAACGGCTGGCCCCGGTCGCGTGAGCTATCGAACTTGGTGCCATCGGTGAGCCAACCGGTGTAATGCACCGAAACGCGCTGCCCCGCCTGCGCTTGCGGGCCGGTGCCCAACACTGCGTCGATAAAGTGCAGGCCGTTGGGCAGCGATTGTGTCTCCCCATTCAGCGGCGGTGGGCCGCCCTGTTGCGTCGCCAAAAGGTGCTTCCTTCCTGGTGCTGTGCGGTCGAAGCGGCCGCGACGTGGGAGCGAGTGCCCGCCGGGTGAACAGACATCCCCAGGTGCGCGAGCGTCCGCGGGGCGTCCGTACGAGGGTCGAGCGAAGGTCGAGCGATGCGCGCAGGACCTTGCATGCCCTCGGCCACTTGTGTAGAGCCCCACTGAAAGTATAAGCGGTCATGACCAGACACGGCATAGACGCGGTATGGCAGACGCAGGAAGGGATGCGAGCGCTGTGTCGTTTGAATCGACACGCCCGGTATGCTATGCTAGCCGCCGTTGACCACAGAGTGCGAGGGCGCGCGTCGGCGGCGCGGTCGGGCGATGGGAGGAGCGGAATGGTCAAGAACTGGGGCCGCCAGCCGACAACGGATCGTGACATGGAGCGTCGCACCCGACAAATCCAGGAGATCGTGCGCCTGGGCACGAGCATCCGCGCCGACATCAGCCTCGAAGACACACTGGAGCAGATCGTCGAGGCGATTCGCGGCACACTGGGGTTCCAGGTGGCCGTGCTGAACCTGATCCTGCCGCAGAACGAGTACTTGCAGATCGTCGCCGCGGCTGGCCTCCCGGAGGCCGATCAGCAGCGATTAAGGGCGAATCCGCCGCGGAAGGATCGCATCCTCGGGGTGATGCGGCCAGAGTTCTGCCGGAGCCGCTCGTACTTCATCAGCCATGAATACCAGCACCTGCTAGAGGGTGTGCCAGGGGTCACGCTGTATTCGCCACAGCCGCCGTCAGCCCCGCGCAATTCGGGCGCTTGGCATCCCGACGACGTGCTGCTGGTGCCCTTGAGCAGCCCGCGCGATAGTGAACTCGTCGGCATCCTCTCGCTCGACCAGCCCGATGATGGCAAGGTGCCTTCGATCCCAACCCTCGAAATGATCGAGATGTTCGCGAGTCAGGCGGCACTCGCGATCGAGACCTCGCGCCTCTTCGAAGAGCGCGAGCGCGAACGCGCCATGCGCGACGATCAGTTGATGAAATTGCTGCTCGTGCTCGAACACGTGCGGAATAAGCACCTCGACGTGCGCGTCACGCTTGACGATCAGATGCTCGCGCCGATCGCCCACGCGCTGAATGCGATCCTCGACGCGGTCTGCGGCCTGCTCGACGAGACGCGGACCGCCAGCGCCGCCGTCAGCAGCACGGCCGCGGACATGCGCGAAACGGCGATCCATCTGGCGGCGGACGCACAACAGCAGGCGACTACCCTTGTCGAGGCGTCGCGTGGCATCGAGGCGAGTGCCGCCAGCGTGCGTCGCATCGCCGACATCGCCAAGGACGCCACCGATGCCGCCGAAGACGCGCTTGAGGTCTCGAAGAATGGCCTCGGCCACGCCGAACGAGCGGTGGAAGGGATGGGCGTGGCACGCGAGATTGCGCTTCAGTCGCTGAAGAAGATGAAGCGACTCAGCGAGAGCAGTCAGGAGATCGGCGAGATCGTGCAACTCGTCTCGGATATCGCCACGAAGACGAATCTGCTGGCGCTGAATGCCTCCATCGAGGCGGCGCGCGCCTCGGACGGCGGCAGGGGATTCAACATCGTCGCGCAGGAGATCCGCAACCTGGCGACGGGTACCGCCGAGGCAGCGAAACAGATCAACGCGCGCATCCGCGACATCCAACAGGAGACGAGTGGCGCGGTGGGCACCATCGAGCACGGTGTCGAGGAGATCGTCCGCCAATCGGACGCCGTGCAGCAGGCCGCCTCAACCCTGCATCACGTGGACGTGGTCGTTCAGGCGATCGCCGAATCGGTCGGACGGATGAGCGCCACGGCGACAGAGCAATCCGACGCAGCGACTTTGCAGTCATACTCGATGGCCGAGGTAGCGCAGGTGAGCACGCGGACGCGCGACCGCATGGTGCAGATGCGCGGCGCGATGGATCACTTCGTCGAGCTCGCCCAGTCGCTCTCACAGTCGGTGAGCGCATACCGCACCACACCTGCGCGTACTTCAACCTGGAACCTGCAGCCGTTCGGCGCCACGACCCAGCCCGCGTCTCCCTATGACGACGCGACCGAGCCGTTGGCAGCGCTCCCCTCGTCGCCGAACCTCTCGCTGCCGTCCGTGCCTCGCGGCGTTGGCAGCGGTCCGCTCGGGCGCCTGCGGCCGCCGGTGTTTGAGGCGACTGAACCTGAGTTCGCGCCAGCAGTCGAGGCTACGCCGACCTCGTACGATCTTGGCTATCACGCCAATCCCGATGGCTCCAACGCGCACGCAACCGTGCCGCCAACCCTCGACCCGCCTTCCGGCGAACTGGAAGGCGAGACCGACGAACTGCGCGACGGTCAGCGTTCAACGCGATAAGTTCGCGGATCGAGTGCTGGCTGCCGCGCTATAGGGATAATGCGCTTGCTGGTGGGTCGTTGGCGTCGATCGCTGCCCGAGGCACACGGATCAGCCCACCGTAGAAAGTGGATTCAACGCCACGACCCGACCGCGTACGAGATCTTACGCGCCCAGTGACCCCGCGTGCCGCGAGATCAAGATGGGCGGAGCGTCGAGCGTGTGCGTACCGAGTAGGTCCGCGTCGGAGGCGCTGAGCACGGCGGCGAGCCGCCGAAATACATATGGTTGCGGGTCTTCCTTGCCCTGTTCGAGATGCGTGATGGTATCGCGGCGCAGGCCGGTCATCTCCGCCAATTGACTGATGCTGAGTCCACTGCGCTGCCGTACTTGTCGCAGGCCACGTAATCGCATGCCGTCCCTCCACGCTGAGGCACGAGTGGCGCTGGCACCATTGCCACCGCCGGGGTATCGACGTTCGCACGAAACGATCCGCTTGCTCGCCGCATCAGCGCATGCGAGCCGCGGTCAACAACGCTCCGCATGCGACATGTACGCACACGGCGTGCCGCGAGTTGGGGCGCACTGTTGGGCCGTCACGTTGCGGCCCCGCGCCCACTGTCTCTTCCCATGATAACAGATGAGCTCGCATAGGGAAAGCACACCACCGCGAACAAACGCCTACGCGCCGGGGAAGTGGCAGGCGGCAAGTTGCCCGCCAGGCTTCTCTTCGAGCGCTGGATAGACCTCGCGGCAGATGGGCTGCGCTTTCCAGCAGCGCGGATGGAAGGGGCATCCCGACGGTGGACGCACAGGGCTTGGCACGTCTCCAACGAGGATGATGCGCTTCCGCGTGCTCTCCATTTCGGGATCAGGGAACGGGCTGGCGGAAAGCAGCGCGATGGTGTAAGGATGCTGCGGGTTCGAGTAGACCGCGTCTCCGGTGCCGACCTCGACGATGTGGCCGAGGTACATGACGGCCACGCGCGTGCTCAAGTGCTTGACGGCCGAGAGGCTATGGCTAATGAACAGGTAGGTGAGGTTGAACTCGTTCTGCAAGTCGGTGAGCAGGTTGAGCACCTGCGCCTGAATCGAGACGTCGAGCGCGGAGATCGGCTCGTCGGCAACGATGAACTGCGGATTGAGGGCGAGCGCGCGCGCGATACCGACACGCTGCCGCTGGCCGCCACTGAACTCGTGAGAGTAGCGGTTGACGACGTTGGGGTCCAATCCCACGACCCGCAGCAATTGCTTCACGCGGTCTTGCTGCTCCTGGCGGGTGCCGCGGCCAAAATTGATCAGCGGCTCGGCGACGATGCGCCCGATGGTGTAGCGCTGGTCGAGCGAACTGAAAGGGTCTTGGAAGATCATCTGCATGTTGGCGCGGCGCCGTCGCAGCGGGCCAGGGGGCAACTGCGTCAGATCCTCGCCGTTGAAGTAGACCGCGCCGGAGGTGGGACGGATCAATTGCAGGATCGCGCGACCCAACGTCGACTTGCCGCAGCCACTCTCGCCGACGAGCCCCAGCACCTCGCCACGTTTGATGGTGAGATCGACTCCGTCTACCGCCTTCACGGAGGCCACAGTGCGCCCGAGGAGTCCACCGCGAATGGGGAAGTGAACTTTCAGGTCGCGGACGTCGATGAGGTTATCACTCTGAGTCTTGGTCGGCGTTGCCGGTTGCAGCGTCGGAGTCGCCACGGCTGTCTCCCTCTGAGTCTCGTTCCGCCAGCGCGTGGCCGGCTAATACGGAAAGAAGCACGCCGCCTGCTGATTCGGTCCCTTAGCATCCAGCAACGGGAGCTCCTGCCGGCACTTCGGCTGAACCTTGCGACAGCGGGGAGCGAACGGACAGCCGGGCGGTAAGTTGACCAGGTTTGGCGGCTGCCCGCCGATGGCGTTGAGGCGCGTGCCCCGCGGACTGTCTGGGCGCGGCAATGCTTCGAGCAGTGCCTGGGTATATGGGTGCGCGGGCGTCTTGAAAAGCGTGCGCGTCGGCGCCGTCTCGACAATGCGTCCGGCGTACATGACATTCACGCGGTCGCACGTGCCCGCGACGACACCGAGGTCGTGCGTGACGAGCAGTGTGGCCGTGCGGAACTCTTGTGCGAGGCCCTTCATCAGTTCAAGCACCTGGGCTTGAATGGTGACGTCGAGCGCGGTGGTCGGCTCGTCGGCGATCAGCAGTTGCGGATTGCAGGAGAGCGCGATGGCGATCATCACGCGCTGACGCATGCCGCCGCTGAATTCATGCGGATAGTGGTTCAGCCGGCGGCGTGCCTCCGGGATGCGCACACGATCCAGCATTTCGGCGGCGCGGTTCATCGCCGCGCGGTCATCCATCTGCAGGTGCGCCTTCACCGCCTCGGCTATCTGGAAGCCGATCGTGAGCACAGGGTTGAGCGAGGTCATCGGATCCTGGAAGATCATCGCGATCTGGCCGCCGCGCAGATCGTAGAGTTGATCTTGATCCATTTCGATGACGTCTTCGCCCTTATATAGGACCTGGCCGCTGACGATCTTGCCGGGTCTATCGATCAGGCGCATGATCGAGAGCGAAGTAACGCTCTTGCCGCTGCCGCTTTCGCCCACCACACCAAGCGTCTCGCTCTCGTCGAGATAGAGCGAGACGTCTTCCACGGCCTTGACCACCCCTCCACGCGTGAAGAAGTGCGTCCTCAGGTTCTTGACTTCGAGCAGCCGATCCGCCATGTGCGCCTCTACTTCGTTCTGCGTTGCGTTCTGCGACAACTCCCGTTGCTTCGCGGAGACACGACGTGACAGATGCGTAAATCCAGAAGTCTCCCCGCCGCGCTCAAGCCCTTAGTCCTTCGTGCGCGGGTCGAACGCGTCGCGGACGCCGTCGCCGACGAAGGAGAAGCATACGACGATGATCACGAGCAGCAGACACGGCCAGAAGAGCTCAACTGGGTTGTCGTGGATGTGATTGACGCCGTCGGAGATCATCACTCCCAGGCTGGAAGCCGGTGGCTTGAGACCCGCACCGAGAAGGCTAATGCCCGCCTCACCTACGATTGTATTGAGGACGTCTAGGGTGGCGGCGACGACGACGATGTTCATCAAGTTGGGGGCAATGTGCCGCAGGATGATCGCGCGATCGTTGCCGCCGACCGTACGCGCGGCCTCGACGAATTGCTGCTCCTTGAGTTCAAGGGTGCGACCGCGCACGAAGCGCATCATCAGCGGCCACGCGAGGATGCCCAGCGCCAGAGTCAAGAGGAGGATACGCCCGACGATCGCCTCGTGGAAGATGGTGTCAAAGACCGGCCCGAGGCTCGCGCCAATCAAGATGATCAGCAACAGGCCGGGGAAGGCAAAGATAATGTCCGTGAAGCGATCGAGTACGGTGCCTAGCCAGCCACCATACCAGCCCGCGAGGGTCCCCATGGTGACGCCGATCACAATGTCGAGCGTCTCGACGAGGATGGCGAGCTCGATCGAAATGTTGAGCCCGGCCATCATGCGGGCCACGAGGTCGCGACCGTCGCTGTCGGTGCCGAGGGGAAAGCGTAGCGAGTTCGGCCCGAGCGGAAACAACTCGCCACCCTTATCGGCGAAGTTGATCTCCACCTGGCTTGATTGATGATACAGCTCCGGCCCGATTGATTTGCCGGTGAGTTGGTCGGTGATGTTTGGCCCGAGGTGCTGATAGACGAAGGGGAAGAGGAAACTGCCCACGATGAAGAAGAGCAGTACGCCGAGGCAGAAGACCGCGCGCTTGTCACGCATGAAGCGGCGGATTGCCGCTCGTACCGGCGAGACGGAGTGTTGCGTCGGCCCCTCTTCGGCCTCGAATACCTCCACCTGCTCTAAGGATCCGGTGCCTACGAACCGCTCGGGCGTCTCAGTTTTGTCGGGTCTGTCCAGCGTATCCATAGTGCCCCCAGCCTAACTCACCCGCCCCTGCGGATGACGCCGCTCTCACCGAGTGTCACGACCACGTTAGCGCGGTCCTATGCCAGTTTGATACGTGGATCGAGGATGCCATAAACGACATCGACGAAGAGGTTCATCACGGCCACGGCAATGGCGACGAGGATCACCGTCCCCTGCACAACTGGCATATCTTTGGTCTGAATGGACGAGACGGCGATGTAGCCGATGCCCGGAATGTTGAAGAGTGTTTCGGTGAAGAACGCGCCGCCGACGACGAAGGCTAACGCCGGGCCAATCGCCGTCACCAGGGGCACGAGCGCATTGCGGAAAGCGTGTCTGAATACCACCACCCGTTCGCGTAATCCCTTCGCGCGTGCCGTTCGCACATAGTCTTGACTCAGTGTATCGAGCATGGTCGTGCGCGTGAGGCGCGCGTAGTACCCGAAGCCGACGAGCATAAGGATACCGACCGGAGCGATGATATCTTCGAAGCTACCCCAGCCCGAGACCGGAAGGATGTGGACGCCATGCACCGCGAGAAGGGTATCAAAGAGTTGAAAGAATGGGATGACGATAAAGGTCGGCAACGCGTAGAAGACCAGGGCGGTGCCCATGGCGCTGGTATCAAACCGTGAACCGGCACGGGTGGCGGCGATGACGCCGAACGGAATGCCGAGGAACAACTGCAGCGCCAAAGCGGTCACGCCGATCTGAACCGAAATCGGCACACCGCGACGCAGGACGTCCCAGACACTCTGGCCGGTGGGGGAGTACGAGAGGCCGAGGTCGAAGTGCAAGAGATTGTTGAGATAGTGACCGTACTGCGTGTACCAGGGAAGATCGAGGCCGTACTTATGCTCAAGGCGGCGGATGAGGTCGAGTGTGCACTTGCTGCCACAGAGCGTATCGACGGGACTACCGGGCGACACATAGCCGAGAATGAACGTCACGAATGTGATGCCGGTTAGGACGAAGATGAGTCCCGCGAGCCGCTGGATCAGGAAACGAGGCCCGATCCGATAACCGGCATAGGCGAAAAGCCCGATGAGCACCAGCACTGCCACGACGGCAGGAAGGCTGGAGAGCAGTGCACCCACGCGTCACCTCCAATAGACGTGTTGCGGACGGCCCGCGCACGGCTGAGCGTGCGCCAGGCATCCAACGAAGGAGCCCCTCGGTTGCTCGCGACCACAGTTCCCGCGGAGACTAACGGCATTGCCAAGCAGAAAACATGCCGCCGTCTCACGCCCGCTGCGCTCGCCAGTACATCACGCTTAGAGGCCTGTGATATTTACAAAGGTAGGAAATGCGCCGAACAAGGAGGAGGAAGTATTGGCACGTATCATAGCACAGCTACGCTAGGGGTCGTCTACGGATGACGGCGTCCGGGCCGCAAATTGCCACGCCGCAATGCTCGAGTGAGACCAGAATTGTAGAGCATGGCGCGGAGCCGAGAGAGACCGACGAAGCGTAGAGAAAGGAGCGGGACGTTTGAATTGTCGTCCCGCTCCCGCGTGCGAAGCCCTGCCCTAACAGTGCATGAGCAATGCGAGTAGCAAGGCCCCACACGCACTACGTGGATGCGATGGTACCTAGGCGCTCGGCTCAGCGGACGTCAGGTAGCCATTGGCCCACTGGTCGTTGGTGAACATCGCCTGGGCGGTCTCAGTGAGGCCATAAACCCACGGGCGAAGCTTGTAGTAGTTGGAGTAAGCGGCGTAGGGGCAGAAGCCGCCATCGTTGAGTATCAGCTGCTCAGCCTGGTTGTACATCTGATTGCGCTGATCCTGCTGGGACGGCAGGAACATCTTGTCGGCCGCTTCCATCAACTGGTCGGCTGCGGGGATGCTGATGTTGCCCAGGTTATACGGGGCGGTCGTGTCGAAGAGCAGGGTCAGGAAGTCCTGCGCATCGGGATAGTCAGCCAGCCAGCCGAAGCGGAATAGCTGAAGGGTCTTCGAGTCCTCTTCCTGCAGGATGGTCGACCATGCGGTCTGGTCGAGCTGGACGTTGGCGCCGGTGAATGCCGAGTCGAAGGTCGACTGGAGGTACTCAGCGAACGTCTTGTTGGTGGCAGAGGCGAAGTTGAACGACAGCTTGACCACTGGTGGCTTGGCGCCGTTCAGCGTTGCCGTGTAGGCCGCCCAGTGGGCCTGTGCCTTGGACAGATCGCCCGCGGTCGGGACGCCGTCTGGGCCCTGCAGGTTCGCGTTGTACCCCGGCATGCCCTGCGGCACGATGTGCCAGGACGGCTGGGTCGCGCCCTTGGTGATGTTTGTCGAGACCGAGTCGCGGTTGATGACTTCGCAGAACGCCAGGCGGGCGTCTTTGTTGTCGAACGGCTTGATGTTGTAGTTCATCTCAAGGCCGCCGAACTCAAGGATCGGGCCGGTCTTGTAGTCAGAGTCGCTCTTCGCCGCGGCGAGCTGACCAGACGGGATCGCGTCCACGAAGGCCGCGGTCGGGTCAGACTGGTACGTGCTGTACTCGGTGTCGACGCTCTCGAAGATCTTGTAGTCAACTTCGGTGAAGTTGATCTTCTTGCCGGCCTTGACGCCCCACCAATTGGGGTTCGGCACGAGGTCGAGGTTGCCGGCATGGTCCCACGTCTTGACGTTGAACATGCCGCTGTTGCCCTTGCCCGAGGCGAGCTGGTCGGTCCACTTGCCATCGGCGCCGAGGCCATCGCTCAGAACGCTCTGCTCGATCGGGGAGGCGGTCGGATAGCTCAGCGCCTCTTCGAAGTAGCCAGCGGGGGCAGACAGCGTCAACGTGAGGGTGCTGGCGCTATCGTCGGCAACGATCGAGTCGCCGATCAGCGTCTGGATCGCGCCAACAACGGTCTTGCCGTCGCTGCCGCAGCTCTCACCGATGTACGCCGGGCCGTCTTTGAGCGGCGTGAGGTAGCCGCCAGTTGGCGAGGCGAGGCACGGGTTGGCCGAGCGATTGATGGCGAACGCGTAGTCCGAAGCCTTCACCGCCGTACCGTCAGCGAACTTTTGGTTCGGGCGGATGTGGAAGGTGTAGACGGTACCATCGGTGCTGATGGTGAGCTTGTCCGCGCCCCAGAGCTCAGGCTGGAGGTTGGCGTCAAGCGTGACAAGTTGGTCGAAGACCTGGTTGACCACCGGGATCGCCGACGTGTCTTGCGCGGTGCCAGGGTCAAGAGTGGTGATGTCTTGCGAGCCGCCACCCGAAGCCCAATAGAGGGTGATCTTCTGGTTCGCGCCCTTGGCAGGCCCGTTCCCTTGGGTCGCCTGCGCGCCGGTCGTGCTGCCGCAGGCCGAGAGCAGCAGGGCTAGCGTGCCCGCCGCGGCAAATAGCCCGGGAAGTGTGACTTTCCGGATTCCCAATCGCATGCAGTGTCTCCCTTACAACTTAGCGGATGTCAACCGACTAGCACCCTGAACGGATGCGCGGCGACGACAGGTATTCCCAAATGTAGGTCGCGCGGTTTTCCCGCTCTGCGAGCCGTCGACTCGGGATCTACGAGTTCGCTCCACCTCCCTTCGGATACGACCACGCCGCGCGCGGCCATACCGGACAACCAGTCAGGTCGACTGGCGAACACCAAAAGATTCCGGCTATTCCAGACCTCAACCGGCGTTTCCAGAGTGCAGCGGAGTGGCCCGCCGCCACTGGCGGAGCGCCGGCGCGATACCGAACGGCGGCATCGCGCCGGAGATCCTCACACGCTAGCGTTCCCTCCCCTCGCTCCGTGAAAACGGGCAGCCTGCTCGATGGCGCACCGCGGCGCCGATGATGTCGCGGTTGCCCTTCAAACAGACCCTCACCTAACTGCCCGTCGCGTCGCCAGCGACGGTAACAAACGAGGCAGATCCGCTACTCGGAGTCTGCCCAGCGGGGATCAGCGCCAAGACCTCGCCATCTCCCGGATCGGCCAGTGCGGCTTGCAATTCTTGCCCGGCCAGGCGCGTCAACTGTACACGTGGTGTCAACTTGGCGAGTTGCGACAGTAAGAGATGTTGCGCGACATCCACCAGCGTCGCCTCGTCGACGCCGTAGCGTTGGTCTCCGGTGATCCAGAAGATCTCGCCCGCGTACTGCAAGATCAGCTCGCTCTTCTGACCAGCGGCCCACACGGCGGAGTTGCCGAGATGGGCGCTATCCAGCGCGTTCGTCCAGACGCCGTTCACGTACACCGCCTGCTCATCGCCGACGGTGACACTGCTTGCATAGCCCGCCTGCACCAACTGCAAGACCGCCGACCAACTGCTCGAAATCCGGAACTCGCGGATATTGATAATGGCCGACAAATCGGTGGAGACGTGGCCTTGTGGGTTGGCGATGTAGGTGAGATCCAGCAGCGAACCTTGCGCCCACTGCGGGCGATCTAATTCACGTACGCCGGCGAAGGTGAAGCCGCTGTAACTGGCGCCAAGCCAGAATACGGGCGTGTTGGGGTCGGGTGTGGCGGCAGACTGCGCGGCGCCCGCACCGATATGGTGATGCGTCGTCGTGACGTTGCTCGGATAGTGTGCAGTCTGCTGCACGCCCGTATTGCCAAGGAGGATGCGCAGCCCCGCGGCGAACGACGGACTGGCGAGCACGACCGTCAGCGCCATCAGCGCCATCAGCGCCATGCTAGCCGTGGCGAGCGCCCGCGGAATGGCGCCAAACGAATCGGCCATCGAGCGGCCAAGGGAACGCAGCCAGGCCAGCGCCGGAGCGCCATCGAGCGGAGTGGGTCGGGCAAGCCCCAGACGGCGGAAGACGGCGTAGAACACGCGCTGCTCGAAACCAGCCTCCGCCACCGCCGGTCGCTCACCGCTGAGGAGCGTCTGCGCATAGAGTGGCGGCGGCTCGTCGCGCTCGATCGCGTAGATTTCGCGTAGATCGTGCGCGAAGGCCGCTTCGTCCGCTGTAAAGTCGTCGGGGAAAATGAGATCCTCGGCGTCCGGCCAAGCGGCGCTCCATTCAGCGCGCTCGAACCCGTTCATGCCGCAACTCCTCCAGCGCATCGCGTAACGCCTTACGCGTACGCCACAGCCGCGTATCGATCGCGTGGCGGGAGAGACCCGTCTTCGCGCAGATTTCTTCAGTGTTCGATAGCTTGAAATAGCGCATATAGACCAGCAGCCGATCCAGTTCGGGCAGTGACTCCAGCGCGTGCCGCAACTCTTCGCGTCGCTCGCGCTGCTCCATCAGCCCTTCCATACTGGTTTCGGCCACTCGGTGTGCCGCGAATTCCGCCAGCAGACTATCCGCGTCGTGCGCGCCGCCGCGATCCCCCGCATCCAGGGACATCGCCGCGAAAGACTGCCGCCGCTGAATCTGACGCCGCCGGTCGAGGGCAATATACTTTGCCCGCATCGTCATCCACGTGCGTAACGACGCGCGCGAAGGATCGAAGCTCCCGATTTCCTGCCAGACCGCAACAAACAGATCGTTCACGCACTCTTCAGTGTCTTGCTGCGAACCCATCGCATCGAGAACAAGCCGGATGAAGTACGACATCTCTCGCGCGTACCGGCGGATTAACGCCTCTAGCGCCCGGGTGTCGCGCGTCCGTACTCCGTTGTACAGGGCGTCATCGGACCAGTCAGTCTGCACCGTGTCACTCCCTACGCTGCCCTAGCTTGGCGGGGGGCGCCGACGAATGCCACCAGCGTTATGCAGGGCATTGGACGGCGATGTCTGATTTGACCGGTGTACCTGTCCTCAGAGGTACTACGCACGCTTTCGCGTGAATCTCACACTCCGATTTACATATCCTGTGAAAAGGATCGACGGAGTGTCCGGCGTGGGGGCCATCAGCAGTTACGCGGCATTTTCACCGAACAGTGGCGTCTTGTCAAGTACTCTGCCGTTCAAAAACCCCGCACGAAAGTTGGTTTCTTCCCATCCTCGCAGAGTGCGTGCCCCTCACCTACGCCTAGGCGTACACCTCACCCCAACGCGTACGCCCGCGCGGGGATGCCCCAGCGCGAGCGGATAGTTCGCTGCCCGCGCGCAACCTTAATCCGCCGATAACGCCAGTTTCACGCAGCGCGGGTACGCTGCTGCGCGAATGGGACGCGCGCCTGCTCTCCCGCCATGCAAAGGGGGCCACACATGATGGATGCATCTCGTTCGCCGCTTTCGGGCTCCCCGGCGCGGCGTGGCGCGGCGCTGACCGTCCTCGACGGACACGGCGGCGCGCTGGGGCTCGATCTCGCCGCGGACGATCTGCGCTGGCTCGCCGATGCCTGCCGACGCCTCGTGCGCGGCTCGATGCCATTCGGTGCCTGCGCGCTCAAAGTACGCGCCGCCGAGAAGTGCTATCTGGTCAGTCGCACACCTGCGACCTCCGACCTGCAAGCCGCGGGCAGCCTAACCATCGCCAATCTCTACGATTCCGGTGAATCGGTGACGCTGGCCGGCGATCTCGCCGAAGTCCTCGCCTCGCTGATCGATGAGGCGATCCTCCGCCGCGAACGCGCGCTGATCGCCGCGCGCTGAGTCGCGGCACTCCCTGCTCAGGCGTCGCTCGTGGCGCTGAGAAACGCCCACGACTTCAGATCGCGGTCGAGGTGAAAGCGCAGCGTCCCGCGCAGCACATCCTCAATCTCGCCGCGCTCACCGTCGTCTAGCCGCAGGCGGGGCAGCGCGTCCCACATGGTCGTCTGCAGCAGGCGCAAGACCTTCAGCGCCGGCAAGGAGAGCCGCCGCTGGGCGTAGCGCGCGCACGAGGGACAGAGCGCGCCGCCAAGTTCGGCACTGTAGCCGTTTTCCTCCGGACGCAGTGGTGTGTCGCATCCGGCGCACGTGTGCAGCGCGGGCCGGTAGCCGAGTTCGTCGAGCAGGTGCAGCTCGAAGTAGCGCAGCGCCAGCCAGCCACGCGCCGAGGTTCCGCTGCCCGCGCCCTCGTCCAGCAGGCGCAGCGTGCGCGTAAAGAGCGCGTAGGCGCGCGGATGCGGATCGGCATCTTCGAGAAAGCGATCCACCAGCTCGGCGCAATAGAACGCGGCGGTGGCATGCCAGCGATCCTCGCGCAGCCGATCGAGCCGCTCGCGTCCCTCCGCCTGTGTCACCACGTCGAGCTCGCGCCCCGTCGCCAGCAGCAGTTGCGTGCGTGTGAAGAGTTCGAGATGCCCGGCGAGGCGGCTCGTCGTGCGGCGCGCGCCCTTGGCGATCGCGCGGACCTTGCCGAAGGTCGGCGTGAAGAGCGTCAGGATGCGGTCGGCCTCGCCGAAGTCCGTCCGGCGCAGCACCACCGCCTCGGTAGAGTAGACACGAGCGTGTGCGGGCATGGGGCAATCTCAGGAAAGAATGGGGAGCCACGCGACGAAGGAAGACGCACCCCTAGCATAGCATTCCGAACGCGAGCTGAGATCGCCGGAAGTCCGTCAGGCACCTCGCCAGCATGTGCGGTGCGATGTTCGGCTATGCCGGGGTCTACCGTTGGTGACGTCGGCTGTTGCCGTACCACCGTCGGGCTGGGTGTGGGCGTCGGCGTCGCGGCGGCCTGGGCGACGAAGAGCGTGATCGTCGTGTTGGGCGTGATGCTAGTGCCGGCGACGGGGTCAGTCTTGAAGACGAAGCCTGGCGGCACACTGGCATTCACCGCGTATTGCGCGGGCGCGACATTGGTGAAGCCCTGCGAGGCGAGATCATTCAGCGCCTCTTGTAGCGATTTGTTGGTCTCGTCGGGCATCTTCTGTTTCGCCGGGCCGTCGCTCACCGTCACCGCGACGACCGATCCCACCTGCACCGAGCTGCCCCCTGCCGGATCCTGTTTGATGATCACGCCCTTGGCGATGGTCGGGTCCGGCTGCAGCGTCTCTTGCAGCGTCAGGTGCGCCGTCTGCGCCTGCGACTGAGCGACGGTAAACTGCAGGTTGCGGAAATCTGGCACGGTGACGAGCACCGTCGTCGCCGTCGGCGTGGCACTCGGCTTGAAAGCGTTACCGAGCGCTTTGCCGAGGCCGGTGATCGAGACCAGCAGGAAGCACGTCAACCCCAGCAGCAGCACCGCCGCCGAGACGATCACGCCGACCAACGCGCCATTACCGCGCCGGTTATCTGGTCGCTGCGGACCGAATGGGCCACCCGACCGTCGCGTTCCCGGCGTTCGCGGCACTGTGCCGGGCGCGGGACCTTGCGGGCGCGTGTTCAACGCCGGTTCGGGGCCATAGCCGTCGAAGGTCGTGTCGCCGCGCCCGTCGAGATACAGCGATGAGCCGCCGCGTCCACCTTCAACCTGCGACGATCCACGCCCGCCGCGCTGTGGGCTGCTCATCACCGCCTGCGCCCCATACGCGCCGAAGCCGCCGCCCTGCGGACGCCCATCATTCGCCGGGAGGGTCAGCGGCGCGAACTGTGGCTGTCGTGGCGGTGTTCCGCCAGCGAGCGTCGAGGTCTTGCGCCCCGGCGAGCGCGCCAGATTCTCCAATGCGTACGCCAGCGCGTCTCCGTCGCGATAACGGTCGCGCGGGTCTTTCTCCAAACAGCGCAGGATAATGCGCTCGAGGCCGGGGCTGACGCGCGGATTGATGGTGCTGGGCGGATCGGGGAGATCCTGGATATGGCGCATCGCCACCGCCACCGGCGTATCGCCATCGAACGGCGTCTTACCCGCCACCATCTCGTACATCACGATGCCCAGTGCATAGATGTCCGCCGCGGGGGTCACGACCTCGCCCTGCGCCTGTTCCGGCGCGTAATACTGCACTGTGCCGAGCGTCATGCCCGTGGTGGTCAGCCGCTCGTCGCCGGCATCCTTATACATGCTGGCGATGCCAAAGTCGGTCAGCTTCACCAGCCCATCATCGTTGAGCATGATGTTCTGCGGCTTGACATCGCGATGGACGATGCCGCGCTTGTGGGCCGCGCCGAGGCCAAGACCGACGTCATGCGCGATCTCGATGGCGCGCTCGTTGCTGAGGATGCCTTGACGCTTGATATAGCGGCGTAGGTCCGCGCCGACCACGAACTCCATGACGATGTAGTAATGCTCGCCACTCTGGCCGTAGTCGAAGACCTGCACGATGTTGGGGTGCTGCAAGGCTGAGGCGGCCCGCGCCTCGCGCTGGAATCGTGTGACGAACTTGGGATCGGAGCTATAGACCTCGCGCAAGATCTTGACGGCCACCGTGCGGCCCATGCGCAGATCGACGGCGCGATAGATCGTCGCCATCCCGCCGCGGCCTATGGGTTCCTGCATCTCGTAGCGGTCGCCGAGAACCTCGAGTTCCATACCCCTCCCGCCCGCCCACTTTCTAGGCACGCGCGCTGGTGGTGTCACCCCTCATCAGATGCGAACATACGTAGAGCCTGCGCACTACGAATGGCAAGCCTACTGTAACTGTCCACGCAGGTGGGTGTCAACTGGCGAAACGCCGCTGCTGAACGCTGGTGCTGGCGGCGGCCGCCCGACATGGTTGAAGTGCTTGTTTCCCCTGTGAGCAAACGCCGCCTGGAAGCAGCCCGAACGTCCGGCAGCAGTGTATCACACCCCACGGAGCCTCGTGCCAACGCTACCCTCTCGGCCTATCGTCGCCGCGCTCCGCCTTCAATGCCCACGCTGTGCCAAGTGTAGCCGAAAGGCCACTCGCCGCGTGTGATGCCCGTCACAGTCGCCAGCGCTCGCCCCTCTAGGGAACCTTTCGGTGACCGCTGCCGTCATGGTCAGCGAGCCAGCATGCGGGACCGCGGCCCAGATGCGGGACACTCTTGACCACCTTCAACCAACCCCAACCCACCTGTACGGAGGTTTCCCCCGATGAGCAATCCCTTCTCTGGGCGAGTTTCGCTCGTCATCTCGCTCGCCCTCACGGTTGTCGTCGCCGTGGCGCTAACGCTCGGCGTCGTCAACCTCGCCCACGCCGGAGCCGTCTCCGTGCTGCCCGTCACCTCGCAGCAGACGGGCATTAGCGTCTGCGGCCAGGGCAAGGCGAACAGCACGCCCGACCGCGCCCAAATTCAGGCCGGCGTCTCCGTCTTCGCCAGCAGCGCACAGGATGCGCGCAATCGCGCCGCCGCCGCGATGAGCGCGGTGATCGCCGCCGTCAAGAGCAACGGCGTGGCCGACGCCGACATCCAGACCAGTTACTTCAGCATCTCACCGAACTACATCTATGACGGCAGCGGCATGCATAGCAATGGCTACACGGCCAGCAACAACGTCACTGTCCTCGTTCGCGCGGTCAACAACGCCGGCAAAATCGTCGATGCGGTGACGCAAGCGGGCGGCAATAACGTCGTTGTCAGCGGCATCCAGTTCTTCACCGGCGATCTCACTCAGGCGCAGACCCAGGCGCAGACCAGCGCCCTGCAAGACGCGCACCGTCAAGCGCAGGCCATCGCCGACGCGGCGGGCGTTGGGCTCGGCTCCGCCGTCTCAATCCTGGTCGGCGGCTGTGGAACCCAAACCTTTCCGATCTACGCTTCCGCATCGGGAGCGGTGAGCAGTACGCCAAACGTGCCGACGCCAATCCAGCCAGGCCAGCAGCAGGTGCAGGCCTACGTCGCGGTGGTCTACGCCATCCGCTAAGCGCTCCTCACAGCGAGGGCGCCCCCAGGATGTGCGCATCCCAGAGACGCCCTCGATCCGGTCTAGCTGTCGATTGACCGCGCGCTCAACCTCGCTGTTGCCGCCGCAGCATCACCATGCGCGCTTGACCCAGTGCTCGCTCGCAGCCAGGGCAGACATAGAAGCCCTCAGCGTCGCGATACACGAGGTCGCTGATCGCGAAGTGGAAGTAGCATACGCCGCAGCGCGCCGTGTTACCCTGGCTCGCCATCACGCGGTCGCGTTCGAAGAGCGCGTGAAGGTCGTCGATCAGTGGCCCGACGTCGCCGCGCACATCCACCGTGCCCGGAACGTGCACGTAGCGTACCCGGTCGCGTGTCGTGCGCTCGTGGCGCGGTGGCCGTACCACTGGCTGCGCGCCCGTCGCCGGAGAGTCATCCACCTCGTAGTCACGAGCCGGAGGGGGCGGTGCCGCACGCGTCACTGGTGGATGCGCCTGCTCGACGTGTCGCGGCGCGGGGCGCTCTGGCAGATGGGCCGGTTCTACCACCACGAACGTCTCGGCAAGCACCGATTCGACCTCAACGGTTGTGTCGTCGCCGCGTGGCGAGTTCGCGAGCGGCGTCTCAGCGCTTGTCTCCACGATCCTCGGCGCTGGCCTTGGCGCCGGCGCGTTCCTCAGCGGCGCGCGTGGTGTCTGGGGAGCTTGCGTCGCGCTCGGCATCGCCGGCGTGTGCCCGTTCTGCCGCGGGTCGATCTCGCGGGATGGCGTCGCAGCACGAATTGGCTGCTGTGGTCGCTGAGTCGCCGGTTTTGCCGGCGGCGGTTTTGGCGCCTGGCGCGGCGCGGGTACCAGTGTCGAAGCTTGAGGGCCACGGGGCGTGGCGGGGATGTGTTGTGGCGTGTTGCGTCCACGCCGATTGTTGCGCGTACCCCGATTATTGGGGACGCTGTGTCCGTTATGTCCGCTGCTCATCGCGTGCCATCTCCTGCATGCAGCGGCGCCGCGCCGGCGATGGAAGCGGTGAAATGAAAGGACGATTCTCGCGCGACGCACCGCATGCCACTCTGCGCCAATCCGCCAGTCTCCCAGCGAGGGCCACGGAAAAGGCGCCTTCAAAGAGTACAGTATACGATACCCGCGAACAGGAACATTACCCTGCTGAGTACAAGCCCAGCTTTTCAGCACTCATCGCAAGCGGCCCGCGATTCTCAGCGCGTTTGGCGAGCGCGCGGAGCCAACCGAACGAGTGTGCTGAGCACCCGCGACCGGCACGCGAACAACTTTCGCCCGAACACTACGCGATGGGCAACTCGCGCAGCCGCAGCGTCTCGCCACGCCGCGGGCCGACCGAGACGAGCGCCAGCGGGGTCTCAAGCAATTCCGCCAGCCGGTCGAGGTAACGCCGCGCGGCGAGCGGCAGATCGCTCCACCGCGTGATGCCGCGCGTGGAACTCTGCCAGCCCGGCCAGTCTTCGTAGACCGGCTCGCACGCCGCCAGCACACTCGGCGAGGCGGGCGGCGTGGTCAACTCCTCGCCGTTGACGCGATAGGCCGTGCAGATGCGAACCGTAGCGAGTCTGTCGAGCACGTCGAGCTTCATGATCGCCATGCTATCCAACCCGCTCAGGCGCGTGACGAAGCGCCCCTCCACCGCGTCGAACCAGCCGCGCCGCCACGACGCGCTCACCGCCGCCTCGCACTCCTTGTCCGCCTGCTGCAGCGCCTCGCCGTCGCCATTGAAAAGTTCCGTCGGCATCGGACCGTTGCTTGCCCGTGTGATGTACGCCTTGAAGACGCCCATCACGTGCTCGATGCTCCGCGGCGGCAGCCCCGCACCGGTCGAGGCGTTGCCCACCACCGTCGACGACGATGTGACGAACGGGTAGGCCCCAAAGTCGACGTCGAGCAGCGTGCCCTGAGCGCCCTCCAGCAGGATCGCCTTGCCGTCGCGGTACGCCCGCTGCAAGATCGCCTCGGTGTCGGTGACGTAGGCGCGCAACGACTGGGCGTATCCGAAATATTCCGTGTGAATCTGCTCCACTGAGAGCGGCGGCTGCCCGTAGATCTGCGTGATCATCCGGTTCTTCTGCGTCAGCACCGTCGCCAACTTCGCACGGAACTGATCCACGTCCAGGAGATCGGCAAGTCGAATACCGACTCGCGAATATTTGTCGACGTAGGCTGGGCCGATGCCCCGCGGCACCGTGCCGAGACGGTCCGCCCCCCGGCTTTCCTCCTCCAGCCGGTCAAGCTCAAAGTGGTAAGGCATGACGACGTGCGCGCGGTCGCTAATCGAGAGCCGCGAGAGATCGACTCCCAGGCGCTTCAACTGATCCATCTCGGCGAGCAGCGCCTTAGGGTCCACCACCACGCCATTGCCGATCACGCTCCCCACGCCCTGGTGAAGAATGCCCGATGGCACGAGATGAAAGACGAAGGCCGTATCGTTGTGGAGCACGCGATGACCCGCGTTCCCGCCTCCCTGATAGCGCACGACGTAGTCGGCCCCCTCGGCAAGTTCGTCTACAACCTTGCCTTTGCCCTCATCACCCCATTGCGCCCCGACGATCGCCATCACCGCCACGGATTCTCCCCCCTGTGTCCTTCGCGGTCAGGTTCGCGCTAGCCGCCGTTCTCGATGTAATCCAGCAACAACTGGTCCGTGATCTGCTCAATCGGCGCCTCGTCGTCGGTGAAGACGATGCCACCCTTCACGGCGTGCGCCGTCTCACCCACCGGCAGCGTCTCGCTCGCCACCTGATTGAGAATCGGATCGCTTGACGATGCGCTGCTCAACTGCTTCTGGTAGGTCGCCAGCGAGGTTGGCTGCAACGTCGCCATCACCTCGGTGTTGATCGACGGCGAGGGCAGCTCGAAGGTATACACGCTGGGAAACACCTGGCTGAGCGTATTCACGAATGCCTGCTGCAACCGGTGATCCGTCCGCGTATGGCCCGTATTCAGCGCGACTACGCCATCGGGCGAGAGGTGCGCTTTGATCTCCTCGAAGAGTTCCTTCGTGGTCAGTTGAAACGGAATGTACGGCTGCTCGAACGCGTCGATCACCACCAGATCATATTTCTGTGTCGTCTTGCGGATGAACGTGCGCCCATCGGCCACCGCAACGTGCAGGTTAGGCTCGGTCATGCCGAAATACTTCCGACCGACGTCCACAATGGCCGGGTCGAGTTCAGCCCCGTCGATCTGCACCCCTGGATACTCGGCCGTGAACTCGCGGGCGATGGTCCCGCCGGCCAGCCCGATGATCGCCACGCGCTTGAGCTGTTGCGGCTGAAAACCCGCGTTGAAGTAGGGCGCCGAAAGGAAGTAATCCCAATATTGCCCGGTAAGTATTTCGCTGGGGTTGTAGATGGAGTGGATCGCCGCGCCCTCGTTCAGCACCAGTTCCCGCGTGCCATCTGGCGCCTGCACCACCTGGATGTAGTTGTAGAGTGATTCCTGATAGTAGATCAGGCCGTTGATCTGCTTCAGCGGCCCGAGATTGGCGACGTTTGGCAGCAGCAGCGGCACCAGCACAAGGATCGCCGGCAGCGTCGCCACCCAGCGCGCCTTCACGCGGTCGCCGATCGGCTGCGGCAGCCGTATCGGCATATCGAGCCCCCAGAGCGAGGCGGCCATCAGCGTCACCGAGGTCGCCAGCAGGGTGCGCCGCACACCAAGATTCGGAATCAGTAGCAACACCGGCAGGAACGCCCCGACGATGCTCCCCGCCGTTGACAGCGCGTAGAGCCCGCCAGACGTGTGCCCGGTGCTGCGCAGGCCACGCACGCTCAGCCGGATGGCGAACGGCGAGACGAAGCCCAGCAGCGTCACCGGCGGCGCGAAAAGCAAGATCACCGCGAGCATCGAGCCGTAGAACTGTACGGCATTCAGCGTGGTGAACGATGCCGTTGAGAACTGCAGCACGGGATGGCTCACCCACGGCAAGATCGCTATCCACAACGCGGCGCTGTAGGTGATGCCGCACAGCACCCGCTTCGACGGGTAGCTGTCGGCGATGCGCCCGCCGAGCCAGTAGCCCACCGAGAGGAAAAGCAGGAAGAAGCCGATGGTATTTGCCCAGACGAACAGTGAGGTGCCGAAATAGGGTCCCAGGAGCCGCGGCGCGCACATTTCGAGCGAGAGCGAGCAAACGCCTGCCACAAAGACCAGCGTGCGCAGCCAGCGCAGGCTCACCGCCGCGTCGCTTGTAACTGCGCCAGCCGCGAACTCTGTCGCCTCTGCGGACACTGGCGCGCTGCGAGCCAGCGCTCCAAAGCGAAGACGCATGCGAGTGCTACTTTCCTCGGGGGGCAAGACGGTTACGGATTGGAGGGCAGGAAGGTGAAGGTCTGGAGCATCGACTGGAAATAATCTTCCGAAGCGAAGTCGAAGGCCGAATCCGCTGCGGCGATGCCGATGACGTAGGGGTTGTCATCGTGGATGGTGACGAAAACCTGAATGCGGACCTGAGACGTGCCGTCGCCGAGCAAGCCTTCGCCGCTCTGCCACTGCGCGCCGGCGAACTCCCCTGACGGCATCGGGCCGGGTACCCGCGTGAAGGCCCCGCCGTGCAGTTCCGATTCCGTATTCAGCACATGATCGACCCATGCCCCGGCCGTCTGCACGTCGGTGCCCTGGCTCGACAATAAGCTCGGATCGGGCGTCAACACGAACATCTCGAAACTGATGTCCGGGTTCGCGGTGTCTTGGAAGTCCACCTCACCGGTCAGCGGGGTCGCCGACCAACTGATGGGGTATTGCAAGAGGAACCCATTCTGCTGATCGACATAGACCTTGAAGCCGCTCATCGGCGTCGGCACGGACACCTGCGTCTCCGTCGGGGCCACGGTCGGCGATGGCGTCGCGGTGGCCTGGGGTCGGGTAGTCGCCGTGCTGGTTGCCTGCGCCAACGCCGAAGTCTGCCCACCCCCCACAAGCAAGACCAGCAGCACCGCCACGATCAACGCGACGATACCCGCACCGACGAGCGCTGCGCGTGGTGGCGATGCGTCTTCCGCTGGTTGGTTGTCGTCATCGCGACCCGCTCGGGCATCGCGATCGTGAGGTGTCGTAGGTCTGCTCACCGTCATTGTGCGCGTACTGCGGCCCGCGGCCCGCGCTTCGCCGGAATCGCCCAGTTCGTTTGGCATCCATTCACTCCACATCGGCAACTTCCGGGCCGCGCCACCTCTAGACGGTCTGCTTGCTCCATCCCAAAGCGGTCGACGGTCCCTGCGCCCGGAGCCGCCACATTATACAGCAACGATCTCGCGCAGACTATGAGGCGTGCCGCACGGTCAGGCCGTGCGATCACGACTTGCAGAGACTTTACGAGCCAGCAGGTGCTGCGCCGCGCGCTGCCCAGCCGCCGTAAAATTGACACCCCCGGCGCTCGCGGCATATCATGCCCACTTGGAAAGTCGCCAGCCGCCAGCGCATCGAAAGTGATGCCGCGGGCGTACTGACGCGACGCTGCACGGGCGAGATCTGTTCCCCACCTCGCCCTAGCTCGCCCATCTATATTCTTTCGATACTCGGTGCCCGCGCGATCGCGCGCGGAGAGGAGCAACGCGGTGTCCACCCCAGAGACACGCGCCGGGCGCGAGCCCGACCGCATGCAAGAGATCATCTCGCTGTGCAAGCGTCGCGGCTACATTTTCCCCAGCAGCGAGATCTACGGTGGCATCAACGCCGTCTTCGACTACGGCCCCCTCGGCGTCGAGTTCAAGAACAACCTTAAGCGTGCCTGGTGGGACGCGATGACCCGCATGCGCGACGATGTCGTCGGCCTCGACTCCGGCATCCTCATGGCGCGCCGCGTCTGGCAAGCCTCCGGCCACGAAGAGGTCTTCACCGACCCGATGGTCGACTGCACCAACTGCCAGGGCCGCTTCCGCGCCGATCAGGTCGAGGAGATCAGCGGCGCGCCCGACGTCTGTCCCACCTGCGGCAAGAAAGGCACCCTCACCGAGCCGCGCCAATTCAACCTCATGTTCAAGACCTACATGGGGCCGGTCGCCGAAGAGGCCGCCTTGCTCTACCTGCGGCCGGAGACGGCGCAGGGCATTTACATCAACTTCGAGAATGTGCAGAACAGCATGCGGCGCAAGTTGCCCTTCGGCATCGCCCAAATCGGCAAGGCGTTCCGCAACGAAATCAGCCCGGGCAACTTCATCTTCCGCATGCGCGAGTTCGAGCAGATGGAGATGCAGTTCTTCATCGATCCCGAGGAAGAAGATCGCTGGTTCACCTACTGGAAGGAACAGCGCTGGCAGTGGTACGCCAGCCTCGGCATGAACCCAGCGCACTTGCACTGGCACGAGCATACGAAAGATGAATTGGCCCACTACGCCCGCGCCGCCGTCGATATCTATTACGATTTCCCCTTCGGCTCCAAGGAGATGGAGGGCATCCACGATCGCACCGACTGGGATCTGCGCCGTCACGCCGAGTTCAGCGGCAGAGACCTGGCGTACTTCGACGAGGCGAACAGGAAGAAGTTCATCCCCTTCATCATCGAGACCTCGGTGGGCGCGGATCGCTCTTCGCTCGCCTTCCTCTGCGACGCCTACGACGAAGAGCAGCTTGAAGGTGGTGATACACGCGTCGTGCTGCGTCTGCACAAGCGCCTCGCCCCGATCAAAGTGGCCGTAATGCCGCTCTCCAAGAAGGAGCCGCTCGTCGAGTTGGCGCATGCCGTCCAGAACGAAGTTCGCCCGCTTGGCCTGACCCAATACGACGATACCGGCGGCAACATCGGCAAGCGCTACCGCCGCCAGGACGAGATCGGCACGCCCTACTGCGTCACCGTCGACTTCCAGAGCCTCGACGATCAGCAGGTCACCATCCGCGAGCGCGACAGCATGCAGCAGCGCCGCGTGCCCATCGCTGACCTGCGCGCCACCCTCGCCGCCGACCTCGCCTGATCTGGCGGGCCAGTCCCGTTACCGGCCTACATTTGATGTAGGCGCGAGGCACGCCCCGTCTGCCCGTGAGGCTCTCTCCTCCTCACGGGCATGCTTTGCCACCGGCCTGATCGGTGGCCGCGCCGTCGTGGCATAGTGTCAGGGCGAGGCAAGTCTCACCCTCTGCAACTCCATCCTTTGCGGACCCCGTCATGACACCACACGAAGCCCAGCCCTACATCGGCGCCGACGATCCCGCCGAGGCCCGGCGGCTCGACGCCCAGGCGGTTGGCGCGCTCGACGAACTACGCCCCGCGCTCGCCGTCCATCCCCTCCCACCCGCGCCACGGGTACTGGAACTCGGCTGCGGCGGCGGCGTCCTCACGCGGGCGCTGCTCACCGCACTGCCCAATGCTACCGTCCTCGCCACCGACCGCGACGAGCGCCTCCTGGCCCACGCCGGCCAATCCCTCGCCGATCACGTCAACGCGGGCCGACTTCGCTTCGAACGTGCGGACGCCGCCAGCCTGCCTTACCCGCCAAGTGCCTTCGATCTCGTCGCCTGCCGCTGCCTGCTCATGCATCAGCCAGACCCGCTGCTCGTCGTCGCCGAAATGTTCCGCGTCGCCGCGGTCGGCGGCGTGGCCCTCGCCATCGAACCCGACTGGGGTGCCCGCGCGCTCTACCCCGACGGCGAGGCGCTGGCGACGCTGCTCGATCTGGCCCGGCGTGCGCGACCGTTCGGCTTCCCCGATCTGCTGCTGGGGCGCAAACTCTTCGCCCTCTTCCGCGCCTCCGGCCTCGTCGGGGTCCACCTGCGCGCCTCAGCCTTCATCGAGACCGCCCTCGATCGGCCCAGCGCCGCCAGCGACGAGGATGCCGCGACTGAGTCCACCGAGTCTACCGAGTCCACCGAGTCCACCGGCCCTGGTCGCCTCCTCCAGCAGGGCCGTTCCCTCCTGCGCAGTTCCGGCCTAATCGAAGACGCCTCGCTGGACGACCTGATCGCCCGCCTGGATGCCGCCCCGCGCCATCCTGAATATTGCTCTGCCGGTCTGGACTTTACCGCCGTCGCTCGCAAGCCCGCCCCGCCGCTCGCGGCGGATGCCTACGCCTGAAAGACGCCCGAACATCCGCTCCCCCGCTCTCCGCGCCATACGCTATACTCACTTCTGCGGGTGTGCCGCTCCACGAGGCTACCGCACGCGCCCTTGGTGCCTCCCGATGCACGCTGGCAGCGCCGAGGGTCTGCCCAGTGGCAGCGTGCTGCACCGGCGGATCGCCCATCAGGTGTCTCTTCCGCAAGGTTCGCCGCGCTCCTGGCGCTGCCCACTCGTGACTCGCAGCTCTCTAGAGCAAATCAGCCGGAGATTTCATGACGCCCGATGGAGAAACCTCGATAGCTGTGCGCACCGCCAGCGACTCTGATCGCGTCGCCGTACGCTCGCTTCTCTCGGCGGAAACCTCGCGCGGGCGCGCGAGCCTCCTACTGCTCCGTGCTGGGCAGGGCGTCCTCTGGGTCGCCGTTGAGGATAGTGGCGATGGCGGCGAAAAGCTCGTTGGCCTGCTGCTCGCCATTATCCAGATCGACGCCGAGCGCGAAGAGCCGGTGGGCTACATCCACGAATTGCTGGTGCATCCGGCATACCGGAGGCTCGGCGTCGCCAATCACCTGCTCGACGCCGCCGAACGCTACTTTCTCGACGAACAGGGGTTGCCGGGCATCGAGCTAGTCACTTCGTTCGACAATGAGGCCGCCCTGCACCTCTATCGAAGTCGCGGCTACGCCATCTCGCAGGCGCGGCTCTCGCGCCGTCGCGCCGATAACGTGCCCTAGCGTTATGGAGTCAACACCGCATGCCAGGATCCATCTCGTTCGACCCCGTCGCCGATCGCTACGACCAGACACGCACCTACCCGCCCGAGATCGCCGACCTCATCGCCGCGACGCTGGTGGACCGCGGGCATGTCCCGCCACACGGCAGCATGTTGGAGATCGGCGTCGGCACGGGCCGCGTGGCGCTGCCGCTGCTGGCACACGGTATCTCCGTCACCGGCGTGGACATTTCCCCGCTGATGGTCGAGCAACTGAAGGCCAAATATGCGGGGTTGCGTCAGCAGCAGCCCAACCGCGACTGGGGCGCGCTCACCGTCGAGATGGCCGACATGTCGGCGCTTCCATTCCCCGACGCCAGCTTCGATTCGACCGTCGCTGTCCACGTCTTCCATCTCGTGCCAGAGTGGAAGCGGGCGCTCGACGAGGCGCTGCGGGTCGTCAAGCCTGGTGGCGCCCTGCTGATTGGCCAGGACGGCCACAACGGCACCGCACGCCAGCAAATCCACGATGAGTGGGAAGAGATTGTCCTGGATTTGGGCTACCAACCGCGTCGCGTCGGCGCGCAAGACTCCCGAGAGGTACGCGCCGAACTGAAGTCACGCGGCTTGCCGGTCGACTACAGCACCATCGCCTCCTGGACCGTCAGCGAGCCGCCGCGCATTGCCCTCAAGAGCATCGTCGAGCGCGAAATGTCGAAGACCTGGCGCGTACCGGACGACCTCTTCGCCGAGTCCGTTCGCCGCCTCACCGCCTGGGCCGACGCCGAATACGGCGACCGCCTGGATCTCCCCCAGCCTGGCACGCACAGCTTCACCCTCGCCGTCGTCCGTAAAGCGTGACGCCGCGCCCGTGACCTCGGAGGTACGGCCCCAGACGATCCCGGTCCCAGGGCCGCCTACGCCTCAAGCCGTCGCATCATCCGTATCGGCGACTTGCTTAGCCGCCCACGCGCCATTCTCCTCGTAGACCCAGAGCCCGACCACGCGCACCGGCCCCGAATACGGCCATGCGGCCACCACCTTCACCGCCTCGCGGATCGACGCGATGTGCTGCTCATCCGAGACCGGATACGCCGCGCAGTCGTGGTGCCCCGCGACCGCGACCACGCGCGATCCGTGCTTATCCACCGAGATCGTCACATACTCATGGACATGCCCCTTGCGCTCCTCGTGTCCATGCGTCAGCGCCCAATCCGCGCCCGGGATCGTCACCGTGTCCACATAGGCAACCCCGACGTTCTGTTTGAGCCAGCCAGCCACTGGCTCCTGCACTCGCCCATCCATGCACGTAATCGCCGTGGCGAAGGTTCCCGAAGCCATATGCCCCTCCGATGAGCCACTCTGCGCACTCGCTTGCCATGCGCCAGCGCCCGGCGCCGCACCCTGAGCGACTTGCACGCGCCGACCAGCCGTGAATGCGACGACCGCCGCGACGAGCAAGATCGCGCAGGCGGCGATCAGTGCCAGCACCGATCCCGTCAGCCAACTCGGCATAGCGTTCACCCCCACGCCGCACCAGCACGGTCAACATGACGCACGCCACCATTCTAGCAGCGCTGCCAAGCGGCCTACTGCGCCAAATACGCCCGCAACTCTGCAAGGCTGAAGTTGCGCAGATCGGTGATTCGCTCAATCGAGAGGTCCGGCGCGGGATCGAAGCGCTCGGGGTCACTGCCGTAGTGCCCCTGCCGCACATGCACCGTCACGAAGCGACCTGGCAGCTTTGCCTTCGTCGCCGAAAGGATGCGTTGCTTGTCGTCCACCATCACATAGAATTCCGCTGGCCAGCGCGCCAGAATGTCATCCAAATGCTGCTCTTTGTGGATGTAGACCAGCACATGCCCTTCCACCGCGGCCGCCAGCCCCGCGCGCTCGATCTTCAGCGGCTGATACACGCCATCGCCGTCCGAGACGATCGCCGGAAACGCGACCTTGCGCAGATACGCCAGCGTCTCCAGCGCGCCCGGATACACGCGCTCGGCGAAGGGGTAGTCCATGATCGTCGAACGCACCCGAACCAGCAGCGCCGCGTCATTCAGCTCGTAGCGAAAGAGTTCGAGCGCCAGGGGAAAGTCGACGGTCCCCGTCTGCGCGCGTACCGATTCATAGATCTGCCAGAAGCGCTCGACCCGTTCCTCGCCGAGCAGCGCGCGCAGCCGCAGATCGAGATCGTCCTTGAGCGCATCGTTATCGAGCAGCGTATTGTCACAGTCCAGAATGAACACCGCAGTGGCAACATAGGCTGGATTCGCCATCACCGATACTCCTCGCGCCGCCATCCGCCCACGCCGCGAAGGGTATTGTAGCATTGCAAGCGGCAACCGCATGCGCCTATCGCGTGGACCACTTCTGCAATTCGATGTGCTTCACCACCCATACTCGTCGCGTCCTTCCACGTCCTCGCGGTGAATCTCCCTACCTCCTCTGCCCTCGTTGAACGTTGAAACCTCTGCGGTGATATCTCCCCTCCTACGCCCGTGGGAAGAACACCCGCAGCAGCGTCGCCGACCCGCCGACCAGCACCGCGCCGATCACGAAGGATGCCGAGAGTCCCACATTCGTCTGTAAGAAACCGGCGGTGATTGGCCCGATGCTGAAGCCCAGGCTCCACGACAGGCTGTAGAAGCCGCTGAGGGTGCCGCGGTGTCGTGCGGAGACGCGCTCCATCGCGAACGTCACGTAGACCGGCTCAAAGACTCCGCGCAAGATTTGCCGGAGAAACTCCGCCACGGCCACCAGTGGCAGCACCGGCAGGAATCCGATCGCCAGGATCGCCGGCATACTGGCAAACTGCATCCCCGTCGCCAGCTTCAACCGGCCCCAGCGCCGCACCAACCGTGGCGCCGCCAGCGAAGTCGCCCCGCCGACCAGCCCGGCTCCGGTCAGCAGAATCCCCAGCGGCCCCGGTTGCAAGAAGAAGCGCTGGGCGAGAAAAATGGTCAAGAGGCCCACCACGGCACCCTCGCCCGTCGTGAAGAGCACGTCCGGCAGCAGCAGCTTGACGAAGAGCCCCGTGATCCCCCCGCGCGCCCGTGGCTCCGCGGCAACGGCCGGGACGTCATCCGCGATCTCGCGGGCAAGCGCGCCGTGCTCCTCGGTCGTCCCTATCGTGGGCGTCTCTGCCTTGCGCGATGCCACCGTGCGTCGCCGCTCAGACACGGCGAAGAGTGGCAGCGCTGGCAACAGCACGAGAATCGCCGCCGAGAGCACGCCCCAGCGCAGCGGAACCGTACTCTCCGCCGGCAGGTTGGTGATCGCCCCGACGATTTGCGGCACCTCGCCGCCGATCAATGCGCCGAGCGCGCCGACGCCGAGCAGCAGAAAGTTGTTCAAAGACATCGCCACGACGCGCTGCTCGTCGCTCGTGCTTTCGGTGATCATCGGCAGATTCGTCACCCAATAGGCCGAAGCGATAATGCCATTCAGCAAATTGGCGGCGATCAACAGCGGAAGGCTCGTGCTAAACGCCAACATCACCAGCGTCACAGGTGTGAGCAGGCCGCTGACGATCAACAGCGGCTTGCGTCCCATGCGATCCGCCAGCAAGCCTATCGGCACGGCGGCTATCAGCGCCCCCACCGCAGACATCGCTACCACGACGCCCACCGCGTCGTTCTTGTATCCCAGACTGGCGACGTAGAGGTTGATGGTCAGCGCTGTGATGCTTAGCTGAAACCCCTTGCCCAGTGTGAAGAGCAAGAGGAGGTAGACATTGCGGTCGAATTGAAAATACGCGCCCCAGTGGCGGTTGCTCGCCAGTCGCGATCCGAGCGACGCCTGTGCCATTCCCGCCGCTCCTCTCTCGCGTGACACGACGATGCTCCCGTCGCCCATCTCATAACTTCGCGTAGTCAGGCGCTCCGCCGCGCGTAGGGCGAGCCCTTAGCTACCCCGCCGCTCTCCGCGGCGCCGGCGTTACGCCCCCCACGACGACCGATGCGGATCAAGCTGCACCCGACCAGGCCGTGTATGATGCACGTCTACCATAGCCGACCGCGTGACTGCCGCGCCACGGTACAAACGTATAAACTGCCCAGACCGGAGCGCCGGAGCTGATCCATATACAGGCGCTACGTCACGTCCGACGTAAAGAATCACACGTTCTGGCACCCCGACCGCCTCCCGCTTGCGCTATCGCCCCTCATATGGTAGTCTGTTGTTAGAACAAGAATTCCTTTAGTGCGTTCCCATAGTGTCGTCTAGTGTCGTCCCCCATCCCCCCATCTGCCCTTTTCCGCCGCGACTTCTCCACACCGCCAATCCCCTAGCACCTCAGATCGAGACGAAAAAGCGGAAGAAAACGGAAATTGTTGCAGCGCTGAATGCACGGACTGTTCGGCGCACTAGGCACGGCGTCAGGTCGCCCATCCCCGAAATATTCAACCCTCACACCCAATTTCCGCTGCTCATACGGCAAGACTTTCCGCTCGCTGTGCGTGCCAACGCCCACCTACCCGCGTACCCCATCATCCTCCGCTGGCAAGCTGGTTTGCAGCGCCAGCATAGCACGCGCGACACCGCCGCTTCTGCCCACGCGCAAGCGAACAAGCCACCCCAGGTGCTATACTTCTAAGGAGTGCGCCCTCGAATGGGGCCACCGACGTGCAATGTACTTAGCCTCTCTTCGCCTGCATCAATGACGATCTCACCCACGGGCGGCAGCGGCGTGACAATGAAGGAATGTGGCAAAACAGTATGCAGGCCCTCGACATGTCAGACACCACCGAGCGGCGAGCCGAGAGGCGTGTCCGCACCGATCTCCGCAACGTCGCCATCATCGCCCACGTCGACCACGGCAAGACCACCCTGGTCGATGGCCTCCTCAAGCAGGGCAAGGTTTTCCGCGAGAATCAGCAGGTCGGCGAGTTGATCATGGACTCAAACGACCTCGAGCGCGAGCGCGGCATCACCATCCTCTCGAAGAACACCGCCGTCACGTATAAGGGCGTCAAAATCAACATCATCGACACGCCGGGGCATGCCGACTTCGGCGGCGAGGTCGAGCGCGTCCTCAATATGGCCGATGGCTGCCTCCTGCTGGTAGACGCCGTCGAGGGGCCGATGCCCCAGACGCGCTTCGTCCTGCGCAAGGCGTTCGAGCTTGGTTTGCGCCCGATCCTGGTCATCAACAAGATCGACCGGCGCGACGCCCGCATCCAGCAAGTGCTCTCATGGACGCAAGACCTCTTCCTCGAATTGGCGACCACTGACGAGCAACTCGATTTCCCCGTGCTCTACGCCATCGCCCGCGAGGGCATCGCGCGCTACGACCCAAGCGACACCAATACGGACCTCGTGCCGCTCTTCGAGACGATCCTCAAGAGCGTGCCCGCGCCCGTGGTGGACGAAGACGGACCCTTCCAGATGCTCGTCACCGCCCTCGACTACGATGACTACAAGGGCAAATACGCCATCGGGCGCATCACCCGTGGCCGCGTTCGCCCTGGCATGTCGGTCGCCAAGATCACCCGCGACGGCGAGCAGACCCGCGGGCGCGTCACCCTCGTCTACACGTATCAGGGCCTCGGTCGCGTTGAGGTCGACGAAGCTTCAGCCGGCGAGATCGTCGCGCTGACCGGCACCACCAACGCCAGTATCAGCGACACCCTCGCCGACGCCGACAACGCCGAGGCGCTGCCGAGCATCGATATCGACGAGCCGACCTTGAAGATGACCTTTGGCGTCAACACTAGCCCGTTCTCCGGTCGCGAGAGCAAGTGGAGCACGTCACGCCAGCTCCGCGCCCGCCTCTATCGCGAGCTAGAGACCAACGTCAGCCTGCGCGTCGACGACGGCTCCAGCCCAGATGAATTCGTCGTCTCCGGTCGCGGCGAGCTACACCTGGCCGTACTCATCGAAACGATGCGCCGCGAGGGCTACGAGTTCCAGGTCTCGCGTCCCGAGGTCATCACCCGCGACGACGGCGGCAAGATGCTAGAACCGGTCGAGCGCCTCGTGATCGACACCCGCGAGCAGTACATCGGCGCCATCAGCGAAACCCTGGCGCTGCGCAAGGCGCGCATGGCGAACATGGAGCATGACGGCAGCGGCAACGTGCGCCTGGAATACGACATTCCCACACGCGGCTTGATCGGCTTCCGCAACAGCTTCTTGACGCTAACTCAGGGCAACGGCGCGATGGCCAGTCTGCTGCAAGGCTACGAGCCCTGGCTTGGTCCGATCGGCACCTCGCGCAATGGCGTTTTGATCGCCAGTGAGGCCGGCAACGCGCTGACCTACGGTCTCAATAACGCCCAGGCCCGCGGCCAGACCTTCATCGAGCCAGGTACCCCCGTCTACGAAGGCATGATTGTCGGCCTCAATGCGCGCCCCGACGATCTCGCGGTCAACGTCTGCAAGGAGAAGAAGGCCAGCAACGTCCGCTCTTCCACCTCAGATATCGCCGTGCGCCTCAGTCCCGCCGTCAAGCTGAGCCTTGAGCAGTCGCTCGACTTCATCAACTCCGACGAATTAGTCGAAGTGACGCCGCAGAACATTCGCCTGCGCAAGCGTCTGCTCACCCAGCACGAGCGTTCCCGCGCCAAAGACTAAATCCGGGCAGTTCGCGGTAGAGAGGATCATGGGCGGAACATGGCGTCACCCGATACAGTGCGTTTCCTAAATCCCTCCACCCTCCCGCCGCCGCCTGGCTATACCCAGGTCGTCGCCGTCTCCAACGCGCGCATGGTCTACGTCGCCGGCCAGGTCGCACTCGACGCCGCCGGTGCCCTCGTCGGCGCCGGCGATTTCCAATCCCAGGCCCGCCAGGTCTTCGAGAACATCCAAGCCGCCTTGGACGCGGCGGGCGCCACCTTCGCCGACGTCATCAAGCTCACCTACTTCCTCACCGACATGGGCGATCTCCCCTTGCTCCGCGAGGTGCGCGACGCGTACGTCAACGTCCAGCAGCCACCCGCCAGCACCGCCGTCCAGGTCGTGCGCCTCGCCCGCGAAGAGTTCCTCCTAGAGGTCGAAGCAATCGCCGCCGTACCGCTCTAGCGCCACTCCTTTCCTAGACCCAACAGGCAGCAAAGCGGCGACACGCCTACCCTCACCCCCGCTAAACACCGTCCTAGCGCTTTCCCATCGCACGCTCGCCGCTGTTCTCTCGTCGCCCTCTGCGACCTCCGTGTCCTCTGTGGTTAGCCCTCTGGATTCTCCATGGACCTTGGCATCCTCTTTGGTCTCGCGGCGGCTGTCTGCTGGGGCGTCGCGGACGTCTTCGCGCGCGGCGCCAGCCGCACAAGCGGTACCTTTCGGACCTTGCTCGTCGTCCAGATCGTCGCCGCGCCGATCATGCTTGCCATCGGCCTCAACTTCGGGCTACTACGTCTTGGCGGCGCTCCCGGCGGTGCGATCCTCGCCGCGGCGGGGCTGGGCATCGTCATCATCGGCGGCGCCGGCCTCCTCTATCGCGCCTTCGCCATCGGCAGCATCTCGCTCGCCTCCCCTATCGCCGCAAGCTACTCGGCCATCACCGCGCTGCTCGCCATCACCCTCAGCGGTGAGCACCCCTCCACGCCACAACTCGTGGGCATTGTCGTCACGCTGGCGGGCGTCGTCCTCGCCAGCACCGCGCCGGACCACCCCACGCTCGGCCAGCCGCGTTCCCTGCGCTTTGGTCCGCTGCTCCTCGCGCCAGGGCTCATTGAAGCGTTGCTCTCGCTCCTGATCTTCGGCGGCGCGTATTGGGCGATGCGCTACGTCGTGCAAGTGCTCGGCGGCTTCACCGTCGCCTTCATCCAGAAGGCCGGTGATCTCGTCTTCTTGCTCCTGCTCAGCCTCGGCATCTGGCTCATCCGCCGCGCGCGAACCACTGTCGAGCCCATCCTGAAGTCGCCGCGTAGCGTCAAGCGCTCGCTGCTATTCCTCGCCTTCGCCGTGCCCACCGCGCTCTTCGACACCACGGCCAACGTTGCATATAACCTCGGCATCTCCGTCGCGCTCACCTCCATCGTCTCGGTGCTTTCGTCGCTCTTCAGCCCGATCACCGTGCTCCTCGCCTGGCTCTTCCTCCATGAGCGCCTCTATCGCTGGCAGTGGGTCGGCGTCGGCGCGATCTTCGTCGGCGTCGCCCTCGTCAGCCTGTGACACAAACCGCGCAGTATACTTCCCGAAGTGACCAGGGCGCTAACGCGAAGGAGAAGCTGGATGGACGAAGTGATGCTGCACGGTGGGCTGCTTGTCGCCAAGGCGCTCAAGCGCGAAGGGGTTGAGATCGTCTTCACGCTCAGCGCGGGCCACCTCGCGGCGATCTACGATGGCTGCGCTCGTGAGGGCATCCGCGTGATGGATACGCGCCACGAGCAGGTCGCGGTTCATGCCGCCGAGGGCTGGGCGCGCCTGACGCGCGGCCCCGGTGTCGCCCTGCTCACCGCCGGACCCGGCGTCACCGACGGCATCACCGGCATCGCCAACGCCAACGCCGCTGGCAGTCCGGTCGTCATCTTCGGTGGCGCCGCGCCCCTGCAAAACTGGGATCAGGGCGCGCTGCAGGACATGCGCCACCTCGAGCTCGTCCGACCGATCACCAAATGGGCCCGCACCGTCCACGAGACCAAACGGCTGGCGGAGTATACCGCGATGGCTTTCCGCGAGGCGACCACCGGCAGGCAGGGCCCCGTCTTCCTCGAATGCCCGATGGACGTCCTCAACGCCATCATCCCCACCGAAGACGCCGTCATCCCCGCCGACGGCTATCGCACCACAATCAAGCCGCAGCCAGACTCGCGTGCCATCGAGCGCGCAGCGGCCCTTCTCGCGCAAGCCGCGCGCCCCGTGATTTTCGCCGGTCCAGCGGTCTGGTGGGACGACGCTGCCGGTCCCCTCCGCGCGCTCGCCGAGAAACTGCAGGCGCCGGTCTTCCTCAACGGTGCGGGGCGCGGCAGCCTGCCACCCGATCACGCGCTCTCCTTCGCCATGGCCCGTCGTCGCGCCCTCACCAACGCCGATCTGCTGCTGCTCGTCGGAGCCAAGCTCGACTTCCGGCTCAACTATGGCCAGCCGCCGCTAATCCCGAAGGACACCAAGATCGTCTGGCTCGACACCAACGCCGAGGATATTGGCGTCAACCGCGGCGCGGAGATTGGCATACCTGGCGACATCTCCACTGCCCTCACCGGCCTCGCCTCCGCCCTGGGAAAGACGACGAACCACGCCACCTGGCTGGCAACACTGCGCGAGGTAGAGACCAAGGCGCGCGACTCCGATGAGGCGCTGATGGCCTCGGATGCGCAACCGATCCATCCCGCCCGGCTCTGCCGCGAGCTGCGCGACGTGCTCGACCGTGACGCCTACCTCATCGGTGACGGCGGCGACATCGTCAGTTGGGGCGCGCGCATCCTCACACCATGGGAGCCTGGGCACTGGCTCGACGCCGGACCCTTCGGCACGCTCGGCGCGGGCACCGGCTTCGCCATCGCCGCCAAGCTCGCCCATCCCGACAAGCAAGTCGCCGTACTCTTCGGCGATGGCAGCTTCGGCCTCAACGGCATGGAGTTCGAGACGATGGCGCGTCACAATCTGCCCGTGCTCGCCGTCATCGGCAACGACGGTCAGTGGGGCGAGATCGCCCACCCACAGCGCGCGCTCCTCGGCCACGCCGTCGGCTCCGAGCTTGCCCCCGGCATCCGCTACGACCGCGTGGTGGAAGCGTTCGGCGGCTATGGCGAGCTGGTCGAGCGCCCCGAAGACATCCGCCCCGCGCTAGAGCGTGCGCTCGCCTCAGGCAAGCCCGCCTGCGTCAACGTGCTCACCGACCCGAAGATTCCCTTCCCACGCTCCACCCAGGTCGCCGTCTAGTGACCAGCGGAGCGCATCGGCCAGCCCAAACCGTGCCGCGCGCTCATCTGCGCCGCGGAGCTAGCGTCCAGCCGATTCTAGGCCACGCCCGCCCCGCCGACCGTCGGCGCGCCCGGCTCCACATTGAGTGTATCTGGCGGCGTCGGAATCTGTTCGATGGAGCCGAGTAGGAACAGGTAGCAGAGAATACCGACCACGAGCACCGCGCCCGCGACGAGGAAGCCTATCGCGAACGAGCCCGTGCTGCCGACGATGAAGCCAGTGATGATCGGCGCGGCGATGCCCAGCAGGTTGTTGGCGGCATTCATGATGCTGCCGACCGAGCCAACGCTGCCCTCCGGCGCGATCAGCGCGGGGATGCTCCAACCGATCGGCGCGGAGAACGCCAGTCCGCCGAGGCCAATAGAGATAAAGAGGATCGCGAGATTGGGGTTCCGTGTGAACGCCGCGCCCACCACCGCCAGCCCCAACAGCATGCCGGTGACGATCAGCGTCTTGCGGACGCGGTTCTGGTCATGGCCCTGTGCGATCAGCCGGTCCACGAGCCAGCCGCCGATCACCACGTCGGTGATCGTCGCCACAATCCACGGGATAATCGTATACCACCCGCTCTTGAGCACCGTCATGTTCAGGTCGGTCTCAAGGTAGCCAGGCAACCATGAGAGCAGGAGATAGAACGAGTAACCGTAGGCGGCGAAGCCGAGCGTCAGGCCCCAGACTTTGCGCTGGCGCAGTAGAAACGCCAGATTCGTGGCCGCATGGCCCGGCATCGCGCCCTCTTGTTGCGCGCCGCCACGGACGATATGCTGATATTCGCGTTCAGAGAGCGACTTGCCGCGAACTTCGCTCGGATCGCGATAGAACACCCACCACAACACGACGTAGAACGCGCTCAGCGCTCCCGTCACATAGAAGCCGCCGCGCCAGCCCCAGTACGTCACCGCGAGCGCCACGATCGGTACGCCGATGACGTTGGAGAACTTGGCAGCCGCGTCAAAGGCAGAAGTCGCCATGCCACGTTCGCTCTTGGGGAACCAATAGCCAGTGGCCTTCGAGGCGCCCGGGAAAGCCGGTGCCTCCGCCACGCCCAAGATCACCCGCGCCAGGATGATCAAGCCCATGCCGCTGACCAACGCGGTCATGAACGTTGCCCCCGTCCAGAGAATCGTGCCGACACGATTGAGCCATTTGACGCCCACACGGTCGAGCAGCGCGCCGACGGGAATCTGCAACAGCGCATACGACCATAGGTACGACGAGAGGATAATGCCCATCTGTCCCGGCGTCAGGCCATATTCGTTCTCCAGCGGTTTGGTCGCGACCGAGATGTTGACGCGATCGAAGTAGTTGATGAGCACGCCCAGCCCGAGCAGCAGAGCGATCATCCACCGCACCCTGCCGATGCGGGCCTGCCGTTCACTGGCTTGCCGGTCCTGTGCCTCCGTGCGGTAATCTGGGCTCGTGCCCGCGTTCACCGATGCCATAGTCGTCGCCCGCCTTCCCTTGAACGGCAGTGGTCCGCGGCCTGCGCCGTGACTCAACACGCCTCATCGCGTCGCGAGTAAAGTTGGGCAATCGCAAAACGCGCGCCACGAGGCAGGTGGCACCAAGAGGAAAGCGGGGAATAGTGCGCGATCGCGTTCGGGGAGCGCCACGCTGGGGAGTCCGCGCTGGCGAAGTTCAGCGTCGAACGGACGCTGCGGGAGACGAAAACTCGCCCTTGACAGCCTTGCCAACGGCATGATATGCTCTGTACCTGCGGAGTTTTGCGCGCCGTGCGGACGGATGGGCGCGCACCCACGCTAGTAGATGCACACGGCCTGTCCCGATGGTGCGATGCCGCCGGTGCGCCTCGTGGGTTCCTCCACACTCGGACACGTGGTAGCGAGATACGTTGGCTCTCCCCCGACCTTCAATTCGAGACGTTCGATAGACCTCTAGGCCCATTTTCGCGCCCCGCGTGAGGATGGGCTAATTGGCCGTGTCGTGGTGCTCGCAGGTCGGCAGCCTCTGCGTTTCAGCGCTCGCGTCGTCTCCGTGGCCGTCCAGCAGCCGTCTCCGATGTCAGGAATAGTACACGGAATAGGCGCGATGAACAAGAGCATGTTGACATCTCCGACGACATCTTTGACGACGACTTCGGCCAGCGTCCGCGTCTATCGCAATCATGCACATCCTCCGCGATGGCATTCCTCGCCTCCTTACCCGGCGTAGACCGCTCCCTCATGTGCCCGTCGCCATCCGGCGTGGATGGCGGTTTCGGAAGCAACGGCGTTCGCGCCGCGCACTTCCTGACGGGCGCCGCAGTCCCCGGCTCGTGTCCGTTGTCCCCATCTCTAGCGCGTCCCGTCATGTCTTCCGCACGCCATCCCGATACGTGCGGCCCGTCGCCCCCAAGGTATGTCTGTTAGCGGCCTGCCGCTGCTGTGCTCCCTAGGGAAATCGTGCCCTCGTGGCGTGGGCGACCGGCGAGAGGAGTTTTTCACGCATGGCATTGAGCACCACAGCCGCCTCGCTTCCCGAGCGCGTGAGCTACGCGCGGATTCCCGACATCCGTGCGATGCCCAGCCTCATTCAGGTACAACTGGACTCTTTCCAGTGGTTCAAGCTCGAAGGATTGCGAGAACTCTTTGAGGAAATCTCTCCCATCGAGGATTTCACCAGCAAGAACCTGAAGCTCGAATTCATCATCCCGGATGACCCTTTCGGCGAGCCGAAGTACACCGAGGATCAGTGCCGCGAGCGCGACGCCACCTACGCGTCACCCCTCTACGTTAAAGCGCGTCTCACCTACAAAGAAACCGGCGAAATCCAGGAAAAAGACATCTTCATGGGCGACTTCCCGCTCATGACCACCGAGGGCACGTTCATTATCAACGGCGCGGAGCGCGTCGTCGTCAGCCAGCTCGTGCGCTCGCCGGGCGTCTACTATACCTCCGAGGACGATCCCGCCACCGGGCGCCATCTCTTCGCCGCCAAGCTGATCCCGAATCGTGGCGCCTGGCTCGAATTCGAGACCAGCAACAAGAACATTCTCTCGGTGAAGATCGACCGCAAGCGCAAGATTCCCATCACCACACTGCTGCGCGCGATGGGCGCGATTGGCGATCGCGATCCCGGCAAGAGTGAAAATACGCCCGATCTGCGCACCGACGAGGGCATCCTCAAGGCGTTCGCCGGCACGGATCCTCAGCGCGAAGGCGTCAGCAACTTCCTGACTACCACGCTGGAGAAAGACCCGATCAAGACGCCCGAAGAGGCGCTGCTCGAGGTCTATCGCAAGTTGCGCCCCGGCGACCCGGCGACGCTCGAGAACGCGCGCACGCTGGTCTTCAACCTCTTCTACCACACCCGTCGCTACGATCTCGGCAGCGTCGGGCGCTACAAGATCAACCGCAAGCTCGATCTGGCGATCCCGCAGACGATTCGCACGCTCACCCAAGACGACGTCATCGCCATCCTGCGCCGCATGGTCGACCTCGACGAAGGCCGCGGCAAGAAGGATGACATCGATCACCTGGGCAACCGCCGCGTGCGCAGCGTCGGCGAGCTGATCCAGACCCAGTTCCGCGTCGGCCTGCTCCGCATGGAGCGCGTCGTCAAGGAGCGCATGGCGATCATTCAAGATCCGTCGCAGGCGTCCCCGAACCAACTCATCAACATCCGCCCCGTCGTCGCAGCGATGAAGGAGTTCTTCGGCGGCAGTCAGCTCTCGCAGTTCATGGATCAGACGAACCCGTTGTCTGAGATCGGCCACAAGCGTCGCCTCTCCGCACTCGGCCCCGGTGGCCTCTCGCGTGAGCGCGCCGGATTCGACGTGCGCGACGTACACCATTCGCACTACGGCCGCATCTGCCCAATCGAGACGCCTGAAGGTCCGAACATCGGCCTGATCGGCAACTTGGCGACCTTCGGCCAGATCAACCCCTACGGCTTCATCGAGACGCCGTATCGGCGGGTCTATCACGCGTTGCCCGCCAATAGCCCCTCATTCGTCGGGCGTATCCTCGCGGTAGACGTCTCCGATGCGAACGGCAAGCAGATCGCCACCGCCGGCACGACGGTTGACGAGGCGCTGGCGGCGAAGATCGAGACGCTTGGCTCACAAGAGATTTCCATCGTGCCGTGGGTTTCCACGGAGGTCGATTACCTCACCGCGGACGACGAAGAGCGCTACGTCATCGCGCAGGCCAACGTCCCGCTCGACGCTGAGGGCCACTTCCAGACGGAGGTGGTGCTGGCGCGGCACAACGGCGATTTCGTCCAGGAGTTCATCCCACGGGTGGACTACATGGATGTCGCGCCGAAACAGACCGTCAGCGTCGCGGCGGCGATGATTCCATTCTTGGAGCACGACGACGTGAACCGCGCGCTGATGGGTGCCAATATGCAGCGTCAGGCGGTTCCCCTGCTGCGCCCGCAGTCGCCGGTGGTCGGCACCGGCATCGAGCGCCAGGTGGCAATCGACTCCGGGCAGGTGGTCACCGCCGCAGCCAGTGGCGAGGTCGTCAGCGCGACCGCGCGGCAGATCATCATCGTCGACGACGACGGCGTCGAGCATATCCATAAGCTGCGCAAGTTCGTGCGCTCGAACCAGGGCACCTGCATCAACCAGCGGCCCATCGTCGACAAGGGCGACCGCGTCGTCAGTGGGCAACCCATCGCCGATAGTTCCGCCACCGAGAACGGCGAGGTCGCGCTCGGGCAGAACATCCTGGTGGCGTTCATGAGCTGGGAGGGCGGCAACTTCGAGGATGCCATCCTGATCAGCGAGCGGATCGTCCGCGATGACCTTTTCACCAGCATCCACATCGAGAAGCATGAAGTCGAGGCGCGCGACACCAAACTCGGTCCCGAAGAGATCACGCGCGACATCCCGAACGTCGGCGAAGAGGGGCTACGCAATCTCGACGAGCGCGGCATCATCTACGTCGGCGCCGAAGTCGGCCCAGGCGACATCCTGGTCGGCAAGATCACGCCGAAAGGCGAGACCGAGCTCACCGCCGAGGAGAAATTGCTCCGCGCGATCTTCGGCGAGAAGGCTCGCGAAGTGAAAGACACCTCGCTCCGCGTGCCCCACGGTGAAAAGGGCAAGGTCGTCGAGGTCAAAGTCTTCTCGCGTGAGAACAACGACGAGTTGCCGCCGGGCGTCAATCAGCTCGTGCGCGTCTCCATCGCGCAGAAGCGCAAGATCGGCGCAGGCGACAAGATGGCCGGACGCCACGGCAACAAGGGCGTCATCTCGCGCGTCCTGCCGATCGAAGATATGCCGTTCCTGCCAGACGGCACGCCAGTGGATATCATCCTGAATCCGCTGGGCGTCCCGCACCGCATGAACATCGGCCAGATCATGGAGACGCACCTCGGCTGGGCCGCGGAGGCGCTCGGCATGAAGGTCGCCACGCCAGTCTTCGACGGCGCCAGTGAGGACGACATCGAAGAGCTTCTCGAACGTGCCGGCCTGCCGAGGTCCGGGAAGATCAAGCTCTTCGACGGCCGCACCGGCGAGCCATTCGACACCGAAGTCACCGTTGGCTACATCTATATGCTCAAGCTGGCCCACCTCGTCGAAGACAAGGTTCACGCCCGCTCGACCGGCCCGTACAGCCTCATCACCCAGCAGCCGTTGGGCGGCAAGGCGCAGTTCGGCGGCCAGCGCTTCGGCGAGATGGAGGTATGGGCGCTCGAAGCCTACGGCGCCTCCAACATCCTGCAAGAAATCCTGACAGTCAAGTCCGACGACGTCGTTGGCCGCGTCAAGACCTACGAGGCCATCGTCAAAGGCGAGAGCATCATGGAGCCGGGCGTGCCCGAATCCTTCAAGGTGCTGGTCAAGGAGCTTCAAAGTCTCGGCATCAACGTCGAGGTCCTCAACGAGGACGAGCAGCGCATCCAGTTCGTCGAAGACACCGGCAGCGACGTGATGCCGGAGCTGGGTATCAACCTCAGCGGATTCGAGAACGATCAGCCCTAGCACGTAGTCTAGAGTTCGAGGGGTGGGCACCCGGCGCGGTGGACATCCGCGGGTTCCACTCGCCGCCGCCCCTCGGCACGTCGGCCTTGTCTTTCAATTCCCCCGCGATGGTCAGCCGTAAAGGCATTCGGAAAGGAGAAAGGCGCCGGGAAGTCGTGGCACGGGTTGCCGCGGCAGACGCTCGTCGCCTCCACCAATGCTCGAAGTCAACGATTTTGACGCCATTCGTATCAGCCTCGCCAGTCCAGAGCAGATCCGCTCGTGGAGCTACGGCGAGGTAACCAAACCCGAAACCATCAATTATCGGACGCTCAAGCCCGAGAAGGACGGCCTCTTCTGCGAGCGCATCTTTGGCCCCACCAAGGACTGGGAGTGCTATTGCGGCAAGTACAAGCGCGTCCGCTTCAAGGGCATCGTCTGCGATAAATGCGGCGTCGAGGTCGCACGCTCGAAAGTGCGCCGCGAGCGCATGGGCCACATCGAGCTTGCCTCGCCAGTCAGCCACATCTGGTATTTCAAGGGCACGCCAAGTCGCATTGGCCTGCTGCTCGATCTCTCACCGCGCAACCTTGAGCGCATTCTCTACTTCGCCCTTTACGTCGTCACCAACGTCGATGAGGAGGCCCGCCAGCAGGCGCTCGCCAGCATCGACGAGGGCGTGCAGTCGCAGATCTCTGAGCGCGAGCAGGAGGTCACGGGGCAGATCGAGGCCGCCCAAGAGCGCCGCGACGCGCAGATCACCACCATCGAGCAGAGCGTTGAAGAGCAGCGCGAGCAGAACGAGTTGAAGCGCTCCGAAGAGTTGCAACAGGCGCGTGCCGCCGAGCAGAGTCTTCGCGGCATCCTACGCTCGAACCTCGGCAAAGTGCTCACCGAAGACGTCACCTACGAGCCGACCGGCGAGCGCATCGCCCAGCAGGGCTCGGTGGCCGACGCCACCCACATGGAGGCGCTAGATCGCGTCGCCCAGGAGCACCGCGACTTCATCGTCGAGACGGCGCGTAAAGACCTCGATCGCGTGCGTTCTGACGCCGAGCGCAAGATCGAGCGCGCCCGCATGGACGCCGAGGGCGAGATCACGGCTATTCAGGATCGTCTGGTAGCCGATACCAACGAGATTCGCGCGCAGACGGAGAGCCGCCGCCGCGACCTCGAAGGACTGAAGAAGCTCGACCTCGTGCAAGAGCAGCGCTATCGCGAGTTGAAAGACTTCGAGTGGCGTCTGCGCGACACCAACCCCGATCTCCCCGACATCTTCGAGGCGGGGATGGGCGCCGAGGCCGTTCAGTCGCTCCTCACCGAGATCGACCTCGAAGAGCTCGCCGTCAAGCTGCGCGCCGAGATCAACAGCACCAGCGGCCAGCGGCGCAAGAAGGCCACCAAGCGCCTCAATGTCGTCGAGGCGTTCCGCAAGTCCGGCAACCGCCCTGAGTGGATGATCCTCTCAGTGTTGCCCGTGCTGCCGCCCGATCTGCGCCCGATGGTGCAGCTCGACGGTGGACGCTTCGCCACCAGCGATCTCAACGATCTCTATCGCCGCGTCATCAACCGCAACAACCGCCTCAAGCGGCTGTTGGAGCTTGGCGCCCCGGAGATCATCATCCGCAACGAGAAGCGCATGCTCCAGGAGGCCTGCGACGCGCTGATCGACAACGGTCGCCGCGGGCGTGCCGTGGCTGGCTCGGGCAACCACAAGCTCAAGAGCCTCTCCGACATGCTCAAGGGCAAGCAGGGGCGCTTCCGCCAGAACCTGCTGGGCAAGCGCGTAGACTATTCGGGCCGCTCGGTGATCGTGGTTGGCCCGGATCTCAAGCTGCACCAGTGCGGCCTGCCCAAGAAGATGGCCCTTGAGCTCTTCAAGCCGTTCGTCATGCGCAAGCTCGTCGAGCAGGGGCTCGCGCACAATATCAAGAGCGCCAAGCGCTTCGTCGAGCGCGTGCGTGGCGAGGTGTGGGACGTCCTCGAAGAGGTCATCCGCAATCACCCGGTCATGCTCAATCGTGCGCCAACGCTGCACCGACTCGGCATCCAGGCCTTCGAGGCCGTGCTGGTCGAGGGCAGTGCCATCCAGCTGCACCCGCTCGTCTGCTCGGCCTTCAATGCCGACTTTGACGGCGACCAGATGGCCGTCCACGTGCCGCTCTCCGAGCGCGCGCAAGAAGAGGCGCGGACGCTGATGCTCTCCGCGCGCAACATCCTGCACCCCGCCACCGGCGAACCGTCGATCGGCGCCTCGCAGGACATGGTGCTCGGCTCCTACTACCTGACGATGGATCGACCCGGGCTGAAGGGCGAAGGTCGTATCTTCACCGACCCGACCGAAGCCCAAATGGCCTACGACGGGCAGGTAATCGCCTTGCAGGCAAAGATCAAGGTGCGTCTCGGCACCGAACAGGTCTTCGACGAGCCTGGCGTGCCACGCCCGATCGGCCCGCGCGAGCTGGTTGAGACGACCGTGGGACGCATCATCTTCAACGACGCGCTGCCCGAGCGACTGCGCTTCAAGAACTATCCGATGAAGAAGGATAACCTGAAGCAGGTCATCGCCGAATGCTTCAAACACTACGGCCGCGAATCCACCGCCGACCTGGCCGACAAAGTGAAGCGCATGGGCTTCACCTACGCGACGAAGGCCGGCGCCAGCATCGCCATCAGCGATGTCATCGTGCCGCCGGAGCGCCAGGAGATTCTCGGCAAAGCCGACGCCAAGGTGATGCAGCTCGCCGAGGATTATCGCGAGGGGCTGATCACCGACGACGAGCGTTACCGTGAGGTCGTGCGCATCTGGAACGACGCTTCCGAAGAGATTCAGAAGCGCGTGCAGGCTGTGCTCGATCCCTACGGCTCGATCTACACCATCGCCAATTCTGGCGCCACCAAGGCGAAGTTCCAGCAGATCCGCCAGCTCTCCGGCATGCGCGGCCTGATGGCCGACCCTTCGGGGCGCATTATGGAGATCCCGGTCCGTGGTAACTTCCGCGACGGCCTCACCGTGATGGAGTATTTCATCTCCAGCCACGGCGCCCGCAAGGGTCTGGCCGACACCGCCCTGCGCACCGCGGAATCCGGCTACCTGACGCGCCGCCTGATCGACGTAGCCCAGGATGTCATCATCCTGCTCGACGACTGCGGCACCACGGAAGGCGTGTGGATCACCGAAGCCGACAGTAAAGACATGAGCGAGCCGTTCCGCAACCGTTTGGTTGGCCGCATCCTGGCCGCCCAGGTGCCCGGCTTCGAGCATATCCCGGTCGGCGCGGAGCTCGAGGACGAGATGGTCGATGCCATCATCGCCGCGGGCATCACCCAAGTCTATTGCCGCTCAGTGTTGCAGTGCCTCGCGCCTCACGGCGTCTGCAGCGCCTGCTACGGACGCAACCTCGGCCAGGGTCGCCTGGCGGGTGGCGGAGACGCGGTCGGCATCGTCGCCGCCCAGTCGATCGGCGAGCCGGGCACGCAGCTCACCATGCGTACCTTCCACACCGGCGGCATCGCTGGCGCCACCGACGACATCACCCAGGGTCTGCCGCGGGTCGAGGAACTCTTCGAGTCGCGCGTTCCGAAGGACAAGGCCATCGTCACCGAGCTTGATGGCACCGTTGAACTGACTGTTGAGGACAACGGCGCGCGCAAGCTCAAAGTCGTTTCGGTCGATGTCGTCAATGACGAATACCCGCTGAAGAAGAACGCCGAAATTCAGGTGCATGATGGCGATCAGGTCGAGGTCGACCAGGTCATCGCCATCCAGCCCAGTTCCAAGGGCGTCACGGGCAGCGACCGCGAGGTCAGGGCCCGCACCAGCGGAATCGTCAACCTCCCTGCGCAAAACCGGCTGGTGATCCACTCGGAAGAGCGCGACGAGCGCGAATATGCGCTGCCCGCGGCGGCCAACCTCATCGTGCAGATTGGCGACCACGTGCGCGCCGGCCAGGCGCTCACCACCGGCCTGATCGACCCGCAAGACGTTTTGCGGATCCTCGGTCGCGAGGCCGTCCACATGTACCTCGTCAAGGAGGTGCAGAAGGTCTACCGCTCAACCGGCGTCTACATCAACGACAAGCACATCGAAATCATCGTGCGTCAAATGCTGCGCCGCGTGCGCATCGACGAGCCCGGCGATACCGATCTGCTGCCAAACGACCTGGTGGATCGTTTCCACTATGAAGAGACCAACGCGCGGGTGCTGGCCGAGGGCGGCGAGCCGGCGACGGCCCAGACGGTGCTGCTGGGCGTCACCAAGGCATCGCTCAACACGGATAGCTTCCTGGCCGCGGCCTCCTTCCAAGAGACGACACGCGTGCTCACCGAAGCCGCCATCAACGGCTCCACGGATCACCTCGTCGGCCTCAAGGAGAACGTGATCATCGGCAAGCTTATCCCCGCCGGCACCGGTGTGGAGCAGCGCCGCGAACTCAAGGAGCGTCAGCGCGCCGACCGGCTTGCCGCGGCGATGGCGACCTCGAACCTCTCCGCCTTCGGCCTGGGCGGCCCGAGCGCCGTGCTCGGTGGTCCTGGCGACAGCGGCAGTCGGTACGAGAACGGCTTCGAAGAGCTTACGGCAGTTGACAGTTACCGGGACGAGTGATAAGATTGCTCATTGTGCGCTCTGGGCGCCTCCTTTTCCCGCGCGATGCGGCTGAGAAGGCGTCTGGGGCGCAACGATAGCAACGAGGAGTAGATTCGTGCCGACAATCAACCAGTTGGTGCGCAAGGGCCGGGGCCAAAAGGTGCGCAAGAGCAAGGCGCCCGCGCTGCAGTTCTCCTACAACGCGTTGAAGAACCGCACGCAACGCTTGCGCGGCGCGCCGCAGAAACGCGGCGTCTGCACGCAGGTCAAAACCATGACGCCCAAGAAGCCGAACTCTGCGCTCCGCAAAATCGCCCGCGTCCGCCTCACCAACGGGTATGAGGTGACGGCGTACATCCCTGGCGAGGGCCACAACCTGCAGGAGCACTCGGTCGTGCTGATTCGCGGCGGCCGTGTGAAGGATCTGCCAAGCGTGCGCTATCACATCGTGCGCGGCACGCTCGATAGCGAGGGCGTGGCCAAGCGACGTCAAGGGCGCTCGAAATACGGCGCCAAGCGGCCCAAGGCCGGCCAAGCGGCGGCTCGCCGCTAGCGCGAGGTCTCTTCACGAGACGAGTGGCCGAAACCAATCGCCCGTATGGGCGGCGAGGTCGGCGTCAAACCACCGCCGTGCGCGTTGTGTGCGGCAGTGTTGAGCGTTCTCCGATCCGGAGTGACGAGGCGATCCCGCCGATGTGCTCCGTGCGACCCGCATAAACCGCGTGGTTGGCAGTGTCGGAAAGGCGCTCGACAAGTGGGGTGCCGGGGCATTTGCCTCGGTACCCTTCGCGCTGTCTGGCGCGAGCGGTTGTCGGATTGCCCTTCGGGCACAAGAACGCAGCAATTCGGGAGAACAGCCTATGCCTCGACGCGGGACGGTTCCGCACCGCATCGTCGTGCCGGATCCGAAGTACAACAATCGAAACGTAACCCGCCTTGTCGGCCGCCTGATGTGGGACGGCAAGCGCAGTATCGCCGAACGCATCATCTACGACGCCTTCGATCTCATCGAGCAGCGCGCCAAGCGCAGCCCGGTCGAAGTCTTCGAGCAGGCGCTGCGCCAGGTGACACCAGTGCTCGAAGTCAAGCCCCGCCGTGTCGGCGGCTCGACCTATCAGGTGCCGGTCGAAATTCGCGGCGACCGTAAAATGGCTCTCGCTATGCGCTGGCTGATCGCCTCATCCCGCGCGCGCGGAGGCCGTTCCATGGCCGAGAAACTCGCCGCCGAACTGATGGACGCCGCCGCCGGACAAGGCGCGACTGTCCGCAAACGTGACGAAACCCATAAGATGGCGGACTCCAACAAAGCGTTCGCCCACTATCGCTGGTAAGGACCGCGATACAGAGGAGCTATGGCCACCAGAGAATTTCCCCTCGAACTCACGCGTAATATCGGCATCATCGCCCACATCGACGCGGGGAAGACCACAACCACGGAACGCATCCTCTTCTACACCAAGAAGATCCACAAGATCGGCGAGGTGCATGAGGGCGCCGCGACGATGGACTGGATGCCCCAGGAGCAAGAACGCGGCATTACGATCACCTCCGCCGCGACCACCTGTTTCTGGCTCGGGCATCGCGTCAACATCATCGACACTCCCGGGCATGTGGACTTTACTGCCGAGGTGGAGCGTTCTCTGCGTGTGCTGGACGGCGGCGTCGTCGTCTTCGATGCCGTCGCGGGCGTCGAGCCGCAGTCCGAAACGGTCTGGCGCCAGGCCGACAAATATCACGTGCCGCGCATCTGCTTCGTCAACAAGATGGACCGTACCGGCGCGAACTTCTGGCGCACCGTGGACATGATCCGCGATCGCTTGAACGCCGTGCCGCTGCCGATCCAACTGCCGATCGGCGCGGAGGGGAGCTACAAGGGCTTTGTCGATCTGATAGCCCTGAAGGGCGTGATCTTCACCGACGACCTGGGCACCACCTCGCAGACCTCGGAGATCCCCGCCGACATGGTAGAGGAGGCGCGTCAGCATCGCGAGACGCTGATCGAACGCGTGGCCGAGACCGACGAGGAGCTGACGCTGAAGTTCCTCGAGGGCGACGAGATCTCGGACGATGAGCTGCGCGCCGCGCTGCGCGCCGCCACCATCGCCGGCAAGCTTGTGCCCGTGCTCTGCGGCACCGCGCTGAAGAACAAGGGCGTGCAGGCGATGCTCGATGCGGTGGTGGCGTACCTGCCGTCGCCGCTCGACATCCCCCCGCCGACCGCAACCTCGCTGAAGACCGATGAGCCGGTGCAGCTCACGGTCGCAGATAACGCGCCGTTTGTGGCGCTCGCCTCCAAGATCGTCGCCGATCCGTTCGTAGGCCGGCTGACGTATCTCCGCGTGTACTCGGGATCGCTGGCCGCTGGCTCGTACGTCTATAACGCGACGAAGGGCCAGAAAGAGCGCATCGGGCGCCTATTGCAGATGCACGCGAACCACCGCGAGGACATCGAGCGGGTGTACGCGGGCGACATCTGCGCCGCCGTCGGGCTGAAGAACACCTTCACCGGCGACACGCTGGCCGACCAGGATCATCCGGTGCTGCTGGAGGCGATCCAGTTCCCGACGCCGGTGATCGCGATTTCGATCGAGCCAAAGACGCGCGCCGACCAAGACAAGATGGGCATCGCGCTCAATCGCCTCGCCGAGGAAGACCCAACCTTCAAGGTGCATACCGACGAAGACTCGGGGCAGACCATCATTGAGGGCATGGGCGAGCTGCACCTCGAGGTGCTCGTGGATCGCATGTTCCGCGAATACAAAGTCGAAGCCAACGTCGGTCGCCCGCAGGTGGCGTACCGCGAGACGATCACCAACAAGGCGCAGGCCGAGGGTCGCTACGTCCGCCAGACCGGTGGCAAGGGCCAGTATGGCGACGTCTGGATTCGCGTCGAACCGCTGGAACGTGGCAAAGGCGTGGAGTTCGTCAACGGCATCGTCGGCGGATCGGTCCCGCGCGAGTTCGTCAGGCCGACCGAAGACGGCGTACGCGAGCGCCTCGAGAGCGGCGTTGTTGCGGGGTATCCGCTCACCGACGTGAAAGTCACGCTCTACGACGGCTCATATCACGAGGTGGACTCGTCGGAGATGGCCTTCAAAATGGCCGGTTCGATGGGCGTTGCCGCCGCGGCTCAGAAGGCGAGTCCCGTCCTGCTTGAGCCAGTCATGTTGGTCGAGGTGACCACCTCGCCCGACTTCTTCGGCGACGTGATGGGCGACCTCAATCGCCGTCGCGGCATGATCCAGGGATCCGAGGAACGCGGTGGCTCGCAGATCATCCGGGCACACGTACCGCTCGCCGAGATGTTTGGCTACGTCAACGAGCTGCGTTCGATGACCAGCGGTCGCGCCTCCTATTCAATGGAGTTCGCGCATTACGCCGAGGTGCCGCGCAACATCGCGGACGAGATCAAGGCGAAGTCGTCTGGCAAGGTTGTGCGCGCCTAGGTGGGCGCACGCGGAATCAGGGAGATGAAAGAGCTATGGCGAAGCAGAAGTTTGTGCGGAGCAAGCCGCATGTGAACGTGGGGACGATCGGGCACATTGACCACGGGAAGACGACGCTGACGGCGGCGATCACCAAGGTGCTGGCGACGGCGAACAAGAACAACAAGTACAAAGCCTTCGACCAGATCGACAACGCCCCCGAGGAGCGCGAGCGCGGCATCACCATTGCCATCGCCCACGTCGAGTACGAGACCGAGGCGCGGCACTACGCCCACGTCGACTGCCCGGGGCACGCCGACTACATCAAGAACATGATCACCGGCGCGGCGCAGATGGACGGCGCCATCCTGGTGGTCTCGGCCCCCGACGGCCCGATGCCGCAGACCCGCGAGCACATCCTGCTGGCGCGCCAGGTCGAGGTGCCGGCGATGGTGGTCTTCCTCAACAAGGTCGACATGATGGAGGACGAGGAGCTGCTGGAGCTGGTCGAGCTGGAGGTGCGCGAACTGCTCAGCAAGTACGAGTTCCCCGGCGACGACGTGCCGATCATCCGCGGCTCGGCGCTGCAGGCGCTGGAGTCGAGCGGCACGCTGGGGCGTGAAGACCCGGCGGCGGCGGCGATCTGGTCGCTGATGGACGCGGTGGACTCCTACATCCCGACGCCGCCACGGCCGACGGACAAGCCCTTCCTGATGCCGGTGGAGGATGTCTTCTCGATCAAGGGCCGCGGCACGGTGGTGACCGGGCGCATCGAGCGCGGCATCGTCAAGGTCGGCGAGAACGTCGAGATCGTCGGCTTCACCGAGCAGCCGCGCACGGTGGTCTGCACCGGGGTGGAGATGTTCCAGAAGACGCTGGACCAGGGCGAGGCCGGCGACAACGTCGGCTGTCTCTTGCGCGGCATTGAGCGCGCGGAGATCGAGCGCGGCCAGGTGCTGGCCAAGCCGGGGAGCATCAAGCCGCACACGACCTTCAAGGCGCAGGTGTATGTGTTGAGCAAGGAAGAGGGCGGGCGGCACACGCCGTTCTTCAACGGCTATCGGCCGCAGTTCTACATCCGCACCACCGATGTCACCGGCGAGATCATCCTGCCCGAGGGGGTGGAGATGATTCTGCCCGGCGACAACATCAGCATCGAGGTCAAGCTGATCACGCCGGTCGCCTTGGAGCAGGGCAGTCGTTTCGCCATCCGTGAGGGTGGTCGTACCGTCGGCTCTGGCGCCGTTACCCAGGTCGAGATCTAAGGCTTTTGGCTGGCCCCGTTCCGCGAGGGACGGGGTCAAGCGTTTAGAGAAGTGCGTCTGCCTCGTAGTCCACGCGGCAGACAGCGCGAACGCCGCGGAATCCGGCGACGCGTACGGTAGAGGAAAGCGTCGAAGATGGCTACCAGCACCAAACAGCGGATCCGCATCCGGCTCAAGGCCTATGACCACCGGATTCTGGATCAGTCGGCGTCTCAGATCGTCGAGACGGCGCAAAACACTGGCGCGCGCGTCACAGGGCCCGTGCCGCTGCCGACCCACATCGCCAAATACACCGTCCTGCGTTCGCCCTTCATCGACAAAGACTCGCGCGAGCAGTTCGAGATCCGCACCCACAAGCGGTTGATCGACATCGTCGAGCCGACACCGAAGACGGTCGAAGCGCTCACCCGCCTGAACCTGCCGGCAGGCGTAGACATCGAAATCAAGCTCTAGTTTCCTTGTTCGCCCCCAACCGGCTGTGTCGGCAGGTATAGCCGCGGCGAGGGCAGTGTGTCGACGTGCGGCGTCGGCACGAGATGCACGACGCTCGGATGGCGCCTCGCGCGCCGCGTATCTACGGTCCAGTGAGTCACGTGGATACGTCTCGACCGGCCACTAGTAGTGCCGGTGAGCAACGAGCTTCAGGCGCCTCGTTTCGCGCGCCGCGGGAGAGAACGCATGTTAAGCGCAATGTTGGGTCGAAAAGTGGGCATGACCCAGATTTTCGGCCCCAGGGGCGCGGCGATCCCCGTCACCGTCATAGAGGCAGGCCCCTGCACCGTCACCCAGGTGAAGACGGCTGCCTCCGATGGCTACGAAGCCGTGCAACTTGGCTATGGTACCGCCAGGATCAAGAACGCCACTCGCCCTGCCCTGGGCCACCTCGGCCACACCCTTCCGCAGACGCCCGCGCAGAAGCGGCGCCAGCAGCAAGAGGCGGCCAAGGCGCGTCAACAGGCTCGCGAGCGCGCCGGAAGCGCCGCCACCGAGACTGAAGCCGATGAGGCCGAGGCCACCGGGCGCGGGTCCAGCAAGGGCGCACGTCGCCGCAAGACGGGCGAGGCGCTTGGCCCCTTCGCTATCCTTCGCGAAGTAGAGGTGGTCGACGGCAACCTTCCCGCCGTGGGCGACAAGGTGGATGTCGCCATGTTCGACGTTGGCGAGCGTGTCGACCTGATCGGCACCTCCAAAGGCAAGGGCTTTGCCGGCGTCATGAAGCGCCACGGCTTCCGCGGCGGCCCACGTACGCACGGCCAGTCCGACCGCGCGCGCGCGCCAGGCTCCATCGGCCCTGGCACCACGCCAGGTCGCGTGCTCAAGGGCACGCGTATGGCTGGTCGCATGGGCAACGACCGTGTCACCATCAAGGCCCTGGAAATCATCCAGGCTGACGCCGAGCGCAACCTGCTGGTCGTCAAGGGTTCCGTTCCCGGCCCAAACGGTAGCGTGGTGATGATCCGCAAGGGTGCAGCGCAGCGTGCGTATGCCGCCCGCGCCGCCACCGCGTCCACGACCGCTTAGGGGCGGATGAGGAGACGAAGATGCCTTCCGCGAATGTCTACGATATGGACGGCAACGTCGTCCGGGAACACGATCTCGATCCCTACGTGTTCCGGGCGCCGATCAACGTCGGCCTCCTGCACCAGGTGGTGACCGCGCAACTCGTCAACCGCCGCCAGGGCAACGCCGACACCAAGACCCGCGCCGAAGTCAGGGGCGGCAACAAGAAGCCGTACCGCCAGAAGGGCACGGGCCGCGCTCGCCAGGGCTCAACCCGCGCGCCGCAATTCCGCGGCGGCGGCACGGTCTTTGGCCCGCAACCTCATGCCTACGAGAGCAGCATTCCACGCAAGATGAAGCGCAACGCCATCCGCGCCGCCCTCTCCGACAAGGCCGCCAACGGCAACATCCTGCTGATGGACGAATTGACCTTCGAGGAGCCGCGAACCGCCAACATGCGCGATCTACTGGCGACGTTGCCACTCGAACGCAACACACTCGTCCTCATGCCGGCGCGCGACGAGAACGTCATCCTCTCGGCGCGCAACCTGCGGCACCTGGAGATCGGCCACGTCGATTCGATCAACGTCGTCGAGTTGCTCAAACATGAACACCTGATCATGCCCATCGCCACGGTCGATCGCATCGTCGAGATGTTCGGCGAAGAAGCCGACGATCGACTGGCGCTCAAGCGCCACCCTGGCCCAATCTTCCGCAAGCGCGTACGCCTCGCCGCAAAGGCCGCGGCCTCAGCCACCACCATTAAGCCGGCGCGCACCGCCAAAGCCGCCACCCCCAAAGCGACCCCCACACCGGCATCCCCCGCCAAGGCGACCCATACAAAGGCGAAGACCCCGACGGCTGCCACCGGTGAGGCAAAGGCCGAAGAAACACCCAGCAAGACCCCGCGCAGCCGTGCGCGGAGCACCGACGGGGAGAAATAATACATGGAAATCACCGAAGTGCTGCGCCACGGCGTGATCACCGAGAAGAGCGTCGAGCTCCAGTCGACGAAGCGCGTCGGCGGTCCGCGCGATGGCGAGACCGTCCCGCGCTACACCTTCAAGGTCGACATCCGGGCCAACAAATACCAGATCCGCGCGGCGGTCGAGGAGATGTTCCCCGGCGTCAAGGTGCGGCGCGTAAACACCATGCGCATGCCTGGCAAGGTGCGCTCACTACGCACCCGCAAAGGCCAGTTCAGTCGCGAAGCGCGTCCCTGGAAGAAAGCCATCGTCACGCTGGCCGACGGCCAGACCATCGCCGAGTTGCAGGCCTAGGCCGCTAGCTGGCCGTAAGAAAGGAACACGAACATGCCTGTACGTGTATACCGGCCGACCTCGCCCGGGCGCCGCAACATGTCGGTCTCTAACTTCGACGAGATCACGCGCTCCAAGCCGGAGCGTTCCCTCCTCGACAAGATGACCTCCAAGGCGGGACGCAACAACCAGGGCAAGATCACCGCACGTCACCGTGGCGGCGGCGTCAAGCGTCGCTACCGCATCATCGATTTCAAGCGCAACAAACCCGGAGTGCCGGCCAAGGTCTTCTCCATCGAGTACGACCCGAATCGCTCGGCTCGCATCGCCCTGCTGCACTACGTCGACGGCGAGAAGCGCTACATCATCGCCCCCAACGGCCTCAAGGTCGGTGACATGGTAATGAGCGGACCGACAGCGGAGATCCGCGTCGGCAACGCGCTGCCCTTGCGCAACCTGCCAACAGGCACCGTCATCCACAACATCGAGTTGCATCCCGGTCGCGGCGGACAGATCGTCCGCAGCGCTGGCGCCTCCGCCCAACTGATGGCGAAGGAAGGCGACTACGCGCAGGTGCGCCTGCCCTCCGGCGAGCAACGGCTCGTCCACATCACCTGCATGGCAACCATCGGCCAGGTCGGCAACCTCGACCACGAGAACGTGCGTGTCGGCAAGGCCGGGCGCTCGCGCAACCTCGGCCGTCGCCCGCACGTGCGCGGCTCGGTGATGAACCCTGTCGACCACCCGCACGGCGGTGGCGAGGGTCGCGCGCCGATCGGCGGCCAGCCGCAGACGCCGTGGGGCAAGCCCGCGCTCGGCCATCGCACGCGCCACAACAAGGAAACCGATAAGTTCATCGTCCGACGCCGCAACTCCGGTAGGGGCCGGTAACAACAGGAGAGCACGATGTCGCGTTCGACCAAGAAAGGCCCCTACATCCAACCCTCGCTGCTCAAGAAAGTAGCGGGGATGGTTCGGGGCGGCGAAAAGCGCGTGATCAAGACCTGGTCTCGCGCCTCCACAATCATTCCGCAGATGGTGGGCTTGACGATCGGGGTCCACAACGGCAAGCAGCATGTTCCGATCTACATCACCGAAAACATGGTTGGTCACAAACTGGGCGAATTCGCGCCGACGCGCCACTTCCGCGGCCACGCGGGCGGGCGCAGCGAGCGCACCGCGTCCGTTCGATAGCGGGGAAAGCACATGCAAACCTGGGCCACCGCCAAGAACATCGGCCACCCGCCCCGCAAAGTTCGGCGCGTGACTGATGCCATCAAAGGGCGCCGCGTAAGCGAGGCGCTTGCCATCCTCAAGTTCCTGCCCAACATGCCGGCGCGCGACGTCTACACCGTCCTCGCCTCGGCGGCAGCGAACGCCGAGAACAACTACAGCCTCGACCCAGATGAACTCTGGGTTGTCAACGCCATCGCGAACGAGGGCCTCAAGGTCAAGCGCTTCCGCGCGCGCTCGCATGGCCGCTCGTCGCGCATCTTGCGACGCTCCACGCACATCACCGTCACCGTGACGAACGACCCAGGAGACATCTCCCCGGCCGTCCGCAAAGCGGCGCGGCGCCAATAGCCGGAGTCAGGGGGAATCTCGTTGGGACATAAAGTAAATCCAAATGGCTTCCGGCTCGGCGTCATCCGTGGCTGGGAGTCGCGGTGGTACGCCAACCGCACCTACAAAGACCTCGTTGGCGAAGACGATCGGCTGCGCAAGCTGATCCGCAAGCGGCTCTACAATGCCGCCATCTCGCGCATCGAGATCGAGCGCGTCGCCGGCACACAGATCAGCATCGCCATCCACACCGCCAAGCCGGGCATCGTCATCGGTAAGAGCGGCGAGAGCGTTGAGCGACTGCGCCAGCAGCTCGAAGCCGTCACCAAGAAGAAGGTGCGCCTCTCCATCCTTGAGATTCGCAATCCCGAGGTCGAGGCCTTTCTGATCGGGCGCAGCATCGCCGAACAGATCGAGAAGCGCGTCTCCTTCCGCCGTGCGATGAAGCAGGCAGTGCAGAAGGCGATGCGGCAGGGCGCCAAGGGCATCAAGGTGATCCTGGCCGGCCGTCTCGGCGGCGCGGAGATCGCCCGCGTCGAAAAAGAGGTCGAGGGCAGTGTTCCCTTGCAGACCCTGCGCGCCAACATCGACTACGGCCAGACCGAAGCACATACGACCTTCGGTGTCATCGGCATCAAAGTCTGGGTCTATCACGGCGAAGTGCTGCCAGAGCGCCAACGCGCCGAAGGCTTGCGCGCCGGTGAGCCCAGCGCGGCCCCAGCGATGGCAACCGGCGAGCGCCCCGATCGCGGTGGCCCGCGCGGCGGCCGTGGCGGCGAGCGCGGACCGGACCGTGGCGCCCCGCGCACCCGCAGCGCCGATCGCAGCCCGCGACCAATGGGTGCCGGCGGAGCTGGTGGCGCCGCAGCGGCAGGCAGCAGCCCGCGTCCGCCGCGTCCCGCCACGCCGGCTAGCGCGCCCCGCGGAGCGCCCCGCTCGGCGACAGTTCCCCGGCCAACCGGCGCGGTAACTCCGAACGCCGGAGCCATAACGCCAAGCGTCGGCCCCGAGGTGCCGAGCAGCGGACCGGTGACCCCCGCGCCCGCCGCCCACGAGTTCCCCGCGCCGACCTCTTCAGAGGGCAGCGCGAGCGAGAGCGCCGCGGAAGCGACGCAACCCACCGCCCAACCGACGACGCAACCTACTCCAGAGACGGACGCACAGGAGTAGAGGCGCACGAAGCGCCGAGCGGCCAACGTCCTTTAGTTCTGGTCGGCCTTGGGCCGCCTCGCGCCGGCATACGTCCTCGACGAGCGAGTTAACGTATGCGGCGGGGTGGCAGCGGCAGACCACAGTGGAGCACTCGTCATGTTACTGGCACCATCGCGATCCAAGCATCGCAAACAGCATCGCGGGCGCATGCGCGGGACGGCCCATCGCGGCAACACCATCGCGTTCGGCGAATTCGCGCTCCAGGCGCTCGAACCGATCTGGCTCGAAGCCCGGCAGATCGAAGCCGCTCGTATCGCCATGAACCGCTACATCAAGCGTGGCGGCAAAGTGTGGATCCGCGTCTTCCCCGACAAACCCGTCTCCAAGAAACCCGCGGAGACACGCATGGGTTCTGGCAAGGGCGCGCCCGACCATTGGGTCGCGGTCGTCAAGCCGGGGCGCATCATCTTCGAGCTTGGCGGCGTCCGTGAAGACGTCGCGAAAGAGGCCATGCGCCTCGCCGCGAACAAACTCCCGATTCACACCAAATTTCTCGTCAAGCAGGAGGCCGAAGGTGTCGAAGCTTAGTGAACGACGCCGCGACATCCACGGGATGGACATAGTGACGGCGGAGCGCGAGCTTTCCGAGCTGCGTCACCAACTGTTCAACCTGCGCCTGCAAAAAGAGCGCGGTGAAGTAAAGAACAACCGCCAATTTCCCCAGACCAAAGCCGACATCGCTCGCCTGATGCATCACATCGGTGAACTGCATCACGCGGTTGAACTAGAGGCCGAGGGCCTGCTGACCGACGCGGATGAGACCGAGATCGTCCCAGTCAACGCCGCGGCTTCCAACGAAGTCGCCGCCGTCGAAGCGGACGACGATACCGTCGACGAGGCCGACGAGCCGAGCGAGGACGACGCATGAGCACTGAATCCACCGCGACGGGCGCCCCTGCCGCCGAGCAGCAGACCAAGCACCGCCGCCAGACCAAGACCGGGCGCGTCACCAGCGACAAGATGCAAAAGACGATCGTCGTCGCCGTCGAATCGCTCAAACGCGACCGCATTTACAAGCGCACCTACAAATACACCACCAAGTTCAAAGCGCACGACGAACTCAACGACGCGCGCATTGGCGATATCGTCCGCATCGAAGAGACCCGTCCGCTCAGCAAAGACAAGAACTGGCGGCTCGTCGAAATCCTGCGGCGTGCGGTCCAGGTCACTTCGGTGGAGCAAGTCGTGGCGAATCTCGATCCGAATCGCCCGGCGGAGGACGCCAAATGATCCAGCCGCAGACACGTCTCCGCGTCGCCGACAACACCGGCGCCAAGGAGATCATGTGCATTCGCATCCTTGGCGGCTCCGCCAAAAAGTTCGCTGAAGTCGGCGACCTCATCAAGGCCTCCGTCAAGCAAGCCGCGCCGAACGGCGCCGTCAAGAAGGGCGAGGTCGTCACCGCGGTCATCGTGCGCATCGCCAAGGAATATGGCCGCCCCGACGGCAGCTACATTCGCTTCGACGACAACGCCGCCGTGATCATCTCCGCCGGCAACAACCCACGCGGCACGCGCATCTTCGGGCCGGTTGCCCGCGAGCTGCGCGATCGCAACTTCATGCGCATCATCTCGCTGGCGCCCGAGGTGCTCTAGCCCCGGAGACCAGCCGTTTGGCAATGTAGGAAGTGTCCGGCCAAAGGGCAAGGGAAGAGAAAACAACGTATGGCAACGACAACGCGACCGAAGCCCCTGCACCTGGCCAAGCTGAGCGTGCATAAAGGCGATGTCGTCCTCGTACTCGCGGGCAAAGACCGCGGCAAGACGGGAACCGTCCTCCGTGCGATGCCCCGTGAAAACAAGGTCATCGTCGAGGGCATCAACATCGCCAAGAAGCACGTCAAGCCAGGGCGAGGCATCCAACAAGCGGGCATCATCGAAAAGCCCATGCCCCTTCACGCCTCGAACGTGATGGTCAAGTGCAACAACTGCAACAAGCCGACCCGCATCGCCCACGAGCGCGTAGAGACCGGCGCCGACAAGAAGCTCCGCACGCGCCGTGTCTGCAAGCACTGTGGCATGCCGATCGCCGAGAACACGAGGGGGTAAGCAGTGGCGACCAATCCTAAGAGCGCCCGCGCCGAGAAGGGCGCCGCCGCCACCTCCACGGCCGCATCGCGGCTCCGGCAGAAGTACCTCAGCGAGGTGGTGCCCGCGCTGCAAAAAGAGTTCAACTACGACAACATCATGCAGGTGCCGGCGCTCCACAAAGTCGTCATCAACATCGGCATGGGCGAGGCAATCCAAAACGCCAAAGCGATGGACAACGCCGTGCGCGATCTCGCCGACATCACCGGCCAGCGCCCCGTCGTCACCAAAGCCAAGCGCTCCGTTGCCGCGTTCAAGCTCCGCGAAGGCATGCCCATCGGATGCATGGTCACGCTGCGCGGGCGCCGCATGTACGACTTCCTCGACAAACTGATGAACGTCGCGTTGGCTCGCCTGCGCGACTTCCAGGGCATCTCCGCGGACGCCTTCGACGGGCGTGGCAACTACACCCTGGGCATCAAGGAGCAACTCGTCTTCCCGGAGATCAACTACGACAAAATCGACAAGGTGCGCGGCATGGAGATCACCGTGGTCACCACCGCCCGCACCGATGAAGAAGGGCGCCGCCTGCTCACGCTGCTCGGTATGCCCTTCAAGCGCGCCTAGCCAGTTCCCGTGCAGCCGGCTCGGCCAGGCGCGTGCTGTTGGCGGCCTCTAGGTCGTCTTCACCAGCGTACACGGGCGCGCTGCGTCCGTAAAATGTCCCTCCCTGGTGCGTTACCGGGGAGGAGAAGACCGCAATTCCTGTCCGCGAGAGCGGGACAAAGGGCCCGGAAACCGGCGCATGCTGCGTCGAAGCCCGGTCTCTCGCCCTGGAGGGGGCAACGATGGCAAAAACGTCAATGATCGTCAAGTCCCAGCGCAAGCCCAAGTTCAAAGTGCAGCAACACAACCGCTGCCAGATTTGTGGCCGGCCCCGCGCCTACATGCGCAAGTTTGGCCTCTGCCGTATCTGCTTCCGCGAGCGCGCGCTCCGTGGCGAGCTCCCCGGCGTCACCAAGTCGAGCTGGTAAGCGCCTGAAGAGCGACACGAGGAGACATCGCCCATGAACATGACCGACCCCATCGCGGACATGCTTACCCGCGTCCGCAACGGCGTCATGGCGCGGCACACCCGCGTCATGATCCCCGCCTCCAACATGAAGATCGAGATCGCTCGCATCCTCAAAGAGGAGGGCTACATACGCGACTACGACGTGGTCAAGGATAACCCCCAGGGGACCATCCGCGTCACGCTCAAGTACGTCGAAAAGCGCCCCGTGCTCAGCCAGATCAAGCGAGTCAGCAAACCTGGCCTGCGCGTCTACACCCGCCGCGACGCCATTCCGCGCGTTCGTGGTGGCCTGGGCACTGCCATCATCTCCACGCCACAAGGCCTGATGACCGGCCGCAAAGCCTATCAGCTCGGCCTCGGCGGCGAGGTCGTTTGCTACGTCTGGTAGGAGGAACACACCATGTCGCGGATCGGTAAGGTCCCCATCTCTGTGCCTGCCGGCGTCAAAGTCGATATCGCCGCGGGCAACGTCATCACCGTCACAGGCCCCAAGGGCACGCTCAAGCGAACCTTCCCAGAGGCGCTCGGCATCGAGATGGAGAACGGCACGATTACCGTCAGCCGTCCCGATGACTCGAACGAGCATCGCTCGCTCCACGGGCTCTCGCGCACGCTGCTCTCCAACATGGTGGTCGGCGTCAAAGACGGCTTCACCAAGTCGCTCGAGCTGCAAGGCGTCGGCTATCGCGTCGCCAAAGTCGGCGAGAACCTCGTCGTGCAGGTGGGCTACTCGCATCCCGTCCAGGTCAATCCGCCGGCTGGCGTCTCGTTCACCGTAGACAGCGCCACCAGGTTGAGCGTCAGCGGTATCGACAAACAGGTCGTCGGGCAGGTCGCCGCCAACATCCGCTCGATTCGCAAGCCAGAGCCCTACAAAGGCAAAGGCATCCGCTATGCGGGCGAAGTCGTGCGCATGAAGGCTGGCAAGGCCGGCAAAGTCGGCGGCAAGAAGAAGTAAGAGCGTTCGCTGTAGGTTATCGTGGGGCCGAGCAATGCCCGCCCCGCTGCTCATCGTCGCGATCGCGCCGCGCGTCGCGAGCACGTAGTGCCGAACACGTGCCGCCAGCGCGCCAGCCGATCGCCTCGCCCGGAGTGTGAACACATGATCAAGAAGCACTACGCGAATCAGGCGCGTCTGCGGCGGCACCAGCGCGTCCGCAAGAAGGTCTCAGGCCAGACCGGGCGTCCGCGCCTCTCCGTCTTCCGCAGCGGCAACCAGATCTACGCCCAGGTCATCGACGACGTCAACCGCCGCACGCTGGTCGCCGCCTCATCGCGCGACGCCGAGTTTGCCGCGCTCCTCAAGTCGATGGGCAAGCCCGACGAAGACGCCACCCCCGAAACGCTGCGCGCCATCATCGGCAATCGCCGTGTCAACGCCGCTCGCGCCGTCGGCCACCTGATCGCCCAGCGCGCCAAGGCACAGGGAATCGACAAGGTCGTCTTCGACCGTGGCGGCTACCTCTATCATGGGCGCGTCGCCGCGCTCGCTCAGGGCGCCCGCGAGGGCGGATTAGACTTCTAAGCCGCCATACGGCGCGAGGGGAACGAAGAAACCAATGCCGAAGATTGACGCAAACCGGCTGAATCTCGAAGAGACGGTCGTCCAGGTGGCCCGTGTCTCCAAAGTAGTGAAGGGTGGCCGCCGCTTCAGTTATCGCGCGCTGGTCGTCGTAGGCGACCGCGCCGGGCATGTCGGCGTCGGCTTGGGCAAAGCCGGCGAAGTGCCCGACGCCATCAAAAAGGGCGTCGAAGACGGCAAGAAGCACCTCATCGAAGTGCCTCTGACCGGTACCACCATCCCTTTCACCTCCATCGGTGAGTTTGGCGCCTCCGAGGTGCTGCTCAAGCCCGCGGCCCCCGGCACCGGCGTCATCGCTGGCGGGGCCGTCCGCGCGGTGGTCGAGGCGGCGGGCATCCGCGACATCCTCACCAAGTCGCTAGGGAGCTCAAACTCGCTCAACACCGTGTTGGCGACGCTTTCGTCGCTCCGCGAGCTGCGCTCCTTCGAGTCCGAGGCCGCTCGCCGCGGCAAGACCGTCGCCGACCTCGTCGGCCCGAAGCGCGCCTCGCAGATCGCTGCTGCCGCCGCCGAAGCCGCCTCGTACGTCCCGCCCGAACGCGAACAACGCGACGAGCGTGGCGGCGACCGCCGTGGTGGTGGACGTGGCCGTGGTGGCGATAGTGGCCGTGGCGGACCCGGCGCCGGTGGTCCAGGCGGCGCCGGTGGTCCTGGTGGCGCTGGCCGCGGCGGACCTGGTGGCGGGCGCGGCTTTGGTGGCCGCGGCGGACCCGGTGGCGGGCGTGGCGGTCCTGGCGGTCCGCGCCGCTAACCGATGATTCGCCCGTAGCAAGAGCGCGGCTCGCGTCTCTGATGCCTGCTCGCTAGCACCCGCGTCGCGGATCAAGCGACGTGACCCTTCCGTTTGGTGCTTTGCGTGTTGCGCATGGAATGGTACAATGGGGCCGCATGGAGCGAGAGAAAATGGCGAAATTACGCATCACGTATACGAAAAGCGTCATCGGATACAACGTCAAGCAAAAGGCCACGATTCAAGCGCTTGGCCTGCGACGGCTGCATCAGGTGGTCGAACATATGGATACCCCGATGATTCGCGGTATGGTCAACAAAGTGTCGCACCTTATCCGCGTCGAGGAGGTGGCTGAATGAGGCTCTCCGATCTTCGGCCTAACCCCGGCGCGCGCCACACCCACAAGCGCGTCGGTCGCGGCCACGGCTCTGGCCGCGTCAAAACGTCTGGCCGTGGCCAGAAGGGCCAGAAGGCCCGCACCGGCTCCAGCATCCCGGCGTACTTCGAGGGTGGCCAGAACCGCTTCTCGCAGCGCATGCCGTACCTCGGCGGATTCAAGAATCCCTTCCGCAAGGAGTACGTCGTCATCAACATCAGCGCGCTCGAAGTCTTCGACGCTGGCGCCGCCGTCACCGGCGAGGCGCTCGCCGAAAAGGGCTTGATCCGTGCCCGCGAGGCCAAGGGGCTGCTCAAGATCCTCGGCGAAGGCGAGCTCGACCGCGCGCTCAACGTCACGGCGCACAAAGTCTCGGCCAAAGCGCGCCAGCGCATCGAGGCTGCCGGCGGCACCGTTTCGCTGATCGCCATGAAGACCACGAAGAAGACCAAGCTCTCCGGCAATGCGGCGCCTTCTCCGACCGTGCGGGCATAGCCGCGCGCATAGTCGTAGGCGAGGCCGTGGTGCGTACCGACGCGCCTCGCCTACTTCTTGACTGAGAACGTCAGGTTCCGCGAGACTAGGCATTTTGAGTGGCGTTGGTGCGCTCTTCGAGACGACGACCGTACCAACTACGAGGCATCACGCGGGCTCAGGCACATCCCGCGAACCACGCACTATTCCCACCCTACGCGACGAGAAATCACTGGAGGCGAGCATGTTGAGTCGGCTGCGCAGCGTATGGACGATTCCCGATCTGCGCAAGAAAGTCCTCTTCACCATTGCGATGCTGCTGGTCTTCCGCATCGTCGCCTACGTGCCGGTTCCGGGCATCGATCCCAACCAATTGAGCCAGTTCCTCACCTCCAAAAACGGCTCGCTGAACCAACTCTTTGGCCTCCTCGACGTCTTCTCTGGCGGCTCCCTCCAGAACTTCTCTATCGTCGCGATGGGCCTGTATCCCTACATCACCGCCACCATCGTCGTCCAGTTGCTTCAGCCGCTGATCCCCAAGCTCGACGCCCTGGCGCGCGAAGGTGAGTCGGGCCGCAACAAGATCAATCAGATTCAGCGCTACATCACCGTCCCGCTGGCCGTGCTGCAGGCTTTCGGCAACATGGCGCTGCTCGTCAGCATCGGGGCGCTCCAACCCGCGCAATTCGACCTCTTCAACGGCGCCACGTTCGTGCCGACGCTCGCCACGCTCATCTCGCTCACCGCTGGCACCATGTTCCTCGTCTGGCTCGGCGAACTGATCACCGAGAACGGCATCGGCAACGGCGTCTCGCTGATCATCCTTGCCAACATCCTGGTGAAAGTGCCGCAGGGCATCGGCTCCGCGCTCGCCAACACCAGCAGCACCGGCGGCACCACCAACAACGGCGGCTTGATCTCCATCGCCGTCATCATCGCGCTAATCCTGCTGATGATCTTCGTGATGGTCTTCATCTATCAGTCGCAGCGCCGCGTCCCCGTCCAATATCCCACCAAGCGCCGCTTCCTCTCCGGCGTCCGTTCCGGCCAGCAGAGTAGCTACATCCCCCTGCAAATCAACAGCGCGGGCATGATCCCGATCATCTTCGCGCAGTCGATCCTCCTGCTGCCCACCGTGCTGGCGAATTACCTCGCCTTCAGTTCGAACGCGGCGCTGGCGAACTTCTTCAAGCAGTGGAAGCTGATCTTCGACGTCTCCCAGCCGCAGTATTGGATCGCCTTCGGCGTACTGGTCTTCCTCTTCACCTTCTTCTATGCCACCGTAGTCTTCGACCAGCAGAACCTCGCCGACAACCTTCAGAAGCAAGGAGCCTATATTCCCGGCATACGCCCTGGCCCGCGCACAGACCAATATCTGCATGAGACGCTGAAACGCATCACGCTAGGAGGCGCCCTCTTCTTGGGCATCGTCGCGGTGGTGCCAGCCTTCTTCGGCGGCGGCTCAAGCTCCGGCGCGGGCATCCCGCAGGCGGCGTCGCTGCTGATCGTCGTCGGCGTCGTCCTCGACACCATGAAGCAGCTCGAGGCGCAGATGGTGATGCGCAACTACTCCGGCTTCCTCAACTAACCCGGCGCTGGGGATCGCGTAGGGATCGCGTAGGAATGCCCAGCCGTGGTCGATGCGAGCAGTTCACGCAGGACGCTCGCTCGGCCACTCGCCGTTTCAGGGAACCTACACACTCGTCTGGCGCCGTGGTATGGCGCATGCTATAATCCCGCCGCACGCCCAGAACACGACGTCGTGTTTATGAAGGGCGCGTCACCTCAACGACGTTCGCTGCAACGGGGCAGCGAATCCTGCCACCGGCATCGGGTAAGGGTGCCGGGACTGCGCGGAGGAGGGCTTCCATGAACATCATCTTGATCGGCGCCCAGGGCAGTGGCAAGGGCACACAAGCAGAGTTGCTCGCCCGCGACCTTCGACTCAAGCCCACCGCCAGCGGCGAACTGCTGCGCGCCGCCATCGCCGCGGACACCCCAGCCGGGCGCGCCGCCAAGCCCTATTACGACCGTGGCGACCTCGTCCCCGACCAACTGGTCATCGCCATGATCCTCGATGCCGTTCGCAACCTCGGTGACGCACGCGGCATCATCCTCGACGGCTTCCCGCGCAACCTCGCCCAGGCCCGCGCGCTCGACGACGAGATGGAGCAGCATAACCAGCGCATCACCGATGTCGTCTATCTCGACGTCCCCCGCGACCTGCTCATCGATCGCCTCTCCGGTCGCTACATCTGCCAGGCCAACGGCCACGTGTGGAACGTCAAGACGCGCCCAACACGAGTCTCCGGCATCTGCGACTACGATGGCAGCGAGCTCTACCAGCGCTCCGACGACTCCGCAGAAAAGATCGGCCACCGTCTCGACATCTTCTTCAGCGAAACCATTCAACTGGTGGATTACTACGCCGCCAAGGGCAAACTCATCCAGGTAGACGGCACGCGCGCCATCGAAGACGTTCATCGCGAAATCCTCACGCGCGTCGCTCCTGGCAGCATCCAGCAAAGCGCATAAGCTAGCGCGGAAGCCTTCGTCAGAGTCGCATCGCGCATTGGCCGCACAGAGGCACGCAGACCGTCATGGCAATCGCCTATCGCAGCCGCACCGAAATCGAATCGATCCACCGCTCCTGCCGCGTCGTCATGGAGATTCTCGCGCTGCTCCGCGACGCCATCCGCCCCGGCATCACCACCGGCGAGCTCGACGCCATCGCCAGCGCCGAACTCGCCCGCCGCGGCGCCACCTCCAACTTCAAAGGCTACCGCCCCGCCCGCGATATGCCGCCTTTCCCCGGCGTGATCTGCGCCTCGGTCAACGCAGAGATCGTCCACGGCATCCCCGGCGGTCGCGTCCTGCGCGAAGGCGACATCATCGCGCTCGATTTCGGCGCCGTCCTCGACGGCTGGCATGGTGACTCCGCCATCACCGTAGCCGTCGGCGCCATCTCCGCCGATGCACAGCGCCTGCTCGACATCACCCAAGAAGCGCTACGCCTCGGCATCGCGCAGGCCCACCCGGGCAATCGCGTCCTCGACATCTCCCATGCGATCCAGAGCTTCGTCGAAGAGCAAGGTTGCTCGCTCATTCGCGAGTACGTCGGCCACGGCATCGGTCGCGCCCTCCACGAAGACCCCTCGATCCCCAACGTCGTCGAGCGCGGCCAGGCCAATCCCCTGCTGCGCCCGGGCATGGTCTTCTGCATCGAGCCTATGGTCGCGCTCGGCTCCCCCAAGACGCGCACCCTCCCCGATCACTGGACCGTAGTCACCGCCGACGGCAGCCTTTCCGCCCACTTCGAGCACGCCGTCGCCGTCACCGCCGACGGCCCCGCCATCCTCACCGCCCTGCCATAACAGCGCGTCGACCGGCAGATACGCGACACGCCGCGTACGGGATGAGGTTCCACGGCCAATGACGTCATCCGTCCACGTCTCGCCCGCGCGACTCAAGCGCGTGCTCTGGATCGCAGGCTCCCCCTGCTCCGGCAAATCCACGATCAGCCACACCATCGCGCGCATCTACGTGTTCCTCGACTACCATGCCGACCCACTCGCCTCGGTGCATCTCGCGCGGCGCATCGCCGCAGGGGATCAAGAAGCCATCGACTTTCAGCGCCGAACCCTCGAAGAACGCTGGCTGAAGCCGACCGTCGAAGAACTGTTCGACACCGCTGTCACCGCCTGGACCCGAGAGTTTCCCTTCGTGTTAGACGACCTGCTGGCGATGCCGGAGAACCTCTTTATCGTAGCCGAAGGCAACTTCTTCCCGGTGAGCGTCGCCCCCTACCTCTCCGATCCGCATCAGGCCATCTGGCTCGTTCCGACCGACGATTTCTGCGACCGAGCGCGCCGCCAGAAGCGTGCGCTCCTCGACGAGCGCCAGAAGCGCCACGGCGTGTACGACGGCGGGAGTGATCCGGAAGCCCGGCTGCGCAAGCTCATCGCTCGCGATCAGCTCTTGGCGCGCTACGTGAAGGCGCAAGCCGAACAACTCGGCGTGTCGGTCTGCGAGGTGGATGGTACGCGCACCGCGGAGGAGATGACGAGCCTGGTCGAGCGGCATTTCGACCCGTATCTCATCGCCCTGCTGCGCCGTCCATGAGTCTGTAGAGAACCAGCGTGTTGCCCTCGCGCCTGCCCACACGCCCCCGGACTTCTGGGGTGCTAGGGACTTGCGGAACCGTGCGTCACATGCTATAATCTGCATTTGGCTGCGTCTAATTTGTACGCTTCACAGTCACCCCTCACCCATACGCGCCGCGCGTGCGTATCTTCCCCGCCACGGCACAGGATGCCGCGAGCGCGAGAGGTGGCTGCGTGGCGTTTTCTTGCGTTGTCTGTCGGGCATTGTCCTGGAAAGGAACGTATGGCCAAACGCGATGCGATTGAGGTCGAAGGCACCGTCACGGAGTCGCTGCCGAACGCGAACTTTCGTGTGCTGCTTGCCGACGGCGAGCATACCGTGCTCGCCCATCTCTCCGGCAAAGTGCGCATGAACTTCGTGCGTATCGTTCCTGGCGATAAAGTGCGTGTCGAGCTCACCCCATACGACCTCACCAAAGGCCGCATCACCTGGCGTAATCGGACCTAGGGAACCTCTCGCACGGCTGGATGCCCGTCTGGAAGCCAGTTGCCTCGCTCGTTTCGCTGGCCCGGCACGGTTGCCCTCCCGACAGGTGAGCCAACGTCGCCATCTATCCCCGCGTTGGCGCCAGCGCGGGATCAAGCAGTCCTATCGGCCCGGCGCCGCGCCGAAACGCGCCTATGTCGCCTGCTCGTTCGTCACAGAATGGGGAAGCGATACCGCGCACCACATGAAATCAGTTGTCGGAAGAGGGTGTTGTTGTGAAGGTGCGAGCGTCGGTCAAGCCACGCTGCGAGCACTGCAAAGTCATCCGCCGCGAGCGGGTGGTGATGGTGATCTGCAGCAAAGACCCCAAGCATAAGCAGCGACAGGGGTAGCCTATCGGCACCTGGGCTCCATAAGCCTGGGTACCACACGAAACGCCCAGGCGTCCCATTCGAGGCGCCTGGGTAGCCGTCTCTCAGGCGAGTGACGGATGCCAGACAGCAGAGGCTGCTCACGCGGCCATGCCCACGGGGCGACGTCGCGGCGAACGCGAGACCACCCCGCCATCGAACGAAGCTCCTCAGGGGCTTCACCAGCCACATATCGAGGAGGACCTGGCGCATGGCCAGAATCGCTGGGATCGACATCCCGCGTGAGAAGCGCGTCGAAGTCGCGCTGACCTACATCTTCGGCATCGGTCCCGCGACCGCCAAGCGGGTCCTCACCGTCACCCGCGTCGACCCCGATACCCGCGTCAAGAACCTCACCGAAGACGAGGTTGCCCGCCTCCGCGAAGTCATCGACCGCACCGTCAAGGTAGAGGGCGATCTCCGTCGCGAAGTCGACATGAACATCAAGCGCCTGATCGAGATCGGCAGCTATCGCGGCCTCCGGCATCGCCGGAACTTGCCGGTGCGCGGCCAGCGCACGCGCACCAACGCGCGCACCAAGCGCGGTGCGAAGAAGACGGTCGCCGGCAAGAAGAAGGCGACGAAGAAGTAATTCTCCGCGGCGGCGTGAGCGTCTCGCCTCAGCCACCGCGCCATCCAGTAGGAGGACAGATCCAGCATGGCGGAAAAGGCTCCCAAGCGCCCAGTCGGGCGACAGCGCCGGCGCGAACGCAAGTCAGTGCCGCGTGGACGCGCGCACATTCAGGCGACCTTCAACAACACGCTGGTCACCATCTCCGATCCCAACGGCAACGTCCTCGCCTGGAGCAGCGCCGGCGCCTCGAACTTCAAAGGCTCGCGCAAAAGCACGCCCTACGCCGCGCAGGTCACTGCGGAGAGCGCCGCGCGCAAGGCGATGGAGCACGGCGTACGCCAGATCGAAGTCTACGTCCGCGGACCCGGCTCCGGTCGTGAGGCCGCCATCCGTGCCTTGCAGGCCGCTGGTCTACAGGTCGTCTCCATCACCGATGTCACGCCCATCCCGCACAACGGGTGCAGGCCGCCCAAGCGGCGCCGCGTCTAAGTCGTCTTGTTCGTCGCCTGTGGGCGGCGAGCGTCATTCACGTTCTTTTCCCATCACAATGCTCGTTCCCAAGCTACTGGAGTGTGTGCTCGCGGGAGGCCGTCCCGGTCCAGGACGGCGCGTGCGCCGGGTGTGGCGCCGCTATCGTGCATTAGCCCACGATGCTCCATTTCTGCTGCGTTCTCCAGAAAGCGCACGCCAGCGAAGGCCACCGGAAACCTCCGGCGTCCTCGCGCCCGAACAAGTCGGATTCCTCGTCGATGTCGAAGCTGCGGCTGGCGACGACACCCGCGAGAGATCCCCAGTTCAGGTGGCCCCATCCGTCACATGCGGATGTGGGCGTTCCCAACTCGTCCGCGTCACCACTCGCGGAGAGACACCCACACTCCTTGGAGGACGTTGAAGAAAGCATGGCACGATATACCGGCCCCGTCTGCCGCCTTTGCCGGCGCGAGGGGATGAAGCTCTTCCTCAAAGGCGACCGCTGCATGAGCGCCAAGTGCGCCATCGAACGGCGCAACACCCGTCCCGGTCAGCACGGCCAGGGTCGCCCGCGCAAGGTCTCTGGCCGCGGCCTGCAACTGCGCGAGAAACAAAAGGTACGGCGCACCTACGGCCTGCTCGAAGCCCAATTCCATCGCTTCTTCACCATCGCCGCGCATCGCCCCGGCAAGACCGGCGAAAACCTGCTGCAACTCCTTGAGATGCGTCTCGACAACGTCATCTACCGTCTCGGCTTCGGCGATTCACGCGCCCAGGCGCGCCAGCTCGTCTCCCACGGCCATTTCCAGGTGAATGGTCGCAAGGTCGACATCCCCTCCTACATCGTCAAGCCAGGGGATGAGATCGCCGTCCGTGAGACGCGCCGCAACCTCGAATATTTCAAGACGCGCGCTCTCATACTCACCCAGAAGGGCGTCCCTGCCTGGATGCGTCTAGAGCCCGCCGCACTCTCGGGTCGTATCCTCGCCGTGCCCACACGGCAAGACCTAGAGTTGCCCTTCGACGAAGCGCTGGTCGTCGAGTACTACAGCCAGCGGTAAGAGGAGGGGATTCCCCATGCTAGATATTGCCGTACCCCACATCACCGCAACCGAATCCGAACAGAACTACGCCAGCTATGACATCGAGCCGCTCGAAGCAGGGTATGGCATGACGCTCGGCAACTCGTTGCGCCGTGTCCTGCTCTCGTCGCTCAGCGGCGCCGCCGTTACCGCCATCAAGATCGAAGGCGCGCAGCACGAGTTCCAAGACGTCCCCGGCGTCAAGGAAGATGTCACCGACATCGTCCTCAACGTCAAAAACCTGCGTCTCCGCTCCTTCTCCGACCGTCCCGTCACCATGCGTCTCGAGATCAACGGCGCCCGGCAAGTCACCGCCGCCGACATCCAGGCGCCCAGCACCATCGAGATCATCAACCCAGACCTCTACATCGCCACCGTCGATGATCCCAATGGCCGCTTTGAGATGGAGTTGGTCGTCGAGAGCGGCAAGGGATACGTCCCCGCCGAGTCCAAAGAGGATCAGCCCATCGGCCAGATCCCCGTCGACGCCATCTTCACGCCCGTCCAGCGGGTCAACTACGTCGTCGAGCATACGCGCGTCGGCCAGATGACCAACTACGACAAGATCATCCTCCAGATCTGGACCGACGGCACCCTCACGCCCGATGAAGCGCTCCGCAGCGCCTCACTGATCCTCGTCCAGCACTTCCAGATGATCGGCGAGTACAACGAACCCAGCATCGTCGAGACCAGCAAGCCGGAGATCGAGCAGCCCAAGGGCGCGACCGCGTACCAGATCCCGCAGAAGATCTACGACACGCCGATCGAAGAGCTCGACCTCACCGTTCGCGCCTACAACTGCCTCAAACGCAGCAACATCACCAAGGTCGGCCAGGTGCTTACCATGAACCGCGACGACCTGCTAGCCGTGCGCAACTTCGGCGAAAAGAGCCTCAACGAACTCGTCGACCGCCTGATTCAGCGCCGCTTCCTGCCCGCCGTGCGCCAGATCGACTCCGTCGGCGCCAGCGATTTGAACGGAGCCTCCGCCGCCGCTGACGACGACGAAGACGACGACTCGACTAGAAATCAACAGCAGTCGCTAAGAAGGGCCAACGCCCTGGAGGACGCAGGTGAGACACCGTATAGCGGGCAACCGCATCAACATGCCGGAGGCGCGTCGGCGCGCGGCGTTCCGCAACATGATCGATGGGCTCTTCACCCACGAGCACATCCAGACCACCGAGGCACGCGCCAAAGCGGTCCAGGGTGAGGCCGAGCGCTTGATCACCATCGCCATTCGCGGCCACAACAAAGCCTGGGAACACCTTACCGCCGTCGTTCCCGATGAAGATGTCGCCGAACAGCTATTGGCCCTCGCCCGTCGCGCCCGTTTCTCGCCCGACGAGGTGATCCCCAGCAACGAGGATCGCGCCGCGCAGGGGAAGTACCCGCTCAGCGACTCCGCCCGCAAACTCAAGGAAGCACGCCTCAGCGCCTTCCAGAAAGAGCTCACGGGCCTCATCAAGAATCGCGACGACGCGCAGAAGGCGCTGACCGCCGCCCGCGAGGCAATGGCCTTCGAGCTGCACGCGCGCCGCACCATTCTGCGTCACCTGCCGCAGGAGTTGCGCGTCAAGAAGATCTTCGAGCAGTTCGTGCCGCGCTATGCGGGCCGGCCCGGCGGCTACACCCGTATCTCCAAGATCGGCTTCCGCCAGGGCGACGGCGCGCATATCGTCCGCCTCGAAATGGTCTAGGTGCTGCTGGCCCACTTGTTGAAAAGCGGCAAAAACGGCAATATCGCTCTCTTGCTCGCCTTCCAAAAAGTGGAGAATCAAAGTGGAGAATCGCGGCCCTCGGGTCGCCTAGTCGATGGTCGGTTGCTCTCGTGAACCTCGCCGCGCTCGTCGCCTACGACGGCACGCGCTTCGCCGGCTTCCAGCGCCAGTCACCCGACAAGGGGCCGACGGTGCAAGGGACGCTCGAAGAGGCGCTCCGGCGTATCGCTGGCGAGGCAATCACCATCGAAGGCGCGGGCCGCACCGACAGTGGGGTTCACGCCTCGGGCCAGGTCGTCAACGCGCATGTGCCGCCACGGCTCGACCCACCGGGATGGCAGCGAGCGCTCAACGCACTGCTCCCGCCCGATGTCGCCGTTCGCGCGGTCTGCATCGCGCCGGAGGACTTTCGAGCGCGGCCATATGCCGTCTCGCGCAGCTACAGCTACCGCATCCTCCGCGACGCGTTCCGGTCGCCGCTCCGCGAGCGGTACGCCTGGCGAATAGCCGCGCCGTTGGATGTAGCGGCGATGGGCGAGGCCGCGGCGAGCCTGCTCGGCGAGCACGACTTCGGCGCCTTTGGCTCCAGCCCGCTCCGTGCGAAAGACGGCTCACCCGGCCACACGGTACGCCGACTCTTCGTCGCGGAGTGTCGGCAGCCCACCGCTGAGGGTGAGGGGGCTGAAGGTAAGGGGGCTGAGATCGAGTGCCGCTTCAGCGCCAACGCCTTCCTCAGTGGCATGGTGCGACGTCTGGTCGGCGCCCTGGCGCTGGTCGGCGAGGGCCGGCTCTCTATAGCGGACTTCCAGGCGATCCTGCAGGCGCGGCAGAAGAACCATCCCGGTGCGGCGGCTCCCGCTTGTGGGTTATGCCTGACCGGTGTAGAATACCCAGTCGGACTCATCTCGTGGGCGACCTGACGCCCAAGACGTATCAGACCCGCGGGCGGGAGCGTTCGGCGCTTGCCAGTCGGGAGGAGCATCGACGCGAGGCGCCAAGCGTGCCCGCACCTGAGGGAGTGAACGCGTATGAACCCCAAGACCTACAGCGCCAAGCGCGCTGACCTCGACCCGCGCTGGTACGTGTTCGACGCGGAGGGCAAGGTGCTCGGTCGCCTCGCCACCGAGATCGCCACTGTCCTCCGCGGCAAGCACAAGCCGATGTTCACGCCGCACCTCAACTGCGGCGACTTCGTCATCGTCATCAACGCGGAGAAGGTTGCGGTGACGGGCAACCGCCTCGACTCCAAGATCTACTATCGCCATTCGCAGTATCCCGGCGGCCTCAGGCAAGAGACGCTGCGCCAGGTGCTCCAAAAGCACCCGGAGCGCGCCATCGAGCGCGCCGTCAAAGGCATGCTGCCGCGTAACCGCCTCGGCGCCGAGATCCTGCGCCACCTGAAGGTCTACGCGGGCCCGACGCATCCGCATGATGCGCAGCAGCCGCAGCCCTGGTCGCAGCCAACCGCCGAGCAAGTGCTCGCCGAGCAGGCAGCCGCGGCGAACGCCTAGCAGACTCGCGCATGGTCCCAACCTCAGCATCGTCGCTGAACGTCGTTAGAACGTGTTGCTCGCGCCGGCGGGTGTCCGGCGCACTTTGGGCGGTGGAGACAGCGCCGGCCCCAACGGAGGTCATACTTTGGCGGAGTTCTCAGGTTCCTACTTCTACGGCACGGGCCGCCGCAAGACCGCCGTCGCCCGCGTCCGCCTCTACCCCAACGGCGACGGGCGTATCGTCGTCAACGGTCGCTCCGGCGAGGAATACTTCCCTCGCGAGACGCTGATGCAGACGGTGCGCAGCCCACTGCGCCTCGTCGAGCTGGCAAACCGCTTCAACCTGTCCATCAAAGTGGTCGGCGGCGGCGTCAGCGGTCAGGCGGGAGCAGTGCGCCACGGCATCGCCCGCGCGCTCGTCCGCGTTGACGAAGAGATGCGCTCGCCCCTGCGCCGTGCTGGCTTCCTCACGCGCGATCCGCGCATGAAGGAGCGCAAGAAGTACGGCCTCAAGCGCGCCCGCAAGGCCCCGCAATACACCAAGCGCTAATTCGCGCACCCTCAGCCTCGCGCAGATTCAGTCAGGGCATGGCTCCGCAGCCGTGCCCTTTCGCTGTTTTCCCCGGCGGCGGCAGAGCGCCAGCGCCAGCAAATTGCCTCTTGCGCACAATGCGGTAACCCGCTAGAATGCGCCAAACAGCCAACTGTCGAGCTGGGTTGCCGCCCATCCACACGGGCGCGATGCGTTGCCCAGCGGATGTGTCAGTCGCTGTCGCATCCCTCGCAGAGTCAATGGGGATGCTCTGGACTCATTGGTGAGTGGCGCCGCACCGCGCGGCGCAGAAAGAGGGAAGCGATGTCCACGATGAACCGGGTCGGCACCGGTGGCACCGTGCTGTCGGCTGTCGCGCTGGCGGTGCCTTTGGGCTACACAGCGTATGCCAGCGCCACGACAGTCACGCTAAATAGCGCGGATGGCGTCAAGAACACGCTCACGGCGGGCATAATCTTCACCGGAGCGGCCGCGCTTATTGCCCTGATCGCCACGGCGCTCAATGTCCCGGGTTTGATGAAGAGCCCGAGCGCGGGGCGTGTCGCCTCGACGGGCGTCTCGGCGCTCGTCCTCATTGGCGCGGCGCTCTTCCTCGTCCTCAATCTGCTGCCGCGGGTAGCGCCATTGAACAACCTCAGCAACAATCTGCAGCCGTTCGGCGATGCATTGACGAAGGATTGTTCGACACCACTGTCGCAGCTCACGCGCGACGAGCATGCGATCTATCTCGATGCGGCTGTCAATAACACAGGCAACGCCGACGGTGATGCTGGTTTCGTCAAGGCCCTCTCCGTCGATATCCCCAAGATTCAGGCGGATGCGTCGGCGATCTCCAACGGCATCAACGATCTCAACCTCGTCACGGTCCCCGACGCCAAATATCAAGATCTGGTCAACCGCTGTATCGCCGACATGAAGGCTGATATCGACTTCCTCAGCAACGATACCGGTTCGAGCGCCATCCCGGTTCCGCCGCCCTTCGATGTCGTGCAAAAGACGGTAAGCTTCGAGACGCTGCTGAACGATGCCGCGGGCATCCTCTCTGGCGCGGTGGCCATCCCTGGTGTGCCGCTCGCGGCGATCCCGAACGGGACGTTCCAGACGTTCGTGTCGGCGGTGCTGGTCGGCAATCCGGCGCTCGGCGTGCCCGTAGCAGGCTCGGTACTCTGCGCTAAGGACCCGAAGTTGACGGCGGACGGCAACCAGCTCTATAACGACGCGGTGTCGATCCTGAAGACAAATACGGCGCCGTTCCAGCCGGATGTGGATGCCATCGTAGGCAGCAACGCGCCAGGTCCCAACTACTGCCCGCTGGGCTAATCTGCCTCGCCACCGCACAAGTGGCAGTCAGGTGAAAACGAGCGTCGCTGAGAAGCAAACGATTGCTTCTTCGCGGCGCTTTGTTCGTGAGTGCGTGGCGGGTGGCGGACGGGATGGGGAGCGCCGAGGAGGTGCGTGATGCGTGCGTCACCGTCGGATGGGGACGATCCCTCCGCTGCGTCCGGCGCGGCGAGGACGGGTGCAGGCAGGGCGGCGTTGATCTGCGGACTCACGTGCTTGGTTGTGGCACTGCTCGCTCTGGTGCTCTATCTCGGGCTCATTCCGGGTGGCACGAGTGGCGAATCGATGCTGCTGCTGGTCTTCGTCGCGTTGCCGCTGGCGATCGTCAGCGTGAGCCTCGGGGCGTCGCGGCGAGGGCCGGGTGGGCGCAGTGCAATGGCGCGCGCTGGCCTGGCGCTGGGCATCGTTGTGGCGCTAGTAATTCTCCTGGTGCTGCTCGCGGTCTACATCGGTTGGCGCAGTTGCGCGGGCTCGTGCATTTGACGGTCGGCGGCACTTCCCAGCCGGGGAGTCGGGCACAGTTCCTTCAGGCCGCGCGGTACATGGGCTTGTGCCCGGTGCCAGCGGCATTGGGGCCGAGACCTCAGCCCGCGAGCGCGCGGTAGACCAGCTTCTGGAAGTGACGCAGCGCCTTCTCGCGCGAGAGCATGAGGCTGCCACGATTGAAGACCCCAGAGCGCAGACCGCGCTGCACGGACTCGCAGAGGACGATATCTTCTTCCTGCACCTGGTCGATAAACTTGACGAAGTCGCTCACCTGCTGCTCCTCCACCTCGTCCACGAAGCAGTAGTCGTAGATCGCCAGCGTGTGGCCAGCGTCTACAGGGACGAAGAGGTTGAGCGAGACGTTGCCGGGGCCGGGGTAGATGTTGAGGGTGAAGTTGGGCCAGAGGTAGGCGTAAAAGCCGTCCTCAACGCCGGAGCCGATCTCATAGAGGCCGGCGTCCTTGCCCGCGCGGGCCGAGGCTTTGGTCGCGCCACGCTGCGTGGAGAAGTAGTCGTACTCGGTGACGACGTAGTTATTGACGTCGATGAGGTCGCAGAAGCTGGGATGCGCCACGGCGCAGTGATAGCATTCGAGATAATTGTCGACGACGACTTTCCAGTTGGCGGCGATCTCGTAGCTGCGGCGCACACGGCGATGCAGCTTGTTGAGCGCGAGGCCGGTGGACTCGACCTGCTGAGGGAGATCGCCGAGGAACGCGGCAAGTGGCCGGGCGTCGGCGTCAGGGTTGACAAAGAGGAAGGGTCCCCAGTTGGCGACCTGGATGGGAAAGAGGCTGAACTGGCTGGCGTCGAATCCCGGCTCGTCTTTGGCGGCCGGCGCGGCGCGCAGACTGCCGTCGAGGTTATAGGTCCAGGCGTGATAGTGGCATTGCAGCGTCTTGCGGTTGCCGCTGCCGGCGAGGACGAGCTGCGAGCCGCGGTGGCGGCAGACGTTGGCGTAGCCGCGAACTGCGCCAGATTCGTCGCGGAGGAGGACGATCGGCAAGTCGCCAAGGGTGGTGGTGAGGAAGTCGCCGGGGTTGGCCAACTCTTCGATAAGGCCGACGTATTGCCAGGCGCGGCGAAAGATGCGGTGCTGTTCGCGGCGGTAAAGGGCGCGCGAAGTGTACCATGCGGCGGGGAGTGTTTCACCGCGTTCGAGCGCGGCGAGGAGGGCGGGATCGCGGAGGCTATCCCTGAGTTCGGCGCTCATCGGTGGACTCGCTTTCGTGCATTCCTCGTGCGTTCATGGCGTGCTCTTGGCCGAAGACATTGTGGCATTGCGGCGGGGTAGGGGCAAGGGGGAAGCATAGCGTGGACAAGCGGATAAACCCACGCCTACTCCCACCCGCGTTCACGGCGCGGTATGCTATCTCCAGCCACCACGCCCAGTGATTCGCCTTGCCGTTCGCCTCGCTCCCAGGTCACCACCCAGCCGCCCCGAAGGATGTCCCCATGTCCGACACGCCTAACCTTCAACCCCTCGATCTGCTCTTCGACACATCCAGCGGCGAAGACGTGCCACTCCCGCCCCGGCTCGCCGCGCTCTACGGCGCTCTCCGCTTCCCCCTCCACCCCGACCGCCCGCACGTCATCGCCAACTTCGTCACCAGCCTCGATGGCGTCGTCGCCCTCGACGACCAGGGACGCTCCGGCGGCGGCGACATCAGCGGCAACGACCCGCATGATCGCGCCATCATGGGCCTGCTCAGGGCCGCTGCCGATGCCATCCTCGTCGGCGCGGGCACCCTGCGTGCCGTGCCGAATCACCGCTGGACCGCCGCGCACGTCTACCCGCCGCTCGCCGCCGACTATGCCACCCTGCGCGACACTCTCGGCATGGCCGAGCCACCCCTCAACGTCATCGTCTCCGCCAGCGGCGACCTCGATCTCAGCCTACCGCTCTTCAGCAGCGGCGAGGTCCCCTCGCTCATCGTCACCACGCCCGAGGGCGCCGCACGTCTGCGCCGTGAAACCCTCCCCTCGGGCCTCCAAATCGCCGCGCTCGACGCTGTCGCTGGCCGCATTCCCGCGCCCGCCATCATCGCCGCCGTCCGCGCCGCGCGCCCCTCGCGCCTGATCCTCCTCGAAGGTGGCCCGCGCATCATGGGCGACTTCTTCGGCGATCAGCAACTCGACGAGCTCTTCCTCACGCTCGCCCCACAGATCGCCGGGCGCGATATCGCAACCCACCGGCTCGCCCTAGTCGAGGGCGCCGCCTTCGCGCCCGCCGCGCCGATCTGGGGCGCCATCGCCAGCATCCGTCGCGCCGCCAGTCTGCTCTTCCTGCGTTACCGCTTCCGCACGTGATGCCCCCACCGTCACGTCGCGCCACATCACCAGCCGGCGTCTCCGCACCCCGCGGCGCCACGCCTCTCGGCTCGAAGCCGCACGAACGCCACGCGCCAACGGATACCGCGAAGTGATCCGCGCATCAACTCGGCGGCAGTGGATGCATCGCAGCGTCGTCGCTCGGCGTCGTCGCGCCGCCGTACCGCCGTTGCAGTTCCCCTAGCGACATCCATACCTCGACGGGATACGAGCCGTAGGTCGTTCCTTGCCGCAGCCGATCGATACCATCGGGACTGTACAGCGCCAGCAAGCCCGTCAAGAAGAAGCGATCCATGCGGTTCCGCAGCGTGTGCGGTCGCTCGCGCACCGTAAAGCCGAACCGCGTCGTCACCCTCCCCAAGATCGTAAACCCGTACACCGCCGTCACGCGCCGGGGGAAGTCCGCGCGCTCCGTCCATGCCGCCAGCGCGACCAGTTCCCTGGCAAACATGCGCACCAGTTCAAACACCCCACCACGCGACGCCAGGTTGGGCAACGCCTTATTCTGGATGTGTATCTCCGCGATGCGATCCCCAGAGCGCACCACCGTCCCATCGGGCAGCGTCATCGGCTGCCCGCGAAAGCGCGTAAATTGCACCTTCAGCAGCCCGTGCGGCGATCCGGGAATCGCTACCTGCCGATTCACCAGCATCGTCACCCGCTCCCAGAACGGCCAGAAGCGTAAGAAGCCGCGCGCCCGTCCACTTCGCGTTCGGAATGCCAGCCACCAGCCGGCGCGCAGCCGGCGCCGGCGCCGCACGCGTCGCGGCCGCGAGACACTATCGCGCACCACCAAAATGAAGACACCGCCCGCCAGCATACTCGCCGCGGCCAGTGCGAAAACCGCTCGATAGGCTATCGCCGTCGCGCCAAACTGGCCCGCCACGAAGAACACCACACCGCCCACCAACGGTGCCACCACGGTCGGCAGGCTCATCGCCATGCCCCACAGCCCCATGTCCTTGCCCGCCGCGTCAGCCGCCGGCAACACATCCACCGCCAGCGCCCAGTCCACGCTCGAATATGCCCCATACCCCAGGCCGAAGAGCAACCCCAGCGGCCAGAGCGGCACCGTACCAGGCGCCACCACGAAGGCCAGCGCTGCCAGCGCCATGCAGCACGAAGCGAAACAGACCAGCGCCACCCGGCCAACCCGATCCGAGAGGATACCCAGCGCCAGCGCGCTCGTCGCCGCGCCCACCAGCGCCAGCACCGCCAGCGTCGCCGTCTCGCCGACGAAGCTGCTCACCCCCGCCACATTGGCGAAATAGAACGCGATATACGTCATAAAAAGCGTCAGGCCGAGCATCACCGACGCCCGCGTGAAGAACACCCAGCGAAACCCGTGACTGTGCCACGGCGCGATCCAATTCATCGCCAGCCGTTCGCGCAGCGAGCGGCGAAGCGCTGGCGTGCTCCGCGCATGCGCCACCAGCGGCCGCTCATGGATGCCCACCACCGTCACCAACACCCCTGCCGCCAACACCACGCCCGAAACCCCATAAAAGAGCAGCGATCCTCGCCGGATGATTGCCGCGTCGCTGGCGCTTGCCACCTGGCTCAGCAGCACCGCCGCGAACCCCAGACTGCACGCGTTGCCGAGGATCGTCATCAGCCCGACCCAGCCCGCGGCCTCCCCGCGCTGCGCGACCGGCACCAGATCTGGCAGCAGCCCTTGATAGCCCGCTGTGAGCACGTTCGTGCCCACCTGAAACAACAGCAGTCCCACCAACAAGAAGATCACCGAGCGCGGCGCCGCCAGCACCACCGCCGCGGGAATCAAGATCAGCTCACCCGCCAGAATGTATGGCCGTCGCCGCCCCAGTGGGCCAACAGTGCGATCCGAGAGTGCGCCTGCTATCGGCGGGATGAACGTCGCCAGCAGCGCCCCACCCGTCGCGATCGAGCTCAATACCACCGCTTGCTGCGCGCCGCCCGCCTTCACCTCAGGGAAGAACGGCAGTATCTGCACGGGCAACACCAGCGGCAGCAGCGCGGCAGACTGAAAGTTCACACAGAACCACAGCACGCTAAGAGTCAATTGTTGCCGCGTACTCAGACGCGCGCCGACCTGTGCAATGCCCCCTTCAGCGACATCCTGCGCATTGTGCATCGGCCACCAATTTCTGCTACTGTGCGAGCGTCGCACATAGCCGGCCACACACGGCCACCACACGAGCCGGTCCCGCCGAAACCTGAGGATGCTCACAGCGAGGGCGCAACTCGGGCACGCACAAAAGCAGCAAGCGGCGTGCCAGAATCGCCCGACGCGCCAGCGCTACCCGGCCAGCGCGATCAGCAGCAAAACGAGACCCATCACCGCCGCGACCGCGCACCATGCCGCCGCGCGCACGTCCAGCCGCGTCACGCGATCTCCTACGCGCACGCTCACCACGCCATACATATTCAAAAGCGTACAACCTGCCACCGCGACGAGCGCGACATCGGCGGCGATTTGCAGTACGTCCACTCGTCCATACTCATTTCATCGCACAGTGGCGCCGAATCACCCTAGGAGAGCGTGCGCGACCTTCTCCTCCGCTTGTTTGATAGAACGCACGACCGCGCTCGCCATAACACGCGCGGTACGCCTGCTGCTCGCGGCAAACGCGCTACGCTCCCAACGACGCGATACGCACCAGCCAATTCGCTCTCAACACAACGTAGAGCGGCAGGCGCACCCTCCGTCCCCGCCGCCAATGCGCCCTGCCGGTGCCAGGCGTCGGCAGCCTCCACTCCATCCGTGCGCTAGCGCCGCGCAACGTATACACCACCCACCTTTCATCGTGCGCTGAGTTTCACCCCCAAACCCACCCGCTCAGACTCTCGCGCCCGCGCAAGTTCGCCTTGACACGCCGTGCTCGCCGTGCCTATAGTACGTGCGCCAAATTAGGCTTCCTTCCCACTTTCGATGGAGCACACGCCCGATCGCTGAACGACTCCCCTCCGCGCTCCGAAGCCATGCCCTCCGCGCGACCGGCTCCCACCGAGGCCTCCCGAATCGCGCTCGTCATTGGCTTCCGTGCCCAGGGACTCCGCATAGAAACATATAGGTACTTGCACATGGCCCTCCGACGCATCTGGACGATCGACAACCCCGCGGAAAACAAGCTCCTTCGCACGCGTGCCAAGAAGATCTCGCGCTTCGACGCCCACCTGCAAAAGCTGGTTGACGACATGTTTGAAACCATGCGCGCCGCGCCCGGTGTCGGCCTCGCCGGACCCCAAATCGGCGAGACCATTCGCGTGCTCGTCGCCGAATACGAGGACGAGCGCCTCGCCCTCGTCAACCCCGAGATCATCAAGCGCAGCGACGAAATTCTCTACGGCACCGAGGGCTGCCTCAGCATTCCCGGCGTCGTGGGCGACGATGTGCCCCGCGCCTCCGCCGTCACCGTCAAAGCGCGCGACCCGCACGGCAAAGAGATCCGCATCAAGGCCGACGACTGGTTTGCCCGCATCCTCCAGCACGAGATCGATCATCTCGATGGCATCCTCTTCACCGACCATATCCCCGCCGCCAACGTGCGTGAGGTACGCGCCGACGAAGTAGCCGAAGAAGCCGAAGTCGAGCGGATCGAACCCGCGAAAAACGGCAAGATCGGCAAAAACGATGGTGCCCTCGTCAAGCATCCAGAACACAATGAGCACGCTGCGCCCGCCGCGAAATCTGGAAAAGCGGCAGAAACGGCAAGTCCGCCAACCGCGAAAATCGCAAAATCGGCAGAAACGGCAGAAATGACCGCCGCCTCCGCGACAAAAACTGAAAAAGCGGCAGAAACGGCAAGATCGGCAACCATCGGCAAACGTCATCCTGCGGCTGAAACAGGAACTCACCGATGAGCATCGCCCGCGGCAAATACCACATCTGGACCGTCGGCTGCCAGATGAACCAGGCCGACTCCCAGCGCGTCGCCAGCATCCTCGACGGCCTCGGCTGGGACGAAGCCCCCAGCGTAGACGCCGCCAATCTCGTCGTGCTCAACACGTGCAGTGTCCGCGAACAGCCCGAGAAGCGCGCCCACGGCCAGCTTTCCCTGCTCAAACACGCCAAGCGCTCGCGTGCCGATCTCCTCGTCGCCATGATGGGCTGCATGATCGGCAACCAGCGCACCATCAACGACCTCAAGAAGCGCTATCCCGTCGTCGACCTCTTCTTCAAAGTCGAAAACGCCGACATCCTCCCCGGCTTCCTCGAAGACCGCTGGACCCCAATCGCCGGCGAGGGCTGCGTCGACTTCGCTGACCTCGGCGCGCCGCGCACCCTCGGCGTCCAGCCGCTCAACGTGCTGCCGTCCGTCCCGTTCGCGCCCGAACCCATCCCCACCTCGGACCTCCGCGACGACGTGGAGCATGGTCGTAGGGGCGTCGAGCGTTCGCCCGCCCGCGGCGAAGCCCACCCTCCCCATGCAATTCACACCGCGCCCCGCCGCCCGCGACCTCCACTATCCCACCACCGAAGCCGTCGGCATGAAGACTCGCGGTCCCACCGCTTGGCTCCCCGTCATCCTCGGCTGCAACAAAGTCTGCTCCTACTGCGTCGTCCCCTCGCGCCGCGGCGTCGAGCGCAGCCGTCCCGTCGACGAGCTCCTCCACGAAGCGCGCGACCTGGTCGACTCCGGCGCCCGCGAATTGACCCTCCTCGGCCAGACCGTCGAAGCCTACGGCCTCGATCTCGTCGATCAGCATGGTCAAAAAGGCGCCCAGGCCGACCTCGGCGACCTTATGGAGCGTCTCAGCGAGATTGACGACCTGGCCCGCATCCGCTTCATGACCTCCTATCCGCGCCACATGACCGACAAGATGATCCACCAGATGGCCGCGCTCCCCAAAGTCTGCGACCACGTCAACATCCCCGTGCAGCACGGCGACGACGGCATGCTCACCCGCATGCGGCGCGGCTACACGCTCGCCGAATATCGCGCGCTCATCGACAAACTGCGCGCCTGGTGGCCGGGCGTCTCGCTCTCCACCGATGTCATCGTCGGCTTCTGTGGCGAGACCGAAGACGAGTTTCAGCGCCTGCTCGATCTCCTCGAAGAGATCCGCTTCGATGTCGTCCACGTTGCCGCCTACTCGCCGCGTCCCGGCACCCTCGCCAACAAGTGGCCAGACGACGTCCCGCTCGCGGTCAAGAAACAGCGTCTCCACGCCGTCGAAGCCTTGCAAGAGCAGATCGCCCGCGAGATCAACGCAGCCTACCTCGGCAACGTAGAAGAGGTGCTCGTCGAGTCGCGTCAGGTCTCCAGCGGCCAGCACCAGTGGCGTGGGCGCACCAGCACCAACAAGCTCGTCTTCTTTCCCGCCGAGAAGCCCTCTGCCCTCACCGCGGAAGGCTCCACCCGACGCCCATCCAGGCGCACGGTCACTCCCGGCGACCTCGTACCAGTACGTATCGAGAAGACGACGCCGTGGTCGTTGCAAGGACGTCTCACCATCCGATAAGATATGCGATTGGCGCCGTTGTAGCGGCCTGCCACCGTAGGAGGACGACAGACACATGCCTCAGACCGCGTACCAGCCGGAGGAGCGTGCACGCCTTCGCCGCGAACTGAATGAGCGCGCCGTCCGGCTGGCGCTAGAAAGCAATTGGGAAGAAGCCGTCGAGGTCAATCAGCGATTGCTCACGCTCACTCCTCACGACCTCAGCACCCTCAACCGCCTCGGCAAAGCCCTCAGCGAAGTCGGGCGCTACGCCGAAGCCAAGCGTGCCTACGCCGATGCCCTTGAGATCGATCCCGGCAACAATATCGCCCGCAAGAACCTCGACCGCCTCTCCCAGATCGACGACCACGATACCGCCCCGGTCCGCACCGGCCACGAGCGCATCGATCCCCGCCTCTTCATCGAAGAGACCGGCAAGACCGGCTACACCGCACTGGTCGATCTCGCCCCGCGCGATGTCCTCGCGCGCCTCACCGCCGGAGATCAGGTCTACTTCGAGCGCGAAGGCAGCCTGCTCTACGTCAAGAGTGGCAGCGGCGATCGCATCGGTCGCATCGAGCCGCGTCTCGCCAACCGCCTGATCAACTTCATGGAAAACGGCAACATCTACGCCGCCGGCATCACCGAACTCGAAAAAGGTCAGGTTCGCCTCATCATCCGCGAAACCTTCCAGCATCCCAGCATGTTTGGCAAGGTCAGCTTCCCCGCGCAGGGGGGCGAGACCGTCCGCGGCTACATCAAAGACACCATGCTACGGCGCGATCTCGACGACGACGAAATCGGCGACGACGGCGAGTACATCGACAGCGACGACGAAGAAGAGTTGCACGAGGACGAAGAAGGCGCCGAACCCGAATTCGAGGAGCCGGAGTTCCGCGAGCCCGAAGAGTAGCCGCAGTTTCACCGCTCGCTTCCTCTTCGATCAGCGCCCGGCAGCGCCGTTCGTTCACTGTTGTGCGTTAACTACAGTGAGGGGCAGCTCGCCCCGCTCGGCATCGTTCTCCTCGACCGTCAGTGTGGCGCTCGATACACGCTTCCGACTGCACCATCATCGACGAAAGGCCGGCTCACTCATGAACAAGACCAAGAAAGTCGCCTGGCACAAGCACCTCCGCAAGCGCAAGCGGCTCGAAGAGAAGGCGCGCGCCGCACGCGGTCCGCAGACTTCCCGCCAGACGACGCCCCGCCGCTAGCGCATATGCCGTCGCGCCGGCCCCGTTGCCGGCGACTGAGCGAGGGCGTGAGTATGGATCTCCCTATCGCGGCGCTTGCCGCTGGCGGCGCAGGTTGGCGCGACGGCCGCGAGGCCGTCCGCTCCGGCGGCCTTGTCGTGCCCTCCGAGGTCGAAGGCCCTGAGGGTCCCATACACGCCCACGCCGCCGAGCGCGCCCGCGCCTATGCCAGCGTCCATGCCGCCGCGCTCGAGCTCACCCCTCGCGAGTCCGTCGTCCTCTGGCGCACCTATCTCTACGCCTACCTCCGCGGCGTGATCGACGCCGCGCGCGACCCGTCGCAGCGCCCATCCCTTTGATCCCCGTAGACTCTGAGGCTCCGCATGCCCGTCATCACCACCACCTGCCTTGACCTTGCCGCACCGATCCTTCCCGGCGAAGGCATCGCCGGCCTCCTCGTCGGCGCGCGACTCACCGACCTGCCATCCGAGCTTCTGGCACGCTTCACCATCCAGCGCCACGTCAGCCCCTGCGTGCCCAACGCCGTCCAGACGACCTATCGCGCGGGCGATGTCACCCTCTACGTAGAGAACCGTGTCATCAACCAGATCGCCGTGACCGGTGCCTATCACGGTACGCTGCGTGGTCCCCATGGCTCCATTGGCCTCGGCTCGACGGTCGCGGAGGTCGAGCAGCGCATTGGCCCAATCGTCTATGACGATGCGGATAACCTGAGCATCGCGGGCCTCTCGGGACTGTGTTTCGAGGTAGCGGGCAGCTTCGAGCATTTCGTCCCCGCCGATGATCCCATACTGCGCCCGCTGCCGCTCAAGACGATCTTCGTCCACCGCTTCTAATCTCTCCGTCGACTCACCGCCCATCACCCGATCTTCCTCAGTCCATTTCTTCCCACTGCCTCGCCAATCCGCCTCAAACCCGCGTATACTCTGTTGTCCTTCTCCGCGACCTCTGTATGCGCTGTGGGTACATCTCCGCCATTCCTTCCGGTGAACCTGCCATGTCGATGCATCCTGGCGGTCCCGTTACCGTCCGCGAGGCCCTCGGCGTCCTGCGCCGCTGGCAGGCGCACCCGCTTGCCGGCGAGGGTGGCCTCGACCGGTCCGTCATGTGGTGTACGGCGATGCGTGCCCGGCTTCCCGCCTTCGACCATCTCCAGACGGGCGAGTTCGCGCTCGTCTCGCTAGAGATGGTGCGCGCCCTTCGCGCCCGCGTCATGTCGTTGAGCCTGCCGAGCATCGTGCGTCAGCTGGCCGATCTCCATGTTGCCGCCATCGGCATCGCCGACCTGCGCGACACGCTTCTCCTCGCGCCCGACGACGCACGCGGCCTCGCCGCTGCACGCACCCTCGCCGATCAGCGCGACGTACCGCTCATCGCCCTTGCCGCCAACAATCTCGGTGAGGTTGAGCACGAACTCATCGCCTACCTGATCGCCCGGCGCGAACGTCATCCGCTCAGCGCGGAGCCTTCGGCGGTCGATGCCGCGCGCTTGCGTGAGAGCCTCCGCAGTGAAACGCTTGATGCCCTGCTCACCGGCGCCTTTCCCGCTGAGCATGCCATGCGATCCCGCGCGCTGCAACTTGGCTTCGACCTCTCGCGACCGCATGCCGTCCTCTGGGTAGACCTCTCGCCGCACCGTTCCCTCACCGACGCCCAGAACGACTCGTTCAGCCCACGTGGTGCGGACCCCACCGCCGCGCACGTCGCCGACGAGCTAGCCGTCTCGCTCAAAGCGTGGACGCATGCGCGCGAAGGTGAAGTCGCCGCGCTGTTGCCCGTGCCGCGCGACGGCGCCGGCATCGACGCACTCGCCCAGAAGATCGACTCTGTGCTCACCAAACTCCTCCCCGTCCAGCCTTGGTCCGCTGGCTTGGGCGAACCGGCCACCGCGACCACCGAAGTGCATCGCTCGTCTAACGAAGCGCGCGACGCCGCACGTCTCGGCATCCTTGTGCGCGGCGCGCGTCACGTCGTCCGCTCCACCGACCTCGGCGTCTATCGCCTGCTCGTCTCCCTACGCGACAGCGGCGAGCTTGCGCCATTCGTCCACCGCACCCTTGCCCCACTGCTCGCCGAACCGCGCTACGGCGACAAGTTGGTGGATACACTCGACGCCTACCTCGCCTGCAACGGCAATGTCTCTCAGGCCAAGGATCGCCTGCATCTGCATCGCAATTCGCTCTCGTACCGGCTCGCTCGCGCCCGCAATCTGCTTGGCCGCGACATCGACGACCCCGAGACGCGGCTCGCGCTCGACCTCGCCCTCCGCGGACGCCGTGTCCTCGACTCCACCGACCATGCGTGAGCGCGAGCCTGTTCGACCGGAACGCGCCGCCCGCCGTAGAATGCTTCCATGACAACCACACCGCTCGACCCTCTGGGCGAGTACCAACCGGCTCCGCACCTGGCCGCGCTTCCGAAGGCCGATCTCCACCTGCATCAAGAGTGGTCTCCGCGGCTCGACCGTGTCCTCGCGCGCCGCGCCGGACGCCAGCCCTACGATTGGCGCGCGTGGGCCAGCCACCTGCTGCGACAGACGCCGCCCGGCATCGACCGGTTGCGACTCCTCTCCAAGGTGTTTCCCGCGCCCCCCGAAGCCGACGACGACGAGAACTTCGTCACCCGCATCGAGGATACTCTCGAGGAAGGCGCCGCCGACGGAGCAGTGCTCGTGGAGTTGCGCTTTGGCCCCGCGTACATACTGCGTCCCGACTTCCCGGCGCTTTTCCACGAAGCCGCGCGGCGTGTGCGCGACCGCCATCCAGCGCTGCGAGCGCAAGCGGTGATCACCCTGCTCCTCTGGGAGGACGAGGACCAGATCGATCGCGTCCTCGCGGCATGCTGCGCCGCCTCGCGCGAGCTCCTCGGCGGGATCGACCTCCTCTACGAGCCCTACGGCAGCGAAGCCGACTGGCGCCTGATGTACCGCGTCGCCGAACGCGCAGCAGCCGCGGGACTTGGCATCACCGCGCACGCGGGCGAGTTCTCCCCTGCCAATATCGCCGCCGCGCTCCGCACTCCGGGCCTCACACGCCTCGGTCACGCCGTCTACGCGGCCAGTGATCCGCGCCTGCTGGAGGCACTCGTCGACAGCGGCGTCACCATCGAATCTTGCTTGAGTTGCAACGTGGTGCTCGGCGCCGTTCCCTCCTACGAAACACATCCCATCCGGCGCTTTGTCGAATGCGGCATTCCCGTCGCGCTCTGCACCGACGACCCCGTGCAAATCTGCACGACAATCGGGCGTGAATATACGCTTGCCGCTGCGCTGGGTTTCTCCCCTTCCGAACTCGCCACGTTCACCCACAATGCCGTGCGTGCGTCCTTCCTCCCCGCCGAGACCAAGGCAACGCTGCTTGCCGAACTCGCTAGTTCCGACGTCACAACGGCCAGACGCTAAGCCATTCCATCAGCCACAAACCTCGCGCTGCTCGTCTATAGTGTCGGCCGCTATAAGGACTGGAATTGAAGGGGGCGCTTCGGTCAGTCAGCGGCACGGTCGAGCGATTGATCGGCGAAGGCTGCGGGGTCTTCGCGCGGCTCAAGATGCGTAAAGACGGTGGTTTCTGGCAGCGCCGAGTGCAGCGCCATCTCAATGGCTTCGCAGAGGTCGTGGCCACGCTGCACCGACCACGTGCCGGGGACGAGCACGTGCAGCGAGACGAAACGACGCGTGCCAGAGCGTCGTGTGCGTAGCGCGTGGAAGTCGATGCCGCCCGCCCGATACTCTTCCAGAGCGCCTTCTATCGTGCGCAGATCGCCCGGTGGCAACGCAGTGTCGAGCAAGCCGAGTCCGCTTTCCCGCAGGAGCTTCAACCCCGCCCAGACGATATTCGCGGCCACGAGCAACGCCACAATCGAGTCGAGTGGTGCCCATTGCGTGATCGCGAAGAGTCCGATGCCCAACAGAACGCCACCAGTCGTCCAGACATCGGTGAGCAAGTGCTTCGCATCCGCGATGAGCGTCACTGAACGCAGCCTGCGGCCGGCGCGAGCGAGCACCAGCGAAACGAGCAGGTTAACCGCCGTGGCCACTAGCGCCACAAACAAGCCGAGGCCGATCTGCTCCACCGGTTGCGGATAGATGAGTCGTTCGACGGCGGCGTAGGCGATGCTCCCGGCGGCGAGGACGATCAGTGCGCCTTCGAGTCCGCTGGCAAAGTATTCAGCCTTCGTGTGGCCGTAGGCATGTACCTCGTCCGCCGGGCGCGCGGCCACCGTCAATGCCCAAATGCCACCAGCCGCGGCGACGAGGTTGACAACGGACTCGGCGGCGTCAGAGAAGAGGCCGACCGAATGCGTCAGCGCAAAAGCCCCGAATTTGAGCGCCATGGTGACGAGCGCGGCCACCAGCGAGAGCAACATATACGAGCGCGCGGTCGGTGACCAAGGCGCAATCTGCATGATCCATCCTTGCGGAGTCGGACGAGTGGAGGCGGGCAACGCCTATCAGCATAGCACGCGCCACCGCAAAGTCGCTTCTGCCCAGAGCGTGAAGTAGCCCATCCAGGCGGCGATTGGTGGGACACTCGGGGCGATAGCCAGCAGCTTCACGCCAGCCGGATGGCACAGCACTGAGGTCGACCGCTGCGCCGACCTTCCACTAGAAGGAGCGTTGTCGATGCCCAACCCCATCGTTCACTCGGAAATCGTCTCGCCCGACAAGACAAGCAACTCCAGCGGTTCTGCGCCGAACTCTTTGGGTGGAAGATCAACGCGGACGTTCCAGTCGACCACAGCGCAGTGGATACACCGTTCCTGTGGCACCATCGGAAGACCTACGGGCCGCCAAGTGCCTAAAAGACTCCCCCTTCCCGGCGAAGCTGAGAAGGGGGCCACGTGTCGCGCATCGCCAACTCCGGGCATGCGCATCGTCGCTAGTGGTTCGACTCGGTCGAGGTCGCACCCTGTGTGGGGATCTGTCGCGCTTGCGAGCCGCCATCGATGCGGATCTCTTTGGGCTTGGCCTCCTCGGCCTTAGGCAGCGTCAGGTACAAGATGCCGTGCTCGAAGTGTGCCTGCGCCTTCTCCGCGCTAACGGGCAGCGGGAGGGATATCGAGCGATAGAACGTGCCAGTTACCCGCTCACGTGCGAGCCAGTTCTGGTCAGTCTTTCGCTCCTCCTCACCCTTCACCTCGCCGCGAATCGTCAGGTTGTCGCCCTGCACCGTGATCTGCACATCTTCAGGCTTCACGCCCGGCAGCGCCGCGCGGACTTCATACTGGTCCGCAGACTCGGCGATGTCCAGAGCGACGGATCCTCGGCCGCTCATGCCGCCGATCGGGCGGACGAAGCTCTCCTGAAAGAGCCGGTCCATCGCGTCGCGCAACGTCACCATCTCACGATACGGACTCCACGGTTCCATAGCCATACGGTTGCATCCTCCTTCCAACTCCCCTTGCCGTGCGGATACACCCGACCCTTCGGGAACCCGAAAGCAAGGTTGACAGCACCGGTGACAGCAACCACTTCAAGGACGCACTACAATCGACACCCCAGTCGCAGACCTGAAGCGGGCATCTGCACGTCGGGGGAGCGTCACGCCGTGCCGCTTTTTACCCTAGACCATGCAGCTCTCGTCGCGGTCACGGCGTTCGCCCGGTGGCGCGCAGTTCTCTCTCCCATTCCCGCAAATGCCGGACCGATGACACAAGCTCGCGTCTCGGTTCTAGCCGTTACGGCTTGCCATCCACCTGATGATGCATATTGGTGCCGGCGCGGCCGAGCAACACGCGCACAACCTTGGATAGACGCTTCCACGATCTTCAGGGTAGCTAGGTTCTTTGGAAAAGTGCCCCCGGCTTCCAGGGCAGGCCCAAGGCCGGTAGCAACACCCGGTCCAGTCCGATCTGCCCGGCGGAGCGCCAAGCCAGCACGAGGAACATGCCAAACATGCCCAGCACCGGGTTGATGCTGACAGTGCCGGCCAGCAGATAGTTCATGTTCATCAGCACGCCGAACCCAGCGGCGATGCCGGTCAGCGCGCCGACGAGCAGGCCGAGCCCCACCGCCAGCTCGCCCCAGGTCACCAGAAACGAGATGAAGCCCGCGTTGGGCAGCACGAAGTTCTTGAGGAAGTCGGCGTACCATCCCTGCACCGATGGATGCGCCCCACCAGCCTTGGCCAGGGCTCCAAGCACGAAGCCCTTGAGGGCGACGCCGCTCGTCCCCCATGTGGGATCCTGTAACCTTTTCCCACCCGGCGAGGAACCACTGCGCGCCGACGTTCATGCGCAGGACGAACCACAGTTCGGAGGCGCCCGTCGAGCCGAGGAAGAACTTGGCAATGGCGGGTTCCGGCAACTGCTCGTCGGGGACGGTGGCCTGCTGTGCTGGGCGATCCCTGAAGTACCGGATGAACGCCAAGATCAGCGCGAGGAAGAAGAGGACGAGCAGCGCCTGCCCCCAATAATCGTCCGTCGTGTGATTGCTCAGGTTCCAGATAAGATGGAACACTGTCCAGGCCCCGGCGATGACCCAGATCGCTACCCCTCCCCACTGGAAGAGGTCGTCCTGTTGACGTGTCATTCGCTGTCCCTCCATCTGAGCGAAGGGTCCGCTAGTTCCGCAAGGCCGGTTCCTAGCCTCCGACCCATCTTCGCCCCCTTGAGTCTATCACTCCGACCATTAGACGGCGTCAGCACCACGGGTGGCTATGCACATACAACTTGAACTTTGGCGAACACATAACCCCGGTGAAATCGCCAACGTTGGACCTCACTGGACCTCCGCGAACCTACCGCGCACAATCCATTGTTCCATGGCCGTAGTTGCTACTCTCCTTTGCTACCAACCTTTGTCTCTGAAGCTCGCTGCACCATCTTAGGCATTGTGCGCACGGAATCGCGCAGGTATGCCCCTCTCGAATGAAAGGGCGTCAGCACGTCGGGCGCCCCAACGACTGACCCGGGCCGCCAGGGCGCGATGTGAGAAGCACCCGGCTCCGTTCCGAGGTCCGCACAGGGACGAAACGTGCATCAGTGTGCGCTAGATCACTAGCGAACGAACGGCGGTGTTGGTATGCTTGCAGCGTTTCAAGTGGGCGATGGCGACGAGGGGCGCGTATCGCGTCCAATGCGTTACCTGCTGCCTTTCAACACGTCTTCCGGGTGAACTCACCGGGGAAGGAATTGGCATTATGGTCACTCGATCCTTCACACGCAGACTGGCCTCGGTGACAACGGTGTTGCTCTTACTCCTCGCCGGATGCGCGAGTACGGCAACCGTCACCATCTCAAACTCGGCCACCTCGACGCCGACGATGCCCGCAGCTACCGCGACAGCCGTCCCTGCATGCGTCTCATTGGTTCCAGGGGCGACCGCGTTCACTAGCGTCAGCGGCGTATCCGGCCTGCAAGTGCCGTCGGGAACGTACATCAGCGCGGCAACCACTAGCGGAGGGGGTGCGGGGCAGTACACCGTGCACGCCTACACGCTCTGTTTCCACGGCGCCGAAACCGCGATCGACGGTGGGGTGCTCACGAAGAGCGCGACGCCCTCCTCGACGATCGGCTACCTCGTCCACGGCTCATGGACGCTGAACAACCTGTTCCCCGATCCCTCTAACTTCTCTTACCTTGACTATTGCAGCAGCGGCCATACCTGCGTCAATGACACCGGCACGCCGAATCCTTTCACATTCGTGGGCTTTGACCAATTTGCGTCGCACAGCGGCGGCTACACCACCTTCCGGCTACAAGTGGGCACAATCGCCGCGCCAACCTGCGTGAACGACCCGCAGTACTATTCCGGCCCAGCACACTACACCATCTACGAAGACGGCAACAACGCCAGTTCGAGCAACCCGACGTATCACTTCCTCATGCCGCCCGGCACGCGCACCAGCACCTACCTGGGTGGCGGCTCGGCCGGCTCGACCTACACCTATTTCTGCAGTTCCGGAACCCAGGCGACTGTGGTTGCTTTCTTGGAAAACGCCATGCAAAACGACGGCTACACCATCAGCAACACGACGGCCAGCGGCTTCAGCGCCTCCACCGGCAGTGGACCGACCTACGCCGTGGATGTCTTGGTGCAGAATCCCAACAACTACTACCTACGCATCTTCGTGCCACAGTGATCTGAACGACGGCGGCCCCGCGTCTCTCTACCGCGCACCAGTCGCGGATTACGACACGCGGAACCGCCGCCTTTCAGTCTGCTTGGGCCACTCGGTTGACGCCTCAGCCCTCGACGAGCAGCAGTGCGTACTTGTTCTTGCCCGCGCGAAGCAGAATGGCGCTACCGCCCGCTACGGTGTCATCTGGCGTCAGCGCGCGCTCCACGTCGGTGACGCGCTGGCCGTTGAGGTACACGCCGCCATGTTGGATCAGCTGCCGCGCTGCGCGCCGAGATGGCTGCACCGCTGTGTTGACCAACGCCTCTACCACAGGCATCCCCGCGGCGAGCGCAGCCGTGGTGACGGCAAGAGTTGGCACCTCGGCGGCGAGATGTGGCACAACCTCGGGCGTCAGATCTTCGATGCTGCCACCGAAGAGGACGGTGGTGACAGCACCCACGGCTTTCGCCGTCGCCTCACCATAGATCAGTTTGACGATCTCGAACGCGAGACGCTTCTGCCCTTCGCGGCGATCCGGATGCTCGGCGTGCCTGCGTTCGATCTCCGCGATGTCAGCGAGCGGTATGAAGGTGAAGACGCGCAGAAAGCGGGCGACATCGTCGTCGGCGGTGTTTATCCAGTACTGATACATGGTGTAGGGCGAAGTCATCCGCGGGTCGAGATAGAGCGCGTTGCCTTCACTCTTGCCAAGCTTCTGGCCACTGGAGGTCGTTACCAGCGGCGCCGTGAGGGCATGCGCCTGCACGCCGCGCATCTTGCGGATCAGTTCGACGCCGGCGATGAGGTTGCCCCACTGGTCGTTGCCGCCAACCTGCACCGTGCACCCGAAGGCGTCGAAGAGGTGCAGGAAGTCGGTAGCCTGAAGCACCATGTAGCTGAATTCGGTGTACGAGATGCCTGCTTCGCCGGCGATACGCGACTTCACCGATTCTTTCGCGAGCATCGCATTAACGCTGAAATGCTTGCCGATGTCTCGCAGATACTCGATGAGGGTCATCTGGCCGAGCCAATCGAGGTTGTTAACCATGATGGCTGCATTCTCGCCCTCGAACGACATGTAGCGCGCAAGCTGCTCGCGGACGCCTGCGGCGTTCGCGGCGACCTCTTCGGTAGAAAGCAGCACGCGCTCGGCGGACTTCCCACTGGGGTCGCCGATCATGCCCGTGCCGCCGCCGATGACTATCACGGGCCGGTGCCCCTGGCGCTGGAAGTGCGCGAGGATCATTACCGGGACGAGGTTGCCAACCTGAAGGCTAGGCTTTGTGGGATCGAAGCCGCAGTAGACGGAGAGCTGGCCTCGTGCCGCCGCCTCGGCCAGGCCGCTCTCTGTGATCTGCTGAATCAAGCCGCGCTCTTCGAGCACAGCGACAATCTTGGCGCGCTCCGTCGCCTCACTGGTTGACGATGCCGTGGCTGCCATGACCCCAATCCCTTCGTCTACTGACCTCGCGCTCTGCCTCCGGCGAATATGTTGGCGGTGTGCCAAGGCAAGCGTGAATCGACCAGTTCATTGTGCGCCACGTGGAGCCGGCGCCGCAAGGCGAGCCCGCTTTTACGGGCGGCAATCCAGGTTGCGGAGAGTGCGCCGAACACCTGGCGTAATCCACCGGACGCGTGTGATAGGCGGCTCGTCGACGACGTAGATCCCCTGAGAGCGCGCTCGCTGAGTGGGCGACGCGCGGCAAGCCCACCAGGAGGCGGCGATGGCTGACGATCGGTCCTCTGCGGAGCTCACGAGCCCACCACCGTCTGCAAGCGCGGCCGCGCCGCGACTCAAGCGACGCAACATCCTGGCGCGAGTAGCGTTGGGGCTGCTGTTCGTGCTCGGCATCTATTGCTCGCTCGTCCCCTCCGGCCGCGCCACGCTGCGCGCGGTGGCGCTGCTACCAGCGCTTATCGGCGCGGATGCTTCGGCGCCATTGGAAGTTGCCGGCGAGCCGGTCCGCCACACGCAGGCGACAGTGGAGTCGAAGGGCGGCACGGTCTCGCTCGACGTCTACGCGCCGATGGCGGCAGCGCCACCCATCCCCGGCGCACGCGGTGGCATCTTGATCATCCCTGGCGTTGGCGATGAGCGGAGCGATCCGCAACTGATCAATCTCGATGAAGCGTTGGCCAGTTCTGGCCTCGTGGTGATGAACATGACCACGCCGACGCTGATCGCCTATGACCTCTCGCCGGTGGATGGCGACGCGGTGGTGGCGGCCTTCGACGCTCTGGCGACGTGGCCGGGCGTGGGCGCGGATCGCGTGGGCATTCTCGGCTTCAGCGCGGGCGGCTCGCTCGCCGCCATCGCCGCGACGGACCCGCGCATCCAGCACCGGTTGGCGTTCATCACGCTCTTCGGTGGCTACTTCGACGCGACCTCGCTGCTGCACGTCTTCGGGGCGCGCGCGCAGACGGTGGACGGCGTCGCGCGGGCGTGGGACCCGAACGCGGTGCCGGTGCAGGTGCTCTCGCACGTGATGGCGGACACGCTGCCGGCCAGCGAGGGGCAGGTCCTCTCGAACGCGTTCCTCCTGCCGATCACGCCGCTGCCGCAGGATCAGCTCGACCAGCTCTCGCCCCCCGCGCAGGCGGCGTATCATCTGCTGGCGGGCGACCAGCCGAGCCAGGTGGACGCGAACCTCGCGGCGCTCTCCCCGGCGATGAAGACCCTGCTGACGCAGCTCTCGCCGAGCACGTACCTCGCGCAGATCAAGACACCGATCTACCTCCTGCACGACCGCAACGATCAATACGTGCCGTTCACACAGTCGCGCGAGTTCAACGCGGCGCTGGATGCCAGCGGCCAGCGGCACGAGTACGCGGAGTTCGGCATCTTCCAACATGTCGAAGTGCGCTCCGGCCTTGGCCTTAGCGACGTAGGCGATTATTTGACGCTCTTCCGCCTGCTCGTGCAACTCTTGCAGCCCGGATCATAGGGAGTGGAGACGCACAACACTCGTGTCACAGCGTCCTTTAGAGGACGTCGAGCGAGAAGACGGAGGACTCTATGTCATCACTCGTGTTATCGCTGATCTGGGTGGCGCTGGGGCTGCTCGTCGGCGCACTCGGGCTAGGCGCGCGGTTGCGTCCCGCCTCGTGGGGGCCCCGCGGGTGGGTGGTGATGCTGGCGCTAGGCGCCTCGGCGGCGCTGGTCGGCGGATGGCTCGGCGCGCTCGTGCTGGGCCGCTTCTTTGGCACAATGGCCGCGCTATGGATCGCAGTTGTCGTTGTGGTCGGTGCGCCGTTGCTCGCGGCCCGCGGAGGCGCTTCCTCAGCGCGCTCATAGGCGGGGATAATCTATCGCAAACACTCACAGAATTTGGATGCCAAGCGGAACGGACGACCTCTCAGAGTTCTTACTCATTACCGAGTTCGCCCACGCGCTCTCGTCCACGGGCTCATTCTACTTGTGAAGCGACGTCGACATGCCGTACACGCGCCTCATGCATGCGGCGCATCAGTTGGAGAGCACAAGCACCATATGCTCCTCATCGAGATACGTGCCATCAGGGAGCTTGAGGGCGCGTCGCTCCAGCCCATACACGACGAAGCCGAGCGAGAGGTAGAGCGTGCGGGCGGCAGCGTTGACGGTGACGACACTTAGATTGACCTGTTCGAGTCCTGGTAGTCCTCGTGCGTGGGCAAGCGTCATGTCCATCAGCAGGCGACCTATTCCCTCGCCGCGAACCTCCGGCGCGGTGTACATGCCCCATATATAGCCGCGATGGCGCACCTTGGCAAAGGTCTCGCGGCGGAATCCGACCATCCCCACCAATGCGCCGGAGTCGTCGAACACGCCGAAGATCCTGTCATCAGGCGAGGCGGCGGCGGCGCGTAGCTGCTCCACATACATCTGCTCTGGCCTAGCCACCCCTTCCTCATATGAAGCACCGAACGCGTCAGGGTGATCGCGAAGCGCGCGCAGCCGCAGCGCGCGAAACGACGTGGCGTCGCCTTCGACCAAAGAGCGAATATTCATGGCATCCTACGACCACATAGGCGCCGCTACACGCGCGGCGGTTCCCGCATGGTATCACTCCAGGGCGTTCATCGGGGCACGTCCATCGTAGGGGCGAGCAGCGACCAGCGGCCCGCTGCCCACCTGGACGTGTCCGCCGCGAATGCGCCGTGGCACCGATAGGCGAGGTCCAACGTGCGAAGCGATCCTCTAATGGCTCGGCGCTGGTGGGCTGTGGCTCGCGGCGGATTCGTGCATATGCGCCTCGCCGGTGGTGCGCTCCAGCGGGGCCAGCCGTATTAGATTCTTTGCCAACTGGACCAGCGTTTGCAGATAGGTGTCATGCGGGTACGACGGCTCTCCGCCCTTGAGCGAGTAGGATTCGCCACCCGCAAGCAGGTAGTCCGCGAGATAGTAGCCGAGAACGGGAAGACTCCGCACTGCGGTCTGCTCAGGAAGATCAGCGACGGTTTCGGTGCCCACGCGGCTGAAGACGACGCCAACGCGGCCATGCGGCGGCTCATCGTCGTGCAGATGCTGGGCGATACGCTCGGCGTCACGCTCGCCCGCGGCGCTGTGTTCGACGACCGCGAGCACGTAGGCCAGGTCGAGCGCCAGTCCACCCGCACGCTCCAACAGGGCAGCATCCACGTCTAGCAGCAGCACGTCAACCCGGCCGCGCGTCTCATCACGCGCGTGTTGCAGCGCCGGGCGCACATCTTGCGGGCGCGCCAGGGGAGGTGCCCAGAGCCCCAGATTCCTGGTGGGATTCTGGTTTACCAACGCACTGAGACGTGAACGGCGCCCCGTTAGATCGACCAATAGCACGCGCAGACCTTGCGCAACCAACACCCGGCCCAGGTAGTATGCGGCGGTGCTGACGCCGTGTCCTCGGTGCTCTTGCGTCAACGCAATGCACCTGGCAGACCGGGTGGTCTCTACATCCTCGAGCATGTCCGTTCGCCCTCTCAGGAAGCTAGAATCTGAGAATACAAGCGGCCTCCGCGATCAGGTGATCGCAGATGGCGCGCATCTCAGGGTAAAGCACTTTCTGCGCCAACCCACCTCGACAGACACTAGAACCACGCTAAATGTCGTCACGCCAGACCAGCCCAGGCAGCAACCTGTAAGAATCGTGTGAATCTGGTAACACATGCGGCAATTCCGACACAATATGTGTAGACGTTATGGGGCCTCAGACGTCATAGTAGGTGGTCACGGCCGAGTCGCCTATAGACGGCGTGCAGTCCGTGCATGGCGGATCGATGGGGGTGCGGGATGCGCGGGAGCGGGCAAGGTCGCCGTGGTAGTGTAGCGACGCGCAGCAGGCGCCAGTGGGCGCAAATTGTGACACTGCTGGTGACGCTGGCAACTGCGCTCTATGGTTGCGCCTCGGCTACGGGCGCGGCGAAACCCGACGGCGACGGATACAGTGATCCCGACGGCAACGGCGACGCCAAACGGCTACAAGTTTAGCGAAAAGCCTTTCCCCTTCACTCCAAATTTTCCTATGACGATGAACCAGGTCGCGCAGAAGTATCTCGCGAATATGACGATGGATCAGAAGCTCGGCCAGTTGATCCTCGTCGCGTTGCAAGGCACCACCCTCACCAGCGACGACCTGAAGATGATCAAGCAGCAGGCAGCAGGCGGCGTTTTGCTCTACACCGACAACATGACCTCTCAGTCCCAGACCCGCGCGATGATCGCAGCCGCACAGGCGCACGCCGCCTATCCGCTGTTCGTATTGACCGATGAAGAAGGCGGCTATGTGGACCGCCTCACGCAATTCTACGGCTACCGTCCCTCGGCCACCGAAATTGGCGCGCGAGATTCAGCCAGCTATGCGAAAGCGCAGGGTGCCCAGGCGGGCAAAGACATGAGTTCGCTTGGCTTCAATGCCGACTTTGCGCCAGATGTAGACGTACAGTTGGTCGATGGACCCGACCAGCGGACGCGCACATTCGGCTCTACGCCCCAGCAGGTGACGGCGATGGCTGGCGCCTACATGACGGGCATGCAAAGCGCCAACGTGGCGGTCTGTCTCAAACACTTCCCCGGTCTCGGCGCGGCGACGAGCGATGCGCACCTTGGCCTGCCAGTCATCGACCGCACCGTCGACCAGATCGAGTCCGTCGAGTTGGCGCCGTATCGCGCGCTGATCGCCACGGGCCAGGTGGGCATGATCATGTCCACTGATCTCCTGATGAAGTCCCTCGATCCGAAGCTGCCGGCGGAAATCTCGCCGACCATCATCAATGGCGTACTGCGCAAAGAGTTGGGCTACAACGGCGTAGTGGTGACCGACGCGCTCTACATGGACGGCATCTCCAAGACCTACAGCGCATCGCAGGCTGCGGCATTGTCGATCGAGGCGGGCGACGATCTGCTCGTCGGCCCGTTCACGTCGACGCAGGTGAGTTGGTATATCCAGGGCATCAAGGATGCGATGGCCAACGGCCAGATCAGCAAGGCGCGCATCGACCAATCGGTGCTGCGCATCATCAACCTCAAGCTGCGCATGGGGCTCTTGCCCGTGCCCGCACATCGGGTCGATATGTCGACGGCGCCCAAGCCACTCGGCTCGATGACCGTACGCCAGGTCAGCGGTCCGTTCTCCTGGAAAGCGAAGCGGTAGGGCGGAGGCCGCGCTTCACCTGCTGATTTCCTGACTCGCCAGCGCGTGTCGCCTTAAAGGGATCTACCGGGCGTCACGCTCAGGCACCCCTCCCGTAGCGAACTCATGGTACGATTGAAACCGATACGTCTGGGCCATGGGCGGCGGAGAGCCCGGTCGCGGATTGATGCAAGGTAGGCATAGCGCGTGAGTGGGAATCTTTGGGCTGTGCTGGTGGCGGCCTTCCTCGCCTCGACCGTCGAGTTCGTCGAAGCGTTCACCATCGTACTGGTCGTCGGCGTAACCATCAACTGGCGCAGTTCGCTCACTGGCGCGCTGGCGGCGACGGGCGCGCTGGCAGTGTTGGTGGCAATCTTCGGGGTCGCGCTCGTAGTGGTGATCCCCATCGACGCACTGCGCATCGTTGTCGGCGTGTTGCTGGTGCTCTTCGGGCTGAAATGGCTGAAGAAGGCGATCCTGCGCTTCTCTGGCCGCAAGGCAATGCACGACGAGGAGGCGATCTACGAGGAGCAGATCGCCGAGATGCGTGCCCGTGGCGAGCAGCCGCATCCAGGTTTGGACCCGTTCGGCGTGGTGACCGCGTTCAAAAGCGTGCTGTTGGAGGGGCTTGAGGTCGCCTTCATCGTGATCACCTTCGGCTCCCAGGCGTCGAAGAATGCGAGCAGCATCGACGGGCGCGGGCTGCTGGTGGCGACGCTTGGTGCGGCGGGTGCGCTCGTGCTGGTGATCGGCGCGGGCGCACTCGTGCGGGCGCCGTTGCAGCGGGTGCCTGAGAACCTGCTGAAGTTCGTCGTCGGCATCATGCTCACCAGCTTTGGCACATTCTGGGGGGGCGAGGGACTGGGAATCTCCTGGGCCGGCGAGGATCTCTTCCTCCTGGTGCTGGTCGCCTTCTATCTCGCCGTCAGCGGCGGGCTAATCCTCTGGCTACGCCCTTCCGCGCCGCCACTTCTGCGAAAGACAGCAGACGAACGAGAGCATCACTCCACAACGGAGGTGGCGCGATGAACCAGATTGGCCGCGCCCTCAAAGCAACCTACAATTTCTTCGCCGGCGACGTGATCCTTATCCTCGCTGTGGCGCTAGCGTTCATCCTTGCCGCCGCGCTTACCCATGCCAACGCGCCGAACGCATTGGTCGCCGTGCTTTTCATCGCTTGCATCGTCGGCGGCCTGACGACGACTCTGGCCCGCGAGCGACGAGGCGCGTAAGGCAACGACCAGCAGTGACCAGCAGGGCTGCGGACGCCGCGTGACGCATGCTCTACAATAGCGATATGAGTACGAACACCCTTCATCTGGTACGACACGGCGAGAATCCTGCGAATATCACCCGCGAGTTCTCGCATCGCCTCGTAGACTACTCGCTTAACGCGCGCGGCAGGGAGCAGGCACAAGAGACGGCCGAACATTTCGCGCGGCTACCGATCGTCGCCGTCTACTCCTCGCCCCTGAAGCGTGCCAGCGAAACAGCCGAGATTATCGCCGAGCGGCTGGCGCTCCCCGTCACGATCCGCGAGGAGTTTCGCGAGGTCAACGTCGGCGACTTCGAGGGGCGCCAACCAACCGACGCGCTCTGGGCCGAACACGACCGCATCTTCGAGGCGTGGTTCGCCGGAGAGCATGACCTCGCTTTCCCCGGCGGCGAGACTATGCGCGGGTTGCATACACGCGTGCGCGCGGGCATTTCCGCAGCCGTAGATGGGCGCGACGGGCAAGAGATCGTCATCGTCTGCCATGGCGGGTTGCTGCTCGCCAGCGTCGCCGATCTCTGCCCTGAAGTGGACGTGCTGCCATTAGCGAGTCTACCTATCCCCAACTGCGCCATCGTCACGCTGGCGATGACCGCCGAAGCGACGCCAGACGGAGAGGTGCTCCGCGGCAAGCTGCTCAGGTGGGCGGCGACCGATCACCTCAGCGTTGCATCGTCGGGGCGCACCATCCAGAAGTGGTGAGGGCGGCGTAACTGACCGCAGGGCCGATGGGCCATTTGGCGGACACCTGGCGCCGCCAACCGTGCATGGCCCCGATGCCAGCTCGAGCATGCTTCGATCGGAAACCAGCAAGGCTAACACAGCGTCACCGCATGGCTTCCAGTACCCAAAATTGGTGGCGGCCCTGATGGTCAGATCGTGACTGAGGATGCGCTCTGGTCACTCTTCGTAGACGCCATTGGCATCCCGCTGAGTGCCTTACGGTTCAACGCTGAAAACACCAAGGGGCGGCTTCTCAGCGGGCAACCGCATCCTCTGAATCAGGCGTGTGAATGTGCGGCCCATCTGCTGACATACGGCAATAGAGGTCCTCGTGGCCGCAGGTGGCGCATTCGATCTGGATCGTGGTGTGCCCGATAGCATACTTCGTGGCGAGCAGCGCCGTGATCTTCGTCAGCAGAGGATCGTAGTCAGAGACAGGGCGATCCAGCACACGCACATGCGCCGAGAGTGCCGAGACGCCGCCAGTCAGCGTCCACACGTGTAGATCGTGGACATCGCTCACTCCTGGCGTGCTCAGGATGTCGCGGGCGAGTTGCGCCGTATCGAGCCCGCGCGGTGTCGCCTCCATCAAAATGTCGAGCGCCTCACGGAGTACGCCCCACGCGCCGCGGGCGATCAGTATGGCAATTACCAGCGAGACGATTGCGTCGACGGCATACCACCCGGTGATGAAGATCACCAGAGCGCTGAGGATCACCGCCGCTGACGCACCGATGTCGCCGACGACGTGGAGCAGCGCCGCCCGCGCATTGAGATTCGCACCACCATCGCGCCGCAGCCCAAGCGCGATATAGAGGTTGACGGCGATGCCGACTGCCGCTGAGACAAACATCACCCACGGCGTCACGGCCTGCGGATCCTGGAGGCGCCGCACGGCTTCGAAGGCGATCACGCCCACCACGAGGATCAGCGTGGCGGCGTTGACCAGCGCAGCGAGGACACCCGTGCGGTGATAGCCGAAGGTCTTGCGCGCATTCGCTGGGCGCTCAGTCTGTGCGGCGGCGAACCACGCCAGCCCCAGCGCGATGACGTCGGTGAAGACGTGGCCTGCGTCCGCGAGCAGCGCCAACGAGTGTGAGAAGACGCCCCCAGCGAACTCGATGATGAGGATACCTATGGTGAGTGCGAAGGCCGTACGCAATACGCGCCCGATCATACCGTGGCGATGGGCGTGCATGTGGGTGTGCGATGTGATCATGCGCGCGCCTCCCCCGGCGCCCCGCGCTCTGGGAAGTGCGCCAGCAGTGGCGCGAGATTGATGTGGTCGACGTCACCATCGCGGACGTGGTTCAGGCAGACGGAGAGGAGCAGGCTGATGTGAGTGTCGTCCAGACTGTAGAGCACGAGCTTACCCGCTCGGCGGCTCTTCACCAGGCGCAGCTGACGCAGCACACGCAAGTGCTGCGATACCGAGGACTCCGACGCGCCAAGTATCGCGGCCAGATCGCAGGTGCAGAGGTCTTGTCGCAGCAGACTGTAGACAATTTTGGCACGCGTAGGATCGGCGAGTGCACGAAACGTCTCGGCGACCTGAGCATAGGTCGCGTCGCCGAGCAGCAACGCTCTGCCACGCTCGACGCGCTCTTCGTCCGCCCCACGGGCGACACATCCCTCGTTCACTCCCCGCTGGACCATACTGAGACGTCCTCTCAAAACGATTGCACGATTTAGTAACCACTAAATTATATAGCAACGGCGGCGACTAGGCAAGCTGAGGTAGGCGCGTCAGGCAGCAACGCTCAATTGTGCTCGGTCAACCGTCAAGTTTCGGCCAGGACTGCACGTAGCGATAGGGTGCGGGCAGTTGGAGAGGCCTGATCGGTGCGCGGACGATCCATCCATCCGACAGGAACTGCGCGGGAGCGAAGCGTTGGTCGGCCTGATTACGTTCCCGAATATACTCGTCGGTTTCCGTGTCGGAGCAGCATCAGGCCGCAGCCAGGGGTTGGCCAGCGCCATGCTCCCGCTGGATTAGCGTGCTCGCAGGTGGCGCCCCTCGCCCGCCACTCCGACGCCTTCTCGGTAGACGTTGACGGCGATGAAGACGGCGAAGGCCTCGACGAAAATGAACATAGGGATCCAGAGCCAGAGCAGCCCGGCCTCGGAAGCGTTGTTATGCCCGGCACCGAGTGGCAGGAACATGATCATTGCCATGATCACGCCAGGCACCAGCAAAACGGCGGCACACATCGCTAACACGGCAAGGCGACCCAGCACGCTGAGCAGCGGCTGCGCGTGGTTCTTCGGCGCTTTGTACCTTTGCCCCGGTCCCGCTTTGGGGATTTGGACGAAGACGCGCGTATCCTTGGCTTTGCCCGCGTCGTCCGCTGCGGCTGGCGGTGTCTTGGCGTTCATGCGTACTGCTCCGGCTGCTCAGGCGGGCGCACTGCTACGTCCGCTGATCGAAGTGTAGGACTGGCGCGGCATCCCGTCAAGAGCGCTGGCTCGGTACTCTACTGGCTGGACCGGACCTCCGTCACGGCTCCTGCGCATGCGGTTGCCCACCGCTAGCCGATTGACTTCTCGAAGAATATGCTCAGTGGATCGAGCTTGTACTGCCCGAATGGTGGGATGCGGGTGAACCCCGACCGCTCGTAGAGGCTGATAGCTTCCGCTTGGTAGATGCCCGTTTCCAGCCGAAGGACGGTGACACCGCGCGATCGGGTGTATTCCACAAGGTGTTCGAGCAGCGCGCTGGCGAAGCCGCGTCCACGATAAGCCGGACGCACGTACATGCGCTTGAGTTCGCCGTACTCGTCGCCGAAGAGCTTGACGCCACCGCAGGCTGCGGGCTCACCCTCAGTGCGAAGCACGAAGAATGCTACCTGTTGCTCGATCAACTGCGCGACGCTCAGGCCATGTCGGCTCTCGCGCGGATACTGCGGCGCAAGATGCGCCTCGAGCTCCGTGATCAGTGCACGAGCATCCGTGCTATCGGGCGGTTCGGCGGTAATGATGTACGGCATATGCGCGTGCACTCTCCACCTTAGAATTGTGAGTACGCCCACTGCTCCTCGGTCGGCGCTACCTGCCCGCCTACGCTTTGCGTTCCCGCTCGCGCTCACGCAGCTCCACGCGGCGAATCTTGCCGCTGATCGTCTTGGGCAGTTCGGTGACGAACTCGATCTCGCGCGGATACTTATACGGCGCAGTAACCGACTTGACGTATTCTTGAAGTTCCACCGCCAACTCGTCGCTCGCCGCGTAGCCTGGCGCGAGGATCACGAATGCCTTGACGATCTCGCCGCGTACCGCATCCGGGCTGGCGACGACTGCCGCCTCGACCACCGCCGGATGTTCGACCAGCGCGCTCTCGACCTCAAATGGCCCGATGCGATAGCCCGCCGAGATGATCACATCGTCGGCGCGACCCACGAACCAGAAATACCCATCGGCGTCGCGGTAGGCCCGGTCGCCGGTGAGGTACCAGTCGCCTTTGAAGCTGCGCTCCATCGCCTCGGGATTGCGCCAATATTCCTGGAACAGCCCCAGTGGGCGCACGGGCTTGACGCGCACGGCGATGTCGCCCTCCTGATTCGGCCCGAGCTCAGTGCCGTCATGGTCGATCACGGCGAGGTCGAAGCCCGGCGCGGGCTGGCCCATCGAGCCGGGACGCACCGCTTCGCCGGGGAAGTTGCCGCAGAGCAATACCGTTTCCGTCTGACCGTAGCCGTCGCGGATCGTCAGCCCCGTCACCTCGCGCCACGCCTCGATCACCTCCGGGTTCAGCGGCTCGCCCGCGCCAACGCAGTGTCGCAGCGCGGCGAACGAGTGCGCCTTCAAATCCTCTTGCACCAAGCAGGCGATAGGCGGTCGGAGGCGCACAGAACGTCGTGATCGGGTACTTCGCCAGCATCTCCAGCGTCTCGCGTGCGCTGAATTTGCCGCGCGCATCCTGGATGAAGAGCGCCGCGCCATTGCCCCATGGGCCGAAGAAATTGCTCCAGGCAAACTTTGCCCAACCGGTCTCCGAGAGGTTCCAGTGGAGATCGGTCTCGCGCTGATCCAGCCAGTAGCGCCCGGTGACGACCGTGTGGCCGACCGGATAGCTGGCATGGGTGTGCAGCACCATCTTGGGGTAGCCCACGGTGCCGCTGGTGAAGTAGATCAGACAGGGGTCGCCGCTCGTCGTGCGCCGCTCCTCCCAGACCGGTGAGGCCACGTCCACGGCGGGATGGTAGCCCACGCAGCCGCCGGGGCACTCCGCGCCAGGCTCATCGACCACCACGGTCGCGCGGATCGTCGTGCACTGCTCACGCACTTGCGCCAGCTTCTGCGCACCCGCTGGATCTGTCACCAGCGCCACCGCCTCGGCGATTTCCGCGCGATATTGGATGTCTTTCGGCGTCAGCAGCGTGGTGCAAGGGACGGCGATGGCGCCAAGCTTCATGAGGCCAAGCGCCGTCTCCCACCACTCGGGAATGCGCGGCAGCATGACTAGTACGCGGTCGCCCTTGGCGATGCCAAGTTTCTCGAAGGCATGGGCCGCCCGGCTGCTCCCCTCGTCGAAATCGACGAAAGTGTAGCGCTCTTCGTGTCCGTCGGGCCCGACCCAGAGCATGGCAAGCTTCGAGGAATCTTCGGCCCACCTACCTATGGTGTCGAGGGCGAAGTTATAATCCTCCGCCACTTCCCAACGAAAATCGCGTCGTGCTTGCTGATAGCTCGTCAAACGTTGCTCCGGCGAGTCTTGTGCTGTCATGGCTGCCCCCGCTTGCTGTTTCCGCACCTGACGCCGGTCGTCCTATGCGCTGGCGAGAACGGACGACCAATGGCATAGTGGATGCGCAGACCTCCGCGCATGACAACGCCAGCCGTAGCGCCAGCCATAGTATACGCGTGCCGTGGCGAATGTGTGGCCGCAACAGCGCTCTTCCACCACCGTGGATGTCGCTCGACGGGATCACTACCTCGTGTGATACAGTGGCGCGGAGCAAGCGATACCTGGCACGGAGGACGCGGCAGACAGCGTGAGGCGAGCCGCCCTAGCAACGGCTCCGCGTAGCTTGCGACGGTGTTAACAGAGTGCTATACTGCGCCCGCGCAGTCAATCCTAAGCGGAACGAGCGGTAACCAATGACTATGGACGATCGTGCCTCAGCATATGAGGCGGAGCGCGCCGCGCGATCCGAGCGAGATGTGGCCGTGGAGACCGACAGCGCCGATCTCAGCGGCCTTGCACAGAGCGATAGTCTGCGCCTCTATCTGCGCGAAATCTCGCGCATTCCTCTGCTTTCGGCGCAGAGTGAGGTCGCCCTCGCGCGGCGGGTAGAGGCCGGCGAACGCGAGGCGCGCAACGCGCTGATCGTCGCGAACCTACGCCTGGTCGTCAGCATCGCCAAGAAGTACGTCGGCCAGGGCCTCCCCCTCGAAGATTTGGTCGGGGAAGGAAACATCGGGTTGATCCGCGCCGTTGCCAAGTTCGACCCAAACAAAGGCTTCCGCTTCTCGACGTATGCCACCTGGTGGATCAAGCAGGCTATCACGCGATCGCTCCTCGAAGGCACGCGTGCCGTCCGCCTCCCCGTCTACGTGATGGAAGAAGTCATGCGCGTCAAACGCGCCACTCGCCAACTCTACCAAGAGCTGGGGCGTGAGCCGACGACGGCGCAGGTCGGTGAGCGGTTAGCCATCACAGCCGACCGCGTGAGCGAACTGCTTGTCTGGGCCGACAAGGTCTTCTCGCTCGACGCCCCCCTCTCCGATGAGGAAGAAAATTCCCTCGGCGACATCATCGAAGACCCACAGTCCCCCGGCCCCTCTGAGCAGACCGAGCGCCAGATGCTGCGCGAAGAGGTGCGCAAGGTGCTCAATAGCCTCACTCTGCGCGAACGCCAGGTAATCGAGTTGCGCTTTGGTCTGGTGGACGATCACGATCATACGCTCGAAGAGGTCGGCAAGGAACTCAAGGTGACGCGTGAGCGCGTCCGCCAGATCGAGGAGCGCGCGATCCGCAAGCTGCGCCACCCGCAGGCGAGCCGCATTCTCAAGGACTATCTGGACTGATGGGCGGCGACGGCAGAAATGTACCCACGGAATTCACACAGGCCATAGAGGGCAGCAGAGTGTCGTCGCGTCGCGCATACCTGTGATAGATGGATACGTGAGTGCTCGCTCAACTTTCCACACGTCGCTGGGATTCTTCGGGGTGCGCGTTCTCTGTGACTGAATCTCTTCGCCTTTTCAGCCTTCTGTGAACTCTATGTCCTCCGTGATTAGCATTCTTCGAGCAGGATGATGACTGAATCGTCGCCCAATCTCGCGGCGCTAGGTCGCGTTGGCGTCATCGGCGCTGGCTCAGCTGGAAGCGCGCTCGCCCGCGTGATCGCGGCGCGCGGCGCACATATCGAGGCAGTGGCGTCGCGGCATGCCCGACGCGCTGAGGCGCTGGTGGCGCGCCTTCCTCACGGCGCGCGAGTGATGCCCGCCGAGGAACTTCCTGCCGTCTGCGATCTGATCTTCCTCGCCGTTTCAGATGACGCTCTGCCTTTGCTCGCCGCCGATCTGCCGTGGCGCACGGGGCAGGGGGTCATCCATCTAAGTGGTTCACGCTCCGCCGACGTACTTGCAGACGTCATCGAGCATGGCGCGCATCCCGCCGCGCTGCATCCGCTGATGACATTCCCTCGCGCGGAGAACGACACCCCCGTGGAGGAACTGCTCGCGCGCATTGCTGGCTGCGTCTGGTCACTCGACGTCGAAGATGACGCCCTCCGCCACGCACTGGAGTCGATTGTCACGGCGCTCGGTGGCCGCGCGATCCGCCTGCATCCCGAAGCTCGCGTGCCATATCACATTGCCGCGGTCTTCGCCTCGAACTATGTGGTTGCGCTGCTCGGAGCCGCCGCGCAACTCTGGGGTGCGTTTGGCGAGTCCTCGGAAACCGCCGTCTCCGCGCTACTGCCACTGCTACGAGCCGCCGTCGAGCAGACCGCCGCCAATGGACCCGCCCAGGCGCTCACCGGGCCGATCGCCCGCGGAGACACTGGCACCATCGAAGCACATCTCGCCTGGCTCGACGCCCACGCCGCCGACGAAGCGCTCATCGCGGTCCGCGACGCCTACCGTGCACTCGCCCAACTCGCCCTGCCGCTTGCAGAGGCAAAGGGCACACTCACTCCAGAAACACTGGCACGGATGCGAGTGCTCTTTGGGAGCGATTCACGCACCGGCGCGTAACAGCCACGGCGTCGCTCGTGGTGGGATGGCCCCGCACGGACGCTCGTACCCCACAGACTCAGCAACGCTTGGGCCGCAACTGCCACCTCACCGTCTCCCCCAATTTTCGCCGGCCCCGACGGGCGCACCGCGGGCTCGCCCTTTCGCACTTGGCGACAATCAGGCGAGCCGATATCTTGACCTGGTACAGAATGTGATGTTTGACCCTCATTGCGTCGACCGCAACACGCCCTGCAAGGATGCTGCGTCACTCCTGCAATGACTCCTGAACGTTCCCCCGTGCAACGCGGTACGACGCAACAAAGGAACTTGTCGCATGTCGAACCTCTTCGCCGCGCGGGCGCAGATGGGCACCTCACTCGCATTTCACATCGTCTTCGCCGCGCTTGGAGTTGGCGTACCCTTCCTGGCGTTCACTGCCGAGGGCATTGGCTACCTCCGCAATGACAAGACGTGGTACATCCTGGCGCGGCGCTGGGGTAAGGCGTTCGGCGTCCTCTACGCCATCGGCGCCGTCTCAGGGACAATTCTCTCCTTCGAGTTGGGCTTGCTCTGGCCCACCTTCATGAAGTTCTCCGGCTCGATCATTGGGTTCCCCTTCGCCCTCGAAGCCTTCGCCTTCTTCATGGAAGCCATCTTCCTCGGCATCTACATCTACGGATGGGATCGCCTGCCACCGCTCTGGCACTGGCTCTCCTCGGTGCCGCTCTGGGTCGGCGGCTTCCTCTCCTCAATCTTCGTCGTCTCTGCCAACGCCTGGATGAACACCCCTACCGGCTTTCAGGTGAAGAATGGGCAAGTCGTCGGCATCGACCCCGTAGCCGCGATGCTCAATCCCAGCGCCCTCGCCGAGACGATGCACATGACTTTCGCTGCCTTCACCGCCACGGGAGCAGGCGTCGCCGCGATCTATGCCTTTGCCATGCTCCGCGGGAAGCGCGACACCTACAACCGGCGCGGGTTGCTCGTCGGCATGGCGATGTCGCTCATCGGCGCCACGGTGACGGGCATCTTCGGCGACCTGAACGGCCAAGTGGTCGCCAAATATCAGCCGGTGAAGTATGCGGCGATCGAGGGACTCTTCCACTCAGCCACCGGCGCGCCCGAGACGATTCTCGGCTGGCCCGATCCCGCCACTGGCCAGACCTACTTCAGCATCGACATCCCTAAGCTTGGCTCGTGGCTCGCCTTCCGCAACGTCAACACCACCGTCAAGGGACTCGACGCATTCCCGCGGCGTCTCTGGCCCGACGCACCACTCATCCCCGTTGTGCACCTTTCCTTTGACACGATGGTCGGCATTGGCTTCTTGGCTTTCTTCTTCGGCCTCTTCTTCTGGTTCCGCTATCTCTTCCGTCGGAAGGGACTCTTTGAAAACAAGCTCGTCCTGTGGACCGCCGTGGCGCTTGGCCCGCTGAGCTTCCTCGCCATCGAACTCGGCTGGATGACGACGGAGATGGGCCGGCAGCCGTGGGTGGTCCAGGGCTACGTACTCACCAGTCAGGCGGTTACGCCAGCCCCCGGACTCGACGTCTCATTCTCGCTCTTCACGCTGATCTACGTCGCTTTAGCCGTGACGACGGTGATCCTCCTCCTGCGCATAGCGCGTGAGCCGCGCTCAATGGCAGCTCGCGGGAAGCACACCGGCCCTCGGCATCCCAGGCAACAGGACGCCGACGTTCAGGATCTGCAACCAGTGACGGGAGCGTGAGCATGGTACCGATCGCAGCACTGCCGGCGCTCGCCTCGACCTATGCCATGATTGACTTGCTCTGGCTTTCACTGATCGCCTTCGCCGTTCTCGGCGGAGCAGACTTTGGCGCGGGCATATGGGATCTCCTCGCGTTTGGCCGAGACGCGGAGCAGCAGCGCAGCGCCCTCGCCAAGGCCATCGGGCCGATCTGGGAGGCCAACGAGATCTGGCTGATCTTTCTCGTCACTGGGCTGTTCACCGCGTTTCCGATCGTCTTTTCGTCGCTCTCCATCGCACTCTTCTTCCCAGCCGTCGTCGCACTCATCGGCACGGTGATGCGCGGCGCCGCCTTTGCCTACTATTCGCACTTTCGCTCCGCTGGTCCCTGCTAAGTCTGGTTGGCGACGCATCTTCAGTGTCTTCAGCCTCATTGCTCCCTTCGCGTTCGGCGTCGCCGCCGGAACCGTCGCCAGCGGTCAGCATCCACGTGCACAACGGCTCCTTCATGTCTGAGTACGTATCTACCTGGCTTGCCCCATTCCCGCTAATTTGCGGCTTCTACGCCGTGGGGATGTGCGCGCTGCTTGCCGCTGTCTACATGGTGGTCGAGGCGCACAACGATGGCAAAGTCGACCTTGCGGACCTCTTCCGCCGCCGCGCACTCCTCGCGTACGCATATACCGGCGCCGTGGGTGCGGTCGCGGGGGTTGTCGGTATTTTTGGCGCGCCTGCTGTTTGGAGTCACCTGGTCGACCGCACCCTGCCGCTCGTTGATCGCGGCGGCGACCGCCGCGCTCGGCATCGCCACGGCGCTGCTTCTCCTCATTCGGCGCTATCTGCTCGCACGCATCGCCGTCGCTGGAACGGTCGGCGGCATCTTCGTCGCCTGGGGCGCCGCGCAGTACCCCTTTCTCGTCCCGCCAGATCTAACCATCGCCAACGCATCGTCGCCGCCCTCTGTGATGGGTCCGCTCTTGATCAGCACCACGGCCGGAATGGTGGTGCTGCTGCCGTCGCTCTGGCTCTTGCTCTACCTGTTCAAGGCGCGTAACCGTCCACAGCCGCACCCCAGCGCCGAGGACTACCTTGAACACCTGCCGCCTTCTCCCGACGAGATCGCGGCGCGAGAGCGAGCCGCGTACAAGGCGAGTATCGCCACGCGCGCCACGCACGAACAGCAGCGGCTCGTCCAGCGGCACCTGCTCCACCTTGCCGAGGAGTTGGGCCTCGCGGTCATTATCACCGTCGTCAGAGATGCCGTGAGCGCCTGGCGCGACCGTCTCGTAGTGCGCGCCGCGATGGACGAACAAGAGCGTCAAGACCTCAAGCAGACTTGAGACTACTGAGACGCACACGTGACCGCCGTCACCCAGTGCGCACCGCCTAACTGGCACTTTTCCGCGGAGGATTGGGCCGCGCTTCCTGACACTGCGGCGCTGGTCGGCACGTAACGTGCGTACATTTCCTCTTGGGTACGCCTAGAAAGCGCCTGATCTAGTTGGGTCGCCTAGAAAGCGCCTGATCTAGCTGCCCGAGGAGGTCACATATGTCTACAACCATCACCGGGTTATTCCCGGATCGCTCTGCTGCCGAGCGGGCGCTCAACAACCTGGCGGCAGTCGGTTTCGAGACAAGGCTTCTGAGCGTTCCATCTGAGGAGACGCGATATTATCAGGGCAGTGTCGAGAAAGGTAACGTTCTCGTCGCCGTGGAGGCCCAGGAGCGCGTTACCGAGGCCAAGAGCATCCTCTTACGCTCTGGGGCACTGACGCTCGGACCCGAGGATCAGCGCGTTCCTGCCGCGACCAGTTCACCCGCCGGGCGGGGTGACGGGGAGACGAAAGGCACTATCGGCGGCATCACGCAGTCTGCCGTCACCGATGCCGCACCGGCACCTGGGGCGAACGCGGTCCCTCCTAAGGGAGAAGACGACATTGGTGGAGTCGCGCCCGCAGCTGTGAGCAACGCGGCGCCGCAAACGGCGTCAACATCTGACTCGCGGAATGCCGATCTGCTGGTACGTCGCACGCCTGGCGCGCCCGCCGACACTACTGTGGTCTCCCCCGGAATGGAGACGCCTTACACTGAGCGGCGGGGCGCAAGCGGCGACAGCACTGGCCAGCATCCGATCACCGACGAAGATATTATCGCTGAGGCGCAACGTCAGCGCGAACGCGACCAGTCCGCCGACCTCGACGTCGCGCCAGTTCCAACCGAACGCAGCGACTCACCACCGAGCGATCGATAACGACGCACCAGCAACGAGTTGGTTGCGACGCTCTAACGTCATCCATGACGCACCTATTCGCTCGCGAGGAGTTTGATCATGGCACAAACCATCTCAGCCACTTTTGCCGATCGGCAGAGTGCAGAACGCGCCGCCGCTGAACTCGAAGAAATTGGGGTCACACCTGGCCAACTCGAGTTGCGATCGCAAGAGCATCCTGGAGCGACCGATGTGGGTGCTCGCCTTGATCCTAATCGGCGCTCAATCACCGGCGCGCTGGTTGGCTCGCTCGTGCTCGGCACTGTTGGATGGATTTTGGGCTGGCTTATCACGGTGCTCATCAGCAGCGCACAGAGCACCACCGGAGCGGCGATCGTCGCATCGATCGGCGGCGGCATCGTCGGCTGGCTCATCGGTGCAATACTTGTCTCCCGCGCACCAGTGGAAGAGAGTTATTTCCGCGAGCAGCGCATCGAACAGGGCGTCACACGCCTCACCGTAGCTCCCGCCGATCGCGATGCCGAGGTTCGCGGCATCTTGACGCGCAACGATGGCAGCATTGAATCGCCGGTCGGCGGAGCTTACGAGCGCAAACTTCGCTCCAATGCAGACGTCCCTTCGGATTTCTCAGGGCACGCCACGAGCTAGCTGCGAACACGTCATTAGAGCGACCGCTCAGGCGGGCATGGCACAGCCTTTGCACCAGCGGCTCCGCTCATTGAGGGGAATATGCGAGCCAGGATGCGGACTCGCGTGTCCTGGCGCCGTAGCGCCAACTCGCCGGGCGCAGTACGAGCACGCAGTACGAGCAGCAGAAGGGATGTGGAGTATGAACGACACCACGTATGGGAACAGCGGATCTCAGCACTTCCAAAAAGGGACGCCGGTCTTCGATGTCAACGGCGACAAACTTGGCAGCGTGGCTGAGAGTGGGCAACTAGGTAACGAGCTGATCATCCAAAAGGGACTGTTCTTCCCGAAGGACTTTCCGGTACCCGCGAGCGCAATAGCCCGAACTGAAGCCGATGGCATTTACCTCAAGGTGACGAAAGAAGACGCGAGCAACGGCAATTGGGGCAATGCCTCCAACATGGTGGACACCGAGACGCCATATCGCGCCAACCCGGCCCAATCCGTTGGCGACATGCCGTTGAACGCGAACCAACCAGCGACCGGCGACCTCGGCGCCTCGCGCGACCAAACGCTTGCAGAGTAGTGGTCAGCAGTTAGGGTCGGCGCAGCCGTCGCGCATGTGATCCGCCCGGATCGCGCGACGGCTGTTTCGTGGCTCTGCAGAGTGCGTGCCGTGCCAATGCAAGGTGCGTGTGCGCCGACTGCCGGCGCGTGAGGACGCAGAGTCAGCGCGGGCTTTCCTTGTCACAAGTCTTCGATGTCTTTTCGAGGCGGCATCTGACCACGTCGGAACATCCCCGGCCACCAAATTCTGACCGTGGGTTGCTCGTGCAGCCAATACTTCGTCTCTAGCCTCAGCGGTCCCTTTTGGCGACTCTCTGCACGAAGGTTGAGAGACATTTCTATGACGGCCAAACGGTCAGCCAAAGATGAGCATCCGATGACTCCGGCGATGTACCGAGAGTTGCAGCCGCAGTGGGCGCTCGCCTCGGTCGGCGCGGTCTTCGTTGGCATTGCCTACTTCCTCCTCCCGACGAGCGTCGTCGCCGCACCGCGCTGGCTACCCCTTGTGCTAGTCGGCGTCGTGCTCTTGCCAACCTCAATCGTCGTGGCACTGCACCCTCAACCGCAGCGGGTCCATCCGATCGCGCACATCCTGCGCTTGGTGCTGCAATCGCTGCTGACACTAGCTCTGCTCAGTTCGCTTGCCCTCTACATCGCCGTGTTGCCGAGCATCCAAAACGGCGGCGGACGCCTTCTGCGGCCAGCGGCACTGCTATGGGCCAGCAACATTTTGATCTTCGCCTCGTGGTACTGGGAAATCGATGGAGACGGCCCGGTGCGACGGCATGTACGCGGCCACATTGCCTCAGACTTCCTCTTCCCGCAGCAAAGCTCAGGGATAACCTTCGTGCCGGGCTTTGTCGACTATCTCTTCCTCGCCTTCAACTTCGCCACCGCGCTCAGCCCAGCCGATACCGCCCCACTCACAGCGCGCGCCAAGCTCTTGATGATGGCCGAAGCGCTGATCTCCGGATCGATCCTCATCCTGCTCGTGGCACGCTCGGTCAACATCTTCTGAGCGCGGCGTCGTGACTCCGCCGAGAGCCAAATTTGCCAACCCCAGCTAGTTGGCAGCGTACATGCTGCGATGACACGCTGAAAGCCGCCCCGCGAGCACTTGCCAGACGCGCACCAGCCCTGTAGGCTAAGGCTACGAAACGAGTTACGGCCAGTAGGTGTGCCTGGAACACTGAAACCGAGCGCAGTGGGCGCAAGGCGCGGATGGGTCGGCGGGGAGGAAGAGAAGCATGGCGGAGATGAATCCGGTCGGGCCAAAAGACCCCGGCGCAGCGAGCGGCGGTCAATCAGGCACAGCGGCGGTCACGCGGCCACTCACCCTGGCGGAGGCGACGCGCTCCGCCGCGCAACAGATCGAAGACACGGTCGCCGAGGCCTATCTCGAATTCCGGCGCACGTACTATCACGACGCCAACCCCACGCTGGACTCCGTACCGGCGCATAGCGATGAGGTGTTGCGCACTGAGTCCGGCACTATCGCCGATGAGACGCTGCGTTTCGTCCCGAGGATCATCCGCGAACTGCCGCTGCTCCGCGACATGATCAATCATTTGCAGTGGGAGGTAGATATCCACTCGCTCACGGAGCAGGAGCGCATCGAGCTGCACAACATGACGATGGTATTCCTCCACGGCATTCAGGGCGGCGTGCAACCCTGGTATGTCGATTGGGTGCTACACGTCATGCAGGCGCTGCAGTACGTCGAGCATCCTGATTACTACCTCGCTTTCCCCTGGCAGGGGATGCTCTATCGCAAGCCGGAGGCGCTTGCAGCCTTTGCGCGTGCGGCGGCGAGCAATGACGTGGGGACGATCATCGGCGAGATCCAGCGCATCGGCAAGAGCCTGGTGGAGGCGCTGCACGATCCGCTCGGTGTCCAGACGAAGCTCTGCTTCTCAGGGCCGAACGGCGAGCGCAACCGCACCATCTTCACGCTGAAGACGAGCGCGGCCCTGGCACTCGGGGCGTATCTCGCCTATGACGTGGCGCGCGATCTGCTGCACCCCGATCACCACCAGCCACCGGTTTCCGTGATCCAGAGCTATCCAGAAGCGCTCGCTGACCAGATCATTTCCGAGCGCTAGGGATGCGGCGAGGAATGCGGGCCCCTCTCTCACGAAGGAGGGAAGAGAGGAACCCGCAGATGCACCAACGCGAGTTACTGCCCGATTGTGGGTGACGAGAGCGGTTCACCGGCATTGAAGTTCCACTTCTTCGAGCCATTGGAGGTGGTGAAGGCGTAGAGGTTGCCATCGCCGGCGCCGATGAAGAGGAGTCCGTTGGAGATGACTGGATAGCCATACCCAAGCCCGAAGCCGCCGTTCGCGTGGACCTTCCACGCCTGCGAGCCATCGCTGGCGTGCAGGGCGTAGAGGTATTGGTCACCGGAGGTTACGTAGACAATGCCATTGGAGGCGACGGGGGTCCCGTTCACGCTGTCGTTGGTGGCGTGCTTCCACTTGAAGTGGCCGGAATTGGCGTCGATGGCATAGAGGTTGTGGTCGGAGCAGCCGAAAAAGAGCGTACCGTTGTACGTGGTGGGTTTGCCGATGATCTGGCTGCCAGCCTGATATGACCACTTGAATGCGCCGTTGCTGGTGTCGATCGCGTACATTTTGCCGTTGTCCGCGCCAGTATAGACGAGACCACCACTGACGGTCGGCGACGTGAACTCGATGGCCGATGACGTCTGATAGCGCCAACGCAAGGCGCCGGAGTTCGCGTTGAGGGAGTAGAGATAGCCGTCGCTGGCGCCACTGTAGAGTGTGCCATCGGACTGCACGTTGACGGCGATGTTGCTCATCTGCGCGCCGGTGGGATATTGCCATTTCTGCGTGCCACTGGCGGCGTCGAGCGCGAAGATCACGCCGTCTTCCGAGGCGGCGTAGACGTTGCCGTTGAAGACTGCCGGGCGGCCATCGATACCGCTGCTGCGTTGGACGTGCCAGAGGATGTGGCCAGCGTTGATAGCATAGACCCAGCCGCTCTGCGTGGTGACATAGACGATGCCGTTGACCGTGTAGGGTTTGTTGGACGAGCCAGTGATGCCGACACTCCAGCGTTTGGCGCCGGTGGCGGCATTGATCCCATAGAAGGTGCCGCTGTCGTCGCCGACATAGACGGTCATCTGATCGAGTGACAGCCCTGGCGTCGCGGTTGGCTGAGAGGACGACGTCGTAGCGGTGGGCGAGGGCGTGCCCGACTGGGCGGTGGCTCCGGTGCTAGCGGTCGCGGTAGCCGCGCCACTCGTGCTGGCGCTGGAGGCGCAGGCGGCGATCACCATGCACGCGACGCCGAGGAGCACGATGCCAATAACGCGGTATGCATGCGGCTGGAAGCGCCTTTGGTGCATAGGAGGCTCCTTTACTTTTGCGGTGCGACGACGAGTATACACCAACAGGACGGAAATGTCTTAGGTACCGTCGGCAGGGAAGCAGCACTGCCCGAAATCGCGGGTACGCTTGAAGGGCACCTTTCGCTTCGGCGGCGGCGCGCTGACGGCAAGGCCCGCACAAGATCTGAGCTTCGCCTGGATTTAACCGAGCTTTAACGCCACGGCGCTGTTGCGGGGCAACGCGCTGGTGCAGCCAAGCGTATCAACAACGTACTTTTCTTCGGGAGGCGCGAGACGTGCACACTGCTTGTGTGTCGTTTGCAGGCCTTGGGAGCATAGGGAGCGCAGAATGACTCAGCCGACCTGGCAAACAACGCAATCCGGCGCTACCACCGCAGCGGCGGCGCTGGAGGCGATCGATGTTCGAAAGTCTCTACCGTTGGGGCGCGAGCGCATCGACATCCTCAACGGCATCTCGCTACGCATCAATCCAGGCGAGTTCGTCTCTATCGTCGGGCCGTCTGGATCGGGGAAGTCGACGTTGCTGGGAATCATCGCGGGGTTAGATAGCCCGACAAGCGGACAGGTGCTGGTGGATGGTGTGGATATCACCCGCATGAGCGAGGGCCAACTGGCTGCCGTGCGCAACGCCAAGATCGGCATGGTCTTTCAGGCGTTCAACCTGATTCCCACGCTCACAGCGCAGGAAAATGTCGAGGTGCCTCTCTACGTCGGCAAGCACAGCGGCAGCCCCTCCGCCCGCGCGCAGGAGCTTTTGACGCTGGTGGGTCTGGGGCATCGCATGGGCAACCGCCCGACACAGCTCTCCGGTGGCGAGCAGCAGCGCGTCGCCGTCGCGCGAGCGTTGGCTACCAACCCGGCGATCGTGATCATGGACGAGCCGACCGGCAACCTCGACAAAGCTAATGGGGATAACGTCCTGCAGATGATCCGCGATCTACGCCAGGCGACGGGCACCACCTTCGTTATCGCTACGCACGATCCCAACGTGGCAGGCGCTGCCGACCGCGCGGTGCGCATCGTGGACGGGCTCGTGGCGCAGTAGCGCTTCGCGACTCCATCCAACGCTCAAGTATATCCGCCGCGTGCGGCTCGGTTTGGGGGCATCCCATGAAATTGCGCATGTACTGGAACTACGCGACGCGCTCGCTCGTTCGCAACGGCCAGCGCACCTTGCTGGCGATATTCTGCGTTGCCGTCGGCGTACTCGCCATCGTCTCGCTTGAGCTGGTCGGCGCGATGATCGGCGGTGCGCTCACGGGCAACGTACGCGCTAGCAACGGCGGCGACGTGCAGGTGCGCAGCGACATTTCACCATTGACCGATACGCAAGTGCAGATCTTCCCCTCGTTGAAATCGCAGGGCGTCATCACGACGTGGACGGCGGTTTCGGCGCACGACGCGCAGACCTATGACAAGCATGGCAACGCTCAATTCTACTCGGTCCGCGCCGTCGATCCGGCGACCTTCCCCGTGGCCGGAGCGCCGATCTTCATCAATCCTAGCGACGACACGCTGACCAACGCCCTCAGCAACGGCGGCGCGGTGGTCAGCGCACAGTTACTTACGCAACTCAACGCGCACGTCGGCGATTCGCTGTCGATCTCGACGACCGATGGGCGCACGCTCAACGTTCACATCACCGCGGAGATCGCCAGCTCGGGGCAGTTCAACACGGCGGTCGCGCTCGTCTCGCTGGATACGTATGGCGCGGCAAGCAGCAGTTCCGGTCTGCCGGTGACCTATACCGTCGTCTATGCCAACGTCCCTGGCGGTACAACGGCCAATCAAGATGCCGCGAAGAGCATACTCTCACAGCAACTCCCGCGCGCCACAGTGACGACGGTGAACGACGCGATCCAGCAGAACAAAGACTCGGTCCAGAACATCGACTACTTCTTGCAGATCGTTGGATTGCTGGCACTGCTGATCGGCGGCGTGGGCATCATCAACACGATGCAGGTGCTCCTGCGGCGGCGGCGCACGGAGATCGCGATGCTGAAGACGGCGGGGTACCGCCAGCGCGATCTCTACAGCCTGTTCGGGCTTGAGGCGGCGCTGCTCGGCCTGCTTGGCGGCATCATTGGATCGGCAGCAGGCATCGGCGTCAGTTTCATCCTCAAGGCGTTTGTGGAGAAGGCTTTCTTCTTACAGTTGCCTTCGACGATCGATGCGAAGACGGTCGCGCTGGGCGCGGTGATCGGCTTCGCGACGGCGTTGATCTTCGGTATCATGCCGATTGTGCAGGCTAGCCGGGTACGACCGCTCGCCGTGCTGCGCGAGATGCCAGAGGGCGCGGGCGGGGCGAGCATCTTGTTGACGATTGGCTTGGGGCTGCTCGTCGCCGTGCTCTACTTCCTCCTCGCCGACTTCATCCTCCAGAACACGGCGGTCGCCCTTGGCGCGGTCGGCGGAACGGGGATCTTCCTGTTGCTGCTGAGCCTCTTCTTCGGGGTGGTCGTGCTGCTGATCAGCAAACTCCCCGTGCTGGAGCGCTTCACGTGGTGGTACCTGCTGTTGATCGTCGCAGCGCTGGCGATCTCTGTGCTGCTGACGATTGCGGTGCCGGGCTTCGGCATCCTCCTGCTTTCGGTCTCGCTCTTCGGGTTGGTGATTGTGATCCTGCCGCGAGCGTGGAAGGTGAACTTTCGCCTGGCGCTGCGCAATATCGGGCGGCAGAAAGCACGCACGGTGACGACGCTGGTGGCGCTCTTCATCGGCCTCTTCGTCATCGGCACGGTGCTGGCGCTGGGCCAGAACATTCAGGACAAGATCGGCAGCGCCATATCTTCGCAGATCACGTACAACTCCTATATCATCGCCAACGACAGCAACAAAGATCAGGTAGTTGCGGCGCTGAAGAAGGTTGGCGGCGTGCAGAAAGAGCAGATCAACACGCTCGCCAACGTCTATCCGATCTCGGTCAACGGTGTTCCGTTCGAGACGATTCTCAAAGAGACGACCGGATCAGGGGCGAATAAGATTGGCAACCAGGAGTTGCAAAGCTATCTCAGCTCCATCGAAGGCTTCGACCTGGCACAGGGCAGCGTGCCGGACGTTACTTTGTCGCGGCAGGGCGGCGGCTCCGCCGGTCATAATCTCACCGCCGCCGACGCGGGGACCAACAACGTGATCATGTCGCCGCGCACGGCGCTGCCACCGCTGAATCTGAAGGTCGGCGATACCATCGTCGTCGCCGACGCCAACCAGCAGCATCCGGTCACCTTGACGGTCAAGGGCTTCGGCTCGAGCCTTTCGCTGGTGAGCGGCGGTATCTCCGCGGATAACGGCGTCACACTGGCACTCAGCGCAGGCCACCCTGCCTACTCCTTTTCGCTGAAGCTCGATCCGGCGAAGGCGACGCAGACCTTGCACGAGGTGCAGGCGATGGTGCCGAGCGTCCAGACCTTCAACATCGCGGATTTCCTCTCGGCGTTCATCAAGATCCTCGACAACTTCATCGGCATGATCACGGCGATTGGCTCGCTGACGGTGCTGGCGGGGATCATCATCATCGCCAATGCGGTGGCGCTGGCGATGCTGGAGCGGCGGCGCGAACTCGGCATCCTCAAGGCGGTTGGTTATACCAGTCGTAGCGTGCTCGGCGAAGTGCTGGTCGAGAACGGCATCGTCGGCTTCACTGGCGGCGTGCTGGCGTTGTTGATGGTGACGTTGTTCCTGACGGTGGCCGCCAAGGCAATCTTCAAGACGGACCTCGGCGTGGGTGCGCCGTTGGTGCTGCTGCTGGTGATCGGCACCGCGGTGATCTCGATGTTGGTGGCGGGGCTGGTGGCGTACCGGTCGACACGCGTCCGCCCGCTCGAAGTGTTGCGCTACGAGTAGCATCTCTCGCTGTGAACGAGCGGGGCACCCGAGGCGAGGAGTGGGCGGTTACGCCGCTTCGCGTGCAAGGTGCTCCGCCTGTGCGCGCCGCCTGAGGATGCTAAAGGTGGCCCCCTGCACCAGCACAGCGGTGAGGCACGCCCCCAGAAAGGCGCCGACGAGGCTGGTGCGTGCGAGCAGCATGGAGAGCGCGAAGAAGAACGAGGCGAAGGCGAAGAGGCCGAAGACGACTCCGCGGAGCAGTCGCGCGGTGGCCTCGGCTCCAAGGGATCGCTGGGTGAAGATGGCGAGAATGGTGACGAAGACGGGGAATGGCGAGAGTAGCCCGCTCAGACGCGGACCCAGCGCTGTGGAGGCGCCGGTCAACACGAGGACGAGCGTGGTCGCCAGCGCCATGCGTGCGGGAATCTCCCAGCGGGGCGCGATGGCCGCCGTGGGGAACATGCGGTAGGGGCGTGTGGGTGGGAAGAGCAGCAGGCCGAGCAGGAACGAGGCGAGAACGCAGGCGAAGAGCGGCAGCAGTGGCGGTGTGACCGGCCGCAGGGCGAACGTGACGATCAGAAAGACGGCGACGCTCGCCGCGAAGGTTGCGGGCCATTCCCAGCGCCGGGCGAGCCAGGCATACGTTAGGCAGAAGGCTATCTCGGAGAAGCCGCCGGCCAAGATCCCTTGCGCGGCGGCGGCGGCAAAGGCGGTGCCGTGGTCTAGCGCGAGGAGCAACACGATGGGGCCGGAGGTGAACGGCAGCCCGGCCAGCCAGCCACTCACGGCGGGACCCCAGCGGCGCCCCAGCAGCGAGATCGCGGCTATCAGTGTGGGTGTGAGGGTGAGCTTGACGAGCAGATTGGACACGGGGACGCTGCTTTCGCTGCGGTGCTGGTGCACGCGCGGGCTATGCGCTTGGGCTGTGCGCTGGCGGCTGCGAACCGGATGAGATGGCCTGCTCTCAGCATACTCGTCTGACGCTAGTGCCGCTGTGGTAGGCTGAGGCGAGACTATTTCGGGGAGGCGGCAACTCTCGTGCATATCGACGCGACAACGCTGAGCGAGTGGATCGCTGTATACGGGTACCCGGCGTTGGCGCTTTTGGTGACGCTGGCCGCCGCTGGTGTGCCGTTGCCATTCCCCGTCGCCGCGGCGTTTGTGGGGTTGGGCGCACTCAGCGCCACGCCACACGGGCCGAACTTTGCAGTGCTGCTGGTGGTCGCGCTCGTGGCGGCGGCGCTCGGCCACAGCGTCGATTACTGGCTGGGACGGGCGGGCAGCCCTTTGCTGAGGCGGGGGCTGGCGCGGCTCGAGCGCCGCATAGGATGGGGATCGATCGAAGGCGCGGAACAGCGATTCGCCCGCAATGGCTCGATGTTGATTCTGCTGTCACGCTTCTTGCTGACGCCCTTCGCCAGCCCAGTGAGCGCGCTGGCCGGCGCCACGCGCTACCCCTACGCTCGCTACCTCGCGCTCGAAGCGGCGGGGCAACTGATCTACTTCTGCGGGTATCTTGGACTGGGCCGCGCACTAGGCCCCGCGATGACGCAGAACAGCCTGACGATCGTGCTCTTCTTCGGCATCGTCGCGCTGGTGGCGCTGGGGCCGATGCTGGCGCTGCGGCTACGCTCCCGACTGTTGCGCCGCGGCACCCAACCGCCCGCGCCGCCAGAGACGGTTGACGTGGCGTTTGCCGCGCCGTCAGAGCCATCCCCGTTGTCGCGCCGGCGGGCGGCGCATTGGCCACGCGGGTAGCGAACGGCATGCGCCGATCAGCGTATGCGGTATGGCTGCCAGACAACGACGTCTTGCCGGGCGGCAAAGTGGAGCAGCGGAGGTGTGTCGGGGAGGGTGATGCCATGCGACAGCGCGATGGTATTCTCGGCGAACTCGGCGGCGGCGAGCTGCAACGGCCAGGGTCCGTGTTGGATCTCGCCGCGATAGACGTAGCCACGCGGATTGACGGCATAGAGGCAGTAGCGCTCGGTAAGGAAGTATTCGATTGAGCCGCGCTCGGCGGTGAACGCTGGCCCCACGGGGCGATAGCGGGCATCGAGCCGCGCGGATCGGCCCTGGTGGGTCGTGGCGCTGCGGTAGCGAATTGCTCCGGCGTCACGCTCGCAACGCATGGCGGCGGTGAAGTAGGGTAGGGAGAAGAGCCGGCGGGCGACGGCTACGGCAACGGGGTTTGTGGCGTCGAGGCTGAAGAAGTAGACGCCGGGGCGGTCGCCGAACGTGACGTAGGTGCGCAGGTTCAGTTCGGGGAAATCGGAGAGCCAGGGCATGGCTGGCAGGCCGCGCGGGCGGATGCCGCGCATGCGAAATGGCACGAGTCCGACCCAGGCGCTGCCATCGAAGGTATCGAGGGCGGATGGCGGGACAGCAGGGGAGAGCAGCGGCGCGAGTAGCGCGGGCGCGACGGGCCAGTGGGCGAAGAGCAGATCGTGCCATTGCTGGCGCATCACCCAGGGGCCGCGCGGCAGGGGCCATGCGCGCTGCGAAGTCTGCCGCAGGATGTCGCTCGCTCGCATACGCCGGTCTCCAGTCTTCGGCTGATCCTCCTACAGATGAGCATAGTCGCGGGACGTGGGGGCGATCCATCGGAGGCGTGGACGGTTGGCGGCGCTGGCGATGCGTTGGCTGGAGGTCAGGTCGCGGGCGACGCTGTAGTGGCCGCCAGGTGGGGACGAACAGCGCACCAAGGTCGAGATGCACCCAGGTCAGCAGGAAGATGCAGTACCCCGAGCATGATGGCGTGGAGCAGCCGCTCGCGTCGAGTCCCTGGGGGCCAGAGGCGGGCACGGGATGGGATGGATGAGGATTGACAACGCGCCGCCATCGCAGATTCTCATGGTGATGTGCCGTTGGGGCAATTCGGACACATCAGCCGGGGAATCGGCTGTTTGCCGCGGGCTACCAGGCGGCGTGACTCAGGCGCGATCGCGCACCTGGGCGTCTAGGAAGCGGGCGATTTGGGGATACGCGTGGAGGCGATTGGCGCGCTTGAGCAGGCCGTGCCCTTCGTCGTCGTAGCGGAGGTATTCGACGGGCACCCCACGCGTGCGCAGCGCGGCGACGATCTGCTCGGCCTCGCCGACCGGCACACGCGGATCGTTGGCGCCGTGCACCACAAAGAGCGCGGCAGAGATGGCGTCAACATGGTGGATCGGCGAGATGGCTTCGAGGAAGTCGCGGTCGTTTTCGAGGCTGCCGTACTCCGGCTCGCGGAGCTTGCGGCGCCAGGGTCCAGTGTTTTCGAGGAAGGTGACGAAGTTGGCGATGCCGACGAGGTCGACGCCGGCGGCCCAGAGGTCGGGATAGGTGGTCAGCGCGGAGAGGACCATGAAGCCGCCGTAGCTGCCACCCCAGACGGCGACGCGACGGGGATCGGCGATGCCCTGGTCGGTGAGCCAGCGCACTGATGCGGCGAGATCGGCGACGGAGTCCATGCGAAGGCGGATGTCGTCGTTCGAGCACTCTAGCGTACACGCTGACGCGCACGTTAGCGCGCATGCTAGCCGCACGGGCGAGACAGAGTGGTTGCTGCGCTTCCACCCCCAGGCAGGCTGGACAGCCCACGCGCCGACCCACGCTGCTACCCACGCGCTGACCAACGCTGCTACCGACGCCGCGCCACTGCCGCGTACCGGCTGAGGCGTACCGGCTGAGGCGCGACCAGCACTGCCGCCAGCACTGCCACCACTCTCACCAACAGGGTGGCATGCCCATGTCGGGGCTGTACGGCTGTTGGTGAGGGTGTCGCAGGCCGCATGCTGCGTCCGCAACTGCTCACGGGTGGTGTCGGCGGACGCGGACTGACACGCGCGCACCCGCGCGTAAGGGAGGGCAGGATGCCCGCATTTGACGTGCGCGGGCATCAGGCGTGACTCCCGAAGCCCACGTGCGTGGGGCGCGGCAGTGGCTACGCGACTATGGCACACGAAGCCGCACTGCTCTTGCGGCACCGCACGCTAGGGTGGTATACTGCCCACGTCAGGCCACTGCATGGTATGCATGCGGTGGCCGCGCCGTTTTCCCACCCGATGACGGCAGACGACGGCAGAGCAATTCTACTGTATGACCCTGTTGTATGACCCTGCTTCACCCGCGTGCGAGACGCGGACTCTTGCGGAATTAGGACGACTTCTATGGTACGCACACCGACCCAACGCCCACCTATCGAACCCATCGAACTCGACGCTCGCCTCCACACCTGCGACATCGACGCCGAACTGGCCCTGCTCTTCGAGGACGGCGATGGCGGCACCCGTAGTGAGCGCCGTACCGACCTTATCGCCGCGCTGAAGCAGTTACCGCTGCGCCAGCGCACGCTGCTGGCCCTCAAAGGCATGGGCTACACCGCGCTGGAGGCATACGAGCGAGCCTACGGCCATCGCAGCCTCGCGCACGCCAGCGAGACGCTGCTCGACGCCGAAATCGCGCTGCGGCGCAAGCTCAATGGCGAGCCGGACCCGCGCGGTGGTGCCAGAGCAGGCGCAGGGCGTCGGCAGCGTGCGGCATGAGCCTGGCATGCTGCCAGCATACAGGCGGCATGCGGACGGCGCGCGAGTGGACCACCTTGGGGCAATCTGGAGCAATCTGGAGCAATCTGCTGCGGGCCGGAATCAAACAGGGGTGGTACAGCCTTACCAAGTGCGATACTGAAAGTGTATGATGCGCACTCGGTGGTTACTACAATTCCTTTGGGTTCGCCCCCTGCGCACCACTACTAGACGGCCAGCACCACCCCTCTGTGCTGGCTTTCTCTTTGCCCACCAAATGATGCCCTGCAATATGATGACCCCTCACACCGTCACACGAGAGAGGAGGTGAACGACATGCTGATTGACACGGACCGAGTACCTGTCGGTGAAGGACGCGGCCAAGCTCTTGGGCTGCAAGGAACATCGGCGCTGCGCCAGCGTATCTACCTGCACCGCGTGCCCACGCTGAAACTCTTCAGCGCCACGCTGATTCCACGCAGCGTCCTGGCGCTGCTCGACAAGCGCCCGTTGGTGGTCTAAGCCACCGACCACGGCCAATGACCACGGCCACCGACCACAGCCTACGCGCCTGGGCGGCGCAACTTCCGCTCCACACCAGCCTGACGCATGCAGCGTGCAGGCTATTTGTCTGCCCGCGACTAGGACGCGGGCACGAGACGGTAAGGACCAAGCGACGATGTACAGCGACGTATGTGAAATCCGCGACGTGTGGTGCGCAGCCTTTCTGCTCACGCAGGGCATGGAACTACTCGGCGTGATGCCCACGGACAACCGGCATTCACGCTTTCTCTTCAAGAACCCTGGCGACCAGGCGTTCGCCATGATGCGGGCGTTCCGCGACGGCACCGATGTCATGGTCAACGCGGTGCAGTTCCGGCAGGCGTACAACGAACTATTCGGCAGAAGCAAGGATGCCCTTCGACTGGAGTACGGCTATGGCAACTACGAAAACCGCCGCGCCGCCTGATGCGGTGACGGACAGCGCGATGGATACGATGAAAGACAAGCAGACGACACCGGCAAGCGGCTTCAACCGCAGCGCCTGGCTTCACGTTCAAGGACTTGAGTGGCGATGGATGTGCCCGAACCCATCTGGGCAGTGCCTGGCATGATTCCGACCGGCCTGACGCTGTCGCGAGCAAGGCCGAAAATCGGCAAGAGTTGGCTGGCGTTCGACCTGCTGCATCGCCGTGGCGCGCGGTGACACCGTTCCTGGGCCAGATGCCGCACCAACCAGGGCGAGGTGCTGTACCTGGCCCTCGAAGATACGCGCAAACGCTTGCAGGAGCGCGGGCGCATGCTACTTTGATGGCACGGACCCGCCGGACACCGCTGCACTTCCTTCTTGGAGTTCCCGAAGCTCGATGACGCAGGGCGACAAGCAGCTACGCGCGTGGCTCGACACGCACCCCAAGCCACGCCTGGTGGTCATTGACATCTTGGCAGCGCGTCATGCCGTCGCGCAGGGCGAACGCCAAGGACTACATGCGAGGATTACAAGGTGGGCACCGCGCCTCAAACGCATCGCCGACGACTATCGACATCGCGCTCGTCGGTCGTCACGCACACCACCAAGCTGCGGGCTGGACGACGACGGCGACGTGTTCGATGAAATCGCTGGGAGTGTCGGGCTGACCGGCAGCGTGGATACCAACATCGCTCGTTGCGGCAAAAGCCAGGCGGCAAGGCGCAACTGGTGCTGCGTGGACGCGACGTGGAGGCGCGCGAACTCGACGTGTTCTTTGACAAAGACGCCTGCCGCTGGCGACCCGTGGTGAGTGACCTTCTCGGCCTGCTCACTGAGGACTTGCGGGAAGTCGCCGCGTTGCTGCGCGACCATGACGCTTTGGGACCACAAGAGGTTGCCGACACGCTGCACGTCAGTGTGAACGCCGCGCAGATGCGGCTGCGTCGCCTGCTGACGCAGGGCGCGGCTGTCCAGCCCGCGCGTGGAAAGTATGCCCTCGCCCTGGAATACGGCGGCGAGGGTATGCCACAAGCGGGTGAAGTATGCGCCGATGGCGCAGCACCAACAGGGTTGCCAGAACAGTATATCTGCTCTAACACAACTTAGACAGAACAGACAGATAGGACAGCATTGACCCTCCACTGCATCTGTCCAATCTTTCTGTTCTGTCCGATGGTGTAGCGGACGCTGCCGACACTTCGCACGCCGCGCGCCCGACAGACGCGGCGAGCACCGTCACGCCGCGCGGGGGTCGTGCTGCGGCAGACGCCGAAGGCAAAGTAACGGCTTCTCCTTTAGATACACCTTGTAGTTACTACGTTACTTCGTTACCTTCCAACCACCAACAGGTAGGTGATGCCATGCAGAGCATGGCTACTGACGGGAATGGTAACGAAGTAACAGGTAACGCTGTCACGGTGTCCGCCACAGCGTTACCCCCCGCCAGCGTTACCGCGCCAGCCGTGACCATAACACCGCGCGTCCTGGCGCAGCCTGCCGGTCAGCGACGCCCAGCGGCGCGCGCTGCTGGCCTACGGCGTGCCCGACGCCGCGATTGACGGCATGGACAAGGGCGAGGCCGACGACGCGATGACCCGCTACATGGCCGAGCACGAGCGGCGTAGCATCCCAGGCGTAGCAGCCACGTCCGACCTCCTCGACGCCTTCGCCGCTGGCGCGGCGGGACGACACCGAGGCGGCGGCGTAGCAACCCGCCCGCCGTCACCCGCCACGCCACCCAGCAGCAGGGCACCACACCCTGCCAGCACCACGTGTTGGTGCAAGGTCGCGCCAACGGCGCGGCTAACACCTCGCCTATGCCCCGAAAGGTCTGACCATGCCCGATGACACCCACAGTGACACCACCGATGACACCAACGAGACACCGCTGACCCCAGCAACCGCCAAGCAGATTCGCCGTCTGCTCGACCAGCACGCGCATCACCTGCGCAGCGCCAGGCGCTGTGCCGAACGCCTGGCCGAACTCAGCGACACGCTGCATCTCGATGCCCAGTTGTGGAGCCTGGCGCGCTACGAACTCGACGCCGCGCACGACGCCTATCGCTATCCGGTAAGTCGGCTGCTTGCCGACGAACGCTGAGACTGACAGAAGGAAAGACAGAACTGACATGGCTAACAAGCAAAGCACGAAGCGGGCACGCGCCCGCCTCAACCTCACCGATGACTTGGCGCGTCTGCCGCGCCTGGAAACCAACCCTGGCTTCCTTGCCGCCACCGCACGGCGGGCCGAGTTGGAGCAACGTGCCCGCGCCTTCCGCCAGGCGCTGTCCGACGCGCAACTGGTAGAGGACCAGGCCAAGGCGGCGGCAGATGCCGCTGACTTCAAGCTGCGCGCAGGGCGCGGCAAGCAGGCGGACGTAGATGCCGCGAACAAGCAGTTCGAGGCGGCGCGCGGCGAGCGGGCGAAGTTGCACTACAGCCTCTTCGACACCGAACAGGAACTGGCGGGCCTGGACGCCGTGGCCGTGGAGCGCCGCGCTCGCCTGGAGACGTTGGCGCAGTTACTGCCCGCCTACAAGCAGGCGCTTGCCACCCTGGCGACGGCGCTGGAGCAGGCGGCAGAAGCGAACTTGGACGTGCATGCGCTGGCGCTGGCGCTGAACGCGGCGGTGCCCTACCCCGACGAGAACATTGGCCCCAAGAGCCGCAGCCGCTTCGACTCCGATAGCGAGTTTGACAGGGCGCTACGCCGTGACCATATGCGCCGTGACCTCTACGGCATCGCCCGCGCCGAGAACCTGGCCCTGCGCGAACTGCTGCCAGGAGCAGGCAGCCAGCAGACACGCTTAGACCTGGTGCTGGTCGCCGCCGACGCCACCATTGCCCAGCTTGATACCAAGCTCGCCGCCGTGCGGGCACAGTTGGCCGACCTCAACGCAGCGGCCTGACCCCACACCCAAGAAAGGAATCACCATGCAGACGACGATGACCAAGAAGCAACGCGACGACGAGATTGCTACCCAGTGGGCACGCTTCCAGCGGCTCTCGCTGGACGCCGAGATAGAGACGAAGCGCCAGGGTGCGCCGGATGTGCTGACCCAGGCGGGCCTGGACCGGCTGAATGCCGCACTGGACAGGCTGGAGGGCTGGGTCGCCCAGGAGCAGCATCCTGGTGCGTTGCAGCAGGTGGTACAGCCAGGGCGCGTGACCCTGAATGGCGTCGAGTACGAGTACGAGCGCGGCACGGCGGCGCACGCCACCTTCGTCAAGGCGCTGCGCTATGGACGCGGGCGGCTGGCCGAGTGGGAACGCGAGCGCGTCCGGCTGGTAGAGCCGGACGAGTCCAAGGCGATGACCCGCCTCGACGAGACGACCGGCGGCTACCTGGCAAGTGAAGAGTTCAGCAGCGACTTGCTGGCGTTGCAGGTGGATGCGTCAGCCCGATACGCTCGCTGGTGCGGGTGGTGCCGACCAGCGCCGCCAGCTTCGTGCAGCCAGTCGCAGTGGCAGCCTGGTGGCGCAGCGCGTCACCGAGACGAGCGAGCGCAGCGTCACGGGCGACCTGACCTTCGCCGAGCATGCGTTCATGCCCAGCGAACTGCTGGCTGCCGTGTTGGTCAGCCGCGCGGCAGTCGCCGATGCGCGCTATGACCTGGGCGCGGCTATTGCCCAGGCAGCCGCCGAGCAATTCAGCGCTCACCGAGGGCACCGAGTTCTGCCAGGGCAGCGGTGTCGGCGGCGAGATGCTGGGCCTGCGTCACTACGCGGGCACGCTGGGCAAGGCGGGCAACATCACCGCCAGCGACAGCAGCGGGCACAGCCTGCTGGCCGATGACTTCGCCAAGCTGCTGCATGAGGGGCTGTCCGCCGTCTATGCGCTGCGCGGCAGCTTTGTCATGACGCTCAAGACGCTGGGCCTCTGTCGCAGCTTGAAATCCACCAGCGGCCAGTACCTGTACCAGCCGAGCATCGGTGGCTTCGGCCCCACGCTGCTCGATAGACCCGTGGTGGTGCTGCCCGACTGCACCGAGCTTGACGGCGTGACGGCAGGGCTGGACCCCGTGTATTACGGCGACTTCCGTACTGCCTTTACGCTGGTAGACCGCAGCGACGTGGTGGTGCAACGGCTTGACCAGCCCTACGCCGAGCAGGGCAAGCTGCTGTACTTCGTCTACAAGCGCGTGACCGGCGGCGTCGTGATGCCAGAGGCCATCGCCAGGTTGGTGACGGCGTAATCAAGAGCGCGGTGATGGGGCAGAGCCTACTGCCCCGTCACCGCGCGTTGAAGAAACGCTGCGTAAACGTCGCGATGAAGCTGATTTCGATGAGCAGGCCGATGACGGCTTCGAAGGCGGCGAGTGCGGTCACCGGGTCGTCGAGCTGGAAGCTCGCCAGGGAAGAAGCCACGTCCGTGGAACGCGGTCAGGCTGAACACCAGCGGCCTCGGTCCAAGTGAAGGTGTGACCGCCGAACTGGAGCCAAAGGAGGAAGTAGGCAGCAGCGAAGGCAGCGACGACGAGCCGAGATACCAGAGAATAGTGCGCCCTGGCCGGTAGCCATAGCCAGCCAGTAGCGGCGAGGAACCAGGAGCCGAGCCAGGTGCCGGATGCGCCCTTGGCGTGATACTTAGCAGCACTTGCGTTGGCAGATCTGGGCGCGGTAGATGAAGCGGTCAGCAACCTCGCTCAGGCCCTGGGCACGGAGTTGCGCGGCGAGTTGTGCGATAGGCCCTTACCGCTGCTGTCTTCGTGCTGCGTCGCAATCGGTTGACGTTCGCGTCAGGCCTCGCTCGTCACCCAGCGTCGGCACTGTCGTCCCAGTTGAGCTGGGTGAGGTTGACAGTGCCTACGCCGCTCCACTGGATGTCGCCAGGCTTCGAGTGAGTATCGGCAACACTCAGCAGCGGGTGCCATTGTCGAGCAGGCGCCGCTGAGGTTTGCACCCTCCAAGTGTGCCCGCGGCCTTATCCAAGCTGAGCGTCGCCGAGGTCTGCGCCCTCCAGATGGGCTCGCGAGAGGACGGCCTCCGCAGGTCGGCAGCAACCAGGTCTGCGTCTTCCATATGAGCACAGTCGAGGTCGCCTCTCGCAAGTGTGCTGCGCTGAGTGTCTGCGCCCTTCGCATACGCGTCGGCAGATTCGCTTCTCCAAGTAGGCGTCATGGAAGTCAGCACCTTCCAAATGGGCCTCGAAGAAGTCGCAGCCCTCCAAGTGCGCGAAGCCGAGCTTCAGTCCCCGAGAGGTTTGCGCCCTCGAAGTGGAGGCCCCTCCAAGTGGAGATCGGTGCCGACCGTCAGTCGTCGCGTCCAGACCCTGCCAGCCAGAAGACATCGGCACCGTGAGTCGAACTCCCTCGAACGGACCCTTGCGCTCGCCGTGGTGCGTCTCCGCTCTCCCAACTGTCGAGGTAGCCCTGCAACTCCGCTGCCGCTCCTCGCTGATGGGGTCGCCCCACTTGTCGCCCACCGTGGCAGTCGCAGTGGTCGTTGCTGCCTGGCCTGCTGCCTCGCTCATCAGACACCCCTCTCGCTCTCCGATTCGCTGCTTGCCAGTGTATACGGTTGAGCAATCAAAGCGGAGGTTGTTGCCACGTATTCGGTTACGACGCATTCGACCTGGATGCGCCATTTCGTCACTCATCAATTCCAAGAGACAAGGATGGACGTACATGTACGACGACGACGAAGAGCACGCGCGGAGCGCGATGCCGACACGACGCTTTTGGCGGGCCAGCCGTCAGTATCTGGACGGCGAGCCGCGCACGCTGGACTGGCTGCTGCGCGCCTGTGAGCGCGAGGGGAGCATGCTCGCGGCGCTGCGGGCGGACACGGCGAGCAAAGCACAGGATGCAGGCAGTACGCTGTTGGTGGCCCAGGTGCGGGTGCTACCCAGCGACCTGGAGCGCAAGGACGTGCCTCTCAGCGCGCCGGTAGCGTGCCGCTGACGGCGGACGACGGTGGGCTGGTAGAGGGCTACCTGGCGACCTTCGGCAACGAGGACAAGACCAAGGATGTGATTCACCAGGGTGCCTTCAGCGCCACGCTGGCAGAGGCCAAGGCATTTGCCGCCCAGCACCACACCAAGGCGCTTTACCCGCTGCTCTGGCAGCATGACCAACACGACCCGATTGGTGGCATCATGGAGGCCCGCGAGGATAGCCACGGCTTGTTTGTCGTCTGCAAGCTGAATCGTGACTGCGAGCACGGACGGCAAGCCTACGCGGGCCTGCGGGGTGGCTATATGAGCTTCAGCATCGGCTATAAGCCCATCAAATATGAATGGCAGGGCAGCGTGCGCCACCTCACCGAAGTGGCGCTGGGCGAGGGGTCAGCCGTCACCTTTCCTGCCAACCGGGAGGCGCAGAGCGATGGCGGCGTAGCATCCTACTCAGGACATCCTGCGGGCAACCGTCCACACCGTCACGAGCACGACGACGAAGACAAGCATGCCCAACGCGGCTTCCCACGCCCTGCCGCTGAGGACTGTCATACCGAAGATGAGTGTGCTCAAAGTGACCGCTGAGCGGGCGAGCATCCGGTCAGTGCGCTGCATCGCTGGCCCTCTCCCATCCAGCCCTCGCCACGCACACACTCTACTGCTCCCTTGGCGGCGCGTCAATTGGCGCGAGGCGCAGGCGGCGTGGCGCGTGCCAGCCGTAACTCATCGTCAGTTGCTAGTTGGCCGGTATGTCCGGTTGGACGCTCGGCATGGGCACGCATTCGTAGCAGCCGACTCGCAGCGGCCCTTGCGTGCCATCGGAATTCGTCTCGTGGTAGATGTGCGAGTGCTCACCACAGACTTGGCGATGACAGGATTCGCACTCGCGGAAGGCTACGGTGGCGCATCCGGCAATGGCGCATTGCTGCTGGGACATTGAAACCTCGCTTTTGTGGGTTCGGCAAGACGGCCAGGCGTTCACATCGCGTCTGGGATGCCAGCGGCGACGCTGCACGAACTGTAGTGCAGGTTGTCGTAGGTGCCGCCGCCATCTGATGTGAAGAATTGGTAGCCAGCCTCAAGCTCTCCTGGCTGCATCGGTTGCTGATGCGAATCCTCGAAGTACGACGCCGGAAAGGTGTTGGCGAGCAACGCGCTGCGGTAGAGTTTGACGATGCCGATGCCTACCACGGGCGCTACATCGTGTTCATGCACAGCATCGGGCGGCAAGAACGGTACGCAAGCTGCCATTGCGTCAGCAAGCGTCCATTGTGTAGGGTTGCCATCGGCAATGCCAACATTCACCGCATACACGCGGTCATTAGAGCTTTTCAGCTCGCCTATTTGGGCGTCAGTCTGGATGGACACGACCAGCAGACCCCACTTCGACTGGGTTGCAAATTCGAGGTTGCCCAGTGTTGCACGAGATGGGCTACCGTATTTCGCCTCGAACGCCCCCTCAGTGCCGCCGAGAACTGGGGCTACCGGCACCGCCTGCGCGGGGGTCGGCGTGACCGACTCACCGCCGCCGTTGCCGCTTGCATCACAAGCGGCAAGGGTCAGTAGGCATATGGCGAAAGCGCACCATCGGTGGACATGACGCATGGTTGGTTCCTCCATCGCCCGCACAGATGGTTTGATTATAACAGCCTCTCGGTGAGTGGGCGATGGAGAGGGGCAGCCATGAGCGTGTGAACAGCGGATTGTTCACCCTGGCATTCGGGGATGAACACTGGTCGCACGATGTTGTTCACGGCGGCGTCCAAGGCCGACGCCACCGATTCTGATGCGGAAGGAGATGCCTCATGGAAGACAGTGCTGTACGAGAAGGACCACCAACCAAGCCCTATTGCATCCACGGGCACGCCACTGACGCCGGACAACCTTATCGTCCGGCGTGGCAAGGGCAGGCACTACGAGTGCCGCGCCTGCGAGCACGCCCGCTACGCACGGCGACGCGCGGCGCTGGGCAAGCCGCAGCAGTACACCGTGGCGCATGCTGAAGGCGAGTGCCCACACGGGCACAAGCTGGAGGGCGACAATATCTACCTGCGCCCATTGGTGGGTGGTGGCGTGCGTGCTGAGTGCTACACCTGCCGTAGAGAGTACGAGCACGCACGTAAGGAACGCAATCGGCGCAAGCGTGCCGCGCGCCGTATGCAAGCCGCCGCCTAGCCCGTGGTGCAGCCTACCGGCGCGTGCCCGACACCACCCGAACGCCGGTAATGGGCTACCTGCACAGCACGCTGCCAGTGCCGTGCCAAGGGCTACATCGAGAAGTGGCAGCGCACCAACGACGGCCAGCCGTTCGACTGGGTGGCATATGAGAAGCGCAGCGGATTCAATCGTGATGCATTGCTTACAATGTTGGCAATGCCAACACAGCGGCAGATGGCGCAGCCTCTACGATATCAATGATATCGAGGTGTCGGACGCATCATGCTTGGCTGAAGGCAATGGGTACATTCGACCCATTGTTGCGCACAGTGAACTCGCCAGTGAACTGGGCGTAAGCAAACCAACTGTTAGGACTGCCATGTTCATCCTGCGCTACGCCCCTACCGCTGACAAGCGTGCAGCACAACGACGGGCTGGCGTTCGACTGGAAGGCGTATGAGGCGCGTGCAGAAGTCCTATCGGCGGCAAACGCGCACGCGCAATGCAGTGGGGCGTATCTCTTGGGGCGCAGACAGGAGATACGACGCCGCAGCAGGCAAAAGAGGACGTGCGGTACAACTCGAGTTGGGACAATGACGCCGCGCCACCGTCCCGAACTCCGCGCCATGAATCGGATAAAGTGTATCCGGTAACGGCGCATCATGCTTGGCTGTGTGCACGTCAACGCGGGCGTGGACATTCACCGCCTGCCGCTAGAGTGATGCCTGCGTGAGCCGAAGTGAACCGGAGTGACGGTTGAAGGAGGTGTCGATTTCGACACCTCCTTCGCTGAAGGGAGCCGCGCGATGGACAGCGAGCCACAGGACGCGCCACGCTCGCGGCAACCAGGGCAGCAGGCCGAAGCAGGCTGACGCGAAACCTCCTCCAAAATTGGAGGAGGTTTCTGCACATGCTGGCAAAGCGATGCAGCAGGCGGCAGACGAGTAGGGCCGTCACCACCGCCACCGTCATCTACAGGGTAACTCAGGCTGGCTACTACCGCCGTCTGCCGTCATGTATCTGGCGTCATGCATCTGGCGTCGGCGGCGCGCGGGTGCTGGGGTGGGATTGCTACCTGTAGGCGAAGTGAAGCACGCAGTCGCGTGCGATGACCAACAGCGATGCACACCAAACGGGCTGCGCGGGTTTGCGCCAGGTTTGCTCTCGGTTTGCTCTCGGTTTGCTCTCGGTTTGCTCTAGCGTCGGGTGGTGTGCGATACTTAGCGCATGGACACACGACGCAACGCGCAGCACCCTGCGCTGCACCCTGCGCACACCGCAGCACCAACCGGCTGGCTCTATATTCGCGAGTCCGACCCGAAGCAACTCGGCGGACATTCACCTGAAACCCAGGAACGCCTGGGGCGTGACCTTGCCGCCCGCGAGGGCGTGACCATTACGCGCGTGTTGTGGGAGGCCAACTCCGCGCGTACCGCACGGCAGCGCAAAGCCTGGCAGACGGTGCTGCACGGCATCCGTCAGCATGAGTTCGACGTGCTGCTGGTGTGGAAGTACAGCCGCATGCACCGCAACCTGATGGGCCAGTTGCAGACCTTCGCCCTGGCGCGTGCGCACAACGTGCGTATCCTCGCCGCTGCCGACCCGCGCGACGAGGGTGACAAGCTCTCGAAGATGTCCATCTACATTACCGGCATGTTCAACGAGATGGAGAGCGACACCATCCGTGAACAGAGCATGGCGGGCACCCGTTCGCGGGTGCTCAAAGGCATGCCGCTGGTGGGGCGCGTGCCGCTCTACGGCTACCGTTGGGTGACAGAGGTGACAGCCTCGGCGCTCACAGGGGCCACACGCAACCGCAAGGTGCGCCTGGAGCCGGACCCTGTAACCGCGCCGCGTGTCGTTGCCTTCTTTACCTATCTTGACCATCCTGACCACTCGCTGCAAGACGCCGCCAACTGGCTCAACGCGCAAGGCTGGCCGTCACCGAGCGGTGGGGTCTGGAAGAAGGACACGCTGCGCGAACTGGTCAAGCATGGCTACTACCGTGGCGAGCCACGCGCCTACGTCACCGAACTGGTGGCGGTGGGTAGCGATGACTACGAGGTGACGAAGAAGCAGCGCGACAATGCCGCACGCGCGGATGCCGTGGCGCTGCCGCTGGAGAGCGTGCCGCCGTTGGTGGACGCGGCGCTGGCCCAGCGGGTGCGCGAGCGGGTGCAGCAACGGGCCGTGCGGCGCGGCTCGCCGCACCTGCTCCAGCGTGAGCACTATCTCTTGCCTGGTGGCTTCTTACGCTGCGGCCACCACCTGCCCGATGGCAGCATCTGCCACGGCACGATGGGGCCGCACAAGCAGCAGGGCCGCACGGACACCTATGTCTGCCATCGCGGCAGCGCCTTTGCCGCAAGTGACCCACGCAAGCACTACAACAGCATTCCGGCCAGCGTCACCGATAGGTTCGCCCTGGCCTCGTTCTTGATGGCCCTCACGCTGTCGGACGATGCAGAGGCTGCCCTGCGGCACCTGGCGCAGCAGGAGGATACCGCCAGTGAAGAGCGGCAGCTAGCCGAGCACGCCTGGCGCGACGCCGATACGCGCCTGGAACGCCTCAAACGTCAGATGGAGCAGTTGGACGAGGACGAGCAGGGCGAGTTTACCGAACGCTTCCGCCAACTGCGCCACGAGCGCGATAACTGGAAGCAGCGCCTGACGGCGTTAGAGGGTGTGGCGCAGACTGCCGAGCGTATGGTCGCGACGCTGCGGCGTGCGGTGGATGACGCCCACGCACGCATGTGGGATGCCGGAGACGAACTGGAGCCACCCTGGTTTCTGACGGCGATGCTGGACACGCAGGGGCCGCTGACCCTCGCGCCCGACCAGCGCAACGAGGTGCGCGAACTCTTAGACAGCTTGCATATCTTCTACGAGGTGGCCCCTCCGGCAGCACCAGGGCGGCATGGTCCCACCTGGGGCAAGCAACCACCTACTGAGCGTATCCACGCAGTGTGGCCGCTGCGGCTGCACGAACAGTTACAGGAGCAGGTAGCCGCGCGCTACGCGGCGGCAGCCGCCGGTCAGCCACCCGCCAGCCCGCCAGCGGTGCTAGAGCAGGGTGACGAGTCCATGCGAAGGCGGATGTCGTCGAGGCTTTGGTAGTGGTAGCCGTAGCCGGTGCTGCCACGCACGTTGGGCACCAAGACGGCATAGCCATTGGCGGCGAGATATTGATAGACAGGGCTGAAGACGGGGCGGCTCTGGCCCTCTGGCCCGCCGTGGACGTAGACGACGACCGGAAGGTTGCGCGATTCGGCGCCGCGCGGCAGGAAGAGGTAGGCGGGAATCTGAAGGCCGTCGAAGCTGGTGAACCGCACGAGTTGGGGGGCGACGAAGGCGGCAGCGGGGAGGGCGGCGCGGGCGCTGCGCGTGGCGCGAGTGAGGGAGCGGCGCGCGACATCCCAGAGGTAGATATCCACCGCGTCGGTTGGCGAGGCGAAGGTGAATGCGAGGCGGGTGGCATCGGGCGACCATTGTGCGCCGACGGCGACTCCCAGCGGCAGGTCGGGCGAGGGCAGCGGCAGGCGGGCGTCCCACCCGGACGAGATGTCGAAGAGCTCGATCTTGGAGGTGCCATCGACGTTGGTGACGAGCGCGAGTCGCAGGCCATCGCGCGAGAGCGCCAGGCCGTCGGCGTCCCACTGGTCATCGCGGAGGTAGGTCATCTCGCCAGTGGCGAGGTCGAACCAGGCGGGGGAGAGAAACTGGCGTCCGCGATCGCTGAGGAGGTAGAAGCCACGACCATCGGGGCTCCACTGCGGGGCGATATGGCGCGCGGGGCCGTCGTCGAGGTCTGGAGTGAGCTGGCGCGCCGCGCCGGTGGCGACATCGACGAGGATGAGCGCATTACGCACGTTCGAGTGGAAGCGCTGGACGAGGATCGAGCGCCCGTCGGGGGCGTAGCCGGCGGGGTAGTTAGTGCCGTCGTGTTGCAACAGCAGGCGCGGCGGTGCGGCGAGGTCGTCTACGGAGCGCTCGTAGACGTCGAAGAAGCGCGGATCGCGGGCGTTGCTGGCGAAGGTGATGCGCGCGCCGTCGGGGGACCAGCCGCTGCTCGCGGAGCCGTCTTCCTGCCAGCCGCCGAAGACGTGGATGACATTTGGCTGGTCGGTGAGGGGCGTGCGCGTGGCTCCGTCGCCGCTCATCAGGGAGAGTTGCGTGCGCTCGTTGCCGCCGACGTCGCCGCCGACGATGAGCCGGTCGGCGGTGGGCGAGAAGGCCGCGCCGATGATGCGTTCGCCGTCGAAGGTCAACTGATCAGGCCAAGGGGGCGATGCGGCGATGTCGTCGAGGGCGACGCTCCAGACTTCGGCGACGCCGGTGACGTCGGTGAGGAAGGTGATGCGACGCCCGTCGGGCGAGAAGCTGGCGCCGGTGGCGGAACGCACGTTGAGGTATCGCACGAAGTCTGGGGCGGGGTTCGATGTGGGTGTGGTTTGGTCGACGGTCATCAGTCACCTCCTGTGGAGCGTCGGCGCGATCGTGCGGGGCTGCTCTCTCCGGCATCTTCTCCGGCATCCTCTCGGACTCTGGCAGAGTGTTGTGAGGCCCGCATGACGTGCGGATGGGAGGAGCGCTCCCGGGCACGGCGCTCAGCCACGGAGGGGATATTCGTCGACGAGACCAGCGGGCCTGACGAGGTATCCCTGTTTGCAGGGGCATTGGGCCAGTTTCACCGGTTGGTCGGTTCCAGAACCGTCGAGCGAGGCGGCGACGAACTGGGCACCTTCGCCCTGAAGCTCGATCAGGCGGGCTATTGGGGCGACGCCGCCGGGGGTGTGGTCGACGAGTAGGCTTGCCTTGGCAACGTGGCGCTGGCCCATCGGACAATCTGGCGCGACGTCAACGCTGAGGATGGTATAGACCGACATGCCGCCTCCCCTTTCGGCGGCCCTGCACGTGGCCGCGATTCATGGCGCGCTCGCTTGGGCGTCTCGGCAATGGTATCATAGTCGCGCTACGAACGCCCGCCGAGGAGGAGGTTGCCCCGATGAGCACGCCAGATGCAGCGGTCTTTGCGCTTTCTGAGGAGTCTCTGCGCCAGCGCTGGCTAACGCGGGAGCGGCTGACGCAGGTGGTGGTTGAGGTGGTTGACGGCGTGGGGCTGGACCTGTTGATCTTCGGCGATACGACGAATGGCGGGCAACCGCATAATTTCCCCAACGTGCGCGCGCCGTTCGCACACCGGTTCGAGCCGGGGAAGGTCTTCGATGGGCTGTCGTATACGCTGGTGCGGCGAGCGGGCAGCAGCGGTGCGCTGTTTGTGCGGATAAGCGGCATGCGAGCGCGGTGAGGGTGGCCGACGTTTCTGCCGATTCTGCCGATTTTGGCGTTTTCGGCAGAGGAGGCGGATTGAACCACTGAGGGCATAGTGGTGGCGCTATTGCCATTCTTGCCGGAATCTGAGTTTCCGCGCGAGGACATGCTAGCACGCTCGCCGCCTTTCACCATGTGTGCCGGATGGACGGCGGGACGTGACGCTTGCCGATCTTGCCGTTTTTGCCGGTTTTCGAGATTTGACTCGTAACGAACGTGCCGATTCTGCCGATTTTCGCCATTTTGACGCATGACTGGATTGCCGTTTTTGCCGATTCTGCCGATTTTCGCATTTTGTGGGTGGCGTGGTCGGGACCGCGCAGGAGAGGTGCAGTAGCGGCGACGGAGCGCATGGGAGGACGCCGCGCGGGGTCGCCGCTTTTTTGCCGATCTTGCCGTTTCTGCCGGAATTCGCATTTCTTGTTGTCCTCATACCGCATGGCTTGGGTCGGAGCTAACCGCCAGCAAGCCCTTCAACGGGGACTCCGCGCCTTCCCCGCGGGGGAAGGGGAGCCGGAAGCGCTGGGGCGGCAATGGTGAGGATCCAGGCGCAAGCGGTATTGGATGCGACTTTCGGGGCGGGAGCCGCGACGTCACATCGGCGGTCTGGCAGGAGTCGCGGAGGTGTTGGTTTCATGAGGGGCTGGAGGAAGGTTTTGATGTGGCGCTGTGGGGATGGTGATGAGGATTGGTTCGGGTAAGGGAGGGCTTTGGTGAGGGTGGTTGGAGGTGGATGCGGGTTTGAGAACATGTGTTCTGATTAGAGTATAGCACGCGATGGGATGGATCGCAAAGGCGGGGGATCTCCGTGAGAGTGCTGCGGTGGCACGCGACGGCGGTGAGCGTGTGTCTGGCGTTTGGCGTTGCGAAGGAATTCCGGGCGGAAGGTTGTCGTGTGAGGGGAGACGTTGGCGGGTTGACGCGGTAGGCGATGAGGGTTGTAGCAGGTCGACGTTGGTGGCTGACGCTTTCCGGGTCATCTCAATACGAGGGCTGGGGCAACTCGTTTGCATGCGTGTGCTAGCTTGGATGCCGGGGGATGCATGCAGGTTCGAGCAGGTGACGCGGCGGCCGATTGCACGACATGCGCTGGGTATTAATGGGTGAGTGCGACGGGCCAGCGGGCGAGCATGCGGCTGACGCACCAGGCGGCGGCGAGCGAGGGTTCGTCGCCCCAGCCGAGGGCATTGGCGAAGAGCAGGCTCTCGTGGGCGGTCTTGATGGGGGCAAGCAGCATGGCGAGATCGAAGGCGCGATGGGCGCCGGCCTGCCAGGGAAGCGCTTCGAGGTAGGCGTCGCGCAGGGCGAGTTCGCTGGAGGTGTAAAGGGGTTGTCCGGCGTAACTCGACCAGGCGGCTTCTTCGCCAAGATCGAGTTCACGGGCATCGTTGAGCAAGCGATCGAGCGAGAAGAGGGGACAACTGAGGGTGGCTTCTTCCCAATCATGGATGAGTATGCGTCCGTCCTGCTGGCGGACGGCGTTGCCCCAGTGGAGATCGACGTGATCGAGTGATTGCGGGATGCCCACCGCGAGAAGCTCGTCGGTCCAGCGCGAGACGGGCGCGCGAAAGGTCTCTAGCCGCTCGACGGCGTCGTCGGGAATGCCGAACTGGCTGGCGAGCGCGCGGGCGCTGGTGTGCCAGAGCGGACGCTGGCGCTGGCGGAGATCGGCGAGGACGGTGTCGAATTGCGCGGGAATCTGCTCGACGGGCGAACGCGGCAGGTCGGATTGCTCGTGCGGCGAGAGGTCGGCGCAGGCAGCCTGGATGCTGGCGAGGGTCCGCGCCATGTCGCCGAGGGCGGCGAGGGTGTGCAGGTCTTCGATGGAGTCGCCGTCGAAGGGAGCGAAGAGCGACCAGGTCTGGCCGGGGCGCGGCGTGGACGAGGCCAGCAGGGATGGCGTGACGCCGGGGCAGCGGCGCGAGAGCAGCGCGTAGATGCGGGGGGCGCGGACGAAAAGCGGCAGTAGGGAGGCTTTGAAGATCAGCTCACGCGACTGATCGGGCGTGACGGCGGCGACGGCGAAGGACGCGGTGACGCCCCACGCCTTCGCCTGATGGACAAGCACTGGGCCGAGAATGCGCGGCTGGCCTGGGAGCGCGGAGGCGATCCACGCACGGACCTGTTCGGCGTCGATGAGGCTCGCGGGCCAGACATGCTGATTCTCGTCGTCGGCATCTGCTTCGTGTTCTCTTCGATCCATAGGGCATCCTCCTTCTGTGGGTGTCGCTCTGATGCGGGCCGGCGAGCGCTGCTAGCGGGTGGCGGCCCACTCGCCGGCGAGATAGGCGAGCGGCTCGTCGCCAGCATCGTCGTCGGGATCGTCGAGGAGCGTGGCGCCGGCACCACGCATGCGGCAGTAGCTCTCGTAGCGCTGACGGTCGATTGCGCCGGTTCGTAGGGCTTCACAGATAGCACAGCCTGGCTCGACGATGTGGCTGCAAGCGCGGAGACGGCAGGCGGTGAGATACGGGCGGAACTCGGGGAAACAGGCGTCGAGGTCGCGCTCGGCGTCGTGGTTGAGTCCCAGCGCGCGGATACCCGCGGTGTCGGCGAGGTAGCCGCCAGCGTCGCCACTCAGGGGGAAGAGGCGCGTCGCGGTGGTGGTGTGGCGGCCCTTGCCGGTTGTGCCACTGACTTCGGCGACGCGCTGCGCGATCGACGGTTCCAGGGCGTTGAGCAGGCTGGACTTGCCGACGCCAGATTTGCCGAGGAGCGCTGTGATGCGCCCGGCGAGCAGCGCACGCAGCGCGGGGACGCCTTCGCCGGTGGCGACGCTGGTCCGCAGCACGGGGTAGCCGAGACGGGCGTAGAGCGCGAGCCGTTCGTCGAGCCAGTCGGCGATGCCGAGGTCCGCTTTGGAGATGACGATCAGCGGGGCTATCGCTTGTGATTCGGCGACGACGAGGAAGCGATCGAGCAGGCCGAGGTGCGGCTCGGGATTGCGCGCGGCGAAGACGATCGCCATTTGGTCGAGTCCGGCGACGGTGGTGAGATCATCTGGTTTGGTGCCGGGATCGCGGCGCGTGAAGGCACCGCCGGCGCGAGCGACGATCTCTTCGATGACGCCGGTGGACTGGCCGGTGGGTAGGATCAGCACGCGGTCGCCGACGGCGACGGGATCGTGTTGTCGCAGGCTGATTTTGGTGGCGCCGCGCCGGCCCTGCGCGCTCTCGCCATATTCGAGGATCTTGCGCAGACGCCCGCGGATGGTGCAGGTGTATGCGCTGGTCTGCGTCGCCACACGGTACATGCCGCGACTGCCGTCGACGATCAGCCCTTCGAGCAGCGAGCTGGCTGCATCTGTGCGGAGATCGTCGTCTGGCTGCTGATAACGGGTTGTCTTGCTCAACTTGGGAGTGCTCCTGTTGCTGTTCATCGTGCACGGTTGGTGTGCGCGCCGACGCAAGCTGCGGGGCGCGAAACGTGGATACCGACGAGCGACGCCCGCCGGTCGTGCGCGAGGAACAGCGCCGGAGCCGCCTGGATGCGGCAGGTGAGGTGGATGCGCCGCGATGGGCGCAGACGTTGGGGGGCAGACGGCGCTAGACGTCGAGCACGGAGGCGGACGTTTTCATAACGTGGCCTCCTTCCTGCTCGCGCGGGGTGCGCGCCGAATGTGTCATACGAGGTAGTTGGGAGCGAGCGCCCGCTGGATGCATTTGCGAAGAGCGCGGGCGGCTTCCGGTGGGAACGCTGAGAGTAACTCTACCAGACGAGTGGGCGAAATTCAAGCGGGATCCGGCGTATCCGCAAGCTCGCCGCGGAGGGCGGCCAGGGCGGCCTCGCGCCCAGCGTCTTTGATGCTGCTGCCGGAGCCGGTGGCGAGGCGGCGCTCACCGACGAAGACGCCAACGGTGTAGGTGCGGTCGTTGTCTTTGCCCGATTGGGTGAGGACTTCGTAGCGCGGCAAGACGCCGGTTTGGCGGAGGACGTGTTGCTGGAGCGTACCCTTGGGGTTGTTGTCGCTGAGGGTGGCCTTGATCTCGGCGATGAGGGGGATGACTTCGCGGTCGATGAAGCGTTCGGCGGCGGGGCGGCCGTGATCGAGGAAGATGGCGCCAACCAGCGCTTCAAGCGCGTCCGCAGCGAGGGAGTCGCGAGAGCGGTCGTTGAAGGTGCGGAGGCTGGCGGTGTCGACGCGCACCAGGCGATCGATGCCGAGCGCGAGGCCGACGCGGGCGAGGACGCGGCGGCTGACGACCTCGGACTTGAGCGCGGTGAGTTTGCCTTCGTTGGAGTTTGGGTAGGCGTGATAGAGATGCTCGACGACGCGCGCACCGATGATGGCGTCGCCGAGGAACTCCAGGCGGTCGTAGGAGCCGTGGATCGGGTCGGTGGGGATGGCGGAGTGATGCGTCAGCGCGCGGAGCAGGAGGTCGCGATCATGGAAGCGCAGACCGAGGCGCTGCTCGAATTCGCCGAGCGCCGCGGACGGATCGGGCGGATCGCTAGTCATCGGGCTATCCTCGCGCATTTCGGGAGCCGCGCGTTTGGGCGCGCTAGGGCGCGGCGGTGATCGGCATGCCGGGACGGACGACGAAGACGAAGTCCGTTGAGCCGGGATCGGGCGAGCCGATGGGGGTGCGCGTCCAGAGCCAGTTCCAGACACGCCCGGCGGCTTTCTGCACCTGGAAGCTGGGCTGGCCCGCTGGGGCGGCGCCGCCATAGGTCAGGTACGCACCAAGGCCGACGCCGTAGAACAATCCGTCGGTGGCGTTGTGGCACTGGACGCCTTTTGAGGGGACGCAGGGCAGGGGCTTGTAGCCCTCATCCCACCACCAGCGCAGCTTGTATTCATGTGAGGTGTAGCCCTGCGGGACGGCGTCGAGATAGGCCTGCCCGGCGGGTTCCCACTGGGCGAGGATCATCACGTCTACCGGGGGCGCGTTGGCGGCGGTGGGGTCGTAGGCGTAGAAGGTGTTGGGGTAGTCGAGGAAGTACCAGTATGAAGGCCATTCCATGCCGGTGCCGACGCCGATGCGAATGGTGTGCTTGCCGCCATCGAGCGCCTGATCGGCGGCCTTGATCTTATTCATGATCAGTTGCCAGTCGGGAGATGTCTGCACGTAGATCAGCATCTCGTTGGGGGCGCTGGCGGCGTCGACCTGCGAGAGGGTGAGCATGCCGTACATCATCGGCACCAGCAGGACGACCGCGGCGAGGATGCCGAGGACGGCTGGCTGGATGGCGGTTCTGGCGATGACACCCGCCGTGCTCCCGGCGCTGCGGACGCTGGTGCTAAGCGTATCCACGGCGCGGAGGACGGCGGCGTAGGCGCCTTGCAAGAGGCGAGCGAGCAGCACCGCGGAGAGCAGGAAGAGCGGCAGCAGGATGTGAATGGTGAGCCAGGGCATTTTCTCGCCGGCCCAGGAGTAGATGCCGAGCGAGGCGATAAACCACCAGACGAGGAACATGCGGAAACGCGACGGGCGCGCCAGGCTGTAGATGATGCCGCCAATGCCGAAGATGCAGACGAGCTGCTCGTAGAGTGGCATGATCAACAGGTAGTAGTACCAGGGTTGGGCGCCGCGGGCGACCTCTTGCTGGGTGAGCCAATAGTAGAGGCCCTGCAAGAGGCCGAGGCCTACGCCACGCTGGAAGCCAGCGCCGATGGTGGGCGCGGGATTGTCGGCGGGGCCGGGCGGGATGATCCAGAAGAGGGCGGCGAAGAGCAGCCAGGCGACGACGAAGGCGACGAACCACTGGACCCAGGTGATGCTGAGGAGCAGGTGCAGGAACGATTGGCGCTGGGGGTCGAGGCGCTTGCGCAGGCGAGCGATGGCGCGGCTGGGCGCGGTGACGACGTGGTCGATGCGCGCGGCGCGGCTGCCGCGATAGCGCGCCTCTAGCGCCTGAGCATATTCTTCGTCGTCGGCGAAGGCGTCGTAGTCTTGCGGGCGGCCATAGATCAGGTCATCGCGGTACATCTGCCAGAGGAGCGTGGCGATGACGATGAGGGCGACGGCGATGCTGAGGAAGAGGAGGATCGAGACGCCGCGATCTTCCCATTGGCGGACGATGACGTCGGGAGCGAGTTGGTGAGCGTATTTGGGGTTGGTCGGATCGTAGTTGTTGATGTAGTTGCTCAGCTCGGCGACCTTTTGCAGGCCGATCTTGGCGGCGAGCGCGCCGACGAAGGCGAGGAGGCAGAGCATGCCGGCGTGCGCGAAGAAGCTGCGCTCGCGTCCGCTGAAGGTGCGCGGCAGACGTCGCTCGACCGCGTGGGCGAGATCCCAGACGAGGAGCATCGCCAGGAAGCCGACGAAAATGGCGAGGGTGAGGAAGGTGCCCTCGAAGGTGGCATAGGCGAGGACGGTGGCAGCGAAGAGGGCTATGAACCACTTGGTGTTGCGCGAGTGGGCGAAGCGTATGGCGCTGACGACCATCGCGAACATGAAGAAGTTGAAGTAGATGTCTTCGCGTAGGAAGCGCGAGAAGTAGACGAAGGTGGGCGAGACGGCCAAGAGGAACGAGGCGACGAGCGCGCCGGTGCGGCCCAGCTCGCGGCGCAGCCAGAAGGGAAGCGCGACGATGCCGATGCCGAAGAGCACGGGGAGGAAGCGCGCGGTGGTGTCGTTGATCCACGGGTTGCCGACGGCGCCGTGGACGAAGATGGCTTGCGCGCCGAGAATGATGGCGAACACCAAGCCTTCGGCGTGGAACTGGAAGGGTCCGTGGAGCAAGGGATTGTAGGCGTAACCGCCGGGATTCTCGGCGAATTGCAGCGAGAAGTAGGCGTGCATGCTCTCGTCGTGGTGCAGCGGGCGGTCGCCGAGGCCCCAGAAGCGCAGGACGGCGGCGAGCAGGAGGATGCCGAACCAGAGCCACTGCTCGGGCGTAACCGCGCGGAGCCGCACCCTGGCGTCGGTGGCGAGAGCAAGGGCGCGGGCGCTGATGGGCGGGCGAGCACGCGCGATGGTTTCGGCGGGCGGAGGGGGCGCTTCTTCCGCGGGAGCTTCGGCCTGATCGGCGACGGCGGCGCGTCGATGCGCGGCGCGGCGGATTGGCGCTGACGGCTGCGGCGGTGTCGGAGGCTAGCCACGAGGTCGAGGCGGGAGGCGTTGGGTCGTCCGCAAGGTCCGCAGGTGGAGCACTCGAAAAGTCGTCGTCCAGCGGCTCGGTCCAGTCTGGAGCGCCGGGGTTGGTGGTCGGCGCGATCTCCGCGGGGGCGTCGCCGAGGGCGCCGAGGTCCTGCGCGACGGCGGGAGTGTCGTGCGCGGGCGCGTTCGCTTGGTCGGTCTGCGGGACGGTCTGCGCGCCGTTGCGCTGGCTGCGCTGACTGGCCGCGCGAGCGCCATTGGCGCCGGATTGTGCTTTCGCGCGGGGCCGCGACTGGGACTGCCCGGTTTTCCCTTTGCCCTTCGAAGTGCTCACGACGCCCCCTATGGCACGGCGTAGATGGTCACGCCATCGCGCTGATAGACGATCTTGAGATATGTCTTGAAACGATCGAGATTGGCCGATGCGTACAGATTGCGCTCAGCGGCTCCGACATAGACGTATTTGACGGCGTAGCGATGGAGCAGCGAGAGCACCGTTTGCTGGTCGGCACTGGTGTAGATGGTGTTGATGGCGTTGGCGCGCTCACCGAAGACGTCGGTTTGCTGCAACGGCGGCCAGTTGATGCGCCACTCGCCCTCGTGCCCGCCAGGCCAACCGAGCAGCGTTGGCAGGCCGGTGAAGGCCGAGATGCGGCTGAAGTGCGACCACTCACAGCCGGGCGCTTCGAGAATGACCGGCGAGCCGGTGACGTGCCGGTTCAGCCAGTCGATGGCGTAGTTGTCGCCGCGATTTGAGCCACCACCAACCTCACAATCCGCCGGCATCGAGGTGCTATCGTCCGCCATGTAGGCCGTGCCGTCAAGCGTGCCGGAGAGACCGGGTTGCGACGACTGGGTGAAGTTGTCGGTGCGCGCGGAGGCCGCGAGCACGGGATAGATCAGCGCGGCGGCGACCAGCACGACCAGCATCGCGCTCCACATCAGGATACCCGCTGGCCGCAGAAGGCGCAACGCCAGTGGGAGCAGATCAGCCGCGCGACCACCGGATCGCGCCGACCCGCTCGCGGCGACAGCGTGACCAGTGGGCGGGTTGCGCCGGGCAGGGGCAGGGCCTTCGCCGTTGTTGAGCAGCGACATGATGGTAGACGACGCCAGCGTGCCGGCCGCGGTTCCCCCGAGGGCGAGAGTCGCGGCGGGCTCCGGCTGCGCAAGTGGCGCGACGGTGAGATCGGAGCGCGGCGCAGTGGGGGCGAATGATGCGACGACGGCGCGACGGGCGGCGCTGAAAAGCCAGGCGAGCGCTGGAGCGGCGGCAATGCCGAGCAAGAGCCACGCCTGATAGTAGAGCTTGAAGACGGTATTCATGCGCGAGTTGAAGATGTCGCGGACGAAGAGCAGCTCGCAGCCGGCGACGAGCGCCGCCGCGGTGCCGAAGAGGCAGAGCAGCCACAACGCGGTGCGCTGGTCGTCCGTGGGGTCGTCCGCGGCGTGCGGGTCGGGGCCGGTGACGCGCCGTGAGAGGAGCAGGCGCAGCACCCAGGCGGCGCAGCCAAGGACGAGCGCGACGCACCAGAAAAGCGTCCAGCCGGCGCCGGGGTTGCGCAGGGTGAAGAGCCCCAGGAGGGCGAGCGCCCAGAGGAAGATTGTGGCGCCGACGGCGTGGGTGTGGCGGTCGATCCACATCCATACGGGGGAGAGCGCGCCACGGTAGGCGACGGCGGGGCCAGAGAACCACTCGGCGAAGGCGTCTCCAGACCAGCGCGCCAGCCAGACGACGAGCAGCGAGCCGAGGATGAAGAGCGGCAGGCCGAAGATCGCCAACTCGTCGCCGGGCAGCGAGCGATCGGCGGAGGCGACGGCTCCGATGCCCTGCGAAGGCGAGACGAAGCCGCGATAGAAGGGCAGGTAGGCGAGGAGGCAGAGGGCACAGAGCAGCGAACCAACCGCAAGCGTGTCGAGCGCGAAGGTGGATGACCAGCGACGACCGTGGGCAAGCCACTGCTGGATCGCTATCGCCAGCAGGGCGAGGCCGAGGTAGGTCGGCAGATCCCAGCCGTTGATGGCGTACATGCCGCCGAGGCAGACGGCGGTGACGGCGAGGATCAGCCAGCCGAGGCGACCCTGCTCGAAGAGGCGTACGCCCTGGCCGCGGGCGAGCAGGAGGTTGAGCGCCAGGGCGACGGCGAGCGCAGCGAACGGCAGCGCCAGAACGTGGGCATGGAGATCGGCGAGGACGAAGCTGAAGGCGGGGAACTCGGTGATGGTGTTGGGGATGGCGCGCGAAGGCGGCCACCACTCGTAGCCGAGCCAGAGCGTGCGATTCGCCCACCAGCCCCAGGGATTGCCGTGGAGGGAAAGTGTGTATTTCGTCGCTTGTAGCGCGTCTTGCCACCAGACCTGCGCGCCGCGGAGATTGCCGGCGATCAGCACGAAGAAGACGGCGGCGAGGCCGTATGGCGCGAGGCGGAGCAGCGCGGCGGAGGTTTTGCGGCGCAAGGCGGCGGTGAGGTTTAGGGCGACGCCGAAGACGGCGACGGCAGTGAGGGCGAAGATCAGCGAGATGCCGAGATTGAACGCGGTGCCCGGCTGGGTGTTGAGCACTTTGGCGAAGGTGGCGATGAGGAAGTGGCCGAAATAGTAGTAGTTGATGGGGTAGCCGCTGAGCCAAGGATCGGGCGCGGGGAGATGCGGCGCGCGCCAGAGGGCGCTGATGAAGGCGGCATCCATGAATTTTTCGGTGTCGACGACGGCGGGGGTGAAGGAGCGGAACCAGGCGAAGGCGGCGAAGGCGGCGGCGAAGAGCAGCTCGGTGAGGAGGATGTAGCCGCGGGCGCGCGTGACAAGATCGCGCAGGCGGTGGCGCACGGCGGAGACACGGAGCAGGAGCGCGGCGTTAGCGGCGACGTAGATGACGAAGGTGAGGATGATCCACGCGGGAGAATACGGTAACGCCTGGATGGAGATCAGTGGGAGCCAGACAAGCCAGCCAAGGACGAGCACGCCCAACGGCTTCGCCAGCGCCCAGCCGCGATCCGGTAGGCGGGCGAAGACGGTGACGGCAAGCGGTAGGCTCGCCAGGCCGACGAGCTCGACGGCCAGCCACCAGACGAAGACGATGCCCATCAGCCAATGACCTTATATATCACGACCTCGGCGTTGCGATAGACGGCTTGCAGCTTGCTCTCGCTCACCAGCGTGGAGAACTTGGCGATGGCGGCATCGGTCATCGGTTGGCAGACCTGCGCGTTGGTGGCGGGATCGGTGCCCTGCGCATAACAGGTACGCTCCATCGCGCCGAGATAGACGTACTGTACGCCATATTGGTGCAGGAAGCTGAGCGCCGCAGCCGGATCTTCGGTGCCCCAGAAGGTCTGGAGGGCGTTCTGGCGTAGGCCGACGGAGTCGGCGTAGCGCTGCTCGCTCTCGTGCGCGGGTTGAAAGACGTCTGGCAGGCCGGTGAACATGGCGACGCGCCCGTAGAGTTCGCGGTAGTAGATGCTGTAGCCCGCCTCGGCGATGGTCGGCGTGCCGGAGATATTAGCATTGATCCAGTTGATGGCCTGGTAGTCGCCAGGGAACCAGCCTTTGAGGAAATCTTCACCGTTGAGCGAGAGACCCTGCGGCTGGAGGCCACCGGCGGGCGGCTGCGCGGCGGCCCACGCGGCGGGATCTTGCACGCGAACCGCGGTGCCCTCGACCACATAGACTGTAGAGCCGAAGAGCAACAGGGCGAAGGCGGCCAGCCAGAGACCACGGAGCGCCCAGGCGCTGACCTCGCGCAGTGGCACGCTCACGAAGCCGAGGACGTTGGTGAAACGCGGCGCGGCGGCAGCGCTGCCGTAGTCGGCGTCGATCTCGTCGTCCATGGCGGCGGGGGCCGTGCTGTCGCGGCGCGCACCGAAGAGGCGGCGCACGAGGTAGTAGAGGGCGAGCGCGCCGCCGAGGGCGAGCACTACCCAGACCTGGTAATAGAACTTGAAGACGGTGTTCATGCGCTCGTAGTCGGAGTTGTCGAGGAAGTCGCGGATGTAGATGAACTCGACGGCCAGGGCGAGCGCGAGCCCGCAGAGCAGCAGCAGGTAGGTCATCAACTTCGCGGGAGTGTGGCGCGGATTGAGCGCCAGCGCCAGCCCGACGATGAGCAGAACGAGCAGGAGCAGCTTGAGGCTGGCGAGGAAGGCGATCAGCAGGACCAGCACCCAGCCGAGCGTCAGCCCCCAGGCGCGCGTCGCCGCGGAGTACGGAGGGAGTTCGGCGCTGGCGGCGAGGACGGCTTCGAGGCGCGCGTGCATCTCGATGAGGAAGAACGAGGCGGCGAGGAAGAGCCAGATGGCGAAGAGGACGAAGAAGAGCGCGGGCTGCGTCGGCGTGGTAACGGTGCCGGTGCCGCCGGGGAGCAGGTTCTGGTAGTTCGCCTGGAAGGGCAGGTAGAGGATATACGCGGCGGCAAGCGTGATGCCAAGCGCGACGAGGTAGCCGCGAATCACCGGCCAGGTGATCGCGCGCCAGAGGCGGAGCCAGGTGGCGTCGCCCCCGGTGGGAAGCAGGCGCACCGCGAGCACGACGGCGACGAGCGCCGCGCAGGTCGGCACGTCCCAGGTGTTGGTACACCAGGCGGCGCCGAGGGCGAGGGCGACAACGGCAAGGGTGGGCGCGGCGTAGCGCCAGCGTCTGGCGTCGCGGCGGGCGCTGGCCAGGAGCGAGGCGCAGCAACCGATGAGCAGCACGACGATCGGCAGATCGATGACGTGGGCGTGGAGATCGGCGAAGAGGAAGCTCCAGAAAGGGAACTCGTTGATGGTGAACGGGATCACGCGGCTGCTCTGCCAGTAGTTGAATGTGGGGATCGGGACATGCGCCAGCGCCGCTTGCCACTGGCCCCAGAGCTGTTGCAGGCCGTCGAGGTTGCTGACGAACACGAGGCCGACGCCGGCGGCGATACCTGCCCAGCGGCGGCGTGTCAGTCCGGCAACGATGGAGTAGGCGCCGGAGAAGGTGAGCGCGGCGAGCAGCGGGATGGCAAGGTTGAAGGCGACCGCGGGAACGATGCCGGTGAGCTTGATCAGCACGGCGATGAGGAAGAGGCCGTAGTAGTAGTAGTTGATGTAGCCGCCGGCGAAGAACGGATCGAGCGGGGGCATGTAGCGGCTGCGGAGGATGGCGTTGAGGTAGGCGAAGTCCATCGGCTTCTCGCCGCCGTTCCAGAGCTGCCAGAGGTCGGGGTCTTGGGCACGCACCCAGACGAAAAAGAGGAAGATGACGAGGAAGGCCAGTTCGCCGACGAGCACCGTGCGCCAGCGCGAGCGGGCGAAGGCGAGCAGTTCGCGCCTGCGCCACCAGGCGAGTAGAGCGCCGACGAAGGCGAGCAGACCGAAGGCGAGAAGGACGGCCCAGCGGTCGAACGGCAGGATTTGCAGGCTGGAGGGGAGCCAGACGGCGAAAGCGAGCAGGAGCAGGCCGAGGAGCTTGCTGAGACCCCAGCCGCGATCGTGCAGGCCACGGAAGACATAGAAGGTGAGGGGGAAGGTGAACAGCCCAAGCAACTCAACCAGCAACAGCCACCAGAGGACGGGGACGTGGTTGGCGAAGCTGTCGGGCGGGAACTGCGCGTTCATCGTGGGTGACTGCGCGTTGGCGTCGATGTTTTGCTGCGGCAGCAGGAGCGACTTCTGACTGCCGGAGCGCGTCGACTGCGCGGGGAGGGAGATGCCATGGGTCAGCAACGATTTGATCTGATCTTGGCTCAGGCCCGCGCCCTGCCGCGTGAAGATCCAGACGGGGGGGTGATCGTAGTATGACCAACTCTCTTCGGCGCCGGAGTCGTTCTCGTTGATGCCGAGGAAGGAGGGCTGCTCGGCGATATGGTAGGCCAGGGTGAAGCCGAGCTTGCCGGCGAAGAGCAACTGGTAGTAGCGGGTGCTCATGGGGTAGCGATCGGGAAGGAGGGGGATCGAGTGGAGCAGATGGTTGCTGCTCAACACGACGGCATCGGCTGAGGCGAGTTGCTGCGCCAGCGCGTCGGCTTTGTCGGGTGTGTCTTCCGCATAGATGTCGAGCCCGACGATCTGGTACTCGCCGGGGTCGATGACGTTGCCCGCCTGGGTCAGCGGCTCGCCGAGCGCGTTGGTACGGGAGGCAGGCACGCTCAGCGGGAGTCCGCGGTCCCAGATCTCGTAGGTGACGGTGGCGCCAGCGGGGATGTGATCGTACATCCACGTCGAGGCCTGGACGCGGGTGTTCGGCAGGGAGTAGATGTGCATGAGGGCGAGCGTCAAGAATGTTGAGACGGCGAGGACGCCGACGCCGAGCGTGACGCAGACGGTGCGCCACCAGTGGGGGCCGTAGCGGGCGGTCAGCCGCTGCGCGGGCGTCGAGCCGAAGGTGGCGTGTTGTAGCCGTGACAGCCACTGGCGAAGGGGCGGGGCGCCGACGGCAGGCGAGGGGAGCGTGGCGCGGGACGCCGCCAGCCGCGTGGCGCCCCAACGCGAGAGGACGACGAGCGCCGCCGCGCCGCAGACCGCCAATGGCGCGAAGACGGGCAGCATGTAGCGTGTGTATTTGACGTAGGCGCTGCCGACGACGACGAAGTAACCGGCGAGGAAGACGACGACGATGCCCCACTCGTCGCTCCAGCGGCGCCAGACGCGCGAGACCGCCCAGGCGAAACCGATGAGTCCGAGGAGCGCCAAGGGCAATCCCATGTCGTAGTGGATCATCTGGCTCAGTTGATAGACGAACGGCGTGGTGCCGGCGAAGTGGCGGACGTAGGGGTAGTCGAGCTGGCCGCGCGAGAGCATAGTCTGCTCGTTGATCTGCTGCCAGAAGTCCTTTGAGTCGATGAAGGCGTAGGGGCTGGTGACAGCGAAGGTGATGAGTGCGGCGCCAGCAATGCCGAGGAGGGTGAGCGCAGCGTGCTCGATGCCACGACGCCGCGCGAGCAGGATCAGCGCAAGGGCGATCGGCGCGAGCAGCGGCAGCGCGCTGATTTTGGTCGCCATCGCCAAGCCGAAGGCGACACCGATGAAGAGCCCGCCACGCCAACTGCTCCAGATGTTGGGGATGCGCGTTGGTTGGCGAGGGGATGCGTCGCGTTGCGCCGTCGTGCTGGTAATGTCACGGTCGCTGCGCTGGACGAGGCGCAGGCAGGCGAGTAGCGTCAGCAGCACGAAGAAGACGAGCAGCGTATCTACGGCGTAGAAGTGCGAGACCTGTACGTCGAAGGGGATCACGGCGACGAAGGCGGCAGCCAGCACGCCGGCCCAACGCCCCGCGAGGCGCCGGGCGAGCAGCCCTGAGAGGACGACGCTGCCGGTGTCGAAGAGCGCGGAGAGCGCGCGCCCGACGAGGGTGAAGTGGTTGAAATCGTCCCAGGCGCCGCCGTCGGGTGGCACGAAGCGTCCGTTGGTGAGGTGGCTGAGCCAGGCGAGCCCGTGGGCGACGATGGCGACGAGGTACAGCGGGAAGCTGCCGTAGGCGAAGAAGTGCGGATTGAGGGGCGAATTGATGGAGAAGAACCAACCGGGGCCGGTGGCGACGGGGCCACAACTGGGGTCGTGTGGTGCGTTTGGGAAACCGAGGCAGATGGCGCGGAACATGATCTCGCGCTCGTCGGGGTGGAGTTGGTTGTTCGCGTCCCAGTTCAAGCCGTAGATGCGTGGCAGGAAGGCAAGGATGGCGATGCCGAAGAGCGCCCAGAAGGTCCAGTCGCGGCGAGAAGCCCAGCGTCGCGCGGCACCGACCGCGCCGCGCCAGGGCCGCGAAGGGACGCTCGGGTGGTCAACGGTCGGAGGATCCGTGGTTGGAGGACTGACGACGCCGTGGGGGTGTGCGGAGGCGGGATCGCCATCGGAGGAGGAGGCGGCCAGACGAAGCGCTGAAGAGTGCTTGCTCGCTTGCTGTAAAGTGAGGCCATTGCGACGCCGGCGCTGGCGATTTCCCTTCTCCGGCACGCGCTTCCTCCCGCGCATTGTGATGGCAGTGTGGTGCTTGACCGGCACGGATCGAGCGCCGTTCGATGGGCGCTCACCGAGGGGTTAAGACGCGCCGCGAATCGCCCGGATTGTAGCATTCCCCCGGCGGGGTCGCAATTAATCCTTACAATTAGGGGTGGCGCGGCTGGTGAGGAGACGCGGCAGTAGCGCCAAAGGTTCCCCGATCGACGACCGCTGAGGGACACGGTGTGGCGAGGGATGCCGCGGGCGGATACTCACTCTAGCACGAAGCTATCGGAGTATGGGGTGCGCCGGTCGAGGGGCGCACGCTGGCGAACCGCCTGGTGATGGCCGGTGATCTCGGCGAGGGTGCGCATCGGCGCTTGCTCGATGCGGCTGGCGTTGGGAACAGAGCGCATGCGGGCGGAGGCGCGTGGCGCGGGTTGCCCGTGGGGGTGTTCGCGGAGCCAGGAGGGCGTCATGTCCTGTGAAGATGTGCCCTGACGCGCGGAGGCGGTGAGCGGGGGCGACATGAGCGTAGAGCCGGAGTCGCTCAGCCAGGCATCCTCGGGGAAAGGTGACGGCTGGGGAGGCGCGTGTGGTGGCCTCGCGGCGGCGGTGAACGGCGCATCGTAGGGCGTCGAGGCGCGAGTGGGGGAGAGTGAGGAGAGCGCGTGGGGCGCGGCGCCGCTGCGAGCGGAGTCCGGTTGCGAGGGGTAGGAGGGCGGCTGCGCCGCGAGCGGGATGGCGCGACCGTGGATCACAAGCGCGACGCCGACGCCGCGACGCAGATCGTCGAGTTGGCGGCGTAGCTCGGCATTCTCGGCCTCCAACTGTTGGATGCGCCGCTGCTGCTCATTCCAACTCGACATGGCGCCATTCGTCGCGTTGATCGACCCCATCGCCCGCCCCCCAGTCGCTAGAGAAGTACCCTCCACGCCGCGCGCGAACGGTGTACTTCGCGGGGCAGCATAACATAACGCAGGATGAGCAATGCCGCGGTAGGAGAGGAGTACTTCGGGGCTTCTGCTGGGAGCGCCGACGGTGGCGGCATCGCCGGAGCAGCGGCTAGCGGGCGTTGAGCAGTGGGACGATGCGATCCCAGAGCGCGGCGGCGACTTCGTCCTTTGGCAGCAAGGGGAGCGGTTCGATGCGGCCATCGGCGAAGTAGAGCGTCACCTGATTGGTGGCGGAGCCGAAGCCGCTGCCCTCGCGGGAGACGTCGTTGGCGACGAGGAGGTCGAGCTGCTTGCCGATCAGCTTGGCGTGGGCGTGCTTGGCGAGATCGGTGGTCTCGGCGGCGAACCCGACGCGCAGCAGCGCTGGATACTCGGCGGCGGCGAGCTCGGCGAGGATGTCTGGATTGCGCACGAGCTGGAGTTGGAGCGAGCCATCGGCGTTTTCGGCGGATGAGCCTTTCTTGATCTTCTGCGCCGAGGGCGCGGCCGGGCGATAATCGGCGACGGCGGCGGCCATGACGAGCACGTCGGCATCCGCGACGGCGAGTCGGACGGCGTCGCGCATATCTAACGCCGTCGCTACGCGCCGCAAGGGGATCGCCTGGGGGAGTGGCGCGCTGACGGCACCGGCGATCAACGTCACTTCGGCGCCACGATCGCGCGCCTCTTCGGCGATGGCGAAGCCCATGCGGCCGCTGGAACGATTGCCCACGTAGCGCACGGGGTCGATGGGCTCTTGCGTGCCGCCGGCGGTCACGACGACGCGTTTGCCGGAGAGTGCGCCATGCCGGCCAAGGACGCGCCTGATCTGCGCCAGAACCGTCGCGGTATCGGGGAAACGCCCAAGGCCAATCTCGCCGGAGGCCAGGTGGCCGAGCTCGGGCGGGATGATCGTGGCGCCGCGCTCTTCGAGGAGGCGCAGATTCGCTTGGGTGGCGGGATGGTCGTACATGTGGTGTTCCATCGCGGGGGCGAGGAGCAGGGGCGCGCGCGAGGCGAGGGCGACGGCGGTGAGCATGTCGTCGGCGAGTCCGTGGGCGAGGCGGGCGATGGTGTTGGCGGTGGCAGGCGCGATAACGATGATTTCGGCGGAGGCGCCCAACTCGATATGACGCGCGGCGGCTGCGCCGGTCGGCTCCCAGAGGTCGGTGTAGACGGGTCGGTGGCTGAGGGTTGAGAAGGTTAGCGGACGCACGAACTCGGCGGCACGCTCGGTGAGCACGACGTCGACGAGGGCGCCGGCCTGTTGCAGCTTGCTGACGACGTCGGCGGCTTTGTAGGCGGCGATGCCACCAGTGATGCCGAAGACGATGCGCCTGTCGCGGAGCATGTTGCCTCCAAGGACGTGTGGCTCAGCACCAAATGTGCGGGCGTGAGAGACGCCTCGTCACGTGACGAGCAGGGCTCAGGTATAGCATGCCACAAAACGGGAATGGCCCGAAGCATGGTGCTCCGGGCCGGGTGGGCGCTACTTGCGTGGTGCTGAGGTGTCGGGCCTGTATGCGCGGGGAGACCGGCAACGTCCTATTGTCCCACAAGGCTGCCCCTGCAGTATCGTTGGGGCTGGAGGGCTTAACGACCGTGTTCGGGATGGGAACGGGTGGAACCCCTCCGCTATAGTCACCAGCCTCCCCGCGCATACAGACACGCACGTAAGAAGTCTCAAGAAACGCGATGAACTCGTCGGCTTCGCAGGCGGGGAGACCGGCAACGTCCTATTGTCCCACAAGGCTGCCCCTGCAGTATCGTTGGGGCTGGAGGGCTTAACGACCGTGTTCGGGATGGGAACGGGTGGAACCCCTCCGCTATAGTCACCAGCCTCCCGGCATGCGAAGATGACGGCTTGACGCGCTTCTCGGTGATTCGCGGGCGGTGGCGGTCGGGCGTGCCGACGGGTGGAGACGAGGGGACTCGAACCCCTGACCCTCTGGATGCAAACCAGATGCTCTCCCAACTGAGCTACGCCCCCAGGAAGATCACCGCCGAGGAATCACGTTTCGGTTGTCAAAGGTGCTGTTGGTGGGCCTGCCCCGGCTCGAACGGGGGACCTCAGTCTTATCAGGACTGCGCTCTAGCCAACTGAGCTACAGGCCCACACGGACCGCGAGGCGCGGCCTGCGGCAACTGGAGAGTGAGAAACAGACGGCGCGCAGCACCTACAGCGGGCACTACTTCTCGAACGCTGTGCACAGTTAAAGCTGTTTGAACGGTAGCGTGTTATGGCTACCGATCGACCTGGGAGTGGCTTCGTGGCGCGGGGGGTGTCGCTCGTTGCCGAGCTTCACGGACCCCAAACGTCGCCGAAGCATGTATCCCTAGAAAGGAGGTGATCCAGCCGCACCTTCCGGTACGGCTACCTTGTTACGACTTCACCCCAGTCACCGACCCCACCCTCGACGGCTGCCCCCCAGGGAAACCCCAGGTTGGCCCACCGGCTTCAGGTGTTTCCGGCTCCCATGGTGTGACGGGCGGTGTGTACAAGGCCCGGGAACGTATTCACCGCGGTGTGCTGACCCGCGGTTACTAGCAACTCCGGCTTCATGCAGGCGAGTTGCAGCCTGCAATCCGAACTGGGACCGGCTTTGGGGGATTGGCTCCGCCTCGCGGCTTGGCAACCCGCTGTACCGGCCATTGTAGCGTGTGTGTCGCCCTAGGCGTAAGGGCCGTGCTGACTTGACGTCATCCCCACCTTCCTCCGCGTTGCGCGCGGCAGTCGGGCCCGAGAACATCTAACGGACCCCGGGGGTTGCGCTCGTTAGGGGACTTAACCCAACACCTCACGGCACGAGCTGACGACAGCCATGCAGCACCTGCACCCCCGCCCCCGAAGGGGACGCGGCATTACCCGCGCTGCGAGGGCATGTCAAGCCTAGGTAAGGTTCTTCGCGTCGCATCGAATTAAACCACACGCTCCGCTGCTTGTGCGGGCCCCCGTCAATTCCTTTGAGTTTTAACCTTGCGGCCGTACTCCCCAGGCGGTCCACTCATCACGTTAGCTGCGGCACTGGAGGGGTCGATACCCCCAGCACCCGGTGGACATCGTTTACGGCGCGGACTACCAGGGTATCTAATCCTGTTCGCTCCCCGCGCTTTCGTGCCCGAGCGTCAGTTGGCGTCCAGGGCGCTGCCTTCGCCGTCGGTGTTCTTCCGGATCTCTACGCATTTCACCGCTCCACCCGGAATTCCGCGCCCCTCTCCGCCCCTCAAGCCCGCCCGTCTGGAAAGCCCCCGCCCGGTTAAGCCGGGCGATTTCACCCCCCACGCGGCGGGCCGCCTGCGCACCCTTTACGCCCAGTAACTCCGGACAACGCTCGCCTCCTACGTATTACCGCGGCTGCTGGCACGTAGTTAGCCGAGGCTTCTTCCCCAAGTACCGTCCGTTCTCGCCCTTGGGAAAAGCGGTTTACGACCCGAAGGCCTTCGTCCCGCACGCGGCGTTGCTCGGTCAGGGTTGCCCCCATTGCCGAAGATTCCTCACTGCTGCCCCCCGTAGGAGTCTGGGCCGTTCTCAATCCCAGTGTGGCTGATCATCCTCTCAGACCAGCTACCGATCGTCGCCTTGGTGGGCCGTTACCCCTCCAACTAGCTAATCGGCCGCGGACCCCTCTCCCGGCGCCTTTCGGCTTTCCCGGAACGCCTTACACGTCCCGACGTATGCGGTCTTAACCCCCATTTCTGGGAGGTATCCCCCACCGCGAGGCAGGTCATCCACGTGTTACTCACCCGTCCGCCACTCGCCGCACCCCCCGAAAGGGGCCGCTCGTCCGACTTGCATGTGTTACGCACGCCGCCAGCGTTTGTCCTGAGCCAGGATCAAACTCGCCATCCAGTATCGTTCGGGCGCCGCGTGCTTGCGCACCGCCGACGACCGAGCAGTTGCTACTGTATGATGAGCCATTACGGCTCGCACAGGTTCTCAAAGTATTGCGGCGCCGGTTCTCTGCGAACCGACGTTCCCGCTGTCTGTGCTGTTACGCTGCTGCTTCTCACTCTTCAGTTGTTCAGGTACGCGCATCGGCGTCGCCGTGCATTTTGCGCCCTGTCACGGACGCAAAGACGATATTACCACAGTGCTGAGATCGCGTCAAGCCTTCTCTCACGCGATTGCTGGATCTGGTTGGCAACTACCCGATATTCCCTCCCGCGATGACCCATCAGTCGCGGTCCGGGCACGGAGATGGCGTCGGCTCGCTAGTGTTGAGGAACGGTGTTGGGCGCTGACGCTGCGCGCCGTCTGCTGATGGGGAAGGATGGTCTGGCGATGCCCAAGGACCGGCAGGAGTCTCGCTCTGATGAGGGCAGGGCGACACGATCGCGGACCCCGCCGACGATGAAGCCGCCGCAGGCCAGGTCGATTCGCTACGTGACGCTGCCGCGTGGTGTCTCGCTTGCCTATTTGTTGCGCATCAGCGCGCGTGCGCGGATGGTACGCCTGGTGATCCGGCCGGAGTCTGGACTGGAAGTGGTGGCGCCGCGTGGTACGTCGCAGGCGCGGATCGAGCAGGTGCTGGCGGAGAAGGCTCGTTGGATCGAGACGACGCTTGCGCGGGTGGCGCGCGAGTCGGTCGCGGAGGAGCCGCGTGAGATCGCGGATGGCGCCGAGTTGCCGTTGGCGGGCCGCGGCATCCGGCTGGCGCTGCGGGTTGGCGCGTTGGATGGACACTTCAGGGCGCGTCTCGACGGCGATACGCTGACGCTCTGGGTGGCGCGCGCCGATCAGGAGACGATCCGCGCGGCGCTCGACGTGTGGTATCGACGGCAGGCGAGGGTGCTATTTGCGGAGCGGCTCGCCGTGTGCAACGCGGGCTACGGCTTCAGCTATGGGCGGGTGGCGATCAAAGAGCAGAAGAGCCGTTGGGGGAGCTGTTCGCGCAAGGGCAATCTGAACTTCAATTGGCGGCTGGTGCTGGCGCCGCTGGCCGTGCTGGATTACGTGGTGATTCACGAGCTTTGCCACCTGCGCGAACTGAATCATTCGCCGCGGTTCTGGGCGCTCGTGGCACGCGGCTGTCCGGATTACGCGACGCAGCGACGGTGGCTGCGCGAGCATGGGCGCGGGTTGCACCTGTGAGGCGGGCGGAGGCATGGCGAGTTGGCGGGCAAACGTCCTCAAATTGCCGTGCGGATAGTACCAGGCAGTGACGATTCGGCACACGATATGCGTCAAATGCGACATGTGATCCCAATCGCATGCGACGACGGGCTGAGGCAGGCGGAACCTCGTCCCGTCGTTTTCTTGTCCTTTGTTTTCCTGCACTTGAGATTTGCGCGCGTGCGCACGTGATTGTGCCCCGCGTGCGCCGCGATTGTGCCTTTGGATCGACCATTCGCGGCGATTTGGTGGGCGCCGTCGGTTGGCGTGTGAGATTTGCGATAGCGAGCACGTAGTCTTCTATACGTCGTAGTGGCGCGATTTCTGGGGCGCCACTCTATTCGGACGCACTCGTCGGACGCACTCGGCGCGGCTTGCGTAACAGTGGTAGACTGGCGGCACAGGGGCGAGTCGTTCTCTGCCACCCTACTCTCCTGCTGGCTCGACCTCACGCCGCCTCGTGTATGCCGCACATCGGAGGATTGCACTTATGCTCGTCTCATCGCGCCCGGCCACTGGCCGGATTCGCCGCGCGCCGCGCGCGCTGTTGGCTGGGGGCATCGCCACGCTGGCGCTGATGGTCTCGGCGTGTGGCGTCACCACATCAAGCGGTCAGCCGAAAGGCACGATCGCGCCGACGGCGACGGCGACCGTCACCTGCCCGAGTGCGTCGACGGTCGCGAGTTGGCATCTGGTGAACTCTAACTCGCTGACAATCGCCAGCGATACGACCTACGCGCCCGCCGAGTATGCCGATCCGACGAATCCTTCAAACTACATCGGCTATGACATGGATCTGGCGCGCGAGTTCGCCCGCAGGCTGTGCCTCACTCCCAATATCGAGAAGGCGACATTCGACGCGATCATCCCAGACATCTCCGGTGCGCCGCTCGGCCAACAACGGTATGACATGTCGATCTCGTCGTTCACCATCAATCCGACACGGCTGCAGTCGGTGGACATGGTTCCGTACTTCCAGGCTGGTGAATCGATCCTGACGGCGACGGCGAACACGGCGAACATCAAGTCGATCAACGACATGTGCGGCAAGAACGTCGCGGTGCAGAACGGTACCGTCGAGCTGGCGGAGCTGCAAGACGCCAACGGAACGGGCGACGGAACCTCGGGTCAGGCGGCTGTCTGCAAGTCGAACAAGATTACGATTATCACCAACGACGATCAGGGCGTGGTGGTTGACCAGGTGCTCAACGGTCGCGCGGATGCGAGCTATCAGGATCAGCCGGTCACCGACTACTATGCGGCACAGCACAAGGGTCAACTGATCGACGCCGGCATCACGGTGACGCCGTCGCCCGAGGGAATTGTGATGCGCAAAGATAATGCCGCGCTTGAGTCGGCGATCACCGGCGCGCTGACGGCGATGCGCGCGGATGGCACCTACCTGCGCATTTTGACGGCATGGGGCGTACAAGCGCTGGCGTATCCGGCGCTGTCGTAGCTTCTTCAACGAACGACGCAAATCGCACGGACGGCCGGGACCAGTTTCTCGGCCGTCCGTTGTATCATCAAACGGCTAGCCTTCGTACTGCCATTGCGCCGCTCCTTCGCCGGCGGCGGCCTTGATCGACCTGTGGTCGCAGTGAGTGAGGCGCTATGTTTCTTGATCCGATCTTGCGATTCTTCCAGGCGATCCTCACGCTTGGCAATACGCTCAATTGGGATTATGTTTGGACCTATCTGTTCAGCATCTTCTTCCTTCAGGGCGCGATTTTGACGGTGGTCCTCGCCGTTTTCGGCCAGAGCATTGGATCGCTTGTCGGGCTGATGCTCTACTTTATGCGCCGCTCGAACATCTTCATATTGCGCCGCTTCGTGAGTCTTTACGTCTGGTTCTTCCGGGGCACGCCGCTGCTGGTGCAGATCCTGTTTCTCTACACGCTTTTGCCGCATATTGGGTTGGCCCGGCCCCTGATCGGGGTCCATCTGTTTAAGAATATCGGCTTTCAACTGGAGACGCCGTTTGACGCCTTCGTGGTGGCGCTGGTAGCGCTGGCCCTCAACGAGGGCGCGTATATGTCGGAGATCGTGCGAGCAGGCATTGACTCTATCGACGTGGGCCAGCTCGAAGCGGCGCGATCGCTGGGCATGACCTATGGGTTGGCGATGCGCCGCATTGTGTTGCCACAGGCGTTGCGGATCATCGTGCCGCCGTTGGGCAATGAGTTCAATAGCATGCTGAAGACGACGTCGCTCGCGTACTCGATTGGCGTGTTTGAGCTGTACGCCATCTCCTATGACTTGGGCAATTCGTTCGGGAAGCCGCTTGAACTGGCGATCATCGGGGCGATGTGGTATCTGACGCTGACGACGCTCTGGGGACTGGTGCAGGCGCAGATCGAGCGGCGACTGAACGCGTCGAACATCGATCCTGCTCTGCGCGACCAGGGACCGTGGTGGCGACGGGTATTCGGCGTTGGGCGACGCGAGCAGGCAGGGCTGGCCGGTGAGGTGGCGGTGCCCACGCTCACGGATCGTCGCTAGTCGCGTCGTGAGCCGAGGGTTGTGGTTCGTTGCGTAGAGTCGCTGGAGTAGCATATGGCGTCAGTTTCGCAGACAACCGAGGCTCGCGGTGGCGGCGCTCTGCCGATGGTGGACGCGCGCGAAGTGCACAAATACTTTCATCGCAATGAGGTGTTGCGCGGCATCACGATGCAGGTGCAGCGCGGTGAGGTGGTGTGCGTTATTGGACCCAGTGGCTCGGGCAAGACGACGTTTCTGCGCTGCATCAACCATCTTGAGAAGATCAATAGTGGACGCATCTTCATCGAGGGTGAGTTGATCGGCTACCGCGAGACGCCGGACGGCAAGCTCGCCGAGGATAGCGAGAAGAATGTCGCGCGGCTCCGCGCGCAGATCGGCATGGTGTTCCAGCGGTTCAATCTGTTTCCGCATATGACGGCGCTGCAGAACGTGATGGAGGCGCCGATTCAGGTGAAGGGCATGGCGCGTGAGCAGGCGGAAACGCGGGCGCGCGAACTGCTGGCAAAAGTGGGGCTCGATCAGAAGGCCGATGCCTATCCGGCGCGGCTCTCGGGTGGGCAGCAGCAGCGCGTGGCGATCGCCCGTGCGCTGGCAATGGACCCAAAGCTGATGCTCTTCGACGAGGCGACCTCGGCGCTCGATCCTGAACTGGTGGGCGAGGTGCTGAAGGTGATGCGGCAACTCGCCGAAGAGGGTATGACGATGGTGGTGGTGACGCACGAGATGGGCTTTGCGCGTGAGGTGGCGGATCGCGTGATCTTCATGGATGGCGGCGTGATCGTCGAGGAGGCGCCGCCCGCGCAGATGTTCAGCGCGCCGCAACAGGAGCGGACGCAAAGCTTCCTCGCTCAGGTGTTGTAGCGGCTCGCCAGCAGCGCGACGCGAACTCAGCGGCGGCGTTGCGGAGGGGCGATCACGGCGAGGTGCCGCCTCGTGGTATTGGGGCGTGGTGGATGGGGTCGCTCCCCGGCCCGCAGGGGATGGCATCTCGCGGAATCGCGCTTGGCATAGCGGTGATGAGGCCGAGGCAGATCAGGAGTGCTGGCGCAGGTAGTCCACCACTTTGGGGTCGATGCGCGCATCGGCGGGATCGTGCAGCAGGCGTTCTTCGAGGTTTTCGCGGCCACCGTAGGCTTCGAGCGCCTGGAAGGTCGCGGAGTCGTAGTCGCCGGTGATGGAACCGTGATAGTCGCCAGAGCGTGTGAGAAGCTCTTGCAGTTCGGCGGCGAGCCGCGCATCGATGGGGACCAGATCTTCGGGGCGAGGGCGGAGAAACAGGAGCTCGTGCAGGGCGAGGATGCGCGCAAGTTCCGCGATTGGAAGCGGCGCGTCGTCCACGCGGAGATCGATCATGCGGTCGTTGAAGCCGGCGTACCCGCCGCCCTCGCGCACGACAAGCAGCGCGGCGGATTGCTGGCCGCGACTGTCACCGCCCGCCCGCTGGCCCGCCGCGAGCGCCTCGATCAGCCGGTGCCAGAGGGCCCCGGTGGTCTGCTGAAACGTCTCAGCCATGGCCTGTACGGTGGCTTCGCCGACGAGGATGTTGCCCTGCGCGGCGAAGTCTGGCCCGGAGACGCCTCCGGCCCACGCGTGGCAGCCGGGCCCCGTGTAGGTTGCGGCACGGCCCTGGGCATCGACGATGCCTACCTGGCGCTGCGCGGCGTTCTCGTCGCTTGCCAGCAGGTCCGCGAGGGCCGCGTCGGCGGTGCGTCCCTGCGCCAGCAGATCGAGTCCGCGGGGACCGTAGCTGGTGTTGGCGTAGGACTGCGTGGCGACAGCACCGACGCCCGCGCGCGCCCAGGGAACGACAGCGCCGACAGCGAGGAACTTCGACTGCACGGCGATGCCGAGATCGCCGGTCGCCGGATCGCGTCCTACGATGGAAAACGTCATGCGGCTCTCCTCATGCGCCGCGGCTATAGCATTACAGCATTCCGCGGGCGGGTGTACACGGCTAGGCGATGGGGTGTCGCACGAAAAAGTCGCGCACGGCGGCGAAGTACATCGCCGGCTGCTCCATGTACGTCTGGTGGCCGGCGTCGGGGAAGATCACCAGTTCACTGGCGGGTATGCCCTGATGGAGGTCGCGGGCGGCGCGCGGGGTGCAGGTACGGTCGTATTGGCCCGTCATGATGAGACACGGTTTGGCGATGCCACCGAGTTGATCCTCGTATTCGATGGCGTACTCATGCTCGGAGAAATAGGCGAGCACCTCTGGCGAATAGACGGTATTATGCTCACTCGCGAGGTAGTTTTGGTAGGCCGCGCTGGTGGTGGTGGCGAAGTGAAATGGCATTTGCAGGCGCATGAGCTCGGCGAATTCTTCTTGCGTGCGCACGGTTGGCTCAAGCGCCCACGAGCGCGTGACGTCTTCGCGTAACTCCAAAGGCTCAAAGGCGGCGAGGTTGGCTTCGATTTCAGGTTTGGACTTGGTGAAACTGGCGGTGCATCCGGAGAGGAAGTAGTGGGTCGCGCCGCGTTGCTCGATGGCATGCGCGAGGGTGACAAACGAGCCGAAGGAGTGGCCGAGCACGGCGTAGCGGTCGAAGCCAAGCGCGTCGGCCAATTGTGTTACATCTTCGGCGAAGCGCGCGAGTGTCAAGGTTGCTGGGTCTACGCGCTCGGAACGCCCCTGGCCGCGCTGGTCGACGTAGACCAGGTAGAACGTGTCGGCGAGGGCATCCATCCACGGGTGCATCTCGGTATGATCGAGCCCTGGGCCGCCGTGGAGCACAATGAGGGGATGCCGATCCGGTGAACCAACGGGGAGATAGAAGATGCGTGCGCCGTCGATCGTGACGTCCATGGATGCCACCGCCTTGCCGCTATTCTGAGGGTGAGGTGTGGGATGTTGGAGACCAGAGGCTTCTCCCGGTCTGCCGCTATGCGTCGGCAGCTAGCATAGCATGTCGCGTGCATGGAGCGCTATTCGTTCTCTACGCGCGGCATCCATTCGGTTGTCTGGCTATTCAAGGCGAGCCGGGACTCAGTAGCGAGTGCGCTCGCAGAGGGCGATGCACTCGATGTGTGAGGTGAAGGGGAACATATCGACGGGCTGGACCTGCACGAGCCGATAGCCGTCGTTGGCGAAGAGATGCAGATCGCGCGCGAGCGTGGAGGGGTCGCAGGAGATGTAGACCAGCGAGCGCGGAGCGAGCGCTTTAATTTCATTGAGCGCGCGGGGGTGGCAGCCGGCACGTGGCGGGTCAACGAGGGCGATGTCGACGCGCTCGTTCTGCCGGCGCAAGTTGCTGAGCACGCGCTCCAAGACGCCTTCTGTGGCGGTGACGTTGTTGATGCCGTTGAGGGCGGCGCTGGCCCGTGCGTCTGCCACGGCGCTCGGCTGCGACTCGATGGCGTGGACGTGCGCGACGTGATCGGCGAGGAAGAACGAGAAGAGGCCGACGCCGCTATAACCATCAACCGCCCAGTCGCCGCGCCGGGGGCGCAGCGCTGAGAGCGCCTGTTGCACCAGCACAGGGGTCTGCACCGCGTTGACCTGGAAGAAGGAACCCGCCGAGATGCGGAACGTGCGGTCGAGCACTTGCTCGTAGACGAAGTCTTGCCCAACGACGATACGCCCCCGTCCGCCGGGGAGGCCGAGGATTACGACGCCAACGAGCCCAGGTACCGCTTCGAGCAGCGCCTCGCCGAGGGCGTAAGGTCCGCCGGCCGCGTCGATGGCGCCGCCAGGGTGTGTCTCGATGGCGATCAGCCCTGCCGCTGGCTGCGTGAGGCCAAATTCGGCGTCATAGGCTGGGGCATGCAGACCGGAGGCGCCCGCCGCGACGCGCAGGGTGAAGCGCTCGGCGAACTGGATGGTGTCTTCGCCCCAGGTGTCTTGCATCCACGCGCGAACGTCCTGAAAGAGCGCGTCGAGCGCGGGATGGACTAACGGGCACTGCGGCATATCGAGCACGTCGTGGCTGCCGCTGCGCCGAAAACCGATCGCGCCGTCTTCGCCGACGGCGAACTGCGCCACGGTGCGGTAGCGCCAGGGATCGGTGCCGGCGGGCATGCCGAGCGTTTGCAGCACGGGTGGGTTGGCGAAGTGGCCGACGCGCATGAGCAGTTGCCGGACGATGCGCGTCTTCCAGTAGACCTGAGCGGGGTAGGCGAGGTGTTGCCACTGGAATCCACCAGACTCGGCCATTTCGGGAAATGGCGGCGTGACGCGATCGGGCGATGCGCGGAGCACTTCGACCATGGTGGCGCGGGCGTAGTTGCTGCGTTCGCGCGTGAGCCTGGCGCGCACGACTTCGCCGGGTAACCCGCCGGTGACGAAGACGGCGCGCCCTTGAAAGCGCCCGACGGCGTCGCCACCATAGGCGAGATCGGCGAGTTCAAGCTCGATGACAGGTCCCTGCGCCTCTTGCGCCTGGAAACTGATGGTCTCTTGGCCCACACCGGAGACCGATCCTTCGAAGGGATCGTGATACTCGGTCGATTGCGAGTTCATAGCCGCTGGCCCCACTGGCTTGGTTGCTGCCGCACATCCTGGTCGACGCGAAAGAACAAGGCCACGTGCGTAACGAGCCATCCCCACCATTTCCGACCCAAACCGACCTTGCGCGTAATGTGTGCTCCCTCCGCGATGCGGCAATTGTAACACATGGGTCTGGTAGCGATGCCTCAGCCGGACAAACGGATGGGTAAGGCGAAGGGAGCGCGGGGCCGAGGTGGCAGGGGTCATTGGAGGGGGTGAGCAGCGCCATGAGGAGGAATAGTACTCGCAACGGCGCGACGGGCCCCGCTTGACCTCGCTAGACCCCGCTAAACCTCGCGGGCGATCTGATCGCCGCCGTGCGTGACGCGGAGGAGCGCGATGATGGCGAGCGCGCCCAGCGAACCAAGCATGAGTATGGCGCCGGAATCGGTGATGAGGCCCGCCACCAGTCCCAGGGACTCGCGAAGCATCAGGAGGATGAACACGGCGGCGCCTAAGAGCCATCCGAGCAGCGCCAGTGCCTGCGCCGGCGCAAGGATCGCCAGGACACAACTTGAGGCGAGCGTGACCATTGCCGAGATGCACACCGTTCCGGCGAGCACGCGAATGGGCTCGACGGTGAGCCGAGTAAGGGCGACAGGCGTGGAGATTGCCTGCGCTTGCTGCGCGGCGATGCGTGCCATGACCCCAGCAGTGAAGTCTACGGGGGCGGCGGTTTGGATGAGGTGCGGTGGCCGCGAGACCGACTCCGCACGCCAGCGGTCGTCGTCACCGCGCTCACGCTGTGGCTGCTGGACCCATTCGGCGTGTCGTGTGACAAGCGATGACGCCTTGAAACGGCTGCCCAAGTGCTCTGCCCAGTCGCGCGCACGCTTAGCGGTCTCATCTGCCGCGCGGGTGAGATCGTTGGTCAATGCGCCGAGCCGGATTTGCACTCTATCGGGGAGCCTCAACGCGACTTCCTCCAGCTGCGACTTCACCCGGCGCCTCGTCGCGCCCCAGGCGAAACTCTAGGCCACTCGCCTTCATCTGCCGGGCGACGAGCTCGCGCGCGCGGTGCAGCCGCGCCTTCACCAGCGGGGGTGTGAGGCGCAAGGCTTCGGCGATCTCTTCGTATGAGAGGTCGTGCCAGTAGCGCAGCACGAGCACCGCGCGATATTTGGTCGGCAATTGGCTCAGCACCTGCTGCATCTCATCGGAGGCCTCGACGGCGAGCGCGGACTCTTCGGGCCCGAGGCTCAGATCGGCGATCCACTCGAGAAAGGGTACATTTTCGAGCGGCAGCGCCAGGAAGCGCCGGCGACGCAGTTGATCGATGGAGAGGTGCGACGCGATCGAGAGCAACCATGTGCTGAAGCGGTGCGAGTCTTTGTAGGTATGGAGTTGGGTATAGGCTCGGACGAACGCTTCCTGCGCAACGTCTTCCGCTTCGCTGGCGTTGCCCAGCATGCGGTACGCGACGTTGAAGACCGAGTCTTTATATTTCTCGACAAGGCCAGTGAATGCCTGTTGATCGCCGCCTAGGGTTCGCTGGACGAGTTTGACGTCTTCGAGCATCTCCATCGAGCGAAAGGTTCCGGCGGCCTGGGTTGTTGCTTGTGCGCCCACCGCGCTTCCCGCGGTATTGCCAGCGACGGCAGCGGCTCCGCCTGCTCCCACCACGTTGGGCCTCCTTCTCGCGCCCCGACCTCAATCTCCCGCGATTCTTCGCCTGTTCGCCATCTCGTCGGGTGTGGCGAAGGGGGATATCGGAGAGGCCGATGCGCTGGGAGCGCCTGGGCGATCACGCTGGCAATCGCGGAAGGCCGCTCCCATCATCTCTACGAACATGCCGTCGCAAAGTTGCGACGCAGACGCGTGGCCGCGCTTCGCTGCCCGCCACGGCTTCGCTGACGCTCGTCACAGTCGCTTTCGCTTCCACCTGGTGTCGCGAGAGGCTTGGATGCTGCAGGTAGGTCCTCTGTTCGACCATCTGTACGCAGTATCGTAGCGTTAAATTTTGCCGATATTCAGTGCAATAGGTAACAGTTTCCGAGCACGCGAGTGCGCCATCTCGTGAGGGTTGCCAGAGGACATGGTCGCTTTGTCGCGAAAGAATGGGGCCGCCAAGGTTGTCCCTGGCGGCCCGTGAAGCATTATCGGCGAATTCGCATAGCGAAGTTAGGGTGTCGTACGGGCACGACCACCCGTGAACAGACGCACGAGGAGCAGCAACACAACGGCGCCGATGAAGGCGACGATGATGCTCCAGATATTCAGCCCGCTGACGCCTGAACCGCCGAAGGCGGAGACGATCAGCCCGCCGATGATGCCGCCGATGATGCCGACGATGATGTCACCGCCGAGGCCAAGGCCGCTGCCACGCACAACGAGGCTCGCAAGCCATCCACCGATCGCGCCTACGATGATCCAGACGATAATGGTACCTACCATGCGGTTTTCCTCCTTCGCCGAGTGGCGCGCGACGCCATCTCACGAACTGTTCTCGACGCGGCGCCGAGTTACCGTGCCGAGATACCGTGAGGAAGAGCACGTTCTGTGCCAGTCTTGTGTTTGCCGCTTTGCGCGTTGCCTGTGGAGGGTGAACACCTGTGCTGGCGACGCCTGTGGGCACCGGGGTACGTCGTCACTGTGCCGCGAAGGACCGAGGCCCTGGTGATGAGATGCTCAGGTCAGGCAGGGTGCGCGGCACGATATGGAGCGGGGAGCGGGCTCCGTGCGGTGACAGGCCGAAGCTTCGGCGGCAGCCAGCGGAAGACACCCGGAGCGTGGAGGCGCTGTTCTCGACAGGCACGGCCACGCCTACCAGGTGAGCGGCTCGACGGCGTTGGTCGCAGCACTGCGGCGCGCGGCTTCAATCACGCGGAGGGCGTTGATAGCGTCCACAGGATCGACCGGAGGCGGGCCGCCGTGGAGCAGCGCGTCGCGCAGGAGCGCGTAGAACTGCTCGTACGCGCCGGGTAGTGTCTCGACGTGGCCGTCGATATGCACGCCTTGCACATCGGTCAACAGGCGACCACGCAAGCTGCTCGGCTCAATGCCCCAGCCTTCGTCTCCGGGACGCCCGCCGACGCGGAGGACGTCTTCCTGTGGGTCGATGCCGTATTTTTCGTAGGCTCCGTTGAGGCCAAGCACGCGGAAGCGCGGCCCCAGCAGCGGCGCTACCGCGCTGACCCAGAGGTGCGCCCGCACGCCACTTGGGAAGCGCAAGGCGATGAAGGTGTCGTCATCGACAACTACGCCGTCGCGCCGCTGCTCGACTTCGGCGTAGACCTCGCTCGGCAGCCCGAAGAGCTGCATCGCCTGATCGACGACATGGCTGCCGAGATCGAAGAGCAGACCTCCGCCTTCTTCGGGGTCGCCGCGCTCGCGCCATGCGTCTGCGCGGGGGGTGGGACGCCAGCGCTCGTAGCGCGACTCGAAGCGGGTGACGCGCCCGAGCAGCCCGCCGTCGAGCAGTTTGCGGAGCGTCAAGAAGTCGTTATCCCAGCGGCGATTCTGAAAGACGGTGAAGAGTTTGCCGGTGCGACGGCTAGCAGCGAGTAGCTCTTCGGCGAGCGCGAGGGAGGGTGCGACGGGCTTATCAACCACGACGGGAAGCCCTGCCTCCAGCGCGGCGGTGGCCTGCGGCACGTGCATGCGATTGACCGTGGCGATCACCGCGAGGTCATACTCTTTGGCGTTGGCCCAGACCGCGTCCGCATTAGGCAGGATGGCGGCGCTTGGGAAGTCCCTGGCGGCCTTGGCTTGGCGCTCGGCGTTCGCCGTGACGATGGCAGCGACCCGCAGCCCCGGCGTCGAGGCGATCAGCGGGGCGTGAAAGACAGAACCCGCGAGGCCGTAGCCCACTAGCGCCACGTTGAGTTGATCGCGAGTTGCTGCGGATTGCGCCATCGTCACGGGGAAACCACCTTGGCACTTTCTGTTGCTTCACATTCAGAGGGGCGCGCTACTCGAGATCTCTGCCGGCCAGCGGCTCGACCATCGGGCGCATGCGGATCTCGAGGATGCGCGAGTGCGGCGGCTGCGTGACCATCAGCATCACGGAGCGCGCGACATCCTGGGCTTCGAGCATGTGCGATTCAGCGACGCCCGTCTCGGTGCGGCCTGTGCCGATGGCGAACTCGGTTTTGACGCCGCCGGGGCAGACCACGCCAACTTTGATGCCTTTGGGCCGGAGCTCGCGGTCGAGCGCCTGGGTGAAGCCGACCTGCGCGAACTTGGAGGCGCAGTAGACGGTCTCATTGGGGAAGCCCATGACGCCTGCCATCGATGCGACGTTGACGATGGTGCCGGACGCCTGCCGCAGCATGACGGGCACGGCGTAGTGCGTGAAGAGGAAGGTGCCGCGCATATTGGTGTCCATCATGGTGTCGAAGTCGTCGGCGGTGGTGTTTTCGATGAGCTTGTAGATGCCGACTCCGGCATTGTTGACGAGGATGTCGAGCTGACTGAAATTGCGCACCGCGGTTTCTACGGCGTTCTGCGCGGTTGCCTCTTCGCGTACATCGCCGGTGACGACCATGCACTGTCGCCCCAATTGCTCGGCATGCTGGACGAGCGATTGCAAGCGATCGTCGCGGCGCGCCACGGCGACGATGTCGGCGCCAGCAGCGAGGAAGGCGTTGGCCACCGCGGCGCCGATGCCGGAGGTCACGCCGGTAATTAGGGCTACTTGCCCCTTGAGTGACTGGTCTTCGGGTGTCGGTTGCGTCATCGAAATTCTCCTGAGCTAGAACTGACGGACCGCATTATACGTTCTATTGGCGACGTCCATCCACGTATGCTGGTGTTTGCCGATGGCGCTATTATGAGGCTCCAGCACTCAGGAATGTCTACTGGTGTTCGCCGATGTTTGTGGGCGTTGGGGTCAAACGAGGGGTCAGGCAGAGCGGCCGCGACACCGCGGCAACGATGCCAGGGCGGTTCCCGGCTGTTCGCGCCTTCGGGGGACTGTGATCAACCACGCTGGGTGTTGCGGGCGAGCGAGGCAGCGGTCCTTTCCGCCAGCATTGCCTCGTTCTCACGCCCCAACGCACGAAGGCCCCGCGCCTTGGCCTCCCACGTGCTCGCTTCCGCTGGCTCTACATCCAAGGCGAGCGCGTGGTCGAGTGCCTTGAGCGCTTCGTCGTGGCGTTTCAGCGCCAGCAGCAACTCGCCGAAGCCGGCCCACACCTCGGCTCGCTCTGGATCGAGCGAGGTCGCGTGGTGGAAAGCCTCAAGTGACTCGTCGTAGCGGGCTAGCTGGGTGAGCGTCTTGCCCGTAAATAGCCATGCTTCGGCGGCATGCCTGTCGAGGCGGTCGGGCGATAGCTTCCCCGCCGCACGTAAAGCGTCGATCACAATGCGAGCGCGGTCGAGAACCGTCATCGCCTCGTCGAAGCGGCCCAGGTGGTAGGACGCAGCTCCTTTGTTAATCCAGGCGGCCCCTAATTCGGCGTCGAGCGCGAGCGCCTGATCGAGGAGCGAGAGGGCCTCCTCGGATCGGCCGAGTTGCATCAGGGCATCCGCGGCGTTGTTGAAATAGGCGCTGCCCTTGGGATCGAGCTCGCACGCGCGCCGATAGCTGGTGAGGGCCTCCGTGTGACGCTTCAGCGCGCCGAGGGCAATCCCTTTGGTGTTCCACGCGACCGCGTAGGTGGGAGAGATTGTTAACGCCCGCCCGCTCGAGTCGAGTGCCTCGGGGTACCGTCTAAGATACCATAAGGTGAACGCGCGGTAAGTCCACCCGACCGAGGCGTGCGGGTTCAAGGTGAGCGCGCGTTCGTAGGCCGCGAGTGCCTCGGTGTACCGGCCGAGGGACAAGAGCGAATGCCCCTTGTTGAGCCAGGCTGACACGTTCACCGGATCGCGCGCCAGTGCGTGCTCGCACGCGTCGAGCGCTTCGCGCGTCCTGTCAAGCCGTATCAATACCATGCCTTTGTTGACCCAGGCAAAGGTCAGCCCCGGATAGAGCGCGAGTGCGCGTTCGGACGCGGCGAGACTCTCGGCATTCCGACCCAACCGACGTAAGATCCATCCCTGAATACCCCACGCATCGCCATCGGCTGGGGCAACGCGCAGGAGATGCGCAGTCACGCTCAACGATTCCTCGTCCCGACCCAAATAGCCGAGAGCTCGCGCCTTGCTGCGTAGCCCCTCCACGGCGTCGGGGTGCTTCGCCAGGTGCCTCTCCGCGCCGCGCAACGTGTCCATCCACTGCTGGTTTGTCCTAGCAAGAGACTGAAAGTCGTATTTGGCATCGTCTGTTGCTGGTTGACGACCTTCGGAGCGTCGGTTGACGAGCCACTTGAACACCACACCCTCCTACGCGAGCAAGCGAGACCACGCTGGGCAGTATAGATCCCACGCGTGCCAAGAAGCGGTCTCATGTTCAGGCAGTGTGCCTCACTGCGACAAACGGTTTAGGAGCTCGTTGCATGCCATATGTATGCGTCCATCGGCGTCTATTACCTCCCAATTCTTCGGCTGCTTTGCGCTTGCGGTGTTCGCCAACGTCCGTGGTTGTCTTATCGTGTTTGCTGGCAAAATGGGCCAGTGCAACGCCGAACTCGGCAATGACTTATGCATTTTCCCAGGCTTGCAGCGGCCCGGCTGCTCGTAACGTGAGGCGCTGATGCGCATACCATCTACCCGACGAGCCCGCCCATGGTCACGAGCGAGCCTATGGGCATCTTCAAAAGGAACGGACCGAGGAAGACTTAGTGTGACACCTTGAGCACCGAGTGACCTCGAACTCCGCACGAACCTGACTCTGGTGCACGAGCATCACCTCCGGCGGGCAGATGCGGGCCTTGGTGCGCATTTCCCTAGCAAGGATTCACGGTGCCCTGCCACCAACCCTTCACGCCCGTCCATGGAAACCCCCAATCGTAGACCTTGACATCGAGAGGTCCTACGGGTGTCTGGTTGGGCAATATCTCGACCATTTCGGTCTTGCCACCATCGATGCTGGCGCCGCCGTCGCCGTGAAGGGAGAATTGGTCGCTATTCGTGATGAGCGCCGACCATTTGAGGATGGCGTTTGGGTCGGGGTAGGTGTTTGTGAAGAACAGATTTGGATACGGCCGCTTGGTATTATTCCCGAAATAGCAACCCCCGCCGTAATCCACGTAGACCGCGAGGTTGTTAGCCGCAGGATTTGGTGCCGGCGCTGCCGTGCGGACGGGCTGGGGATGTTCGGCTGGCCGCGAGGTTGCGGACGCGGCTGGCGTCGGGGAGGAGATGGCGATCGTCGCCGTCGAGATCGTTGTCGCGGTCGTGGTCGTGGTCGAAGGCGTGGTGCGCAGGGCACTTATGGGATAGGCGGAATGTGCCCTGTAGAGGGCGAAGGCAACGTCGCCCCCTGTTGCGAGCAGGGCTATTGCCACGAGTAACACGATCGATCCCTTGAAAGGGAGTCGCAATCGTGGTTTCATATTTCCCCTCGCCGACCAAACATCCACCCGCGGCAGTCTGCAAGCCCCGTGGGCCCGCAGTGATGATCTCGAGTCTCGGTGTACGACACGCGAGGTGAAGTATAGGGAGACGGCGGCGATGCGTCAAGGCATCCAGAGGTGATCGTGGGGGAACGAATCCGTCGCATGATCTAGCAACTCAGATGAGTGGCGTCGTCGGGCGTGAAGGTGGCGCGGATCGCTTCGTCAGCCGCCTGTGTGGCCACGTCGGCGCCGTTGCGTCCAGTTCGTCTGTTTACACTCACGTCCGCCAGTGACCAGTATTCCGCGATGATTTACCCTCATTCGTTCGTCTCTGTCCGTCTCGGTTTGCGCACGATGATGTCAACATTGAGGTCAGCCGAGCGGTGCGGGGAGCGGTGACTGTGGAGGCGGACTTGCGCCGCACGTGTAGCATGGGCGCATGATCCAGGCGGACCGGATCGCAGCACGAGTCAGGACGGGCACTCCGTCCATCGCGGGTGAGCATCGCCCGCCGTCCGCGTGCGAGCGGGTGCCGAAGCCGAAATCGCGGCAACGAGAGTGATGGTGGCGGAAATGTCCGCGATCGAACAATGGGCGATCATCTTCGCGATCGTGGCGATCGGTGTTGGCGCGTACCGGCTGCACAAGAGCGCCGCGCCCCCGCACCCCCCTGCTCAGTGGCAATCGTTTCCCGCCGACAGTTGCGCTGGAGCACAACAACTCCCGCCCCCGAGGCGGTGGATGGGCTATATCGGCGTCTGCGGGGGAGGCTGGTGGGGTCGCAAGTACTGGGTTTGCGGTCATAACCATCGGTCGGGGGAAGAGGCGTTCGCCTGTGCCCGCACCATGCTTAGCAGCGGAATGTGGGACGGCATCCGCAGGTAGCACCCGCCGCCTATGCGCGCCGGCGGCGCCACCGCTGAGGATGCGTTCCGGAACGCAACATGCTCAAATTGGCCGAGTGAACGTACTGATGCGAGGACGAGTCGTACGTTAGGGCGAAATGACCATGCCGAATTTGGCGCGACCCCCTCGCCCGCTGGTTACGCACGAGCCGACGTGCCGTCCACCACCGTCCGTTGGTGTCTATTACCCCCGATTTTTCGGCTGCTTCGCGCTTGCGGTGTTCGCAAACGTCTGTGGTTGCCTATCCTGTTGGCTGGCAAAATGGACTACCGCAATGCCGAACTCGGCAATGAGTTATGCGTTTTCCCAGGCTTGCACCAGCGTGTCGCGGTAGCGGTCGAGCCAGAGCCAGAAGGTATCGGCCCAGTGGAGCCGGGCAAGCGCATCCTCCTCATCGGGATCTCCCTCGAAATCGTCGGGAAAGATGAGGTCTTCGGCGATGCCGTTGGCGAAGGCGGTGGGGAAGGCGAGCGCGAGCGCGTCGGCAAGGAGGGCAGCCTCACCCTCGGCGGGCGGCGCCTCAATGCCATAGGCCGAGAGGAAACGGTGCGCGGCGAGTACGTCGAGTCCGTCATCGACCAGTGGCGGCGTCACCGTCGTGTGCTCGTCCCAGCGCGTGCCGGCGACGTAAAGCAGCGCGTACGCGAGCTCGTCGATGCGACGCTCGTAGCGGGCGGCGTCGAAGTCGTAGATCGCGGAGAGCGTCCGCATCCCGCGCGGCGCGTAGGCAATGTTATGCGGCTGATAGTCGCCATGGATGTGCAGTTCCGGCGGACGTGGCGTTGCCTCAAGCGCGTCGATCGCCGCGTCGAGGCGCGCCTCACAGCCGTCCGCGACCCGCGCGAGCCCGTTGGCGATGCTCGCGGCGAGGCCAGCACTCTCGGAGCGCTGACGAATGAGGGCGATGTAGCTCTGCGTCACGGCGAGGGCCGAGCGCTCAAGGGGCCAGCGGTGCGGCTGCCACTGGAAGTCCGCGGAGGCCTGATGAAGCGCGCCGAGGCCTGATGCGGCTGCCTCTTGCATCTCTGCCACGTCGGGGTCGCCGGAGACGTACCGTTGACCATCGCGCCAGCCCTGGAGTTCGTAGATGCCGTCGTCGGTGACGGCATACGAGTAGCCGTCGGGGCGAGGACGCAACTCCGGCACGGGCAGTCCGGCCTCGGCGAGGTGACGCATGAAGCTGTGGCGGAAGATGGTGTCGGACTCGGTGAGATCGGGTGGCTGGCGGCGTACGACGTAACGGGCGTCAGCGATGGCGACGATCGGGCGTGCACGAGCCTCAAAACTGCTCTTCACGACGCCCACGACCTGTACGTCGCCGGGCTTGAGACCCCAGTACGCCAGCATGTCGAAGGTGTTGTCCTCAAGCATCACGATCTCATCTTGCATCGTCTCCGCTCCTTCTCTGAGCGTTTGGCGCGACCCTACGCTGGATTTTAGTGCGCTCATGCACGCACCCGGCGCTCTCACGTTATACTCGTTACATTCGTCGCGACGATTCGACGGAGCTGGAGGCATCGAACGTATGGAGACTGCGCGGGGCAGCATTCACCAGATTCATACATCGCGCGGAGGCGTGCCCAAGTTGCCGATCGCCGAGGCGCGGGTCACATCGCTTGGCATTGAAGGCGACTTTCAACGCGACGCGGAGAACCACGGAGGGGCAGAGCGCGCGCTCTGCCTCTACTCGCTTGAGGAGATTGCACGACTGCGCGCGGAGGGGCACCCGATCTCCGCAGGCGCGGCTGGCGAGAACGTGACGTTGGAAGGGATCGACCTCGCAGCGCTGAAGCCGGGCGTGCGGCTACGACTGGGCGACGCGGTGGAGATTGCGATCACGAGCTATGTCGTCCCGTGCAAGAACATCGCGGGGTGTTTCGCGGACGGTGACTTTACGCGCATCTCGGAGAAACTGCACCCTGGGGAGAGCCGCCGTTATGCCCGAGTGCTGCGTGGTGGGGTGATCCGTGGTGGCGACCCGGTCGTGCTCGTGGGCGAGGGCGAGTAGGCGAGGGGAAGCGCGACAATGCTGTCACCGGTTCGCCGGTGGCGACAAGGGTTGCGCGGTGCGTACGGCAAGATCGGCCCATATGACGGATTCGACGTGCTGGTTGGCGCAGCGACCGCCGGGTAGGAGTTGGCGACCTACCGCTGCGAGGCGCGCTCGGCGCTCCGACAGCGTGAGACGCGGCTCACCGGTGTCGAAATCCGGCTCGACCCACGGGGAGACGGCGAGCATCTTGCCAAACAAGGTCTCGCCGGTATCGGTGTTCAGGTACGTATCGACGCCGACGAAGGTACGCTCGCGATCGGTAGGGTCTGGTGGGGTGTCGGACTCTGCGGTGATGCTCGACTGGCCGTCGAAGCTGAGGTCGAAGAAGTTGCCGGTCTGCATGGCGCAGACGTTGTAGCGCAGGTTGGGGAAGGTTGGCTGGATCGAGCCGAGGACGGAGCCGAGCCACTCGGCAGGCTGCCAGTCGGAGCGCGAGCCGGGTCCGGCCCAGGGCAATTCGTTGGCGTCGGGCTGGACGACGATCTCGACGCCTTGCGCGTCCAGGTGACGGCAGAACGCTGGTGTGAACGCATCGAGGCTGATGGCGACGCCGAGACGCCCAGCAGTGGTCTCGATCGCGCGCACGTCTTCGAGGCGTCCGGGGGTGAGGTCGAGCGCTTGCTGCTCGCCGTGGGTGAGGTAGACTTTTTCCACGCGGTCGAGGAGCGCACCATCGGGACCAAAGACCAAGGCGACGTTGTAGACATCTGCGCCCTTGGGCAGATAGACGCCGTGGGCGCTGAGCCGACCCCAGGCCAGGGCATCTCGGATCCGGCGCGAGAAGCAGACGCGCGGGGCGAGCGTGGTGGCGACGAGGTGGGTGCGGTGTTGCTTGGCGAGGCGCGACAGGGTTTCGGCGAATGGGCGATAGAGCGCATCGGTTCGCGCCAGGAGCAGCGCCCTCGCCGGGGAGACGCCCTTCCAGCGGCGACGCACCCAGAGCACACGCGGGAGATACGCCAACGCCAGGAGCCTCAGCGCGGCCCGTGAGGTCTTGGCGTGGCGAGCGGGCCAGGCGCGGAATCCGGTGAGCGCGGCGGGCAGACCGAGGAGTTCGGTGAGCACGAGTAGGTTCGGGGCGTCTTCGGAGAGATACGGCGCGGCGAGATTGACGATGCGCGCGAGCTCGGCGGCGTAGCTGCGCTCGGAGCGCGCGGCACGGAGGCTGATGTGGTTACCGACCGCCACGACGCGCACTGTCGTCTCACCAGTTCGTGCCGCCTGGTCGCCGTGGATGGGAACCGGCGCGCTCACTGAGTTCATTCGTCGCACGCCCCGCCGGCGTTTTGCAGCGCCTCAACCTTGGCATGGCGAGGATGCAGCGACCCGGCACTACGTCATCCTTCGCGTTATGCCTTGCTGGCGCTGGCACGGGCGACGCGGCCGCCTGCCATCTCGGCGACGCCGATCGCCAGCAGGGCGAGGAGGAGATGGACAACTTTGATCCATCCGGTGTCGATGCCCTCTTGCGTCAGCCCGACAATCGCGAGCGCGAGTCCGATGACGAACGTTGCTCCGGTAATCGCGATGCTGCCACCGCGCATCGCCTGGGCGGCGCCGAACCAGAAGAGCGCGGCGACGAAGATGATGCCGACGAGCATATGGATGCCCTTCCACGTGTTGTTTTCGTGGCCGGTCCAGAATGCGATGCCGAGGATGAGGTTGATGATGAACGTGGTACGCAGGATCATTTGCGTTGGGCGAAGTCCCATGCGATAGACCTCCTGAAGGCGATGAAGGAGTGGCCACACGGAGCCACTCGGCGCGCCACTGTAGAGCATAGCGCGGCGACGTACGGCGGCGCGGCGAGAGACGCTGGAGTTAGCGCACTGAGGCGGCGTGCTTCTCTCGCGGCTGCGCGGCGGACTTGACGGTGCGGGTTAGGCACTGGAGCGGTCCATTTGACCACGGTAGCAGCCCAAGTGAGGCCAGCACCGAAGGCGACCATGCCGAGGTGGGCGCCAGGGTAGACGCGGCCCTGGTCGATGGCTTCGCAGAGGGCGATGGGGATGGCCGCGGCGGAGGTGTTGCCGTAGTCGTGGATGTTGACGAAGACCTTCTCCGGCGGGAGATTAAGCCGCTTGGAAGCTGCCTCGATGATGCGCAGGTTCGCCTGATGGGGGATGAAGAGATCCATCTCGGCGGCGGTCATGCCGGCTTGCGCCAGCGCTTCTTCCATGGCCGTGCCCATGATGCGGGTGGCGAACTTGAAGACCTCAGAGCCCTGCATCTGCACATACTGGCGACCCTGATCGAGCGCGTCGTGAGTGATAGGCTCGGCGGAGCCACCGGCGGGAATCCAGAGGAAGTCTGGGCGAGCGCCGTCGCTGCCGATCGTGAAGCCGAGAACTCCACCTGGCTCGTCGCTGGCGCTGAGCACAACGGCGCCAGCACCGTCACCGAAGAGGACGCAGGTGGAGCGGTCTTGGAAATCGACGACACGCGAGAGGATCTCGACGCCGATAACGAGCGCGTGCTTGATGCTCCCATTCGCGATGAACTGGTGCGCAGTGGAGAGGCCGTAGAGGAAGCCACTGCACGCCGCCTGCATGTCAAACGCACCGCACTGCGCGCCGAGCGCGTGCTGGACGAGGTTCGCGGTGGAGGGGAAGGGATAGTCGCCGCAGACGGTGGCGACGATGATCAGCCCGAGGTCTTTGGCTTCGATGCCAGCGCGATCGAGGGCTTTGCGTCCCGCGGCGATGGCGAGGGTCGAGGCCGACTCGTCGGGGCCGGCGATGTGCCGCTGCTTGATCCCCGTGCGTGAAGTGATCCACTCGTCGGACGTGTCGATGATCTGCTCGAAGTCCGCGTTGGTCATGATCTTTTCGGGCACTTGCATGCCCCATCCGGTGATCGCGCTGTAGCGGCTCATGCCTGCTCCTCGTTCGTTTTCGCTGGCCCGCGGGCCGCGCTGTTACCGTTGGCATTCTCCAGCGACGTCGGCCCACGCTGCCCGCGCTCGCATTGCGGGCCATTGTAGCATAGCGGCGGCAGGCGCGCATCACACGCGGGCAGTCGGGCGATCTTTCCGTTCCGTCACTGATCGAGCGAGGAGAAGAGGTTGTTGAGCGATTCGGCGAGCGTGGGGTGGGCGAAAATGGCGTCCTTAAGAACGGAGTAGTGGAGCTTGCCGAGCATGGCGATCTCTAGCATTGACATGATTTCGCCACCCTCCAGACCGAGGACTGCCGCGCCCAGGATCTGCCCGTTCTCAGCGTCGACGAGCGCTTTCATGAAGCCTCGCGACTCGTCGACTTCGAGGGCGCGGGCGACGTAGTTCATGGGCATCTTGGCGACGCGGACATTGCGGCCATCCTGCCGCGCCTCTTGCTCGGTCATGCCGACTCGGCCAAGCTGGGGATCGATGTAGACAACGTAGGGAACGGGGCGACCTGTGGTACTGGCGGCGCCACCCTCGATGAGATTCGCGCGCAGGATGCGGTAGTCGTCATACGAGATGTGGGTGAAGGCGGGGCCGCCATTGACGTCGCCGAGCGCGAAGATGCCTGGAACGCTGGTCTCTAATCGATCGTTGACGGGAATGTAGCCGCGCTTGTCGAGCGAGAGCCCGGTTGCCTCGACGTGGAGGGCATCGCTGTTCGGCACGCGGCCCGCCGCCGCAAGGAGGCGCGTGCCGCTGAGGACGCGCTCGCCGGAGGGCCCGCGTACGGTGAGGTTGATGAGAACGTCGCCCGCGCGCTCGACGCGGACGGCCTCGGTGTCGAGCAGGACTTCTATGCCGTCCTCGCGCAGGATTTTGGCGACCTCGTCGGCAACGTCCTGGTCCTCACGGCCGAGGAGCTGGGAGCCGCGCTGGACGATGGTGACCTCACTGCCAAGCCGCCGGAAGAGTTGGCCAAACTCTAAGCCGACGTAGCCGCCGCCGAGGACGAGGAGGTGCCCTGGCACGACGTCGAGTTCCATAATGGTGGTTGAGGTGAGGAAGGGCACGTCGTGGATGCCGGGCAGGTCGGGCACAGCGGGACGGCAGCCAGTGTTGATGATAATTGTCTCAGCATGAAGTGTTCGTGAGGCGCCGTCGTTCAGATTAACGGCGAGAGTCTTGGAGCCGACGAAGGCAGCCTCACCCATAATTAGTTCGACGCCAGGGGTGGAGGTGATACCACGCTCGCTGCCGCCGCGAAACTCGGCGACGATGTCGCGCTTACGTTTGCGGACGACGGTCTCGTCCACGCGGATCGGACCGGTGAGGACGCCGTAGTCTTCGCCGCGCCGGGCGAGATAGGCGACACGACCGCTGGCGATCATCGTCTTGGTGGGGGTGCAGCCCTCATTGATGCAGGTGCCGCCGACGTGTTCGCGCTCAATAATCGCGGTCTTTTTACCAGCTTTGGCGAATGCAGTGGAGAGCGGGCCGCCGGACTGGCCCGCGCCGATGACGATCACGTCGAACTGTTCCGCAGTCTCGGCCATGGGATCGTGTCTCCTTACTCGCTACCAGAACCGCGACGCTCACGCGGAACGGGAATGGTATCGCTAACAGCGGCAGTATGGCACGCCGCTTGAGGTTCTGTCTCGCGGTGCGCGTGATGGTTACACAGTAGGCTAGCGAGTGACGAAGGCGGGCGCGCGACCAGAATTCTTCGTGAGGTGCTGCGAGATTGTGTAGTGAAGGGGGAGCGTGATCTATGCAGTTTGGGCTTGACGTGCCGACGACGGGCGAGTATGCCGATGCACGACTGCTCGCGGAGATGGCGAAAGAGGCAGAGGACGCAGGGTGGGATGGCTTCTTCGTCTGGGATGTCTTGCTGGGCGGCGCGCGTGGAGTGGCGGCGTTGGACGCGTGGGTGGCGCTGGCGGCAATTGCGCTCGGCACGCGGAAAGTGCGGATCGGGACGATGGTGACGCCACTGGCACGGATGCGTCCGTGGCTCGTGGCGCGAACGGTGGCGGCGCTTGATCACCTTTCGGAGGGCGCATGACGCTGACGGTGGGGTTGGGCGCGAGCGAGCGAGACTTTGCACTATTTGGCGAGGATTTTGAAGCGAAGGCACGGGCGCAGAAGCTCAATGAGGCATTGGAGATCATCGTTCGAGCGTGGACTGGAGAGCCGTTCAGCTACGAGGGCGCGCATTATAGGTTGCACGACGTTGAGGGGCTGCCAAGGCCGGTGCAGTCGCCGCGCATCCCGATCTGGGTGGCTGGCGGATGGCCGCTGCGCGCACCTTTGCGCCGCGCCGCACGATGGGATGGCTTGTTGCTCAAACCAGTGAACGTGACGACGGGAGAGGTGCTAACGCCCGATGAGCTGCGGGAAGCGATCGCATATACGCGTACGCAGCGGACGCGGGACGAGTCATTCGAGATACTGATGAGCGAGGAGACGCCGGGTGACTTGGAGGCATCGGCGGCGATTGTGGAGCGCTACGCAGGAGCGGGCGCGACCTGGTGGATAGAACATGCCTACGGGCGCGCGACGATGCGAGAGTACCGCGAGCGGATACGGCAAGGCCCGCCTAGAGGTTAGCCTTCGGAGGAGGTGAGGCCGAGGCGCCGGGCGAGATCGGCGGCGGCAGTATAGGGGTCGGTACGGCGCTCGACAACCGCGGAGATGATCTTCTGCCACTCGTCGGGGTCGATGGTGGCGGCGATGCGCTCTAGCAGGGCTTGATGCAACAGCGCGAGCATTTCGCTGCGCGCTTGTTCGCTGCCGCGCGAGGCGAGTTGGCCGCTTTCGATGAGGAAGGCGCGGTGCGCCGCTAGTTTGTCCACGAGATCGGGCACGCCCTCGCCAGTGGCGGCGCTGGTCTTGACGATGGGGACGCGCCAGGCTCGCTCGCCGCGCGCGCTATCGAGGCTGAGTAGCATGCGCAATTCGGCGGCGGTCTGGTCTGCGCCGGGGCGATCGGCTTTGTTGACGACGAAGACATCGGCAATTTCGAGGATGCCCGCTTTGATCGCCTGGATGTCGTCACCCATGCCAGGGACGGTGACGACGACGACGGTCTGCGCAGCTCGTACGATTTCGACTTCGGCCTGGCCGGCGCCTACCGTCTCGATGATGACGGTGTCGAATCCGGCGGCGTCGAGCGCGCGGACGGCGTCTCGCGTGGAGGCGGCGAGCCCACCGAGGCTGCCGCGGCTCGCCATGCTGCGGATGTAGACGTTGGGGTCGCCTGCGAGCTCCTGCATGCGGATGCGATCGCCGAGGATCGCGCCGCCGGTATAGGGGCTGGTAGGGTCGACGGCGATGACCCCTATTCGCTGGTCGCGCTTGCGGAGCTCGCGGGCGAGCTGCATCACCAGCGTGCTCTTGCCCGCGCCGGGGGAGCCGGTGAGCCCGACCACGTGCGCGCGACCACCGACGGCATGGAGTTGCGCGAGGATACGCCGCACCTCGGGCGCATTATTTTCGATGAGCGTGACGACCCGCGCCAACGCACGACGATCACCGGCACGGAGGCGCTCAACGAGCGCGGAAGCGTCTGGACTCGCCATCTTAGCGTGCCGCCTGCTGTTCGGAGGACGCTTGCAGCGGCGCGAGGTCGTGAGTGAGGCGTTCAGGGCGAACGTTAGCGCGAACGAAGTCAATTATCGCGGCCATAGGTGTGCCGGGGCCGAAGTTGCCCTTGATGCCCATCGCCTCAATCGCGGGGATGTCTTCATCGGGGAGAATGCCGCCCGCCATCACGAGCACGTCATCGACGCCATTCGACGTAAGGAGTTCCATCACTTTGGGGAAAATCGCCATGTGCGCGCCGGAGAGGATGCTCATCAGAATGGCGTCCACATCTTCTTGGATCGCCGCTTCGACGATCATCTGCGGCGTCTGACGGATGCCGGTATAGATCACTTCCATGCCGGCGTCACGCAGGGCGCGTGCGATCACTTTCGCGCCGCGATCATGTCCGTCCAGGCCGGGCTTCGCTACCAGCACGCGGATTCTGCGCTGTTCAGGTGTAGTGCTCATCTATGTCGGGAAGCCCGGCGGTTGACACCGAGTTCCGCCTCCTTCTCCGCGGATCGCGCCCACCGCGCCGTTGCGTGAGCGCCGGTCAGGGGGATTGTACACGGCTGGCTCGTCGCTCGCAAGCGCGGGCCGGGCATGCGCGGCGAGGGAGAAGGGCGTTCACGAGCCTCCGCGGCATGCATTGCGCTGAGTGGGTCTGCCGGTTGCGAAAGCTCCTCCGGACCTCTACCCTATGCTCGTTATACCCAAGGCAGAGTGTGCGTTATGATTAGCGCGCGTGGAGCGCACCTTCGGCGGAGCGTAAGGCCGCGTAGAGGAAAGCGGGAACACAGAACATGTTGCTGCGCATCGGCTCGACCCTCGCGGCTACGGTGATGTTCGGCGTCATGGGCACGGGGCTCGCCCTGTGGGGCATCAACATTTTGCCGTGGGCGCCGCTGCGCGTGGGATTCATCGCGCTGGTCGTCGCCACGTGCCTCGTAGCGCTGCGCGCCGTTTCACGCGATCCGCGCCTCGTGCATACGGCGAACTCGCGGGCGCGCGCCGCACGGGTGCCGGAACCCACGCTGGTGACGACTCCGGCCTCGTCGCCGATTGGCATGTGCTGGCAGTGTGGCTCGCCGGTGCGCGAGTCGAACCTCGTCTGTCTAAGGTGCGGCGCAACTCAACCGCAACGTCATGAATTGCTGCCGGCGATCATCCCAGGGAAGGAAACCGACTGGGACAAGAGCGAGATGGTGTATCACGTGCCGGAGCCGGAGGTTCTACCAACAGGCTCGCTGCCGATTTACCGAGTCGGGCTCCCCGATGGGTGGAGCGAGGGCGATGGGGGAATCCTCGATGCACCTCCGGCAGAGGGCGCACGATGGCTACCGGCCCCGCAGATCGCTCACGGCCAAACGCAGTCCGAAGGGGGTTTCGCCGAGGACTCGCTCTTGCAGCCTGTGATGGAGCCGCCGGACGGGGTGGAGGTCCTGCCATCCGATCCGTCGATCCCCTCCTGGAGCGTGGGCGAGTCGGAGTAGCGACGTTGCGAGGTTCGGGCGTGTGCAGTTGGTGAGCAAGGAAAGCAGGGACGCATCAGGCGATGCGCCCCCGGAGTGGATGTGTGGCAGAGGTGAACTAGGCGTGCTGCGTGACGGCGTGACCGACGGAGGCGCGTAGCGCATCGGCTTTGTCGGTGCGCTCCCATGGAGCATCGATGTCGGATCGTCCGAAGTGGCCGAACGCGGCGGTCGGCTGGTAGATGGGACGGCGCAGATCGAGCGATTGGATGATCCCCGCGGGGCGCAGATCGAAGTGGCCGCGAATGAGCTCGACGAGCTGCTCGTTGGAGACGTTGCCGGTGCCGAAGGTTTCGACGAAGAGTGAGAGCGGGCGGGCGACGCCGATGGCGTAGGCGATCTGAATCTCGCAGCGCTCGGCAAGGCCAGCGGCGACGATGTTCTTGGCGACGTAGCGCGCGGCGTAGGCGCCAGAGCGGTCCACCTTTGTTGGGTCTTTGCCGGAGAAGGCGCCGCCACCGTGGCGAGCCATGCCGCCGTAGGTATCGACGATGATCTTGCGACCCGTGAGGCCGGCATCGCCCATGGGGCCGCCGATGACGAAGCGCCCAGTCGGGTTGACGAAATACTTGGTGTCGGCGTCGAGCAAGTTCGCCGGGATCACTTGCTTGATGACGTGTTCGATGACGTCGTGACGGATTTCGTCATGGCCGACCTCGTCGGCGTGCTGGGTGGAGATGACGACGGTATCGACACGGACAGGTCGGCCGTTCTCGTATTGCACGGTGACCTGGCTCTTACCGTCGGGCCGTAGGTAGGGCATGTGGTCGTGCCCGGCCCAGGAGGCGCGACGGACTTCGGAGAGCCGGCGGGTGAGCTTGTGGGCATAGCTGATCGGCGCAGGCATCAGTTCAGGGGTTTCGTTGCAGGCGAAGCCGATCATCATGCCCTGGTCGCCCGCGCCGATGGAGTCTAGCTCGGTATCAGTGAGCGCGCCGGAGGCAACGCGGTCGCGGTATTCGAGGGAGGAGCTGACGCCGCGATCGATGTCGGGGCTCTGCTTGCCGATGGAGGTGACGACGCCGCAGGTGCGATAGTCGAAGCCGTAGCGGGCGTCGACGTAGCCAACCTGCTCGATGGTGCGGCGCACGATATCGGGGATGTCGGCCCAGGCGGTGGTGGTGATCTCGCCGGCGACGAGGATCAGGCCGGTGGTGGTGGCCGTCTCACAGGCGACGCGGGCGAGGGGATCTTGCGCGAGAAGCGCGTCGAGCACGCCGTCGCTGATCTGGTCGCAGAGCTTGTCGGGGTGGCCCTCGGTGACGCTCTCGCTGGTGAAGAAGCTCTTGGGATCGGTCATGAAACTGTTCGACATCGCCTTGTTCCTCTGCATACTGCCAACCGGAGTAGGGCGTGCCGGTTGGGACTTCCCCTCCGCCCACACATGAGGACGGAGGGGACTTTACTACGTGCCGGCTGCTAGGTGCCGGACTCCCAGGCGCCGAGATACTGCTCTTGCGCGGCGGTGAGGGTGTCGATGCCGATGCCCATCGCCTTGAGTTTGAGCCGGGCGATCTCGGAGTCGATGTCGGCGGGGATAGTGTAGACCTTGGGCTCAAGGGTCTTGGCGTTGGCCAGCATATATTCCGCGCCGAGCGCCTGGTTGGCAAAACTCATATCCATGACGCTGGCGGGGTGGCCCTCCGCCGCCGAGAGGTTGACCAGACGCCCATCGGCGAGGAGATAGACCTTACGACCGTCGGCGTAGGCATATTCGCGGACGAAGTCGCGCGCCATCTGCGTGCCGCCGGTGGCGAGCTTTTCGAGCGCGGGGATGTTGATCTCGTCGTTGAAGTGTCCGGAGTTGGCGATCACCGCGCCGTCCTTCATACGGGCGAGATGTGGCTCGTCGATGACATTGAGGTTGCCGGTAACGGAGACGAAGATGTCACCGATCTCCGCGGCCTCGATCATCGGCATGACACGGAAGCCGTCCATCACGGCCTCGATGGCGCGCACTGGGTTGACTTCGGTGACGATGACGTTGGCACCCATGCCGCGGGCGCGGGAGGCGACGCCTTTGCCGCACCAGCCATAGCCGAGCACGACGAAGTTGCGCCCCGCCAGCAGCCGGTTGGTGGAGCGGATGATGGCGTCTACCGTACTCTGGCCGGTGCCGTAGCGATTGTCGAAGAGGTGTTTGGTGTCGGATTCGTTGACGGCCAGCACCGGGAAGCGCAGGACGCCATTTTTCTGCATGCTGTGCAGCCGAATGACGCCGGTGGTGGTCTCTTCGGTGCCGGCGATGACGTCGGGGATCAGCTCCTGGCGATCCTTGTGGAGGGTGGAGACGAGGTCGCAGCCGTCGTCCATCGTCATCTGCGGCTTGTGGTCGAGAGCGGCGGCGATGTGCTTGTAGTAGGTGGTCTCGTCCTCACCTTTGATAGCGTAGGTGGGGATGCCGTAGTCGACGATCAGCGAGGCAGCCACATCGTCTTGCGTGGAGAGGGGATTGCTGGCACAGAGCAGCAGATCGGCGCCACCGGCTTTGAGGGTGATGGCGAGATTGGCGGTCTCGGTGGTCACATGGAGACAGGCGGAGATGCGGATGCCCTTGAGCGGCTGCTCGCGGACGAACCGCTCACGGATCAGTCTGAGGACGGGCATGTCTTTGGCGGCCCAGAGGATGCGGGCGTTGCCATGCGGCGCAAGGGCGAGGTCTTTCACGTCGCCGGCGACTTTGGTCGGCGTGTTGGTGGATGTCACGAAAGTCTACTCCCTCCCCGGACGGGGAAGAACGGCCCGGCGAGCCTTGTGCGCTCACCTCGGCCAGGGAAATTACAGACGGTTCGAGTTTTACCGATATGGAGACGGCGCCGCCGGTGGACGCCGCCCCGTGGGCGTATGCGAGCGGATTGGCGTGCGCAGGTCGGCTTTCGACCTGGCTTGCCAGACACCACCCTATGTGGCCGGGTGCTCCGCGATGCGCTCCTCCAGGCGCGACTGCAAAGCGGAGGTCACGGCGACGGCGGCGTCGCTGGCGAGCAGCGCGACACGCGTCCGGCGAAGTTGGCGGGTGGACCCGCGGCTAGGGGCGCTCCGCACTGCGAAGGCCACCTGGCGATCTTGACACCGGCTGCGCGAGCGATTTCCAGCATCGCCGCGCATTCGAGTGTACCTAAACGTGCTACAAGAACGAAAACGATTGCCGTGATGAGTACGAAGGCACTAGCCCGGCTCTCCGTCGCGCCAGGAACCCTCGAAATGGGTGAAGCCGACGAACTCGGCGTAGCGGGCGCCGATGGCGTCGGCGGAGAGGCCGCGAATACATTCGACGCCGAACTGCTCACAGGCGAACGATCCCATGATGTTGCCGTGGATCAGCGCACGTCGATAGTCTGTGGCGGTGAGTGTGCCTGTGTGGGTAAGGCGGCTGGCGAGGTAGCCAAGGAATCCGCCGGCGAAGGCGTCGCCCGCGCCGGTGGGATCGCGGACGTCTTCGAGCGGGTAGGCCGGGGCGGCGAAGAAGGTGCCGTCGGCGCCGAAGAGCAGCGCGCCATAGGAGCCTTGCTTGATCACCAGCATCTTAGGGCCGAGGCTGAAGATGTGCCGGGCGGCGACGCGAAGGCTAGGCGTGTTTGCGAAATCGCGCGCCTCATCCTCGGCGATCAGCACGAGATCGACGCCGCGCATCACGCGGGTGAGGTCATCGCGGGCGGTGTTGATCCAGAGGTTCATGGTGTCGAGGGCGCGGAGCTTGACGCCGCCAGTTTCATCGGTCTGGCGGAGGACGTCGAGTTGGAGTTGCGGCTGAATGTTGGCGAGGAAGACGATGTCGGCGCCGCAGTAGTCTTGCGGGAGCGCGGGGGAGAAGTCGGCGAAGACACCCAGTTCGGTGAATAGCGTGTCGCGGGTGTTCATGTCGAGGTGGTAGCGGCCACCCCAGCGAAAGGTGCCTCCTTCGACGGTTTGCAGTCCACGCAGGTCGACCTTACGCGCCTGGAACCATTCGACGAAGTGGCCGGGGAAGTCGGAACCGACGACGCCGACGAGGTTAACCGTGTCGTAGAGCGAGGCCGCGAGCGCGAAATATGAGGCGGCGCCGCCGAGGGCATCCTTTGCGGTGCCGAAGGGCGTCTCGAGCGTATCGAGCGCAACCGAGCCAACAACCGTGATCGCCACATCGCCTCCTGAACTGTGTTTCGTCTCTTGGCCACAACCGCGAGGGAATCGTCGAATGCTGCCGTTTCTGCCGGTTTTACAAATTTGATACAGGAATGGGCTGTGAAGTTTCTGCCGATTCTGCCGATTTTTGCGTTTCGTCGGTTGCGCCAGGTGGACTACGACGCAGCAGATCGCGCAGGGCGGGTCCATACGGCGCGCGGGCGATGCCAGCCTCGGTGACGATTGCCGCGACGTAGCGCGAGGGCGTGACGTCGAAGGCGGGGTTGGCGACCGGGACTCCCTCTGGGGCGATACGCACTCCGCGGAGGGTCGTCACCTCTTCGGGGGCACGCTGCTCTATGGGGATGGTGTCGCCTGAGGGGAGGTCGAGGTCGATGGTGGAACGCGGCGCGACGACGTAGAGCGGAATGTCGTGCGCCCGCGCCAGCAGCGCCAGCCCATACGTGCCGATCTTGTTGGCAACGTCGCCGTTGGCGGCGATGCGGTCCGCGCCCACGAAGACCGCGCGAACGCCAGCATGACGCATCATGTGCGCGGCCATGTTGTCGGTGATCAACGTCAAAGGTACGCCGGCGCGTTGCAGTTCCCACGCGGTGAGGCGCGCGCCCTGGAGTATCGGTCGCGTCTCATCGACGTAGACATGGAGGCGTTTGCCCGATTGGTGGGCGGTAAAGATCGGAGCGAGGGCGGTGCCCATGCCAGCGGTGGCGAGCGCTCCGGCGTTGCAGTGGGTGAGCAGGACGTCGCCTTCAGCGATCAGGTCCGCGCCAAGCCGACCCATGGCACGGCAGGCGGCGGCATCTTCGCGAGCGACGGCATGCGCTTCGGCGAGCAGACGCGCGGGGAGATCGGCAGGTGCCGCGCCAGATTCGAGATAGGCTTCAGCGACGCTGAGGAGGCGGTCGAGCGCCCAGGAGAGATTGACGGCAGTGGGGCGTGTGGCGCGGAGGCGAGCGGCGGCGGCGGTGAGGGCGCTGAGCGTCTCGCTAGGGCCAAAGGTGGCAGTGGTCGGGAGGATACTTCTGGCGTCGAGGGCGAGCCCGTAGGCGGCGGCGACACCGATGGCGGGCGCGCCGCGTACGCGAAGCTGGCGAATGGCGTCGGCGACGGCCGCGGCGTCCGCGCAGGCGATGACTTCGCAGCGTGCAGGGAGCAATGTCTGATCGATCATGCGCAGCAAGCGGGCACCGTCGTCCCACCAGAGGGTGCGCGGCAGTCCTTCCGACGTGAAGGCCGCATGCTCGGCCAGCGCCGCGTCTCGCGAGTTCTGGTCGCGACTATCCAGGTTCACGCTTCTCGTCCCGTATTTCCCTGCATTGCTGATCAGGACGTCTGATCATGGATGTATGCCCGATTGTGGCGGCGCGAGGGCACAAAAAAAGCTTCTCCCCACGAGAGAAGCCGCATCAGTTCGCGAGCCGACTGTGAGAGGTAGGCGGTTCGCCGTGATGCTCATCTCTCAGGGAAGCGTACTCCCCTGCCGGAGTTGGCACCGCGTCAGCGATCAGCGATCGTCTGCCGGTTGCCGGGCTTCATCGGGCCGTCCCCTCCACCCGTCTGGATGAGCCGGGCCGCGAGCGACCCGCAGACGTTATTGTATCACAGGCGCTACGAGGAGTTGAAACGCGGTTGCGACGGCGCGGCGCAGCACAGGAACAGCGGTCGCCCGATAGTCCTACCGACGGTGCGTGAGCTGGGCAGACGTGCCCATTTGGGTGTGGATCGGCAAAGCGTGTGATCGAGGCATGCTTTCGCGGGATTGCTGGATAGCGTGCGGGGCGAGTGGGTGTGCGGAGCGAGCGGTGAAAGCGATCTGGCCTAAACGAACGAGCTGCGCGACGCACGCTCGTATAGGAACTTTGGGCGCTTTCCCTAGAGCCTCCACCAGTACTCTGGTATGATGGCCGCATTCGCACTCATTGGCGAAAGGCAGCTTGCCAGGCTATGTTACCGCCGTCTCGGGAAACCGTTCCATCCCACAGGGGGGCTGATGAAGCCATTATGCTTCAGCAGGAGCGGGACCGGGGCCGGCGCGGAGGAGCCGGAGGAATGAACCTGATCACCGGTACTGCGGTAGCTGGGCGCGGACTTTTTGCCGAGGTTGCCGGTTGGCAGACCGAAACGGCGAAGGGATATGCGCCGGTGGCACAGGCAGCGGAGCAGTCGAGGTCCTTCGAGCGGATCTACGACGACTACAAGACCCCGATTTACAACTACATCTATCATCTCGTTGGTAATCGGGAGCAGGCGGACGATCTGACGCAGGACACCTTTCTGAAGGCCTTTAAGGCGCTGCCCAAGATGGATGGGAACCTGAAGCTTTCGGCCTGGTTGTATCGCATCGCCACGAACACGGCGTACGATGCTCTGCGGAGGCGGAAGTTGATTGCGTGGCTCCCCTGGCAAGACCTCGACCACGAGCCAGCGGATGTGGAAAGTGCCGACCCGCAGGAGACTATTGGAACGTCGGAATTGGTCCATGCGGCGCTGAAGCGAATGCCGAAACACTATCGCGCGGCGCTGCTGCTCTACACGCAAGAAGGCTACTCCTACGCGGAGATCGCTAAGACCTTGAACATCGCCGAAAGCGGCGTGAAAATGTACCTGTCCCGCGCGCGTCACTCGTTTCGCGAGCACTATCGCGTGTTGGAGCAGGGGGGAGGCACCGCGCGATGACCTGCGAGAAGGCCGAGGGACTCCTCAGCGCCTATCTCGACGATATGCTCACTCCGCAGCTCAGCCAGGAGGTCGCAGCGCACGTCGAGGGCTGCGCCTCGTGCCGAGAAATCCTAGCTGACTATCGTCGCTCTGATGCGTCGATCGCAACTTCGCTGCAGACCGCCCAGGTGGAGCCGCCGGCGTCACTCCGCGACCGCATCTTTAACTCGGCTGAGTACGCGGCAATTTTGAAACACGCCGCGGAGGTCGAGGCATCGCAGGAGACGGAGCACATCCGCTCGGCGGGAGATACGCCGCGCAGGGCGGCGGCCCCTCCGGGATGGGCACGCGGGGCGCTGGCCGCCGCGGTCGCCTTGATCGTCTTTGGCTCGGCCCTGCTCATCAAGCAGGGTCTTCTCTATTCTGGAACACCAAGCGCACACAGCACCACGATCTTGAACGGCAACCCTGGGAAGCAGCCGCTGGCGGCGGGGACGCGCGTGATCTACGAACAGGGCGGCGTGTTGTGGAGTGTTTTGGCGAGCGGATCGGACCAGGCGGATCAGTTGTCGCCGCGCGGCGTGCACGTTGGCGCGTGGAGCGTTTCGCCGGATGGACGCAGCGTTGCCTATGTTGACGAGGCGAACGGGCGCATCCACGTTATGCGTAGCGATGACCAGAACGATCTTGCGACCTCGAGTGTTGCGAGCACTGTTCCGGGCGCGAAGCTCGTCTGGTCGCCCGACGGGTTGCGCATCGCCTATATCGCGGCGCAGAGCGCTGGCTCGCCCGCATTGCGCATCGTGAATGCCGACGGCAGCAACGATATTGCCGTCGAGGGATCACGTGCAGTTACCGGTGCTCCGGTGTGGAGCAGCGATGCGGCGTTCCTGGCGTACGTGCAGGGCGACAACTCTGGTGAGACGATCTGGGTCTACAACGCGGCGACGAAGCTGACGCGCGATATTTCGGCGGCGGACCCGGCGGGAGCGCAGGGGCAGGTGACGGCGAGCGGGCCGCGGTGGCTCGTCGATACGGGGAACCCGCGTGTGACCTGGGCGACTACCGACGGAACGCGGATTACGGGCATCTACGTGGCCAGCGCGTTGTCTGGTGCCGCGGTGCGCGAAAGTGCCGCTGGCGCGACGCTTAGCGCGGCTGACGTCAGTTGGTCGCCGAACGGCGCGAGCGCGGCGTTTGTGACGAGCGACGGTCGACTCGACCTGTGGTCGCCAGCCGCGGGGGCGAGCGTGGTGTCTTCCGTGGCGAACGTCTCCGGCACGCCGGTCTGGTCGGCTAACGGCCATCGCCTGGCGGTGGCGTCGGGAAGCAACGTCATCGTGGTGGACGTGGCGAGCGGATCGGCGAATGTCGTGGCCGCTGCTGGCACGCCGGTGAGTTTCATGTTCGCGCCTGACGGCGCAGGGCTGGCGGTCGCCACGGGATCGGGCGTAACCATCTACGTGGACGTCACGGCGCCGGCAAAGACGGTTCCTGGCTCGGCGGAGTACGGGACCCTGGCATGGTCGATCGCCGGGTGATGCTCGCGCACGGCTCCGGTTTTCGTGACGCGCCGCTCGGGCCTAACGAATTGGTGAGTGGCGCGTTATGCTTGTCAAGCCGACCGAGTCGAGGACTCCTCCACCCTTTATGAGGATGCACTCCCTGCGGTCCCTGGCATACCGAACGTTCTCCCCATGACGGTCGGTTGCCCTCGGTCGGCTTCATTCGTCGGGCGCTTCGGCGCCGCGGCAGACGGAAGGGCAAGCTGGCATCCTGCCCTTCCGTTTCTTTGTTTCCGCGAACATGTGGCGCGGGCTGACGCCAGCGAAAGCTGATTTGACTTGCTTGCGATTGCGCTCGTTTTGCCGCTGATGCTGACCTTCAGGGCAAATCGCGGCGCGAGAAGGCATCCTGTTTCCCTGCTACCTTTCGGCGTACAGGACGTACACTCTTCATGGAGTTTGAAGGAGGTACGCCGCGTGACCGATGCTGAGTTACTCACTCTCCAGTTCTCATTGCAGCGGATCGGCCTTGACGCTACGGGAAGTCTGATTCGGTTGCCGGGGCCGAACCCGGACGGCGTGCCACGCGTGTATTGCGCCTCTATCGACGGCGGATCGACGGTCTACTTTCGCGCAGATGTATCTGCCGCGATTCGACTGCGGCTCGGGTCGCTGTCGCCGATGCAGATACGCGACGATCCGGCGTTGGTTTGCACGATACTGGCACAGCAGGCGCCGTGCGGCGAAGTGTGGCGCGGCTGCAGCGCGGTTGCCGCACGAGCCTTCGACGCGGCGGAGTATTCCGAGGCGCGATCGCTTGACCCGTGGAGTGCCCAGGAGCGTGCGCTGCTCGATGCCTTCGACGCGGAGGTGGCAGGCTATGGCTGGCCGGTCTACGCGGTGATTCGCGACGGACGCGTGGTCTCGGCGTGCGTCTCCTCACGCGAGGATGAGCGCGCCGGCGAGGCGTGGGTGCAGACGCTGCCAGAGGTGCGCGGGCATGGCTATGCGCGGCAGGCAACGGCGGCTTGGGCGCAAGCGCTCCTCGGCACTGGCAAAGTGCCGTTTTACAGCTTCAGCGATGACAATGTGGCGTCGGCAGGTGTGGCACGCAGCCTGGGGATGCGCGTGTATTTGCGCGATGTGGGGTACATGTGAGATGTACGCATGAGATGTGCGCAGGCGAAAGATGACGGCCATGAAGGCGGGGAGTGAGGCAGACCGAGCAAGACCGCCAAACGTCACGAGGGGAGTGAGGGGGAAGTGGGGAGGGGGCATGATGACGACCACCATGCCCCCTCCTTTGTATTCGCGGGGAGCTAGCCCTCGGAGGCTTCGTACTGGTCCTTGATCTGGGCGACGATGGTGGGGTCGAGCAGGGTGGTGGTATCGCCGAGCACGCGGCCCTCGGCGACATCCCGCAGCAGCCGCCGCATGATCTTGGCGCTGCGCGTCTTGGGCAGTTCGCTGGTGAAGTAGATGCGCTTGGGTCGCGCCAGCGCGCCGATGGCGTGGACCACATGCTCCTTGAGCTCGGCGGCCAACGCCTCGTTGGGCTCGAAGCCGCCCCGCGGCGTGACGAAGGCGACGATCTGCTGGCCGGTGAGCGCGTCGCTGGCGCCGATCACCGCCGCCTCGGCCACCGCCGGGTGGCTGACCAGCGCGCTCTCGATCTCCATCGTCCCCAGGCGATGCCCCGAGACGTTGACGACGTCGTCGACGCGCCCCAGCAGCCAGAAGTAGCCGTCGGCGTCGCGCCGCGCGCCGTCGCCGGTGAGGTAGATGCCGGGGTACTTGGCCCAGTAGGTCGTGCGGTAGCGCTCGGCGTCGCCCCAGATGGTGCGCGACATCGCCGGCCAGGGACGCGTCAGCACCAGATTGCCGCCGCTGCCCACCGGCACCGCCTGGCCCTCCTCGTCGAGGATGTCGGCCACTACCCCGGGGAAGGGCCGCGTCGCCGACCCCGGCTTGGTGGCCACCAGCCCCGGCAGCGGCGCGATCAGGATCATGCCGGTCTCCGTCTGCCACCAGGTGTCGACGATCGGGCAGCGCCCCCCGCCGATCTGCTGCTGGTACCAGATCCACGCCTCGGGGTTGATCGGCTCGCCGACCGTGCCCAGCAGGCGCAGGCTGGAGAGGTCGTGGCTGGCGGGGTACTGCGCTCCCCAGCGCATGAAGGTGCGGATCGAGGTCGGCGCGGTGTAGAGCAGGCTCACCCGGTAGCGCTCGACGATCGCCCAGAAGCGGTCCTTCTCGGGGAAATCCGGCGACCCCTCGTACATCAGCACCGTGGCGCCGTTGGCCAGCGGCCCGTAGACGATGTAGCTGTGCCCCGTCACCCAGCCGATGTCGGCGGTGCACCAGTAGACGTCCTCCTCCTTGAGGTCGAAGATCCACTGGTGGGTCAGCGCCGTGCCCACCAGGTAGCCGCCGGTGGTGTGCAACTGCCCCTTGGGCTTGCCGGTGGTCCCCGAGGTGTACATGATGTAGAGCGGATGCTCGCTGTCCAGCGGCTCGGGAGCCACCACTCCCCGCGTGCTGCGCGCCAGCGCCTCGTGGTACCAGACGTCGCGCCCCGCCTGCATGCTGACGGCGCGTGCCGCCGGCCCGACGCGTTGCACCACCAGCACGTGGGCGACCCCCGGCGTCTGGGCGACGGCGGCGTCGGTGGTCTCTTTGAGCGGCACCACGCCGCCGCGCCGCCAGCCACCGTCGGCGGTGACCACCAGCGTGGCGCCGGAGTCGAGGATGCGGTCGCGCAGCGCCTCGGCGCTGAAGCCGCCGAAGACCACCGTGTGCGGCGCGCCCAGCCGCGCGCAGGCCAGCAGGCCAATCGCCAACTCGGGAATCATCGGCATGTAGAACGCCACCCGGTCGCCCTTCTGCACCCCCAGGTCCTGCAATACCCCCGCAAATCGATTCACCTCGTCGTACAGGTCGCTATATGTCAGGACTCGTGTGTCGCCGGGTTCACCCTCCCAAATGATGGCGGGTTTGCTGGCGCGCTCGCCCTTGGCATGGCGATCGACGCAGTTGTAGGAGGCGTTGAGTTGGCCACCGACGAACCATTGGGCATGCGGCGGATTCCAGTCGAGCACGCGCTGCCAGGGGGTCACCCAGTCGAGGCGGGCGGCCGCTTCGGCCCAGAAGCCCTCGGGGTCGGCAGTGGCGCGCGCGTAGACCGTCGGGTCGTGCATGTTGGCCTGGGCGACAAAGCCCGGCGACGGCGGAAACGTCCGCGTCTCCTGCAACAACGCGTCAATGGTCGAGGGAGAGCCGCCTCCAGACGACGCAGACGTGGATGGAGCGGATGCGGTGGTGGGCGTCGGTGAAGGTGCCGCAGGGGGAGGGGTTGAGTTGGCAGCACTTGGAGTAACGGGGCTGGGGGTTGGCGCGGGAGATGACACTGCGGCGGGAGGAGGCGCTGGGGTGGAGGCAGGCGGTGGAGACGGAGCGGGAGTTGGCGGTTGAGCGGATGTGTCGGATGAACCTTGGGAATTAGAACTACGCTTGAACCAAGAGAAGAACCTGGACATGCCTGAACCTCCTTCGGATCAGCCTGTTGCTCACTCGACGAGCGCTAGGGCGCAAGCCGCTGTGTTCGTGCCTATCCGGCGACTACTGTCTATCCAATACAGTCCCCTCCGTCTTTTATCACTACGCGATAGGTGTATTTTGCAATTGTTATATCTTATGTTACAGTAATGCACAAGCGATGGCTGGCAGCTTTCTCGTCAAACGTGCTGTCGGCCTAGACGCATGTTTGGCGCTTAGGGCGTCGTTGGCTATTACTCTTCGCTCAATATGAGCATTAAGGGGTGCTACCCGCTAGTGGGAGGAGGTGTCACCAGATTCGCATGGCGTGTCCCATCGGCAGATTGAAACGGCGTCGTGTTCGATCTCAGAGAGGATTGCCCCTGTGACAGAGACAAAGATCGCGAACCCGGGCCCACTGGGCCTCGCCGCCTTCGCCATGACCACCTTCCTCCTCATGCTCTTCAAAATTGGTACTCTCTCCGGTGCCCACGTCGGCATCATGATCGGTTTGGCGCTGGCCTACGGTGGCATCGGGCAGTTTGCCGCCGGTATGTGGGAGTTCCGCTCCGGCAACACCTTCGGCGCCACGGCATTCACCTCGTTCGGCGCCTTTTGGATTGCCTTCGCCCTTATCCTGATCGGCGTTGGACTCACTCCGGCCAATGCGCCAGACGGCACGGCTGTTGGGTGGTTCGAGTTGGCGTGGGGCTTCTTCACGGCGCTCATGACGATCGCGTCGTTCCGCACCAATCTGGCGACCGCAACAGTCTTCGTGCTGCTGACCATCACGTTCGTCCTGCTTGCGTTTGGCGACATGAATAACAGCACGAGCCTGACCAATGCGGGCGGCTGGGTTGGTCTCGCCACCGCCGCGGCCGCCTGGTATACCGCCTTGGCGGGCGTGCTCGCCAGTGTCAGCGGCGGCAAGAACATCTTGCCAGTCTTCCCGCTCACCCGTGCTTAGGCGCGTCTTGTAGTGGTGCGATGCGACCGAACTTTCTGCCGTGCCCTCTCGCCATTTCAAAGGTGGCGGGAGGGTTCTTGTTAGTTGGGTTCTGTGGTCCGGGCCGCGTCGAGAAGACTTTGCGAGAACTTTACGCTTACGCGGAGCATGAGCTACCGATGACACGCAACATATGAAGCTCTGCGGAGCCAGTGCCCGCGCTGCTGTCGTCATCGCCGGTTCGTCATCAAGGCGTGGCATTGGCAATTGGCAGGCTGAACCAAAAGTTCGAGCCGCTGCCGACCTCACTGTCGAGCCCAACGGTGCCGCCATGACGATCGACAATCTCACGGCTGATGTAGAGGCCAAGGCCGAGTCCTATGCCTGAGCCCGATTGCGGCGCGATCCCGCCGACCTGATGGAAGCGCTCCCAGATCTGCGCACGCTCGGACTCGGCGATGCCTGGGCCGTGGTCGCGCACGCTCACGCGCACGTGCGTGCCATCGACGTTAGCGCTGACCTCAACCGGAGCAGCGGCATCGGAATACTTCAGTGCGTTGGTTAAGTAGTTGGCCACCACCTGCCGGATGCGATCGGCGTCGGCTTCTACCTTCACATGGCGACGCGTCGTGCTGAGACTGATGGTGCGCCCGGGGTGCGCAAGGCGTTGTTCCTCAACCGCGTCTTTCACCAGCGCTGGGAGATCCAGGAGTTCGAGCCGGAGTTGTAACTTGCCCGACTGCATCCGCGACGCATCCAGCAGATCGCTGACCAAGAGATCTTGCCGCCGAATCGCGTGATCGGTGCGCCCAAGCAAGGACTCCAGCGCCTCAAGCTCCGACGCGCCGTCGTTTCCGGCATCGCGCATCTGGGCGGCAAGGCGAGCGGCACGCCGTGCAGCGATCTGCACGTTCATTTTGATGGTCGTCAACGGCGTCCGCAACTCGTGGCTGGCGACTGAGAGGAATTCATCGAGCCGCTGGTTGGCTTGTTCCAGCGCCAGCATGTGCGCGCGAGCGGCCTCGCGGTCGCGGAGCAGGCGATCGCGCTCGCTGACCCATGCCGCGAGGTTGGCGACGGCGCCGGCCAGCGTCTTTTCCTCGTCAGTGAACTCGTGAAAGGGTCCGCCAAAGTCCAGCGAGAGGAGCCCGACGACGGCCTGGTCGGCGCGCATCGGCAAGACCAATGAGGTGGTGATGTTGTAGGGATTCGGCAGTTGATCGTAGGGAGGCTTGGTCATGTCGATGACGAACGCCTCGCCAGCTTCGAAGCGCGCCAGTTGATCGGGGTCCGCGCCGTCACCAAGCCGCACCGCTTGCCGTTCTAGCGCTGCCTGCTCTTCCCACCAGCGTTCTTCCTCCTCGGGCGCGAGGCCGACGACGGCTACGGCACGCATCAGGCGCGTCTCCGGCTCGACGACGGTGATGCCAACGCGGACGCAGCCCAACACGTCGCGCGTCAGTTCCGCGAGCCGTTGCGCCACCTCGGATCGCCTGGCGCCTTTGACGAGGCGCGAACTCGGGGGGTGAGGGACGCCCTCGGTTGGTGGACGCACCAGCGTCTCGGCCATGGCAAGCAGCGCGGCGAGTGTTTCTCGGGTGCGGCGTTCGAAGCGTCGCCGCGCTTCTACGTCGCGGATGACTATGACAGAGCCACGCACCTGACCGGACTCATCGCGTATGGGCGCGCCGACGCAGTTGAGGTAGACATCGCGCCCGTCGTGCGCGCGTACCACCACGTCCACCGAACTGGAACCCACCAGCACCTCGCCACGTTGAATGCGCATGCTGGGCCACTGCTCCGGCGGGATCGGCTCGCCAGTTGACGAATCGCGCGGGGCGATGGCTACTCCGCGAGCCGCGAAGGGCTGCTTCAATTCGTTTTCGTCAAGGGCAAGCAGCGATCGAAACGACGAATTCATGAAGCGGATTTCGCTGTCTGGGCCGTAGACGACCACGCCGTCGGGGATACCTTCGATGACACCGGCGATTTCGCGCGCCTGGTCCTCGCGTTCGCGCTCCAGTTGCCGGCGGGCTTCTACGTCGCGCATGACGATTACAGCGCCGACGATGCGCCCGTCCTCGACGCGCACTGGCGCGCCGCTCAGGTTTAACAGTACGTCGCGGCCATCGAGCGTGTGGACGTGATAATCCTCCGAACGCGTGCCGGTGAGGACTTCGCCACTTAGGATGCGTTTCGGAGGCAGATCGTCTGGCGGCACCACGCGGCCATTGGCGTCGGAGAGCGTATACTGCGCTGCTCTGTCTTCCGCTGGCCGCTCATAGAAGTGGGCGTCGCGGTCGTAGCCCATGAGCGCGCGCGCCGCGTGGTTGGCGCGGATGATGGCTCCTTGCGCATCGTAGACGAGAACGCCGTCGGCCATGGCATTGAAGATCGCCTCAAACTGGCCGGCTCGTTCCGTTGCCTCGCGCTCGAGCTGCATGCGATCGGTGATGTCTACCGAGGTTCCGACCCAATCGCGCACGACACCACGCGCATCGCGGACGGGCATCGCACGCACCATCACATAGCGATAGTCGCCATCCGCGCGGCGAACGCGCTGGAGGTTCTCGAATGGCTTCCCGGTGGCGACCGCATTGCGCCACTCAAGACGTGCACGCTCGCGATCGTCTGGATGGAGCGGTTCAGCCCAGCCCGAGTGGAGGAGGTCTTCATAGCGCTGGCCGGTGAAGTGCAGGCCAGCCATGAGGTCGTCGCTGATCTCTCCGTCGGCGTTCGCCGCCCACATCCACTGACCAGTGGTGTCGGCGAGCACGCTGGCAAATTGTTGCATTCGGCGCAGTTGGCGCTCGGCGTCGTCGGCGCGTTGTTCCGCACGGCGCAGCGCCTCGACAAGATCGGTCTGCTCGCGCGGATCGGCGCGCTCAGTTTGCCTCCGCGGTCTGGAACCATCTCGCGTTGTGCTCACTGCCACCCCTTGTGCGACGCTGGCGACACTGCATCAGCTGGCGCCGGCACTCTCCGCTTCACCCCGCCATAGCACTTAGCGCGGTCGAGTGCGCCTTTAGCCAGCATAACCCATGCCGACTGACTCGGCAAGTTATGTTTCGCGCAGAACGCGCGGATTCGTATTGTCCGCTGGAGGACGGCGCGGGCAGTGGTGCAACGCGGCCACGCTCTTCAGCGTAGAGAGGGGCATGAGCACGGCAGAACATCCCACTTCTCCCACCACGTCGGCCAGCACTTTGAGGCTCACCGTGGTCGAAGGATTGACTATTCCCCGCGGCACGGCTTGCCTCGGCGCGCGGGCGTTGGCCGCGCTGGCATGCGCACCGGGTGACGTGATCGAGATCGCCGGCAGCGGCGTGACGGTCGCGGAGGCCCAGCCCTGGTCACTTGACACGGAGGGCCCCGACGCGCGCCCCGGAAGCGATGGGCAGGATGGCGAGCAAACCATTGCGATGGACGGGCTGGTGCGACAGAACGCGCGCGCCTCGCTTGGCGATGTGGTGAGCGTGCGGCGTGTGCGGGCGCAACCGGCGATCAGCGCGGCGCTGGTGCCGCTCTCCGGCGCGGCGAGCCTCAGCGACGCCGAGCTGCGGCATGTGGCGGCGTCGCTGCGCGGGCAGGTGATCGTCGCGGGGGATGTGGTGCGCGCGGCGGGACTGGGTCTCTCGGCACGTGAGTTTCAGGTGCTGGCGACGAACCCCTCCAGCGCGGTCGTGCTGGGAGCCGGCACCAGTCTACGGATCCAGGCGCGCGGTGCGAGCATGGCGCCGCGGGCGAGCGCGATTACGTATGAGGACGTCGGCGGGCTGGGCCGCGAGTTGCGGCATATCCGCGAGCTGATTGAACTGCCGCTGCGTCACCCGGAACTCTTCGACCGTCTGGGCATCGAGGCGCCGCGGGGTGTGCTGCTGGCGGGGCCACCGGGAACGGGCAAGACGCTGATTGCTCGCGCCGTGGCCTCGGAGAGCAGTGCGCGCTTCTTCAGCATCAGTGGGCCGGAAGTGATCGACAAGTTTTATGGCGAGAGCGAGGCGCACCTGCGACGCGTCTTTCAGGATGCGCAGAAGAACGCGCCGAGCGTGATCTTTCTGGATGAGATCGACGCCATTGCGCCGAAACGCTCCGAGGTCTGGGGCGATGTGGAGAAGCGCGTCGTCGGCCAGCTTCTGACGCTTATGGACGGACTGCAAGCGCGCGGCCAGGTGATCGTCGTCGGCGCAACCAATCGCCCGGACGCGCTGGACCCGGCACTGCGCCGCCCTGGTCGATTCGACCGCGAAGTGCAGCTTCACGCGCCGGATGCGCAGGGCCGTGCGGAGATCCTGCGCATTCATAGCCGCGACATGCCGCTTGCCGCCGATGTGGATCTCGGCGAGGTGGCGCGGATCACGCCGGGCTTCGTCGGGGCGGATCTGGCGGCGCTCTGCCGCGAGGCGGCGATGTCGGCGCTGCGCCGCACCTTCCCGCGGGCCTCGATCACCAGTGGCAGCATTCCAACCGAGGACCTGCTCACCCTCACGGTGACGGGAGGCGATATTACCGACGCGTTGCGCGGCATAGAGCCGTCGGCGGCGCGCGAGGTGGCAGTGGAGCTGGGAAGCACGTCGTGGGACGAGGTGGGGGGCCTGGCCGAAGTCAAGCGCGCGCTGACTGAGACGATTGAGTGGCCGCTGCGCTACCCGGAGCTGTACCGCGCGATGGATCTGGAGCCGACCCGTGGCGTGCTCTTGAGTGGGCCGCCGGGGACGGGCAAGACGCTGATCGCCCGCGCGCTCGCCACGGCGTGTCAGGCCAACTTCATCTCGGTGAAGGGGCCAGAGCTGCTCTCCAAGTGGGTCGGCGAGTCCGAGCGTGGAGTGCGCGAAACCTTTGCGCGTGCGCGGCAGGTGGCGCCGTGCGTGCTCTTTCTCGACGAGCTGGACGCACTGGCCCCGGCGCGTGGCGCCAGCTTCGACGGCGTGGCGGATCGGGTGATCGGGCAACTGCTGACGGAACTCGACGGAATTGAGGGCCGACGCGGGGTGATCGTCGTCGGCGCGACTAACCGCCCTGAGTTGATCGATCCGGCGGTGCTGCGCGCGGGGCGCTTCGACCTGGCACTTGACCTGGCACTGCCGGACCGCGAGGCGCGGCGACTGATCTTCGCCATTCACACGCGGCGCCGGCCTTTGGCGAGGAACCTCTCGCTCGACACGCTGGCACGACGGACCAACGGCTTCAGCGGGGCGGATATCGAAGCGGTGTGCCGCAGAGCGGCGAACCTGGCGCTGTCGGAGTGGCTGCGGGCGCGGGGCGCGGGCGCGGGGAGTGACCTGACGGGCGCCTCGGCGAAGCTGCGTGGTGATCCGGAGATCGAGCCGCGCCACTTCGAAGCCGCGATCCACGAGGCGATTGAGCGCAGTCGATTCGTGTAGCACGTCCCCTGTTTGTGCGCGCGTATGGTTGCGGCCTGTTGATAGGTTTACACGAGATTCCGGCACGGGCGCGCCTGGCCTCTTGTCTTTCACGCTCACTCCACGATGCGATTCTTTCTGCGACTGGCATGTTATACTCAGCCGTCATCGCGCGTTACACATCCAGACGTCCATGAATGCGAGCAGGGAGTGTGAGCAACACTGGATCCGTGGCGTTAGGAGGGCGCTCCCACGGATTGCTCAATGTGGAGAGGTGACCGAGGGTGAAAAAGGTTCTCGCGCTCGCAGGTGTCCTCGCACTCGTCTGTACAGTGTCGGCAACGTTTTACTTCGTGAAGGGTACGCACGCCGCTCCGGCGACCGCGACCTGTACGCCGACGGGATTCTATCGCGATAGCATCAACATGACCGCCGCGCTGATCAACCCCACGCATCCGGTGAAGGGCAACGTCGACGCGACGGGCTGCAACATCGGCGTCTACTTCGGCTCGGGAGCGCACGGCAACGTGACCGGCGCGAATATCTATGGCGCAAACTATTTCGGCGTGGTGAATGACGGCGGGCGGGTCAACATCGTCTTCAGCAGGATTCACGATATCGGTGAGACGCCGCTCAATGGCACGCAACACGGTGTGGCGATTTACTTCACGTTCAACTCGAATGCCAGCGGCGATATTGTGGGCAACTCGATCTGGAATTACCAGAAGGGTGGCATCGCCGATAACGCGTCGTTCGGCAAAGCGACGATTGTGGCGAATGTGGTCAGGGGCCAGGGGCCGGTGAACTACATCGCGCAGAACGGCATCCAGATTGGCTACGGCGCCGACGCGACGGTCACGGATAACGTGGTCACGGGCAATTCGTACTCAGGGGCGAACTCGGCTTCGTCCGGCGGCATCCTCGTCGTCGGTGGCGATGGCTACGGCGGGCCGCTGACCACCGGGACGAAGATCACCAACAATCTGGTGACGGGGAACGATGTTGGGGTGTATATCTCGCAATATGAGGCCGACTTCTCATATCCAAGCACGCCGACCAACATTCGCGTCACGAACAATGTGATCACGGATAGCGCGATCAGTAACACGACCGGGTGGGGCGACGGCACCGCGTACCAGGCGGGCATCTCGGACGTTGGCGACCACGATGCGTTGACCGCGAACTACATCTGTGGCGCGGGGTATGTCTACAATCCGACGCCGCCGCCGCACATCTATGCGATCGACGATACGTACACGAACAACATCGTCGAACACAACAACGATATCTGCCACTCAGGACATCACGATTCCAGCGTGACGTCGAATGCGGCGTCGATCAATGCGGCGGCAGTGAATGCCGGCAGCGGCGCGTCGGCTCGCCTGATGCCGAGCATCTATCGCTAGCTTCTCAGTAGATTCGACAAGCCGCCGCTGAGGTGGCAGACGCGCCGCTCTCGCGGTCCTTGCGGGGATCGCGGGGGCGGCACGTTTGTGTCGTGTTGCTGTTACGGCGCGGTTGCGGGGAGGTGCGCCTGCGGCCAACGCTCGCTAGAGGTAACTCATGCGCAGGGAGACGATCCCAGGCGCGAAGTGGTTGGCCTTGGCGAGGTACTCCTGCTCGTTGCCCTCGATCATCAGCTTGTGCATCACGACAACGTCTCCCTCGGGGAGGGTTTCGACGGGCTGGAGGCAGAGGTCCATGATGGCGTGGCCGCCCTCGTAGACCCGTACCATTCCGCCGGAGCCGGGCACGCGATAGACACGCTGCGGGATCGACGGGCTGGGGACCTCAAGGTATCCGCGCCGTCGCAACTGTTGGAACTGGTGGGCGGTGAGCAGCGAACGGACCAACGCATTGGCGCGGCGCTCGGCGGCGAGGTGCGCTGTGAGGAAGCGACCCCATTGCAGCCAGCCACGCTGGGCGGGACTGGCCAACGCGCGAAGGACGAGCGCGAAGACGACAACCCAGACCGCGAGGATCGGGACGAACACCTGCCATGCCATTGCCGTTAGCCCCCTATGACGCGCGGCACCATGACGATCTGTTCGGCCTTTTCGTCGAAGGTTTCGATGCGAACCGGCGGTTGGCCCGTCTCGACCTTGAAGGCGGTAGCGCCCAGCGCGCGCTGCTCGGCGAAGATCGCTTCGGCCTCGCGGATGGCGGCCAACGCTTCAGGATCGCCAACGGCGACTTTCTGGGAATCCCAGGCGACTTTGTCGTCGCCGCGCTTCGACATCACTCGCAACATGCCCATGTGCAGCTCTCCTCGTGACCGGTGATGCACGCTGAAACTACGCCGGCGGCGTAAGGGCCGCCGCTGGTGGGGGAGGTGTTCGCATGGGTCGTGCCAGCAGGGTGGCGCGATGCGTAGGGCGAGCTGAGCGAGAGGAAACTGGTCTGCAACGCGCGCAGTTCGTGTGGCGTCTGGTCCGGGGAGGCTGGAGTAGGCGATGTGCATGTCGCGAGCGGAATTTCCGTTTTCTTCCGCTTTTTCGTCGAGTACGCGGGCGGAAGGCCGGAGAAATGGGCTGGCGGAAGGAATTGGGCTGCTGGAGGCGGAAATACGCTGCGCGGCGCGGGAGACGTGCAACGGACGGGCGCTTGGTGGCTGGGGATGGTGGGGGAGGAATGGCGCATGGAGTGGCTCGTGGTCCGATTTCGCGGTAGGTTGTTTTTGGTGAGGCGACCTGGCGACGTGCAAGGCGAGGGTGTCCGCGTTGGAGGGCGCGCGACACGGCAGATGAAAACATCTGTTCTTGCAAACACTTTCGCACATTTGGCGGGATGTGGCCAGTCGCGGAGGCGGACATTCGCGGGCATGTCCGGTCAGGCACGGACGCGAGTCTGGGAGATTGGTGTGCCGTCCGCGGCTGCGCCGTTCGTTACGGGTAGAAGAGGGCTGATCACGGAGCGCGGAGGATCACGATGGCGACGAAGACGACAGAAAAACCGATCCATCTGCTGCCGGATATCTGGAACGGCGCGATCAAGGGTGATTATGCGCGGCGACTCGGCTTGGCGGGCGCGATAACGCAGGCGCTGGTCTTTTACATTCCGGGCATCGGGACTCTCTGCGCGATCCGGGACTTCTTTGCTTGTGTGGGGAAGCATGACGCGCTCGGTGCGCTGCTCAGCGCGCTGGCGGCTTTCCCGGTGTTGGGCGGTTTTCCCAAGACGGCTGAGGTGATCCATAACTTTGTGGGGATCAACCATGCAGTGAAGGCGACGCGGATCGCGACGGGCCACGCGCCGCCGCAACCGGTTGAGTCGCCGCGGGTCTCGAATCCACTGGCGGGGTTGAGTTTGCTGATCGCAGCGGCGACGCCATTGCTGCTGGTGCTGCCGGGAGACTGGGTGGTGGCGGGGTTGGTGGCGCCGCTGATCGCGATCATCCTGGGACACCTGGCGTTGGCGCGGGCGAAGAAGCACGCCGGAGCGCACGCCCATCGCGGGACGGCGCGGGTGGCACTCGGCCTGGGCTACTTCTATCTCTTCGTGTTGGCGCTGGCGGTCGGGCTGCTGCTCTGGACGGGGCACAGTGTTGGACCGTTCATGTTGCCTGGTCGATAACGGCAGAGGGCGGGACGGCGCAGGGTGGCGGTGGTTTGGCGTTTGCGTGTGTTGAGCGGTGAGACGTTCGCTGCGCGGGTATGGCTGGGCGCGGCGTACTCATCCTGGAGTGTGCGCCTACAGCGGCACGACCTGTGCTGTCGTCGAGGTGGTAGCTGAACGGCAGCGGCAGGCGAGGGGAGTAGCACTGTGAAGCGAGACGAGTATCTCAAGAGCGCTCGGGCCGAGGAGAAGCTCGGCCTGCCGGTGAATAGGGTGCCCGATGAGGAGCAGTTGACGATTACGCCCGACGAGGCGCTGGAGGCCGCGTACGCGCTGGAGGGGTTGGATTGGCGGCAAGGACTGACGCGCGACGAACTGCGGGCGCGCTACAGCGATCTGCCGTTGGGGTTGTACCTGCGGTTGCCGGACACGAAAAAGTTCCATTCGGTGGAGGAGGTGCTGCACGAGGCGGGGGTGGCGCCCAGCCGCTCGGAGGGCGACTTCCTCGGCGCGCATCCCGACCTGCCAGACGCGGAGGAGGATGGTGGTCCGCCGGCGTGGGGCGACCAGTCTGGGGTGTACGCAAAGGGCGAGGTGGCAGAGAGCGGCAGCGCGATGGATGAGGAAGGGCTGCTGCCGGGTGAGACGAACACGGAGCCAGGGCGCTAACCGCGGAGAGCAGCAGGAGCTAGCACGGGGGACTTTCAAGCTGGGCTACGTTGCGGCGCAGGGGAAAATTGCGCTGGCGCCGAGTGGGACTGCCTCGACTTTGCGCGCAAGGTGCAGATCGGTGAAACAGTGAATCGAGGTAGCGATGATGCGCCTGCTGTTCGCGCGCCTCGGACGGTAGGCATCATGGCGGGCCAAACGCGCTCTTAACGCGTTTGGCGGTTCGGCAGAAATCTGCAAACATCGCGGCATGGCTTGCGGGTATGCTGGCGTGCATGACGAGGCGACGCGAGGAGAAGGTAGCAGCGCGCCATGGGCAGGCGAAATTATCTGATTGACGGCGTGTCCGGCGCCGGCAAAACGGCGGTCTGCACCGAATTGCAGCGGCGCGGCTACCAGGCCATCAATGGTGACGATGAATTGGCGTATCTCGGCGATCCGGAGACGGGTCACCCGACGGCTGGCCTCAGGCACGAGCACTCGGCGATCTTCATTTCTGAGCACCACATTTGGGATGTCGAGAAAGTCACCGCCTTGGTCGCCAACCAGGATGCGGCGGTCACTTTCTTCTGCGGTGGGTCGCGGAATGCCGCCCAATACATCGCGTTATTTGACGGCGTGTTTGTGCTTGCGGTCGACCTGGAGACCAGTCTGCGGCGGATTGCCGAGCGCGTCGCACGGGACCCGACGGATTGGGGCGGAACAGCAGCGGAACGGGACATCACGGTGCGCATGTATCACGAGAAAGCAGCCTTGCCGCAGAACGCGACGATCATCGACGCGACCGCACCGCTGGCGCACGTCGTGGATGAGATCCTGCGTCTCAGCGACGCACCTGCACCACGATAGCGCTTACCGCACGCAGCGAGTGTCAGGGAGCGCCCGACGAAGGCGAAGCCGAACGAACAAGTTGCCAGAGAGGGACTCCGCCTCTCCGTGTGGGGAGAGGGGAGTCGGTGAGAACATCGCCAGCAGACGCGCTGCTCAGGCGTCACGCGGGAGGTCGGTGGGCGCGGTGAGCGCCGCACGAGACGCGAAGCGCCCGCGGCGGACGAAGATGACGAGGCCGAGGGTGAAGGCGAGCATCAGCAGCACGGCGAGGATGATCTCGGGCGCGCCGATGGGCAGGCGCGGCAGCCAGGCGGGGAGATCATGGACGCGCGGGTTGTTGACGGTGGCGTCGGGCTGCGTGCCGAACGGGGCGATGTGGAGGACGCCGGTGGAGGAAACGCCGAGATCGTAGGTGACGGCGGTGTCGGGGGCGTTGAGCTGGAGGTAGGTGAGCCAGCCGTCGGGGCGGACCCAGCCCATATTGCGGTCGGTGGAGAGGTCGTGGTAGAGCGAGGCGTTCATGCGCTCCTGGAAGGCGACGGTGAAGCCGGGCGCGTCGGGAATGGTGGTGCCGACGGGCGACTGACCGAGTACGGAACCGACGCTGCTGGTGTTGACGGGCATGTCGGTGAGCAGGTAGAGATCCGCCTGGACTTGCTGGCCTTCGAGCGCGAGCACTTCGAGCGGGACCCAGATCTGCTTGGTGGGCATGGTAATTAGCACGGGCGCGCCGTCGCCGACGAGCTGGCCGCGCGCTTTGGCGGCTGAGGTGTCGTATTTAGCGGCCATGAATATCGGGCTACCTTTGGCGTAGCCGAGCAGGTGGTCGCGCGTTTCGACGTCGAGGGCGAAGCCGTTCTGGGAGCACCAGGCGAGCACTTCGCGGCCGTCGCCCTTGAGGACGGTGATGTTGAGCGCCTCGATCTGCACCTGTTGGAGCACCTGCGCCGTGCTGTCGTTTCGATCGGAGGCTCCCTGCGCCGCGGCGAAGATAGGTTGCGGGTGCGTCTCGCGCTCCAGGCGCTGAAGGGTCCACGCGCCGCCCTCTTGAATGTTGGTGGGTATGGCGGGCAGCGGGACGATCCAGCCGAGGTCGGAGGCGTCGCCTTGATAGCTGAAGCTGGTGAGATAGTGCTCGATGCCGTTATGCCACTCGACGAGGGTGGTGGCACGGTCGAGGCGTACGGCGCCGTTCGGAGCGACGAGGCCGCCACAGGCGAAGGCCGGCAGCGCCTGGGCGAGCAGGAGACCCACGGCGAATGTCGCGGGAAGCAGCGAGCGTATTCGCTTGGGAAGGAGCGACCTGATCGGCTTGGTTGGCATGGGGCACCTCCGATGAGTGGGCGATGGGGGACGACATGGGTGCGTCGATGGTTGCCTGCCACGCACTCTGGGTGGGTGACGGCGTAGTTGCGTGAAAAGTTCCCTTGCGCGATTTGGGGTGTACAATCTCCGGGCGCGGGTGGTGGGGAGGTGAGGAAGGAGCGAAGGAGATGCACGCGTGGGATGTGTCGCCGAGCGAGGCGGTGGAAATTCAGCAGCGGCTGCGACATCTCGTGCGACAGGGGCCGGAGGTCGAACTGGAGGCGATTCGCACGGTCGGCGGGGTGGATGTGAGCTATCGGGATGTCAGTCGCGCGGCGGTGGTGGTGGTGGCGTTGCCGTCGCTGGAGGTGGTGGAGCAGGCGGAGGCGGTTCGCGAGACGACTTTCCCATATGTGCCGGGGCTGCTCTCGTTTCGCGAGATTCCGGCGGTGCTCGACGCGCTGGCGAAGCTCTCGACGCAGCCGGATGTGCTGATGTGCGATGGGCAGGGCTACGCGCATCCGCGACGGCTGGGGCTGGCGAGCCACCTGGGGGTTTATCTGGATCGCGTGACGCTGGGATGCGCGAAGTCGCGGCTGATCGGGCGCTTTGTGGAGCCGGGGCCGAATGCGGGTGATTTCACACCGCTGGTGGATCGCGGAGAATTGGTCGGTGTGGCGCTACGAACGAAGCCGCGGACCAATCCACTCTTCGTTTCGGTGGGACACCGGATGGATCTGGAGACGGCGGTGGAGTTGGTGCTGCGCTGCCTGCGCGGCTATCGATTGCCGGAACCGACGCGGTTGGCGGACAAGTTGACGAAGGCATGAAGGCGGGCCTGAGCGGGCAACCGGCGCAGGGTGTGCCGGTCGAGGGAAGCGCGCCGGACGCCAACGCGGGCGGATGTGGGGGTGCGGAGAGCGCCGGAAGTACTTGAAGCGTATTGTCCGGGCGTGGCGAGCCGTGATATACTAGGCGATGGCATTTTAGAGGAGGGATGAGGTATGTCGGTTCCAACACTGGTACGAGCCGTCGAGGAGGGACAACTCCGCGACGACCGGCCTACACTTGAGCCCGGCGACACGGTGCGTGTGCATCTGAAGGTCGTCGAGGGCACGCGCGAACGCATCCAGGTTTTCGAGGGCACGGTGATCCGGCTGCGCGGCGACGCGCTGCGTTCCGCGTTCACGGTGCGCCGTATCGCCAACAACGTGGGCGTGGAGCGCAGCTTCCTGGTGCACTCGCCCCAGATCGATCACATCGAGTTGGTGCGCCACAATGTCGTGCGGCGCAAGAATCTCTACTACATGCGCGGGCTACGCGGCAAGGCGGCTCGACTGCGCGAGCGCCGCGACTGAGACGCGGCTTGTTCCCACCTCGCATGTCGGCGATGAGCGGAGGCGCCCCGGATACTCTACGGTGGCCCTCCGCTTTCGTTGTGCGTTCCGCGAGTCGTCCGCTGATGGTCAGGGGCAGGGTTGGGGCGCGTGCCCGATCGCGGTTGCCGGTGCCATCAAGCAGAGCAGTGCTGCATTCCGGGTGCCGTTGCGGCGGTTGTGCCCTGGGCGAAGAGCCATTTGAGCATGGCGCTGCTGGTGTAGACAGTCATCCAGGTCGAGAGATCATGGGAATTGCCGGGGATTTTGGTGAAGCAGGGATGACCGCCCGCCGATTTGATCGCCCCGATCATGTCGACTGAGGCCGAGATCGGGATGAATCTATCTTCGGCGCTCTGGAAAGCCCAGACCGGCACGTTTACCAAGTCCGCCGCATGCGTGGGATCACCAGCACCAGCGACCGGGACGACCGCCGCGAACACGGTGGGCCAGCGCTCGGCCGCCTCCCACGAGCCGTCGCCGCCCATGGAGATGCCCGTGAGGTAGATGCGTTGCGGATTGATGGAGTAGTGGGCCTGCACGGAAGCAAGGATATCCATCACCATCTGGAGCGACGGCTCGGGCTGCGGTAGGAGCGTGTAGGTCGGCTTTCCGGGACGGGCGTTCGTCCAGCGGGAGGGGACAACGACCTGCGGCACGAGGATGAAGCTGGGCCAACGCGACTGAACCGATGAGCCGCTCCACACTTTGACATAGGAGTCGTCGAGCAGCAGGGAGGCGTTCTGGCGAGGCGTGGCATTGGGCATGGCTGCCTCGCCCGTGCCGTGGAGCAGCAGCACCAGGGGATAGCTCTGAGAGGGATCGTATTTGCTGGGGATGTGCAGGTAATAGGTCATCGTCGCACCCGATGGGTCAAAGTAGGTGCGGGTGACATAGCCGTCCATCTGTGGCTCAGGGGTGGCGGAGGGGGTCATGGTGGCCGAGGGCGTCGAGGTGGGTGGCGCGGTGGGGCTGGGTGACGGCGTGTGGGCAGTCGCGCGGCCAGAGGATGAGGCGCTGGCGCTGGGGTGCAACCCGACGCCGACGAAGGCGATCATCCCCACTATGTTCACCAACAGGGCGAGCGGGAACGCCACGCTGGTGAGCACCCGTTCGGTTCGGCGACGCATACACACCTCCTTATGCGATTTGAGATGCAGATCGTGGGGATACGAGCGTGGGCTCTGTGGCGCGACTCGGCGCGCTTGGCCACGCGGCCCAGGCGCCGCACGGCGGTGGGCGCAGAGCGACGGCGAGGCCGTGCTCGCGCGGGAAGAGGAAGCCGAGACGTCAGCACATCCCCTCGCGGGACATCCACCGCGTTGCTTCTACCCGGCAAAGAGCCGCGTAGATACACCTAGACCGAGAGAACTCGCACACTACATCCGCTGCCACACTTCGCCACATCTCACCGCATCGATCGTACCAACCGCACTGAAGGGACACCGCGTGCGGCGCCCGCGCATAACTTGCGAGCGATGCTGAGTCTCTCTCCTCTAGATAGACGATCTTTGAGTCCCGCTGGGCAGATCGGTAGGTAAAATTTCGAGGGGCTTGGGCATGTGGCGAGCAGAGGCGCCGACGTTGGGGACGTGTGAGGCGATTTTGACGGCTGCTGGTCTTCAAGGCGGAACTGGTATATGGTGGAGGGGTGATCTGTGCTCAGCGGGCATGAACGCCTGCCGCGTCGCGAGGGGCCGGCAGCGTAGAGACGCGGAGGAGCGCCGTGGCATTGGGCGGGGCGCATCAACTCTCGTTGGTGACGGAGGAAACATCCTCAGCCGTGGTGTGCTGCGGGCTGGATGAAGTTGGGCGTGGCGCGCTGGCGGGTCCGTTAGTGGCGGCGGGAGTGATCTTGCCGCGTGATATGGTGACGCGGTTGGGGGCAAGCGCGCGGTTTCTGCGGGATTCGAAGACGGTGCCGCGCGCCCGGCGGGAGGAGCTGGCGGCGCTCATTCGCGCACATGCGTTGCGGGTGGAAGTGGTGTCGGTGGGGGTGGAGGCAATCAACACGCGAGGGATCGGCTGGGCCAACGGCGAGGCTTTCCGCCAATTGATCACGGCGATCGAGGCGGAGGAGTATGTGGTGGACGGGCGGGTACGTCCACCGGCGCCGAACGAGCGCGCTGGACGCGTGCGCTGCATGGTGGACGCCGACGCGTTGATTCCAGCGGTGGCGGCGGCCTCGCTCGTGGCGAAGGTGGCGCGCGACGCGCTGATGGTTGCGTTGCACGCACAATATCCGTGCTATGGGTGGGCGGCCAACGCTGGGTACGGCACGCGTACGCACCTGGAGGCGCTGCGTGCGCAGGGACCGTGCGATCATCATCGAGTGGCGTTCGTGGCGACGGCGCTGGGCGACGGGCAGAAGGCGAGGCGGAGACGAGCGACCACGGAGGGGCAGACGCGATTCACGGTGGGGCAAGGGGATTTCACCACTGAGCAGTGTTTTACCACGGAGGGCGCAGAGAGCGTCGAGGGCGGAGGAGAGGAATAGGGAGGTGGCCTGGTCGCGGCGCCACCTAGCGGGATAGCGGGAGAAGGCGAGGCGGGCCTCGGACGACGGGAGTAGGAGGCCCGCGGGTATGGCAGCGCTAGGAGTTGGCGGGCGCGACGTAGACGGCGGTGCCGTAACAGAGGAACTCGGTGATGCCGTTGCCAACTTCGGTGGTGTCGTAGCGCACGCCGATGACACCGTTGGCGCCGAGCTGAGCGGCGTGTTGGATCATCAACTCGTAGGTCTCCTGGCGCGCCTGCTCGCAGAGGTTGGTGTAGATCGAGATGTTGCCGCCGACGACGGTCTGGAAGGCGGCGCCAATGTTGCCGACGATGCTGCGCGAGCGGACGATGATGCCGCGGACGAGGCCGTAGTTGCGCGCGATGGCGACGCCGGGTAGGTCAAACGCAGTGGTGACGAGGGTGTGATCGAAGCCCATCGCCTGCGGCGGCGTCCCTTGTGGGGGCTGCTGGGGATACGGCGGCTGGCCTTGCGGGGGGAACGGCGGCTGCTGGCCGTATTGTTGCTGGGCGTACTGTGGAGGTTGCTGCGGATATTGCGGCGGCGCGTACTGTGGTGGCTGCTGCGGCTGGCTGCCCTGCTGCGAGACGTACGGTGACTGACCCTCTTGCTGCGGCGGGGTCAGCGGCTGCGGCACGTAGGGCTGCTGGAATTGGCCCGGCTCGTTGGGCTGCGCATTTGGCTGCGACGGCTGGTTCCATTGGGGGTCCATAGTGCGATCCTCTCGTTACTGGCATCCCGCTCGCTGGCGCAGATGAACGGTGAGTTCTCAGGCAGCGATGGCACGCGCGGGACCATCGCCCTGGGAGAATGCACCTCGCTCGCCTGTATGTACGCGCCAGGCAGCCGCTGAGTTACGGCGGGAGTGTGCTCGGCGCCTGTGCCGGCTTCAGGTGTGCCTTTCGCTCTCGCTCGACGTAAGGTCTTGGGGATCGGCGGAGGATGGCGAGGGTGTGGAGGCGAGCCGCTGACTGGAGCGACCGCCGAGGTAATATCCAAAAGCGCCGAGGCCGAAGGTGATGACGAAGAAGGCGAGGGTTGCCAGCGAGAGGGAGGCGGGCGTTCGCACAAAGACAGAAACAAGCAGCCCGACGATGATACCAAGGGTCAGGCCGGCGGTGAGGCCGAGTGTGCAGCCGACGTGGGCGAGATTGCGTCCGCGCAGTTGATCGAGCATACTGTCTCCCAGGTTCCGGCTCTAATTCCTCAACCTATTGTAGCATCCGAACATGTGGCGCTCTGAAGGCGGGCGGAGCCAGATCGCGTTAGGCTTATTCGTGACTGTGGAGAGGTTCCGCGGCACGAGGCGGCATGGTGGGAGAACGGAGACGCAGACGATGAGCGCACCGTCGAGCGAGCAGATACGGGCGATGCGGCAGCGCATCCTCGCGGGGGAGTATTCCATCGAAGACGAGGCGGAGCGGCATTCGCTGGCGGAACTGGCGGCGGCGCTGCGCAGCACACGCGCGGCGGTGCAGGCGTTGATCGAGGCGTGGACGCCGGAGCAGTTGCGCTTTCAGCCGTCCGTGGAGCAGGGTGCGAGCGAGGAGGATCGTTGGTCGGCGACAGAGGCGGTGACGCACCTGATCGCGACGCAGAACTGGTACTTGCTGCACATCGGACGGTTGTTGGGGAGACGCGAGCATTTCGAGGTGATGCCACGAGGGCTTGGCGATCAGGCGCGGCACGATGTGGCGAAGCCGGAGTTGACGATGGGGCTGCGCGAGGCGACAGATCGCCTGCTCGACACGATTGCGGCGATCCCGGACGACGCGGATATGGCGGCACGCCGTGACTCGACGTACTTCGGAGCGTTGAGCCTGCGCGGGTGGGTGATGCTGGCGATCGTCCACGATCTGGACCACACGGCGCAGATCGAGCGACTGACGGCGCTGGACGGGTTCCCTGCGGCGGCGATGTAATGCTGCGGCGGACACGAAAAATCAACCGGACGCGCGGACGACGCCGGTTGGCGGTGGCGCTGGGCACTGACTCGCGGTCTAGAGACCCTGCGCGGCGAGCTTTGCCCGCAACTTGCGTGCTTTGCGCTCGCGGGCGTCGGCCTTGCGCTTGCGCTTGACGCTGGGCGGCTCGTAATGCTGGCGGCGCTTGGCCTCGGAGAGCAGGCCATCCTGCTGGACCTTGCGCGTAAATTTCTTCAGGGCGGCCTCGAAGGAGTCGCCCTCCCGAATCACGACTTCGCTCACGCTTACCTCTCGCAGTGGGGTGGCACATCCCTCATGCGCCGACAACCCAAGCTGCGCTCTCCTTTCCGCGGTGTGGTCTCATCGTCTCGCGCGCCAACTGAGATGCACGCGGTGCTCCGCGCGGTAGGCGGCGCGGACACACATCCGTAGATTATCATAGATGCGCTCATCTGAAAAGCGCGATTGCTCGCGGGAGCGCGATCAGAGGAAATCAGTGGCAGGAAAGGCGGCGGGGACAGGCGCGGTCGCGGCCCACGCGGCAGCAGACATTGGCGGTGAGCGGGCATCAGTGCGTCTTACGTCGAGTAGCCCATTCGTCCCAACGGGGAGAAATTGGCTGCTCGTACCCTTGCAGCTACCGTAGAGGTGTGCTAGTCTACCCCCACGAATATGCGCGGCATATTCGCGCCGGGGTGATCCTGTTGTCGCGGTCAGTTTGGCACGCGGCATGCGAAAAAGAGGATCACCATCCGTTGGGAGACACAATCGGTCGGGCGCCCTCTATTTATCGGTGAGGGACTGAAAATCGATCGTGTCGTAGAGCGCAATCGTCGTCTCCGAGAGTTTGTGTTCGCACATCTGAACACTTTGTCGCGATACCGGGCACCGAGAGCGAGACGAGGCGACAGCATTTCGATGCTGAGGTCTCTCGACTTCTCGGAGTTCCCGTATCACTCCGCCAGGCCGGCGGAGGACAACGTCCGCTCGTTCGCGGCGGTCTAGCAATGCAATGCGCCGCATGAGCCCACGTCAACGCCTCCCCTGCCGTGCGCCGCGTCTCTTCGACGTCTCACCCGATGGCGGGACGCAGAGCGCGCGAGTGCCCGGTGCTGAAACCGCGAAGCTAATGAGTTGGGGAGTCCTGTGCTATCCAGCGCTCGCTGACGAGCGCGACTATGGCTTCTCGCGTTGAGCTGCCCGCGCCCCCAGTGCGCGGCGCACGCCAGAATAGCCTCGGTCCACGATAGGCCACATCCGCCTTCTTCCCCCCAGCGCCTGTGATGTGCGATCTCCAGAAGCGACATGACGCGTCTCTGCACCCTCGCGGCGGTACCTACTTGCCGAGATGACAAGGCGGTGTCTCGGCGAGGAGCGGCGTGATTCGAGCGTAGTCAGCGTTCAGCGTTCATCATTCATCGTTTATTTGGCGTGATAGCGATCCGTTGGGCCAGCCATGCGGAACGAGCTGGCACGCGGAGAGAACGGGCATTATCGGCGGCAGGTACATGCTGCGAGTTGGGGCGATCGGGGGAGCCACGGGCGCACGCCGAACTTCTTGTGCGGCACGTCCCAAGGAGACCCGTCGAACGTATCAACGGTGAGGGGTGTGGCGTCGCGGGGAGTTCTGGCCGGGCAATTTTGGAAGAGAGAAACGACATGGACCTGGTAAAGCGGCTTGAAGAGTATCGTGACCGTGAGCGAGCGCTGACCTGGGAGGGCACGTTCAAGGACTACTTTGAGCTTGTCACGCGCCAGCCGTCCCTCGCGCAACTCTCGCACGAGCGCGTCTACAACATGATTATGGCGGCGGGCCAGGAGACCAACCGGCTCGGCGAGCCACACTATAACTTCTTCTCCGATGAGATCTTCGGCATCGAGAAGCCGCTGCAGCAGATCGTCGAATACTTCCACTCGGCGGCGCAGCGCCTCGAGGTGCGCAAGCGTATCTTGTTGCTGATGGGCCCAGTGGGCGGCGGTAAGTCGAGCATCGTGACGCTGCTGAAGCGCGGGATGGAGGCATACAGCCGCAGCGAGGCCGGGGCGACCTATGCCATTCGCGAGTGCCCGATGCACGAGGAACCACTGCACCTGATACCGCCTGATCTGCGCGAGGATGTGGAGAAAGAGTTCGGAATCTATATCGAGGGCGATCTCTGCCCGCAATGTCGCTGGCTGCTCGACAACAAGTATGGCGGCAAGATTGAGGATGTGCCAGTACGGCGCATGGCGTTCAGCGAGAAGCAGCGCACGGGCATTGGCACCTTCACGCCGTCGGATCCCAAGTCACAGGACATCAGCGAGCTTGTCGGAGGGATTGACCTGTCGACGATCGGCGAGGTGGGCGTGGAGAGTGATCCGCGCGCATATCGCTTCGATGGCGAGCTGAACATCGCCAATCGCGGGCTGATGGAATTCGTCGAGATGTTGAAGGTCGACGAGAAGTTCCTCTACGTGCTGCTGACCCTCTCCCAGGAGCAGAACATCAAGACGGGGCGCTTCTCGATGATCTACGCCGACGAGGTGGTGGTCAGCCATACGAATGAGAACGAATACGCCGCGTTTGTTGGCAACCGCAAGTCTGAGGCGCTGCAGGATCGCATCATTCTCGTCAAGGTGCCGTACAACATGCGCGTCAGCGACGAGGTGAAGATCTACGAGAAGTTGCTGGGGCAGAGCGCGCTGCGCGACGTGCATATCGCGCCGAATACGCTGCGCATCGCCAGCACGTTCGCCGTGTTGACGCGGCTGGAACCTTCGAAGAAGGCCGGCATGAGCTTGATGAAGAAGCTCAAGCTCTACGATGGCGAGGACATCGAGGAGTTCAAGCAGAAGGACATCAAGGAATTGCAGGATGAGGCGCTGCGCGAGGGGATGGATGGCATCTCGCCGCGCTACGTGATCAATCGGCTTTCCAGCGCGTTGGTGCGCGAGCACGTCACCTGCATCAATCCGATCGATGCGTTGCGGGCGCTGCGCGACGGGTTGGATCAACACACGGGCATCAATCGCGAGGAGCGCGAGCGCTATCTGAACTTCATTAGCGAGGCGCGCAAGGAGTACGACGAGTACGCCAAGAAAGAGGTCCAGCGCGCATTCGTCTACTCGTTTGAGGAGTCGGCGCGGACGCTGCTGAACAACTACCTGGACAATGTGGAGGCGTACTGCAATAAGACGAAGGTGAAGGATCCGATCACCGAGGAAGACATGGAGCCGGACGAAAACCTGATGCGCTCCATCGAGGAACAGATCGGCATCACCGAGAACGCGAAGAAGACGTTCCGCGAGGAGATTCTGATTCGCATCTCGTCGCTCGCTCGCCGCGGGCAAACGTTCGAATACACCAGCCACGAGCGCCTGAAGGAGGCGATCGAAAAGAAGCTCTTCGCCGATCTGCGCGACGTGGTGAAGATCACGACGTCGAGCAAGACGCCGGACGGGGAGCAGTTGAAGAAGACCAATGAGGTCGTCAGCCGGCTGATCTCGGACCACGGCTACTGCCCGGTCTGCGCCAACGAACTGCTGAAGTACGTCGGCTCGCTGCTCAACCGCTAGCGCGGACGCTTCCACTGCTCTGGGAGCGGGCGCGCCGGCGGTTGGCCGCGAAGCTCGCCGGCGCGTACATCGGAGCGGGGAGCCATTGCCAGATCCGGTTGGATCGTTGGCCTTATGGTTGACGCGCCGGGGGATCTCGACGCAGGAGAAGCGCTATGCAGACCTCCACTATTTCGCAACACGACTGGTCGCTGCACCGCAAGGGGAGCGTCGATCAGGAGCGGCATAAGCAGAAGATCCGCGAGGCGATCAAGAAGAACCTGGCGGATATCGTCAGCGAGGAAAGCATCATCTTGTCGGATGGCAAGAAGGTCGTCAAGGTGCCGATCCGCTCGCTGGATGAGTATCGCTTCCGCTTCGATCCGGGGCGGCAGCAGCACGCGGGCGAGGGCAACGGCAACAGCAAGGTTGGCGACGTGGTGGCGAGCGAGCCGCGCCCGGGCAAGGGCAAGCGCGGCCAGGCCGGTGAGGAGCCGGGCAGCGACTACTACGAGGCCGACGTGACGGTGGAGGAACTGGCGTCGCTGATCTTTGAGGATTTGGGGCTGCCCTTCCTCGAAGAGAAGAAGCTGGCCGAGATGGAGAGCGAGGCCGTGCGCTTCACCGACGTGCGCAAGACGGGTCCGCTCGCCAATCTCGATAAGAAGCGCACGATCTTGGAGAACCTGAAGCGCAACGCGGCGAAGGGTGACGCCAGCTTCCACGACATCAAGAATGATGACCTACGGTTCAAGACGTGGGAGCCGACGATCAAATACCAGTCGAACGCGGTAGTTATCGCGATGATGGATGTGTCGGGGTCGATGGGCGAGTTCGAGAAGTATATCGCGCGGAGCTTCTATTTCTGGATGGTGCGCTTCCTACGCACGAAGTACAACAACGTCAAGATCGTCTTCATCAGCCACCACACCGAGGCCAAGGAGGTCTCGGAGGAGGAGTTCTTTACGCACGGCGAGAGTGGTGGCACGCAGGTCTCGTCGGCGTATGAGCTGGCGCTGCAGATCATCCAAGAGCGCTACAACCCAGACGATTGGAATATTTACCCATTCCATTTCTCGGACGGCGATAACCTCCCCTGGGACAATGAGCGCTGCGTGAATCTCGTCGAGCAGCTGATGCAGATCTGCAACATCTTCGGCTATGGCGAGATTCGCGAGGGGCACTATCGCTCGCCGAGCACGCTGATGTCGACCTTCAACAAGATCGAGGACAAAAAGTTCATCTCCGTCACCATCTCGGATAAGTCCGAGGTGTATCCGGCGTTGCGCCGATTCTTCGCCACGCGCGAAGAGGTGCCCGCGTTGCCCTGAGGCGCCCCCGCCGTATCCATCGCGCCTTCTTGCCGTGTCGCGCGGCGGCGTGGGCATGCCATACGTTTTCCCGCCAGGAGGTTCGCTCCATGCCAGATGCCAACGACGAGCGCTACGTTGCTGAGATGAGCGACGCCATCGAGCGGATCTGGGAGATCGCGCGCAAGGAGGGGCTGGATCCGTACGCCACCAACTTTGAACTGGTGCCGGCGACGATCATGTACGAGTTCGGTGCGTACGGCCTGCCAGGGCGCTTCAGCCATTGGACGCGAGGCAAGGCGTACTACCGGATGAAGACGGAGTATGACTACGGCCTGAGCAAGATCTACGAGTTGGTGGTCAACACCAATCCTTCGTACGCCTTCTTGATGGAGCAGAACGATCTGCTCCAGAACAAGGTGGTGGTGGCGCATGTGCTCGGCCATACAGACTTCTTCAAGAACAACATCTACTTCAAGCAGACGCCGCCGAATATGATCGACAAGGTCAGCGTCAACGCCGATCGTATTCGCCAGTATGAGTATGACCATGGCTCGGCGGAGGTCGAGCGATTCCTCGACGCGGTGCTGGCGATCGACGACCATATCGATCCCAATTTCCGCGTCAAGCGCGCGATGGACGAGGATCGCAAGGAGCATAAGGGCAGGGCGGAGTCGCCATTCGCCGATCTCTGGACCGCGGCCGAACGCGCGGCGAAGCGAGAGGAGGAGGAGGAAAGGTCGCCGTCGCCCTCCAGCAGGCGGTTCCCACGGGAGCCGGAGAAAGATTTGCTGCTCTTTTTCGCGCAGCACGCGCCCGCCCTGGAGCCGTGGCAGCGCGACATCCTGATGATTGTGCGTGAGGAGCAGCAGTATTTCGTGCCGCAGATGCAGACGAAGACCATCAATGAAGGTTGGGCCTGCCTGGTCGGCAACAGCCTCGTGCTCACTGAGCACGGGTTGCTCCCCTACCATACGCTGCATGAGGAGTTGGCGAGCGGTGAGGAGATTCGAGTCAACAGTGGTGGGCGCGCGACCGATCTCGTGACCGATCGCCACATTCGTCGCAATGCCCCGACGATTCGGCTGCGCACGCGGCGCGGGTTGGTGCTTGAAGGCGCGGAAGAGCATAAGGTGAGCGTTGGGTCCGATCAGTGGCTCGCGCTCAAAGACGTCCAGGTTGGCCAGCGTATTCCGCTGGCGGTGGGCACCAATCTCTGGGCAGAGACCTTTGTGCCACTGAGCATCCCTTTGCAAGTGCCAGCCAAGACCGCGATAGATGTAGCCACGGCCTCCGGGGTGAACGTCTTCACGATCCATCGCTATCTGAGCGGCAAGGTGACTCGCTCCGATGCGCGCATCGCGACTGCGATGGCCGAGATCGGCTATCAGCGTGGCATAGCGGGCAGGCCGTTGTATTCACGTCGTACGCCGCTGGTCGCGCCAACATACGTCGCCGAGGAATTCGCCGAGTTCTTAGGCTACCTGATCGGTGACGGGAATATTCATACCTCCAAGGGGGCGATCGGCTACACGACGGGCGACCGCGAACTGGCGGATCGCTATGCCTCACTGGTGCTCAATCTTTTTGCTATCGAAGCGAAACCGTTCTGGGATGCGAAGACGATCAGTGGCGAAGGTGGACGCTGGCGCGTGGTCTTCTACGCGACGAGCGTTCTCGATCTGCTGCAAAGCATCGGCATCGATCTGCGTGCGAAGGCGCCGCAGAAGCGCATCCCTGATGTGATCCTGCGCTCTCCCAAGCCGGTTGTTAGCGCCTTCCTGCGGGCGTACTTCGACTGCGACGGCTGCGCCTCGCGGAAGGCAGGTGTGCTCCTCTCGACCTTCAGCGACGAGATCGCGCAGGCGCTGCAAATCGTATTGTTGAACTATGGCATTCTCAGCCGTAAGCATGGGCCGAACGTCCATATCGCCGGGAAGTCGGCAGCGCTCTTCGAGGAAGAGATCGGCTTCGGGCTGGAGCGCAAGCGTGAGGCACTCCGCGACTATATCTCGCACCACCAGTGGTACAGGCAGGAAGATCCGAGCGATGAGGTGGTGAGCATCGAGCGTGGCGTGGCCGATGTCTACGACATCACCGTCGATCAGACGCACCGCTACGTCGCCAATGGCATGTTGCATCACAACAGTTACTGGCACTCGCGCATCATGCGCGAGATGGATCTCTCGGACGGCGATTTCGCCTCATTCGCGCAGATGCATTCGGGGGTGCTGGCGCCGTCACGGATGCGGATCAACCCGTATCACGTCGGGTACAAGATCTTCGAGGACATCGAGCGGCGCTGGGACAATCCGACGGAAGAGCAGCGCGAGAAGCTGGGCTGGCTGCCCGGCCAGGGCCGCAAGAAGATCTTTGAGGTGCGCGAGACGGAAAGCGATGCTTCGCTGCTGCGCAATTATCTGACGAAGGAACTGGTGGAGGAGCTTGACCTGTACCTCTACCAGAAAGACGGCGATGAGTGGGTGATTGCCGAGAAGAACTGGGAGAAGGTCCGCGATGGGATCGTCGCCAGTATGACGAACTTCGGCCAGCCCTATATTACCGTCTACGATGCGGACTTCAACGGCAATACGGAACTGCTGCTGAAGCACCAGCACGAAGGGCAGGACCTGGATCAGGAGTACGCGGAGAAGACGCTCGAATACGTCTACGAGATCTGGTCACGGCCGGTACATCTGGATACCACGCTGGAGGACGTGCCGGTGCGCCTCAGCTACAATGGATCGCGGCACGCGCATACGGAGCTGGACGAAGAAGAGGCGTAGCGGCGACCGCGCGAGCTAGGCGGGTTCGCGGGGCGTCGGGTTGGGCTTGTCGGCCTCCGCTCCCTTCGCGGTGTCTTCCGTCTGTTCCTCCGCTGGGTTGGTGGTCGATTCCGAGCGGCGCACGAGCTGCGTGCCAGTCCAGACGTAGTCGTCGAGATTGACGCCCGCCTGCCCATTCGCATCCACTGGCGGCGTGACGGGCGCGGCGTCTTCGCGCGCTGCCCGCTCTGGAGTGGTCTTCGCTGGCGGGGCGCGCCTATTGGACGGAGCCCGCCCGTTCTGTTGCATCCCGTTCGGCATCGTATCAGATTCGCCATCCGCGATGGACTGGGGCGTCGTGCCAGCATTTGCCGCGCCCGCAGTGGTTGGCTGGCCCGTGGCCGCAGCAAAGTGCTTGACGTAATGCGCGACGCGGACGCCATCGATGGTTTGGTAGCGTACGTATTCAGGGGCTACGCGCATCGCGAGGATTTTGCTGAGGCTGGCCTCGCCAACAATCTCGCTGGGCCGCAGGGTTCGCCAGATATCGGAGACGACGCCTGGCCCGCCGACGCGATAGAGGAACTCAGCGCGTACTCCCGCCTCGCGCGCGATCGCCGCTGCTAGACTGAAGATGCTCTTCGCCTCGGCATCGTTGCCATAGGGATCTTCGATCTGGAAGGCGCGTAATTCGCGCGTCACCGGCGCGTGGGCGAGATAGAGGAAGACGAGTGTGCGCCCGTCGGCGGCCCCGACGGCGGCACGGATGACTTCCACGTTGTGCTGCGAGCGCGGCGACAGGAGGACGAGCAGCGCATCGGGCATGCGCTTCAGGCCCGGCATGAGGAAGGGCGGCGTGTTGCCCTTGGCGCGCTGGTAGCGGTAGTTGACGACGGAAATGCCGACGCCAACGAGCGTAAGCCCGCCGCCGAAGATGGTCGCGGCGGGTTTGCTGAAGAGGTTGACACTCCAGGCGATCAGGACGAGCGCGGTGGTCACGAAGCCAATGTAGTAGCGCACGTTCGGCCACATGCGCTTCAACGGAGCCGTGGCGACCCGCCGCTGTTGCGAGACGCGACGCCGCAGATGCCAGAGGCGCTCCATCGTCATTGGGTCAACGCGGTCGCTGAGGTACCGCAGCGCGGGGAGTGACTGCATATTGCGGCGAGCCGCAGCCTCACGCATCTCTTCGTCGCCAGTGTCGCCGATGCGCTCGCCGGTATGACGCTCGCGCCAGCGTATGACATCGAGCGCGAGGCAGGTGAGCGAGAATGCGCCAAGGAGGCCGAAGGCATACATGTCGCCAAGGACGTCGATACGTCCACCGACGATCACGAGCACTGCGGCGGGGATACCTGTGGCGAGGAGGATCGAGACGTGAGGCGTGCCGCGGAACTTGTTGGTCTTTTCGATGACATGGGGAAAGAAGTGCATGCGCGAGAGCGCGAGGAAGACGTGATATGCGCCGATGATCGCCGTATTAGCGGCGAAGATCAGCAGCGTCGAGGCGGTGAGCGCCGTCAAGATCTCGAGGGGGCGACCGCCGGAGAAACCACCCAGCGCTGAGATGAATGTGTTTGGGTCGATATTTTTGGCGTGTAGCAGCGTGGTCGAGAAGATGGTCAGCAAGGGACTGGTGATACCGACGGTGAGTACCACCAACGCGAGCGCCCATGAGACCGTTCTCTTGCGCGGCGCGCGCATCACGGGCGAAAGCTGAGATATGCTCTCAAGGCCCGAGAATGCCAGGAAGGCCCCGGCGAATCCAGTCAAGATGAGGCCACCGGTGAGATGCTGGCCCGAGAACATCTCGTGAAACGCGAGGCCGATGGTCGGGAGTGGGACAGTAATGAGTACGGTGAGGATGATAAGGAGATCGATGACGAGCGCGGCGGCGGCGATGTAGAGGCTGACGGTGGCGCTTTCTTTGATGCCATACCAGTTCAGGATGCCGAGCAGCGCGAGAACCATCAGCGTGATGAGGAGTTGGACGATGGCCGGGCTTAGCGCTGGCACGAGCGATTGCAGATATTGCACCCCGGAGAGCGAACTGATCGCCGCCGTGAGGAAGTAGTCGACGAGGATGAACATTCCGCCGACCGCGCCCGCCCAGGGATTCAGCCCGCGCGCGGCAACGGTGACGACGCCGCCGCCTTCGGGGAAGCGCACGCTGACTTCGGCGTATTTGAGGGTGAGGAGTAGGAAGACCACCAACGTCATGATGACGAAGAGGCCGGCGAGGGTACCGACCTGGCGGTAAAGGATGCCCGGCACGTAGTAGACGGAGGTGCCGATGTCGGCAAAGACGACCGCCCAGCAGAGCAGGGGTCCGAGCCGCCTATTCACGTGTTCGCTGGATTGAGGAGTCACACTCTGTGTGGAGTGCGCGCCGTCAAGTGGTCGCGCTGCTCCGCTGACGGCATTCGTGTCGTGCATGATTCGGTGCGTCTGAGTTAGGTGGGCCCCTGGTGTCGCCCAGCATCGCCCGCGTGACGCAACGCGTTCCCTTCTAAATGTCTAAATGGCACCAGATTCCATCTTGAGCGCGGTCGATAGTGGCGCGCGCCGCGCAGAAGCCGAGAGCAACTCTACCACCACGCCCCACATCACCACAACAAGAAGCGCGCCACCGCTATCCTAGCGGCGAAATCCCTGGATAGTGTGGACTTCGTACCACTTTATACGAACGGGCGTGGCAGGGCGTTACCGCAGGCATCTTCCGCATACGGTTACCGCTATGGCGTGGGGAGTTTGCCGGTTTGGGTCGCGGTACGCGCCTCGGTGGGAGCCGCGGGGCGGGCCAGGCTCGGCGCGCGCGTGGGGATCGTTTGCTGCGAAAGCCGCAACAGGAGGCCGATGATGACGAAATTGGCGAGCAGGGAGCTGCCGCCATAGGCGACGAAGGGCAACGGGATGCCGGTGAGCGGCATCAGCTTGAGATTACCCGCGAGAATGACGAGCGTTTGCAGCGCGAAGACGGAGGTGAGGCCGACGGCCATCAACTGATTGAAGGAGTCGCGCGCACGGAGGGCGACGTGCATGCCGCGGTAGACGAGCAACATGAAGAGGGCGATCAGCGCCAGCACGCCGGCGAAGCCGAATTCTTCGCCGAAGGATGAGGCCACGAAGTCGGTGTTCGAGGCGGGAACGATGTAGGGCTGACCCTGGCCGAGGCCCGCACCGAAGATGCCGCCGTTGGCGAAGGCGATCAGCCCCTGAACGATCTGATAGCCGGTGTTGAGGGGATCGTCGAAGGCGCCACCGACGATCTGGACGCGCGTGGCGGCGTAGGGGAAGATGTGGAGCGCGAGGTAGGCGCCGACGGCGAAGATCAGCAGCGAGCCGACGACGTAGAGCGGACGATTGCTGGCGACGTAGAGCATCGAAAGGAAGAGGCCGAAGATGAGGATGGCGAGACCCAACTCGCGGACGCCGACGAAGATCAACAGTGCGATGCCCAACATGGCGAGCAACGGGCCGAGGTGCTTGAGGGGCGGCAACTTCAATGGGCCGATACGGTAGAACGACTGCGCCAGCATCTCGCGGTTCTCGCTGAGGTAGCCAGCGAAGAAGACTACCAAGCAAATCTTGAGGATCTCCGATGGCTGGATCGAAAAACCGCCGATGCCGATCGGCAGTACATCGCGGCTCGGCGTGTTGGTGCTGAAACTATGGGCACGCGCCAGGGTGATGCCGACTAAGACGATGCCGACGGCGGCCCAGGTGTATTTGAAGTTGCGGAGCCAGCGGAGGTCGCGCGTACCCCAGATCGTGATGACGCAGAGGCCGAGGCCGGCGATGGCAAATGCCAACTGCTTGGCACCAGAGGCGGTGCCCTGTGGGACATAGGGGCCGAGGCGGATCGACATGAGCACGCCGATGGCGGTCAACATACCGACGATGGGCAGCAAGGTCTGATCGGCGTCGGGCGCGAGGATGTTGAGCAGGATATGGGTCACGGCGAGGGCGACGATCAGGCCGATCGCCGGGCCAAACGCCGCGAGCAACGGCAGCCGGTCGCTCGTCTTGGGCAGGTTATTGTTGACGATCAGCAGGTCGAGCAGACCGAGCGCCATGAAGGCTGCCGGCAGCAGCAAGAGCCAAAGCTCCGTCCAGCGGTAATAACGGCGGGCGAACATAGGCGCATTCCTCCTGGTGTTCGCCCGCTCAGACGGCGAATTTGAAGCGCACGTCGCCGACTTGCAGCACGGAACCCGGCGAGACGGCAATCGACTGCGTGACGGGGCGCTGATCGACGTAGGTGCCGTTGCGGCTGCCCATGTCTTCTACCCAGAGCGAACGGTCGCGGTAGAGGATGCGCGTATGCTCGGTGGAGACATAGGTGCTTTCGAGCACGATGGTGTTGGTCGGGGCGCGCCCGAGGGTGGTGATCGGCTCGATGTTGAGCCGAGCGCCGGGGGTCAACGTGGTCGATCCGTTGTCGATGACGACGAGATGGCCGACGACCTGCGACGGGGCAGCGGCGATCGCCTGCCCACGCGCGGCACGGCGCATCTCGCGTCGCGACACACCCACGACTTGCAGCACGACGAGATAGAGAATGGCGACGAGCGCGAGGCGCAGGATAAATAAGGGATCGGTGAAGAGATCAGTGAGCGCGGCGAGCGGCGACATGCGCAACCCCTATCCTCGGAGATCAGCCATAGGCGAATTAGCGGCGTTGAAAAACGTAGTCGTGGCTGCCAACCGAGATGATGTCGTTATTCTTTAGCGGAACCGGCTGGCGCGTCAATACCCCGTTGATGCCGACGCCGTTCGTGCTTCCCAGGTCGTAGAGCACGAACTGTCCGTGCTCGTAGCGGATCTCGGCGTGGTGGCGCGAGACGCGCTTGTCGTTGACGACGATGTCGTTGGTGAGGTGGCGCCCGATATGGATCACGGCCTTCATCAACTGCACTGGCTTGCCGCGCACCGGCCGATAGGCGGTCAGCCAGGCGGGAGGCAAGACTTCTTGCTGCTGCGCCTCGGCGTTCTGGCGCGCCAGTTCGCGAGCTTCCTCCGCCGTCAATGCGCGGGTTTCGTCCACTCCGGCGGACCCTAAGACCTGTTGCCCCGGCACGGCGCGCGCCTCGACCGTCTGCGTTTCGATGCGCGCCTGCCCGGTGATCACGCTGGGGTCGAGGTGGAGGCGCAGCAAGGGACGCGTCGTCAGCATGTAGGCGCGGTCGCGCGCGACGGCGACGATGGAGTCGGCGAGCCGGAGCTTCAGCGAGTCGAAGGTGGGCGAGAGCGCGTCGTAGTCGCGCTGGCCGAGGTAGATATCATAGATGTTTGGGGCGATGCGCCGGTCCGCGCTGAGCTGGAGGTTGGACTCCATCGCGCGTGCCAGCTTGCCGGAGAGCTCTACGGGTTGCAGTTTGGAGCGGAAAACGCGGCCAAACGATCCCTCAACCAGGCCCTGCATCGCGGCCTCGAACCTGCTTATCGCGCCCATCGGCACTGCTCCCTGCTGTACTTTGCTCCCACGGGTCTCGCACGAGTCTGTTTGCCGCGGTTGGCATCACGCGGACATGGATGGCGCGCTCAGCGGCGTTGCCACGAGCAGTGCGCGAGCAGCATCCGCGTCGCGCGTGATCTGCGCCTTCAATTCCTCCACACCGCTGAAGCGCTGCTCGTCGCGCAGGCGAGCGATCAGATCGACTCGCAGCGTCAGCCCGTAGAGGTCCATCGCTACGTCGAGCAGGTGAACCTCCACGAGCAATCGTGGCTCGCCACCGAAGGTCGGGCGCACGCCGATGTTGCAGACGCCGGCATGTGCCTTGCCGGTTTCGCCGGGCAATCCAACGCGGACCGCGTAGACGCCGTTGGCGGGCAGCACCTTGCGCGCATCGAGCCGCAGATTGGCCGTCGGGAAGCCGATCGTACGACCACGCCTATCCCCCGTGATGACCTCGCCGCTGAGTAGGTACGGATGGCCGAGTTGCCGGTTGGCGTCGTCGAGCTGCCCGGCTCGAAGGGCGTTGAGGAGGCTCGTTCCGCTGGGCTGCTCTCCATCGCTGAGCGTCTCCACACGCAAGCCGCGCGCGTTACCTCCTCCGAATGCAGAGTCTGTGCCCGCGACCAGCGCCACGGGTGCGCAGATCGCGGTGAGTGTGTCCAGGATGGCATTGAGGTCGGAGGCTGCGCGTTGCTCCGCGAGCGGCAGCACCACGGCGGCATCGACCAGCGCCAGACTGTCGAGCAGCGCCAGGCGTTCGTCCAGCGTGGTCAGCAGGCGCGACTCGGCCGTGGCTTCGAGGGTCACGTGTACGTCGGGCCAGGACACGACGGCGACGGCGCGCGCGTCCTCACGAACGGCGACCGCGGCGACACGTTCGAGCAGCCGGCGATGCCCCAGATGGACACCGTCGAAGGCGCCAATAGAGAGTACCGCGCGACCAAGCGGCGTGATCGAAGGGTCCGTTCCGAAGTCATAGACGACGCGCATAGTCCTCATTCCACTGCTCATCCGACCGCTATACTATCACGGCGCCGACGTCGGGGCAATGCGGTTCGCTCGGCTGGCGCGGCGCACAGCATCCGCTGCAGTGTATACCGATTAGTGCAGGTCTGGGTTGAGCGCTGGCGATGATACGGCAGTTCACTGGCGATTCACTGGCACGCAACGCGGCCGTGTCTGTAGTTTCGCCTATAGACGGGGGAGAGTGCAGCGACGTATGCCACACTCTCCCCGTGGGATTGATCCGAACGAGTGACGAGGTGCCTAGAGCAGGCCCTCGCTCTGTAGGAATTGGGTTGCTACCTCTTTGACGGGCTTGGTGTCGACCGAGACCTGCTTGATCAACTGCACGATCTTGGCAGTGGTCAGGTGCGGCTCAAGCGCATTGAGGGTAGCCTTGATGGATGGTGACTTTGTCAGCACCGAATCGCGCACGATTGGCGACGGATTGTACGCAGGGAAAGCGTTCTTGGTGTCCGTCAGCAGGACGAATTTGTTGGTGACGATGGCGGGATCGGTGGTGTAGCATTCGTTGACATCCACTTGGCCGCTGGTGACCGCCGCAAAGCCGAGCGACTCATCGATCGTCACCGTCTTCTTGAAGGTGATGCCGTAGGCCGCGGCGACTGGCGGGAAGACGCCCGTCTTGGGGTCGGTGAAATCGGTCTGGCCGGCGAGGGTGAGTTGGCTGGCCTGACTCGCCAAGTCGTCTAACGTCTTGAGGTTCTTCGCGGTGGAGTTGGCCTGTGAGGTGCAGATGCCGTAGCTGTCGTTGAGGTTGAGGGCGGGATTGAGCCAGGTGATCTGGAAGTTCTGCTCGTAGTAGGTGGCGGCTTCTTGGTAGGCTTTTTCGGGGTCCTGCGTGCTGGGGAGACCATAGTTGCCGATGGCCGTGCCGTTGAATTCGGGATAGAGGTCAAGCTGGCCACTCTTGATCGCAGTATCGACTACCTTATTGTCGCCGAGCGCGAGCTTGAGATTGATGGTGAAGCCCTGCTTCTGGAGAAGTAGCGCGTACATCTGCGCCAACAATTGTCCGTCTGCGTCCTTCTTGCTGCCGATGGTGAGCGTGATGCCAGAACCGGGCAGCCCACTTGCGGTGCCGCTGCCGCCCCCGCCACAGCCCGCCAGCGTCAAGAGCAGGAGCATCGGCACGACGCCGAGCAGCTTGAGCGAGCGAGGAATACGACTCAATCGCATGTCAGTCCTCCTGATGGAAACCTTGGTCACGCGGCGCCAGCGGGCGCCACCTGTAGTGCGCTACTCCACACGCGGAGCGCGGCACGGAGTGCATCTGCCGCCGGACGCGACAGACTGCCAACCGGCGGGGCGCGAAGGGTGCCACGCGGTCAGCGAACAAACTGTACAAGATGAAGACACCGATCGCCCCCAAACTGTTACGCCGCTGCCGGCAGAGCGGATGAGATGGCGACGTCGGAGTCGGAGACCGTCCCCGCGGCAACGCGCAGACCTTTGGGCGTGACGACACGCTGTGCGAGCGCGAAAGCGCCCTCAGTGAGCAGCGCGAGGAGGGCGATGGAAAAGCCTCCGACGAGCAACGCAGTGGTATGCACTTCGTCGGAGAGCCCAAGAAAGACGTAATCGCCATAGCCAGCGGCGCCAATCAGCGAGGCGAGCGGCACCGTGGCAACGATCTGCACAGCAGCGTTGCGCACGCCAGCGGCGACGATGGGCAAGATCAATGGGATCTCGACGCGCCACAACACTTGCTGTCGCGTCATGCCCATGCCGCGCCCGGCGTCTAGCACCGCGGGATCGACGCCGCGCAATCCTGCAACGGTGTTCAACAGGATCGGCGGAATGCCGAGCACGGTGAGGGCGATCGCGGCATTCGTGAAGCCTATCGGCGGGAGGCCGAGCCGCAGCAGGACGAGCAGTAAGACCATCAACACGGCGAAGGTCGGGATGGCGCGTACGAGACCGCTGACATTGGTGGCGAGGAAGGCAAAAACCGGACGCTGCGCTACAAGAATACCCAGTGGGAACCCGATGAGCAGCGAGGCAGCGATGGGAACAACGCAGAGCGCGAGCGTCGTCCACGTCTGCTGCGCGAACATATTCGCTGGATCGGCGATGAATTGTAGCATCTGCCCGATCGTATTCATTGACGTCCTCCCTGAACGGAGCGGTTGATGTTCCCGCGGAGGCGGCGACGCTAGGCTACCGCCGCGGTCGCTTGTCCACGACTAAGTACTCGCTGGAGGCCGAGGAGCGCCAGATCCGCGCCGACGGCAAGCAGCGACACGAGGAAGGCGCCGGTGCCGATGAGTGCGGGATTCAGCCCGAACGAGCGCCCTTCGATAATGATGGTGCCGAGGTCGGCCACGCCGATTAGCGGTCCTAGCGTGGCGATGCCGATGGTGGTGACGGTGGTGACGCGAATCCCAGCGACGATGACCGGCAGCGCCAGTGGCAGGACGACGCGGAGAAATAGCTGAGTACTGTTCATCCCCATCGCGCGACCCACCTCGACGAGCGTTGGATCGACGGCGCCGATCGCCGCGGCGATGTTGCGGATCAAGATGATCTGCGCGTAGAGCACCAGCGGAATGATCAGCGATGGCGGGTCGCCTAGACCGAAGGTTGGGATCGAGGAACGCGAAGAGCGCCAGACTCGGAATGGTGTAGATGATGCCCGCAGTGGTGATCACCGGCAGGTATACGGGTGTTCGAAAGCGCGTGATCAGCAGCGCGATCGGGAAGGCGATCAGCAGCGCGATGAGTAGGCTTATCGCCGTCGATACCAGAGATGGGCGAAGAGCAGATTCTGGAATGCTATTGGGATCGCTGAGATCCCAGTTGTAGCCATCGAAGAGAAATTCATGAGGACGCGCCTCCTCGCCCTCGATGCGTCAGCGGGCCGCGTCGACGCTCGCAGCGGCGGCGGGCGCTTCGATGCCGGGGTCTGGAGTTGGCGCGCGATGCTCTCAGGCTGACCTGGCCGAGCGACTTGCCGTCGCGCTCGACGGTGAGCGCCGTCTGACCGGACTCGATCAGCCGCAACAGCGCCGCGAGCAGCGTCGCGTCGGCGGCTATCGTGCCGGTGGGTTGGACATCGACGGGCTCAACCGCCCAGGTCACGGGCAAATATTCGAACTGGCGCAGGATCGTTTCGCCGCCGATCAGCCGCCGCACGAAGTCGTTGGCGGGGCGCGCGAGCAGTTCGATGGGTGTGCCTTGTTGCACGAGCTTGCCCTCGGACATCACGACGATCTGATCGCCGAGCTTCAACGCTTCCTCAACGTCGTGCGAGACGAAGAGTATCGTCTTGCGCACGCCGAGTTGGATGCCGAGCAATTCGTCTTGGAGGCGGCCGCGTGTGATGGCGTCGAGCGCGCCAAACGGTTCGTCCATCAGCAGGATCGACGGGTCGGCGGCCAACGCTCGCGCCAGGCCGACACGCTGCTGCTGCCCACCACTGAGCTGGCGGGGATAACGCTTACGATACTCGGCGGGTTCGAGGCCGACGAGGCGCAGCAGATCGTCAACACGCGACGCCGTCTCGTCTTTCTTCTGGCCGAGGATTGAGGGCACTATGCGCACGTTGTCTTCGATGGTCAGGTGCGGGAAGAGGCCCACTTGTTGGATGACGTAACCGATGCCGCGACGCAGGAGAATCGGGTCTTGCGCGGTGGTGGCGCGGCCGTCGATGAGGATCTCGCCGGAGGTAGGATCGATCAGGCGATTGACCATGCGCAGGAGGGTCGTCTTGCCTGAGCCTGATGTGCCCAGCAGCATGCAGATCGCGCCCTCACGCACCGTGAAGCTGACGTCATTCACGGCAGGGGCGACTGCGCCCGCGTAGGTTCTGGTGACGTGCGCGAACTCTATAGTCGCCATTCGCGGTCACCTCCTGATATCATCGTAGGGCATTGGCATCTGCCCTTGGGGGCTGGCCGCGAGAGCATCACTAGGGCGCAACCGGAGCATCACATGCGCCGTCATACGATAGCGCGCCCTGTGCTACAGAGTCAACCGCACGCCGTTGGACTTTAGTACAGGTGTTCGAGTTTGTCAAGGGTGCCGCGCCGCATGACGCTGTGAGTGTGCCGCGTTGCGGCGGCGTGACATGACCTCGCCGTGCGCGCCGGGAGCCGGCACCAGGTATGGTATGCTTGGGTATGCTTGCGGGACGAGAAGCGCACCGCAAAACGACGCAATGCCTATAGTCGAATACCGCAGACGCCATGCCGCAGCAAGCTTCCCCTCACGTTGACACACTCGAAGGCACGACGCCGATCGTCGCACGCTTCCGGCGGCTGGGTCTGCGCGTCACGCCGCAGCGTATCTTGGTGGTCGAGGCGCTGGCCGCGGCGGGCGGCCACCTCACCGCGGACGAGATCATGCGCTGGGTGGGCGAGCATTCGCCGTCGATCAATTTGGCGACGATCTACCGCACGCTCGATACGCTGGCCTCGGCGGGGCTGGTGACGCAGACTGACCTTGGCGGCGGATCGGCATCGTTTGAGTTGGTGGGAGAGGAACAGCACCACCACCTCGTCTGCCAGTGCTGCGGTATGGTGGCCGAGATGGACGACGCCTATCTCGCGCCGCTGCGCCAGCGCTTGCTCGACGATCTCGGCTTCGGCGTGAACACTACGCATTTGGCGCTCTTTGGCCTCTGCCGAAAATGCCGCGCAGCGCAAGCGACCGCGACGGGCGGCGGAGCAGGCGAATAACTACAAAGGTCCTAGGCCGTTTGGTTGTGCTTGGCCTGTGGCATGGATCGCCACCTGTGGGCAACGGATGCAACACGGCACAGCGCTAAAGATGGCGAGTGGTGGCAGCGCGAGACGGCAACATCTGCCGGACATCTGCCAGCACTTGCAGATGCGAAGACTTGCATCTAGCGCACCTCCGGTGCTACCGTCAACGCTGTATGGTGGTTCGCTATGGCGATGCGGGCGCCGACGCTGCCGGAGGTAGACATGCTCGCGAACTTCTCTCGCGTCTTCAACGACAAGACTCCCGGCATGCGGCCCAAGATCATCGGCATCTATGGCGTATTGCTCGCCATTAACATCGCCGCGTGGGTGCTGACGTTGATCGCCTCGGTGCGCTTTGCCGCGCTGTTGCCGCTCGGATTGACGGCGTATGGCTTTGGGCTGCGGCATGCGGTGGATGCGGACCACATCTCGGCGATCGACAACGTGACGCGGAAGCTGATGCAGGAGAAGAAGAAGCCGGTTGGCGTGGGATTGTTTTTTTCGCTCGGCCACTCGACGGTGGTTGTCTTGCTGACGACGGCGGTGGCGGCGGGGTCGGTGTTGGTTGCCGGCGGGTTGCAGAGCGACAGTTCGGGGCTGAAGCAGATCGGTGGGCTGATCGGTACCAGCGTCTCGGCTCTCTTCCTCTTCGCTATCGCCATCATGAATCTGGTAATCCTCATCGAGATCGTGCGGACGTTCCGCAAGGTGACGGCGGGCGGCGTCTACGACGAGGAGGAGATCGACGCATACCTGAATCAGCGCGGCTTCTTCGCGCGCATCTTCCGCGGGCTGTTCAAGACGATCGACGCGAGCTGGAAGATGTATCCGGTTGGCTTCCTTTTCGGCCTGGGCTTTGATACGGCAACCGAGATCGGGCTGCTCGCGCTCTCTGGCACCTTCGCCGCGCAGCACGTACCCTTCTACGTGATTCTGCTGCTGCCGCTGCTCTTCACCGCGGGGATGAGCCTCGCCGACACGACCGACGGCGTGATGATGCTGGGCGCCTACGGTTGGGCGTTTGTGAAGCCGATCCGCAAGCTCTTCTATAATATGAGCATCACGCTGATCTCGGTGCTGGTGGCGTTGCTCGTCGGGAGCATCGAGGTGTTGCAGATCGTCGGGGGGCAACTCAATCTTTCGGGCGGCCTTTGGGACTTCGTCAGCAACCTCGATTTTGGCGTCGTCGGTTTCGGCATCATCGGCATTCTGGTGCTGGCCTGGCTGATCTCGACGGTGGTCTACCGTGTCAACAAGTACGACGAGATGGAGCCGGCACCGCCCACTCCCCCAACGACGCTTGAGACGCGTGAGCCGGTGTCGCGCTCGCCGGCGGCTTAGGAAGCCGACACGCCAAGCGCCGGCATGTACCGTCCCTTGCGGGAGATGTGGCCGCGACGGATACGCGACGTGACCGCTTTGTCAGCGCTCCAGCGCGGCCAGCGCGGACGTGTATGCTATTTGGCGACGGTGTAGCCAGCGTCGTCGAGGGTCGCTTCGACCGTCGCCAAGGTGAGGCGTGATGGGTCGTAACGGAGATGAACACGCTTGGTGGGGATGTCGGTCTCGACGGACTCGACGCCAGGTAGCTCGCCGAGCGCCGTGTTGATGGTCTTGACGCAGTGCTCGCAGCTTACATCGGGTACCGAGAGCGTCACGTCTTCAGTCGTCGCCATGTCTAATCACTCCTCAAATACACTTATCGCGAGAAGCTGGGAGCCATTCTCCCGCTTCTCATGCCCCGAGGAATCCTCGGCGCTTAAGCTCTGCCCTCTTCTGCCCGCTGAGACTTCTGTGGTCAACCTCGCCGCTGGCGTAACGCCGTAGGCGCAGCGAGTTGCTGACGACCGTGACGGAGGAGAGCGCCATCGCCGCCGCCGCGTAGATCGGTGCGTTCATGCGCAGCAACGGGATGAGGGGCGAGGCGATTGCCAGCGGAATGAGCAGCAGGTTGTAGCCGAAAGCCCAGAAGAGATTTTGCTTGATGGTGCGCATCGTCGCGCGCGAGAGGCGCAGCGCCTCTACCACGCCGCGAAGACTGCCTTTGACTAAGGTGATGTCCGCCGATTCCATCGCCACTTCGGCGCCAGTGCCCATAGCGATGCCGACATCCGCCGCAGCGAGGGCGGGCGCGTCGTTGATGCCGTCGCCGACGAAGGCCACTGTCTGGCCGTCGCGCCGCAGCCGCTCGACCGTCGCGGCCTTCTCGCCAGGGCGGACTTCGGCCAGCACATGCTCCGGCGCGATGCCGACCTGCGCGGCGATGGACTGCGCCGTGCGGCGGTTGTCGCCGGTGATCATCCAGACGGCGATGCCGTCGCGCAGCAGGCTCGCCACGGCCTCCGCCGAGTCGGACTTTACGGTGTCCGCTACGCCGAAGACGGCGACGGCATGTTGATCCACGGCGACGAGCAGCGCCGTCTCTCCGGCTGCCTCGACCGCCTCACACGCGGAGGCGAGTGGCGACGCGTCGATGGCATGCTCGGCGAGCAGCGTGGGGGTGCCGATGACGACCTGGTGACCTTCGACGGTGGCGACGAGCCCACGACCGACCTGCGCCGTAAGGGATGATGGCGTCGGTATGTCGAGTCCACACGCCTCCGCGCGAGCGATGACAGCCCGCGCGAGGGGATGTTCCGAGCCGCGCTCCGCACCCCCAGCAAGTCGCAGCAGAGCGTTTTCGGTCAGACCCACGTCCGGAACCATGTGCAGCCCCGTGACCTCCGGCTGGCCACGCGTAATCGTACCGGTTTTATCGAGCAACACGGCGGTGACAGCCTGGATGCGCTCGAGACTCTCGCCGCCCTTGATCAGGATGCCGTGCTCGGCGCCGCGACCCGTTCCGACCATGATGGCTGTGGGCGTCGCCAGGCCGAGGGCACAGGGGCAGGCGACCACCAGCACGGCCACGCCGGTGAGCAGCGCATGGATCCACCACGACTGGCCCGCGCCGTCGGTGACGCTGGCGGGTAGGGCGCCGAGCGCGCCGGCAAGGCCCCAGCCGAGCGCCGTCAGCGCGGCAAGCGCCAGCACCGTCGGCACGAAGACGCTGGAGACCGAGTCGGCTAACCGCTGGATCGGCGCCTTCGAGCCTTGCGCTTGCTCGACCATGCGGATGATGCCCGCGAGTACGGTCTCCGAGCCAACGCGCGAGGCGCGCATATGCAGCAGCCCCGCGCCGTTGACCGTCGCGCCGATCAGCGCGTCGCCCGCGGTCTTCGTTAGCGGCAGGCTCTCGCCGGTGAGCATCGATTCGTCGACCGCGGAATCGCCTGAGAGCACTACGCCGTCGGTGGGGATGCGCTCGCCGGGACGGATCGCTATTTCATCACCCACGACCACCTGGGCCAACGGCAGATCGCGCTCGTGACCGTTGCGGATGACATGGGCAGCGCTCGGGCGCAGCGCCGCTAACGCACGAATGGCCTCGCTCGCCTGCCCTTTGGCGCGCGCCTCAAGGTATTTGCCGAGGAAGATCAGCGTGATGATCAGCGCGGTGGTGTCGTAGAAGGTCGAGTCGCCCGCCACTGCTGGGGCCAGCGTGCCGAGGAGCGAGAGCGCGAGGGCGGCGGTGGAACCGATGCTGACCAGCACATCCATATTCGTCGTGCGGTGGCGCAGCGCGCGGAGCGCGCCGCGATGGAAGTCGGCGCCGACATAGGCCCAGACGGGAACGGTCAGCGCGAGTAGGAGCCAATCCTCGCCGGGGAAGGCATGCATGAAGACCATCGAGAGCACCAGGATCGGCAGCGAGAGGGCGATACCGATCACGAGCCGATCGCGCCGTTGGCGCAACTCGCGCGCGTGCCGGTCGGCCTCCGCGTCGTTAGCGTCTTCGACCACGCGCGGCGCGAGTGGACCTGCCTGATAGCCGGCGCGCTCGACGGCGGCAACCAACAGCGCGTCGCTGGCGCCTGCGCGATCGTAGGTGACGGTGGCGCGTTCGGTGACGAGGTTGACGTTGGCGGCGCTGACGCCGGGAACTTTGCCGAGCGCCTTTTCGACTTTGCGGACGCAGGCGGCGCAGGTCATGCCGCCGATGGCGAGCGTGGTGGTCGCGGTGGTTGCCAATTCTGCCGCTTTTTGGGGGGTGGGAGTGGCGGGAGTCGTGGCGGCAAGGGGCTTGGCGGTGTAGCCAGTGGCCACGACGCGATCGACGAGATCACGCACACTCGCTTCGCCGGGATCATAGGCGACGGTGGCGCGCTCCGTGGCGAGGTTGACCGTGGCCTGCGCGACGCCAGGCGTCTTCTTCAGTCCCTTCTCCACGCGCATGGCGCAGGAGGCGCAGGTCATGCCACCGATCACGAGTGTTACGCTCGCTTGCTCATGCGGCTGGGGGTTGCCCTCGGCCTCGCTCACGTCCAGTTCGTGCACGCTCGACATATCCGCGCTCCCGTTCACCGCCGTTTCGGCTCAGCGATTGCCCGCCAGCGTGTAGAGCTGCACCAGCTCGTCGATCACTTCGTCTTCGTGACCGTCGCGGATGCCCTCGGCGACGCAGCCGTGAAGGTGCTGCTCAAGTATCAACGACTCTAGCTTCTCGAGCGCCTTGCGCACCGCCAGCGTTTGCCGCAGGATGTCGACGCAGTATTTGTCCTCTTCGACCATCTTGCGGATGCCGCCGATGTGGCCCTCGATGTAACTCAGGCGCTTCAACACGTCTTGCTTGTCGGCGCGCATGGCCTTCTCCTCGCTGCCCTACCCCCCTGGGAGGGGTCTTCCGGGCATTATACCATCAGTGAGGCGCCAGATGCGAGTGGCTACAAGACGGAGGAGGCCGTCTTGCGGCGTTTGTGACGTTGCTCTCCCGCTTAGGAGGCGATTGCGACGCGCGCCGCAGGCGGGATGGGCGGCTGTGGCATCATGCGCAGCGCGGGCTGCCGGGCGGGGACGTTGAGCGTCAGGTCATCGAGCAATTTGTGCCAGCCTCGCACGCGGATGCTCTCTTCGGTGGGCATGCGATTATACGGCGCGTCGAGCAGGTAGCTGCGGATGCCAGCGGCACCCATGGCCTCGGCGGTCGCATGGTTATCTTCGATGAAGGCGGCACAGCCTAGCTCGCGTGCCAATGGCACCTTCGCCGCTCCGCCGTCCACGCAGGTGATCGCTTCGACACAGTCATCGACGCCATGCCGCCGCATCCAGCGCGCGGTCGCGCGGCGCACGCACTGGGGCCGCGCCGTGATCACGTGAAGGCGGTACCCTTCATCGTGGAGACGCCGCAGCGCCGTAATCATCCGCGGCATGGGCTGCAGCCAACTCATAAAGAGCGGGTCCGCGCTCAATTCCAGGCAGAGCGCCGTTGTCTCGGGCGTTGCGCGCGGCCACTCGAACGTCTGCAAATCTTCGTAGCGGGCGGGGATATGCTCTGGGAAGTGCTTGCGCATCCGCTGCCAGAGCAGCCGATCCGAGGCAAGCACGCCATCACAGTCGACGCCAATCAGGGTATTTGTGCTTGGGGATAGGTCTCTGGCATTCCGCGCGAACACCGCACTCCCAGCACCATTCCACTCGTGTCTCTTCCGCATTCCACTCCATTCGCCTCGGCGCCGGTCTCTGGCGTAGACTCGCCAGCTTGCGCACGCTTCCTCTGCGCGCGGCTGTAGCCGTCGGGAAGGCGTCCTTTCTTCTCAATCCTTGTACTTTTAGGGCCGTCGCATAGGCGCGTCGCGACGATCGCGGCGCAGCGAAACGGCGTGTTTACCGGGTACGCATACGTCGTGCCACTTGGGCACAGCATCGGTTATTGTCGCACATTTCCCCGTCGCTTGCAAGCGAATCGAGCAGAGCCGGCGGCTTGTGCCGCGTGGGCGAGCCACGAAGCGGCGCGCTCAAATCGCCAGGTTATCGCTGCGCCGACGCAGCACCCAGAGGAGGAACTGATACATGGCGAAGAGCTCGACGGCGAAAGGTAGGTAGCCGAGGTAGCCGGGCAGCGGCATGGCGAAGAGGTGCGGCGCGGCGTCGAACCCCGGCACGGTGTAGTACCACCCTGGTAGTGCCCGCGAATTCCACAGCTCCCAGAAGAAGCCACAGATGATCCCGGCCAGCGGAAGCGTGACCACGAAGCGCCAGTCGCGCGCCAGGAGGTGGCCGAACGCCGATTTTCGCCCGAAGAGGTTGTTGATGGGGTCGAGGATGAAGATCAGGCAGAGCCAGATCAGGCCGAAGGCGTAGCGCGGGAAGAGAAACGGCAGCACAAGCAGGACGATACCCAGCACCACCAGCGCAACGCCCGCGCCGCGCGACAGGCGCCCGCCGATCTCGCGCGGCCCGAGGCGCGGCCGCAGCGCAGGCACGCTTGCCAGGAGTTCGACGATCTCCATCACTGCCGGAAGCACGGTGCTGAAGTCCAGTGAGGAGATGAAGAAATACGCCAGCGCGGAGTAGGGGTGGTCGAAGCGGTAGTGCCAGTTCTGCACCGGCGCATTCAGCCCCTCGAAGGTCCACCAGAAGATCGACGAGCACGCGAACATGCCGGCGAAAGCGGCTGGACTGCGTTTGAGGGGCGATGTGCCGCTGCGCGCGACGTTCAGCCCGTCGAGCAGCAAGATGAAGCCGAACCAGATGGCGAAGAAGGTGTACGGCCAGGGGCCGACCCGCGCCCACGACGAGAACCATGCCGCCAGATTGAGCAGGGCGCCGGCATACGCGTACCAGGGTAGGCGCGCGAGGAATGGCCGCGCCGGAGGGTGGCCGCGACCTGCGGAGCGCAGACGCGCGTGCGCCGCGTCGCGTAGGTGGGCGATGTCGGTGGTGTCACTGGTCATTCTGTTATGCCGAGAGTTTTTGCTTGACGTCATCAATGGCATCGCGAGCGGTGCCACGCACGTATTCCCCTGGGATCGCCTGCGCGAGATCGGGCGCGTTGGCGAACGCCTGGCCACCGAAGCAAAAAATGGGCCGCGGCTGGGGAAGGGATCGGAGCCTCCTGCCGATTTCGCCGAGCGCTTCTGCCTGCGCGGTCATCGATGCGGACATGATGACACAGGCGGGACGCAATAGCATGACGCTATCGACGAAGGTCTGCGCGTCGCAATTCTGCCCGAGATAGGCAACGCGCATCCCCGCACGCCGCAGGAACAGCGCCACCATGAGCGCGCCGAGTTCATGCAGGTTGCCGGGCGCGCAGCCAACTACTACCAGCGGACCACGCTCGGCCGCGACGGTGGCGCGGAAGAGACTTTCGAGTTGCGCGCGGATCAGCGCCGAGGCGAAATGTTCGACGACGATGGGGAGCTCGCCCGCGGACCAGCGCCGCCCCACCTCCGCCAGGACCGGCGTGAGAAGGCTCAGGCAGACGTCTTCGAGCGGGAAGATCGCCAGCGCTTCGGCAATGGTATGCGCCGCGGAATATTCGTCGAGCGCGACGAATTGCGAGAGCAGCGCCGCGACCATTTCGTCGAACGAGTAGTGCGCGGGGCGGGTCGCGGCAGGGAGAGGCACAGCTACCTCCGCGGGGATGCCGGGCGCGAGCTTGCCACGGCGTCCGCGTCTACGGGCAGGCTCCAACGTGCGCAGCAGAGCAATTGCCTGGCTGATCGTCATGCCGGCATCCACACGCTCGCGGAGCCAGGCAACGAGCATCATGTCGCGCTCGGAGTAGAGCCGGTAGTCATTCTCGCCGCGATGGGGTGAGAGGATGTTGTAGCGTCGCTCCCAGGCGCGTAGGGTGGGCGCGGGCACACCGGTTTGATGGACCACCGCCTTCGTGTTGTAAAGCGGTCTATCCGAGTAGGCGTCCAGTGCGGGCGCCTGCACCCCCGGCTCCCTCACCACCATGTCACTCTCCCACGCCTCAGGTCAGGCGAAGCGTCTGTGTTGTCCCGTGTTGCCGCATATTGCCAGCGCACGGCGTTTCTAGGCCACATGTGACCGATCTTACCATGGCGGGACATGGGCGTCCATAGTTTGCACACCCCAGTACCGTGACAAGCCCTGCTTACGTCAGATTCGGCGAAATGTGCGGCGACTCCCCTGTGCAAAACGTGCATATGCTAAGACTGCCCGGGCGCCGTGAAGTATGCGAGGATCGCGGCGCGCAGTTCAGCGGCCTGCTCGGCGAAGAAGTGGTCCGCGTTGGGGACGACGGTGAGCGCCTTGGGCTGGGGCAGGCTCGCGAACCACGCTCGCAAGTCGTCTTGTGGCCCGTATTGATCGCGTTCGCCCTGGACGATCAGCTTGGGCTTCGCGCAGGTTGCGAGCGCGTCGACGCGGAGCAGCGAGACGGGGACGCCGACGCCGACGATTTGTCGCACGCGCGCATCGGCGCAGCCGACGGGTAGACCGACCCACGCGCCGAAGGAGAAGCCGGCCAGGCAGAGTGGTATGCCGGGGAAGCGGGCGCTCAAGGCGTCCAGCGCGAGGCGCACATCGACGGCTTCGCCGCGCCCGTCGTCGAAGTGACCCGTACTGCGTCCCACACCGCGGAAGTTGAAGCGCAGCACTGGCATGCCCAACTCGCCGAGCGCCTGTGCGACCCGAAAGACCACCTTGGTGTGCATGGTGCCGCCGAATTGCGGATGCGGGTGGCAGACGAGCGCCGCCATGCGCACGTGCGCCATCTCGTCAGGCAGGCGAAGTAACCCTTCGAGTATGCCGTGCGGAGCAGCGATATCTATCGCCTGAAGTTGCGCCATGCCCCACTCCTACGCTGATCGTCTTGCGCTGGGTAGATTGTACGGCGGAGATCGCGTGCGAGGAGGAGGCCGGCGGTTAGGCGTCGGGGGGCGGGGAAGGTTGCAGAGCATCCGCGACGGCGTTGCGGTAGTGGTAGAGCGCCTGGAAATGCGGCTGCGCCTCGGCAAACCGGGTGTACGCGATGCGCAGCGCATCCGCTGGCGACTGTGTGGCAGCGTCTGTCTGAGCGGAGGCAGAGAGCGAAGCCTGTAGCTCGTCGGCGAGTCGGGACGCCACTTCCACCGCGGCGATAGCGTCATCAAGCGCGCGCAGCAGATAGCGCGAGCGCTCCACAGCGGGCGCCTCCGCCAGCGCGCCGGTCACCTGGCGCAGCGCCTCGGAGAACGCGGCTGGCTCATCCTGCACGGCGAACGGGTCGGCGCCGGCGAGCGCGCGGCGCAACTGGATCAATCCGCCGGCGAAGGTGGCCTCCTCTGGGGTGGACATGCCGGAGTCTCCTCTCTGTCTGCGAGCGGATCAGGGTGACTTGCCCACCAGTCGGCGACGTCTGGAACATACTTACCGCAGACGAGGGGCAGAAATCAGGTGATCGCCGCAGCGCGACCATACTCAGACGGATGCGCAACGGGTTGGACGCGCCTTGCGCACTGCCGCACTTAGCTGCCCGCCCGCTCGCGCACTTTGGCGAGCACGTCTTCGAGCGCCTTGGTCGCATCGACGCCGAGGCTGTTCGCCAGCACCAACGCGGTGTAGATCACGTCGCCTAGCTCCTCGGAGAGCGGCGCGGGTGTCTCGCCAGATTTGAGGCGTTTGGGTCCATGTGCTTGATTCACCGAACGCGCCAGCTCGCCGCACTCCTCGAAGAGCCGCGCCAGGTTCGCCAGCGGCGGCCAGTAGCCACCGAGGGCGGCGATCGAGCGATCGACCGCCGCCTGCGCTTCGCGGAGGGTCATTTCGGGCGCTGGCTGTTGGGCCTCGGCGGAGTGCGCCTGCTCTGACTCGGCCATTGCGACTTCCCTCCATTCGCTGCGGATCAGGGCAGCGATACGCGCTCGACGCCGTTCTCGTCGGTGATGCGGGCTAGCCCGTCGCGCGCCAGTCGGCGCAGCAGCGCGCGCAGCCAGTCGGCATCCGCAGCGCCGTAGCCTTCGCGGACGTGCGGCCCCAAGCGCTCCAGGGTCAGCGATTCGCCAGGGGGTAGCGCACGCAATGCCGCTACTGCGCGCCCACGATAATAGCGCGACGAGCCATGAAACCGCTGCTGAGGCGCCGAGATGCGCCGCGCCGCTCGCTCGCCACCCTCACCCGCGCGGTACGACTCGCGCTGGTCGGCGATCATTGTCGTCTGCCGCTCGTCGCGCACGCGCGCCAGCGCCTCGCCCGAGGCGAAGAGCGTGACGCGGGCCGTCTCCGCATAGGCGGCGCAGCCGTTCGCGAGCGGGCATCGCTCACAAAGCGGCCGGCGGCTGAGGCAGATGGTCGCGCCGAGGTCCATCAATGCCTGCTGCCAGTCATACGCTTGCTCGCGCGGCAACGCCCACTCGGCCAGCGCCAGCAGGTCGCGGCTCGCCTGTGTCCCCGACGGCCAGGTTGCCGACTCGATGCCCCTGAAGACTCGCCAGAGGACGCGACGGATGTTGGTGTCGACCGTCGCCACCGGCAACTCGTACGCGAAACAGGCCACGGCGCCGGCCGTGTAGCGCCCGATGCCCTTGAGACGTAGCAAGCCTTCGAGCGTATCGGGGAGCGCGCCGCCATATTCAGCCACCGCTTGCCGGGCGATTTCGTGGAGACGCACGGCGCGCAGATTGTAGCCAAGCGAGGCCCAGGCCTGGATCACCTGTGCAGGGGTGGCCTCCGCCAGCGCGCGAAGCGTGGGAAATAGCGTCAGGAACTCGCCGTATTTGGGCAGGACGCGCTCCACCTGGGTCTGTTGCAGCATCACTTCCGAGACCAGCACGGCGTAGGGATCGCGCGTCTGCCGCCAGGGGAGATTGGCACGGCCGTCGCGGCGATACCAGGTCAACACGTGTGACCATGCCTCCGCACGCCACTGATTGGAGGCTCCGACCACCGCGGGCGAGCCATCGAGCGGCTCCCGGTCAATCACGATAGTATGCCTTGTAGTACTTTGAGACTGTTGACGGCGTGACGGCGAGGGGCGGGGATTCCTCGGCATTCTATCACGGCGATCCGCGCGCACGTCTCTTGGTGACAGGCACGGCACGTTACTCGCTCTGGGTGAACGCGGCCACGGGACGCGCATGTCTCCTGATGGGTGCAGCGCGTACTATGGTCGCGTGCTGTAGGCGCTGGCCGCGCTGGCCGCGCCGCCCGCGGTTGCGCGCATGTGCGACAATGCTGCACGCATTCCTGAAGGCCGCGAGTGGCGGCTGCGCGCACACCCGCCCACTCGCTTGATTGGAGGCGCAGCATGGAAGACGTCCGCTTCGACCGCCAGTTTCGCACGCCCTCGTCTGAGGGATACCATCTGATGCTCGGCTCGACACGGCTGGGCACTATCGATCTCCACTACACCAGCTCAACCGTCCACTGCACGCTGCTGCTCGAGCGCGACCTGGAGCGCGAAGACCTTGCCAAGCTGATCGAGCAGATCGACGAAGACCTGGTACTCTCCGCCGACGTGCCACGCGAGGACTTCCTCGTCAGCGTGTATCGCGGCAACGAAGCGGGCTTCTTCAACGACTCGCTCCACGCTGATCAGGACGAACTCTTACTCGGCGATGACGACGACGACGACCTGGACGACGGACTCTAGCCGTCGCGCGCCGACTCCTCTGGGGTTTCGCCTTCGGCTCTGACGCGCGTACCCTTGCTGAGGGAGGTACACTTACAGCATCTGCGCGGCGCGCGATATTGCATCCCCGAGGAGGTAGCCCAGCTATGCCCCAGATCGCCGATCTGCTCACGCGGCCAGCGCTTGAGCTAGCCGATCTCATCCGCCGCGGTGAGATCTCCGCGCGGGAGCTTGTCGAGGCCGCGCTGCAACGCGCGGAGGCGCGCAGCGACCTCAACGCGTTCACGCTGATCGACGCGGACGCTGCGCTCGCCGCCGCCGATGCGATTCGGCCGGGCGATCCGCGGCCTTTCGCGGGCGTCCCTCTGGCGATCAAGGAGTTGAACGCCGTGGCGGGGCAGCGGCTGACGATGGCTTCGAACATCTTCGGCGACTACATCGCCCCGTTCGATGATTACGTGGTGCGCCGCATTCGTGATGCGGGCTTCATCTCGATTGGCCGCACTGCCGCGCCAGAGTTCGGCATCGTACCCGTCACCGAGACACGGCGCTTTGGCGCCACGCGCAACCCGTGGAATACCGACCACACTCCCGGTGGTTCGTCGGGAGGCGCGGCCTCTGCCGTGGCGGGTGGCATCTTGCCGATCTCTCACGCCACGGACGGCGCAGGCTCGATCCGCATCCCCGCCGCCTGCTGTGGTCTCGTCGGACTCAAAGCCAGCCGTGGCCGCGTTTCGGCGGGTCCGGCGAATGGTGATAGCGCGCTGAGTACTAGCGGCTGCGTCAGCCGGACGGTCGCCGATACTGCCACAATGCTCGACGTCTTGCAGGGGTATGAGATAGGTGACGCCACGTGGGCGCCGCCGCCGACCGAACCCTATGGTGCGGCGATACAGCGCCCGCCACGCCGCCTGCGCATCGCCTTCACCACCAGCTCACCGCTTGCCACTGCCGTCGATGACGTCGCCGTGCAAAGCGTTCAGGATGCCGCGAAGCTGCTCGCCTCCCTTGGCCACGATGTCGAAGAGGTGACACCGCCGAACTGGCAGCTGGACGACTTCATCGGCATCTTCATGAGCGCTTGGGGCGCGGGAATCGCCACTGGTGTGCGCTGGGGCGCCTCCGTTTCGCGCCAGGCACCGAGCCCGGAGCTGGTGGAGACGCTGACCTGGGGTTTCTATCAACTCGGGATGTCGCGCAGCGCTCCCGAATACCTCGAAATCGCTACGCGGCTGCAATCAATCGCGCGGGGATTCGTCGCCTTCTTCACCAATTACGACGCGCTGTTGTTACCGGCGCTAGGCACGCGCCCGCTGCGCATCGGCCAACTCGACACGATGTCGGAGGATTGGCAGACGACCTTCCAAATCGCCGCGACCTTCTCGCCGTTCACCGCGCAGTGGAACTTGACGGGGCAACCGGCGATTTCGCTACCGCTCTTCCACGGCGACGACGGCTTGCCGCTGGGCATCCAGATCGTCGGGCGCCCTCTCGGCGAAGATACGCTGCTGCAACTCGCGACGCAGCTTGAGACCGCGCATCCCTGGGCGGATCGCATCGCGCCGCAGCCCTAGCCGCCACACCTCCTTTCGGGTAACGCTGCATGTTTGCCACGGAATTGGGCATGTGTGGCGCGACGGCGCTCGGAGAAGGGTGACTGGGGCATCCGGCTCGGATATTGTCGTTTGACGCGGGACCGCACCCACAGGATCACCGGCGGGAGCTACGCTCCGGTCACCGTCCTAGATCGAGACCAGCGGTTCAGTGATCATCGCGGCGGAGGGGGCGCTGTAACTCCAGAGGGGGCGGCCATCGCTGGCACGGAGCGCGCGCAACGCCGTGCCACACGGGACCAGGACCACGCCGGACGCCACGGCCGGCGGCTCGGCGAGCAGCCCCCCGTTCGTGGGCGCGCGCCACATCTCGGCGCCGTCGCTGGCGCGCACGGCGTAGGTGAAGTTCTCCCAGGCGGTCACCCCGTGCTCGCTGGCGAGGACGCCGGTGAGGTCGGTGGCGTAGATCATGCCGTAGGCGACGGCGCCCCCGGTCATGGCCTGACCCCGCGCCGCCGAGCTATCGGGCAGGAAACGCCACGCCGCGCCCCCGACGCCAACGGGGTTGGCCATCATGCCGCCGAATACCGGTGCAATCAGTGTGGCGCCAGACACGCTCGGCGCGAATGCGCTGTCGAACGGCTCGTTTCCGTACCCCCTCCTCTCGAGGTGCGTCCCATCCGTGGCGTCGATTTGGTAGACGTTGGCCTCCCAGGCAGCGCCATCCCCCTGCGCGACGGAGCGCTTGGCCAGGACGTAGACGCGGTCGCCGCTGGCGGTCAGCGCCACGGCCGTGTTGGCGTCCGCGGGCCTGGTGCCCTCCTGGGCGGCGCTGGGGATGATGCTCGTGCTCCAGCGCGGCGCGCCGGTGAGTGCGTCGAGCGCGACGAGGCTGGTCGCCGTCCCGAGGTGGCCGGCCGTCGGAGGCGGCCAGTTCGGCGAGCGGCGCCGCCGTCAGGGCGCGACTCCACGCCAGTTGCCGCCGCGCGCGGTACGCATCGACCGCCCAAGCGGCCGGCGACGCCCCTGATCCGCCGTCCACAGCGCCGCGACGATCAGCAGGCTCCCCCCCGGACCAGCGAGCCGCGCACCATGGCGGGCGTGCTCACGCTCCACAGCGGTGCCGTCGCCTGCGTTCAGGGCGGTCAGCGTCGCCCGTCCCTCACCGGTGCCCGTCGAGGTGGCCAGCACGTAGAGCGTCGCGCCGTCGAGCGCCAGGCCGAGCACGGACTGGGCGACCGCCCGGCGCCTTGTCAATGCCGGCGGGGTAGGTCCAGCGCAGCGCGCCGTCCGAGGCCCGCAGCGCGTAGACGCCATCGTCGGTGGGCACGTAGACCGTCTGGCTGGCGAGCGTCGGCGCGAGCGTCGCATCGGGGACGACCTGGAGCACATCGTTGCGATTCGGGGTGGCATGGAAATGACGCCGGCGACCACCGCGATAGCCGCGATCACCGCGATGACTATCAGTCCAACGCGCCAGCGACTATTCGCATGGCGGATCAGTGATGCGGGGCACGCGGTGGGCGGAGCCTCGTCGGGCATGTACTATGTGCCCCTTCCACATCCCGGTGTTTCCTTCGTCGAAACTGCGCCCGCTGACTACTCTTGGGCATTATACGACTTTGCTCGATAGTTGTCGCAGCGGAGAGAGCGGGTCTGATTGCGAGCAGAATGCCCACGAGCAAATGACAACAACCCAGGCGAACTCGGTATGACTGGGGCGGGATGACCGTTTCCGGTCACTCCTCCGCATCTCAGTCGGCCACGCGATCAGCGGCCTTTGGTGCGCTGTTTGCAGCGTGGAGAGCCCGAACGCCGGCCATCGGGGGTTCGAGGAGAATCAGCGGAATCTCGCGATGCGCGCGGTTGGCGTACCCGGCCCAGGCCGGCCAGATCGTCAATGCCGCCGGCCAGATGCGCTCTCGCTCTTCGGGCGTTGCCAGCCGTGCGGAGACAGACCAGCGGCGCCGCTTCAGGCGCACTTTGGCCTCAGGATGCGCCAGCAGATTGCGAAACCACTGCGGCTCGGTGCGACTGCCAAAGTTCGAAGCCACTAGCGCCAGCATGCCGTCAACCGCTATGTAGGTCAGCGGAGTCGTGCGCGGCTTCCCGGTTCTGCGGCCTCGCGTGGTTAGCAGCAGGTTGGGCAGTGGACCCACCCGATGGCCAATGGCGCCGCCAGTAGCGCGGTAGGTCGCGACATGGAGCGAGGTCAATGCGCGCTGGAGGGCACGCCGCCACCAGACACGGCGCCACGTCGTGCCTGAGGTCTCTTGCTCAATGTGCCCCATGCCGATGCGCCTTTCGTCCCCAGCCTGCGCGATCTCGTCCGAGAGTGTACCATGCGCGGCACAGCACATTCGTTGAGGCAGGTCGAGCCTGCGTGGGCAAGCATGGGCGGCGCATGGTCTACGCTCACCGCTCACATCGATCGGCGACCTGCCTGAGCGTTTGACATGACCGGGCTGCCGCCTCCGCAGGCGCGAGGGCTGTGCGCTGTTCGCTCGCAGTCCTCCGAACTGTGGGGCGGGCGCCGCGTAGCACGTTGACTTCGGAGGGTCAACATGCTACCGTTGTGGCAACGTGTACGCCAGCGCGCACGCCACGTGGAGACCACCGATGCCACGAACTTTCAGCCTATCCAACCGCTCAAGCCAGCAGCAGCCGGACCAAAGGTCTGGTTAGCCGCGCCTGCACGCTGTAGTTGCCGCGACGCCGCCGGACCTCAATGGTTCGGCGGTTTTTTGTCGCCCCGAACGCCGAGAGAGGATTGCGAGGGAGGGGACGCGCATGCTCAGTTTCTGGCTCAGCGGTCTCGTGTTGGGCTTCTCGATCGCCGCACCGGTGGGGCCGATCGGCGTCCTCTGCATCCGCCGCACACTGGCGAGCGGACGACTGGTGGGCTTCGTCTCCGGTCTGGGAGCGGCCAGCGCTGATGCCTTCTACGGCTCGGTTGCCGCTTTTGGTCTGACGACAATCTCAGAGGCGCTGATCGGCGCCCGGCTCTGGGTCCACCTGATCGGCGGCGCATTTCTCTGCTTCCTCGGCCTGCGCACGCTTCTCAGCGTTCCCGCGTCGCGCCCGCCGCAGAGTGAGGGGCGCGGGCTCCTTGGCGCCTACGCCTCGACGTTGGGCTTGACACTGACAAACCCCGCGACGATCCTTTCATTCGCGGTCGTCTTCGCGGCGCTCGGCGTGACGCAGGGCGCTGGCTACGGCGCGGCGAGTTGGCTGGTACTCGGCGTGTTCTGCGGGTCAACCTGCTGGTGGCTACTGCTCAGCAGTGCTGTAGGGATCCTCTCCGCGCGGATCGGGCCGACGGCGTTGCGCTGGGTCAACCGCGTATCTGGCGCGCTACTGCTCACATTTGGCGTCGTCTCGCTGCTGACGGCTGTGCAGAATTGACGACGCCGCGCTTCCGCTGGAAGGCGTGTGAGTCACAGTTGCAATTGATTCTCAGCAGATCAGCACATCGCGAGAATCGGATACGTGGAATCGGCACAGGAATTGCACTGGGTGCTGCCAGGATGCGTTGCCCACGGGTATCGCAAGGATCGCGATACGTCCTTCCCATCGGTCGAACGTTGCCTCAGCCTAACTGGGACTGATCGCAGGCACTATCCATGTCCCCTCAGCCGCTGCTCACCATTGTGTCAAAGCCACCTGAGAGAGCCGCACGAATTGGGCGGCGCTCACGACTCGGACGCATCTCACCGACGGCGCAGTGGACCTACGATTTCGCCACAACTTAAGCGCGTTGGCTGGATTCAGGTCCGACATGTCGAACCTATCGGCGGGAACCCCTGACTTCTTGAGAAAGCTCCGAAGTATGGTTGCGTCGGCATGCAACTGTCGCAGCGATGAACTGGCGAGCGAAGCGACATCCGCGCGGACGACCTGCCTGTGGAAAAGACGCCATTTCGTCTTTTGCACGAAGCCGCGATCACCACCCAATGCCTTGAGCGCTGCCTCCGCCGCAGTGATGCCTTGGAAGAGCAGGCCGAAATCGACGGCATTGGCTGGCAACGCCCGAAGACCCCTGGCGAGGGCCTCACAGTTTGTCGCGAGCGCGGCGTTCGACTCCGATGCACTGTGAGCCCGCACGGATTTCGCGAGAAAATGTAGTGCCGCTGTGAGACGGTGCGTGAAGTTGACGAGGTTCGTCGACTGTTTCTTGGTGAGGCGCACTGATGGGCGTGAGGGCTGAGTATCACCGGCCGCGCGTGCGTTAGAGTCTGTTCGCATTTATCCTTCGTTGCCGAGGCCACCGGCGCGTCATACACCTTTATGGCGGCCGTACGCTGGTCAGGGGACGGAGCGTCTGGCGGTAGTAGCCTGCCGATCGACCAGTGCATTTGGGCCTCCTTGGTAGCGGGGCCACTTCCTGGTCCCGCAACACTACGGGTCACGGCACATTGAGGTTGTGGAGCAGAAACTGGTGTTACATCAATGCCGCGTACAGCAGCGCTCGCAGACGAATATCATCGCCACGGTCGCCCGACAAACAACTCACGATAGCGTCGAACAGAGGACCGCTGCCCTCGCCCGCTTCCTCGCGCACTGGCAGTTCGCCGTTTTGGCGCAAGTGGAGCAGCGTCACCACTAAGTCGTCGTATGGGTCGATCGCCGTTTCGAGGGTGAGATTGGAGGTGGGGGCGCGCATGATCAGGGAGAAAGGAGGCCCCTAGCATTCCTTACTGTGGAGCGCGGCACAGAGTAAGTCTGGATGCTTTGTTACAGCCCTTTGCGCACGTTACCGCCCTCTGAGTTTTCGCCACCTTGCGCTGCGGTTGAGTCGTCTGGGGAGGCAGTCGAAGCGGGACCTTCCAAGATGATATTGTCCGTCGGCGTGTAGGGGAAAACGACGCCCAGAGCAGGGCCAAATCTGACGTAGAGGACATCAAAAGCCAATCTGCGCTTCAGTTCGTCGCGCTGCCAGGGCGTGAGGTTGAGGCAGCCGGCGATAGCATCAATGAAGGTGTTGCTTTCCCTGGGGAAGATTTGGCCGTTCTCCATCGCGCTGAGCGCCGCGGCGGTCAGGTGCACATCTTTCTCGCGCAGACAGCCGACCACTCGCGAAATGCTCACTTTGTCTTGCAACACGGAGCCACCAATATCTCGCTGACGGTATGAGCGCTCAAAATAGGACTCGCGCAACTGCTTCAGCGCCTGACCGAAATAATGCGGCGGACCTCCACCTGTGGGCATGTCGCCATCCTCGCCTTCGAAGTCGGAGAGATCCTCGTCTCCATCATGCCGGCGATCTCGCGTTTGTTTTGCCTTCGCCACTTCATCACCCCACTTTGTATGCTGGATCACGTTGAACGTAATACCACACGTTCCACACGCATCGTAATTGACAGGACAGATATGTCGCTGTTACAATTGCCAATATGAAAGCTTTGTGATTCTGTTTAGTGAATCAGGTAACGACACGTCAACTTGAAAGTTGATGGATGAAACCGCTGTCAGTTGTCATTGTGCACATTGTGTGCCGCCGTGATAGCCAACGTCGTGATTTCGCGCGAATTGCGCTGGTTCTTGCGCGACTCGGATCCCGCTCGAGAACCTCGGTGAGGGGCATGCGCAGTATAGGGGACACAAGTGTACATTGCAAGCAGCAGGTATAGAGTTCCGATCACTTCTCATGTCAACTTCTCTAGTAACACTTAGCGTTGGAAGAACGTTGCGATCGTTGGAGCATCAACCAGGTGCACCGCGTTATCACGACAGCGAGTATACACCTCATCAGTTATCTCGTCGTCATTATGCCACGTTCTACAAGACAGTCGAAGACAGACCCAGGCCGGCCACGAAGTAGTACCAAGCGGGAGCGGGGGCGAGCGTTGGGGAGGTGACGTGATGGTCTTGATCATCCTCGCCAGGCGGCGGCGGAGACGCCAGTGGCTCGCGCGGGCGGTCGCGGCTGGATGCAATCGGCTCGCGATCCGGTACGTGCCCGATACCGCGGTATATCTCGCCAACGTTCGTGATCCTCCGAGTGAGGCTGTGCTTGGCATTCTCGATTTCGATGGCTACGGCCTCGATAGGCAGATGGAAACCCTCGCCACCTTGCTCAGCTTGCCGCACGAATCGGCGCTGCTGAACGCGGTGGTGCTGCCTGAAGGCGCGGAGCGATACCGTTTCGTCCAGACGTGCAGCCCGCCTCGCGGGACGGTGTTGCTCAACAATTCCGCAGAAGAGATTGGCGAGCTGCTCGCAAGCATCTGTGGTGGGAGCGAAGGCTCTGACGCTCCGTAGCCGTGAGAATGGTGTCGCGAGTGCCGGGCACGCGTCGCGGCGTTGTGAGAGGAGCTAGAGTGTGCAGACCGATGAATATCGGGCGGTGATGGCGATTCTGCAAGGCCCGTGGCCGCGCTTCGGTGGGCGCTTGCGCGCGCTGCGCCTGGCGCACGCGGAGCGCGGTAGCGGGTGTACACCATCGCCACTCTGCGCAGAGAACTGTGAGGCGATGTGCGTCTCCAGCGTGTGTTTGCGACTTGACGCCTTTGGATGCCCGTTGAGTGAAGAAGAGTACCTGGCGATCGAGCGAGGCGAAACGTTACCGCGGCCGCCACTCCCATTTCTCGAGGCGTTCGCCGCGGCGCTCGAACTGGACGATGAGGAGTCGCAGGTACTGCTCGCGTGCTTGCTCTTCGACATCGCCTGCGGTGCGTTGACGCCCGCGGTGGCGATCGAGACGTTCGCCTATCTGATCGAGGAGGGGCCGAGCGAGGAACTATAGCGCATGTGACTCAGTCGTTGGAACGGAGTGAAATCGTCGCTAGCCACTACGACGTTGCCAGTCAGCGTGCCATTCACGTGCACGCTGTTGCCGTTCACAAATGTGTCGCAGGCAACGGTTGTGCCACTTGACGATTTGCAGGTGGCGTTATCCCAATGAACGGTGTAGGGACCACCCGTCGCGGAGAAGGTGAAAGTCTGTGCGGTCGTATTCATGTTCATGATCGTGCCGGAATGCGAGAAAGCGCCTGTTGTCGTAGCGGTTGGCACGGCGCGCGTGTTGGTTGGGGTGGGCAGGTCGATGACAGTTGTGGCGGTGGCAGTCGCAGTGGCGGTAGCGGTGGCTGTTGCTGTAGCAGTGGGTGTATCAGACTGAGCGACTGGCGTGCCGAAGGAAGGCGCTCGCGGCGCGGATAGCACGCCAACCGCACCGCCGGCTCCACCGATAAGGACAATGCCGATGACCGCCATGGCGACTCTGCTTTTCATCGTGGCTGTCTCCCCTCCACCGCGAGATAACCCAAATAGGCTACCGCATAACGCAAGGCCATGCACATCCCACTTCACTACGGGAGCCAGCGATGGGGGAGCAGACCCCTGTCGCAAGCGTACACGTCCAATGCGACGGGCGCACAGCAAGCTAGCCTAATTTGACTATTGGCCGTAGTGCGTATGGTAGCATGTCCGCGTTCAGGCGCCATGGCAGCAGGCGCCGGGCCGTGAGATGCTCGCAGGGAGTAGAGAGCATGCGGGAAGAGAATCCGACGATGGGACTGCCGGTGGTCTCGCCGGCGAATATGCTGCCGGTGCAGGTCGTCGATCGCGTCGAGATCGCGCCCGGCGTCGTCAGCGTCTACATCGTGCTCCCCGGCACGAGGCAGGCGCCATCGCCGTACAATCCCGGGCAGTTCGTCACGCTGGCCCTGCCGACGCGGCGCGAGACGCTGTATCGCTCGTACTCGCTTTGCGGGGCGGGCGATGCGGACGAACCGTGGGAATTGACTATCAAACGCATGGAGATGGGCGCGGTCTCCACCTACTTCTATAACCACGTTGTCGAAGGGACGCTGCTCTACTCCAGCTTGCCGCGCGGCACGTTTACATTGCCCGCGGGGATGGCGCCGGAGACGCCGCTGGTCTTCGTGGCGGCGGGCAGTGGCATTACGCCGATCATGGGCATGATGCGGGCGATTGCCAAGATGCGTCCGGATGACCGACCCCTGGCGCAACTCCACTACGCCTCGCGATCGGAGCAGGACATCATCTTCGGCGAGGAGCTTGACCGCATCGACCCGCATGGGCTGTGGCTGCGGCAGTATCACTACCTCTCAAGTGACGGCGAGCGCATGACGGTTGAGTCGATCCGCGGCCGTGTCGGCGGGGTCGCGGCGCGCGCGCACTGGTACGTCTGCGGTCCGGATAGTCTGAAGCGCGAACTGCAAGCCTCGCTTGCGCGGGTGAACGCGCCAGCGGAGCGGTTCCACGCCGAGGCGTTCGGGACGGGTCCTGGCGGGCCGGCGTATAAGGTGTCGGACGGTGAGGCGGATGCCCCAGGTGGAGATATTCGCGTTGCCGAGACGGGAGCGGAACTCGACGTGCGCCCGGCGGAGACGGTGCTCGCGGCGTTGGAGCGACACGGCTACCATCCGTCATTTAGCTGCCGCGCGGGGGCCTGCGGCGAGTGTAAGTTGAAGCTGCTCGCGGGTCAGGTGTCGCCGGTTGGCGAGTCACTGACGGCGGGGGAACGGGCAGAGGGTTACATCCTCAGTTGCATCGCGAGGCCGATGGGCGAGATCACGCTGGCTTCGGGGGACGCCCGCCGGCGGGAGTCGCGCGGATCGCGCCGGAGTTCGCCGCCGCGGCGTCGGCACGGCGCCCCGCAGCGGTGGCAAGTATGCGAGTGGCGTCGCTCTTCGGCGTGAGCATGCTGCTGGTGGGGTCGTGGCAACTGACCAATCATCGTCCCTCCAGTTGGGACATCGCGCCAGCGGCCCAGGCGACCTCCGCGGCGCCGACCGATACGCTGGCGCCAGGGCAGACGCCGTTGCCGACGAATACGCTGGCACCGGGGCAATCGCCAGTGCCGACGAACACGCTGGCTCCGGGGCAGACGCCGACGGCGACGCCGCTGCCGACGAATACGCCCAAACCGGGATCGACGGCGACGCCGGTCCCGCCGACGGCGACGGCGAAGCCGACCACCCCACCGACGCCAAAGGCCACATGCAAGCCGAGCGTGAAGACCTGCTAGCCGAATGCCTGGCCACGTGCCGACCCTGCCGCAACTCCTGGAAGGCGACCCGATGCTCCTCGAATGCTCCGAGCCGATGATGGGCACGCGCATCGGGCTGCACGTCGCCTGTGCGGAGGAGCGTGAGGCGGAGGCCAGGGAGGCGATGGCGGTATGTTTGGCGTGGCTGCGCGAGGTGGAACGCTGCCTGACGCGCTTCGATCCCGCCAGCGAACTCTGCCGGCTCAACGCTGGCGCGGGGGTATGGCAGCCGGTCTCGGACCTCCTCTATACAGTGCTTGACGAGAGTCTGGCGGCGGCGCGGGCGACCGACGGCTTCTTCGATCCGGCGCTGCTGCCAGCACTGGAGCGCATCGGGTACGACCGCGATATCCACCACCTCGCGCAGGACGACGCGGGCGCGGAGACGTTGGGCATCGCAGAGGACGGCGGCGCGACGCCGGGCGGCGCCTGGCGCGGCATCGAACTCGACGCGGCGAAGCGGCGGGTGAAGCTGCCGATTGGCACCCGGCTCGACTTCGGCGGCATTGCCAAAGGTTGGGCAGCGGACGGTGCCCTGGAGCGCTTCTTTACGCGGTTCGATGGGGCGCTGATCGACATCGGCGCGGATATGCGGGTACAGGGGCACGACGAGGAGGGGCAGCCGTGGCCGCTAGGCATCCACGATCCGCGATCGGGGGGTGAGGAGCCTGAGCGACACGCCGGTGTGTTCTCGTTGACGGCGGGCGGCGTGGCCTGCTCGGGAGCGCTGGACCGCTGGTGGCGGCACGGCGGCGAGCGGCGGCATCACCTGATCGATCCGCGGACGGGCGAGCCAATGCGGCTCTGGCTGGACCGGAGGGATGACGCCCGCGGCGCGGACGCGCTGATCGCGACGGTGACGGCGCTGGCTCCGACGGGGGCGCGAGCAGAGGTGGCGGCGAAGGTGGCGCTGCTTCGCGGCTATCCCGCCGCGCTGCGGGCGGTTGAGGAGGCGTGGGAGACTTCGGCAGCGGCGGAACCGTATGGAGACGCGGAGACGGCGCTGATTCTGGTAATGGGCGATGGAACAGTGTATTGTTCGAAGAACCTGCGGGCCTGGCTGACGACCCGTGGTGGCGGAGGTGAGCTGTGGTTGGAGTAATGCTGCATCCCGCGGGGCCGTGGCTGGCGCGGATGCCCATGCTGGTTGCCTCCGCCGCTCGCGCCGCCGAGGCGGGGCCAACGCTGTGGTATCTCACGCGGGCCACGGCGGTCGCGGCGTACGTGGCGCTCACCTTTTCGGTGATCCTTGGGATGCTACGCACCGTCGGGCGGCAGGCGAGCGAGCGGGTCTCGTGGCGGATTGACGAACTGCATCAGGTGATGGCGGTGCTTTCGGGGGCGTTGGTGGCGGCACACCTGGTTTCGATCCTCTTCGATTCGTTCATCCCGTTCACACTGGGGGACTTGCTGCTGCCCTTTAGCGAGCCGTATAGGGAGCCGTACACGCGGCTGGGCGTCTTTGCGATGTATGCGATGGTCTTGGTGTTGCTCAGCTCGTGGCTGCGGCGGCGCATCTCGTATAAGGCCTGGCGCAGCATCCATTACGTGAGCTTTGTGGCATTTGCGCTGGCAACGGCGCACGGCTTCTTCACGGGCAGCGACGCCGATGAGCCGTGGATGCGCGCGGTGTATGGCGCGGCGGCGGCGATCGTCATCTTTCTGATCCTCGTGCGGATTTTCGCGGGTGCGCCCGCCAGCGCGCGGCAGGAGGGCTGACCGAGGAAGCGGGCGGCGCTGCTCACGCTAGGATCGGTCGGAGGTCCAGGCGGGAGGATCGCTCGCGGGGAAGGACTCCGCCGACGATTCGGCAACGGGATCGTCGTTCGCCGAGCCGAGCGCCGCGCCTTCATCGGTGGCGCCGGGCGTGTCATCACCATAGCGCTGCTGCTCCTCAGTGGGGCGACGCTGGCGGGCGCGCTCTGCTTCGCGCCGCTGGCCTTCGAGCGCGTGACTCGCGGCGCTCGTCTGGCCGCCTGACTGCTCGTGTGTTTGTTGGTCGTCGTGCTGGTCGTCGTGCTGGTCGTCCATGGTTTCTTCTCCCGATGAGCTCGAAGCTGCCCCGTATGAGCGGCGGGCTCGCTACATGCTGGCACTGGCGGGCCGCGACGGAGGCGGGGAAGCCTACCCCGTCGGGTCCGCTGTCGGTGCCAAGGACAATGGTGGCGCACGCCGCATGCCACGGATGGGCGGCCGGTGACGCGGTATTGGCATCAGTGTTGCGCTGAATGTGTTCCAGGTGAGGCTGGGTCCACCGGCGGCTGACCGTGCGCGACCACATCTGTGTGGGCGGTTGGCTCGCGCGGATGGACCTAATCCACCCCGCCGCCTTCCCCAAAGGAGGGAAGCCAGAGCGTGCTGGCGTGGGTGAGAGAGCATGAGACGTCGCGAGCGACAGCGGTGTGTCATGAGATTGGAGCACACGTACATGAGTACAATCGCGGAGCGGGTTCAACAGCAATTGCGTGAGCGGCATCAGAACGCCGTGGCCGCCGCGGAGGAGAACGGGGCGCTCTTGCTCAGCGGTCATGTTGCCTCTGAGGATGAGCGCGAGACGGTGGAGCGTTCGGCGCGCGAGCTGGCGGGCGGCATGCCCGTGGTGAATATGATCGAGGTGGAGCAGCAGGTCGAGGAGCACTGGGACGGTGAAACGGTAGAAGACAATACTCCCGTGGAGGACCTGGATGGCGCGGCGCTGGAGTCGCTGAACAATGCCGGTCTCGACGAGGTTGAGTCGGTGCCGCTGGACACCAATGTGATCGACGTGATCGGCAATGATGACTATGACGCGGAGGCTGCCCCGGAGGCGGACCCGGCGTACTTTCCGCCGACCGATCCGGTGTTTGGCGCGAACGCGGAGGGCAATATCGAGGTGCTCGGCGGTTTCGCGCCGACGTCGATGACCGATAACACGGTGGAGCCTTCGGCGGAGGATGGCATCCCTGGCGATGAGGCGCTGGCGGACGCGGTACGCCGAGAATTGCGCGAAGACGCGAGCACTACGGATCTGGCACTCGAGGTGGAAGTGGTGCGGGGAGTCGTCCATCTGCGCGGCTCCGTGCCGGATCTCATGGATGCGGAGAACGCCCAAGCAGTCGCCTCGATTGTGCCGGGAGTACGCGACGTGCTCGACGAGACCGACGTGGAAGCGATGTGACTGCGCGGGCGCGTGCCGCTGTGCCGGGGGATCGGTGGCGGCACGCGCATGTAATTTCCGTTTTCTTCCGCTTTTGCGTCTCGAACGGGTCTTCGCCGGTGCGAGCAGCGTGGGAGAGGCGCCACGGGCGGAGGTGCGGAAGAAGGGGCGACGCTAACCACTGAGGCAGAGCGGAGATAGTGCAAGACTTGCCATTCTTGCCGGATTTTGTATTTTTCGTATGCGGATGTGCTGCCATGCATGCTGCCTTTCAGCGATGACGTCGTTGGCGGGGTGCGGGAGACGGTTGACGTTTTTGCCGATTCTGCCGTTTTTGCCGGAATTTGCATTTTCGGCGGTCCATGATACGTGTCGATTCTGCCGATTCTGCCGATTCTGCCGATTCACGTTTTTCACGTTTTGCGGTGCGAGGGGTGGATAGCGATCGCTGGCTGACGGCGGGTGCTGGCGCGGCGGAAGAGGTGGTGCGCGCATCGGTTGAACCTTTGTGGGGGGGTGAGGAGAGCGGGTGGATGGGATGGGGAGGGGTGCTGGGGTAGAGTAGGTGTGTATGAACTTGTGTTCTAACACAGTATAGCATGCGGGAGGGCAAGGCGCAAGCGTCGATGTGCGGGTGGGCGGCGGCGCGAAGGGGGGAATGCGCGCAGTAGGACGTGGACGAACGCGACGGGGGAGCAAGGGCGGTCGCCGCAGGCTCCGGCAACGTCGGGGGATGTGCGCGTGCCGGGGAGACGGAGGCTTTAGGCACCGCCTCCCAGGTCCCAGTCCGACGCCCACCAGTTGGCGTGGGGCATGCCGGAGACGCGACCGGCGGCGAGCAGCGCAGGGACATCGAAGGGCGCGCGACGCAGATCTACGCGCAGCCGCGAGCCGACGACGTCTACCAGGGCGTACTCGGCCCAGGCGGGATTGCGGATGCGCGGCGCGGGCGGCGGCATGTCGTAGGGGAGGCCGACGCTGCCAGGGTTGATCACCAGCGCGCTGCGATGACGCACGAACATCTGGAGGTGGGTATGCCCGCCGGCATAGAGCAGCGCGTTGGAATCGCCGAACCAACCGTCCAGCGTTTCGCGCGAGGTCTCGGGGAGGATGCGGTCGTCGAAGGAGCGCGGCGAGCCGTGGTAGCAGAGCAGCGACTTGCCGTCACCGAGATCCACGCTGACGGTCGGCTGGAAGCTGCGCAGGTAGGCATGATCGTCTTCGGCGAGCAGCCCGTGCGTCCAGACGTCCATCTCGGCGAAGATTTTGGAGACGCCTTCCATGCTCTCGGGCGAAGGCGGATCGAGCACGGAGGCGTCGGCATTGCCCATCACCACGGGACAGCCCAGCGTACGGAGGCGCGCAATCACTTCGCGCGGCTGGGGTCCGAAGCTCGCCACGTCGCCAAGGCAGACGATCTGATCGACGGCTTCCGTCGCGATCTCGGCAAGGGCCGCCTCCAGAGCGGGGAGATTGCCGTGAATATCGGCGATGAGCGCGACGCGCATGGGATGCTCTCCTCTCGGTGGCGGAGTCGTGGCGGAGTATGCTACGCGGAGGCCAGCGCCGCATCCTCGGCGGCATAGTCGAATTTGGCGGCGTCGAATTCGGCGGGCGGGTTGGCGCGCTCCCACTCTACCGCGCGGCGCAGGGCGTCGTCCAGCGGCACCGGCTCGCGGTAGCCTAGCTCGGCGCGGATGCGCGACGAGTCGAAGGTGAGGTCTTGGGCGGGGTCGAGGTCGGGGAGCAGGTGCCGCGGAAGGCGCTCGCGGGGGAGCGCGACGATGGCGCCATGCCAGGCCGCCGCTTCGCCGATGCGCCGCGCCCACTCGGACTCGCTCAGCGCGACTTCTTCGGCGACGTTATAGACGCGACCCGCGGCACGGTCGTCGGAGACCGCCAGCGCGATAGCTTCGGCGATATTCTCGACGTAGCCGCGCATCCAGCGCCAGGCGGCGAGGCGTTCGTCCAGCAGGATCGCCGGGCGACCATCGTCCATGCGCTTCAGGTGCTCAAAAAGGCGATGCTGGCCGTCGCGCGGGCCATAGACGGCGGGGAGGCGCAGCACGGTTCCCGGCAGGGAGGGTTCGCCGAGGACGACGCGTTCCACGGGTATCTTGTCGTAGTCGTCGGTCCAGCGTTGGGGATCGTCGGCGGCGCGTGGCGTTGCGCCGCGGTAGGGAAAGAGCCGCTCGCGGAGCGGGGCATCTTCGGTCAGCGGCATCGCTTCGAGGGGTCCTGGCTCGGTGGCGATCAGGCGGCCGTAGGCACGATAGACGTCGCCGCTGCTGATGGTGACGCTGCGGCGCGCGATGCCGGTGAAGGTGGCGACCGTCAGACGCGCCTCGGCTTCGGTCATTGGGCGCATGTCGAGCACGACCTCGGGGGCGAGGCGAGCGAACTCGTCTCTTCGCCCTGGCAGCGTGGAGCGATCGCCGAGCAGGTGGCGCACGGTTGCGGGGAGATCGGCGTTGGTCTTCCCGCGGTGGAAGACGGTGATCTCGTGACCATGCCGCGCCAACGCGGTGACGACCGATGGGCCGATGAATCCTGTGCCGCCGAGGATGAGCACACGCATGAAAATCACTCCTTCGCGGTGTGGGTATGGCGGGGTGCGTTGGGGAAAGCTGGCGAACGTGGCGGGGCGGATCGCCGCGCGAGAGAGCCCGCGCTGGCACGATCGCGGTCTACGGGAACTGGGGAGTTTCGCCGGTAGGAAGCTCGGCAGTGAGCAAACGGCATGAGAATTGCCTATTCTTCAGAGCATGCACAGCGGCGATAGCACAATGACGTGCGTCGTCACGTCGCAGGTCGATGTGTTGTTGTCGCCTTGCACCGAAGGAAAGGGCACGCTGCTGATGAACATCCAGACGCCAATCCTGATAGTGGACGACGACGCGGACGTGCGCGAATTAACGCACCAAGTGCTGCATCTGGCCGGGTATCGCGCGGTCTTAGAGGCATGTGACGGCCTGGAAGCGCTGCGCCTGTTGCATGATATGGTGGCACCTACGGTGGTGCTCTGCGACTACCAGATGCCACAACTGGACGGCATGCGGGTGATTGAGGCGCTGACGAGCGATTCAGCGCGATTTCCGGGACACGCGTGCGTCTTCATTACGGCGAACGCGGCACTGCTCTCCGACGCGGAGCGGATGTTGCTGCGGCAACAGGGCGTTCCGATCGTACACAAACCATTCGACCTGGACGAACTGGTCGCGGCCGTCGAGGATGCCGCCGAGCGCCTGGATGTCGGGGCGAGCGTGTGCAGTTTGCCCCTCCGCAGGCGGGTGATCTCTGGGCCACTCGCACCGTAGTGCGCGAGGTGGCGTCTCATGGCTCACCGTTGGCCAGAGCCCAGAGTCGGTCGGGGTCCGCCACGCCTTTGAGTGGCACGCGCGGATTGGACTGGTACGCCTGCCAGGTTGCCTGGAGGGTGGTGGCCAGCGGTGTCGAGCGGAAGCCGAGGCGCTCGCGGATGCGCGAGACATCCATGATGACGTGCTCGGAGATGCCGTTCTCGGCGAGCCAGAGGGGTATGTCGAACTGTGGCTTCAGCCCCCAGGCTTCGATCTGCGCGGCGGAGGCGGAGATGATCTCGGGCCGCGCGCCGAGAAGCTCGGCGGTGGTGGTCACGAGGTCGCGGAGGCTGAAGAGCTCTGTGCCAGCGGCGTTGTAGATGCCGGCGAGCGTGGCATCGGCTTCGGCCATGGTGGCGAAGAGCGCGCCGAGATCGGGGGCGTAGATGCAGCGGAAGATCGGCAGCCCGGCGTCGGGGAGCACGACGCGCCCGCGATAGGTGGCCTCCAGCCAGTAATGAACGCGGTCGGTGTAGTCGTGCGGGCCGTAGACGATCACGGGGCGGGCGATGAAGAGGGTGATACCCTGCTCGGCGCAGATCGCCGTCGCGCGGCGCTCGCATTCCGCCTTGCGGGGGCCGTAGGAGGCCATGCTGGGGTCTGCGGCTTGCTCGGGCGTGCAGGGAGAAGTGGGCATCTCTTCGCTGACGGGATAGGGACGCAGATCGGGGTAGACGGAGCCGGTGCTGCACTGTACGTAGCGCGCGGTCTTGCCGCGGAGGGCGGCCAGCGTCGTCTCGACGTCACGCGGGAGCTGGGGCACCATGTCGACGACGACGTCCCAGGTTTGCGCGCCGAAGAGGTCGGGCGTGAGGTTGGAGCGGTCGGCCTGGATGCGGGCGACGCCGGGAAAGAGATCCGCACCGGTCTGGCCGCGATGCAGCAGCGTGACGTCGTGGCCGCGCGCCAGCAGGGATTCTACGGTGGCGCGTCCGATGAATTGGGTTCCGCCGATCACTAAGGCTCGCATCGTTCGACCTCTCTGCCGTCCATGCGGCGTGCGCGCTGGCTGCGGCCGCATCTCGGCGTGAGGGCCGGGGCGAGTCCCTGGTTGGGGATGTCGGCCACTAGCACTCGCCCCCGGCGGACGTCATCGTACATCTTTGAGTAGGACAGATTGGCGGAGGAGCAGAGAGCGTGTGGCAAAGGGGCAAGCATCACCCCCTGCTCCCGCTCTGCCCGCCGAGACCGGTGTTGCCGCTGTGGCGCGATCGCTTATTTGCTGAGGGCAACGTCGGTTGCGCCGCGCGCCTTCCAGTCTTCAAGACTGAGGACTTCGTCTACTATGCCATATTCTTTGGCGGCCTCGGCGCTCATGAAGAAGTCGCGCTCGGCGTCGCGTTGGATGCGCTCAAGTGGCTGGCCGGTGTGCTGGACGAAGAGATCGTTGAGCACGTCGCGGATGCGCAGCATTTCGCGGGCCTGGATGTCGATGTCGGTGGCCTGGCCGCCGATGCCGCCCTGCACGAGGGGCTGGTGCATGTGGATGCGCGCGTGGGGCAGGGCGTACCGCTTGCCGGGATCGCCGGCCATCAGCAGGATCGTGCCGAAACTGGCGGCCTGGCCGACGCAGGTGGTGGCGATCGGTGCGCGGATCGAGCGCATGGTGTCGTAGATGCCGAGGCCCGCGGTGATGACGCCGCCTGGCGAGTTGATATACATGTTGATGTCACGGTCAGCGCTTTCGCTGGCGAGAAAGAGGAGCTCGGCGACGATCAGGCTGGCCGTGTCGTCGTCGATCGGTCCGTTGACGAGGATGATGCGCTCGCGGAGCAGGCGCGAAAAGAGGTCGTAGGCGCGTTCGCCGCGGAGGCCGGTCTCGATCACGGTGGGGATCACGGCGCTGGGGCGAAGGGGAAGGCGATCAGCGAACTGCATGGTTCGTCTCCTTCTGAGGTCACTGGTGGGTACAGCGGTGGGGTAGAGCGGGCGTTCGCCGGAGGCTCCTACGGGACCGCGCTCTGGAGGTTGGCGCGAGCGGCGGCGCGCAGGGTCGGGCATCGGCATTACACAGTGGGGCGGACGAAGTAGTAGATCAGGCGCCTGGCGGCGCTGCCTTCGGCGGGGGGGAGCAGGCCGGCGAGGAGCCAGCCGTCCTTGCCGAGCGCCTGGAGCGCGGTTTCGTCGAGCGGCTCGTCTTCGCGTGGATCGATGCTAACGACATGGTATTCGTAGGGCTGCGGACCGACATCGTCGAAGACGACGGGCAGCGACAGCGGGCCGGAACGCCCGACTTCGCTGTTGACGAAGTACGGCGGGGTGAAATAGGGCATCGTGCCTGCTCCTTTGCTGAACGGAGCACCTGCGCTCCACCGGATTGGTGTGGTGGAGACCTGCGGGGACTCCGGGGTGATGGCTTGAAGGGTACGCGCCGCCACGTTACGATTGCAGGGAAAAGTGATGCCCTCGGCATATGTTGCCGCCTGGCACATGCTGTGAGCATGCCGCGAGGCGAAGTGGTGATATGATGGGGGCAAGAAATGAGGCGCGACATGGCAGATTTGCAGGAGACTATTGGCACCGTGGTCCGGCATCTGCGCCAGGATGTCGGCCTCACGCTGAAAGAATTGGCGGACCGCGCGATCCTCTCGGTGGTCTATCTCGGCGAGATCGAACGCGGCAAGAAGTATCCCTCGGCGCTGGTGCTGGAACGGTTAGCGTCGGCGCTCGACGTCACGGTTCCCGATCTGCTGGAGCGCGTCGCCGATGAACTGCGTGGAGTGACGCAGCCGCAGATGTATGCCGCCTCGGCGATCGGCTTTGCGCTGCCCGTACGCCAGCCGGTGACGCGCACGACGCCGACGGGCCAGGTGCTCTCGATGCTGGTCGCTTAGCCTCACGCGGGCTCGTGGCTGGAGCCGTGGCTAGCGCCTGTTGTGGACTAACCGCAGAGGGATCAAGCGGCGGAGCAAGAGACAGGCAAAGGCGATGCAGTGCGGGCCCGCCAGCCCGGTGGGCAGGCGCTCGTAGTCGCGGGCAAGCCGTCGATGGCGGCCCAACCATATGTGGCTGTCACGCCGACGTGAGCCGATCGCCTTTGAAAATCCAGTGGTAGCCACACGTATCGAAGAACTGCCCGTAGGTGCCAAACGGCAGGTCATGCAGATCCTGGAAGCGGTCGTGTTCGTGGCCTGCCCTCAAATTGTCGAACGCTGCTCCGCTCTCCGTGCCCCTCACCGGTCGCTCTTCGCCTCACCTCCCCCTATTCGCCAATAAGCGTCAAGCCGTCGCACGGACTGTGGGGCGCTCACTCCATCTCCCCAACGTGTGGCGTAGAGATGAAATGCACCTGCCGACGCGCAATATGGGGGCACTGCCCGCAAGAAATGGGGGACTTCCCCGATGTGTCTGGAGAGTACCAGGCAGTACACTTCTCGTGCCAGGGGCGCTCGCGGCACATGTGCGCCGCTCCAAGACCCAGCGTGCGGTAGCGTCAGTCGGAAGAGAGAGGACGATGACGAGCTGTTTGGGTGGCGGCACCTGGCCTGTAGATTGGCACTTCTCGGTCGCAGATCAAGGCAGCGTTCGCCCGCCATCAACGGCTCGCTCGTCTTGCGGGGTTCGCTCGTCACCGGCCGACAGGGTATCTGAGGAAGCCGCGCCCCGCTTCCTCAGGTCGGACTTCCCCGTGCCCGCTACCTCGACTCCCAGTTAGTTCCCCCCGACCAACCTGGTCCGCAACTCCTGGTGCGTGCGTGGCTGGCCCGGCCCAGCAATGTCAGTTGAGCGGCGCCTTGTCCGCTCGACAGCCGCGTAGCGCGCGAGTTGACGTGCGCTGGGCTGCCTCCGACCAAGCTGGACATCTATCGCGTCGTGATACATCCTGCTGGGGTACCAACTCTGATTGTCTGCATCGGTCAACATGTTAGACGGTCGGCGCCTTGCCGACTGACAGGAGGCTGCCGCCGATGAAGAGACTCTGTGTTATCGCCACACGGTTCCTCGCGACGGCGGTGCTGGGAATGCTGGTCGCATCCTGCGCAACCGTTGGCGGGTCGAGCACGAGCACTGCACCAGGGATACAGCACCCGACTGTCGGCCCCATCAATCCTCCTCCGCCTTCGTTTGCCGTTCATGAGGTCGCCCAGACCACCGCGCTCCTCGGTACGAGTGCCGGTCCTGCGTCGGCCTCCTGCCCGTCGGGAGAGCTCGCGCTCGGTGGCGGATGGCAGCTTCCCTCGCCCTCAGGGAGCATTTCCATCCAACCGGACCGCCGCACCGTCGCGCAGCCGACTCTAGAAGGAGCCCGCGTCTACAAAGCCGTAGTCCAGGGCAGCACGTGGTCGGTCTACGTGAGTCACGTCGCGCTCAGGCCGGTCGAGGCCCTGCAAGTCACCGCCTATGTCGAGTGCCTCGGCGGCGTCTCTGGCGCCGTGGTGACTCCCGTCACTTCTCAGGAGAACGCTTTCCCGCAGGTTATCTCGTCTGCAAACTCGTTCTGTGCTCAAGGCCATCCCGTGGGATTTGGATTTGATCTAGGTGATGCGCCGACCAAGCTTGAGTTCGCGGGCGAGAGCGTTAATGCTGGATTCGGTATCGCGAGCGTCGAAGTGGCCAACCATGACTCTATTCAGCACACTATCGTGGTGTCGGTTGAGTGTTTGTCTAGTCCCCATCTGTCCTGGCATCTCGCGAGCAGCCAGGGGTCTACCCTCCAGGGAGGCGCGACCGCGGCTCTTCACCAGGGCTGCCCCTCCGGCTTCTTTATAGCTGGCGGAGCGATCAAGTACCACTACTCCATCTTGGGTGCGGGCAACATCTACAGCCAGCACGTCACGTCCAGTGCATGGCAGGCGTCCGTGTACGCCTCCTCAGGCAGTACTCCGCTCGCCATCGACGGCGTATATGCCTCTTGCGTGAAGTTCTCGTAATCCCGGTGATACGGTCGTTTGCTCTTGCCGCGGTGGCCAGCTCGAAGCACTCTCAGGCTATCAGAAAGGGTGGAAAAGATGTACAAACGCCATGCCATGCCGCTTGCGCTAGCAGCGGCTGTCATGCTGCTCATGACGAGCGGCTGCTCACTCGGCGCCGCTACTCCACCCGCGACGACCGCCACGGCCACCGGCACTAGCACCCGTAACCCGCTGGGCTTTGTGCCGGACAAGCAGGCGCCACCTGTGCCTCAGGTCGCGCTTTCCGGTCCGCTGCCGGACCAGGTCGATCTTTCTAACTATAACCCTCCCGTCGGCGAGCAGTCGGCTAACACGTGTACGTCGTGGGCGCTTGGCTATTATATGCGCGGGTGGTACAGCAAGCGTGATGGATATTACCCGGCAGGTAGCAGCTTTGCTCCGATGTATCTCTATGCTCAGATCGCACAAGGAACCGACACGGGCAGCTCCTTCAAGGACAATTTGGAGATCCTGTCCCAACAGGGTATCGACGCGCGGAATGACTATGTGCAAGGGGACAGTGACTTTACGAGCCAGCCCACGGATGCCGAACGTACGAACGCTGCGCGCTACAAGATCGCGAACTACGAGTACTATGAGAACCAAGGCTCCTCTGGAGGCCGAGCAGCGTTCAAGACATGGATCCAGTTGAAGCTCTCTGGAGGCACCCCGGTTGCCATCGCGTTCCCCGTGTATGACGAATTCAAGAACGCGAAATCCTCCAGCTCGTTCGTGACGGTACCGAAAGACACGAATTCGTTGCAGGGTTACCACGCAAGTTTCGCGTACGGCTATGATGCCCGCGGCTTGCTCATCGAAAATAGTTGGGGACCGCAGTGGGGCGAAGGTGGCTATGCCGAGTTGAGCTGGGACTTCGTCACGAACTACGGGGTCGAAGTAGCTTCGTACACACCGACAAAAGGTCCGGTGCTGGAGCAGCTTCCAGGCACTGCCACTGATATCAGCGTCGGCGCCGACGGTTCCGTATGGGCGATCGGCACAACGCCTGCCCCCGGTGGCTTCGACATCCTCCACTGGAACGCGAGCAGCTGGACCTGGAAACAGGATGCAGGCGTTGCGTCGCGCGGCGCCGTGCGCATTGCGGTTGGCCCTGACGGCGATCCGTGGATCGTCAACAGCTCTGGAGAGATCTTCCATTGGACCGGCAGTTGGCAGCAATACCCAGGGGCAGCGCGCGATATTGCCGTTGCCTCGGATGGTACGCCCTGGGTAGTCGGCAAGAGCTCGGTGCTAGTCAACAAGCTTGCTGCACGGGTAGCGACCGGACAGGCGCACCTTGCCACTCCGCCTCCCGGACTAGGACCGAATCCAGATGACGGCGGAGTCTTCCGCTGGATCTACAACGGCTGGCAGCAGATCGCTGGTGGTGCCAATCGCATCTCCATCAGCGGCATCTATCCGTGGGAGGTCGGCTCGTCCGGCGCGATCATTCAGCGGTGGGGAATTGATCTGCTCCAACGACAACTCTCTGGGTCGGCCGACGATATCGGGTGCGGAAGCGACACTCTTTCGAGGACTTGCTGGGTTATCGGCACCTCCGCCACCCAGGTAAATGTCTTCGCTTGGAGCGGCAGCGGTTGGGATCGCGCCAATGTTGTTGCCCCCGGCCGTGGAGGAGCTGGAGCCATTTCCGTAGGTCCCAGCAACAATGCCTGGTTTGTCGATCACGCAGGTCGCATATTTGAACTTCCTGAGTGGGGTGACTTCTAGAGCCTGGTGTGGAGTAACTGCATAGGGATCAAGCGATGGAGCATGAGGCGGGCGAAGGCGATGATATGCAGGCCCGCCAGCACATGGGGCAGGCGGCGGAAGCGCGAGGTCCAGGCGAAGTCGCGCTCGACGACCGAGCGGCGCGAAGCCGCCCGCCTGCAGCCAGCGCACCGTTGAAGACCTCGCGCAACTCATGGCGGCGCTGCGGGGCGTCTTCCCGGACCAGTGCCACGTATGGCGCGACGAAGGCCCATTCTTCCTCGCTGACATCGAGTTCACACCACGCTCTAGGGGTCACGCGGATAGATGGACGGCACTTCGCGGGCGGCACTGCCGCGCTGCGCGAGCTACGGCGTGAGCGCACTCCGCGACCAGCATCTCACCGTATGCATGTGCGCGTGTACACGAATCCTTGTCTTTCGCTGCCTGCTTGACATTGCGCGGCGACCGCCGCATGCTGTGGCGAACCGCGCCATACGGAGTGAGACGCGGGCAGAGGAGAGGATATACGCCGCGTGGAGATGTCGACCGCAGATGAGACCGTCCCCGCGACGCCGCACATGGCGCCCGCCTCGTCCCTTCCGCCCACGACGTGGTCGCTCCCCACGCCGCCTGAGCCGCCTGAGCCGCCTTAGCGGGCGCGCGACGGCTGACGGTGAGCATCACGCCGCGGTCGATCTGGCTGGCCGCGGGGATTGGCATCGGCCTGCTGATTGCGATTCTGCTGATCACGCATGCGCTCTCGGCGTTGGTGCTGGTGTTTCTGGCGATCACGCTTGGCGAGGCGATGCGCCCGCTGGTGGAACGCTTGCAGCGGCTGCACGTGCCACAAGCATTGGCGGTTATCTTTGTCTATCTCGTCGGCTTGCTGGTCTTCGGTGGGCTGATCGCGTTGCTGCTGGCGCCACTGATCACGCAGATCAATACGTTCACCGCGCGGGCGCCGACATACCTGCAGCAGATACAGAACTGGGCGGCACAACTCGATCAATCGTTGCACGCTAACAGCAGCGTCGGCCAGATCATCGACGCCATCGCGCAGCAACTCGTCAAGGCATTGCAGAACGCCGTGCCAGGGCTGCTGAATGTGCCCGTGACGGTGGTTGCCGACATCGTCGGCGTGGTGGTGGTGCTGACCATGGCGCTGCTCTGGCTCGGCGCCTCCGGGAAGCTACGCGGCTTTCTGCTGAGCCTCTTCCCGGAGCCTACGCGCCCACACGCCACGAAGGTCTTCGCGGAGATGGGCACGAGCCTCGGCGGCTACGTGCGCGGCGTACTGATCGCTATGCTGCTGATCGGCGTGTTGAGCGGCCTGGGGCTGACGCTGATCGGCGTGCCGTATGCGCTGTTGCTGGGCGTGCTGGCGGGGCTGACAGAACTCATACCGTATCTGGGACCGTGGATCAGCGGCGGCGTCGCCATCCTCGTGGCGCTGGTGACGGTCGATCCGCTGAAGGCGCTTGAGGTCTTCGTGCTGTTCAACGTGATCCAGCAGGTCGAGGGCAACGCGGTGCAGCCGCTGGTGATGAGCCGCCAGGTGCATGTCGAACCACTGACGGTGATCGTCGCCATCTTGATCGGCAGCGCCCTGCTCGGCCTGATGGGAGCCATCCTCGCCGTGCCGCTGGCGGCGCTGGTGCGCATTCTGATCGTGCGCGTGCTGGCTCCGGCGATCCGCGACGCGCTGGGCTCCGCGCCGGCTGTGGAGGCTGGCCCGCTCGCCGCAGCGGAATGAGCGCCAGAGTGCTGGCGACGTGCTGCGCGAGGTCAGGTGGGGGATCAGGTGGCGCTATCGAGGGCGAAGTGGAGGCGGGCGGCGTCGGCGACGCGGCGCAGCACGGTTTCGAGCGGCAGGTTGGCGCGTTCGGCCAGGAGGCGGCAATCGTCGTATTCGGGCGAGACGGCGACGACACGACCGCCGACCAGCTTGAGCTTGACGCGCGCCGGCCCGAGCGGGGTCTCGATGGTCTCTTCGCGGCGAGCAGCTTTGAGGCGATCGGCGGGACGCAGGCGCACGCCGAGGGTCGCGCTCTCGGCGAGGATCGCCGCCGCGAGTTGTTCGGCGTCTTGGGGCGCGGATAAGACGGTGAGGAGCACGGCGGGGCGATTCTTCTTCATGTGGAGGGGCGCATAACTGACGTCAAGCGCACCGAGCGCGAGCAGGCGATCTAGCAACCAACCGAGGGCTTCGCCGGTCATGTTGTCGATGTTGCTCTCGATCACCGTGATGGTGTCGCGCTCGAAGTCGCCGCTGGCGGGAGGCGCGGGCCGTGGCGCGCCCGTCGGCGCGGACGCCTCGCCAAGGATCAGGCGCAGGCAATTTGCCCAGGGGAGCCGCTTCTGCCCGAAGCCGTAGCCAACCGCCGTTATTCGCATCGCCGGGCGTGTGAAGCGCGCCAACGTGGCGATGAGCGCCGCGCCGGTCGGCGTCACTAGCTCACCTTCCGTGGCAGCGGGACGCCACGCTGCGTCCGTGCCCTTGAGTAGCTCGACCGTGGCGGGCGCGGGAACTGGCAGAGTGCCATGCGCGGTCTCAACGCGACCAGAGGTCAGCGGCAGTTCAGAGCAGTAGAGGTCGTCCACGGCGAGCAGCTCGAGGCCGAGGGCGGCGCCGACGATATCGACGATTGCGTCGAGCGCGCCGACTTCGTGGAACTCGACTGTTTGCGGCGTCGTGCCGTGGATCGTCGCCTCCGCCGCGGCCAGGCGCGCGAAGATGGCGTGGGCACGCTCGGCGGCTCGCGGTGGGAGCGCAGCGGCGTCGAGCAGCGCGTCGATGGCGGCGAGATGGCGATGCTCCGACGGCGTGGCAGCCTCCACGCGGACGAGCGCGCGCGTGCCGGAGATACCGTGATCGGTGACGCGCTCGGCGTCGAGCGTATAGCCAGTGAGCGGCAGCGCCGCCAGACTCGCGCGCAGGGCGTCGAGCGGGAGGCCAGCGTCGAGTAGCGCGCCGAGCAGCATATCGCCGCTGATGCCGGAGAAACAGTCGAGATAGGCGATCATCGGACGGTCTCCACTCAGTCTGAAGCGCGGCGCGGAGGCACCCGTGCGGGCTGTGGCGGCACTTTCCATTGTTCGCGGGGCACAGGGCCACTGTCAAGCCGCCGCGTTCGAGCAGTCACGGGCATTGGGGATGCCGCGGCGCTCAGGCGTTGCGCGGCTGTGAGGGAGACGCCGAGTGGAACGCCTGGGCGTTGTGCGGCGCGGCGGCGGGGAGCGAGAAGGAGAAGGTGGCGCCATGGCCGTAGTCACTCTCTGCCCAGATGACGCCGGCGTGCCGCTCGACGATCTCCGCAGCGATGAAGAGGCCGAGCCCCAACCCTGGAACCGTCTCGCGCTCACCTTCGACGGCGCGATAGAAGCGCTCGAAGATGCGTGACTGCTGCTCCGCCGGAATGCCGATGCCAAAATCACGCACACTGAGCGTCACGCGGGCGTCGTCGGCGTTCAGCGTGACGGCGATGCGGTCGGCGTGCGGCGAGAACTTTACCGCATTGGTGAGGAGGTTGACGACCACCTGCTCGATGCGGTCTTTGTCGCCATGCACGACGCGGTTGGTTGCGCCGCGCAACTCGATGCGATGGCCCTTGGTCGTCCGCTGCACCTCCTCGATGGCCTCGGCAACGGCGCTGTCGAAGGCGAAGTCGGCCTGGTGGAACTGGAGTTTGCCGCTTTCCGCTCTGGTGATGTCGAGCAAATCGGCGATGAGCGCGCTCAGTTTGTCGATCTGAGCATTCATCTTGGCCATCTGCGCGGCACCGGCGGTGTTGTCCTCGCGCGTCAGTCGCCGCTGGAGGATCTGCGCGTAGGCCTTGATGCTGGTCACTGGCGTTTTCAACTCGTGGCTGACGATTGCCAGGAATTGGTCTTTCTCGCGCTCGCGCAGCACGCGCTCGGTGATGTCGCGGGTGGAGCCGGCGACGAGCACGACCTCGCCCGCTTCGTCGAAGACCGGCGAGAAGATGTACTCGTAATAGCCCGACTTGCCGGAGGGACTGACGTAGGGCGTCTCGTCGACGATCTGCTCTTTCGTGTCGATCACCCGCTGGATGTAGGCTTGCAGCGTGTTCGCCAGATCCTCAGGATAGGGTAACTCGTGGAAGTTGCGTCCGACGATTTGGGGAAGGGTGATGCCGAGGAGGTCGAGGAGCGGCTTGTTGGCGAAGGTAAATCGCCCGGCGCGGTCGAAGGTGTAGATGAAGTCGGTGATGTTGGTGATCAACTGATCGAAGGCTTGCGCCTGCTGCGTGATTCGTTGCGCCTGCTCGTCGCTCTGCTGGCGCGCCCGCACAAGGTCCGTGACGTCGACGCCGTGGACGAAGATGCCGGAGATGTCGCCGTCCGCGTTGCGCCTGGCCTGGTAGACGAAATTGACGGAGCGCTCGACCAAACGCCGCTGCGCGCCCGATTGGAGCAGCACCTTGACCTCGTTGCCGATGAACGGTTCGCCGGAGCGATAGACGCGATCGAGCAGCGCGACGAAGCCTTGCCCCACCAGCTCGGGAAGCGCGACGCGTATCGGCTTGCCGACGACGTCTCGGCCGCCGATCAGGCGGGAATAGGCCGGGTTGATCAACTCGAAGACGTGATCGCTCCCGGTCAGGAGCGCGATGAAGGATGGCGCGAGCTCGAAGCTTTCGGCAAGCAGCGCGCGCTCGTCGATAGGCGTGCCGGGTCGTTGCTGAGTCCGCACGGGGCCGTCCTCCGATTGATTCTGGTCGTGTTATGGGTGGCGCAGTAACCGGCGATTTCAGGGGCGCCGCGGGCGCACGGGCGGCGGGACCCAGGTCACTGGCACGTTTTCGTAGTACTCAGGAAGTTGCATGATCCGTAGCGGAGAACGTGCCGGAATCGAGGCGATGGCGCGCAGGTCGCTTTGCTCACCAGGCGGCAGGTTCACAGTTAGTGATCCACTCCCGCAATTTCGATGCCCCTTGCGCTACCCTGCGAGTCCGCGGCGAAAGCTCGCAACGCCTCGCCCGCGAGATAGAGCGAACCGCAGACGCAGACGAGATCGCGCGGCGTGGCATCGGCCAAGGCGGTGGCGACGGCGGCACGCGTGTCTGGCGTGGGCATGACGTCGAGGCCAGGCGCGGCACGGCGCAGCGCCTCCACCACGGCACTGACCGGCAGCGCACGCGGATGGGCGACGGCGGTGGCGTAGACGCGCGCAACGCCCGCACGGGCGATCTCGCCGATCATGCTCGACACGTCCTTGTCGGCGAGGGGGCCGAAGATCAGCAGCAGGCGATCCCAGGTGAAGTGGCGGCGCAGGGCGGCGAAGAGTTTTTCGAAGGAGTCGCCATTGTGGGCGCCGTCGACGATCTGCCAGGGGGCGCGCCCGACCACCTGGAGCCGCGCTGGCCAGCGCGCGTCGCGCAGCCCCTGGCGAATGGCTGCCTCGGTGATGGGTTGGCCGCGGTCACGGAGTTGCTCGACCGCGGCGACGGCGGCTGAGGCGTTCTCAAGCTGGTGGAGGCCGAGCAGTGCAAGCTCAAGGTCACCGTAGACGCCGCCCGGCGTCTGCAGGTCGAAGTGCTGGTGGTCTTCGTGGGCAGGCCCGGCGACGTAGCGGTAGGCGAGGGTGGCGGCATCTGGCGCATCGGCGGGGCCGACGCGCAGCAGTGGCGCAGCACGCTCGGCGGCGATGCGCGTGATGGTCGCGACGGCTTCGGGGGCGCGCGCGGAGGTGACGAGCGGGACGCCGTGCTTGACGATGCCAGCCTTCTCGCCGGCGATCTCGGCGAGCGTGTTGCCGAGAACGGCCATGTGGTCGTAGCTGATCGAGGTGATCACGGTCAGCAGCGGGTCGACGACGTTGGTGGCATCGAGGCGACCGCCGAGGCCCACCTCGACGACGGCATGCTCCGCATGGGCTGCGCGGAAATAGGCGAACATCAGCGCTGTGGCAACCTCGTAGGTGATGTAGCCACCAAGGCCGGCATCGGACTGCGCCACGGCCGCCTGGAGCGCGGGAAGCAGCGCGATGATCTCATTGGGCGTGATGAGCGCGCCGTCGACGCGCATACGCTCGCGGAAGGTGTGGAGATCGGGCTGGGTGTAGAGGCCGGTGCGGATGCCCGCCGCCTGGAGGATCGCGGCGATCAGCGCCGAGGTCGAGCCTTTGCCCTTGGTGCCAGCGACGTGGGTGATGCCGTATGCCTTCTGCGGATCGCCAAGCGCGGCGAGCAGCGTCCGCTCGCGCGCCAGGTTATCTTCGCGGTCGCGGACGAACGCGCCGGTGCGTTCGGTGTCGCTGAAACTGTAGAGCCAGGCCAGCGCCTCTGGATAACTCGTGATCACCTCTGTCCTCCGCTCGACGTGCCGCAGCATCGCAGTATAGCACTCGACGTGCTGAGCGAACGGTTGCGCCGGTCGCGACTCAGCGCTGTGATCTCACCGCGTGATCTCACCGCATGCTCTCTGTGCATAGCGTTCTGGCGCGGCGCTGTTGGCCTGGTGCGCCAGAGCTTCGCCAGATTGGCGCGCGTCGAGGTCCCGACCCTCACGCCTGTGGGCTCAGCGGTTGCGTGGGACGCTGCGTGAGACAGGTTAGGGCGCAGACGGGAAGCCGCGGACGACGGCATCGGCCATCTTGGCGACGCGCGCCATCTGCTTGACGTCGTGCACGCGAACGATGTCGGCTCCCTGCGCGATGGCGAGGGTGACGGTGGCGGCGGTGCCCTCCAGGCGATCATCCACGGGCGTGCCGAGCACGAGACCGATGTGCGCCTTGCGCGAGGTGCCGACGAGCAGTGGCCGCCCGAAGGCGCGTAGTTCGGAGAGGCGCGCCAGCACATGCAGGTTCTCTTCACCGCGCAGGCCGAAGCCAAAGCCGGGATCGAGGATGATGCGCTCCCAGGGAATGCCGGCGGTAAGCGCGCGTTCGACGCTCGCGGCCAGCGCCCGCGTGACGTCGGCCACGGGCTCGAAGCGCGCGGCGCCGCGCAGATTGCTCATCAGCACAACGGGCACGCCTCGCGCCGCGACGAGGCCAGCGAGTTCGGGGTCGGCGCGGAGGCCCCAGATGTCGTTGACGAGATCGGCGCCGGCGTCGAGCGCCGCCGCCGCGGTCGCCGCCTTATAGGTGTCAATCGAGATGATGGTGGTCGCGGGGAGTTCCGCACGGAGCGCCGTGATCACGGGGAGCACGCGCTCGATCTCGATCTCGACGGGGAGCGGCGGCTCATCGGTGGTGCTCGGTCGGGTGGACTCGCCGCCGATGTCTAGCATGTCCGCGCCGTCGGCTACCATGCGGCGCGCTTTCTCAACGGCAGCACGGACGACGTCCGCTGGGGACATGCCGTCGAAGACCAGGCCGTCGCGCGAAAACGAATCTGGCGTGACGTTGACGATGCCCATAATGGCGGTGCGGCGGCCCCAGACGAGCGTGTGGCGGCCCCACGTGGTCGGCGCGGGCGTGGTGGGCGAGGCGTGCATCGAACCTCCTGGCGTGCGGACGTGCTCACGTTCTCGACCTTCGGGAGGCGGGCGCTGCGCACGCTTGTGCCGCCGCAGTATAGCACCGGTCCGGCGGGTGCTGGCAGAGGGGTGGACGCGCATTACAGGGCGAATGTGATCGCCGCCACTAGTACAATGGGGCCGGTGATGGTAGCATGGCGGGCGGCATTAACCATCCCATCCCGTTAGCCTGGCCAAGGTAGCGTCCAGGTCTAGAGCGCGACACCCCGATGCGGTGTCGCCCTGTTGTGACTGCAAAGAGGGGAATCGCAGATGTGGGGACGGCGGAGCGTGCAAGACACCAGAGCAGCCGGCGTCGCGGGTCGCTCGTCGCGGGCGAGCGATGACTCGCGGGCCTTGAATACGCTCGATGAGTTGCTGCGCCATGCCGAATGGGAGGGCATGACCGCGGACGAACGCGGCATGCTGCTCGCCCCGGTGCAGGGGATACAGCCGCCGGCCTTCGGTGCGGGCAACGAGCTTCCGGACCGCGACGCGGAGCGCCGCTTGCAGGACTGGGTGGCACAACTCGTCGGGACACGCTTCCAGCCTGAGGTGGCCGGAGCGGTCCGCGGGTGGATCGAGAACGGCGCGCCCGATGGGCATCTCTACGTGGGCGGCTATACCGGCCAGGGGCGCACCAGCATCGTCGCGTCGCTGGCACGGCAGGCGATGGCCGCGCGTGCGGTGCCACCGGATTTCTGCTACGTGCCGGAGGTGACGGCGCTGGCGCGGCATGCCCTGTTGCCGGTGCCAAAGGGGACTGGCGCGGAGTTTGGGCGCACCCTTTCTGACGCGCTGGGCCAGATCGCGCAGGGGTGGGACGCCACGGAGCCCAGCGCCGAGAGCGCTGACTCGCCGGAGGCGCCGACCAGTCAGCCCGCCCAGACAACAGCGGAGGCGCGTTTGCGGGCGATCGCGTCGGGCTTCGAGGGCCTCGGCGCCGCTCACTCCGACGCGGAGCGCGACTACCTCGCGGCGCTTCGCACGGCACTGGAGGCGCTGGCGGCCGCAGGCAAACCGCTACCGTTCGCGGGTGACGAGCCGCCGGTGGCGCATGTCACGCCGTCCGCCGACGATCTGGTTGGCGCCACCCCAGGCTTTGGCGCGCCCGTGGTCGTGGCGTCGCTTTCGCAGAGTGAATTGACGGACGTGCTGCTGCGAGCCAATGGCGGCGTTCTGGTGCTTCAGGCCAGCGAGCTGCTGGAGCCGAAGATCTTCGGGTCGCTGGCCGCGGCGCTGCGCGCGCGGGGACTCTCGCTCAAGGCTGGCTGGCCGCCGCTGCCGCTTTCCGTTCGCGTCGTGCTGGTGGGCACGGACGGGGCGTATCACGCTTTGCAGAACAACACGGAGGATTTTTCGCGCCTCTTCCGCTATGAGATCTGGTGCAACTCGGACGTCGCCTGGACTCGCGAGACTGAGTCCGCTTATGCCGCGCTGGCCGACGGCGTTGCCGTGCGCTATGGCCTGCCGAGGTTCGACGCTACGGGCGTTGGCCGCCTGGTGGAGGAGGCGGCGCGGCGCAGCAACGGGTTGAATCGTACGCGCCTGAGCACCAACCTGTTGCTGCTGCATGATCTCGCCGTGGAGGCGGCTCGCGCGGCCCGGACGCGCGGCGCGGCGCTGACGAATGGCGCAGATGTGGATGGCATGCTGGCGCGGCGGCGGGCGTTGCAGAGCGTCACCGCGCAGCGCGTCCGCGAGGCGATTCTGACGGGCCAGGATCTCACGCCGACCGACGGAACGGCGATCGGACAGATCAATGGACTCGGCATCCTCGATCTGCACCCGGACGAGAATGCCTTCGCCGTGCCGACGCGCCTCAGCGCGACCGTCAGCGTGGGGCGCGAGCAGCAGGTTGTCGATATCGAGCGCGAGGCTGAGCAGGCGGACGCCGACCACGTGCGTGGTCTGCTGACGGTAGAGGGTTATCTCGCTTCGCGCTACGGCCAATCCGTGCCGATCAGCCTCGTCGCGCGCATCCGATTCGAGCAGCGGCACGGCTCGACCGGCGGTGATAGCGCATCGGCGGCGGAGCTTTTCGCGCTGCTCTCCGCGTTGGCGCAGTTGCCGCTGCGGCGATCGCTGGCGATGACGGGCGCGGTGGGGCAATACGGCGAAATACAGCCGATCGGCGGGGTGAATACGAAGATTACCGGTTTCTACGAGATCTGTAAGGCGCGGCGGGCTGCTGGCGAGGCGCCCGATGGCGGCTATGGCGTCGTCATTCCGGCGGTCAACGCACGCGACCTGATGCTGCCGCCAGAGATCGCGCGATCGATCGCCGCCGAGGCGTGGTTCCACATCTGGCCGATCAGCACGGTGGACGAGGGTCTGCCGCTGCTCACCGGCCTCGCGGCGAGTGTGGTGCACGAGCGCGTGGAGCAACGCCTGAAGCGCTTCCATGAGTTGGCGACGCGGCGTGGCTCCGCCGGATAGCGCGACGGGTAAAGGTCAGGCAGGGTGAGGCAAGCGCCACGGCGTTTCGTTGACTCCTTGGCGCGAACCGCTTACACTGGCAGCGAGACAGGCGTGAAGCGTGGACGTGCGCGGCTGCGAACGCACAGGAGATGCGTTCGCGGTCAGCGGTCGCTCTGTCTGCGCGGTCTATAGCGAGCAGGCTTGACACGCCTTGTACTCTATCTGCGGGCGCAGTGGACAACGGTTGCCTGAATAAAAGGACGGGCTGTGCGCCGAGCATCACGGAGGAAGCACTGTAACGCGCCGCTGGTCTGGCAATGGAGCGCGGAGTGAGCGGCGTAGATGCATGGAGGTGGAGTGGAGAGCCCACAAGGGATTTGGTGTGTGGCTGAGGGAAGGATAGAGCGCGGGCATGAGGCTGATCACGTATCAGGCGCTGCTCTCGAACCCGCAGAACGTTGCCAGTGTGCGGGCCGCGAAGGGCGAGATCGAGCGTGTCGGGGGGCGCGTAAGCATCGCTCCGCCGAGCAAAGTCGGCATGGTGCTGATCATGATCGAGCTACCGGACGTGTATACCCCAGATCAGTTCATTCCGGGCCTGCCATTTTATCCAACGTAATGAGCCCATAGCGTCACCCGCGCCTTCGGGCCGGTTGACTTCCTGGCTGTCTCTGGCATATTCATCACGGCCAATGGGCTTGTGCGCGAGGAGCGGCATAGCGAGGAGTGGCGTCACCGAAGGCTCTGCTCTGGGTGCATAGGAATGGGAAGGTAGGAAGACGGATGCGCTGGTTTGGCTGGTTTAGGAAGAAGCAACCGAAACAAGCGGGAGCAATGCAGGCGCTCGACTTTCAGGAGGGTGCGCCAGTCGCGATCGTGGCCGGGCGCCTACGCGCCGTCGGCCTCCCGTACGCGTTGCCGCGCGACCTCGAAGAGGTTAACCGGCTCGACTTCCAGCACTATATGCTGCGCTATGCGTTCCAGGGGCTCTACGCCGCGCCGATCGGTCAGCCCGCGAGCATTCTTGACGTGGGGACCGGCACGGGACGCTGGGCACGCGAGATGGCCCAACTCTTCCCGAGAACCAAGGTGGTGGGCGTCGATATCAACCCCCCTGCCGCAGATGAGCAGGCGGGGGCGGGCCTCGATCTGCGCCCGCCGAACTATACCTTCCTGGCTGGCAACGTTCTTGAAGGGCTGCCGATCGCGGATGGAAGCTTCGACTTCGTCCACATGCGGCTGCTGTTTACGGCGATCCCCGCCGACCGCTGGCAGCAAGTCATCGCCGAATTGGCGCGCGTGACGCGTCGCGGTGGATGGATCGAGTCCGTGGAGACGACGGGGCTCCACGACGGCGGGCCGAATGTGGACCTGCTGATGTCGTGGATCACGCAACTCTCTGCACGGCGAGGAGTTGATCTGACGCGCGCGGCGGGGGTGGGCGAGGTGATGCGAGGCGTGGGCCTCAGCAACGTCTCTTCTTCGACGGTCAACCTGCCCACTGGGGCATACGGCGAGCGGCTGGGCGGTATGCTCGCGACGGACTTCGTCTCAGTGTGCAGGGGCTTTGGCGGCGTCATCGTCTCGGCAGGTCTCGCCACTCAGGAAGCGGTTGACCAGACGATTGACGCTATGCGCGCCGACTTCGCCAGGTCACCTTTCCGCTGCTACACGCCGTTCTACATTGCCTACGGGCAACGCGCAGGTTAACGCGGTGGCGCGTCGGGTATGATCTTCGCGGAGCGTGGCGGGGCATGCCAACTGAGGCAGCCGGACGCACGCTTCGCGAGGAGTGTGACGGTGAGGCAGGGCGCGATTCCCGACAATCCGTTGGAGGCCGCGGCGTTGGCGGCGGGACTGGTGCCCACGCCACTGCTCGATACGATCATCTCGCTGCTGCTGGCGCGAGCGGTGCTGGTTGGGGTGAAGGTGGGTGTGTTCGAGGCGCTGGCCGCTACGCCGCTCTCGGCCTCGGAGGTGGCGAGCCGCTGCGGGACGGATGCACCGGCGACGGAGAAGCTGCTTGGCGCGCTGGCGGGGGCGCGATATCTGCGGAGCCACGCTGGTCGCTATGCGCTGACGCCGATGGCGCGGAAGTGGCTACTGGGCGCGAGCCGATCCTCACTGCGCGACGGGCTGCTCTATCAGTTCGTCGACATGCGCTATATCGAGCGGATCGAGGAGTACGTGCGCGGGGGCGAGACGGCGCGCCTGCATGAGGAGATGTCTGTCGCGGATTGGAATCTCTATCAACGTGGCATGCGCTCGGGGGCGAACCTGTGGATCCCGGAGGTCTCGCTGCGGACGCCGGTGCCACGCGGAGCGCACGATCTGCTGGACATCGGCGGCTCGCATGGCCTCTATTCGGTGGCGCTGTGTCGCAAGTATCCGGCGCTGCGGGCGACGATCCTCGATCTACCGGAGGCGGTGGAGCAGGCGGCGCCGCTGCTGGCGCGCGAGGGGATGGGCGACCGCGTGCGGCACGAAGCGGGCGACGCAAGGACGGCTGATTTGGGGGTTGAGACATACGACGTGATCTTGATCGCGAACCTCGTCCACCATTTCGACGAGGAGACGAACCGCGATCTGGTGCGCCGCTGCGCGCGGGCACTGCGTCCCGCGGGGAAGTTGGTGCTGGCCGACGTGGGGCGCCCGGAGTCGCCGGGGCGGGCGGGGCAGATCGGGGCGCTGACTGATCTCTACTTCGGGGTGACGAGCGAGGGCGGGACGTGGTCGTTCTCGGAGATGGCGGCGTGGCAGCGCGCGGCCGGGCTGCGACCGCGACGAGCGATCAAGCTGCTGACGGCGCCGGGCGGAGGATTGCAGGTGGCGACGAAGGTGGGAGGTTGAGGACGGTTGATGCGCGGCATCGCGGCGATCGATCCCCATGTGGGTTGACGCAACTCTTTCCGTTTTCTTCCGCTTGTTGGGGAAGCTTGTTCCACCCCATCGGCGTCGCGAGGGGAGCAGCGAGACGGCGCGCCGGCGCGCGGTGATGAGGCGGGCGGCGTCGTGGACACGACCGTCGCCGGTTAGCTGTGTTGTGGCGCCAGGAGGCGGCGGTAGAGGTTGGTGCTGAGCAGGCTGTTGGGGTCGTACTGGACTTTGCGGGCGGCGAAGGTGGTGAGGCGGTCGGCGGGGTACATGCGCTGGACCTGCGCAGCGGTGGCTGTGCTGTCTTTGGCGAAGTAGACGCGGCCACCGGCGTCGGCGAGGAGGTCGTTGAGGTTGTGCATGAGGCGGAGCAGTTTGGCTGCGCTGCGGCGACGGACGGGATAGTCCAGGGCGAGAGAGTAGCCGTCGAGGAGGGGACTGAGGAGGAAGTCGTCGCCGCGATGCTTTTTGAGGACGGCCAGGGTGGGGACAAGGTCCGCCTCCTGCGAGCGACGGAGGATCTCGCGGAAGGTCGCGCTGGCCGTGTCAGCCGGCACGAAGCTCTGGTGCTGGATCAGGCCGCGAGGCTTGTAGACGTCGCGCCAATTGGGGATGGCGTCGAGCAGGAAGTTGGCCGACGCATAGGTTTCGAGGGTGGCGGAGTGCGCGCCACGTTTGCCACGGCTCCACTGGCCGCGATTGGCAAGCCAGACGCCGGGGCGCGTAGTCATGGGGCGGGCCGCTCGTGTGAGCAGCCACGGCGGGACGCTGGCGGCGAGCCCGCCGTGCAGGCGCTGCGCGTCGAGCGTGAGGCTGGCGCTGGCATCGGGATCTTCCCCTGGCAGCAGATCGCGCCCGAACTTGAGGAGGCCGCGGCCCGTGTGTGCGCCGGACGCGCTGGTATCGACCCAGCCGACGATTTCCGTCGCCCAGTAGGTGGCCGCTTCGATGGCGGCAAGCATGGCGTCCATGGAGGCGTAGGGGCGTTGTATCTCGGCGAGACGTCCTGAGTAGACGCGGCGCGTCTGGAGGGTGAGTGAGGCGAAGCAGCCGAGCAGGCCGAGTCCACCGATGGCGGCGGTGAAGAGGTCGGCATGCTGATCGCGCGAGCAGGTGAGACGCTCGCCGGAGGGCAGGATGAGATCGAAGGCGAGGATGAAGTCGCCGAAGGAGCCGATGCGCCAGTTGTTCTTGCCGTGGGCGTTGACCGCCGCCGCGCCGCCGACGGTGACGGCGCTGGTGCCGGGGACCACCGCGGGCCACCAGCCGTCTGGCAGGGTGTGACGCCAGAGTTGCGCGATGGTGACACCGGGCTCAACGGTGACGATGCCGGACGATGGGTCCCAACCAAGGACGCGGTCGAGCGCGGCGGTGCTGAGAGTGATCTGGCCGTCGTTGAGCGCGGTGTCACCGTAGCTGTTGCCGCCGGCGCGCAGACCGACGGTCATGCTGTGGTCGCGCGCCTCGGCGAAGAGCGCGGGGATCTCAGTGACGTCGCGCGCGGTGGCGACACGCGAACGGGCACGATCGCGTAGGCCCCAGCCAGTGAGGGCGCGTTCTTCAAGGTTGGACGCGGTGATCATGGTGCCTCAACTTCGGCTAATCCCTCGGGCGGCGAGTTCTTCAGCGAGGGATGAAGCGGATACGGCGAGGTGGGCCTCGTCACTAGAGCACGTACGCGCGGGATGGCGTTTGGGCGACGGAGCACGTTGACGACCTGCTAGAGCGGCATTTTGGGCATCAGCGGGGCGGGCACGCTCTTGACGATGCGCATGATCGCGCGCCAGTAGCCGGGCACGTAGGCGACCGTTGCGCCGCCGTCGCAGAGATCGGCGATGCGGGTGGCGGCACGCTCGGCGGAGACGGTGAGCGGCTTGGGCGTCTTGAGTCCAGCGGTCATCGGCGTGGCGACGAAGCCGGGCTTGACGGTGACGACGCGGACGCCGCTGCCAGCGAGGCGATAGCGCAACGATTCGAGATAGGTGCTCATCGCCGCCTTCGCCGCCATGTAGGCGCTGTTGCCTTTGCGCCCACGATCGCCGGCGACTGAGGAGATGCCGAGGATAGTGCCATGCCGGGCGGCCTTCATCGCGGTGGCGGCGAGGCCAATCCAGCGCATGCCGCCGAGGACGTTGCTTTCAACGATGGCACGCTCGTCGTCGAAGCTCCATACGCCGTTGGCACCGCGCGGCATGACGCCCGCCGCGTAGACCAGCAGGTCGAGCTCGCTGCCGCCCGCGCCGAGGTCGCGACGGATGCGCTCGAAGAGGTCGGGCGCTTCGTCGTAGTGGGTGACATCGTGCGGATAGGCGGTGGCGACGGGTCCGCCGGGGACATCGGGCGCGGCGGCGTTGATCGCGTCGCAGACGTGTTGCAGTGTGTCGGCCTGGCGGGCGATCAGCGCGACTCGGTAGCCGCGTTGCGCGAGGATGCGGGCAAGCGCCGCTCCCATACCTGTGGAGGCGCCGACGAGGATCGCCCCTTTGCGCGAGGCCAGGTGTTGCTTCGGCATTGGCAGTTGCTCCTCATCCGAACTTTTCTGAACGTTACGGTCGCAGGTCACAGGGGTGGCGGCTGAAGCCGCACCACGGGACGGTGTACGTCTGTCACTGCGGGCTGGCACACGCGAGGGCGCCTCACGCGTGGCGGTCGTTGCCGCGTCGACCGGCTTGGCCGAGACGCGAAGCGAGGCGCCCCGGCCCGCGAGACGCCTCGGCCAGCATACCTCATCGCGCTAGGCGTAGCGACGCTCGTCGGAGGGCGAGGAACCGGCCCACTCGTCGAGCCAGCGGTCCATGGCCTTGGCGCGCCACTGTGCCTTCTCGGAGCCTTTGATCTCGTTGCACTTGCGGTGCGCGGGGACGAGGTTCTCGGCGGCGTGTTCGCCACCATCGGCGAGGGCGATGACGTGGTCAAAGGAGAGATCGTCGAGCGTGACGACCTCGTGGCAGATGTCGCAATGCCAGCGGCCATCCGCGTCTGCCGAACGATCGAGGACGTGCGCTAACTCGACGGCGCGGACGGAGCCGCGAACGCCGCGGCGGCGCGCGCCACCGTTGAGGCGCAGGGCGCGTCGGCGAACGATGTCGATCATCCAATCGTCGAAGGTCTTGGGCCACTCTAGCACGGGTGGTCGGGCGACTGGGGCGACGGGGCGCGCGGCCAGGGTCCGCGGCGCGGGATGCGCGGGGAGCGGCGAGCGGCGCATGGGTTGCGGGGCGACGCCGACGCGGGTGTGGTGCGGGGAACGGCGCGGCATGTCGGCGAGACGCTGTGGCTCGCGCACGCTGCGCTGTGCGGGGGTGACGCGCTGGCGAGGAGCGCTGGGCGCAGGCTGCGCCGAGGAAAACGCTTCGAGGGAGTCGGCTTTCACACTGCGCGGCAGAGGGGGAAGCAGCGCGGGATGCGAGGGCCAGGCGGTCCAAGCGGTCCAGGCGTGGGTGATGACGCCGAAGGAGTGTCGCTGGCCGTTCGTGCCGCGTGAAGCGCCGATCCATGGGCTTCGCGTCGCGGGAGAGAGGGGGAGACGCTGTACAGGGACGATAGGTGGGCCGGGGGGCGCTATGGTGCGTCCGCCGGGATCGAGCCGGGAGGCCCTGGCCGACAGGTGCGTACTCAAACTTGTGTCAACTCCGCTTCTTCCACCGCACCTCACAGGATGAACGACGCTGTGTTCGGTTGTGTGCTGTGCATGCGTGTGGGAATAGTTCCGCAATGTCATGTGCGGGAAGCGAGAGGGCGGCTGCGCTGGCTCACAGCGGTCTCGCGGCACTCCATTCCGAGCCGCGCCGACCGGTCGCGCGCATCCAGCGCCCCTACTTCCTACACGCTCAGTATCGCAAATTGACGGCCAGGGTGTCAACCAATACGCCATGGCGTACTGGATGCAAGAATGGCCGCTGGTTTGCCCAAGGGTACATCTTTCCACTCATTCGGCGGTCGTGGCCTCTGGTGGCTGGGTGGCCTCGATGACCCGCGCGCCGGTCACCGCTAGCAGATCGGCGACGCGTAGCCGCAGGTTGACGCCGCGATGCCCGCCGTTGATGTACAGTTCGTCGAGCGCCGCACCGGGAGCATCGAGGTAGACCTCGAAGCGCTTGTCGAGCAGCGCCAGCGGTGAGATGCCGCCAACCTTGAGGCCGGTGAGTCGCTCGGCGTCTTTCTGCGGGGCCATGCGCGCTGACTTCGCGCCGACGGAGCGCGCCAGCAGTCGCAGATCGAGTTCGCGGTCGCCAGGGGTCATCACCAGCAAGTGGCGCTCGCCATCGGCGAAGACGACCAGGGTCTTGAAGACACGGCTGGCGGGAACGCCAAGCAGTGGCGCGACGGCGTCGGCGGAGTGGATGCTCTCGTCGTAGGTGAAGGTCGCATAGGGAATATGCCGGGCGTCGAGGGCGCGCATGGCGTTAGTTCGGGGTCCGCCCTTCGGCTCCTTTGGCATGACGTTCGCCTCCCGACTGGGGCAGCCTCGCGGCACGCCGTTGTCGTCTGGACTATACTACGGCGGACGCGGGTATTTGGCTGCAGACGGCGCCCGTTTGTCCTGTGGAACGGTGTGCTCGCGGCGTAGGGGCATGGATGGAGCAGACGGAAAGCACAAGCATGGAACGCGTGGATGAGACGGCCGAGGACCGGGGCCAACCCCGGCGCGGGGCCAGTGAGACGGCGCCGCCGTCGCCGCTCGACGCGCTGGAAGAGGCGCTGCTGGCGACGACCGGGATCACTATCGAGCGGCGCGACGTGCGCGCGGGCGGGCTGCGCCTGCACACCCTGGCCTGCGGCGAGGTGGTGGCTGATGATGTGCCGCTGGTGTTGCTGCACGGGCGTGGCGGCGCGGGCGCGAGTTTCGCACCGATTCTGCCGCGGCTCGCGGCTCGTAGGCGCGTGGTGACGGTGGATCTGCCCGGCTGGGGACTCTCGGAGAAGCCGCGCTTCACGGGGAGCACGCCGGAGGACGCGCTGCGCGTCTGGGTGGACGGGGCGCTGGCCTTCCTCGACGGCCAGGGGTTCGAACGGGTGGACCTGCTGGGGCACTCGCTGGGCGGTTTCACGGCGCTGGCCCTGGCGTTGGCGCGGCCCGAACGCGTGCGACGGCTGGTGTTGGTGGACTGCGCGGGGCTGGGTCGCGAGATGCAGCTTGACGTGCGTCTGTATTTCGGCCTCGGACCGGAGCGGCTGCACCGGCGCTTTGGCAAGCGGCTGACGCGCATGATCCAGCGTCATGGTGGCGGTGTGAAGCCGGGCGCGACGGAGGGTCCGGCCTTCGAGTTCGCGCATGCGCTGCTGACGCAGGCGGAGGTGATCCCAAGCGGCGCGGCTGCCTTTCACACGTGGATCAATCTGGCTGGCGTGCATCTGACGCTCACGGAGCGGCTGAAGGAACTGGAGATGCCGACGCTGCTGATCTGGGGCGACCGCGATACCGTGACGCCCTACGCCGATGCGTTGGTCGCCGCGCGCTACCTGCGCGACGGGCAGCTCGTGACCCTCAGCCGCTGCGGCCACTCGCCATTCGCCGAGCGCCCCGACGATTTCTCGTACGTGGCGCTGACCTGGCTCGACGGCATCTATGTACGGCCGCGCATGTGAAGCGCTGAGCGCGCAATAGGTGCGCGGCGGGAGATCGCTTGCGTCTGAGCGCCTTCTCCGACCCGATGCAACGCTTGCTCGCGCCGTGCGGCCACGCTCGATCCCGACTCGTGGCGGGCCCATACGCGCCAGAACGAAGGGCGCGAGGATCGGTCCAGCGACGAAGTCGCGCGGCAGGGGATAGGCTCCTTGGCGGCGAGCAGCTGTTAGGCGGCATCGTCACGTACGGGGAACCCAGGGGCTCTCGCCGCAAACGTCGCGCGGTGCACGGCCGTGAAGAGGGCGAAGAGTGCGGCTATCGCCAGCGCGTACCAGAGGCTCTGGAAGCCGGCGACGACGAGCGCCAGGATTGCCAGTGACGAGACGAGCAGCGCGGCGAGGAAGCGCCGCATGGGCAGCAAGCGCCACGCCGTCACGACGATCAGCACGTAGGTCAGCAGGAAGTTGCCGCTGGAAAGTTGGATGTACGTTTCGATCGGCACGCCGAGGACGATCTGCGCGCCGAAGGCGACGGCCCAGATGCTCCCAAGCAGCAACGCCGCCGCGCGTGGGGCGCCCGATCGTGGGTCGATGGCCCCACCAGCCCGCGCGGGAAGAGTCCGTCGCGGGACAGCGCGTGACGTACGCAAAGCCCTTCATCTCTGCGTCTGCCGGCTGAGTGTGGCGAGCAGGTGGATCGCCAGGTCAGGGTTGTCGCGCAATACTGCGTGAAAATCCCAGACTGGCAGCACCACGGCATGTGTGGGCTCGAGGGCGATAATCGTGGTCATGCTCGACGCAATCTCCAGCAGCATGGACTCGCCCCAGACGGCACCCTGACCTAGCCTATCAACCTCCAACTCCGCGCCGGTAGCGTGCTCTAGGCGCCGTGCGACGCGAGCGCTGCCTTCAACCACGATGAGTAGCCCCACTCCGACGCCCCGGTGCGCTAGCACCTCGCCTGGGGCATAGTCGCGCTCCCGGCAAGCGTCGGCGAGCAAGGCGAGCTCTCGCCGTGAGAGTTCCTGGAAAAGCGGCACACGGGCCAGAAGCGCTTCGTACATCCGAAGACCTCCTCTTTCGCCCCTTCGCCCATCCTTCGCACGCAGCGGCCAGCCTGAGCGAATTTGCCGCTTAGACGCTGGGTTGGACTGGTGGGCAACCAGCCCAGCCCTGTGACGGCCTCGACTCAGGAGTAGACCGTCCAGTCGAGGCTCGAGATGCGATTACCTCGTATGGTGAAGACATGCATGCACCGGCCGAGGAAGGTGCCGGAGACACTGGTGTGCTCATAGGAATTCAGGACGTTTGGCGCGAGGAGGAACGCGGCGTCCTGGGTCCATTGCACATTGCCAACGTGCTGCTTGAGGTTCCGGCAGAAATTGGTGTAGAAGCCGATGATGGAGTGGATGCCATCAACCTGCTGTTCGCCAAATGTCCCGCTGGGAACAAATGGGCCGCCGGTGAGCGTCAGCCGCGCATCGGACGTGTACACCCACGACAGCGCCGAGAAGTCACACGAGCTGCTCTTCATACCCTTGTTAAGGATGCCGAGGTAGTGGTTGACGATCGTTTGCGCATGTCTCGGGCTGGGCACCGAAGGGCTTGCCGATGCTGTTCCGGCGCCCGCGACTACGACTACGGCGACCAGAACAGCCGCCACCGCTCCCAGCATCGCTACTCTGATCGATTTGCCAACACGTGTGCGCATTGCAAGTAGGTCCTTTCTCTGTGTGGCTGACAGCGGATGGCACGTACGCTGCCATCGCAGCCCATTCGGGCGCCGGGCAAGGTCAACCCGGCAGCAGGCGCCTCGGTCGGTGCCCTCTGGAAGCGAGTGTATTCAGGAAAAGGCTGGCATACTCGAACAACTCATACTGGCAATTTCACTGCATGTGGTGATAAACCGCGCAACACGCCGTATATGGTGTGCTGAGTGATACACTTGACATGTGCAAGCGAGAGCAAACGCGCCGCGCCACATCTCGGAGGGAGGCGTCAATGAAGGCAGTAACTTCCCCACCTCCTCCGCTCAGTTTTGCAGGGCTGCTCAAGCGCCATCGCCGTGAGCAGGGCCTCTCGCAGCAGGAGCTCGGGCTCGCTGCCAGCTATACCTCCGCGTATGTCAGCATGCTCGAGCGGGGCGAGCGCGTCCCTCTCGCCACCACTGCCGAACATCTCGCGGCGGCGCTTCAGCTCACGCAGGAAGACGCTGGCGAGTTTTACGCCGCCGCACGCCGGGCGGCAAACCTCTTCCATGAGCGAGGACGAGCCCGACGAGCAGCGGCACTGGATGGTGCCGGGGCAGATGGGCCACTGCTTCCGGTCGGGGGCCTGCTGGGAGCGCGGCCAGAGGATCCGCTCGTGGCGCGCGCGACCGAGCTCGCCGCATTGGATGATGCCGTCGAGGCAGTGCTTCGCGGATTGGGGAGAGTAGTCACTCTGGTGGGCGAGCCAGGCGTCGGCAAGACGAGACTGGCGCAGGAGGTGACGTTGCGTGCACGGGCGGCCGGCATGTTCGTAGCCACCGGCTGTTGCTACGAGCAATCGGGAACAGTCGCGCTCTCGCCATTCGCCGACGCGCTGGCGCACCTCTACACATGCACACCACCAGCCACAGGTGAGGCGGCGCGGCAGCGATGGCCCGAGGTGACCCGCCTGCTGCTAGACCGGCTGCCGGCTGCGACAAGACAACAGGGCACAGCGCCCATGCCTTCAATGAGCATGACCGACGGTCAGCAGCGACTCTTTTGGCAAGTGAGCGGCTTCGTGCGAGAACTGGCGGAGATCCGCCCAGTAGCGATGCTGCTGGACGATCTACACTGGGCCGATGAGGCCAGTCTCGACCTCCTGCAGCACCTTGCGCGGCAAACCCGCGGCGCACGCGTGCTGCTGCTAGGCACGTATCGCAGCACAGAGATGTACAACCGGCGCGCACTGCGTGTCGCACTACACGAGCTACGCCGCGAGCGCCTACTGGAGCAGTTTACGCTGCACTCGCTGGCCGCGGACGATACGGCGGCCCTGCTCATCGCGTTGCTTGGACGTACTCGCGGGGAAGACACAGCGGGCGGACGAGTAGCTGAGGCGCTGGTGGAGCAAGTCCAGCAGGCGACCGGCGGACTACCACTCTTCGTCCAGGAGGTGCTGCGCTCTCTACAGGAGCGTGGCGAGATAGAGATGTCGGATGGGCAGTGGACATGGCGCCCTCCAGGCTCCGGCGAGCTTGAAGTACCTGACACGGTGCGCGAGGCGATTGGAGAGCGCATCGAGCGGTTGCGACCGGAGACGCAAGCCATTTTGCAGCAGGCGAGCGTGCTTGGCCAAGTGTTCGCCGTCGGGCCGCTGCAACGCATGGGCACGCAAGCGGAGGCCGAAGTCGAGGCCACGCTGGAGGAGGCGCTCCAGGCCGGGTTAATCGAGGAGACGGCTCAGAGTGGTGCTCACGGCGCGGCGTTCAGCTTCCGGCACGCGCTTCGGCAGCGGGCGGTCTACCTTTCCATCCCCTCCCCGCGTAGGCGCCGGCTGCATCGAGCGGCGGGAGAAGCTCTGGAAGCAGTCCACGAGGGCGTGCGCTCGTTATCGGCGGCCACGCTGGCCTGGCACTTCCTCGAGGGCGACGCCGTCGCGCGTGCGCTGCCCTACACACTCGAAGCTGGCGACGAGGCCGAGGCGATCTATGCTCACGCCGAGGCGGAAAAACAGTATCGCCTGGCGGTAGAGCTGGCGCACGAACTGGGCGACCGGGCGCGCGAAGCAGAGGTGCTCGAGAAGCTCGCACGCCTCTTCGACATCCTGGCGCGGAGGGAGGAGGCCGTCGCCTGCGCCGAGCGGGCGGTCGATCTGCGGCGTGCTTCTGGCAATCTCGATGAGCTCGCCTGGGCATCAGGTATTCTCGCGCGCATCTACAACCGCTCGGGCCGATACACAGAAGGTGCGACTCTTCTGTGGCGGCTCTTGCTCCTGCTTGCCGGCAACGACGACGATGCATCCACCGACAGGCCACCGGACCTGGCGGGCGCCGTAGCCGAGCATGCGCTGCAGATGCTGAGTCCGCGCGTCGCGGCACGCCTCTCTATCAGCCTTTCCGTGTATTGCACCTGCCCGCCGATTTGTCGTGTCCACGATGCGCTCAGAGCAATAGGCAGGGCAATTACCTTTGCACACACGGCCGGCGACGGAAAGCTTGAGGCCGAGGCGCGTATGATCCGGGGCGCGACTCTCTTCAACATGGGGCTGGCCCGCGAGGGCACCGCCGCGACTGAACAGGCGTTGTCGCTCGCGGAGGCTGCCGGCGCCCACGATCCGCTCGTCGTCGCCTCCCTCAATCTTGTGTCCGCCTTGTGTGAAAGCGGTGACCTTACCGCGGCGAAATACGTCTTGCGGCGGCGTTTGCAGGCCGCCGAACAATTGGGCGACATCGAATATCTGGGAATGCTCCGGTTCAATACCGCCGAGATCGCTTTCATCGAGGGAGACTGGCGGCGGGCGCGCGTCGATATCGAGCATGTTGGAGCGACGCTTCCAGCTATCGATGTCTTGCACGCACTCGCCGCTGCCCGGCTCGAGCTCGTCGCGGGAGAGCGTACGCAGGCCGTCTCCGCGCTCGAAGCAGTGTTGGCGTCTTACGTCGAGGGAGAGGATCCACAGCACCGGCACTTTGCATCTGAATTGCTCGCCGAAAGCGCTCTCCTCGCTGGGCGGCCGGACGAGGCGCTCGGGTACGTGAGCAGCTTGCCACGGGACGACGAGCAGCCCTGGTTCGCGGGTGTCCACGCGCTGCAGGCGTGGGCACTTGCAGAGAGCGGCGACGACGAGGCCGCGGAGCACCTGCTCGCCAAAGTGCTCGACTGGGCGACACGCGAGGAGCGTCGCACGCTGCTCGCGAACGCGCTGCGGATTCAAGCGGTGCTGGCCCTGCGCAAGCGCGCGTGGCGCGAGGCAGAGGAGGCGCTAGGGCGGGCAGTGGAACTGGCGAGGGCCATTCCCTATCCGTACGCCGAGGCTAAGGCGCGCTACGTCTACGGGCAGCTCGGGGCGACGTTGGGCGAACATGCCCAGGCGCGCGAGCAGTTCACGTCGGCGCTTGAGATACTGGGCCGGTTGGGCGAGCGGCTTTACGCCGGGCAGGTGGAGCGCGCGATGGCAGAGATGGATGGCGAATTGCGGAGCGACGACACTTCTGCGCGCTTGCGCATTTAGGGCTCTCACGTCTGGCCCCTCTCACTGGTAGAGGGGAATTGCGGCCGTTAGGCGGCTTCTCCGCCGAAGCTCGCGGGCGCTGGGACGCCCCGCCGCATTGTCAGCCGCCGTACGCCCATGACGAGGCCGAAGAGTGCGGCTATCGCCAGCGCGTACCAGAGGCTCTGGAAGCCGGCCACGACGAGCGCCAGGATTGCCAGTGACGAGACGAGCAGCGCGGCGAGGAAGCGCCGCATGGGCAGCAAGCGCCACGCCGTCACGACGATCAGCACGTAGGTCAGCAGGAAGTTGCCGCTGGAAAGTTGGATGTACGTTTCGATCGGCACGCCGAGGATGATCTGGACGGCGAAGGCGACGGCCCAGATGCCCCCAAGCAGCAACGCCGCCGCGCGTGGGGCGCCCGAACGTGGGTCGATGGCCGCGAGGGCACGCGGGAAGAGTCCGTCGCGGGCCAGCGCGTAAATCAGTCTGGTGCCGCTGCGCGCCCAGGTCAGTTGGAAGGCGAAGAGTAGCACGAGCGCAACCCCCGAGGCGGCGCGCGCTGCTGAGGCGCCCAGTGCGAGGCGTGTCAGATCGGTGAGCGAGGCATCACTGCTGGCGAGCACACCGCGGCCAAGCCCGCCGACGACGGCGATCCCCAGCAGCACGAAGAGCGTGCCTACGGCAGCGACGGCGAGGCCCAGCGCTTTGACAAGCGTGCGAGGGTCGGCGAACTCTTCGCCGGAGAAGGCCGCGTTCTCCCAGCCAACGAAGGCGAAGAAGCAGATCAGCCCGGTGGAGGCGACGCCGCCGAGGCCGAAGCCGCGCACGTCGGTGAGCCGCGCCGGCGCGACGTGGGGCAGCGCGAGTAGGATCGTCGCGGTGACGGCGGCGAGGCATCCCAAGAAGATCCAGCGCTGGAGGCGCATGATGCGCGAGACGTCGAAGAGGTTGGCGAGGATCAGCGCGGCCATCACCGCACCGGCGACGAGGTAACGCTGCGTGGCGGAGAGCGGCACGAGCGTGCCCACGTATTCGCTGAAGATCAGCGCGGTGGGCGGGCCACCAACGGCGATGGCCGCAAGATAGAGCACGCCCGTGAGCCAGCCGGTCTGTCGCCCCAGGCCGCGACCGATAAAGGAGATCACGCCGCCAGCGGAGGGATGGCGCGTGCCCAACTCGGCCATGATGCGCGCCAGTGGGTAGGAGAGCGCGGCGAGCCCCGCCCAGATGAGGATCGACCAGGCGCCTGCCCGTCGCGCGGCGATGGAAGGCAGCACGATCAGGCTCTGGCCGAGGACGGCGCTGGTGTAGAGCACGAAGCCGTCGGTGAGGGTGAGGTGTTTTCGCAGGGTGGTGGCGGTGGTCATGGCGGTGTGTCGCTCATTTCTCTGCGCGTATAGGGTGTGGTGATACAATAGAAAAGAACACGGCGAATTGGAACACAGTTTCACAAGTGGTTTGTGCAAATTTGCACAGAAGAGAAGGTAGATCGAGCATATGGCTAACGATGCCGAAAAGCTGCTGGATGAGACGGGGTGGGAACTCGTTTGCGCACTGCAAGAGGACGCGCGCGCTTCGTTCGCGGAGCTTGGCCGGCGCGTGGGCCTGACTGCGCCAGCGGTTGCCGAACGCATGCGACGGCTGGAAGCGGCAGGGATCATCCGCGGCTACCATGCAGACGTGGATCCCGCGAAACTGGGGCTGGGGCTGACCGCGATCATTCGCTTCAAGACGACGCGGGAGCCGTATGAACGCATCGTCGCATTGATGCGCTCGTGCCCGGAGATTATCGAGTGCCACGACGTGACTGGCGACGACTGCATGACGCTGACGGCGGTGGTCGCGTCGGTGGGCCATTTGCAGGAACTGGTGGCGCGGCTGACGCCCCACGGCACCTCGAACACCTCCATCGTGCTGTCGTCGCCGCTGCGCCATCGCGTGATTGGGCCAGAGGCGCTGGCGCAGTCCAAAGAGCGGGCGAGCGCCTAGCCGCGACGAAAGGGTCTTCTCAGCCGATAGGGTTGCGTGGTATGCTTAGCGTTGTGCTGGTGGTGGCACGCTTTGGGCGAAAGACCGCTGGTACGCATAGGCGATGAGGCTCGCCTGCAACCGCTCCGCTCGCTGTTTCGGCGGGGCTGATGGCTTCTACTCCGATGTCACTCGCGTGCGCGGTTTTCCGCGCCGAGCGGTGTCGCCGTAGGGGCCTTTTTATTGCCTGAATTCGGGCGGGCCTCGTCACGTCGCGCCAGGAGGTGCTTTCCTGTATGAGACGCTTTGCCCTGGTGTTCGCGGGCGGGTTCTGCGGCACCGTCGCACGCTATGCCCTCTCGTCGCCATTGCTGGCGCTGGCCAGCATGCTGCCGCCACACCGCACAGGCGGCATCCCCGTCGACATCCTCTTCGTCAACCTCAGCGGCGCGGCGGCGCTCGGCTTTCTCTTCGGACTCGTCGAGCACGGCGCGCATATCTCGCACGACGCTCGCTTGATGCTCGGCACGGGCTTTCTCGGCGCCTTTACCACCTTTAGCACGCTCGCGTATGGCGGCGACGCGTTGTTCGCTGGCGATCGGGTACTCGCGGCAATGCTCTATCTTGGCGGTAGCATCGCGCTGGGCGTGCTCTGCGTGCGCGCGGGCCATCTGCTGGCGGGGTTGGCGCACAGGCGATGGACGCGGTTCAAGGTGAGTTTTGACGTGCTTGATGTGGTTGACGTGGCGCGAGCCAACGCGCTGGACGATCTCCCGGTTGGTGTGGGAGCGTGGGGCGAGGGAGATTGACCGTGCAGACTTTGCCAATGCTGCTGGCGCTTGGGGTGGCCGGCGCACTGGGCGCCGTGGCGCGCTTCGGCGTGGTCGAGTGGGTGGCCCGCACCTGGCTGAATCACTTTCCGCTGGCGACCTTTGTGATTAATGTCAGCGGCGCGTTCGTTCTGGGGCTGGTGTTGACGGTGGGCGTGGGCTGGGGATCGTGGCGAGTGGTCGTCGGCAGCGGCTTCCTTGGCGGCTATACCACCTTTAGCACGCTGAGCTTCGAGACGCACGCGCTCGCGCGGCGCGGCCACACGCACTACGCCTGGCTGAACGCGCTGGGCACGCTCGCGGGGGGGATCGTCGCGGCGGCGCTCGGTATCGTGCTCGGCACTTGGCTGCGCTGAACGAAGCGACGATCAGTGGTGCGCGGGTGGGGCGGCGTTCGACGTGTTCTCGTGCTTTGCTGAATCACGCTTTGCTGACTCGCGGCGATGGCGCATGACGGCGACGACGACAATCGCGCCGACCACGATGACTCCGAGCAGCACGAACCCGCCGATACCCAGGGCGTGCAAGATTGTGGGGAGCAGGGGTGATCTGCCGAGGAAGTAGCCCAGCAACCCAAAGATGACCGCCCAGGTGACGCCACCGGCGGCGTTGAAGATGAAGAACCTGCGCCAGTGCATGTGATTGATGCCGGCGAAGAGCGCGACGTAGGTGCGCAGGATCGAGAAGAAACGGCCGAAGAAGACGGTCTTGTCGCCGTGGCGCTCGAAGTAGCGCTCGGTGTAGCGCAGGCCGCTGAGGTTGAGGTGCAGGGCGTGGCCGATGCGCTGGATCAGCGGATTGCCGCCGCGATAGCCGATGGTGAAGCCAATGTTGTCGCCGAGGATCGCCCCGGCGGCGGCGGCGATGATCACTCCCACGATGTTCAGTTGATCGCTGACGCCCGCGTAGACCGCGCCGGCGACCAGCGCCGTCTCGCCGGGAAACGGTACGCCCATGCTCTCTAGCATGACGGCAACGAGGACGATCCAGTAGCCGTAGGTTTGCAGCCCCGCATCGAGCCAGGATGGGAACTGCATGAGCTTCTCCTCACTGCCCTCGCGCGGCATCGATCGCGGCAGGCGTCTTCGGGCGCGTTCGGCTGATGGTATACAACAGATATGCGAGGATATACCAGGAGCACGGTGGGGTGTTCCCGCACGTAACGCGCCACCTGCGTTGGCGGCGCGGAAAGGACGATAGCACCTTGAGCGACGAGCAGCAGCAGATGGACCAAACGCCCGACGCGCAGCGGACCCCGCCGCGCTTTGCCCAGAGTGTGGAGATTACCACGGCGACCTACGATCAGGTGGCGCGCAACTACGCCGAGCGCAACGAGCACGCCCCGGCGCACTGGCACGATCGCATGGAGCAGTTTGTCGATCTGCTGGCGGAGAACGCGGAGCGCAACCCCCTGCCGGAATTGGGGCGACCGGGCGACGACGCCACGCTGGAAGAGTATCTCGAACTGGCGCCAGTGCTCGACGCTGGCTGCGGCGCGGGGCGCGACGCGCGTTCGCTGGCAGCATTCGGCCTGCCGGTGCTGGCGGTGGACCTCTCGCAAGGGATGCTCGACGAGGCAGGTGAGCGCACGGCACGGCGGCTGCCCAAGGGATCTATTCGCTATGCGCTGATGGACCTGCGACACCTCGACGATATCCCCGATGGCAGGTGTCGCGGGGTCTGGTGCTCGGCCTCGCTGCTGCACCTGCCGCTGCGCGTGGCGCCACGGGCCGTGGCGGAGTTGGCGCGGGTAGCGCGACGCGGCGCGCCGGTGGCGATCTTCCTCAAGCGGCGGGCGGAGGGCGGCGAGGCGGAGCGGATGGAGGCGTACGAGCACATCGAACTGCCGGATGCGCGGCGCTTTTTCGCGTTCTACACGCCGGACGAGGCGCGCCGGTTGCTAGAGTCCGCTGGGTTTGAGGTGCTGGAGGTGACGGTGGTCCCTGATGCGCGGACGCCTGATCTGCCAGGCTGGGTGTCGCTGTTGGCGCGGAGGTGATGCGCGGCGGTACGCCATTGCGGGCGGGCGCTGGCGCGGGAGGAGCGCCGACAGTCTAAAGGCAATCGGCTTCAGGCTTCGGCAGGGAGTGTCGAGTCGCCGGTACGCAGAACGTCGCGGATCATTTCGGCCCGGCGTGCGCTGGCGTGCATGCGTTCTTCGAGCCGCTCGGCAACGCGCTCGTGGCCGCGTCGACGCGCGTCGCGCGCCATCTTCTCTGAGAGGTGCGCGCTCTCCATGAGGGCGTTCACCGCCTCCCAGAGTGCGGCTTCGGTGCTCTCAGAACGCTCGGCCAACATGCTCTCCGCGGAGTAGGCATGCCCGGATCGGCAGCGGAAGCGCATGAGTTTGCCGTCGTGCAGCTCATAGATCGGTCCACCGCATTCCGGGCAGGTCAGCGCGGTGAGTGTGCCCGGAGTTTCGGCACGCGCCATGGTGCCCTCCTGCATCTCGTCCATGTTGGCCTCATACCGCAGCGTATCAAGCACGGGCGGCTTGCCTTCAGGCATATCGCCGCTCGGTTCATAGGCCAGTCGCGTGAGCAGGCCGGACATCTCGGCGAGCGACACGACATGATCGATTGGCGCATAGGTCAGGGCGCTTTGGGGCATGCTTGGGATCAGCGCGTCGTCGGGATCCTGCACGACGGCGATGCCGCCGCCCCGCTTGACGGCAAGCAGCCCGGCGGTGCCGTCGTCGAGGGCGCCGGTGAGCACGACGCCGACGACTCGCGGTCCGTAGGCCAGCGCCGCCGAGCGAAAGAGTGGATCAGCCGCGGGACGCACGCGATTCTCTTTCGGTCCGCGTAGGACGCGCAATCGGCCGCGCTCGACCAGCAGGTGTCGATCGGGTGGCGCGACGTAGATATGCCCGCGCGTGATCGGCGCGCCGTCTGAGGGGTGCGCCGCCGGAAGCGGGCCGTTGCGGCTGAGGATGTGCGGCAGCATGCTGGGCGCCTGCGAAGATGTGTGGAGGACGACACAGACCGCCGCCGGAAGGTTCTGCGGGAATCCCTGTACGATCGTCGCGAGGGCCTCGACACCGCCGGTTGACGTCCCGATGGCGATGATGTCGTGCCCCACAGTGCCATCTTCGGCATGTCGTCCGTTCGACGCCGCAGGCTGGCTTTGCCGTGTCATGCTCGCACCTTTCGGGCGCTTCCGGCCCCCTCTGGCCCTACTGGTCGCCTGTGAGCACGCAGGTTATGTGCCACCTGCACGAACCGATGCGCCCTGCTTGCCACCTCACGACGCTAGCTCACGACGCTAGCTTGTGGGCTGATGCGACGCACGGGCGGTGGATGAGCGAACGGAGTGATGCTCGCGGAACGCCGCGACAGCGGAAGTCAAGCCATATGCTGCCTTTGAGGGTGGTATGCTATGTGCTAAGCCTCTTCGCAACACACGCTTTCTTGGTTCCGCTCTGGAGGCGACCAGATTGCTCGATGCGGCTATCGTAGCTAACGTCTGCCTGTGAGCACGGCATCGAGTCCCGGCGAACGCTAGGAGTTCACTAGAACAGGAACGATGTCTATGGGTCGCGCCAAGCCGGAAAAGCCAGAGGCGGTGACTCACCTGATCGTGGTCGGGTCTTCGGCGGGCGGCATCGACGCGCTCTCGACGTTGATGACCAATTTGCCGGCGGAACTGGCCGCGCCGATGGTGATTGCACAGCACCTCGACCCCACCCGCCAAAGCCACCTGCGTGACATCCTCGCGCGGCGGAGCAAGTTGCCCGTGCGCACGGTGGAAGATAGTGAGCTGCTGCAGAACAATGTCGTCTATGTCGTGCCCGCAAACCACCACGTTGAGATCACCGATCACATGGTCTCGCTGCGCACGGAGAGCGCCGGACCGTCGAAACCCTCGATCGACCTGCTGCTGACCTCGGCCGCTGAGGTGTTTGGCGAGCGGCTGGTCGCGGTGATCCTCAGTGGCACCGGCTCGGATGGAGCCAGTGGCGCGCGCTCGGTGAAGCAGGCGGGCGGCACAGTTGTGATCCAGAATCCCGACACGGCATCGTACCCAGGCATGCCGCTCTCGCTCGCCCCGACGACCGTGGATATCGTGGCGAACGTCGACCGCATCGGGCCAATTTTGCGCGACCTGGTGGCCGGCGTCGAGGTGCTGGCGCAGCCCGACGAGCGCCGTGTGCTGGAGAGTTTTCTGGAAGAGGTGCGTGAACGCCACGGCCTCGACTTCACCGGCTACAAGACGCCGACGATTCTGCGCCGGTTGCAGCGCCGCATCGTCGCCACGAACAGCGAGAACTTTGACGGCTACCTCCGGTATCTCAACGACCACCCCGACGAGTATCAACGACTGGTCAACGCGTTCCTGATCAAAGTCACCGAGTTTCTGCGCGATCCCGATCTCTTCGCCTACCTGCGCGAGAAGGTGCTTCCCGAACTGATCCAGTACGCGCGGCGGCATGACAATGAATTGCGCATCTGGTCCGCTGGCTGCGCGACGGGCGAAGAGGCCTACTCGCTGGCAATCCTCGTCGCGGAGGCACTCGGTCCGGACTTGGAACGCTTCAACGTGCGCATCTTCGCCACTGATGCCGACGCCGAGGCAATCGCCTTCGCGCGCCGCGGCATCTACCCTGCCTCCGCGGTCGAGCGGATGCCGGAAGAGCTACTGTCGCGCTATTTCACGCGGGAAGATGACACCTATCAGGTGACGAAGATGGCGCGCGCTTTGACCGTCTTCGGGGAGCACGATCTCGGCGGGCGCGCACCGTTCCCGCGGATCGATATGGTGTTGTGTCGCAACGTGCTGATCTATTTCACGCCCGAACTGCAGCGGCGCACGTTCCAGCTTTTCGCCTACTCGGTACGCGATGGCGGCTACCTCGTGCTCGGCAAGGCGGAGTCGAGCGTGCAGACCTCGGACTACTTCAAACCGGAGCAAAGGCAACTGAAGGTCTACATTCGGCGCGGCGACCGTGTGCTGATGCCGCCGCACGCGCCGTCGGTATACCGCCCACCAACCCTCGCGCCTCAGGGCCGGGGCGCGGATCCGCGAGAATTGCTGCATTTGGAGCGCATGGCGGGTCTGCGCCGCTCACAGGAAGAGCATATGCTCACGCACTTGCCGGTAGGCATCATCGTGGTGGACCGACACTACGACATCCAGTCGATCAACGCGATGGCGCGACGTCTGCTGAGCATCTACAACAGCGCCATCGGCGAGGACCTGATTCACGTTGCGCGGGGCGTCTCGCAGGCGAGGTTGCGCGAGGCGATCGACGCGGCTTTCCGCACTGGCACGCCCGCCGGCATCGATGAGTTCTCTGTCGCGGATGCGGGCACTGACGACGAGTACTTTCTGCAGATCACTTGCCACCCGCAGCGTAGCGATGAGGAGAGCGGGACGATTGAGAGCGTGATGGTCATCTTGCATGACGTCACCGCAGCAGTGGCGACGCGCCGACGTCTCGAACGGGAGTTGAGCAGCGCCGCCAGCACCGCGGAATCGGACCGCAGCACGGCGGAGAGCGAGGTCGCGAGCAAAGACGCGATCATCCTGCGCCTGGTTGAGACGAACCGGCAACTGATCGAGGCGAACCAGGAGTTGACTGGCGCCAACGAAGAACTGCGCTCAAACACCGAGGCATATCTGCTCACCTCGGAGGAGGCCCAGGCGGCGACCGAGGAGGTTGAGACGCTCAATGAGGAGTTGCAGGCAACCAACGAGGAGTTAGAGACGCTCAACGAGGAGTTGCAGGCGACGATCGAAGAGCTCAACACCACCAATGATGATCTTCACGCGCGCGGCTACGAACTTGGGGAATTGGCGGCCACTGCGGAGGAGGAGCGCGCGCGACTCGCCGCGGTGCTCGTCAGTATGGGCGACGCCGTGCTGGTGGTGAATCCCGATGGCTCAACGCGCCTGACCAACGCCGCCTACGCCGCGATGTTTGGCTCGGAGCACGCGGCTCTCCGGCCCGAAGACGCGGAGGGGAATCCGTTGGCGCCCGAGGCTACGCCCCAAAGCTGCGCCGCACGCGGCGAGTCGTTTAGCATGGAGTTCACCATCAGCGCGCGTGATGGCACGAGGCGCCAATTTGAGGCGAACGGGCGGCCAATCCGCGATGAGCCCAGGCGTGGCGGCATCGTCATCATCCGCGACATCACCGAGCGCAGCCTGGCCCGCATGCAGAACGAATTCATGGCGCTCGCCAGCCATGAGTTGCGTACGCCGCTGACGCCGCTGACCGCCACGCTGCAGATCTTGCAGCAGCAGGTCGCCGATCAGCCGCCTGACTCGCGGATACATCATCACATCGAGGTGGCGCTGCGGCAGACACGACGCCTGACGCGGCTGGTGGACGATCTCCTCGATGCCAGCCGGCTGCAGACCGGGCACTTGAGTCTCGAATTCCGCCCGATAGCGCTGAACGAGCTCGTCTCGCAGAGCGTCGAGATGGCGCACTCGCTCGCCAACGGCCAGCAGATCGTTCTTGCCGAACCGCACGGTGAGGTGATCATGGCGAACGCGGATGGTGGACGGCTGCAACAAGTGCTGCTGAATCTGCTGAACAACGCTATCATCTACGCGCCGAATAGCGAGCGAATCGAGGTGCGCCTGCGGCGTGTGGACGGCGAGGCGGAAATACAGGTGCAAGACCATGGCCCCGGCATCCCGGCATCGGAGATCCCCCATCTTTTTTCGCGCTTCTTCCAGGTGGCGCGTCCCGACCGACCGGCACGACGCGGGCTGGGGCTGGGGCTGTACATCGCCCGCCAGGTGGTGGAAGCTCACGGCGGCACGATCACGGTAGAATCCACCGAAGGCAAGGGCACCACGTTTACGGTGCGCCTGCCGGTCATATAGAGCTCGAATACCACGTACCGCCGCATAAGTGCAGGATCGGCGGGTATCGCCGTTAAGTCGCCTCGTCAACAGGCACGCGAGAACGGGCACGCGACGTGCTACGCGTGTAAGATACGTCATCTCGTACAACGCGAGACGTACACGGATTGGAGGCGATCAGATGACACGAGTATTGGTCGTCGACGACGACGAGGCGACTCGTGACGTGCTGCGCATGATGCTGGAGGAGAGCCACTATACGGTCGTGGAGGCGGGCGATGGCGACGAGGCGGTACGCATGCTCCGCGCCAGCGCTGATCCGCTTGTCGTGCTGCTCGATCTGGATCTGCCGGGAACCGACGGTCTTGGCGTGCTGCGAGCCGTGGCCGCCGATGCCACGCTCGCCGACCGCCACCACATCATTATGGTGACAGCGGTGAGCAAGGCACGCAGGGAGGGCACGCGAAAGCTGCGCGAGGCCTTACGCGTGGAGATGATCACCAAGCCTTTCGATATGGATGTGCTGCTCACGGTGGTTTCGAGCGCAGCCGAGGGCAGCGGCGCGCACTGCTGAGCGCTACGGCAAAGGCGCTGGCGGCGGTTCAGCGCGCACAGCATGCGGCAGTGCGATCGTGACCGTGCTGCGGTACGCGGCCGCCGAGGCCACCACCCGACGCGGAGACGCCTCGGAGCAACGGCGCCAACGGCAACCGCCGCCGTCCGCTCGCCAAGCCCGCGTCACCGCAGGATGCATCGGCGCCGGAAGGAACTGCCGAGCAGACTGGCGCATCAGAACGCTTGACTTCGTAGACACCGGAGTTCCACATCGAGGACTAGGTGTGGACGGGAACCGATCTGGTGCGGAGCGAGAACGTGTTGCCGCGCGCGGATGCCCCCGGTGACGAGACGGAGGACGACGCGGGCGACTGAGGTGACACAGGCGAGGAGCGGTAACGGCTGGCTGGCATTGCGGCTCTCGGTGCTACAATCGGCGGTATGCGCCCACGTCGCAGCCGCGGTCCGCTTCTGGGGGGAAGCTTCGATTCTCGCCGGCGCGACTGCTGATGCGGGGCTGCTCTGGCAGGGATTATGACGACGCCGATCACAGCGCCACCACGCATCGAGCGCGCGGCGCTGCATCTTTATCAGCTCTACGACGTCAGCTATGCTATCGACCTGGAGATCGCTCGCGCGACGCTGGCGACGCCCAGCGCGCGAGCACGCCCCGTGGTGAGTCGCGGCGGCAGCATCGACATCCCCCAACTGCCGCTGGAGATCGGCATGGGCGATTTCGATCTCGCTCTCGGCGGCGTGACGCTGCACGGCCACCTGCAAGCGCATATCTACGATCTCGGCATCCTGGCGCTGCGCTTCTTGCTGCCGCTGACCGAGCCACAGACCTGGGAGCAGGTGGCGGAGCTGATGGCCGAGGTGCAGACGTATCCGAACGACGTGGTCGCTACCTTCGATCACGCGCTGGACGTGCTGCGGAAGACGCTCGCCCCGGCGCTGGAACGCCCAAACGACGTGGCGCGCACGGAGGACTATACGCTGCTGCTGGTGGAGAAGCTGGGTGCGGGCGCACCGGCATCGCAGCTCGCGCGGCATCCCGTGCTGCTGCAGGCGGCGTTGGGCGAGCGTCGCGGCCTCAGCGCCGCGGCGCAGTCGCTTGCCACGTCGCTGAGCTACTACGACGATGACCTGATCATGATGACGTGGGCGTCGGCGATCGTGATCGAGCCGGACGCCGCGGCGCGCGACGATGCGGCGCTGCTCTTCGAGTTCGCCAACGCGCAACTGCTTTCGTATCGCTCGTACGACGCTGAAGTCGAACGCGACCAAGCACAGATCGCCCAGCGGACGCTCCGCACGCGGCGGCCCGTCGCCTCGCGCTTGCGGTCGTCGCAACGCTTTTTGCGCGAGATCGCCGTGCTGATTGCCGACATCACCGACACCAACGCCCGCGTGGAGAACGCGCTGAAGGTGACGGAGGATGTCTACTGGAATCGCGTCTACTCCGCCGCGCTGACAACGCTGCGCGTGGAGGTTTGGCGCGCGGGGATCGGCGAGGCGCTGACGGTGCTGCGCGAGACGGCGTCGCTGCTGCGCGACGAGGCGCAGGAGGCCTGGGCGACGCTGCTGGAAGTGCTGGTGATCGCGCTGATCGCCGTCGAGCTGGTCGTCGCGGTATTAGGGCTGCGCCATTAGCCCGCGAGCGTCCGCGTGTTCCGCGCGTCGCAGGTGTCGCCACAATGTCGCTCGCGCTGAGGCCGAGCAGATGTTGTGGTGTGTCAAGGCGTCGCGATTGTGTCGTTCACGTGCGCTTGCTCGATGGTGCGCGAGCAGGGCGCGCAATAGTCCAGTTTCTGGCACGGGTTCTGCTGCGTTCGGTCTCACGCCATTTCATCGGCGTCTTGATATCGTCGGGGCACGGCGGAGCAACCTCAGAGCACCTTCAGAGGAGGACCGGCCATGCGCGCGTTTCTCTCGTTCTTGATCGGACTTTTCACCGCGGCGGTCTTCGTGGCGGGCATCATCTTGATCGCGCAGAACGATCACGTTGAGGCGATCACCTTCATGGGGCAGCGCTTCACTGGCTATGTGGGGTGGGACCTCGCCGCCGCGGCTGGCCTCGGCGTGATCGTGGCATTTCTGCTGCTGGTGCCTGGGCGGCTTGCCAGTTCGTGGCGCTCCGTCGGGCTGACCCGGCAAGCGCACGAATTGGAAACGAAGCTGGCGTCGCTGCGCGAGGAGTATGCGCGGCTGCAAGGCGAGTATAGCGTGCTGCATATCGAGCATGAGGAGTTGCGCACGATCGCCGCAAGCCAGCCGCTCACCGTCGTCGTCACCCAACCCGAGGCAGCGCCCGCCGTCGACGCACCGCCCGTACGGCGGCTGATCGGGCTGCCCAAGCCTGCCGCACCTGCGCTGGCCGACGAGCAGGTGGCCGCCAGACCTTCGGCATTCCAGCGGGCACGGACGCGCGTGAGAGAGCTTGGTTCGCGGGTACGCGCGCATTTCAAGAAGCAGCAGCGTGATACGCCGTCCGCATCCTCCACGTATTCGCCGTACTAGGCGTGATCATTTCGCCCCCAGCCGCGATGCCGCCTCGGTGACGGCGCCCAGCAGATCGTCGTCGGCGAAGGGTTTGGTCAGCACGGGGATACGCATACGGTCGAGCATATCGGCGATGAGGTGCGGACGCACCACCTCCGGCGTCGCCGTCACCAGGATGAAGGCGTGACGCCGCACCATCTTCTTGTCATCATCCACTGCGTTGAGCACGCCGATGCCTCCCATGCGCGGCATCACCACGTCGAGCAACACGACCAGCGGCTCGGCGCTGGCGCGAATCGCGGCGAGCGCTTCCATGCCATCGACGGCCTCGCTGACGTCGTAGCCCGCTTCGCGTAACATCGGGCAGACGAGGCGGCGAACGGTGGCGCTGTCATCGACTACGAGCACGTGCGTCATGTGTTCTGCCCCCTGGCGACTGGTCGGATGCGGACACGCGCCCTTCGCCTGTGACGCCGCCAGACTGCCTGCTGAGCAGAGACCGCGCCCGCGAGCATCGCGCCCAGCGCCACGGTACTGGAGAAGCGGATTCCCATGCAAGTCCCAGCGTACTAATTTGTTGAGATTGGACTACTCTACGCCATGCGCCTGCGTCTGGTTGCGCGCAGGCGTGCCGTCGCGGGCGATTGTGAGGGACACCACAGCGCGTGGCGTGGCCTATGCCGCGGACTATGCCGAAGCGCTGAGCCGGGGCGCTTGCGTCACGGGAAGTGCCACTATAGATGCCTGTCCGCGTCCCATCCGCGGGGAATGCCAATATTGGGCGGGAGGTGAGCCGCAGCAGCATGGGCGGCGCCGAGGTTGCCGCCAGGCGCGAATGACTGCTCGAACGCGCCGAGCATGTCGAACTTGATGGCTTCTCCCAGATCTTCGCGGGAGGATATCTGGCGCGCGTCCTCGATCACGTCCTGCACGACGCGCTCGTACTGGAAGTAGGTACGCGCGAGCCAATCGACCGCGCAGGCTCCGTAGCCATCCCAGAAGGCGTCGGATGGCGACTCGCGGACGAAGATGAAGTCGCGCTCCTTTGGCGCGAGCATCACCTCATCCCAGTCGATGACGAAGACGCCACCATCGGCGTCGCGGAGCAGGTTAGCCGCATGCAGATCGGCGTGGCAGATGACGTACGGTACGGCCTGGGCCATCAGTGGGGCGGCCAGCGCTTCCAGCGTGGCTAGCATGGCGTGAATTTCTGGCTGGTGCGCCATCCACGCCGCGGCGAGTGCGCTCACGGCTGCAGAGCGAGCCGGCGAGCGGGGATAGAGTCGCGCTTCGAACTCGCGCACCCAGCGGAGGTAGCCCGACGGATCGAAGGTCTCGCGGCGCGGCGATCCCAAGGCTTCGAGGTGTTCCAGCGGCGGGCGCGTCTCGTGAATGCGCCGGAAGATGCGTCCCGTTTCGCGCCAGTGCGCGCTCGTCATACCTGCCCACGTGGTATCACCGTCGACGAACGGGTAGACGGTCGCGCGCCACGCGCCAAGCGTCACCCACAAGGCGCCGCTCGCCGTCGGCACGGGCGCGACGACGGAGGCGATCCCCTGCTCGCTGAGGTAGCGTGGCACCAGGTAGCTCGGCGCGTAGAGTGGCCGTGTCGTGACTTTCAGCAGGTACGTCGTGCCGCGAGCATCCACCACGCGAAAGACGCCAGCATCGTAATCGCGCCCGCGCGGCAGGAACTCCAAGGACGCCGGTTCGAGCGCGTACTCGTCCCGCAGGCAGGCGTATAGGCTTTCCGGTGGAATTGCGGGAGGCTCTCGCACGAGTGCGTCGGCGTCACGCGGCGTCCCGTCGGTCACGTAGCTGTTCCTCGTTCCTGGATCGCCATGATCGCCAAGCGCCATGATCGCCGCCGCGCGGGCCACTCTCGGGGAATCGTGCGAGCGGGCACGCGCCCTCACGAAGAGGTAGCGCCATCATACGCCGAGGACACGCTCGCCGTTGAGCGTGTCCCCTGGTGGTGCTGTGTGAGTGGGAGGGAGCCTAGTACTCCGGCATGGCCGGGGCAGCGGGCTTCTCTTTCTCGGGGATGTCGGTGATCAGCGCCTCGGTGGTGAGGATCATCGCGGCGATCGAGGCGGCGTTCTCCAGCGCGGAGCGCGTCACCTTCGCGGCGTCGATGACGCCCGCCACAACCATGTCTTCCGCATTATTGGTGAGCACATTGTAGCCGATGTGCTTGTTGTTCTTCTGCTCTTTCTGCGCCCGGCGCACGGCCTCGACGACCACCGCGCCGTCCTGACCGCCGTTGGTCGCGATGGTGCGCAGCGGCTCCTCGAGCGCGCGACGCAGAATCTGGACGCCGGTGAGGACATCGCCCTCAGCCTGGACGCCGTTGAGCGCCTCAATAGCGTTCAGCAGCGCAACGCCGCCGCCCGGCACGAAGCCTTCTTCGATGGCCGCGCGGGTCGCCGAGAGCGCATCCTCAACGCGGGTCTTGCGGAACTTCAACTCCACCTCTGTGCCGGCGCCGACCTTGATCAGGCCCACGCCGCCGGAGAGCTTCGCCAGGCGCTCTTGCAGCTTCTCGCGGTCGTAGTCGCTGGTGGTGTTGTCGATCTCGGCCTTGATCTGCTTGATGCGGGCCTGGATGGACTTCGAGTCGCCCTTGCCTTCGACGATCGTCGTCTCGTCCTTCTTGGCGATGACGCGGCGCGCCTGACCGAGATCTTGCAGCGTGGCGTTTTCGAGGCGGCGGCCCGTCTCTTCGCTGATCACTTCGCCGCCGGTGAGCACGGCGATGTCTTGCAGCATGGCCTTGCGGCGGTCGCCGAAGCCCGGCGCCTTGACGGCCAAGACGTTGAGGATGCCGCGGAGCTTGTTGACGACCAGCGTCGCCAGGGCCTCGCCGTCGACGTCCTCGGCGATGATCACGATGTTGCGATTGCCGATCTGTGTCAGCTTCTCGAGCACCGGCAGGATGTCGGCGACGGCGCTGATCTTCTTGTCGGTGATCAGCAGGTAGGCGTCTTCGAGGACGGCCTCCATGCGGTCGGAGTTGGTGACAAAGTAGGCGGAGATGTAGCCCTTATCGAGCTGCATGCCTTCGACGAACTCGGTCTCGAAGTTGATGCCCTTGCTCTCCTCGACGGTGATCACGCCGTCGCGGCCCACACGCTCCATCACTTCGGCGATGAGATTGCCAATTTGCGGGTCGGCGGCGGAGACGGTGGCGATCTGCGCGATCTCCTTCTTGCCCTCGACCGGCGTGGCGGCGCTGCGGATGTATTCCACCACGGCGGCGACGCCCTTCTCGATGCCCGCGCGAAGCTGCATCGGGTTCGCGCCAGCGGCGAGGTTCTTCAGGCCCTCGTTGACGATCGCCTGGGCCAGCACCGTCGCGGTGGTCGTGCCGTCACCGGCGACGTCGTTGGTCTTGGTCGCGGCTTCTTTGAGGAGCTGCGCGCCCATATTCTCGAAGGGATCTTCGAGGGTGATCTCCTTGGCGACGGTGACGCCGTCATGGGTGACGGTCGGTGCGCCGAATTTCTTATCCAGCGCGACGTTGCGGCCTTTGGGGCCGAGGGTGGTCTTGACGGCGCCCGCCAGGATGTCGATGCCCTTCTTCAGGGAGCGACGCGCCTGCTCGTCGAAGACAAGCTGCTTAGCCATGTGTAGGTGTTCTCCTCTGTTCGTGATACTGAGATTCGAGGCTATTTCACGGGGAAGTCATCCCCTAGTCCCGGTGTCGACACTTCCGTGTCGCGCTGCGTGCCAATCTCTCGCGCCGACCTGTGCGGGCCGCGTCGAGCGACCGCTTATTTGTCGGTGAGCACCGCGAGGATGTCGGACTCGCGCAGGACCAGGAGGTCCTCACCGTCGAGCTTGAACTCCGTGCCACCGTACTTGGCGAAGAGCACCTTGTCGCCCGCTTTGACCTCCAGCGGCTGGCGGTCACCCTTTTCGGTGAGCTTGCCCGCGCCGACGGCGATGATCGTGCCTTCCTGGGGCTTCTCTTTGGCGGTATCGGGGATCACGATGCCGCTCTTGGTCATCTCTTCCTTCTGGCTGGGCTTCACCACCACGCGATCGCCAACCGGGTGAATCGTGCTAGCCAACTCTCATACCCTCCTCTGTATCTTGCGTCTCTCATGCGACGCGCCGCGAACTCGCGGACGCACGCTGCCGACCGTGCACCGTCGTTCATAGACGGCGGCCAGCCGAGCACTGGGCGGCTCTCGCGAGCCTTCAGGCGCCTCAGCCGTATGTCGCTGTGCCGTCAGTGAGTATCTCGCATGGGGCGTTAGAGTCGCATAGGACGGCTGTTAGAGGCGCGTTGGAGTTGTGCTAGAAAAGCGTTAGAGCGAGCATGCAATGCGCGGACAGCATCGATTGCGCCTGAAGGTGCACTCGCGGCCAGACTTTAGGCTTTGGCGACCGGCGTCGCGGCGATTCCGCCAGGATGGCGCCGACGAGTGAGCTCGCGATGTCTCGCGTAGTATCGCGAATGCAAGATTACGAAACGCTCAACACAGGCTCACGGCGCGAACAGGTGGGGTGTGCGCCTTGTCTGGACCATCATCTATGAGTAGGGCCTACGTGAAACGTCGCCTGAGCGTGGCGTCAGGGCTCCACGCTCAGGCGACTCTCGGCCTCGGCTACCGCCTGGAGGATATCGTCAACATCAAATGGTTTGGCGATCACGCGCACCAACTGCCCGGGAAAGAGTGCCTCTGTCGTGGAGTTGAGCGTTGACGCGCTGGCGGCGGTGAAAAGCAGCACGGCGTGGCGCGACTTGAGGCGCCCCTGATCGTCGGCCAGCGCCGCGAGCACCCCTGTGCCGTTGATCTCCGGCATGCGGTAATCCAGCAGCGCCACAAGCGTATGCGGACTCGACTCAAGAATCGCTAGCGCGGTCGCGCCATCGGCGGCCTCGACGACGTCATGCCCCGCGTCTTCCAGCACCAGACGTAACGAATCGCGGATTTCCGCTTCGTCGTCGGCTATGAGCACATGTGCCATAGGGCGGTATCTCCTTTGCCCGCGCCTCGTGTTCGTGCCCACCGCGCCTGCCCGTGCGGGCGTCGATGCGCGCCGTGTCAGTAACTACGCCACGGCGGAAGAGCTTCGTCATTTTCGCCGAACATGCGTATCCTGGCAACCCTTCGTTGGCGACCCAGCGGATGCTCCATTGGCCGTTGCCGCGGGAAACCGCACCACGCAGACAGAATTGCTTGATTGCACAGCCCGTGCCACCTTTGGATGGTTGAGGAAAGGCGGCGATGGCGCGGGCGGTGGCCGAGTCTGGCACTAGTGGATCGGGTCTCACTATCGGGACCACGCCGCCCTCGAACAGGCACCAGGCCAGTGGCTCGCGGCGACGGGCCCGCCTCCCAAGGAGGCCTCCTACGCTCGGTGGCAAGACCTTGCGGTATCCACGGCGAGGAGATCCCTCGACGTACAACTGGTGTGCAGCCCACCGTTCGCCGCGCTGCTGCCGATGCTCTTCTACCTTCACTTGAGGGCCTATTGGATGACCTTCGACTTCCGGCTCAATCCTGCGGCGCTACAAGAGGTGATGCGCTCACAATAGGGCCGAACACGATTGACACAACAGGCGCGCTACGTTAGCATGCGCTGTGCCTTTGGCGGCGCGGATCGTGCGGCGTTATGCTGTGAGGATATCACATGGCGATGAACGATAGCTTGACAGGAGCATTGCGATGAACTATCAGGATCCGAATCAGCAAGGATACCCCCAGCAGCCGGGCTACGGTTCGACCCCGAATCCATCTCAAGACCCGAATAGCTACCCACAGCAGCCGTATCCTCAGCAGCCATATCCTCAGCAGCCATATCCCCAGCAGCCATATCCCCAGCAACCATACCAGCAACCATATGGGTACCCACCACAGGCGGGCAAGGACTGGACGACCACGCTGCTCCTGAGCATCTTCCTCGGCGCGTTCGGCGTTGACCGCTTCTACGTCGGCAAGACGGGCACCGGCATCATCAAGTTGCTGACGGTCGGCGGCTGCGGCATCTGGTGGCTCGTCGACATCATCTTGATTGTGACTGGCAGCTTCACCGACGCCAACGGCCAGCCGCTCGTCGGCCGCCCCTAAGATGGTGCAATCGCCCGCTCCACCCCTGTGCTCGGGCCAGCGGCGCCGATTCGCCCGGCTGGTCGCATACCTGATTGCCCCGACGGCTCTGTTGCTGATCCCGACGGCTTGGATTGAGCGCGGGCCGCCGCTGTGTCTTTTCCGAACGATCTTTGGCGTGCGCTGCCCTGGATGCGGAATGACGCGCGCAGTGTCGTGCGCGGCGCATGGCCGGCTGCGGCGCGCGTGGGGGCACAACCCGCTGGTGGTCGTCGTGGGGCCGCTGCTCGCCCTCGAGTGGGCACGCGGACTGCGAAACGCCTGGCGGCAGATGCGATAACGCGCTGCTCGCTTCGGTCACGCCCTCCTGTCGCACAAGCGAGCCGCTTGTTGCAGCGTTCCCACGTGGAAACGCGTCACGCTACCGACATACCGCGACAGTTGCTACAATCCGCGGTCGTCGAGCCATGTTAGGATGCTGTCGGCGGCCTGGCGCCAGGTGGCTTCGAGCATCATGTCGTGAGCGGTGTTGGCGAAGAGCTTGAACTCGGCGCCGTATCGACGCGCGGTGCGCCGCTCTTCGCGCGGGGTGAAGATGGCGTCGCGCTGGGCGGCGAGGACGAGCAGCGGCGTCGTGACGCGCTTGGGCCGGGGAAGCGCGAAGGCGATCATGTCCAAGAAGGCGAGGTAGGCCTCGTTCTGCAAGCGCGGATAGTGGCGCTGTAGCTCCTCTGACGGGTAACCGGGCGAGAAGAAGACTTCGCGCGCCAGGCGCGGCGTGGCGATGATCGGGTAGAGCTTCCAGGTGGCGTTAGCTTGGAGGAAGCGCAGCGGGTGCTTGCGCGCGATGTTGAGCGTGGTGCGCAGGGCGCCGCTGGTGGGAACCGAGGCCATGAGCACGGCGGCGGGTGCGGCATGCGCTTCGAGATACTTCTGGACGACGAGGCCGCCCATCGAATGTCCAACGACGATCGGCGGCGTCGCGAACTGCGCGGCAACCTGGGCGACGTCGGCGGCGTAGTCGCGAATGCGCGCGGTGCGGAAATGGCGCGACGCGGCGCTGGCGCCGTGGCCACGGAGGCTGAGGGCGTAGGCGCGATAGCCGTGGTCCGCGAAGTATGGCAGGAAGTGCTCGTCCCAGCACCACGCGCCGTGCCACGCGCCATGGACGAAGAGGATCGGCGTCGGACGCGGCGCTGCATTGGGCTCCCGCGAGAGCACCTCGAGCTGCATGGGGTCTCCTACACCTGCGCTCGAACCAGTTCGGCGTTGAGCGCGTCGCGCCATTCTACCACGCTAGCTCAGGCGCGCGAATCGTCGCCACAGGGCCTCAGTTCATCTCTCCGAGTGCGGCGGACGAGGCCGAATTCTGTCGAGGTGTTGGCCAGAGCGCCTTATAGGCTTTCCCAGAGGTCAGTAGTTGTAGGGATTGGGCGTTGGCGTGTTGGTGCCGCTAGTGGAGGGCGTGCTGGTCGGGGAGGTAGCGGCGGGTGTATCGGACGTGGCGACGTGCCACTTGCCACTGATGCCGTCGCCGGTGGTGTCGCCGGGCTTCGCGTCGCCAGCGAAGTGATAGAGCGGGTGGCCGTTATAGAGCACTTGACGCCCGTTGGCGGTGCGCGCGGCGCTGAGCACGCCGGCGAGCGGCGTGGCGCTGCCAGGATCGCCCTGCCCAAGCAGGAAAGGCGGCCAGTCCTGCGTGCAGATACCGCTACAGGCGACTGTGGTGGGCGTATCGAGATCGAAGTAGTACAGCGACATGCCGTGGTTGTCCGTAAGGATCATGCGCGTCGTGCCGCCGACTGTGGCCGTCGCCACCTGAATGATGGGCGTCGGCGTACCCGTCGAGCCGCTCGTGGCGCGCGGCGTAGTGCTGGCGGCTCCGCTGGTGCTTGAGACACCGCAGCCGGCAAAGACAAGTGTGGCGAGCGCTGTCGCCACGGCAAAAGCTCCAAGATAGCGGCGTGTGGCACGCATGCAGTTGCTCCTTTGCGCTCGGTCGGTGATGGTTGGGCCGCGCTGTTTGTCAGCGCGAGTGTCAGATAGCGTTACGCGGCGTGTTACGCGCGCCCGGGAGGACGGGCAGTGCTTCGCCGACCACCACACAGCGATTGGAACGTCTATTTTGGGCGCAATTGACAATAGCGCGGTGGGGCGCTATACTTCAGAACATAAGTTCATTCACCATAAGACTGTTTGAGGTGACCTATGACGGAGCCATTGAGCGAGATTCAGACGCGCGTCTATAGCGTCGTACGCGACTATATTCGACGCGAGCGGCGCCCGCCGACGATCGATGAGATCTGCGCGGCGACGGGCGTGAAGTCGAAGAGCCATGTCCACTACGTCCTCGGCAAGCTGGTCGAGAAGGGGTGGATCGCCAAGGATGACGGCAAAGCGCGCGGCCTGCGACTGACCCACGAGCCGGGTGTACCGGTGTTGGGGCGCATCGCCGCTGGCGAGCCGATCGAGCACTTTGAGGCGGACGAGCAGCCCGAATTGGATCTGGGGACGCATACCCGTGGCGAGGCCGAAGAGTACGCGTTGCTGGTGCGTGGCGATTCGATGATCGACGATCACATCTACGACGGCGATTACGTGCTGGTGCGACCGGCAAAGACGGCGCTCGACGGCGAGATCGTCGTGGCGACGCATCTGGTCGGCGGCGGCGCGGCAACGGTCAAGCGCTTCTTCACCGAGCGCGATCAGAAGCGCATCCGCTTGCAGCCGGCCAACGCTACGATGAATCCGATCTATGTCCCGAGCCGTGAGTGGTCACGCGAGTGGGAGGTTCAAGGGGTGGTCACCGGCGTCTATCGCGAGATGTAGCCACGCCACGTCCGCTTGGAGAGGTGCGCGCGGCGGGTGTAAAGTGGTAGGATCTACGCATCAGGCACCAGGTCAGGCAACAGGGACAAGCACAGAGAAGAGCCGCCAATGCCGCAACTGCCGCATTCCACTGAGCGCGGTCGCGAAACTCTGCGCAAGCTGCGCGATGCCCTGGCGGAACTGGTGGCCGAAAGGGGCCTCGAGGAGGTCACCGTCACCGCGATCACCGAGCGCGCGGATGTAGACCGCACGACCTTCTATCTCTACGCCGCTGACAAATACGAGCTCTTCGAGGCCGGCCAGCGCCAGGTGATCGACGAGGTGATCGCGAACGTCGACACCGCGGGTGACGTCGGTGACCGCATTCGTGCAGCATTTCGCCATGTCGCGGAGCATGCACCCGTGTACCGGGCATTCTTGTCGTCGACGGATCTCTCCGCAGATCAGCGGCTGCACGAGTATATCGCCGGACGGATTAACGAGGCGCTCGCGCGGCAGAACGCCGTCTCCCCGGTGGAGCCCGGCATCCTCGCCACGTTTGTCGCGTCCGTCGTGCGCGGCTTGGCACGATGGTGGCTGGAAAATGATACGTCCTATCCCGCTGACGATATGGCGAATATCGCCCAGCGCTTGATCGAAGACGGCCTCTCCGCATTCGGCAATCCCCCCAAAGCAGACAATCCAACCGCCTAGTCGGGCGTCGTTCCAGCAGCGGGCCGCACACTCGGTAGCCAGAATCGCCCCACCACTCGATTGACCCCCTCCGCGCGGCCCTCGTATACTGCGGGCGCCGTCACGTTGCCGGCGAAGGAGGGTTGCCCGATGCACGCCATGACCGCGCCCGACACGACCGAAGTCACCGATGCGCCCACGACGACGCACCGCATCACCTGCCCGCTCTGCGAGGCGACCTGCGGTCTGGAGGTGACGACTCGCGGGCGCACAGTCCTCGGTATTCGCGGCAACAAGGACGACGTCTTCAGTCATGGCTACATCTGCCCGAAGGCCTACGCGCTGAAGGAGTTCGACTTCGACCCCGACCGTCTGCGCGCGCCGCTGATCCGCGACGGCGAAACGTGGCGCGAGGCGACCTGGGATGAAGCATTCGCCGAGGTCGAGCGGCGGCTGACACCGATCCTCCAGCGCGACGGGCGCGACGCGGTTGCGGTCTATCTCGGCAACCCGAACGTCCACAACCTCGCGGGGCAACTCTACAACACACCTCTGCTCCGCACGCTGGGCACGCGCAACATCTACTCGGCCAGCACACTCGACCAAATGCCGAAGCAAGTCGCCGCCGGGCTGATGTTCGGTACCAGCCTCAGCATCCCGATTCCCGACGTAGACCACACGAACTACCTGCTCATATTCGGCGCGAACCCGCTGGTCTCCAACGGCAGCCTGATGACCGCGCCGGACATGCGCGGGCGCATCCGCGCGATCCTCGCACGTGGCGGCAACAGTCGTCGTCCTCGACCCCCGGCGGACGCGGACAGCGGAGGAAGCCAGCGAGCACATCTTCCTGCGGCCTGGGACCGATGCACATCTGCTCTTCGCTATGGTGCAGGTAATCTTCGCTGAAGGGCTGGCGCGGCCTGGGCCACTGGCCGAGCATCTGAATGGACTCGATGCGTTGCGCGCGGCGGCGGAGCCATTCACTCCAGAGGCCGTCGCGCCGATCACCGGCGTCGCGGTGGAGACGATCCGCCGGCTGGCGCGCGAACTGGCGGCCGCCGAGCGCGCAGCGGTCTACGGGCGCATCGGCACCTGCACGCAGGAGTTCGGCACACTGGCAAGCTGGCTAGTGGACGCCCTCAACGCGCTCACCGGCAACCTCGACCGTCCCGGCGGCGCGCTCTTTCCCAAGGCCGCGGCGGGGGCGCGCAACACCAGCGGCACGCCGGGAACTGGGCCGGGCGTGCGCTTCGGCCCGAAGCACAGCCGCGTTCGCGACTTCCCGCAGATCTACGGCGAACTGCCCGCCGCCTGCCTCGCCGAGGAGATCGACACGCCAGGCGAAGGGCAGGTGCGTGCGCTGATCACAATTGCCGGGAACCCCGCCCTCAGCGTGCCGAACGGCGACCGGCTGGCCGCTGCACTCGACACCCTTGAGTGTCTGGTCTGCGTGGACAGCTATCTCAACGAGACCTCGCGCCACGCGCATGTGATCCTGCCGCCACCGTCGCCGCTGGAGCGTTCGCACTACGATCTCGCCTTCTACCAGCTTTCGATCCGCAACATCGCGCACTACTCGCCAGCGGTCTTCCCACGTGCGGCGGGGACGATGGACGAATGGCAGATACTGCTGCGGCTCGCGGGGATCGCTGCGGGCCAGGGGTCCGCCGCGGATCTCGGCATACTCGACGACCTCGTCGTCCACCAACTGGTGAGCCGCGAGGTCCGCACGAAGGGGTCGTCCGTCGAGGGGCGCGACGCGAGCGAGCTTCTCACGCTGCTCGAGCCGCGACGCGGCCCCGAGCGCCTGCTCGACTTCCTGGTGCGCGTCGGGCCTTATGGCGATGCGTTCGGCGCGAAGCCCGACGGGCTGACCTTGGCGCGACTCGAAGGCGAGACCAACGGCATGGATCTTGGGCCGTTGCAGCCCCGCATCCCCGAGGTGTTACGCACGCCGTCGGGGAAAGTCGAGCTGGCGCCGGAGCCGCTACTGGCGGACGTGGCGCGCCTGCGAGCCTCGCTCACCGCGCCACGCCCTGAGTTGCTGCTGATCGGGCGACGCGAGCTACGCTCCAACAACTCCTGGATGCACAACCTCCCTGCGCTGATGAAAGGCGACGAGCGCTGCACACTGCTGATGCATCCCGACGACGCGGCGCGGCTGGGGCTGGCCGATGGCGCCCCGGCGCGCGTCACCTCGGCGGCAAGTTGTGTGACCACCTCCGTCGAAGTGACGGATACGATGATGTCCGGCGTGGTGTGCTTGCCACACGGCTGGGGTCACGGTCAGGCGGGCGCGCGGCTGCGCGTGGCCGCGGAGCATGCGGGCGTCAACCTCAACAAGCTGACCGGCGACACGTGGATCGAGCCGCTTTCCGGTAACGCGCTGCTCAGTGGCACCGCGGTCCGCGTCGAGCCGGCATGATGGGTGAGATCAGCGGCGGCGGCGCGTGGACGTGGAATCTTTGCGCGCGGCCTTAGCCAGAGGCGCAGACTGGTCCGCACTGGCGCTGTCGGCTGCTTCGCCCGATGGGTCTGGGCAGAGTTCGCGCCTCAGCAGGGCCAGAATCTCGAGTTGCTGTTCGTTGATCTTGTAGAGCAGATCGACCTCGTCAGCCTCGTGATCGTCACGGATGCGATCCTTCTGGGCCTGGCGGTTCTGGCTCATCATGATCACCGGAGCAGCGTAGGCAGCTTGCGTCGAGAAGAGTAGGTTGAGGAGGATGAAGGGATAGGGATCCCAGTGCTTCGCGAAGGCGAGCAGGTTCAAGACGATCCACAAACCGACGATGGTGCTCTGGATAATGATGAACTTCCACGAGCCCATGCCATTGGCAACGCTATCCGCTAGTTGCTCGCCGAGGTTGTGCGGAAGGTGGATGTAGCCTCTCGGATTGATCGCTTTCGCTCGTGCTGGCAGGACTTTCTTCGCCGCAACGCTCGCCATACGCCCCCCAGTCGTCTCAACCGCTCGCGGCAAGCTACAGCAGGAAACGGTCGCTCGCGGCGGCTAGTCCCGCAATTGTAGCGTCTCGTACAAGAGGGGGCAACGCGCGGGGTGCGGAGATGCGCAGCTACTTCAGCACGGGGATGCTGATGTATTGCGCCAACCACGCGGCAAGGTGAATGCGAATGGCGACGACGCCGAGAAACAAGAGGATGGGGGCGGCGAAATACAACACTCTGAAGAGGCTAGGAATGAACGCCTCGATCTTGGAGAAGCCGAAAATCTTCTGGTCGCCGCCTTCGTCGTCTTCCACCTGATACATCTTGATAGCGCCGGGGAAGCCGGGCATGTTTTCAAGCCTGCGGAGCTTGTCGTAGCGAAACGCCAAGAGCCTGCGATACAGCTCCAACGTCTTCAGCCACTGGCGGCAGAGGAAAAGTCCGGCGATGGCGAGGAAGATTTGCACGATGAGCAGTGAAGCGCTTATCTGGAGATGCGGCGCCTGGATACTCTGCTGCGCCAGGAAAGCGATGGCACCGATGAGCAGCGAATTGACCGAGAGGTAGAGGGTGTTGGTGGTTTGGCGTCGGTCGGTGATCTTCGCGGTGTCTTGGACGAAGACTGGATAGACGTCCCATGTGCCAAATTCGCCCGGCACGTTGTTGTAACCCGGTATTCCGGAGGACATGACGCTTCCCCTCCCCACGACGCGGCCACTGCGCCGCCGCTCTGCCAATGCCAGCCGCTTGTCGCGCACGATACTAGCAGAGTGGCGGCCCGCTGTAAAGGCAACGAGAGGAAGTCCAACGACTTGCGAATGCTCTAATGCCGCGTCCCAGACTGTGCGGTGTGGGGGGTTTCTTATTCACAGGATCCTGGTACTCAATGATAGGCAAACAGGAATGCATACCAGTCAGCCCTGGGGATACACTGTCACACGCCATGGCAGTAGAATATCGAGAGGGAGAGGTAGGGAGCCTTGCCAATTGACCCGTTCGCGGCTCGTTACCTGCAACGTCTGGCAGCAACGACTACAATTGTGGCGCCTACGCTCCAGGAGCAACGTCGCCAGGCCGAAGAAGTCGCGTTGGCGCAGGCCGGAGTGCCCGAAGCCGTCGCCTCCGTAAGCGATCGTACAATCGCAGGTCCGGGCGGAGCGGTGCCGCTGCGGATCTACACCCCGCTACGCGTGGCAGTAGGGCCGCTCCCCATCCTAGTCTACTTCCATAGTGGCGGTTGGGTCTTCGGCAGCATCAACGCGCACGATCCAGTGTGTCGTGCCCTCGCCAACCGTGTGCGTTGCCTCGTCGTGTCCGTTGGCTATCGTCTGGCGCCGGAACACCGATTTCCCGCAGCGCCGGAAGATTGTTATACCGCCGCGCGATGGGTCGCGGAGCACGCGCAGGACTACGACGGCGACGCTGGGCGACTCGCCGTGGGAGGAGACAGTGCCGGCGGGAACTTGGCAGCGGCCGTGACACTCATGGCGCGCGACCGCCGTGGACCTTCCCTGTGCTTTCAGGTGCTGATCTACCCCGAGACCTGCTATTACGACCCCCAGATGGAGTCGTATCGCCTCTACGCCGACGGTTACGGGCTGACCCGCGATGAGATGCTTTGGTACTGGGACCAGTATCTGGCGCGACCGGAAGACCGCCTAAATCCCTATGCATCGCCCTTGTATGCGTCTGATTTGAGCGGACTGCCTCCGGCGCTGATTGTCACAGCGGAATACGATCCAGTGCGTGATGAGGCCGAGCAGTATGCGGAGCGTCTACGCCAGGCGGGGGTGTCGGTGCAGTGTATCCGCTACGCCGGCATGATCCACAGCTTTTTTCGCATGTTCGCTTTGTTCGAGCAAAGCCACCATGCCCTGCTGGCTGTGGCAGAGGCGCTCCGCGTGGGTTTCGCCGCACCCGGATAGCAAACACTGGAATAGCAGGCATACCTTTCAACTGCTCCGAAGACCCGGAGCATACACTTGACAGTTGTAACCACCAGACCCAGCAGGACCAACTCAGTAGGTCTGCAACGATGGTAGCAGGAGTAACCGCAGATGAGCGAGCCATGCGTGTTCTGCGGCATCGTGCGGCGGCAGGTCCACGCCTACGTGCTGACGGAGGATGAGCAGGTGATCGTCTTCCTCTCGCTGGAGAATCACCCGCTCGTCGTGCCCAAGCAGCACATCCCGGACATCTACGCCCTGGACGAGGCGACCGGAGCCGCGATCATGCGCACGACGATCGCAGTGGCCCGCGCAGTCAGGGCCGCGATGGCCTGCGAGGGGATCACCCTCGTACAGGCAAATGAGCCAGCGGGCGGGCAGGACGTCTTCCACTTCCACCTGCACGTCTATCCCCGTTGGCATGCGGTCGATTTCGGCGCGCAGCAGACCGACACGCGGATCGGCGAGGCGGTCAAGCGAGAGACACTGCGGAAGATCCAGGCGTGCCTGCACCACGACTGACCTCAGCCGAACATCGAATCGCCAGCGTGCGTGCCACGCCGATCACCCGGCATCCGCGGACGGCTACGCTCGGGTGGCGGATGGGCTGCCAACGGCATGTGACGGCAACGGACCCGATGCATTCGCGCGTATGCGGCCATGGGAGAGCCCGGCATCGCCTGGCTGTACGCGCTGGAGGCACCGCTCTTTGCTTGTGAGTGATGGCGTTCACGGGCGGGGCGCCCGCCGGCGATCGAGCGTCAGCCGCGCGAGGATGGCCAAACCGAGGATCGTGTTGACACCGGTGGCGATACGCTCGAAGAGTCCTGCCGGCAGCGTCCCGTGCCCGTTGGTGGCGCCGAAGAGCGCAATGAAGGCGATGGTGATCAGCCCGGTGGCCACTGCCGGAAGCGTCCATCCGCGCCAGCGCGACTCGGCGAAGAAGCGGCGCGCGAGCACGAAGTTGTCGACCGCGAACGCGGTGATGACGACGAAAGCGGCCATCTCGTGCACGATGCCGTGCGTGGTGGGCGGCCCGAGGGTCGCACCCGCTAGATACCCGATCGCAGGATCCTGCGAGAAGAACCCGTCGACGATCAGCCCGACGCCAGCGATTGCGCGCAGGAGGGGATACCATGCGGCGCCGATGCCCGGCCGGAGCGCCGCACGCCAGCCGAACGACGAGGCGAGCGCCAGGAGGCCGAACACGACGAAGTTCACCTGCTGCACCTGGCCGCCCGGGCCGAGGCTGAGTGCGCTAATGGCCTGCTGCCAGGGATCGTAGCCGGGCCGCGTGGCGCCCTCGGCGAGGTAGACCGCCGCGAAGACGAGGCCACCGATCGTCCCACAAGCGACTAGAGCGAAGGTGGCGAAAGAGAGGGACGCCCCGTCGAGTGCGCCTCTGGGGATCGTCGGCGTGGGGTTAGGGGAAGCCGAGCGGGAGTTTTGGGTCGTCATGGTGCCTCCTCGTCGTTGTCTGACTGCGGTGGTCGGCGGCACTTCGTGAGCTTGTGCCGACCATGCATTGAGGATAGGCGCAGTGAGTTGACCAGCATAGTGAAGAAGGTCAGCAATGAATGATGACAATTGTCAGTGGCGACGGTAGCAGGCTTTGTGTACTGTGGACATGATGGCGACTTGGACGCTGCGGTCCGCCGCTCTATGCGATGGCAAAGTCGGCAAGTGGCGCTACACTTAGCCCTTAGCCAATGGCAATCGGGCGATTCGGACGGGGAGTGGATGCGGGGAGGCTTGTGCGCTCAGCCTGTGGTACGAGCACAGCAGCATGGGAAAGCAGCATGGGAAGCGCTCGGGCCTTGCGCCATCACGTCTGCGCCCAGGTCGGGTGTCGCCGCGACGCGGCTTCATCTGAGTGTGGTACGGACCTGCCAGCGTAGCTGGGGCAGCCTCTGTGATGCCCTCGGTGATGCCCTCGGTGATGCCCTCGGTGATGCCGTCAGTGTCGGCGTGTAGCGGCGCCGCGATGCGGAGACCAGTTCGGAACGCGGCTAGTACCATGCCTGCCCTTGGCAGTCGCACGGCCAACGCCAAGGAGTTCCAGTCACGAACGGGGAGAAGAGATGACCTCGCATGACTCGACAGCCATCGCTGTAGCACGCGCTCATATACACGCTTGGAGTCATCACGATTGGGAGACAACGAGGGAGCTACTCGCACCCGATGTCCACGCGGTGGTAACGACCACGCTGCGGGATAGGGCTACCGCGGAGCTAACAGGCATCGACAATTACATGGCGCCCAAGATCAAGGCCGCGCAGCTTATCGAGCCGGGAAGTGTTCGTGAGATCGCGGCACTTGGCGATGAACGTAACGCGCTCGTTCTGGTTACTATGCGAATAGGTCTAGGCCCAGATGGGACGATGGTGACCTTGGCGAGAGCGATTCTCATCTTGCTCGATGAGAACCAGAAAATCAAAGAAGAACGAGATGAGTACTTCGTGCTTGCAGAATAGTGCGATGGCGGCCGAGTACTCAGTCCAAGAGGAACTTGACGGCTCTTGGCTCACCTGCTACCGTCGGTCAGGTGGACGTCTGGACACCGCCCGCGTGGGGCAATAGGCGATACGAGGGGAGGCAGGTGTGTCACCTTCGGTCCCTCCTTCGTCTGAGAGTCCCCGGATTGGCGCGACGACGGCGCCCCGGCTCCCGGCCTCGACCATCGCCAGCCTGATCTTTGGCGCCCTCAGTCTTCTCCTCCTCGGTGCCTTTTTCTTCGACCTCTATGTCGAGCGGCTCCTTCCCGGATGGTTCTACGTCGGCAGCGTTGTCTGCGGCGTTATCGGAGCCGTGTTCGGCCATCGTGCCCGCGCCCATCGCGCCGCGCCAGGCAGCCGCAATGCGGCGCTTGCCGTGACTGGCCTGGTGCTCAGCTATGGCGGCGTGATCCTGTCCCTGGGCTTCGTCGCCTTGGTGCTGCTGGCACTTACGTTGGCACCGCCTCCTCTGATGAATTAGCCCAGTGGCAAACAGGACCTATCGCTTTTGTGTCAGTCGCGGGCATCGGGCGTGGGAGTGGTGGCGGCGTCGATGACGGCGGCGGGCTGGGCGAGCAATACGGGAACGGGTGCGGCGATGCCTTTGAGCTGCTCCTGGCCGCGGGGAACGAAGGTGACGCCATCGACCTGCGGCGCGACATAGACGACACCGGTGGAGACGAGTACCTCGCCAGCGGCGGCGAGGCTGCAGAGGCGCGCGGCACGGTTGAGCGCGGAGCCGCGGTAGCCGCCCTCGACCCGCGCGGCTTCGCCGATGTCGAGGCCGACGCCGATGCCGGCAGGCCAGTCGGGCTGAAGGTGCGCGGCTTCGGCGTAGCGCGCTTGGAGGTCTTGCGCGGCGCGGACGGCCTGACGCGCCGAGGCGAAGACGGCGAGGACTTCGTCGCCGCGGACCTCGACGAGCTGGCCATCCCACGTTTCGCAGGCAGCGTGGGCCATCTCGGCGAAGCGCTCGGTGAGCGCGGCGGCGGCGGCGTCTCCGTGCTCCTGGGTGAAGTGGGTATAGCCGCGTACATCGGCGATGAGGAAGACGAAGATCGCGGCGGTGAGCGGAGGCAGCGTCTCGCGGGCGGGCTGGCGCCCGGAGAGGGCATGCATCATCGGCGAGTCGAGGTCGGCGGCATCGAGAAGCTCCTCGCGCTCTTGCTTATCGAGGTTGAGGGCGGCGGCGATGGCGAGGACGGTGTCTTTCGAGGGGGCGGGACGCTTGCCTGACTCGATATCGCGCAGGGCGCTGGGGGCGAGGTTGACGGTGGCGGCAAGCTGCTCGATGCTGACGCCGCGCAGGCTGCGGCAGTTGCTCAGTTGCGCGCCGAAGCGTGGCAAGCGGTCGAAGATGTTGCCGAGGTTAGGGATGTTGGGGAATGGCAAGGCTGGGCTCCTTTCGCGCGGGGGCGTTGCGCCTGCGTTGTTCCCTGGCATGATACGGCAGGTGTGCCAGCGGTGTCGCGCAGTGGGGGGCGGAAATCCCACATGAATCCCACACAGGTCCAGGCGGCACGGGCGTTGTGAACGTCTGGAGCACGCGTCCGCACGATGGGGCAGAACAGGGCGATGAGGTTAGAATCCCGGAAAATTGCGGGGTTGGCGGCTTCGGGAAGTGGCGCCGGCACTTGCGGAAATTTCCGTTTTCTTCCGCTTTTGCGTCGTGATCGCGCGGTGGGGGGGGTGAGAGGGGCTGTGCGCGTGACGGCGGGACGCGGGTGAAAGCGGCGCAGCTTCCGTCATACACGCGGGCCGACGGTGGCGCGGGACGGAGAGAGCTTGCCGGGTTGTCAAGGAGCGAGGATAGGCGGCCTGCGCGGTGGTATGGGCAGCATAGCACATGAGGCGGCGGGAAAAGCGGTCGCGGAGGCGGACAAGGACGGACAGGTCCGGCCAGGGACGGACGCGAGTTTTTCGTGTGGGATGATTGTGCGGCTCGGTTGTGCGGATTGTGCGTGGTGGGCGGGCGTGGACGCGGCGATACTCGAAGGAAGCCGACACGTGGCTGGTAGGCGGGTTGCCTGAGCCAAAGGGGGGACATATGCCGCGGTACCGCAATCGTTCTCGCGCCGTCGTGCGCACACTCGCCTGGCTGACGCTGGCGCTCTACGGCGTGGTGATGGCACTTTTGGCGTTGACGTTCGCCTTCCCGAGATGGGGCAAGAACCCGCATGCCTATTACTTCATCTATTTGCCACCGCAGTTCACGGTGGCGGTGTGGGTTTGGCTGTTCTCCTTTGCGCTAGCGGCGCTGCTCGGGGTGGTATTCGCAGTGATGAGCCGTTCAGCTGGACGTCACGGTTGGGCGAAGGGCTTTGTGTTCGTGACGGCGCTGGCGATGCAGGGGCCGGCGTTTATCAGGCTGGGAGTCTATAGTGAGCAGGGTGTCTTGCTTCCGCCAACGGCCGAGGGGGTGAGCCTGGTCGTCTCGGTTGCGGCTTTCCTGAGCATCCCGGTGTTGGGCCTGGTGTTCACGCGAAATGCCGGACAGGTGGGCGCATGAGACTGGGCGGCGCCGGGATCACGCGCGGGCGAGGATGGGCAGGGTGGGGGCGATGTCGAAGTGGAGGCGCAGGTGGGCCGCGCGCAGGGCGGCTTCGGCGGTGGCAGGATCATCGGCGCGGGCGAAAATGAAGCCGAGGTAGGCGTTGCCTTCGGGGATCGGGACGATGGCGGCGCCGGGCTTGACGGTGATTTCGACGCCGGTGATGTGCGGCACGGCCTGCGCCGCTTCGAGGCCGCTGTAGCCGCGCAGGATGCCGCCTTTGGGGATCGGGATCATCATGACGCCGGCGGCCTGGCCAGATCGGTCGAAGCTGGGAAGGTCGAAACCGAGAGCATGGCGCACGATGAGCTCTTCGAGGCACATGCCCGCGCCGAATTCGAGGATGGTGGAGCAGAGGCCGCCGATGGAGCGCCCGGCGATCTCCAGCATCCAGGGGCCGCGCTCGTTGACGCGCAGCTCGGCGTGGACGGGTCCGTCGCGGAGGCCCACGGAAGCGGCGGCGCGGGCGGCGACTTCGGCGATGGCGGCTTGCGTCTCGGATGGTAGGCGCGACGGCGTGACGTAGATCGTCTCCTCGAAGAAGGGGCCGTCGAGCGGATCGGGCTTGTCGAAGAGGGCAAGGACGTGGAGCGCGCCGTCGGTGAGCAGACCTTCTAGGGCGACTTCGACGCCGGGGATGAAGTCTTCGACGAGGATCGGCGTGTGGTCGAGCGGATAGCCGTCACTCTGGAGGATGCGGCGCAGGCGGGAGAAGGCGGCGGCGAACTCGGCGGGGGTGTCGGCGCGGATGACGCCGCGGCTGCCGTTCATGCGCAGCGGCTTGACGACGCAGGGATAGGTCACCTGGGTGGCGAAGTCGGCGGGATCGCCGCCGGCGGGGAACTCGCGGAAGGTGGGGCAGGGCACGGCGGCGGCGGACATGGCACGGCGCATGACGCCTTTATCGCGGGCGGCTTCGGCGGACATGAGGGGGTTGTGCGGCAGGCCGAGGGCGGCGGCGGCGTGGGTGGCGAGGATCGTCGCGGTGTCGTCGACGGAGAGGATGGCGTCGAGCGGTCGCGTGGCGGCGTAGTCGGCGATGGCGCGCGTGGCGCCGGGCACGTCGGCGAAGTCTACGGCGAGCGGGAGATCCCACCAGTCTTCGAGGCCGCGCGGCACGTCGATACCCTTGACGACTTCGATGCCGAGGCGGTCGGCGGCGTCGAGGAAGGCGGCGGCGCGGTAGGTGTTGGGTGAGAGCAGTAGAAGCAGACGCTTGCGCCGCTGGGAGGTCTCGTCGCTCATGGCTGCCGCCCCTGCGCGCGCAGATCGTCGAGCAGGTTCGCCGCCGTCGCGTTCAGGTCGCGGTGGTGGACGCTGACCGACACATTGGGTTTGACGCCCGCCAGCGCTGGCAGCAGATGGTTCAAGACCTGCTCAGCGGTTGCCGTGAATTTCCGCCCGCGCGTGCTTTCTTTGACCCAGCCAGAGCCGTCGCGGTAATAGTGCTCCACGCCCGAACCGGCGAAGAGGGTGATCAGGTAACAGTCGTTGGTGAGCCGCATTGTATGACCACCTCTCGCCGACGGCATGGTGTCGGGATGCATGTACCGGGCGGACGGCCACGACGAGCGTGACGCTACCGCAAGGGGTAGCAGGTAGCTTCGCCGTTGGAGTGGGTGACGACTACCTGCCAGGTGGACGCGTTGAGCGCGGCATAGACGATCTGCGACGCGGCGCCGTCCGCCCCTATTGTACCGCCATCGATGGTCTTGCCGGTGCAGCTTCCGCTGTGGATCGCCCAGGCAGTCGGCTGGAGCTTGGCATCGCCATCTTTGACGGCGAGGGTGACGCGGGTGGCGCTGAGCGGGACGACGAGCGCGGAGGCGGTTGCGATGCTGTTGCTCCCCTGCTCTGGCGGGTAGAGATCGAAGTATTGCTCGTTGCCGCTGAGCGGCTGGCCGCAATCCACCACTGGGGCGGTGGGATCGTTGGGGCGCGCGGTGACGGTGACGAAGCGGTCGGCGCCACTGGCGAAGGGGACGTCCACGCCGCCGGCGGGATCGGGATGGAGCGGGGGCCAGTTGGTGGCGACGGGCGTGGAGACGCCAGGGATGGCGACTTCGGGGATATTGCCGTCGGTGAGCGGCGCGGTGATCGGTTTGTAGCAGCCGCCGATGCGGAGCTGCGCGGGCGTTTTGGCGCCTGTGGTGGGGATCAGCGCGCCATGAAAGTAGATGGCAACGCGCATGGCGGCGAGCGGTGTGAAGTCGATTGTGCCGCTGAGCTGGACGTCTCCGGCGGGGGCGAGCGTGAGTTTGACGGCCTTTGGCAGCGTCGGCGGCGCACCGTGGGTGCCGCAGGCGGCGATCAGCATGAGGCAGAGCGCCAGCAGCACGGTGAGCAGGCGCGGGACTGGGAAAGCGCGGGGCGCGTTGTGTCCATGGGGTCGGAGAGCAAGCCGGTGTGGCGATGGCATGGTGATGTGATCCGAATAAGCACTTGGTCGAACAAACCCTCAGCGAGGGCAACCGCTTCCCGCGCAGAGCGAAGGGTGGCATCGCGAGACTTTTGTCTGGTGCCGGCGGCGGTCAGGCGAAGGGATCAGACGGCGGCGAGGGACGCGGTCGCGAGCGTGTGCACGGCGGCGGCAAGCTCGCGGGCGTCTTTGACGAAACGCACGCGGGCGGTGACCTGCGCCGTGAACGCTTCGACGGTGATGTCGTCGAGAAAGCGTACCCCAGCCGTATCTAGCATAACGCGCGGCAGGAGGATCAGGTCGTCGGTGGTGAGATCGGCGCAGTGCGTGTGGATGGCGTCGAGGACGTCCTGGCCGCAGAGGAGCCCGGCGACGGTGACGAGCGCGCCCCAGAAGTCGTTGACGACGGGTACGACTCGGATGTCGAGTCCCTCAGTGGCGCGGAGATCGCGGGCGAGGCGTTCGAGGGTGGGCGCGGCCATGACGCTGGTGATGAGCGCCAGCTTGCGCGCGGGCGCGACCGTAGTGGGCAGGTCGCGCTTGGCGATGCGCCAGTCTTCGAGGAGCTTACGCGTCATGCCGATGCCATTGTCGATCTGGGCGTAGCCGCCGTAGTGACGCGCGGGCGGGAAGGGCTTTTTGGTGTTGTAGTACCACTCGTCGGAGAGGTAGACGAAGGGGAGGCCGTGCGAGCCGGGTTCCTGGGCGAAGCGGCGCTGCCAGCGCTCGACGCGCGCCATCACGTCCAGCGATTCGTCGAGGGTGTGGGGGCGCATGGCTGGCATGTCTTCGACCTTGAGCATGTTGTTGTGTTTGGTGAGGCCGACGGGGACGACGGAGATCGATTCGACGATGGGGCGGAGCGCGGCGAGATCTGCGATGCTGCGCTCAAGCTCGTCGCCCCAGTTGAGCTCGGGGCAGATGACGAGTTGCGTGTGGCAGGTGATGCCGAGGCCGCCGAGGCGCTGGATCTGGGCGAGGATCTCACCGGAGCGCGGGCCGGCGACCATGCGCTGGCGTAGCACGGGATTGGTGGTGTGGACGGAGACGTAGAGTGGGCTGAGGCGCTGCTCTTCGAGGCGCTTCCAGTCGAGCTCTTTGAGGTTGGTGAGGGTGATGAAGTTGCCGAAGAGGAAGCTGTAGCGGTAGTCGTCGTCTTTGACGTAGAGGGTGTCGCGCATGCCGAGCGGGAGGCCGCGCTGGGGGGTGTTGCGCTTGGGCAGGCCGTCGATGAAGCAGAAGACGCATTTGTTGGCGCAGACACGGATAAAGGGTGCGGGCTCTTCGCCGAAGCGGATGCCCATCTCTTCGTCTGGCGCTTTGGCGAGGAGGAACTCGCGGGCGCGTCCGTTGCGCTCGATGCCGAGGGTGAGCTCGTCGTCGGCGGCGTAGAACTGGTAGTCGACGAAGTCGCGGACGGGGTTGCCGTTGATGGCGGTAAGCAGGTCGCCCGGCTGGATGCCGGCGAGGTCGGCGGCGCTGCCTGGCACGACTTCGCGCACCCATCCATAGAGCTTTGGCATGGCGGTGAAGAACCTAACTCCTCCACTTCCCCTATGAGGGAAGGCGAGTATACGAGGCGCCCGCGCGATGGGCGGGCGGAGGATGTGCTGGTGTTTACGCGACTACAACCTGTGAAGTATAGGCGCCGCGGGCGGGGGGCGTCAAACGCAGTGTGGGAGCGGAGGTGTGACACAATGGCGTGCGGAGCAGCAGAAAGGATGACGACGCATGCCGCACTATTGGTTGGAGTTGAGCGTGACGGCGCAGCCGGAGGCGGTGGAGGCGATCAGCGAGGTGATGAGCCGCTATGCCAGCGGGGGCGTCGCTATCGAGGAGCCGTATGAACTGGCGGACGACGGGCAGGTGGCGCTGCCACTCGCGGATGCGCCGGCGACGGTGCGCGTGTATGTGCCAGCGGACGCGGCGGGCGAGGAGGCGCGGGCACGGATCGAGGAGGGGCTGTGGCACCTGCGGCAGATCGGCTTCGGGGAGATCTCGGAGGTCACGATCCAGCGCATGGCGGAGGAGGATTGGGCGAATGCGTGGAAGGAACACTATCATGTGGCGCACCTGGGCAAGCGGGTGGTGATCAAGCCGTCGTGGCGCGAGTATGACGCGACGCCGGGCGAGGTGGTGGTGGAGCTGGACCCTGGGATGGCATTTGGGACGGGGCTGCATCCGACGACGCGGACGTGCATCTTGGCGCTGGAGGAGGCGGTGAAGCCCGGCGATCGCGTGCTGGATGTGGGAACGGGGTCAGGCATCCTCTCGCTGGCGGCGCTGAAGCTGGGCGCGTCGCAGGTATTGGCGGTGGATGTGAGTCCGGTGGCGGTGGAGGCGACGCGGGCGAACGCGGCGGCGAACGCGGTCGGCGACCGTATCGACGTGCGGCTGGCGACGCTGGAGGGCGCGGCGGGGGAGCCGTTCACGCCGATTTCGCCGGAGGTGGCAGTGCTCTCAGCGGCGGAGCTTGGGGAGTACGATGTGGTGCTGGCAAACATCATCGCGCGGGTGATCGCGCAGTTGGCACCGGCGCTGCTGCGCGCGACGCGCCCCGGCGGCATTGTGATCGCCAGTGGGATCATCGCGGAGCGGCGGCACGAGGCGGAGGAGCCGTTGCGCGCGGCGGGGTTGGTGGACGTGCGGGAGTATCTCGAAGGCGACTGGGTGACGCTGGTGGGGCGGCGGGGGTAAGCGGGAAGAGCGGTGACGGAATAACGAGGGGGACGCGCGACTCCGCGTTACTCCGTCCGCGCTCCAAGCATGGCTAGAACAAGCGCGGAGGAGACGATGGCGGCGGTCTCGGCGCGGAGGATGCGGCGACCGAGGGTGACGGGGAGCGCGCCGGCGCGACGGGCGAGGGCGATTTCGCCAGGGGAGAAGCCGCCTTCGGGGCCGATGAAGAGGTGAATGTCGGCCGGGAGGCCCGATGCGGCGAGGCGCTGGTCGAGGGCCGCGCGGAGGGTGAGGGCGTGTTCCTCTTCCCAGGGGATCAGGCCGAGGGCGTCGGGCGGGAGGGAGGCGAGAGCGTGCATCAGGGGACGCGGCGCGTGCAGTTCGGGGAGGCGCGTGCCGCCACATTGCTCCATTGCCTCGGCGACTATGCGTCCCCAGCGGCGGCGCTTCGCCTCGCTGGCCTCGTCGGCGGCGGCCACGGCTCGCTCAGTGAGCAGGGGGACGAACGCGGCGACGCCCAGCTCGGTGCACTTCTGCAACAGCACCTCAAACTTGGCCGCCTTGATCATCCCCTGGCAGAGGACGACGCGCACCGCGGGCTCTGCCGTGCCTGCTTCGCGCGGGCCGACGCGGACCGAGGCATGTTTGCGGTCAACACTGGTGAGCGGCGAAGGGTAAGAGCCGCCGGCGCCGTCGAGCAGCACGAGCGTGTCGCCGGAGGTGAGGCGCAGCACATCGCGCGCCTGGTGCGCCACGTCGTCTGGCAGCGCGATCTCGGTTCCTGGCACGAGGGCGATCCCCTCGATGTAGAAGCGTCCGGCGGGCACGATATTGCTCCTGATGCTGCCGTCATGAGGCGAGCGGATTTCGCATGACGCGCAGTGAAGATATACGCAGGTCAGCCTACAGGCGGTGGCTGATCCCCCTGCTGCGCGGAAGCTCGCCGAGCGAGCGCGGCCTTGCGAGGCTCCGCGAAACGCTGGTTCCCTTCGTGAAATTCGGCATTACTCCATTCCCATATCCTCGCGCAGCGGCATCTCGGGTCCGGTGCTGCGGCTGGCGTGCTCGGCCAGCGCGGGAACGGGATGCGCGGCGCTGAAGTTGTGCTGGCGCATGGTGATGCCGGAGTATTTCAGCAGCGTCTGGTACTCCGCTTCGAGCTCGGGGGCGTAGTCGAAGGGCTGATCGTAGACGATGGTGCGAATGCCCGCCTGGACGGCCTCTTTGAGGCAGCCGAAGCAGGGACGCAGCGTAACGAAGAGTGAGGCGCTCTCGGTCGCGGTACCTTGCCGCGCGGAGAGGGCGATGGCGTTCTGTTCCGCGTGGACGCAGAGGCACCAGTCGTAGCCAGCCTGGCGCGGCAGATCGGAGGAGCAGCGCGGGCAGCCGCCCTCGTCGCAGTTGGGGACGCCGAAGGGGGTGCCGTTGTAGCCAGTGCTGACGATGCGCTTCTCCACAACGATCACCGCGCCGACGTTGCGCCGCAGGCAGTTTGCACGGCTGGAGGCGACCCAGGCAAGGTTGATGAAATAGTCGTCCCAGGATGGACGCGCGCGAGCGGGCATAGGCAATAGCCCCCTTTCAGGGCGACGCGGGGAGACGGCGGAACTAGCCGAAGAGTACGGCTTCTGGTCGTTTGTTCGCATGGTATCATACGGGCGCGGTATGTTCGCGGAGTGGGAAAACGGTCGTCCGCTCGCCACCCGCGACGCACCACTACGCAGTCGAGGAGCCCCGCCAGATGCGCATCATCGCCGAGCCGGAAATCTACATAATAGGTCGCCAGACGCTGAATCAGGCTGAGGTACAGCGCTTCCTCGACGATCACGAGACGGTGTGGGAGACGGACTCGGAGATCCCCGGCGAACTGATCGTGGAGCTGGCGGGCAGGATTTGTTATTTGTCCTTCGGCGAGAAGCAGTTCCGCAAAACGAACAAGGATTACGTCGGCAACCTGATCAACCAGGGCCACGGCTCGGTGCTGGAGCATGCCGTGTGGGACCTGGTGATCACGGGCGTGTCGCGGAGCCTGACGCATGAGTTGGTGCGACACAGGGCTGGCACGGGATTTTCACAGTTGAGCCAACGTTATGTCGATGAGTCCACGGCGGATTTCGTCGAGCCGCCAGTGATCGCCGCCGATCCGGAACTGCATGCGGTATGGCTGCGGTCCATCGAGGCCTCGCACGCGGCCTATATGGAGTTGGTGGATGGGCTGGCGCAGCACGTGCAGGAGCAGCACCCCGACCTGCCACGAACACAGCGGCGCAAGATGGCGCGCGAGGCGGCACGCAGCGTCTTGCCGAACGCCACGGAGACGAAGGTGATGTTCTCGGCGAACGCGCGGGCGCTGCGGTGGATCATCACGCTGCGCGGCGGGGAGGGCGCGGAGCCGGAGATCCGGCGGCTGGCGGTGAAGCTCTGCCGACTGATGCGCGAAGAGGCGCCGAACCTCTTCAGCGACCTCGACGTGGTGACGCTCGCCGATGGCAGCGAGGGCGTGAGCGCGGGCAACACGAAGGTGTAGGCATTCGCCGTGTTTATCACGTTTGAGGGTGGCGAGGGCGCGGGGAAGACGACGCAGGCGCGGCTGCTCGGTGAGCGGCTGGCGGCGGCGGGACGCGTGGCGCGACTGACGCGGGAGCCAGGCGGCACCGCGCTGGCGAATGGCATACGCGCGCTGATACTGCATCCCGACGAGAGCCTGCGGGCGCTGGCGGGCGCCGGTCTGGCGGCGGCGGGCGAGGATGCCGAGCCGATGCTGCCGATTACGCAGGCGCTGCTGTACTCGGCGTCGCGCGCGCAGCATACGGCGCGGATTCGGGAGTGGCTAGCGGCGGGAGAGATCGTCATCTGCGACCGCTACGCCGATTCGACGCGCGTCTATCAGGGGGCGGCACGCGGGCTGCCAGAGGAGTCGATTCTGGCGGCGGAGCGGCTGGCGACGGGAGGGCTGAAGCCGGACTTGACGCTGCTCTTCGATCTGCCGGTCGCGGTAGGTTTGGCGCGCCGGCATGCGGACTCAGCGGCGGGCGGCGAGCTGAATTGGTTGGACACCGAGGATGTGGCGTTCCACGAACGCGTGCGCGAAGGGTATCTGCAATTGGCGGGCGCGGAACCGAACCGCTGCGTGGTGCTGGATGCGACGGCGACGCCTGAGGAACTAGCGGAGCGCGTGTGGCAGGTGGTGAGCGCGCGGTTGGAGCAACCAGGGCGCGCGTGAGACTCTCGTCTGGCGCGCGCAGGGCGTTCACCTACCAGCCGCGGCGTTTCAGACCGACGCGGGGTCGAGGACGATCAGGTTGCGTAGGGCGTCGCCACGTTCTGAGGCCGCTAGCGCATCATTGATATGCTCGAGTGGATAGCAGGCGGTGATCAGTTGGTCGAGTTTGAGGCGACCAGCGAGGTAGAAGTCGACGAGACGGGGGATGTCGGCGCGTGGATTGGCGGAGCCGAGATGGCTGCCGAGCATGATCTGGCCGTCCCAGGCAAAGTCGGCCATCGGCATCGGCGCCTTGGCGGTCCACTGCGGCAGGCCGGCGATAACGACGGTGCCGCCGCGCCGCGACAGGCGTATACCCTGCTCAACCGCGCCGGTGTGGCCGACGGTGACGAGCACGTAGTCCGCGCCGCGCCCATCGGTGAGGTCGCGGACGGCGCGACGTAACGCCTTGCCGTCCTCCGTGACGAGGAGACCATCGGTGGCGCCGAAGCTCCGCGCGGCGTCGAGCTTCGCCTGGACGGTATCGAGGGCAATCACGCGACTCGCGCCGGCCAGCGCCGCCGCCTGCACAGCATTGAGTCCGACGCCACCGCAGCCGAGAACGACGACGCTGCTGCCAGCCGCTACTTTGGCAGTGTTCCAAACCGCGCCGGTGCCCGTCAGCACGCCGCAAGCCAGCAGCGATGCGGTGTCGAGCGGCATGTCGGCGGGGATGGGAATCACCTGGGACTCGTGGACGACGGCCTCTTCGGCGAAGGCGGCGGTGGAGATGCCGTGGGCGAGCGACTGGCCGCGCGCGTCGCGGAGGCGGCTTTCGGCGTTCAGCGCGATCGGACCGTCGCAGAGGTAGCCCTGGCCGCGGGCGCAGTAGAAGCAGCGACCACAACTGCGCAACAGCGATACGACGACGCGATCGCCCGCTTTGACGGCGGCGACGTCGGGGCCGACCTCGACGACGATCCCAGCCGCTTCGTGTCCGGCGACCACCGGGAGTTGGGGACCCCAATCGCCCCGGAGGAGATGTATGTCGCTATGGCAGATGGCAACGGCGGCGACGCGCACCTTGACCTCGTTGCGCAGTGGCGCGTCGATGGTGATCTCTTCGACGGTGAGCGGCTCACCAAAGGCGTAGCAAACGGCGGCTTTCATGCGCTTCTCCTGACGGTGGCGTTCGCTGTTCTCGCCTGTAGCATACCGCGCGTGAAGCGGAAATGAGCGGAGAGCAACCAGCGGCGATGTGGCGCACTGTGCCTGGCACATACGGTCGCTCCGCCCCTGGCGAACGGCGGCGAGACGAGTCAGCGATTTCGCGTGGCGGGCGCAGTTGTGACGTGATTGATCACGCCGATCCCTTGACAATCGCTGGCGGCGCCATTATTCTCATTTCGTGGAATATAACAGATGATTGGAGTATTGAGGGATGGCGACCTCGCGGGCGAAGCTGATCCTCCATCCGGTGCGCCTGCGGCTGCTGGCGGCGCTGGCACGCCGGCAACTGACCCCACGGCAGTTGAGCGAATTGCTGCCCGACGTGCCGCAGGCGACGCTGTATTCACACCTCGCCACGCTGACGAAGGCTGGGCTGCTGCGTGTGGTCGCCGAGCGTCAGGTACGCGGCACGGTGGAGAAGGTCTATGCCATCGCCGACGAGCATGCGAGTGTCGGCCCCGACGATCTGGCGAGCGCGTCGCCCGAGGACCATCTGCAGTACTTCACGTTCTTCGTGGCGACGCTGCTGGGCGAATTCGCGAGCTATCTGCGTCAGGACGCTCCCATTGACCTGCTCGCGGACGGCGTGGGCTACCGCCAGACGCCGCTCTACCTCAGCGACGAGGAGTTTCTGGCGGCAGCGATGGAGGTTAATCGCGTGCTGCTGCCGTACCTCGGCAATCAACCGGCGCCGAATCGCCGTCGCCGGCTCTATTCGACGATAGTGTTTCCCGATGTGGATCCGGCCGATGCCGCCCCTTCGCCACCGCAGGGTGTGCCGGAGCAAGAAGGGCGGCAGAGCTAACCGTCGAAACCGCGGACAAACTCGTTGACATGGCGCCTCACGCTTGATAGTGGACTGGCATGATTGGAGGACACACGGTGGCTAACACGACACTGCTCCTGGCCCTGGCGCCGCTGGTACTCATCGACTTGGGCATGGTGATCTTTTGCATCGTCGATCTTTACAAACGAGACCGCCGTGTGCGTGGGGGCAACAAGACGGTCTGGCTGCTGATCATCGTGCTTGTCAGCACGTTGGGCTGGGTGGCGTATTTGCTGGCTGGCCGGGAGGAGTAGCGCGATGGAGATCGCCGTCGCATGCCGCGGCCTAACGAAGCGCTACGGCACGGTGTTGGCGCTGGACGACTTGACGCTTGATGTGCCCGCCGGCGCGGTCTTTGGCATCCTCGGTCCCAACGGCGCGGGAAAGACGACGTTGCTGCGGCTGCTGACCGGGCTGGCGCGGCCAAGCGCGGGCCGAGCGAGCGTCGCGGGACTCGACGCGATGTCGCAGGAGGCGGCGGTGCACCGGCGCATCAGCTTCCTCGATCAGTCGCCGCAGTATTACGGGTGGATGCGTGGACGTGAACTGGTGACGTTCGTTGGGGAGTTGTTTGGGCTGCGCGGTACTGTGTTGGCGCAGCGAGTGGATGAGGTGCTGGCGCTGACGGGGCTCACCGAGGCGGCGAACCGGCGTATCGGCGGCTACTCCGGTGGCATGCGGCAGCGGCTAGGGTTGGCGCAAGCATTGGTCAACCGCCCTGAGGTGCTGTTTTTGGATGAGCCGGCGAGCTCACTCGATCCGGCGGGGCGGCACGAGATCCTAGCGGCAATCGCGGCGCTCCGTGGCGCGACAACGGTCTGCATGTCCACGCACATCCTCGCGGACGTCGAGCGCGTCTGCGACTCGGTCGCCATACTGAATCGCGGACGGCTGCTCGTCTCCGCACCGGTGGCCGAGTTGCAGGAGCGGTATACGCAGCCAGCCTTCGAGTTGGAACTCGACGCGGGACCGAGCGAGGCTGCCGAGCGGCTGGTGACGGCATTGCGCGCGGCGCCATGGTCCGCCGAGGTGACGCGCCAGGGCGATGTCGTGCGCGTGGTGGCGCGTGATACCGCGGCGGCTGGCCGCGAGCTTTTGCCGCTGGTGGCGTCGCTCGGCGTGCAATTGCAGCGCTTTGAGCGCGTGCGGCCCAGCCTCGAAGACATCTTCCTCCGCCTTACCGATGGTTCGGCCACTGAGAAAGCGCAGGCTTCCTGATGGACGGATTTGGCCTTTTCCTGCGCAAAGAGCTGCGCGAGAGTTTGCGGACCAATCGCGTGCTGGTCGTTGCGGCGATCTTCGCGCTACTCGGCATCATCTCGCCGCTCACCGCGAAGTACACCCCGGAATTGCTGAAGGCGCTGGGCACCTCGGGTGGCGGTATCACGATCAGCCTGCCGACGCCGACGGTGAAAGACGCGATCGCGCAATTCATCAAGAACGTCGCCGGGACGGGCATCTTCGTCGCGATTCTGCTGCCGATGGGGCTGGTGGCGCGTGAGAAAGAGCGCGGCACGGCTGCATTTGTGTTGACGAAGCCGGTGACCCGCGCGGCGTTCCTGTCGGCGAAGCTCGTCGCGCTGATGCTGACACTGACGCTAGGCGTGGCGGTCGGCGCGCTGGCGACGTACTGGTATACCGCACTGCTTTTCACGCCGATCGCGCTCGGCGGCTTCGTCGTCTCCTCGGCGCTGGTGCTGCTTTCGCTGATGGTCTACGCGTCGTTCACCTTCTTGGGGAGCACGCTGGCGAACGGACAGCTTCCGGCGGTGGGGATTGGGGCTCGCGGGATGGATCGTCGTGTCGATCCTGGGGGTCTTCCCAAGTATCCAGCAATTCACGCCGGGAGGTCTGCTCGATCCGGCGTCGCAGGCAGCACTGGGGCTCGCGCCACAACATCTCGGCATCTCGATCGCCGCGAGTCTGGCGCTGCTCGTCGTGGTGTTGCTGGTGGCGTGGGCCAGCTTCCGGGGGCAGGAGCTAGGCACCAGCGAGTAGCGCGGACCGTGCGCGAGGCGACGACGGATGCAGTGCAAGTCCTGGCGCGCGCAGCCCTGGCGTTGCGGCATGCAGGGCTCAGCTCCGCCCTGCACAACCAAGCCAGCTCCATGATTGCGTCAGGCGTCCCGCTGAATCGGTGGGCCGAATCACCGCCAGCTCAGACCGCCGCGCGCCAGGCGGTGCTCAAGCACTTCAAAGCGCTGCTCGCACGTGGAACCGCAGCGGTCGACGAGTTGGCGAGCGTCACCGAACCAGAGGCCTTCGGCCTTTCGTGAACTCACGTGAAATCAGTCGAGCGGAGGGACCAATTTCCAGCAGTCTCTGGACGTGACTGTATCGCCACCGGCTACCTCTACTGGCAGTATGGTCTCGAAGCGGCGATGCTGGGGCACTTCGCCGCCGATATTGTCATGCACGTCATCGGTGACTCGATTGCGATACGGGTGCGTGCGGCGTCCCTGGCAGCGAAGGCGTGAGCCGCGCGTGGCACGAGAGGCACGCCAGCATGACTAGACCCAGTTGCCCAGAGCGAAATCACTTGACAGTGGTAGTAAACCGTAGTAGCGTTGCAAACAGTTAAAGACTGACTTACTAGTAGGATGAGTTGCTAAAGGAGATTCTTTGGTGAGACCATAGCGGACGCGTGACGCTTTATCCCCCGTCTCGCATATCAAGGTCAGTTAGGAAAGCGACTCTTGAGTACTAGAGCCTGTTAAGGACTCGAACTAGAATGCCGATTTCAACAGTGTTTGCGGCGAGCGATGAAAGGCCGCCCGCCTGGCCGCGATGCCCATGAAGTGGGCGATTCTAGAATGGTCCTTAACATGCTATAGGAGATTTTCTATGCGGATTCCCTTCCCCGCACGGGCCCACAGTGACCCATTGGCACGCCAGCGGCTAGCTACTCGACTCGCGCTCGCGATGTTTTTCGCCTCGTCCGTACTCTTTATCAGCGGATGGAGTCCTTGGTCTGGGGCTTTGCCAACGGCCCACGCATGCTGTAGTGGCACCTTCTATGGTTCAGACTCAACTAAGGTTAACAACGCAACGCAATATACGTGGCCGCAAGCGAGTGGCCCATATTGTGGGATAGAGACGGCCATCGCCATCACCAACTATGCGGATCAAGTCTACGGAATCGGTCTGAGATTCACGAGCAGCAGCAGCCAGACGTCTGTTGCGAGCGATAATACGAGCACTTTGGCAGAGAGCCAATGGGGCTATGTGCTCAAATCAGGCAATGTGGTGGCCGGTAAGTCGAACATTTCATATGATTTCGGCACTGACCCCCGGTCAATTGCATATATGTCTTATTGGTATACGCCGCCCGGGTATTACTTCCATGACTATGTCTACCAGTGGTATATGGTGCACTCGACCCAGCCATCGTACAGCCAGCAGGTGCTCGAAGCCACCACCACCATGGGCATGTGGTTCCAACTCAATGGCGATCCACTAAGCGTGGCCATCAATGAGGGCCAGCATTCCATCCTCGTGACTGGAGTCTATTCGACGAATCCGCCCGTTACGTACTTCCCCGCTGCCATCACTGGCGTCACCTACCGTGATCCGCAGAACAGCAACCACGTCACTGTTGACATTGGCACTTGGACGAACGGCATTTCGGGCGGGTACGACCTGTGGAAACACTACTATGGCTACAACAACACCCAGGACCCTGAGCCGTCTGTTGGCATCTACGTGCCCAATTACCTCTATCCATACAATTGGTTCAACGGCTTCAACTTCATCTCCCGCGATGGCAACAGTGCTTACCCCAGCCCTGACTGGGAATACGGCGGCTATCCTGGCGGGGTGCGGCTGACGAATCCAGGACATGCGTAGGCAGGTCGCCCCAAAGCCAGAGCAGAGTTGGTGGCGCCCAAGCCACTGCTAAGTGGGGCTACCTAGCTGCCAACCGCCCGACCTGCACATGAAAGGACAGTTCACTATGCAACGCCGCTCTAACGCCCGGCGAAAGACTTACTCGACACACACGTCTTATGCGACACGCTCCAGCCGCTGGCTTGGTGGCATCGGCGCCTATTTGCTGTTGTTCGTTGCATGTATCATGACCGCGGTGGCCCTGGTATCTGCATTCAGTCATAGTCCAAGCACCGCCGCTTCTGGTTTCCCCATTGGCACGCCAAGCCAACGAACTCCATCCCCAGATCTCACCACTATGCAACATACCTGCGGTTTCCCCGGTCTGCCCGCCTGCCCCGACTCTCAGGTACAATGGATATTAATCAAGTCGCAGGCACCAAAGGATATCCTGGCCGCTGCGAAAACTAGCAACCTCTATAATATCAATACCGACGGGCGCGGCGACACGCCGAGTCTCACGAACCTCAGCTCGCCGCAGTTGGTGTCAGCGCTTGTGCTTCCGAATTCCTCACCCGTGCCGGACTACTTCGACATCCCGATCCTGGGCGCGGCGGGGACGGTGGTAGGCGTCGTGCTGTGCGAGCTAAATCCCACGTATACTGCCATAGCGGTGGTAGAAATCGTGCAGTATGGACAGCCCCACACTAGCGGCTCGATCGCTCTGGTGAGCGAGCAACAGGCTGTGTCAGATGTGGTTGCACAACATCACACCACCTTGCGCTTGGGCGCGCAAGCGAAGCTGGTCTACTTTCCCTTCGATTTTGGCGCGCAGGAAACCGGCAAGTTGACCTGGGTTGCCGGAGGTGAGTCGCCAGACAATCCCGTGTGGGACGTTCCCGGTGCTGACGGACAAGACCACATCGTCGGCTCCGACGGCCACGTCTACTACACCGAGGAACTCCCTATTATGGCCGCAGGATCGTAAGGGTCTTTGTCCTTAGATCGAGCGGTAAGACGAACAGAGCGAGTGCGGAGCAAGCTTGGCCGCGCTCATCTCACTTGGAGGACAAAGGGTGAGATCCTATCGCATACTCGGCGTCTTATCGGCCCTGCTCGCGCTCTCGTTGAGCGGCTGCTCTTTCTTCGGTGAGTCACGCACCTCTTCAATAGCGAGTCCCGCTGCGAGCCAGAACACGGGGCTGCCCGCAGGGTTGACGCCTGGTGTCAGGGATGCGGCTCCGCCACCGGCAGGATGGTATCGTGTGCTAAATGGCCAGCGCTTCGCTGACCAAAGCGCGCAGCCAGGCATCTCTGGCAGCATTGCGCAGGCAGATTTCCTCGTAGGGTGCCCTGAACCCGTGTTGCCACCCGCAAGCGCACCTCCAGTGCTCGTGCTCAGTAAGGATGGTGGTCACACTTGGCAAAGTCACAGCATTCCGGGCGCTACGCCGCAGCCATCGTGTGCGGTGCTGGCAGATGCTCAGCAGTCAGGTACGTATGTAGTTGGCAATGCGGGATGCGGGCAGAGACAATTTGCTTGCATTTATTACTTGACCAGTGACGGCGGCACGTCCTGGCGCGCTCTCGTTCCTCCAGAAGGCTATATCATCTCAGCAGACGGTTCGGCTACATCGCTCGTAGCGGGGAACTTGTTTACAGAGCTCCAACCCATGTCCGGCTCGGCCTACCGTTTCGCCAAATTAACGCGAAATGGCGCGTGGATGATGCTTGATCAGAACTTGCCTTACCGCATTCCCCAGAACGCACCACCGAATTTCTACACTCCACCGATGGCTTTTGCTGTTGATCCCGCAGACCCCTCGCACGTTTATGCCGCAATGTATACAGGGTCGGTTGGGGTTTCGCTCTTCACCACTCTTGACTCTGGAGAGCATTGGAAACAGGTATATCATTGGCCAACCTCGACGCAAATCGCAGTCTGGACCGCGACAGGGAACCGCGTATATGCGCAGGATAAGATAGATGCAGGTACGGCCGATCAATTCTTTTACAGTTCTGACGGCGGCACCTCGTGGACTAGTTCGGGACTCCACGAACGGGGAGCCGACGAAATCTTCCTCGGATCAGATGGCCGAGTCGTAACCCTGTATAACGCTGAAGTTTTCGGACTTGACCCAGCTACGGGTGTGTTTACTAGGCTTGGCGCCGCTCCTAAGTTCCGCTGGACTGCACTCTGTGCGATGACCTCAGGTCCACAAGCGACTCTTGTGTGCGGAGACGCAGCCGACACCTATGCCCGTACACTACCCTCGGCGCCTTGAGGCTGCGCATGTGTCGAGCGAAGCTTCGCGTTCCGTTAGGGGCTTTTCTGCTAGATGGATGCTGAGCAGGGCGAGGCTTCACGAGGACACATGGCATGCTGGCGTAGGGAGGCGATAACGTTGGGGTAGCCAGCGTGACACAGAGGGCCCCAGGCAGACGTTGCAGCAGGCTGATGCGGAAGAACTGGGTGCGCCAAATCGCATCCGCTCCGGCGGGTGAATTCGCGCAAGCGTGCCGCGAACCCCTACCAGACGCCGCATGCAGCGGGCGTGTGTTACCATTGCTTGTATGCTGTTCTTCCTCAAAGCGCTGGTCGCCATGTTCACGGTGATCGATCCCGTGGGACTGGTGCCGGTAGTGATTGTGCTTACCAGCGGCATGAAGCCCGCCGAGCGCCGCATCGTCGCGCTGCGTGCGACGATCATCGCCGGGGTAGTGCTGACGTTCTTCGGCGCGCTGGGCCAGACGATCTTCGCCTCGCTGGGCGTGACGCAAGACGCGTTTAGCATCGCCGGCGGCGCACTGCTCTTTCTGGTGGCGATAGACATGCTCTTCGGACGCTCATCGGGGGTCCGCGAGACGCCGCGCGAGGCACGAGAGGCACGCCAGCGCGAGGATGTGAGCGTGTTTCCGCTGGCGATCCCTATGATCGCCGGACCGGGATCGGCGACGACACTGATCCTGCTGATCAATCAGGCAAATGGCGACGTGGTTGAGTGGGGTTTCATCGCCATCGCCACCGCGGTGACAGTTGTGGCGTGCCTGATCGCGATGTTGATCAGCGTGCCGATCCAGCGGGCCATCGGCAACACTGGCATTCTGGTGCTGTCGCGCGTGCTGGGGATGCTGCTGGCGGCGGTGGCGGCACAATTCATCCTCAACGGCATCTCTGAGTTTGTGCTTCGGTTCACCGGATCATAGGCGCAGGTGCAGGCGGCGTCGGGTGGGGCGCACCTTGCGCGTACAAGGTCATGACCTTCGGCATGGTTGCGTGGATGACGAATCCCACTTCCGGCATGCGACGTTCTGGCCGCTGGCGCGTATACTGTTTCGTGAGAGGTTCGATATATCGAAGTGCCTCGAACGCGTACAACAGAGATGCAGCGGTAGGAGTGGAGACGATGGCCGAACAGCTACCGGCCCGCAGCGGCCAAAGCGCTCAGGACGCGCATGAAGATTTGCTGGCCGCGCTGGCGGCGAGCCGCGAACTGGGTCCTGAGATGGATGCGACGCTCGCCGAACGCTATCTTGAAAAGCACGGCAAGGCGGGCGCGGCTGCACCGCTCGGCGCACCGCAGTCGGGCATTGTGGCGCGGACGCCGAGCCTGGACCTAACAGCGATCATGCCGATCCTCGGTGCGATCGCGTACATCGTGCTGCTGCTGGTTTCGGGGGGCGCATACTGGTGGACGTTCTTCATCATCCCGATGATGTTTGGCGGCGGCTGGTGGTGGGGCGGCTCGCATGACGCGACGCGCGACGCGCGCTGGCAGCAACGGTATGATCAGCGGCGAGCGCGCCAGATGTCGCGCGACCAGTATCGCGCGTGGCGCCACGGGTACCCCTATCCGTACGCGCAGAACAACGATGACCCGCGGCAAGCTGCAGCGCCCGGTTCGGATGCTCGCGTGCCGAGTGACGTGAACTAGCGGTACTCAGCGCCATTCCTGATCGCTGCTCACGGGGCGGCACTCCAGGCAGAGTGCCGCTTGCGTCGCACGCGCGGCACTTGGTCCACCAGTCCGGGGAAGCCCACTCCGCGTGCCACACGCCAAGGAGGATCGCAGGCTGGGCACGAGCGCCGCCGTTTAGTCGCTATGCAGTGCTACTCCTGGCATGCGGAAAGCGCACCGGATGCCGCCGAAAAGCGACTTCGCGATGCGCTGACCGCCAGCTACGTCGCGGCTGGCACGCGTAGGTGGCCCGCTAACGGAGCGCGCTATCGAGGACCATGAGCGCGAAGATCAAGGCGAGGTAGTAGTTGGAGAACCAGAAGAGTGTGCGGGCGCGAGCGATGGAGGGCGTGGTCGCCAGCCGGATGGCGAGCAAGAGCAACCACCCACCGGAGAGCAGCGCGCCAACGAGATAGAGTGCGCCCATCGCATGGATGGCGACGAGCGAGAGCGAGCCGGCGACAAGGACGACGGAATAGATGACGATCTGCTTGCGCGTCTCGGCCTCGCCACGCACGACCGGCAGCATGGGCACGCCAGCGCGGGCGTAGTCGTTCTTGAGGGTGATCGAGAGCGCCCAGAAGTGCGGTGGGGTCCAGAGGAAGATCACGGCGAACATGAGCACGGCGGTGAGACTCAGCGTGCCCGTCACCGCCGACCAGCCGATCAGCACGGGAACGGCTCCCGCCGCGCCGCCGATGACGATATTCTGCGGCGTGGTGCGCTTGAGCAACATGGTGTAGATGACGACGTAAAAGAGGATCGCCGAGAGTGCCAGCGCCGCGCTGAGCAGGTTGACGAAGATGGCGAAGAGCGTGACTGAGGCGACGCCGAGCGCCACGCCGAAGATCAGTGCGTGCGTCTCGGTGACGCGCCCGGCGGGGAGCGCCCGTTTGCGCGTGCGGCTCATGAGTTGGTCGATGTCGCGGTCCCAGAAGCAATTGATGGCGTTGGCGCTGCCCGCGGCCATCGCCCCGCCGAGCATCGTCGCGACGGTGACGCCGAGCCCTGGCATGCCGTGGATCGCCACGGCCATCGCCGCGAGCGTAGTGCCAAGCAGCAGCACCGTGACGTGTGGCTTCATCAGGCCGATGTAGGCGCCGAGCGTCGCGCGCAGCGGAACACTCGCGGCGGAAGTCGCCGTCGCCGACCCGTTCAATGTGGTAACCCGTTGCATCGAGGAAATCTCCCCTCACGGAGCGCGAGAGCGATGGATGTGGAGGTGTTCAGGAGACGCGCGCCGCGCCGCCCGTAGACTCGACGGGGAGAGCCGCGCCTTGGCGCTCGTCCTCGCGGAGCCAGAGGTAGAGCAATGCCAGCATGCCCACGCAGAAGATGCTGACACCGGGAACGTCGAGTACCGCTCCGGCGAGGTGCTGATCGACCACTGCCGAAGCAGTGCCGGTCGGTCGCGCGAGAGCGGTGTAGTGCGCGTAGAAGGCACCGACGGCGTACATGAAGAATGCGCCCATCAGGCTCGACCAGACGCCCGCCGCACCGAGGTACAGCGCACGCATGACGTAGCCGAGGCGGGAGCGCGACGGTCGCGACGGGATGATCTGCGACCAGAAGAGCAGCGCCGCGGCCAGCATGATCGCCTGCACCAGCGTGCGCAAGGCGTCGGAGCGCAGCAGCGCTGCGAAGATCGATGGCGCGTACCAGACGGTCGTCGCCAAGAAATAGATGATAAGAATTGGCAGTGGACTGAAGACCGTGGTGAGCGCGCGGCTGACGAGGTTTGCGCTCCCCGCGCTACCCAGCGCCCAGCGACGCTGACGTGCGGGCAAGGCGAGGGTGAACGCCCAACGCGGCGCACCGAGCAGCAACAATGGCGCGGCAATCAGCGTGAGCACTTGTTGCTGCCCGACGACGGCAATCAGCCAGGACGCTCCGGCAGCCTCGACCGGCCCGCTGAGCGCCACGAAGAGCGCCAGCAGACCGCAGGCGAAGGCGGCGACGCGTAGTCGGCTCAGCGAATTTTCGAGTCCCGCTCGCCGCGCATTCGTCGTACCCCGCCAGTAGATCACCGCGAGGGCTGCGACGAGCAGCAGCGCGCCGAGCGTGCGCGGTATATCTGCCTGGAGAGGTACAGCTTGCATGAGGGTCCCTGTCTCTGCCTTTCGCGAGGACGCACTAGATCTTCGGCGGCAGCAGCATCATCAGCGCCCAGACGATCACCGGCGTGAGCGCCATCCAGTACCAGAAGTAGCCGATGGTGGTGACGCCGAGATGTTTCTCGCTAGAGTAGCGTCCACGCCAGGCGCGATTTACCAGGCCCAAGCCGAGGAACGTGCCGACGGCGAGGTGATAGATGTGATAGCCGGAGAGCAGCAGCCACTCGCTGGCGAAGGAGCCATCGACAGAGGCGAAGGGCTGGCTGCCCATGAAACGAATCTGCCAAACGAGGGTGACGACGGTCAGCGCCAGCGCCAACGTGGCAAAGATGCTGAGGAGCGCCTTGCTGCCGGCGAGAATCGCGCGGTAGCCGATGAAGTAGCAGACGCCGCTGCCGACCATGAGCAAGACGAGGATCAGGCTCGTCGACTCGTCGGGCACCGCGAAGCTCTTATACGGATACCAGGCGTTATTGACGTTATAGGCTCGCAGCCAGACATAGCCGACGAGCAGGAAGATGACGAAGGTGACGTCCGTGAGGACGTAGAAAAACATGCCGAGTCGTACTTTGCTTTCGTCGTCCATCGCATGTGCTTCGCCGTGCGATTGGGCGGGAATCGCCGCACCCATACTCTTTGCCCTCCGCGTGTAGTGTCGTCAGAGGCTCGATGATCAAGGCGAGCACCGAGCCTCCGAGCGGCAACAAGGTGGTTATCCGGCCGTCTCTGCCGCTTGTTCGATACCAGGGGTCGGCGCGGCTGGCTGCCCGTAGTTGTACGGCCAGCTGGTGACCACGGGAATCGTCTCGAAGTTTTCCAGCGGGACCGGCGTAGCGGTCTGCCATTCGAGCGAGAGCGCGTTCCAGGGGTTGGCGGTTGCCTTCTGGCCGCCGATCCACGAGATGACCACGTTGTAGAAGGTGATGGCGACGCCGCCGATCAGCACGAAGGCGAAGATGCTGGTGATGAAGTTGGAGGTGGCGAAGATCGGATCGTAGTCGGCGACGCGGCGGGGCATGCCCTGCAGGCCGGCGACGAACATCGACAGGAAGGCGACGTTGAAGCCGATCTGGATGAGCCAGAAGCTGATCCAGCCGAGCTTCTCGTCGAGCATGCGGCCCGTCATCTTGGGGAACCAGTAGTAGAGGGCGGCGAAGAAGCCCATCAGCGCACCACCGACGATGGTGTAGTGGAAGTGCGCGGTGACGAACATGCCACCATGGAGCTGGATGTCTGCCGGGACGTCGGAGAGGTAGATGCCGGTGATGCCGCCGATGGCGAAGTTCCAGAGGAAGGCGATGCCGAAGAGCATCGGGATCGTCGTCCAGATGCGTCCGCGCCAGAGTGTGCCCAACGCCGTGAGGAAGACCAGGCCGGTCGGCACCGAGATCAGTTCCGTCGTCGCCATGTACCAGAAGCGCAACTCAGGCGCCCAGCCTGAGACGAACTCGTGGTGCGCCCAGACCAGGAAGCTGAGGACGACGACACCCAGGATGCCGATGATTCCCGACTTGTAGCCGTAGAGCGGCTTGCGCGAGAACACCGTGAACACGTCGAGCACGATGCCGAAGGCCGGCAACACGATCAGGTACACCTCGGGGTGGCCGAAGAACCAGAAGAGGTTCTGTGAGAGCCAGGCGCTACCGCCGCCCGCACCTGGGGTGGGGCCACCGGTCGCGGCGAAGAAGAAGCTGGTGCCGAAGACGCGGTCCATAACGATCATCAGCAGGTCAACGGCGAAGGACGAGGTGCCGATCGCCGCGAGAAGCGCCGCGCCGAAGATGCCCCAGACGGTCATCGGCATGCGCGTCCAGCGCATCCCTGGCGCACGCATCGAGATGATGGTGGTGATGATGTTGACCGCGCCGAGGATCGATGAGAAGCCCGCCAGGATGACGGCGCAGGCTAGTGCCGTCATACCTTGGCCGCTCTGGTCAGCGATTGGCCCGAGGACCGTCCAGCCCGTCTGTACGCCGCCGCCGGTACCCGCGACGTTCTGGTTGAGACCAACGATGGGGATCAGCGCGAAGATGGCCATCGCAGGTACGAGAAGCGCGAAGCTCAGCGCGTTGAGGCGTGGGAACGCCATGTCGCGCGCACCGATCATGATCGGCACGATGAAGTTGCCAAACGGGCCGATGAAGAAGGTGATCGTCGCCAGGATCATCAGCATGCCGTGCATGGTGACGATGGTGTTGTAGGTCGAGGTGCTGAAGGCGTTGGCTCCAGGCGTGATCAACTCGGTGCGGATCATCATGGCGCCGATGCCGCCGAAGCCGAGCATGAGCAATGAGAGGACGAGGTACTGGATGCCCACCACTTTATGGTCGGTGGTGAAGCGGAAGTAGCGCCCCGCACCCTGATCTTTGCCCGCGAGGCGTAGCTCTTCGGCGTGATCGGGGTCTTTGAGGCCGAGCACCCAGGTGAGCGGCAGTTTGATGGCGCCGATGCCGATCAACCAGCCGGCGAGCAGGAGGATGAAGCCGATCACCAGCCCCTGTTCGGTGAAGTTGGGGCCTGCCTCGTCATGTCCCTCGCCGATGAAATGGACGACGAACCAGTTGCCGAGGAAGAAGCCGCCGACAGCGAGAATCGCCCCCGTGAGGTAGCTTGGAACGAATCTACGAATACCAGTCACTCGTCTACCCTACCCTTCTGCCACGGAGGAGAAGCGCTGCGCCGCGATCCCCGTGAGGGCCACATCGGATGGAGCGAAGCTCGATGGGGCCGGAATCGGCGCTGGCTGCTGGGAGGCCCAGGCGGTGAAGTCCGCCATGCTCACCACGTGAATTGGTGTTTCCATGTAAGCGTGGTAGATGCCGCATAGTTCCGCGCAACGCACCACATAGTTGCCGATTGCCTTGGGCGTCGCGCTGATGCTGGTGGTTTCACCGGGAACGGCGTCTTGCTTGATGCCGAACGCCGGGACCCAGAACGAGTGTTGCACGTCAATGGAGTTGATGGTGAACACGACCGGCACGTTCACCGGAAGATACAGCTCGGTGCTCTGGATGTTGCCATACTGCGAGTCGGTGTAGGTGTAGTCCCAGAGCCATTGCTCGCCCGTGACGCTCACGTGCAGGACGTTGCCCGTCGGCGATGCGCTCACTTCATTGAGAAATGAGAGACCGTAAAAGTAGAGGAAGCCGACGAGTATCAGCGACACAATCAACCAGACCGCCTGGAGGCGCGGGTTGACCACGACCGCCGGGCCGTCCGCCCGCGGGCCGATGCGCGTCCCATTCTTGTAAACCGTGTAGATGGCGAAGACCACCACCATCGTGAAGACGGGAATCGAGAGAGCCGTGAACATGCCCAGCACCGAGTTGATGGACCCGGAGCGATCGGAAGCTCCCGGTGGCAGCACAGTCCACTCGATCAAATGCGGGGCGAGAAGGAAGAAGACCGCTTCGAGAATGACGGTCGCGACTACCCAGAGGATCAGCGCTGTCCGCAGTTGTCGGACACGGCTGGGAGTATTGTCCATGTAAGCGCTCACCGTGCCTTTCTACTATTGGACCGTGATCGTGCCGGACATGTAGCCTTTGGTGCCCATCGGGCCACCGAAGCCGTCGAAGTTTGAGCCGCAGGGCGCGATGCACTGCCAGATGTAGGTGCCCGGATCGCCGGTGACGAACGAGAAGGTCGTCACGACGGGATCGTTCGGCATGCCGGCGTCATCTGTCGGGGCGGCGTCGTCAACCGCACTGACAGGCACGCTGACGAAGAGCCACGGTTGGTTTGAATTGGGGATCGAGTGGATGGTGAAGGTGTGGGCGACCAGCGCGGGGTCTTGACTCGTCAACTCCTGGTTGTCGAGCTGCTGGCCGTTGACCGTGCCGTTCACTGTCACCACGTTCTTGGCGCCAGTGGCGGGGTCGATAGTGCCGCGCGGCGTCGCGTAGTAGTTGTTCAAGAGTTGCGCCGCGCCGTCGTAGTTGATGATTTTGACGGTGACGAGCGCATGGGCGGGCACGACGAAGGCGGTGGTGGGCCAGTACGTCACCCAGTCGAGGTTGTCACCCCCCTGAGCAGGATACGGCTCGCCGTCGAGCGTCTTGCCGGTGACGTTCTTGTCGATGAAGTCTTGATCCTCAAAAGGACTCATCGGGAACGTCTCAATCGACAGCGATGCCTGCTTCATCCCCGTGAACTGCGGCACTGGCGATGAACTGTTCGCCGCGCTGGCGGGAGGCAGCTGTTGCCCCGCGTGCTGAAGCGTGGCGAGCGTCCCGATGCCGAGCGCTGCCGCCACCACGAGTGCGATCACGGCTCCTACAATACTGCGCATAATGCCTGGCTCCCCTTTCGCGACGCCAGGGTTGGCGTCCACAGTGGTTAGCGGCAGCGGGCCATGCGCCGGGCTCACAAGGGCGACGCTGCCCGCTTTAGAAGCAGGTGTAACACAACCGCTACTCAGCAACATGGTGCGTTTGCACCATTTAGCGTCCGTTCGGCACAAACTGGTCACGACACGAGCCATTTTTGCAGCGGGCGAATGGGGGATTGTCGAGGGCGCGACGTGGCGAGGACGCCGCGAGTAGACGGGGCGCCACTACCGATCAGTGTGATGCGGCAATGACCACGACCACGAGGATGAATGCCACCGCGTGCACGATGAACGCGAGCCAGACCATCGCGATGAGGAGCCGGTTGAAGCCTTTCTCCTCGCGTTCGCGCGCCTCGGCGAAAGCGTTGCTGGTCACGCCACGCTCGCTCGCCGCGACACCGACGGCGATGCGCAGCCGTTGTGGCGCTTCGGCGCGGATGTTTTCCAATTGCCGCGTGACGAGTGTGCTACAGGTTTCGCAGAGCGTCCAGATCGAGGGCAGATTCTGCCCGTCGCCCGCCTCGGAATAGTAGTAGCCGGAACCGTGGATGGGTTCTCCGCAGAGATCGCAGGTAGAGCTGAAAAGTCTGAACAGCCCGCGCGACTTCGGGGTGGTGGCGGGTTGGAGTGTCTCCATCACTGCGCTACTTTCCTGTGGGGCGGTTCCAGGGATGAGCGCTAGAGCAGACCTTTGCGCGCGGCGACGACCACCGCCTGGAGGCGTGTCTTGACGCCAAGTTTTTCGATGACGCTGGTAACATGGTTGCGCGCGGTGATAGGGCTGATGCCGAGGGTATCGGCAATCTCGAAATTGGAAAGCCCTGTTGCCAGTAATTTGAGCACCTCGCGCTCGCGCTTTGTCAAGCTGTGCGGAGCCCTGCGATGCGAAACGACACTCCGCGTCACGATCTCATGCAGGGATTGGGCACCCTCAGGCATGGCCATGTCTGAGGAGGAATCTCCGGGCGCGATCCGAGACATCGCTGCCGCGGAGGCGCGACTGTTGTCGGCTTTAGGCGCAGGTTCACGAATGAAGTGAATGACGCGCGGATCGCCTTCGGTGTTGTGCCCGAGCATCGTCGTCATGCGTACGGCTTTGCGCACACCATCGCGTGCGACGGCAGTGGTGACACGGCGCACCACGTCGCCCTCCAGCAGTTGCGCCCAGGAGTGCGCTCCCAGGCAGTGCGCACAATCGTCCGGCTTGGCTCTACCGACGCCGAGGATGTCGCAGCAGCGCAGCCCGACAGTCTCTTCCGCGGTATAACCAAGCACGCGAGCGGCGCCCTCGTTCCAAAAGACGACACGGCGCCGCTCATCGACGACAAACGCGCCGGTGTTGGTGTTCGCCATGTCAAGCAGGACGGTGCTCTCAGTCACGACCTCGGTTCGCAGCATGCGTTGCTTCCCCAGACGCCAATTGTCCGCTACGTTTCGTGCGACTGCCCGCGCGACGCCGCGCTGGATGCACGCTCTCTGAGCACGCTCTCTGAAGATGTTTATGCGGATGCTCAGTGAGCTACCTGATGACAGTATACTCTACCTGAACAATCGTTTGTGCGCGACAAGCGTCACGCGTCTCCATGCTTGGTCCATCCATAGGATTTACGTCGCGGAAATCACCAATCGCTCAAGTTCAAGCTGGCGCGCGGCGCCGTCAAGTGTGCCGAAACGCAGGACTCCGCGCGGCGACGCCACGGCGAACTGGTTGTCGAGCCAGGCGACAAAGCCTAGCGGCCCACGCGGAGGTTGCGGAGCGGTCAGCACGGGCGCACCATCGACCCAGAAACGCGCCTCGCCGCGCCGCCATTCGAGCGCGTAGTCGTGCCAGTCGCACGGGTCTATGGCGAGGGTTGCCTCCTGCGCTCCGGTGAGCCTTTGGAGCCAGCGCGAGGCGGGTTCGTCGCGTCCGGTGAGTCGCGCCCAGCCAGCGGCGCCGAGCATCGGCCCAGCCGCGAGCAGCGCACCGATCCGCTGAGCATGCACTATCTGCGCCTTCCAGCCCCAGCCGGCGACTCCCGGCACAAGCGCCATGTTCGAGGGTGGTGAAGCGGCGAAGAACCACACGGCGTCGGGCAGGCGTGGCGCGCCGCCGGCGACAGTGAGGGGATTGTTCCAGAAGCCGAAGCCCGCGGTGCCGTGGAGATCGCTCGGCGGATGCGAGAAGCGTGCGCGTACGCTGAGCCGTAGCGGCGGCCGCCAGTTGAAGTGCGCATGGCGCTGGCCGCTGTAGTCGTCGATCTGCGCGTTGCTGTATCTGCCCGTGTGTGATGCGGATAGCGCCAGCCGCAGCGCCGAGTCCGCGATCGCAACCTCGCCACCCCCAGGCGCCCAGCGTCGCCAGCGCGGATCGAGCGGCCCGGCGAAGTCGTCGTCTACGGCAGGCATAGTCGGGGACCCTTCGTGCGCTCTCGGCAACACCCACCGAGGCGTGGCACGGTCTCAGCGGTAGCGGCGCGGAATGCGCTTCTTCCAGGCGGTCGGCAGAATCACGTCGATGGCGTCGTCCACCGTGACGATACCGAGCATTTTACCTTCGTCGTCTACGATCGGCAGCGCGACGAGATCTTCGTCGGCGATCAGCCGCGCGACATCGCGCTCGCTCTCTAGCGGCTGCGCGACGATCTCGGCGGGCTTCATCACGTCGGCGATACGCGCTTCCGGCTCGGCGAGCAGCAGATCGCGGAGCGACACCACACCAAGCAAGCGTCCTTCGGCTTCCAGCGGCAGCGGCCCACGTGGCGTTTCGATGGTTGCCGCCGCCGCACGTGGACCTGGCCTGCCGCGCGGCTTCGCGCCATTGCCGCGGGTTTGCGGGCGCGCGGGCGGGCGCTCCTCAGCGACGACGTAGATCGCGGCGAGGGCAGCCGGCAGAGGGTCTTCGCTATCGAGTTCGGCGGCGCGGGCGCGGGTTCGCAGCGCAGCCATGATCTCGCCGACCGTCGCCCACTCAGGCACGGAGATATAGTCGGTGGTCATGATGCCGCCGGCGCTGTCTTCAGGATACCCAAGCAGCTCTTGTACTTCTTCAGCCTCCTCGCGGTCCATGCGGCGGAGCAGGTCAGCCTTTTCTTCTTCGGAGATGCCCTGCAACGCATCGGCGGCCTCGTCGGGTTCCATCTCCTCCAGCACGTCGGCGGCACGCTCCTTGTCCATCGCCCGGAGGATTTGCGCCTGTTGCTCGTCCTCCAGTTCTTCAAGGGTGTCGGCGGCGTGGGCCTCGTCCATGTTTTCCAGGAGACTGGCGCTCTCCGCGGGCGTGAGTTCCTCCAACAGTTGGGCGAGATCGGCGGGCCGGATAATCGAGAGGCGGTCGCGCGGCACCCTCAGCCGCACGGCACCGCCCTCTTCGTCCGTGCCGCTGGCGCCGACCACAGGGACGACTGTGGCCCAATCGATCAGCGGGGCGGTACGGGCGATGCGGGCGCTGAGGCGCGACCCGAAGAGGCGCCGCACCACCCCCGCCGTGCCAACGTCCGCCGCGAGGAGGCGCCATGTGCCGTTGGACTCACCGAGGTCAAGGTCGTTGATGCGCACGACGCGACGCCCCTCGACATCTACGACCTGTTTGTCGAAGAGTCCGCCACGCAAGACGAGCTCGCCGTTGCGCTTGGCGAAGCGACGCAAATTCAGCGCGGGCGAGGAGAGCGTGACGCCGCCGGTGCCCATCTGCCGCACTTGGTCCCACGGGATGAAGACATCGCGACTTCCGCGCGGCCCTTTGAGTCGGGCAACGAGGCCGATCACCGGCGGGTAGAGATCCACAGCCGGCGTGTCGGCACGCGGCTCGATGGTCGGCACACGGACGACGAGATCGCTGAGGTCCGCGACGGCATCGCCACTGGGATCGCGGATCGGTTTATCCAACAAGTCGGTGAGTGATGCCATGTGCAGTCTCCGTCATGGGTAGCGCAGAGAGTGAACCACAGTGATAACGGTGAAAGCGCTTTCATCCTAGCGCGCGAAGCATGCGACGGGCGGAGTGATTGGGCATGTTGTAGCGGTTGGCCGCTCAGCCAGCAACCTTCGCTCCTCCTGTTTTGCCTCTGTAGCCTCTGGGATGTAACAACTGTCGCTAGCCGGGAAAATTGACGCCGAAGAGCGGCAGGAACGTCGTGACGAGCATCGCCACCGAAAGGATCGTCAGCAGGATCGCCGTGCCATAGGCGATCAGATTTTGCACGGGACTATTGACGTACTTGCCCATGATGCGGTGGTCGTTCACCAGCTTGAGGATGAAGTAAAGTATGATCGGCAGCAGCGCGCCGTTGATGATCTGCGACACCACGATCAACTGGATCAGGGGCAAGCCCGGAATGAGCGCCACCAGTGCGCCAAAGGCGAGCATTCCGGTGAAGAGGCCCTGAAAGACCGGCGCCTCGCGGAAGGAATACGAGACGCCACGCTCGAAGCCGAACGACTCGCAGACGGCATACGCTGTAGAGAGCGGCAACACCGCCGCCGCCAGCAGTGACGCGCCGATCAGCCCGACGCCGAAGAGCAGCGGCGCGAACCTGCCGAGGAACGGCTCAAGCGCCACCGCCGCGCCTTTGGCATCATTGATCTGCACACCCTGGCCATGGCTGGCGGCGAAGATCGTCGCGCCGGTGGCGATCACGATCGAGGCGACGACGACGGCGGCGAAGACCGAGCCAATATAGGTCTCGTTGCGCTCCGCTTTGTAGTGGTCCATGCTGATGCCCTTCTCCGCCACGCTGGACTGGATGTAGAGCTGCATGTACGGCGTGATCGTGGTGCCGATGGTGCCGACCAGCAATTGCAGGTACGTGATCGAGAACTTGGCGGAGGGAATCACCGCATGCTGCGCCACGTCTCCCCAATTGGGATGCGCCAGGATCGCGGCGATGGGATAGGTGAGGAAGGCCAGCGACATCACCAGGAAGATCTTCTCGACGCGCTGATACGATCCCCGCGTGATCAGCACCCAGACGCCGAGCGCAGCCACCGGAACGGTGAGGTATTTGGGGATGCCGAAGAGTTCCGAGGCGGCAGCGAGGCCGGCGAACTCGGAGATGGTGATCAGCGCGTTGGCGATCAGCAGCGTCAGCATGGCGAAGGCCGCGCCGCGTACGCCGAATCGCTCGCGGATCAGATCGGCGAGGCCCTTGCCGGCGGCGGCGCCCATGCGCGCGCACATCTCTTGCACGACGGAAAGGCTGATGGTGATCAGCACCAGCACCCAGAGCATTTTGAAGCCGAACAGCGCGCCGACGCTTGACCACGTGGCGACCGCGCCCGCATCGTTGCCAGCGTTTGCCGCAATGAGGCCCGGCCCGAAGATGCCGAGGAAGGCAAGCGGCTTCGCCCAGCGACTCTTGCGCCACGTGTCGAGCTGCTTCAGGCGCTTGGCGGGGCGGCGATAGAGCGGTGAGAGTCGTTGACGTGCTTGAACCATGCTTTGGCGAAGTCCTGGGACGAGGCCGGACTCGCGTTCGGGCGCCGACGAAACCGCGGGAACTGTGGGTGAGAGAAATTCAGGTGTTGCGAGCTTCTGCTCCATGGGGCGCCTCCCCATCCTCTTGTAGGCGCCAACGCGGTACGCGTCGGGCCTGCGGGGCGCCGGAGCGAAGCACTACCTGTTGCTGAGTGCTCGTGGGGCGCGCGATCCGGGGGAGGCCACTCGCGCGATGCTGCGTTGAAGCGGGACGACGATTTGCGGAATTGGTGTGTACCGAACGTTGGAACTGGTACTCGGACCAGCGTCCATACGTCCTCCTCTCTGCTCCACTCCACGCGCGCTGCCCGTCGGCGCGGGGCGGTGTGTACCGGAAAACAACGAGCCCTCTCCCAGTATGACCAAAGGAGAGGGCATTAAGGCAGCGTGCCACGGGCGCGCCGGAAAGCGCGACACTCGCGGCTGCCCCCTCCCTTGTCGAGCTTTGGCACCACAGGACGTAGAGGCAAAAGCCTCAGCCACTGGGGGTAAAGCCTTGACTCGGCCTCACCTGTCCTGACCGTCGGCGTCTCTCGACGTTTCCGGTCCGTGGCCTTTGTTCTCCGCGGACGCCTCACCTAACGAGGTGGCACGAAACGAACGGGGAGCAATCTACTCTCCACTCGTCCTTCAGCATATGATATGCCAGGCGGCGCAGGCCGGTCAATAGCCCGAGGCGAACGGATGCCTGCTGAGATGCGGGCGAGCAGGTGCCTGCCGCCGACGAAGTTGCGCTTCTTGCAGAGTGCGGCAGTGGTGGTGGGTTGCCAGGCGCGAAGCCGCCAACCGCGATAGAGGAACTGTGGGTCACTGAGGCGGTATACGGCGTTGGCGGCCCACTCAAACAGCATCTCAGAAGATAGTGTTCAAGCAGGAATGGCCTCAGAGATCATGTGCCAGCGGTGATGGCTTTGAGTTGGTCGAGCGCCTCGCGGATGAGCCGTGCCAGGTCCTGTGCTTCTGGTGCGCTGACCCAGCGGACGAACGCGGTCCTGAAGGCGAGGAGGCCGAGGTTGGCGGCGAGGCTCGCGACAGGGTCGGATACGCCGCGCCGGCGCAACGCGTCGGCGATCGCCGAGGCGAGTGATTCGCGCTTCAGCAGCTCGCGTTCTTGAAGTCCTGGGGTTGCGGCAATTACGGCCTGGCGCTGGCGAACAAGCTCGTGGCGCCTCTGGAACACTGGGACGGAGGCCTCCAGGGCAGCGGCAACCACGTCGATCGGCGCGGCGGCATCCGGCGCGGCTTCGATCGTGCGCACATAGAGCTCACGCAGGCGATCCTGCCCCCAGAACAGCACTTCGCGCTTATCAGTGAAGTAGCGGAAGAAGGTCCGCTCCGTGAGCCCGGCCCGCACGGCGATCTCCGTCACCGTGGTCTGATCGAACCCGTCCTCGACAAATAGGTCCAGGGCGGCCTGCTCGAGGCGGCCCCGCGCGTCGGATTGCCATCTACTCATGATGCTATCGTAAATGATGTCAGGGATTGACATCAAGGACTACAGTGATGACAGGAACTGACATCACATGCACTAGCGCCGGCACGGAGCATTAAGGCGCGGATAGTCTATTCATCGGTCAGTTTCCAGGAGGTCTGGCTCATGCGTGTTTTTGTCACCGGCGCCAGCGGACACATCGGTTCGCTCGTCGTAAGTGAATTGCTGGAAGCTGGTCATCAGGTTGTGGGCCTTGCCCGCTCAGAGCAGTCAGTAGCCAGGTTGACGGCTGCTGGCGCAGAGGTGCAGCGTGGTACCCTCGACGACCTCGACAGCCTACGCCGCGGCGCCAAAGAGGCCGATGGGGTCGTGCATCTGGCGTTTATTCACGACTTCACGAACTTCGACGACGCGCTGCTGAGCGATCTGCATGCCGTCGAAGCGATGGGGGCGGCGCTCGAAGGCTCTGGCAAACCGTTCGTGATCACTGGTCACCGCGGCGGGGAGGCGTCGGAGAATGTGGTGTTCGCCCTGGCTGAGCGCGGCGTGCGCACAGCGGTCGTGTGGTTGGCCCCGTCTGTGCATGGGCCGGCGGATCTCCACGGCTTCGTCCCGTCGCTGATCCGCACCGCACGCGAGAAGGGCGTCTCCGCCTATGTCGGCGATGGGGCTAACCGCTGGCCAGCCGTGCATGAACTCGACGCGGCGCACCTGTTCCGGGTGGTAGTGGAAACCGCTCCGGCGGGGAGGCGCTGGCAAGGTGTCGGCGATGAAGGCGTGCCCTTCCGGCAGATCGCTGAGGTCATCGGTCGCCACCTGAACGTGCCTGCGGTCAGCATTGCCCAGGAGGAAGCAGCCGCCCACTTCGGCTTTCTTGGCGCCATCGCATCACTCGATATCCCTCGGTCAAGCGCCGAGACGCGTGAGGGCCTCGCGTGGCATCCCGTTCACCCCGGCCTGATCGCAGATCTGGAAGCAGGCTTCTACTTTGACCACCCCGTCGCTAGGCAGCAACCCAGCGAGTTCACGGGAGTGAGCCGTCCATAGGGCGACACGAGCCGCTGCGCCGACAGCTCGCGACACCGAGGCGAAACGGCGGGCGTAATCACCGATGGGCTCAGGCGTGCAGCAGCGGGATGACTTCGCGGGCGAAGAGCTCGACGTTGGACATGTCGGGGAAGTCGACGAGGCGGACGATCAGGCGTTCGACGCCGAGATCGACGAAGGCTTGCAGCTCCGCGGCGACCTGCGCGGGCGTCCCGACGATGACGTCCTTCTTGTAGAGCGACGCCTCGGCGATCCGGCGCGCCTCGGCCTCGGTGCTGGCGAGGGCGATGGCTTCGGGCGACCACGTCTTGACGATCGTGTCGAAGTCGCGTCCCTCGGCGTCGCAGTGGCGGTGGAGGACGTCGAGCTTGTGGGCATAGTTCTCTACCGTGCCACCGGGAATGTTCCACCAGTCGGCATGTCGGGCGACCACTCGCAGCGTTTTCTGCTCGCCGCCACCGCCGATCATAATCGGCGGGAATCGGATCGGGACGCGGGGCGCAGTAGGCGTTCTCGATGCGGTAATACGTCCCCGCGAAACTTGCCGGGGACTCGGTCCACATGCGCTTGACGATCTGAATCGCTTCTTCGAGCTGGTCGACGCGCGCCGCGGCGCTAGGGAAGTCGAAATTGTAGGCGCGATACTCTTCTTCCATCCAGCCGGCGCCGATGCCGAAGAGGAAGCGACCACCCGTCAGCAGTTGGAGGTTGGCGGTCATCTTCGCCAGCAACGCCGGGTTGCGGTACGACTGGCACAGCACGCTCGCGCCAAACTTGAGCGTGGGGTGCGCGGTGGCGAGCGACGCGATAGTGGTGAGGCATTCCAGATAGGGTGTCTCGTTTGAGATCCACGACGACCCCGGCAGGACGTGATCGTCCACCCAGACAGAATCGAACTGTGGCTGGATAGCTTCCAGGGCGCGATGAAGCTGGTCCATGAAGGCTGTTGCGCTGCTGCCATCGAGTGGGCAGGAGGGCATGTGCCAGCCAAATGTGAGGTCGGGCATCTGCTGCGTCTTCCTTTGCGTCTATCCACGAGTGTCCGGCGGGGCGACACTTGCACCATACGCCACTGCTCGCCCTGCCGGCCATGCTTCCGGCCATGCTACCCGCGATATGCGGCCAGGCGCACACTGCTCCTCTGCCGCGCGTGTAGTATCATCCCAAGCGACGATACCTCGCAGCGCCGTGGCAGCGAAAGGCACAAAGATGGCTACCCCCGTCGATGAGAGACGGTCTCGGCACCCGATGACGCTCACCCAGAAGATCCTCGCCGCACACGCGGTCGGCCTGACGCGGCCCTGGGTGCAGACCGGTGACATGTTGCAGATTCGCGTGGACTGGACCATTGCCAGCGAGCTTGCCTGGAACGGCATGGACCGCACCTACACGCTGCTGGGCCGTCCCGCGCTCGCTAATCCCGATCGCTTCTATCTCGCGCTCGACCACACGGTCGATCCGATCACCCTGGCGAAGGACGCGCGAACGCAGAAGCTCGCCAATCTCTCGCGCGCGTTCGCTGAGGAACGCGGCATCCAGCACTTCTACGATGCCAACCAGACGATCATGCATACCAAGTTCTATCGCGATCTAGTGCAGCCGGGAGAGGTCGTGCTCGGCGCCGACTCGCATACGAGCTCGCACGGCGGCATGGGTGCGATCGCCATTGGCCTCGGCGGGGCGGACATTACCGCGGCGATGGTGCTCGGCCAGACCTGGCTCGAAGTCCCCGAGGCGATTGCGGTCGAGTACGACGGCGAACTGCCCTTTGGCGTCGGCGGCAAGGACGTGATCCTGCGGACACTGGGCCTGCTGGGGCGCAACACCGTGGCGATGGAGCGCAGCGTGGAGTATCGTGGCGGCGCGGCGCATACCTTCAGCACCGACATGCGCTTCACCATCTGCAATATGACGGCGGAGTTCGGCGGCCTCAACGGCATCTTCGAGGCCGACCAGCAGGTCGCCGACTGGCTCGCGCGCCGCCGCCGCGGCTACAACGATACCGCGCGCTACTACCGCGCCGACGCCGATGCACCCTACGTCGAGCGCTTCCCAATCCAACTTGGCACGCTGGCGCCGCAGGTGGCGCAACCCTTCTCGCCGGATAACGTCCACGATGTCACCGAACTGGCGGGGCAGGCGCTCGATGGGGCGTTCATTGGCGCCTGCACCACCACCGAAGAGGAGTTGGCGCTCGCCGCGCTGGTGCTCGACGTGGCGCTGCGCGACGGCGCACTGCCCTCGGAGACGCCACCGGAACGCCGCATCGTCGTGCCGGGAGACCTGTGGATTCAGCAGCACTTCCGCGACACCGGACTCTGGGAGATCTACCAGCGCGCGGGATTCACGGTAGATGTACCGAATTGCTCAATGTGCCTGGGCATCGCCAGTCGCAAGGCGGGCAACGGCGAGGTCTGGCTCAGTTCGCAGAACCGCAACTTCGAGAATCGCATGGGCGAAGGCTCGCTCGCCTGGCTCGCCAGCGCGGCCACCGTCGCCGCCAGCGCGCTCGATATGCACGTCTCTGATCCACGCCCACTGCTGGAGCGCGTGGATCGCGACCGGCTCAATGCCGTGTTGCTGCGCAGGCCGGCGCAGCGTGTCCACGAGATCACGATCAGCGAGCCAGAGATCACCGTCGAGGCAGCATCATCCGCCAAGGGCGAAGCGGCGCTGAGCGGGGGCACGGTGCGCGGCATGGTGCAGCGCTTCGGCGACGCCGTGGATACGGACGCGATCATCCCTGGCGAGTTCTGCCACCTCACCAAACTCGAAGACCTCGGCGACAAGTGCTTCTATTACGTCCGCCCCGAGTTCCGCGAGCGGGCGCGCGCAGGGGCCACCATTGTCGTCGCCGGTGAGGGCTGGGGGAGTGGCAGCTCGCGCGAGCACGCCGTCTGGGCGCTGCAAGGCATCGGCATCCGGGCGATCATCGCGCGGAGCTACGCCTTCATCCACAAGCGCAACCTCGTCAACGAGGCGCTGCCCTACCTGATCGTCCGCGACGACGCCTTCTACGACCTTGCGCAAGAGGGTGCGGAGTTGGAGATCGATCTCGCCGGCGGCGTCGTGCGCGACGTGGCATCGGAGAGGACTTTCCAGGCACAGATGCCCTCGCGGATGATCCAGGCGCTCACCGCCGAGGGCGGGTTAGTCGCCGCCGTCAAGAAGCACGGCGCGTCGGTCTTTGCAGAGCTCAGCGCGTGAGCGTCGCAGCGTCGAGTTCGGCGGGTGAGGTGTAGCCGCTAAGCGCGAGGGTCAGATCGAAGTCGGCGAGAAAGTTGAGCAGCACGTCACGCACGCCAGTCTCGCCGGCGAGACCCAACCCCCAGATATACGGGCGCCCCAGCAGCACGGCACGCGCGCCGAGCGCCAGCGCCTTGAAGGCATCCGTCCCACGCCGGATGCCGCTGTCGAAGAGCACGGGGACACGACCAGCGACGGCTTCCACTACGCCGGGGAGCGCGTCGAGTGCGGCGATTGCGCCGTCTACCTGGCGTCCGCCGTGGTTCGAGACGACGAGGCCATCCATGCCGGCGTCGAGGGCATGGCGCGCGTCGTCAGGATGCACGATGCCCTTGAGGATCAGCGGCAAGCGCGTATGTGCGCGGAGGAAGGCAAGGTCCGCCCAGGTGAGGGTGGGGTTGGTGAAGACCTGCACGAAGCGGAAGATCGCCGACTGCATATCTTGCTCGGGCGGCTGCGCCAGCGAGGCGCGGAAGACGGGATCGCTGAGGTAGTTGGCGATGCCCTCGCCCAGGAGGAACGGCAGATACGCGTTCTGCACGTCACGTTCGCGCCAGCTCAGCAGGTTGGTGTCGAGCGTGACGACCACCGCTGTATAGCCAGCCGTTTCTGCCCGCGCAAGAAAGCTTGCCGTCAATTCAGGATCGCGGCCCCAATACAGTTGGAACCAGCGCGGTCCCTTGCCCGCCGCCTGCGCGACCTCTTCCAGCGTCTTCGAGGAGGCGGTGCTGAGGATGAAGGGCACGCCCTCGGCGGAGGCGGCGCGCGCCACGGCGACTTCGGCCTCGGGGTGGACGATGGATTGCACGCCGATGGGGGCGAGTAGAACGGGCGCGGGCAGGTCGAGATCGAAAACGCGCGTAGCGAGCGTGCGCGCCGAGACGTCACGGAGCATGCGCGGGACGATCTGCCAGTGGTCGAATGCCTCGCGGTTGGCGCGCATGGTCTGCTCACCGCCAGCGCCACCGGCGACGTAGCCATACGCTTCGGGGGAGAGCTTTTCCTTCGCTTGCCGCTCTAGCTCTTCGTAGCTGACGGGGATCGCGGGCTTCTGCCCCTGCATGCCGGCGAGATAGACCTGAAGCTGTCGCTCCGATCCGTAGGCTCGCGATGCCGCGCCGCTCATAGGTGGTGCTCCTTCGATATATAGATGATCTCTGATAATGCCCGCGCGATCCTAACAGAATAAGCCGCCCCGATGGTATCATCGCCGTCTTCGAGGCTCCAGATGGCGGAAAGAATAGCCGTTGCGATACCCCAGCCGCAAATGCGCTCGCGGTCGAATTCCAGCGCGTCGGCGAGGAGCTCGATCCTGCGCTCAAGCAGGGGCTTTGCGTCGGAGAGCGCGTGCAGCCGGTCGTGGGATTGCGCAGGAGCGCGCCGCAAAAACGGCTGCGAGGTGTTGCGCGAGGGCAGTCGTCACGCTGTGCATTGGAAGCGTACGTCCACGGGGCCTTGCCACAATGAGATTGTGGACGAGCTTGCCCGCAAAATCTGCCGCGATCGCGATACTCCTCAGCCATAGGGCTCAACATCGAGGGCGCTACTTCAAGATTTGGCCAGCGACGACCATCTTCTGGATCTGGTTGGTGCCCTCGTAGATCTGGGTAATCTTGGCGTCGCGGAAGAGTTTTTCGACGGGGTACTCGCGGATGTAGCCATAGCCGCCGTAGATCTGGATGGCGTCGGTGGTGACCTCCATGGCGACATCCGAGGCGAAGTTCTTGGCCATGCTGCTCTCGTAGAGGAAGGGGCGGCCTGTCTCCGTCACGCGGGCCGACCACCAGGTCATCAGCCGAGCCGCCTGCACCTTCGTCGCCATGTCGGCCAGCATGAACTGGATGCCCTGGTTAGCGGAGATTGGCTTGCCGAATTGGACGCGCTCGTTGGCGTAGTCGCGCGCATACTCGTAGGCGGCGCGGGCGATGCCGAGCGCAATCGCCGCCACCATCGGGCGCGAACGGTCGAGCATGGTCATCGCCAGCTTGAAGGCGCTGCCCTCCTCGCCCAAACGGTTCTCGGCAGGCACGCGCACGTCGTCGAGCAGTACCTCGCCGGTATGCGAGCAACGGATGCCGAGCTTCTTCTCCTTCTTGCCGCCGGTGAGGCCCGGCGTGTCGCCGGGGACGATGAAGGCGCTGATGCCGCGATGCCCCGCCGCGCGATCCGTGGACGCAAAGATGACGTAGAGGTCGGCAATGCCGCCGTTGGTGATGAAGCGCTTGGCGCCGTTGAGGACGTAGGAGTCGCCGTCGCGCCGCGCAGTGGAGGTCATCGCCGCCACATCCGAGCCGGCGCCTGGCTCGGTGAGCGCCATCGCACAGAGGCCATTGCGCTCGACGATCGGCTTCAGCAGGCGCTGCTTCTGCTCGTCGGTCCCAGCCAGCAGGATCGGGATGCTGGCGAGATGCGTCCCGCCAAGCACCGTCGCCACACCGCCGCAGCCCCAGGATAGCTCTTCGGTGATGATGCAGTTGGTTAGTTCGTCGGTGATGCCCAGGCCGCCCAACTCTTCGGGGAAAGCGAAGGTCGTCAGGCCCAAATCGCCCGCCTTGCGCACCAGATCCCACGGGAACTCTTCGCGCTCGTCTAGCTCAGCCGCGACGGGGCGTATTTCCTGCTCGGCGAAGGTGTGGGCAAGCTCCTGCATGGCCTTCTGCTCGTCGGTGAGGGTGAAGTCGATCATGGTGGGCGGGCTCCTGGGGTATCAGGCGCGGCACACGATTTCATGCCGCGAGGCAGTGTACCATTCGGCGCCATCCAGTCGGAAGGAGCGGCGGCACGACCGGGACGAGATGGTATAAAGAATGCGGGGCACGCTTGCGCATTCTTCTATCGCTTGCGCGCAGCATATCACCCAAGACGCGAAGGGTGCCACTCTCGTGGCAGACGGCGAACAGAGGCATGACGAGCATGACTGAACACTCTACCCCTGTTGCCATCGCCCGCGCCTTCACCGAGGCGTGGACCAGTGGCGACCTGGATACGGCGGCGCGCTACGTCGCCGAGGATGTGGTCTTCGATGGCCCATTGGGGCATGTCGAGGGAAAGCACGCGTATCTGGAAGGCCTGAAAGGACTGGCCCAGGCCGTAGACCTCACTGGCGCGCGGGTGCTTGCCACGTTCGGCGACGAGGCGCAGGCGCTGATCATGTACGACCTGATCACCAGCCGGTTCGGCACGCTGACCTGCGCCAAGTTTCTGACCTTCCGCGACGGCACAATCCTGAAGGATAGGCTGACCTTCGACGCCTACGAGATCAAGAAGGCGCGAAGCGGCTAGCCTCGCCCCCCGATGTCAGGAGCACGACTGAGAGCTCGCCGCCGGATTGCCCTGGTTCAGCACTGTGTCCTGGCGGCAACGCTTCAATCCGGTGCGGCGGCTCAAGGCGTGCGGCAACCCATCAGTAAGCTGTGCCCCTGGCTACGCATACGCTGCCCTGCCACGCGTCGCGTTATGGCGCGATTGGCTGGCGACCGCTAGAATCCGAGCGGCGAGGGATGAGTATCGCCACTACTGATGGGGAGCAGCACCGTGGCGGAGAGCGCAGCGATGGCGGGCAAGCGCGTCGTCTTGACGGGAGGCACGGACGGCATCGGCAAAGCGGCGGCGATACAGTTAGCCGCGCTCGGCGCGAACCTGACGCTGATGGCGCGCGACATGGCGAAGGGTCAGCGCGTCGCCGCCGAGATCCGCGCGACGGGTCGCGGCGACGCGCAGATAGACGTGCTTCCCGGCGACCTCTCCTCGCTGGAGTCTGTGCGCGCCTTCGCCGCCGAGGTCAACGTGCGCTACGAGAAGATCGACGCGCTGCTGAATAACGCCGGAACCTACAAGGGCACGCGGAGCGAGACGGTCGATGGCTACGAGACGATGTTCGCCACCAATCACCTGGGGCCCTTCCTCCTCACGCTGGAACTGCTCGACGGTGCGCTGCGTGGACCGGCGCGCATCACCTTCACAGCCTCATTTGCCGAGCGCTTCAACGATATCCGCTTCGACGATCTACAGAGCACGCGCGAGTACCGCGCCCTCGCAGCCTACGCCCGCACCAAACGCGCGAACCTGCTCTTTGCGTACGCGCTCGCGCGGCGCCTTCACGGCACGGGCATCACCGTCAACGCCTGGCATCCCGGCTTCGTGCGCAGCAACATTGAGGGCAACCGCTCATCGATTGCCATGCGTTTCGCCACGCTCTTCGCCACCACACCGCGGAGCGCCGCGCGCACCCTGGTGTATCTGGCTTCTTCGCCCACGCTGGAAGGCGTCACTGGCGGCTATTACTCCCGGTTGCGCCCGGCGAAGTCGTCGCGCGGCTCGCATTCCGTCGCGGATCAGGAACGCCTCTGGCAGCTTTCCGCTGAGTTGACGCACGCGCCCGCGTTGAAGCTGGCATAACCCGCGCAGCATCGCCCTGCCAGGATGGGGAGGGAGTGCCCTGGCGAAACAGCGGGTGCGCTCGCGCCGCCAGGGTGAGATGCTGGAGTACACACAGTCATTCGCGTGGCACAGCAGATCGATCGACGGGTTGGCAACGGATATGGCGATTACGGGCTTCTACTGGCTTGAGCGCGGCGTCCTCGCGGGCTGCGCGCGTCCCGGTGGCCGCGATGGAGAGACGCTCCGAGCGGACCTCGCTGAGTTTGCGGAATACGGCGTCGGCGCGCTGCTCTCGCTCACCGAAGCGCCGCTGGATGCAACGGCGCTAGAGCGCGCGGGCATGTCGTACCTGCATCTGCCGGTGGACGATCTCCAGTCGCCCGAACCGGAGCAAATCGAGCAGGCGCTGGCCTTCATCGACGCGCAGCGCGTGCGCGGCCGCGGCGTAGCCGTCCACTGCCTGATGGGACAGGGGCGCACAGGGACGGTGCTGGCGGCCTATCTTATACGCGCGGGCCGCACGCCCGATGCCGCGCTCCGCGAATTGCGCGCCATCTGCCCCGGCGCCGTCTCGGCCCCCGTGCAGCAGCGCGCGCTGGAGGCGTTCGCCCACCGCCGCGACTGGATCGTATAGCACATGCAGGGTGGTGAGGCGTAACGAGTGAGCGGCACGGCAGGGCATGCCTGCTCCCTACAGCGGTTTGCATAGCATGCGAGGTGCTTCTGTCCTTCAGCCGCGTGGGAACGGCTCGCCACGGTCATTGACACGCAGGAACGGCGGGCGCGACTCAGCGGCGACGAGCGCGCCGTAGAGGCCAGGACGGCGGAAAGCATCTCCCCAGGATTCGCGCTCGCGGTAGTCGCGAATGGCGTCGAGATCGAAGCTGGCGAGGTAGACGCCCTCGGCCTCGCCCGCCTCGATCACCAGCATATCGCGCGAGTGGCCGCCGGCGAAGGCAATCGGATCAAAGGCGATCGAGTGGCCGTTCTGCTGTGGCGCGGCGTAGTTGGCGAGGGCGACGGCAACCATATTCTCGTAGGCGCGAGTGTGCAGTTGGGCGATGCGGTGGCGTTCCATCTCGCAAGCGTTGGGGATCAGGATCAACTCCGCGCCATGAAGCATGAGGATGCGCGCGCTCTCCGGAAACTCGCGGTCGTAGCAGATCATCGCGCCGACCTGCACCGGTCCGGCGGCGGTATCCAGCGCGCAGACCGGGAAGCCATCGCCAGGCGTCAGCGCCGCCTCCATCGGGCCGAAGGCGCAGGTATGCACCTTAGCGTAGGTCAGCGCGATCTCGCCGCGCCGGTCGATCAGCGAGACGCTGTTGCGCGGCGCACCCGGCCACTGTTCGAGATACGTCAGGGCGATCGCTATGCCAAGCTCACGCGCCAGCGCCCGGAAGTGCCCGACGTAGGCGCCGTCACGCGGGACGGCCTGCGCCTGCCAGCGTTCGCGCGCCTCGCGCAGCGCCTCGTAGCCGCTGGATTCGCCTTGCGCCCACCGCTCGGGTGCGCGCCAGAGATCATCTGGCTCGTCGGCCTCCGCGCAGTAGCTCTCATAGCCGATGTTCCACATCTCCGGGAAGAGCGCGATATCCGCGCCCATCGCGTGCGCGCGGCGGCAGAACAGTTCACCCTTCTCCAGATTTGCCTGTTGGTCGGCGTCGTGTGCGGTCATTTGCAGCAAGGCAACGCGCAGCATGCCCATCGTATGTCCCTTGCTTCTCGGTTACTCATCATCACTCATGCGACAGGGCGGCGGCGAGCTTCGGCAGCGTGACGTCGTAGCGATACTGCAAGCCGCGGTGGCCGTCGTCGAACTCGTCATAGTCGTGGGCGATACCAAGCTCGCCAAGCCTGCGATGCAGGATGCGCGCACCGAAGTGCAAGTTATACTCGTCGCGCCAGCCCGCCTCGATGTGCACCAGCCGCAGCCGGCGCAGATTCTCGGCATAGCGGTCCACGATCTCCACGGGGTCCCATTCCAGCCAGCGCGCCCAGACCTCCGGTACGCGCTCACAGGTCCGCGGCTCGACCGGCAGGGCAATCCCCAGCGGCGCGGAGGGATCGGGCGAGTAGCACGCGGCCATCGCCAGGATGTTGAGCACTTCAAAGTCGCTGCCGGGCCGCTTTGTCTTTGCCTGGAACTGCTGCCACCACGCCTCGATCCCGCCCACGCGATCCACGCCGTTGCAGAACGCCGGGAAGTCGTGACCGTAGACGATGTCGAACGCCATGTCGCCGCTGTGGCAAGCCAGCGCCGCGAAGACGTCCGGGTGGCGCATGCCGAGCATGAGGGAACCGTAGCCGCCGCTCGATATGCCGAAGAGGCCACGCCCCTCCGCGGCCGGAATTGTGCGGTACCGCGCGTCGATCCATGCGACCAACTCCTCGACGACGTACTCTTCATAATTCCCCGTCGCGGAGGAGTCGAGGTACTGGCTCCCGCCATAGCGCGTGAAAGCATCCGGCAACACGACGATCGCGTGAGGCATCCCGCCGGCGAAGAGCCGCGCCAGCCGGTCGGTGAGGTTGCCCTGCCAGGGATCGTCGTTGAGCATGCCAAGGCCGCGTCCCGCGTAGCCGCTGAGGCCCAAGAGTACTGGGTAACGCCGCCCAGAGTCCGCGTAGCCCGGCGGCAGCAGCACCGGTGTGCGTCGCACCGACGGGTCGCCCAGCGGATTGCCCGCCAACACGGCGCTCTCCACCTCCGGTATCTCGACGGTGACAGCCGACATCACGCGCTCCTTTGGACTCGCTGCTGTGTGCCCCTTGGCTGGAGTATACGCCGCGGATGGCGCGCCAGCCCGCACGCTGAGCAGGAAAACGACGAGCCCGCCGGCAACTCTGTCGGCGGGCATCTGTACCGTATAGAACCTGCCTCAGTGGCAGGGCGTGTACCTCGTTGTACGCCGCGTATCGGCACGCTAGTTGGTTTAACGGCCTACCGCTTCGGCCTCTCGTCCCGCTACGCCAACAACCGCGCGCAGGACTTCAAAGTCTCGGGTAGCGATGTCCTTCTGAAACCAGTCGTAGGTCTTGCGAAAGGGGAGGGTAAAATCGGGGTGACTAGCCTCCACGTAGTAGCCCGCGCCAGTGCGGCCCAAACGCGCCTCCGCTCCCGTCTGCTCATTCCGGTAGTACAGTGACATGCTTCTCTTTCACCTCGAACGAATGATTTCGTGCGAGAGGTAATGTTAACAGCACATTGCCCATCACCACTCCTCATATTACCACGCCGCGATGGGTTCTGCATCCCTCCCATTAGAGCTATTGAGAGCTTTCGCTGACACACGTATGAGGGCTTTCGGCCCGCCCGCCGCGCGGCGAACGGCTGCTCTTTCCTGTGCTATAATGCCGTGCGCGCCGCGCTATCCCCCTTGAAAAGGTACAGAAAACCTATGAATATCGCTCCTTCCGGTGAACGCATTCTTGTGTGCGTCGCCTGGCCCTACGCCAAGACCAGCACGCATGTCGGGCAGATAGTCGGCTCATTTCTCCCCGGCGACATCTTCGCCCGCTATCACCGCATGGCGGGCAATGCGGTACTGATGGTCTCTGGCAGCGACATGCACGGCACGCCGATCACGGTGGACGCCGACCGCGCGGGCGTTACGCCAAGCGAATACGCCCACGGCTACCACCGTCAGATCGTCGAAATGCTCGACCGACTCGGCATCTCCTTCGACCTCTACACCGAAACGACCACCGCGAATCACTACAAGGTGACGCAAGACTTCTTCCTGCGCCTCTACCAACAGGGCTTTGTCTTCAAAGACACGATGGAGTCGCCATACTGTCCACATGACAACCGCTTTCTGCCGGATCGCTACGTCGAAGGTACATGCCCCTACTGCGGCTTCACCGAGGCGCGCGGCGACCAGTGCGACAATTGCGGTCGCACGCTCGATCCGACGCAGTTGCTGACGCCGCGCTGCCGCCTCTGCGGGCGCACCGATGTCGAGATCCGCGAGACGGAGCACTTTTTCCTCGATTTGCCGAAGTTCGAAGAGCCGCTGCGGCAGTGGCTCCAGCAGGGCAAAGACCACTGGCGGCCGAGCGCGCTCAACTTCGCCCTCAACTGGCTCAAAGAGGGACTGCGCCCGCGCGCCATCACGCGCGACCTCGATTGGGGCGTCCCCGTGCCGCTGCCCGGCTACGAGGGCAAGCGCATCTATGTCTGGTTCGACGCGGTGATCGGCTACTACTCGGCGAGCATCGAATGGGCGCAGCGCCAGGGCACTCCCGATGCCTGGAAGCCGTGGTGGCTGCTCGGCCCCAACGGCGAGGAACCGTCGCGCTCGTACTACTTCATCGGCAAGGACAACATCGCCTTCCACAGCATCTTCTGGCCGGCGATGCTGATGGGTTACGGCGGTCTGGCGCTGCCCTACGACGTGCCCGCCAACGAGTTTATGACGATGGGCGGCCTCAAGGCCTCGTCGAGCCGTGGCAACGTGATCTGGACCCGCGACGCTCTCGACCGCTATGGCGCCGATCCGCTGCGCTACTACCTCACCTCGACCATGCCGGAGACGCGTGACAGCAACTTCACCTACGAAGATCTGGTGCGCCGCACCAACGACGAATTGGTGGCGGCCTATGGCAACGCCGTGCATCGCGTGCTGACCTTCGTCCAGCGCAACTTCGCCGGGACGGTCCCGCAACCTGGTCCGCTGACCCAAGCCGACGAGACGATCCTCACCGAGGTACGGCGCGGCCTCAGCGCCGTCGGCAGCGCTATCGAGGCGGTGCATCTCCGCGACGGCCTCGGCGAGGCGCTGGCGGTGGCCCGTGCGACGAACCGCTACCTCGACGAGCAAGCGCCGTGGAAGGCGATCAAGACCGACCGCGAGCGCGCCGCGACGATCGTCCACACGACGATCCAGGCGCTCAACGGCCTCAAGGTGCTCTTCGCGCCCTATGTGCCATTCTCGTCGCAGAAGCTCCACGAACTGCTTGGCTTCTCCGGCGATGTGGCGCGCGAGCCATGGGAGGCACGCCCCGTCGCGGCGGGTCAGGTGCTGCCCCAACCAGCCCCGCTCTTCGCCAAGTTTGATCCGCCTGGAGAAGAGCAGGCAGCGGTTTGACCACAGCGGGTGCACAGGGCGGCGACGAGCGCAGCCGGAGACTGGGGGAGATGATGGATCTGAGCTACGATCAGGCGCTTGCCCTGCTTCGCGAGCGCAACACCAACGAGAGTTTGGTGCGGCACGGCATCGCGGTAGGGGCGGCGGTGCGCGCGTATGCCGTCAGGTTCGGCGAAGACCCGCTGAAGTGGCAGATAGCGGGCCTGCTCCACGACGTGGATTACGAGCAGCATCCTACCATCGAGGAGCATGGCAAGGTCGGTGCGGGCTGGCTCCGCGACCTGGGCTACCCCGAGGATGTGGTGCATTCGACGCTGGCGCATAACGACTATCACGGCATTCCGCGCGACGACCTGCTCTCGCACACGGTCTTCGCCTGCGACGAGCTAGCGGGGATGATCACGGCGACGGCGCTGGTGCGCCCGAACAAGAGCATCATCGGGCTGGAGGCCAGCTCCGTTCGCAAGAAGATGAAGGACAAGGCGTTCGCCCGCGGCGTCAACCGCGACGACGTGATCAAGGGCGCCGAGGAGCTTGGTGTGGACCTCAACGAGCACATCGCCTTCGTCATCGCCGCGATGACGACCGAGGCCGACGCCCTGGCTTGCGCGGGCTTGACTGATGTAGTCTTTGCGCGCTCACGTGGCAGGTAGCCGACGGTGGATCGGTGAGCAAAGGTTCATCGGCGCCACTGAATGATCGCGGGGACGCCAGTCCACACGCCCGCGACGAACGCGACGGCCAGCCCCCAGTGCCCCATCCAGGCTCCAAGCCCGGTCCCGACAAGGACGCCGCCCTCTCCGACTGGCAGGGTATCCTGCGCGTGCCGCATGAGGGCGCTGAGCGTGGCAATGCCCACCACGCCGCCGAACAGTAGGAAGAGGATCGAGATGGCCGCGCGCCAGGGCTGCCGCGTGGCGATACAGTGGGCCAGAAATGCCAACAGCGTCAGGGCCTCGAGCGCGACACAAGGGGTCAACCACTGCACTGCGAGTGGGCCGAGGCCAGCGAAGTACACGCCGCGGGTGGGACAGGTGTCCATGCAGGCCAATGCCCCTCCCAGCCACGCGAAGAATCCGGCAGCAAGCCCGGCCAACACGGCGCAGATCGAGAAGCCCCTTGATGTGATGATCAGAAACCGAACGACCTTCGGCATGGAACCTCCTCGCCACGGTCAGGCGCAAGCACGCCATAGACATGTGACGCGAGCGCGCTCACGCACGCGTAACGCCGCATGCGCTTTGCGTCGCATGTTTGCACTATACGCAAACCTGGCGTTGCGCGGCCCGTGCCGATTGTGAACCTTTGCCGTGGGAGTGAGCGCCATGGCTTTTCACGGAGTGGGCGCCCGCCGACCGACGGTGAGTGGCACAGGAATTCTCGGGGTCATCGAGAGTATAGGCGAGTGGGCGGCGTACTGCCTACAAGTATGAGTATGAGAGACGAGAGGAAGGGCTGGCCGCATGCGCACGCCGTCTCGATCCACGGACCGTCGGCGCGTTGGCTTGGCCTTGCTGCTCGTCGGGCTCGCCTTGGCGGGCGGCGGCTTGTTCCTCCCCTGGCTGCGCATCGACTGCTTGCCCACCTGTCGCTATGGCAATAGCTCTTTGTCCCTCGTCCGTGAGCCCGCGACCGACGGACTCTTCCTGATCTGCTGGCCCATGTGGCTGGCGGTGCTGATCTGCGTCCTCCTCACGGCGATGGTGGAGTTCCGCCGCGCCGCGCGCCCCACCGCCGTGCCGGCCCTGCTGCTGGCCGGGGCGCTGCTCGTCATGCAGGCGATCGGTTTCGTGTCGGTCGAGTTCACGGGGTTCAGCACCGCGCGTCTGGTCCTGACCTATACCCTGTTGCCGGGGTGCGCCGTTAGTCTGCTCGGCACCCTGCTCGTCGGTGTCGGCGGCTGGCTGCGCTACCACCCCCGGCGGCTCGAATCGTCCCGAGAACTCGCCGAGTTTTCAGCCGAGCGCTGAGGTCGGAGGGGACGCGGGCGAGCGTGCTGGCAACACGCGGGCGCCGTTCCAGTTCGACCGCCGCCTCGGCGGGGACGTACCGCAGCAAAAGGCGCGGATAGCCCAGGCTAGGGCCTTCTGGTCGCGGTGGACTGCGTAGTCGTAGGCGGCACGACGTCCGTCCTGGATGCACTGAGCGAGGTAGTCGTGCTCGCGGTACATGCAGCTGACGAGCAGGCGCAGTATGCTGGTGTAAACCTAGCACTCGCCGTCCGCCTTGCCCTGAGAGAACGCCTACTTTTCAGCACCTCGACGCACTTTTTGATACCGGTCCCGCCGTCGTCCTCAGGCTCGACCTCGCCAAGAGTCTGTGTCTCGGGGAACTGTTCGTTTGCGTGTGACGTCTCCCTCATGCGAGATAGACTCCGCATACCCTATTGAACTGCCGTTGGCGACGGCTGCCCAGATGGAAAGCGCGTCCAGGAGGTGGTCCCATGTCTCAGCCGCTTCATGCGCATCGATCCCGCTTGCTTGTCTGGGTCCTGAGCTGCACCTGCGTCCTCATAATGCTGGCGGGGTGCGGGATTCGCGCGACGGCGGCTGGGAGCACAGCGGCAACTGTGACGTCTACCGCACAACCAGCGACCACGACGGCCTTCGTGCGCTTGCATGCCGTGCGGACATCGGCTTTCCCACCCAACAAAGTAGCCGCCTTCGACGTGACCACCGCCGATGCGGCGCGCATCGCGCAGCTCTACCAAACCATCGTCACGCTCACGCCCTATCCGCCCGGCGCCATCAACGCCATGTTCTGCCCCCTGGACCTCGGCCTCCTCTATCACTTGACCTTCACGCGGGCCGATGGCAGCCAGGTCGCCGGGCTGATCAAGCCCGATGGCTGCGAATGGGCCGGCGTCACCGACGGTGCGACTGGCAACACCCCGCAGGGTCAGATAACGGACGGCTTCTGGCCGCAGTTCGCCGCCACCTTCGGCGTGCCGATGAGCGCGCTGGACTACGTCACGCAGTCGCCGAGCGGCCCCTATGCCCCGGTGAACGTGCCGTGACGGGCCGTGGGCCGACTGCGGACAACCAGGCGACTCCATGGTTATCCACCACGGCCTCATCGAAGATTCGGGGGAGTTTCATGCAGTGCGTGCTGCTGAAGGATGACGCCCAAGGGGGCAGACGACACCGAAGTTAGCGTCTATTCTAAATGAACCGACGCGCTAACACGTCGCTGCCGCACGGTGCCCAGCGCCGCGCAAGCAAGCGCGCAGAGCGCGGCTGGCACAAACAGACCGGCAAAAGCCAGCACACCGATCCAGCTGCCCACCAGGAGCAGGATCGCAGCGGTCCACTCTAAACCGAGCCAGGCCGACACTGCCTCACGCGTGTGCAGGAGCGCTGCCAGCGCGGCCATCACGCCAAGACACCCGAGAATGGACAGCGCGGCGACGGCGTTATGCACCCCCAGCACCTCAAATGGGCTCTTGCTGGAGGACACCGATGCGATCAACTGGCCTCCCTGATAGACACGCCCACTGTCTGAGCTCACCGGCGAGACGCTCGCCACGCCGACTGCGCCGAGGCACAGCACCGCCGCCAGCACACCACACAGGCGCTCCATGCTTCGCATACGCGGCATCGCTCACTCCCTTTTCTCCCGCTCTCAGACCAGCACAGAACATGCCTTCAACGGCTCCTGCCGTCAATACGGGCTGTTGCTGAAATTCCAGATGGTCAAGTTCGTGTACACTATCGTAATCATGCTCTCCGCAACGCCGATTACCTACGCTACAACCCAGAAGCCGCCGCTGGCGTAGCCCGTGCCGAAACAGTCGTCCCCCGAGAAGCCAGCATCGACCTCCGTTTCCCACAACTGGTAGGGCCCAAACGCTTTGTCCTGCGTGGTAATCTGCCAGTCCGAGTGGGGGCTGCAGCCATCGCCGCACCTGTCGCCACAAATAACATTAGGCCCGCCCAGCGCGCTCTGATGCACTACTCCAGACCAGCAACATGAAGCTGAGGCGTTTGCCGAGACGCTGGGTTGCACAGTTGCAGCAGCGGAAGATATGGGCCGCTCGCCGCATCCACCGAGGCAAAAATCACTCACACCTTGATTGTGCGCCCGCGCCAGACGACGCCGCGTCCACTGAGCTTGCGCCAGAGCGAACGCAGAAGGATGCCGCTAAAGACCACGCCCGCCAACGGGTGCGAGAGCGCATAGCGGCGCGGCACGCCGAGCTCGTCATCCAGCTTCACGCGGTAGGCAAGCAGCGCCGCGGTGGAGACCGCGCCAGTCGCCGTCGCCGTGCGGTTGTGGTGCCACAGCCCGTGGAAGAGCAGCGCGAACGGGCCGATAGTAGCGAGCGGCAGCCCAGCGATCATCGCCAGGTAGAAGAGCGGGCCGCCACGACTGCCGACGTAGGCGTTCTTGCTCCAGCCGTCGACGTGCTCGCGCAGGCCGTGATACATGCGCGTACGCACGAAATCGCGCCCATCCACCATCGCCAGCTTGCCAGTGGCGCGCTTGACGGCAACCGCCAGATCGCGGTCGTCCACCACCGTCGCGCGGAGGCTCGGCGCGGCATAGCCGCCCAGCGCGTCGTAGGCCGCCTTGCGGATCAAGATGAACTGCCCGTTGGCGATGGCGACGGGGCTTTCAGGATTGTTGACCGCACCAGGCGCGTACATCATCGAGATGCCCATGTAGGCCAGCGGCATCAGCACGCGGCCCCAGAAATCGGGCAGGTCTTGTCGCGTGCCAAAGGAGAGCAGATCGAGCCCGCGCTCCGTGGCGATGGCGACGGCGGTGCGCAGCGCCTTGGAGTCGTGGCGCGTGTCGGCGTCGGTGAAGAGCAGCCACTCGCCGGTCGCCGCGCTGGCGCCAACGTGGAGCGCGTGCGGCTTCCCCGCCCAGCCCTCCGGCAGTTCGGCGATACGCTCGACGCGCAGAGCCGCTCCATGCGGCAGCGAGCGTTGGAGTTCGGCCAAGATCGCCGGCGTGGCATCGCTCGAGGCATCGTCCACCACCACTACCTCGAAGCGTGGATAATCCTGCGCGAGCAGCGACGTGACGCAGTCGCGGATATTGCGTTCCTCGTTCCGTGCCGGCACGATGATGCTGACGGGTGGCAGCGCGTCGTCGGCGTCGCTCGGCGGAGTCCGCGCCGCGGTCGGTTCTTCCCGCGTGCCGACGACTCCGGTGCGCCAGAAGAGTGCGGCGTAGAATGCGGCGACACCGAGGCCATACAGCCACAACAGCAGCCTGCCGGGCGGCGATTCCAGGCGATCATTCACGCGAGACATAGGGGTATCCTCAGTAGTCGTAGTCAGTGGCGGCGTCTCATAATAAGCGTACGCTCAGCGCGGACTCGCGGTCCAGCCAATCTTTACGAGCGCGGGCAAAGGAAAGCGACGAGGTTGCGGGCATGAAGGCATCCGTTCAGAAAGTGGCAGACGCGCTGACAGCGCTGGGCATCGCGCCGGAGATCACCGAGTTCGCCGAGAGCACGCGCACGGCGGACGAGGCAGCGCAGGCAGTCGGCGCGACGGTGGGCCAGATCGTCAAGTCGCTGGTCTTCTCATCAGAAGATGGGCCGCTCCTCGTACTCGCCTCCGGCGCGCATCGCGTAGACATGACCAAACTGGCACAGGTCGTTGGTGGCCCGGTCTCACGCGCCAATGCCGATCTCGTGCGCTCCGCTACCGGCTATTCCATCGGCGGCGTGCCGCCCGTCGGCCACACGCGCAGCCTGCGGACGCTCTTCGATCGCGACCTCCTTCAATACGACGTTGTCTGGGCGGCAGCGGGCACGCCGAACGCGGTCTTCCCCCTCGCACCCGAACGGCTACGCGAGATCGCGGGTGGAGAGGTGGCTGACATCGGCGAGCAGGCTTGAGGCAGAGTAGTGCCTGACCGCGAGGTGCGAAAAGCGTGAAGGGCTCGCACAGGTCGGTGTGCGTCTACGCCGAGCCTGTGCTGGGCGGCTGCGTCGCGCGAGGCTTCGTCGCCGCGTCCGCGGACCTGCGCGGGTTCGCTCTCGGCCGTCAGCCTCCGCTTCCGGCGTCGTGGCGCGCGTGGTAGACTTGGCGCAGTGGCCGTGGCAGGGTGGCGGCCGAGGGGAAAGCGCCGCGTTCGGAGATCCGGCGCGCGAGGGGAGAGCCTGGCCCATGCCGCTGGTCGTCGGCGATTTAGAGCCGCGCAAACTCGAACTGCTCCGTGCGGAGATCGCGGAAACCGTCGCCGCGCACCTCGCCTACCCGCCGTACTTCGATCACCGGGCGGGCAAGGAGATCGTGCGACCACTGGATCGCCTCAAGCGCGAAGAGATTGAACAGTTTGTCCGCTCGATGAACTTCGCGCCGCTCGAACACACCGACGTCAACTCGCCCGAGGTGCGCCGCTTCCTCGAAGGACTGCTGCGCCGCTACCTCGACGTCAACCCCGACCTGCATCGCCCCCACACAACGCGGCGCATACCAAGCCTGCGCGCGCGCGTCCCACGGGTCGCGGCGGAGATTCAGAAAGCATTGCAGGCCTTCGTCGCCGGCACATCGAGAGATTTCGGCGCGCGACGACCACAGCGGACATGGGAAGGCGCGGATGCGCGCGCCCAGCGGCCCTCGGAGTTGCTCGATCACAACACGCGCGTGTTAGAGGCCGTGCTGGTGCGGCGCGGCAATGAGCCGCCGCCGCCCCCCGCCCAGGTTCACCCTCCCTCGCCTAATCCGGCGCTCGCGCCACGGCATCCAGCGCACCAGCCGGCCGTCACCCCACCCGCGCGTGCGAAAGGCGCGGGTCCGCTCGCACGCTGGCTTCCCGGCGCATCGCAGGCGGCTCCGCCCGCCCAGCCTCCGGCGCCGGGGCCGGCCAGTGGGAGCCTCGCCAACGGTTCGCCGTTCGCCTCGCTGGGGACGGGGGCGCAGTCGGCGATCTTCGGCAACCCCTCCATCGGCGAACGTCCTACGGGTCCCGTGCCCATCCAGGGATGGGGCGCCGTGGCAGGTCCGCAGTCGGCTGGGGAAGCGCCGCCGCGCATCCCCGACGAAATCCTCCAACTCTACGGCGACTACCTCCATGACATGCAGCCAGAGGCATACGCGCGCGACGCCGTGCGACAGCCGAGCGCGCCACCGCGTAACAGGCCAGTGCCGGACGACGGCTTGCCGACGAACGTGATGCCGCAGGCGCCCATCACGCCGCGCGCACCCCAGCCCTTCGCTCCGCGCCCGACGCCGACGCCGCCCGCCGGGCCGAAGAAAGAGGACGCTCGCGGCGACTTGCTGATCTTCTTCCAGCTCCGCTACCAGCTCGAAGCGTATATCCGCCGCGGGGCGCGCAGTTACGGCATCGAATCGCGAAGTGATGATCCTTCCGGCGTGATCGACGCGCTGCGCCGGTCGGGGTTCGTCGACGAGTCCGATCTCCAGCTCGCCGAGGGCATCCTCGCGGTGACGGACCGCGTGACGGCCAACGGCGTGGCTACGCTCGACGACTATCGGCAAGCGTTCACGCTCTACCTGCTCTACCACCGCAGCCACCTCGGCGGGTAGGGCGGCTCGCTGGTTCTCCTCAGTCTGGCGCCAATTCGGGCCGTCCGAAAAGTCGCGCAAACACTTGGCCCCATTTCCCCCATCCTCTATGCTGAATACCTATGCTGAATACCGCGCAGGCGTTCGAGCGTGGGACCTCTGCAAGCACAAGGGGGCAGATTCGTGGGGAAACCGGCGCCAGATCTCCGCCCCACCTCCGGCGATGCCTCGACGGCACCCGCCGTGTTTCCCCTGGGATCGGCTCCGGACGCTGCGGCATTCTATGACGCGGAAACCTTTCTGCGTCACATCGAGCGCGAGACGCTGGTGCTGCTCAAAGTCACCTCGGCGCTGGTCGGGTTCGCCGATGCGGAAGACGCCGCGCAAGAGGCGGTGATCAAGGCGTGGCAGGCTCGCGCATCGCTCCGCGATCCGCAGGCGCTCCGCCCCTGGCTGCTGCGGATCGCCGTCAACGTGTGCCGCGAGCGGCGCCGCGGTCGTCTCGGTCGCTGGCAGCGCCTGCTGCAACCCCTCGACGAGGATCTCGCGCTGCTGCCCGCGCGTGAAGATGCCCAGCCCGGCGCCAATGCCCATGCCAACTCGCTGGACCTCCGCGCCGCCATCAACGCGCTCGACGCCGGCCTGCGCCTCGTAGTGATCTTGCGCTACTACGGCGGACTCGACGCTACAGAGATCGGTGCGGCGCTCAATCTACCGCCGCCGACGGTGCGCACGCGCCTGCGTCGAGCACTGACACTCCTGCGCCAACGTCTGGGCGACTCCGAGCACCTGCCCACGGTTTCCAGGCGCGAGGGAGACGCACATGTGGAATGACCCAAATCAGACAACTCCCTCCCCAAGCGAGCCGCTTCCGCAGGAGTTGCAAGACCTCGATCGATCGATCCTCGCGGATGCCGCCGACTGGGCGAGCCGCGTCGCTGCCCCTGAGAGGTTCACCCACCGCATGTGGAATTCGTTAGCGCGCGACCGTGCGGACGGCACGGCAGTTGGAGCAGTGGAGGAAAGCATGAGCGACCCCGAAGAACGCAAACCCGACGCGAGCGCGCCGTGGACGCCTTCCCCACACGGCGATCGCTCGCACAGTTCCAAAGTGCGCTTGCCACTGGCCGCCGTGGCCGCCGTCCTCGTCGTGGCGCTTTTGGGAGGAGTCTTCGTGACGCTCGGCCAGAACCGCGCCAAAGTGGGAGGGGAAACCGCCACGGTCACCACGACCACAGAGGCGACCCCTTCCGCCACCGCGACGGCGACGATCACCAAACACACGTTGCAGGAGGGTACGCCGATCACTGGCGTGTTGGGTACGCCGATCGTCGCGCCGAGCGATCCTCAGATCATGTACGAGTACGCGGACAACACGGATGTTGTCGTGCGCCCCAGCGACAACGGCGGCGCCACCTGGGGCAAATTCTTACTGCCCAATTTCACCGGGTTCGTCAGCGCAATCGAGCTTGCGGTGAACCCGGCGGACGCCAAGAACGTGTTCCTGCGGCTCACGCTCGGCTACCTGCCCGGCCAGTCGAGACCCTGCTCATCGGCGCCTGGCGCGTCAAGCGGATCGCTTGGCGGCTCGGGCACGCTAAAGCTCAATGCTTCGCTGCCCGCATCGGGCGGCTCGATCTGCACGGATATGTACGCCAGCCAGGACGGCGGCGCGAATTGGTCGCTGGTGCGCTTGCCCGTCGCGGGCTCGCTCTTCCAGGATGGTGTGACCTTCACCTATGATGCGACCATCTTCCAAAATCAGGGCACCTCGCTCTACGGCCGCGTCTGGCAGTTCGACTCCTCAGGGAGCCGCAACGGCGACATTCGCATCGTGCGTAGCAACGATGAGGGCCAAAGTTGGAGCGATGCCGACGCCTCGCTCCACGGCCAGATCGCCCACATCTGCGCCTTCAGCGCCGCCGCGACGGGGACCGCGCTCTTCGCCATCGCCTCCACCGCGACCTGCTGGAGCGGAACCAGTGGCACGCGCTCGGTGTGGCGCAGCGACGACGGCGGCGGTCACTGGGCCCGCGCCGGCGATCTGCCCGCCGAGGTGGCACAATCCGGCATAGCGCTGGTCGCGGCGAGCGCCAGCGCATCATCCCCCGCGCTGCTCTATGCACTGCCGCAAGGCGCAGGCATCACCAAGCTTACGCAGATCCAGGCGAGCACGGACGGCGGCGCGACGTGGCTGCCAGCGCCAAGTGCCGGCCTACCGTCGGGAGCGGTTCCGTTTATCGCCTCGCTGACACCGCTGAGCGATGGATCGTTGGTCGCCGTCGTCTCGACAGTAACACTGCCGAGCGGGCAGGGAGGGAGCGCAGTCGACACGGTGAGCGCCTACGCGTGGAACCCTGGGGCGGGAGCGTGGAATCGCCTGACCGCCACGGCGACGCTCAGCGGAAGCTTCATCGCCAACGTCTACGTATCGACGGTCCAGCCACTCGTCGTGACGCTTTCCATCACCGACCTCCAGTCGACCAATCCAACCTACACGCTCGTCCCATTTGCGTAGTCTCGCGGCTCACCGCGGATCTTGAGGGCTGACACCGGCGTCATACCTGGGCGACGTCGAGCGCCGCCTCACGCCGATCAGCGAAGTCACCGTACACTCACTGCTCATCGTCCACGGCGGTCGCCGATCGCGGCTTGCTCCGATCCTCGGCGATCGTCTGTGGCAGCGGCTCGCCCTTGCCGACGGGCTGCCCGAGCAAATCTTGCAGGTCGAGCGCGTTCAGAATGCCGTAGTTCGCGGCGTTGTTGTTGGTGACGACATGCACCTGCCCACCGTTGAGGCGCTCGGCGATGCGCTGCACACGGTCGGCCCAGGGCGCAAGCTCGTCGCGGCTGTAGAGATAATCGAAGCGGTCGCGGCTGCTCTTGAGCCCTTTGCCGTACCACATCTTGCGATTGCGCCCGTGAAAGCGCACCATCGAGAAGTGATCGTCCGTGACGAGCACCACCGGCGGCACCGACCCGCTGCCGATCTGCGGCTCATCCACAGCGCAATACGCCAACGCGTTCGCCGCCAGCGCGGCGCGCGTCTCGTCGACCTGCGCGCCCTCTACCCACGAGCGATGGCGGAACTCGACGGCGATCTTATCGTCGGGCAAGAGTTCGCGCACCGTTGTGAAGTATTCCAGCCGGTCGGCGTCGTACGTAAACCACGGTGGGAACTGGAAGAGCAGTGCGCCGAGCTTGCCCGCGTCGCGCATCGGCTGCACCATCTCACTGAAGCGCGAAAACGTCTCCGCGCTCGGCGTAATCGCCGCGCCATCGTCGTCGCGGTGGTGCCAGGTCATCTCGCCGTAGGCTTTCACGTCGAAGACGAAATCCTCCGGTGTCCGCTCGGCCCACATGGCGAAGTTACGCGGCGGCTGGAGGTGGTAGAAGGTCGAATCCACCTCGACCATGGAGAAATAGCGGGAATAATACTCGATACGCCGCGACTGCATAGCGGACTTGGAATATTCCGCGGGATAGAATGGCTCGTGGTCCGTCCAACTCGCCGTGCCAACGCGAATCTCCGCCGCCATAAGTTGCTCCTCATCTGCGCGCTCGCTGCGCCCCTCGCCAGCAGACGCTTGCACACGGCGTGCCGCGGGGTGGATTGCATGACATGCTGAGAAGCTATTCTCGCTGGGCGGCGCTGAAGCGGTACGCGCTCAGCCGCCAAGTGGATGGGCGCCGAGGGCGATCAGTGCGCCCGCCGCCAGCGCGGCGATTGCCAGCGCCAGCGTAACCAGATTCCGCCGTATGCGCGCCGTCCTCAGGCGCCATGCCAGTGCGGGGGCCAGCGCCTGTCGCACAAATAGGGCGTTCATACGCTCCTCGGGCCGCGCCAGCCGGAACGTCAACACTTCGGCCTCGCGCTGGCGGTCCGCCTTGGCCCAGCGACCCGCGGCTACGCCCCCGACCAGTGCCACGAGCAGCGCGACGAGGCCTATGGCGAGAATCACCAGCCCGGCAGGTTGCTCGAGAATGAACATCGGCGCCCAATCGATCCGCAGCGCCTGCGCGAGCATCGCCCCATCGGGCGGCGCGGCGAAGTGCTGAGCCTGCTCCGCGAGCAGCAGCAGCGCCGACGCCTGCGTCAGATAGACCGCGAGCGGCACCCACCACGCGCTGGCCAGCGCCCGCAGTGCCCGCAGCCACCAGCGCCGAGGATAGCGGACGTCGTGGGCATCGTACGCCTCCGGCAGCGCCATCACCGGCTGCGCGTCCCGCGAGACGCGCGAGAAGACGGGTGCGGGAACCGGTCGCATCATCGGCTGCGAAACGAAATGCGCCATAGTCCACCTCCACCGGTACTCTCATCCACACGATCGCCGCGTATGAGCGACCGTGCGCCGCAAGTGCAGCGCCTACGATCAACCTACAGCTTCGCCATTCAGCGATCTTCGACTGCGAACTACGAACCACCTATGTCAGCGCCGCCCCACCTCAGCACCACCACGCCACATCCACCCACCCGCAGCGAGAACCCACCGACTGCGCTGCATCTCCGACGAGGACCATACCCGGACCGCACAGGAGTGCGCCAACCCAGAGGGGCAGCGCGCTCCCTTCACCTCTAGTTGTACGCACAACGTTGCTTCTTGGTCAAGTGGCCCTCTGTGGCATGCCATATCGCGGATACGTGGAACTGGCGCGCTCACAGCGTCGAGGCGGGGTCTACATCCACCGACCAGCCGTGCGGCAGACCCTCTGCGGAAAACATGCGCAGCGCGAGTCGCGGATCGGGCGAGCGAAGCAGCACCTGCCAGCGATAGCGCCCCCTCAGCCGCTCCATGAATGCCGGCGCTGGGCCTACTACGTCTGTCTCGGCCATTCCCTCGTCGCGGATCAGCGCTTCCAGTTGTTCGGCCAACGCTGTCGCCTCCACCTGTGCCGCATAGCGATCAGTATGCTCGTAGCTCCACTTGACGAACCGGCGAAATGGCGGGTACGCGTAGCGCCTCCGCGCCGCGATCTCGGCCGCGAAGAACGCCGCGTAGTCGTGCCGCGCCGCCGCCTGAATGCAGAAGTGATCTGGATTGAACGTCTGCACCAGCACCCGGCCCGCCACCGCACCGCGTCCCGCGCGCCCCGCCACCTGCGTCAGCAGTTGAAACGCGCGTTCGCTGGCGCGGAAGTCCGGCAGGAAAAGCGCGACATCCGCCGAGATGACGCCAACCAGCGTCACCGCCGGCAGATCGAGTCCCTTCGCGATCATCTGCGTGCCGACCAGCACATCCGCCCGGCGCTCTGTGAAAGCGCGCAACAGTTCCTCATGCGCGTGGCGTGTCCGCGCGGTATCGCGATCCCAGCGCAACACACGCGCCGACGGGAACTGGCGCTTCACCGCTGCCTCCACGCGCTCTGTTCCCAGCCCGAAGTAGCGAATGCTCGCGCTACCACAGATAGGGCAACTCCGCGGCGTCGGCTCGCGGCGTCCACAATAGTGACAGATCAGCGCACGCTCGCTGGCATGGAAGGTCATCGAGACATCGCAGCGGCCACAGCGCGCGACATAGCCGCACTCGCGACAGACCACGCTACTCGCCGTGCCGCGCCGGTTGAGAAAGAGGATCGCCTGCTCGCCGCGCTCCAACGTCTCGCGCAGTCCACGGCAGAGCGACTCGCTGAGGATGCTGGTATTCCCCGCGCGCAGCTCCGCGCGCAGATCGATGATCGACACCGGCGGCAAGCTACTCGCCGCATCGTCCTGTCCGCTCGGCGCGCGCTCGCGCAACTCCACCAGGCGATACGCGCCCTGTGTCGCCAACCAGTACGATTCCACCGAAGGCGTCGCGCTGCCAAGCACCACCGTTGCGCCGGTGAGCCGCCCCAACCGCACCGCCGCCTCGCGCGCGGAGTAGGTCGGCGTCCGCTCCTCCTTATATGCCCCCTCATGCTCTTCATCCACCACGATCAGGCCGAGATCGGCAACCGGCGCAAAGAGCGCGGATCGCGAACCAAGCACCACATCCACTTCGCCGCCGCGAATGCGCCGCCACTCATCCAGCCGCTCGGCGTCGGTCAAGCCGCTGTGCAGCAATGCCACGCGCGCCGGAAAGCGTCCCGCGAAGCGCGCCATCGCCTGCGGGGTCAGCGCGATCTCCGGCACCAGCACGATGCCGCGCCGCCCGCTGGCGATCACCGCCGCCAGCGCCTGCAAATACACCTCAGTCTTGCCACTGCCGGTGATGCCATGCAGCAGCACAACATGCCCATCCTCCTCCGGCGACGGGCCGCGCGAGAATCGCCGTCAGCGCCTCGCCCTGCGACGGCGTCAGCGTCAGCGGCGTCGTATGTGGCAGCGTCCGCCCAGCCAGCGGATCGTGGCGCAAGGCGACCGTCTCCACGGCCACCAGCCCCGCGCGCTCCAATTCCTCTAGTGCGCCCTGGGTCACACGGGTCAGTTTTCTCAGTTCCTCCACGCCCCAGTCGCCGTCACCCGCCGCCCGCGCACGGACGAGCAGATCGATCACCGCGAGTTGCCGCAGGATGCGCTCAGCCTGGCGCTCATCCGCGCTCGCCGTCTGCCAGGTTGGTCGTCTCCGTTGTGTTGCGGGTGGCAGGCCATCGAGCCGCGAGCGTGCCCCCTCCCGCCACGATTCCAGCGCCTCGGGCGTTCCGGCCAGTCGCGCCCGTCGGAGACGACGCGCGCCTTCGAGTCGTGGTTCGAGCTCGGCATGTTGCCCCACCCGATCGCTCGCCAGCAGCGTGCCAATCGCCTCACGCGCGCGCCGCGAGCCGAGCGCCGCGTCCACCTCGCGCCGCTCCAGGTGACCGCGCTCGCGGAGCATGCCGAGCAGCGACGCGGCATCACCGGCGCGCCCCGGCATCTCCGTCTCTGATTCGGCTACGTCTGGCTGCTCGGGTCGCAGGCGCAGCACCGTGCGCACGCCGGCGGTAAGTCCCGCTGGCAGGAACAGCCGCGCGGCGGCGGCCAGCGGCGCGGCGTAATGATCGGCGATCCACTCGGCCAGCGCCCGCTGCGGCTCGCGCACTAGCGGCTCGCGCAAGAGAATTTCGCGGAGTTGGCACGTCTCCGCCCCCCCGGCCGCATCCGCAGCGACAGCATCCGCAGCGTCCTCCGAGGCATCGAGCGCCCAGACGATGCCCACGGCCGCCTGCTCACCCACGCGCAGAGAGACGATCTGCCCCGGCTCAAGCGCCAGGGCCAGTCGCGGCGGCGCCACGCAGGCAGCGAGATGCCGCGTGGCAGGCGTCCCGCGCCCCGCCCGTAGCACCAGCACCTCCGCACGCATCGTCGGCTCCCGATCCGCCCCCGATCGCGCCTCTAACAGCGGGGCAACACTATAGTATCGCCGCAGAGCGGGACGCTCGGCAAGCGGCTGAGGCGTTTCGCGGCGTACAATCGGCGTGCCAATTCCGCGCGTCGCCACACGTCACGGCGCGCCATCACTTCCCCCGCGAGGACGCCCATGTCTCAGCCGCCACCGCACACAGCAGATCGAGCCGCATTGCTCTCCGCGCTCGGCATCATGCCTGACGAGGTCGTGTGTGCGGAACCGCTGACTGGCGGCCTCTCCGGCTCGCGCATCACGCGACTAACCCTTGCGCGTCGGCGGCCTGGAGGCGCGACTTTCTACGCCAGTCGCATCCTCAAAGAACTGCGACCACGCGACGGCTGGCTCGGCATCCTCTCGAACGATCAGGTCATGCGTGAGCTAGTACTCCGCGAGCGCAACGTTCTCGAACGCCTGCCACGGACCGTTGCTACCGCGACTGTAGGCGGGGCGCGCCTCGGAACGCCACCGCGGGCGCAACGCGGCGCGCTGCTGCTCCGCGATGAACGTGGCCACCTGCTCCGCGATCCCCTGCGCACGCCGCCGGGACGCTTACCACCAGTCGTCGCCTTCATCGTCGACCGTCTAGCACACATGCATGCGCGCTTCTGGAACGACTCGCGTCTGACTGATCCATCCCTGGGGCTGGTTTCTGCTGAGGACACGCTGTTGCTCTACGCGCCCGATCGCATTGCGGCGCGCATCGTCGAAGCCGATCCCGCCGCGTATCTGCCGCTCGCCGCCGCGGGCTGGCAGGCGTTCTTGCGCATCGCATCCCCCGACGCCGCCGCCACCTTGCGTCAGGTCTTTGCCGCGCCACAGCCGTGGGTTGACGCTGCCTCAAATCTGCCCTTCACCCTGGTTCACGGTGACGTCTGGGGGCCGAACCTCGGCGTACTGCTGCCAACACGCGTCGTCCCGCGACTGGGCACACGCCTGTTGCTCCTCGATTGGGCGCTGGTGAACGTCGGGCCAGCGACCTACGATCCCCTCTCGCTCTGCGGCGCGTGGCACGCGCTCGACCCGGTGCGCCTGCTCGCCGCGTACCGCGCGCGGCTGACTCGGCATCTTGGCGCGCGCGGCATTCGGCTCTCGCCGGCCACGTGGCTCGCGCTGGTTGACGCTGGCTATCTGCGCACCGCACTCACCTGCGGCGAGGCGTTTGGCCGCGCGGCTGCCGTCGCGCCGGCGGGCTTGCTGCGCCAGCGAGCCGAGAGGCGCGTCCGCTGGTGGGCGCGGCGTGGCATGCTGGCGGCGCACCGTCTCCACACATCCCCGTCGCTAGAGCCAGCTAAACGTGACCTGGCGGTAGGGTAGAATGCGGCACGAGACTGTGGCGGGGGCAGACCGTTGTGGCTTTCACCTGCTTGATGGTGTCTCAGGTGATCCACTAACCCTTCAGTTCATGACGCACTCTAGGGCAGCGAGGCGAGCAACGCGATCACGGGATGCCCGCCGGCGACGACCAGCCATGGTTTGGCCGTGCCCCGTAGCGTAGGCGCCGCGACGAGCACCTCGCCCTGCCGCAGCGCGAATGCGAGCGCGCCATCCCCCGCGACGCCGTTGCCGAGGATCGTTCCGGCGGCATCCTGCACCAGCAGATGTGAGAGAATCGTCCCGTTGCCGAGGTTCACCGCCCAGACATCGTGGCCAGAGATCAGTCCGCCCGCCGCGCTGACATCCTGGGCGACGTAGAGCGTCGCGCCATCGGCAGAGATGCTTGCGCTCAGCGTGCCGCTAAAGACCGTACCTGTCGGCGCGCCGGGACCGCCCAGCGCCGCATCGGTGACCAACTTGGGACCTTTGTTGCTCGTGTCCAGCACGAATGCTTCGGAGTCGGGACTGCCCTTGACGAGGACGAGTTTGCCGCCCGCCGAAACGAATCGCGCCAGCGTGAAGTCGCCTGACATCGCCAACTCTTGTACGGTCACGCCCGTGTTTGCGTCGATGCGGCGGACCAGTCCATACGATGGCGTCTGACCCTGGGAGATGATCACCAGATCGTAGAGCCAGAGTCCGTCCGGCGAGACTGCTAGCGTGCCTTCCGCTCCCTGCGAGATCGTGGCGAGCGGCAGCGCGCTGATGTCCAGCTTGGGGACGGCGTTGGGGAAGGCCGTCACCGGCAAGCTACCAGGCGGCGGCGGCATGGGCGCGGGCGAGGTGATCGTCGGCGCCAGCACACGCTCGGCGGAGCCGTTCGCGGCATTGAGCACGAGCACTCGCGGTGCGTTGCCCGTCGGATCAGCCTGTGACAGTCCGAGGTAGAGCGTCGTGCCGTCGGGCGAATACGTCACCGAAGTCGGCGAGGCGCCCGCGGGCAACGCGCCGCCACCGGGCAGACGAACCTTCGCGGCGTAGCGCAGCGCGCCGGAGCCGCTGTCAATGGCGACCAGCGTGTAACCCGATGCGTCGCCGAGAAGTTCGAGGATGTAGCTGCCATCAGGCGCGACACTCGTGAAACGCGGCAACTGGCCAGCCGCGGCAAGGTGCAGCGCCTGCGTCGAGGCCGGAAGTGAACGAATCACCTTGCCGTCCTGTTGGCGCACCAGCAGCACCTCGGCGATCTGCCGCGACGTGCCGCCCGCATCAGTGACGGTGACGAGCTTGTCCGTCTCCACGACCAGCATGCCCGAAGGCGCCGCCGCGCCGGGATGCGCGAGCGCATTCGTCGATCGCGCGACCACCTGCGGCGTGACGTTGGAGGTTGTCACCACCAGCAGGATGACGACCAACGCGATCACTCCGATGGCGCTGGCAATGACCAGCGCGCCGCCTCCCCCGACGGTGCGTGCCCTGCGCACCACGCCGCGCATGAAGTGCCCTTGCCGCGCACGCACGCGCACCGTCTCGCGGAGATCGGGAACGTAGTGGACCGGCTCGGCGCCCAGCGACGACAACAACTCATAGGGCTGGCGCAAGGCATGCGAGCGTGCGCCACAGGTGTCGCAGACGGCAATATGCTCGCGCACGGCGAGCGCGATATCTGGGGGCAACTCGTCGCCAAATTCGGCGACCAGCAACTCCGGTTCGAGCGGGCACTGTAGCGCGTGCAGGGTGCGGCGCCGCGTCGTGACGCGATGATAGCGTATCGCCGGCCGGTTCTCGATCGTCATTGGCGGACCTCGTAGTGGGTTGCCTCCGGCGGAGGTGGAGAAATCGATCGCATCGCCTGGCCGGTGACCCGTGCCATGCCGTCAACTAGACCGTGTTACTCAGCATGCGGACGAGCATCCGCCGATTCATCTGGCGAGAGATCGGCGAAGCTGCGATCCTTGCCCGACAGCGGCGGCGTCTCAGCCCGCTCGCGCTGCCGCGGAGCAGGTGGCGAGAGCACCGGAACCACGGGTGTCTGCGCCGCTGGAGTCTGCGGTGCTGGTGGCATCGAATCCACCACTGTCCGCCCGTCGTCCAGGTCGCCCGTGCTCCTTGGGCGAATAGACGTCAGTCGCGGCAAAGTTGGCTTGTCATCGCCAAAGCGCCAGGCCTGCCCGCCCGCCGCCTCCGTTGACACCGCCCACGAACGCGCGTTCGCGTTGGCTTGCTCGTGCTCCTGTTGCGGCAGCGGCGTCGTATCTTGCGTGTTCACTATCGCCTCGGCGAGGATCAGCGGATGCGCGTCCGCGGTCTCGGCGTGTGCTGGCATCGACTCGACGATCGTGCCCTCCAGCACCGACCCCGATCGCACGCCAAACGAAGGCGGCATATGGCTGGCAGCGTCATCGCGCGGCAGCCAATCGGTCGGCCCCGCGGCAACCGCCTCCAGCAGATCGGGTTCGGCGGCAGGGGGCTCCGGCGAGACGCTGACGGCTGGGTATGCGTTGGTCGGTTGCTCCTGATAGGCCACGTAGCCGCCGATCCCCGGCGTAAGCGGATCGATGCGCGCATCGGGCCGCACCGCGGAGAGCATATCGGGCGACAAGCCAAGCGCGGCCACGGCGGAGTCGTAGCGCTGGGCGAAGAGTTGGAGGCCCAACACGATGCGCCGCCGCGTAGCGCTATTCGTCAGCCCCAGTGCCTGCGCGACCTCAGCCTGGTTCAGCCCCGCCACAAGATGCAGCGCCAGGCATTGCGCGTCGCCATATGGCAACTCGGCAAGAATCGCGCGGATCATACGGTAGCGCAACGACTCACGCGCATCTGGCTCGCCGCCGTCCTCCGCATCGTCCGCGAAGGCATCTGGGGGGCCGTCAGACGCGCCCTTCGGACCTGCCTCATGGTCGCGATCAGGCCAGATCAATTTGCGCGCCTGCCGGCTCGTCTGGCTGGTGACGCTCGCCAGCGCGCCGAGCCCCGCCCGCAGCCGCTCGATATGTGGGGCGACGCCAGGAGCGTTCAGCAAGGCAAGCGGTCGCAGGGGCGCGCCGAGCCGCGGCGCAGGAGCAAACCGGCGCGGCTTGCGTAGCGCGTCGAGGCCATCTTCCGTGCACGAGCGCAGCAGCCAAAGCCGCAGATAACGCCCACCATGCGGACCATGGATGCGCCGCTCCATCCGCAAAAAGATGCGCTCGGCGAGGACGCGCGCCCGCGCGGAATTCCCCGTGAGCCGCGTCAGGTACCGTGTGACGGGCGGCTGGTAGCGCGCGATCAGCGCCGTCAGCGCCCATTCGGCGCCGGCCCGCGCCTGCATCGCCAGTCGCATCTCGCGATCTTCTTCGGCATCTATCCTCGGGCTAGAGACGGGAAACACATCTTGCCACGCCATCTCTCTCACCCCTACCTTAAGACCCCATAGCGCGACACTTCGCGGCTCCACAGAGTCTCATCCGCGCGTCATTGCGCATAAGACGATTCGGAATAGCATGCGAGCGCTTAGAGAATGGGGAACGTCAGGAAGTCCATTGTAACCTATGGCGCCAGTGGTGCTCACGGTTCTTGGCTGGCAATGCAAGCCAATCCGTGTCACACGCCGCGCCTTCCACTCACGCGAGTCCAACATGGGAAGGGTGCTCAACGTACGCTGATCGCCGAGCATCCGGTAAAAGAGACGACACTACCCTTGGGACGGACGGCAGCCACCATCCAGTACTAGGGACGTATGAGCGGTGCGAGATGTTTCGCTGAGCTTCGACAGCCCGCCTCCTAGCGGCACCTACATCCTACACCCCGATATCAGCAAAGTCCGCGCCGAAAGTCGCACCAACGCAGGTGGTGGCAAATCCTATGGCGGTTCTCAGGTGGCAAATCCGCCCGCCACGTCGTGCATGGCCACGGGCGACTCGCCCGATTGGACCGACCACTTGGCCAGGCGCAATCGTGTGTATCGATTCCTCGCGCCGCCGTGCTTGCTCGACGCCGCAACGCGCTCCACCTGGCGGGCGAGCTTGTGGACGGGGCCACATGAGGCGACTGGCGGGCATGGATGAGCGAGTGAGTCGGGGGTGCCTCACGCCAGTCCGCTGAAAGGCATGTTGGGCAAGCTGGCGATCCGGCACACGCTCAGCAGTCGAACACCGACCAGCAGATGGCGTTCCGCAACCGCTGGTCGTCAAGGACGAGTTCGCGAATCGCCTCCGGCAGTTGGTCGCGCTGCCAACGGCACTCGAGTCGCCCGGCGCGCTCGCTCGCTCCTTCCGGCGCGGCAGCACGTACGGCCTTGATCGCATAGGCGGCCGCACCGAGCTCGTGCGCGGCGACGTGCGCGACAACCGCGGCCTGGCCGGCGGCGTACGCGGCATATCGTGGTGCCCCACGCAGGTCTCTGGCCGCACCCATTGCATGGCCGCCTGCCGCACGTGCCTGGGTCATCGTAATCTCGCCACGTACCCAGGCGCGGGCCTGCTCGATCGCCTGGCGCGGTCGCGGGTCCTCTGGCCGAGCCGACTCGAAGAGGTCAAGGACGTGCTCCGCGCACGCTGCCGCCCACAGCGCGAGGAGCCGGTGATCTGAGTCGGTGAGTGTCCCACCACGGCGGATCGTCACGAAACGCGGGTCGCGGTCTTTCGGCAGGATCACACCCAACATCCTTTCTGCACGCGAGATGCGCCCGCGCGGAAGTAGTATCGCACCATACATTGACACTGGCGTCCAGGCAGCGATAATGGCAGGGCGACACACGACGCAAGAGAAGGGCGGCGAGCATGCTGGCGAAGGCGTGTACTTGCGCGGTGATCGGGCTGGACGGCGCCTTGGTCGAGGTCGAGGTCGATATCGGCCATGGGCTGCCCGCTTTCGCCATCGTCGGCCTGCCCGACGCCGCGGTCAACGAGGCCAAAGAGCGCGTCCGCGCGGCGATCAAGAACAGCGGTGCGATCTTCCCCCTCCGGCGCATTACCGTCAACCTCGCCCCTGCGGATCTGCGCAAGGCCGGCCCCGCCTACGATCTGCCCATCGCCCTCGGCATCCTGCTCGCCTCGGAGCAAGTGGCGCCCCTCAGCGCCACGGGAGGCATCGGCACGGTGGACGACTGCCTCTTCCTCGGCGAGCTGAGCCTCGACGGTGGCCTACGTCACACGCGCGGCATCCTGCCGATGGTCTCGCTGGCTCGCGAACTGGGGTTGGCCGCGGTTTTCGTGCCCGCGGTGGACGCGGCGGAGGCCGCGCTGGTGGAGGACGTCACAGTCTATCCGGTGCAGCGGCTGGCGCAACTCGTCTCCCACCTGCGCGGCGACGAGCGCATCGACCCCTACCTGCCCACGCTCTCCCCCGGTGCCGACGACGATCAGGCGATCTATCCCTTCGATCTCGCCGATGTGCGCGGCCAAGAGCACGTCAAGCGCGCGCTAGAGGTCGCGGCCAGCGGCGGTCATAACCTCTTGATGTCCGGCCCGCCAGGCTCGGGAAAGACCCTGCTGGCGCGGACCCTGCCCTCCATCTTGCCGAGGCTCAGCGTCGACGAAGCGCTTGAGGTGACCAAGCTCTATAGCGTCAGCGGCCTGCTCACCGCCGATGAGCCGCTAGTGCGACGGCGCCCCTTCCGCTCGCCACATCACACCACCAGCCACGCTGGCTTAGTGGGCGGCGGGCGCTGGCCGCGTCCGGGGGAGATCAGCCTGGCGCATCGCGGCGTCCTCTTCCTCGACGAACTGCCGGAGTTCGGGCAGACCGTGCTGGAGGTACTGCGCCAACCGCTCGAAGATCGCGTGGTCACCATCAGCCGCGCGCAGGGAACCGTGACGTTCCCCGCCAACTTCATGCTCGTTGCCGCCATGAATCCGTGCCCCTGCGGATATCTCGGCGATCCCTCGCGCGAGTGTACCTGCTCCGCGGGCGCGATCGCCCGCTACCAGAAGCGCATCAGCGGTCCGCTCCTCGACCGCATCGACATGCACGTCGACGTCCCGCGCGTCGAGTACGAGAAGCTCACCGACCGGCGCGACGCCGAGCGCTCCTCCGAGGTCCGGACGCGGGTGCGTGCGGCACGCGAGCGCCAGCGTCAGCGCTTCGCGGCAAGCGCTCAGATCGCCTGCAATGCCGACATGGGACCCGCCGAGGTGCGCGCCCACTGCGCCGTCGAGCCTGCCGCCGAGCCGCTGCTCAAAGCGGCGACCCTGCGCCTGCAACTCTCCGCCCGCGCGTTTCATCGCGTCCTCAAGCTCGCGCGCACCATCGCCGACCTCGCTGGCAGCGACACCATTGCCGCGCCGCACCTTGCCGAAGCACTGCAATATCGCCCACGCGTGGACGTTGGCTGAGCGACAAACAGCGCGGGCCACCGAGCAAGATGAAGACAACGAAGCGGACGCACGACCGAGCGCCAGATGCGGAACCGACGCCCTATCTCGACCTGGCGGGCGAGGCGGTGCTCGCGGGCATGACGCGCGAGATGCTCGTCGCGCAGCTCGTCAGTCGCATCAGGCGCGACCAGGGCTACCTCGCCTACCGCAAGGCCTGCAATCAGCGAACGAGCTATGACGACCAGGTGACGAGCGACATCTGGGCCCTTGCACTCGCGGCAGTGCTGCTCGAGGAGCGGGCATGTTGATCCAGCTACCTCGATCGCGGGCAGGTTGCCCGCCTCCAGAGCCCTCTTCAGTTGGTGGGTGTCCGTCCCAACAGGCCCATCAAGAAGGTCATCGCGTCCACCGCATCGCTGTCGTGTGGACGGTCGGCGAGGAGGGTTTCCACTGCTGCGAGGCTCTGCTCGCCTGCCGCGTATGCCTCATCAAGGCGTCGCAGTCCGGCGAGCGCCGCCACACGCGCCACCGCCGCGCGGACCGGGTAGCGCGGGCCTGCAGACGCGAGCGAGAGCGCGCCTTCGGCGGCATCCAGACCCTCCTGGTAACGCCCCAGCGCGTTGAGGGCCATCGCACGGGTGGCCAAGGTGGTTTGGGAGACGGCCGGCGCGTTTCCGCCAGTCGCATACACAGCTCGGTCGCACGCGGCCAGCGCGTCAACTGGTCGAGCCAGCCGCTGCAGCGCATAGGCCGCGTAGACCCAACTCAACGCCTCGCGCGACGGCAGCGCCGCCACCCGCTCACACGCCGCCGTGGCCTCGTCGTATCGTTGTACGCGCGTCAAGGCCATCGCCTTAAGCGCCCAGAAGAGCGCACGCCGAGGGCGTAAGGCAATTGCCTGATCGCACGAGGTGGCGGCCTCCGCGGAAAGGTCTTGCTGGAGCTGTGCCTGCGCCTTGCTAAACCACAGGATCGCCCTGCTCGCGGTTCGGAACCTGCGTGCGGTGATCAGATGGTCGTAGATACCTTCGGCCTCTCGGTACTTACCCTCCGCCAGCGCGCGCGCTGCACGCAGAGAGGAGCGCTCCAATGGCGAAAACTGTATCTGGCGTACGAGCGCATAGACGGCGAGCAGCCCGAACACCACGACGAGCAGCACAGGTGGTGGTTGGGGAGCGGTGAGCGCAGCCGTCGAGCTTGTCAGAAGCTGCTGCACACCGTAGACGGCTCCCGCGACCGACGAGAGGAATGACGCTGCAAAATACGGCGTCCAGACGCCTCGGGCTCGCAAACCGAAGGTGACCAGACGAAGGGCAAATGCAATGCCAAAAACCATGAACGAGGCGATTCTCGATGGCCCAAAACAGCCCGAGGGTCATCGCTAACCTCCGAAGGTTTGGGAACTTCAAGCGAACGGCGCTCGATTGACGCCCCCATCGTAGCAGGCGCGGTCAAGCACTTGGGGGACGGCGGGAGCAGTGGCAGAAGCTGTTACGCCCGGCGGGCACGACGCCCTCCGGGCGGGGGCCGATCTGGGTAGCACAGCCCGTCCTACGTACGGCGCCAGTCGGACGGGCAAAGACGAATATGGGGCCGAAGAGGCGAGGAAAGTGCCACGGATACGCGAGATACTGAACGAGCGCTGGTACCCTTGCAGAGCCAGGGCCCCCATGGGCAGACTGGCGGCCTGAGATCCAGAGCGTGGTGGCCGCAGAGCGGCGAGAGACTTCGCTGGCTAGTGCAGACCGACCAGCGCCAGCCCGGCGTCAGACCATCCAGTGCGAACGCGGCGCGAAGCACGGCGCCCGGCGCTCTTCGGACCTCCAGAGCTACATCCTGGGCGCTGCATACCACACACTCCTCGACAAGAGCCGCAAGTGATATACAGTCCATGTGGCGGCCTACTCCAGCAGCGACCCACTGCCCATCCGCTAGCACCAGACGCACGCCGCAGCGCGGTCACGGCGCGCGTTCCCTAGTGCGAGGCAGCGCCAGACGCCGCACCGCCCGGAGGCTCCGATGTCGTTCACGCTTACCGACCTTGCTGTCTTCGACACAACCCACCTCCGCGCGGTGATTGGCTCTATCTCGGGTGCCGCGCCACCTGCGCTGCTTGGGCGCGCTTTTGGCCCCGCAGATGGTGACGGTGATGGCAGTGATCAGCGCCAGCCGCTCGCTGCTCTGGCGCAACATATCGTGCTCGCGCTTGAACCAACTGATCGCGCCGCCTTTGAGCTGGCCCGCCAGCAGGTAGCACCGCCCGCCGAGCGCACGCACGCGCGGCATGCTGTGCTGCGTCATCTTTTCTGGGATTTGACCTACTGGCAGACACCCGACGAGTACGATCGGCTGACGGCGGGCGAACAGGTCCACCTGGGCGCGCTCGACGTGGCGCGCGTGGATGGCGCGGTCGTGTTGGACGCCGGGGCGGGCACCGGGCGCATCACGCTGCCCCTGGCGCGACGCGCCCGCAGAGTCTATGCGCTGGATCCCGCTCCGCCGATGCTCAGCCTGCTAGACCGTAAACTCGCCACCGCTGACCTGCGCAACGTCGAGCTCCTGCGCGGCGCATTCCACCAGGTGCCCCTGCCCGACGACAGCGTGGACGCGGTCGTGGCGTGCTCGGCGTTTGGTCCGCTGGAGGTGCGCGGGGGGCAGCGCGGCCTCGCCGAGCTCCAGCGGGTGATACGCCCAGGCGGACGCATCGTGATCATGTGGCCGGAAGATGCCGATTGGTTTATACGCCAGGGCTTCTCGTACGCCACGCTATCCGGCCAGCTCCGCAACACATTCGCCAGCATGGACGATGCGCGAGCAGTCGCCACACGCTTCTACGGGCCAGCCGCCATGCGCTACCTCGACGCCACCGGACGGCCCGAGCTGCCATTCCACGTGCTAGGCGTCAAGCCGCCGTGCGATTTCTGCTGGCTCACGGTCAGTAAATGAAACCCAACTCAGGGGATGCAGCGCGGCTGCGCAGTCCGCTTGCAGCAAGACGCGCCGTTTCAAGCGTTACCTGCGCGCCTCTTGTCCAAATTCGTTACTTTGTATACCTGGCCCTGTTGGTCGAAGGTGATCCACTCTCCGACTTGTTCGCCAGCGCTGAAATGCCCAGATCGCATTCTGGTGCCGTTCTTCCTGAACCACTCCCAATAGCCCTCCATCTTCCCGTCGACGATCAGCCCTCTGCCTTTGACGCTGCCGTCTTTGTAGTATTCGACGTGTTCTTCTTGCATAGCCCACCTGTGGCAAACAGTTAGAAATGAGCGTTCCAACTCGCTGTGAGTCTGTACCGTCCCTGGCACGGACGCGCCCTATCGTGCACGCGAGGCGCCTCCCCCGCGAAAGCACCACGTAGTCTCCGGCCAGCGAGTCACACCTATCACACCTGTCACACCTGTCACACCTATCGGCGCCATTCTACCATGGGTGCGGTTTCCAACACCGCATTGGCCTGCGAACGCCCGTGAGTGGCCCGTTCACCGCTCCCTATCCCCAGGTACCCCGATCCGCCACGACGTGATGGCGACGCTGCCGCGTAGCCAACCGTCCCTCCGCGTCGCCGCCCCGCGCCGCGAGCGGACGGCAGAGCGGCAGATGCTATAATCACCCAGTCTCGCAACCGATCAATCCCTCCCACCACACAGCAGCTTCACGCCGCTGACCCGGGATAGAGAAGTCACATGCCCACGTCCCCGCGCCGCCTCGCCGTCCTCGGCAGCACTGGCTCCATCGGCCGGCAGACCCTCGACGTCGTGCGCGCCTATCCCGACCATTTCCGCGTCGTCGCGCTCGCCGCTCGCGGCAACGTCGCGGCGCTCGCCGAGCAAGCGCGCGAGTTCGCGCCTGACCTTGTCGTCTGCACCACCGACGATCCCGCCGCTCGTGCCCAGCTCGATGCCCTGGTTCCCGGCGTGCGCTACGGACTCGACGGCCTCACCGCCGCCGCCATCCATCCCGATGTCGATCTCGTCGTCAGCGCCACCTCCGGCCTCGTCGGCGTGCCGCCAACGCTCGCCGCGATCCGTGCGGGCAAGCTGATCGCCCTCGCCAACAAAGAGACGCTGGTCATGGCTGGCCACATCGTCATGCCAGAGGCGCGGCGCAGCGGCGTCGAGATTCTGCCGATCGATAGCGAGCATGGCGCCCTCTGGCAGTGCCTTCGCGGCGAGCACACCAGCGAAGTACGCCGCCTGCTGATCACCGCCTCAGGCGGGCCCTTCCGCACCACACCCATTGAGGCCATGCGCGATGTCACCGTCGCCGAGGCGCTCCATCACCCCACCTGGAGCATGGGGCCGAAGATCACCATCGATTCCGCCACCCTGATGAACAAAGGACTGGAGGTCATCGAGGCCCACTGGCTCTTCGACATGCCCTACAACAAAATCGACGTACTCGTGCAGCCGACCAGCATCATCCACTCTATGGTCGAGTTCCAGGACGACTCGATCAAGCTCCAGGCCAGCTTGCCGAGCATGCACCTGCCGATCCAGTATGCCCTCGCCTACCCCCACCGACTCGATCGCGCTGGCACGCCGCTTGCTCGTCCGCTCAACTGGGCCGAGGTCGCCCGGCTCGACTTCGCCGAGGTCGATGTCGCGCGCTTCCCCTGCCTGCGCCTCGCCTACGAAGCGGGGCGTCGCGGCGGCTCCGCCCCAGCCGCGCTCGTCGCCGCCGACGAAACCGCCGTGGCGCTCTTCCTCGCCGGGCGCATCCGCCTGACGGAGATCGCCGAAACGCTCGAAGCTGTCCTCGCGCGCCACAGCGTCATCGACGACCCATCGCTCGACGACGTGCTCGCCACCGTTACCTGGGCGGAAGAAGAGGCGTATCGTGTCCGAGGTCTCACGCACTGATGCCCATGCTCAATCGAGACATCTACGACCCCGCACAACCCAAAGCCGTATAGTATGCATGACGTGCCCGAACTGCACGCCAGTCTCCACCGCGTCGACGTCCCGCTAGTCCAAGAAGCGCTGGCCGCGCGTCTCCACCACGCAAGGCTCTGCTGGAGAATACTCGATGAACGTAAGTCCCTGGATGTACCTTGCGGCAGTGCCGATCTTCGCGCTCTTAGTGCTCGTGCACGAATTGGGGCACTTCCTCACCGCCAAGTGGGCCGGCATCCGCGTGGACGAGTTCGCCATCGGCTTCCCTCCGCGCCTCGCCAGCGTCACGCGTGGTGAGACCACCTACTCGCTCAACCTGCTGCCAATCGGCGGCTACGTTCGCATGCCTGGCGAGAACGGCGAGACCACCGACGAGCACGGCAACCCCGATCCGCGCACCTTCGGCGCCAAGCCCGCCGGCAAGCGCGCCATCGTCCTCGTTGCCGGCGTCACCATGAACGTGATCCTCGCCATTGTGCTCTTCACCTTCGCTGAGGCCATCGGCCAGGTCACGCCGTCATCCTACGTCACCGTGGAATCGGGCAGCCCCGCGCAGGCCGCCGGCATCCACAGCGGCGATCACATCTATGCCATCGATGGCACCCCCGTCAAAACGTTCACCGACGTCGTCAACGCCACCACCAAAGCGATCGACGTGAGCGTTGCGAGCAACAAGAAAGCCACGACCGTTCCAGTGCAGGTGACGATACAACGGGCGGACGGGTCGGTGCTCATCACTGTCGTGCAGGCTAAGGTAAAAGGCTTGGGGCACCTCGGCGTTAGCACCGATCCCGCCCACGGCATCACCAACCCGCATTCGCTCTGGGAAGCCCCCGGTCGCGCCATGCAAGACATCGGCACCTTCTTCACCGACGTCTATCAACTGTTTCGCGGCCAGATACCGTTCCAATTGAGCGGCCCGGTCGGCATTGTCCAGCAGACCGGGCAGGTCGCTGCCACCGTGCCAGTTGTCGGCTGGTACTGGCTGATCTATCTCGCCGCGCTCCTCAGCCTCAACCTCGCCGTCGTCAACCTCCTGCCGGTTCCCGGGCTAGACGGCGGCCGTCTGCTGCTCATCGGCATCGAAGTGCTGCGTCGCGGCAAGCGTCTTTCCCCAGAGCGCGAAGCGCTGGTCAACCTGATCGGCATGGGCGCGCTGCTCTTCCTCGTGCTGCTCGTCACCTTCCAAGACGTTGGCAACCTCGTGCATTGACCAACGCTCCACAACGCTGCACGCCGCACTCCTGTGTTCCTTGCGGCGCTCCGCCGCATGCTCGTTTCGGCTCCCTCCACGCCGAGCATGCGCCCATTTCCCTGCGGCTAGCGCCCCACATCCTTGCGAGGGGCAACCGCCGAGGCACCGCTTTGCCGGCTGACCCCTCTCCGCGCGACGCTCCTCGCCTCATACCCTCCCGGCGGCGGCTTGCGCTGCTCCCCGCCACGTGATAGACTCCTCACTAGAACACCCGTTCCCATCATCGACAGCCGACCACCCGCTTCTCCGTCACTTCACCCCTCACGCGCATTTCCAGGTGTACCCTTGGCGTTGGCTCTACCATCGCATCAGGATTCGCCTCCGCTTTCAGGCAGCAAAGCGCCCGGACCCACGCGTACGCGGCATCACGCCAGCCCTTACCAACCAACTTCCTCCCGCTCCAGTCTTCACCCTCCCGTAGCGTTCTCCTCCTCACCACTCGAACTCGCCTCCTCGGAGAATCTCCCTGTGCGCACCCCCATTCCCATGCAGCCAATTACCGCACCACCTCCGGCGCAACCGCAGCCCCATCCCCCACACAAAATCGCCAATCCGGCAAGATCGGCAAGATCGGCAGGATTGGCAGTATCACCCTGCGTGAAAATCGCGGAAATCGGCAGAATCGGCAGAATTTGCCGCGAGGGCGTCGGTCAAAAACGCGAAATCCGGCAAGATCGGCAAGTTCGCCACCCACTGCGCCGCGATGCGCAGATGATGCGAGTGCCCATCAGCGGCCAGCACGCTGCCGTGCGCGGACGCATCTCACCACGCGCAAACGCGAAAATCCGGCAAGATCGGCAAGATCACGCCGCGCCAAAAACCCGAAAATCGGCAGAATCGGCAGAAACGGCAACTCCACCATCGGCCCAAAAAATTGAAAATCCGGCAAGATCGGCAACGACCATCCGCGCGACCGCGCTGGGAGCTTGGCAGGGGTGAGGTCCACAGGCGAAAATCGGCAAAAACGGCAAGTCCCATTGACGTATTTCGTCGCAGCCCTACACTACAGAGGTCAGTGGAGGCATCCCCCTCAGCCCCACAAGGAGACCGTCTCTATGGATCAACCCTACGCGACCCTCCAGGCCGCCGCCAGCACCTCCGCCACCGGCGCGGCCCCCTTGCATCGCGCCACCTACCTCGCCCGCAAAGTCCCCGAAATTACCATCTTCTTCTGGATCATCAAGTTACTCACCACCGCCATGGGCGAAACCACCTCAGACTATCTCGTCAAGCAGATCGACCCCGTGATCGCCGTCGCCATCGGCGGCGCCTGCTTCGTCGTCGCGCTGATCCTGCAACTCGCCGTCCGCCGCTACGTCGCGTGGATCTACTGGCTCGCCGTCATCATGGTCGCCGTCTTCGGCACGATGTGCGCCGACGTGCTCCACGTCCAGTTCGGCGTCCCCTATCAGGTATCCTCGGCAGTCTTTGCCGTCGCCCTTGCCGCCATCTTCATCGCCTGGTACGCCAGCGAGAAGACGCTTTCCATCCACACCATCGACACCCGCCGCCGCGAGCTGTTCTATTGGGCCGCCGTCATCACCACCTTCGCCCTCGGCACCGCCACCGGCGACCTGACTGCGATTTCTCTGCACCTCGGCTACTTCACCTCTGGCCTCTTCTTCGCCGCCGTCTTCGCCTTGCCCGCACTCGGCTACCGGCTCGTCGGGCTCAACGGCATCTTTGCCTTCTGGTTCGCCTATATCCTCACGCGTCCGCTCGGCGCCTCCTTCGCCGACTGGTTCGGCAAGTCACACGACCTCGGCGGACTCGGCCTCGGCGAGGGGCCGGTCAGCCTGGTGCTCACTGGCGTGATCATCATCCTCGTCGCCTACGTCACCGTCACCCGCGTAGATGTCAAAGGTGATGCCAAGCGGCACCTCGGCTGACCCCTGGTGACGCCATCGCCCACTTTTCCGCCGCCCCCGCGGAACGGATACTGGGAGACGACACTGCTGCCAAAGCGCTAAGTCGCTTTGCCCGGCGCTCGATGGTATCTGGGTGCGGCATGCGCCCCGCGAAGGGGGCTATACTGGTCATGACGCGCGGCGCGGTGCTCTCCCACTCTGCGGCGCTGGTCTCCCGCCACCCAGCCATAGCCAGCCTCCCCGCGCAGGACGGCGTCTCACCTACCGGTGAATCGCGCGCTCCTTTGGCGCGAAATATGCTGCACGACTGCCATTATTGAGGAGCTTATGCCCAAGACTCATACCAAATTCGTCTGCCAGCAATGCGGCTTCGAAAGCACGAAATTTCTCGGGCGCTGCCCCGATTGCGGCGAGTGGAGTAGCCTCGTGGAGACGATCGTGGCCCTTCCGAGCGGCAAGAATGGCGCCAGTGGCGGCAGCCACGTGGCGACCCTCGCGCGCGGCGGCCACGCCGAGGCCATCCCGTTGCCACGGGTCGAGGTCCTCAGCAGCCAGCGCCTCGTCACCGGCTCCGCTGAGCTCGACCGCGTGCTCGGCGGCGGCATCGTCCCCGGCTCGCTCGTGCTGCTCGCCGGTGAGCCTGGCATCGGCAAGTGCCTCACCGGAGACATGCGAGTGCTCGATCCGGTTTCGGGAGAGTTCTTGCCCATCGCGGAGTGGGCTGAGTCGCAACGCCCCGTCCTTGCGCTTGACGAGGCGACCCATCGATTGTCGCCACATGCGGTGTCCGCATTCCATGACCAGGGCGTGAAGCCAGTCGTGGAGGTCCGGACGAGAATGGGGCGTATCCTGCGTTGCACGCCGAATCATCCCGTACTCACCCCGGATGGGTGGCGTGCCGTCGGAGAGCTTTCATCAGGTTCTCGCATAGCCGCACCGCGCACACTGCCCTTCTTTGGCGACAAAGCGATGGCCGAAGAGGAGGTCAAGCTCATCGCCTATGTGCTGGCTGATGGGTCGGCGCAGAGCAGTATCGTGGTGACCAATGCTATTCCTGAGGTGGAAGCTGAGTTAAGTGAGATCGCCGCCTATTACGGGATGACGCTAAGTGCGTATCAGAAGACCAATGGCCGAGCCAAAGACTATCATTTTGTCTACCCCATCGGGCACAGGGCCAAGGCGCGGGTAGAGATCGCCGCGGCGCTCAGGCAGGTACATGCAACGCTCGGCAAGAGCTGGACTCAGTGGGCGCGAGAAGCAGGTGTAAGTGATGGGATGCTCAACGTCTGGAGACGAGGGGAGTGCGCCCCAAGCGAAGACGAGTTACAGCAATTGGCCGATGCCGCCGGAGTCCCATTAGACTCCCTTGCTCCAGAGTTCCGCCATCGTGCTGAGATGGTTACGCCAGTTGCGCGCCTGTTGGAATCGCTAGGAGTGCGCTTTACTACGGCGAAGTCCAAGGCGATTCCACGCTGCATCTTCCGCCTGCCGCGCGAACAGATGGCGATCTTCCTGAGGACGATCTTCACCTGCGATGGCTCGGTATACGTCAGCCAGCGAGGGTTGGCTGGCGTCTCGTACGTGACGATCAGCGCTTGCTTGGCCCAGGATATTCAACATCTGCTCTCGCGGTTCGGCTTCATCACCAAGCTGCGTACGAAGCCGATGCTGGTCAATGGCGAGCCATACACGGCATACGAGATTCAACTGCTCGGCGTCGCACAGGTCAAGCGATTCCTCAGCGAAATCGGCATCTTGGGGCGTGAGGAGGCAAAGGCGAAAATTGACCAATTGCCGAATCCCACACTCCCCTCTACGCACTTCGATACCATCCCGACCGGCCCCGATTTCTGGGGGCACCTGCGCGATTTGGCGGGAGAAGTCTCATTCAAGGCGATGTCACGAGCAGCGGGCGTGACGATACACGGCAGCCGTATTGACGGTCCACTCGCCCGCACGACGGTCGTCGCCATTGCGGAGGCATACCCCTCGCCGCACTTGCAAAGGCTCGCACAGAGCGACGTGTACTGGGATGAGATCGAGGTCATCCTCCCGGCGGGCGAGGAGCGCGTCTACGATCTCACGATACCCAGCGCGGCGAACTTCGTGGCCAACGATCTCATCGTGCACAACTCCAGCTTGCTGTTGCAGGTCGCCGGTGACGTAGCCCTACAATCCGCCGGCGAAGTGCTCTATGTCTCCGCCGAAGAGTCCGCCCAGCAGGTGAAGCTCCGCGCCGAGCGACTGGGCATCTCCACCGAGCGACTCCTACTCCTCCCTGAGACTGAGCTCGAAGCGATCGTCGAGATCGCCGAGCGCATCAAGCCCTCCCTCGTCGTCGTCGATTCCATCCAGACCGTCGCCTCCTCACAGGTCGCCTCTGCCCCAGGCAGCATCAGCCAGGTCCGCGATTGCACCCTCCGCCTGATGCACCTCGCCAAAGGCGCCGGCATCCCGATCTGCATCATCGGCCACGTCACCAAAGAGGGCACCGTCGCCGGCCCGCGCGCCCTGGAGCACATCGTCGACGCCGTGCTCTACCTCGAAGGCGAGCGCTTCCACGCCTATCGCCTGCTGCGTGGGGCCAAGAACCGCTTCGGCGCGACCCACGAGGTCGGCGTCTTCGAGATGCGCGGCGAAGGCATGGTCGATGTCGAAAACCCCTCCGCACTCTTCCTCGCCGATCACAGCGGCCAGCAGACCGGCTCCGCGGTGATCGTCAGCATGGAGGGCACGCGCCCGCTGCTGGTCGAAGTCCAGGCGCTCGCCTCCACCACGAGCTTCGGCACACCGCGCTGCACCACCAACGGACTCGATCAGACGCGCGTGCTGATGTTGCTCGCCGTGCTCACCAAGCGTGTCGGACTCGCCCTCGGCAATCAGGACGTCTACGTCAACGTTGCCGGCGGATTCAGCCTCGACGAGCCCGCCGTCGATCTCGGCGTCGCGGCGGCGGTCGCCTCGAGCTTCCGTGAGCAGCGCATCTCACCCGAAACGGTGCTGATCGGCGAGGTCGGCCTGGGCGGCGAACTCCGCGGCGTCACCCGCGTCGAGTCGCGCGTGCGCGAGGCGGCCAAGCTCGGCTTCAAGCGCGTCGTCCTCCCGCGCTCCGGCGCCGGCGGCCAGCGCGGCGAACTGGCGGCCTCTGGCGCGTCGGTCGGCATCGAGTTGCGCTATGCATCCACTCTGGCCGATGCACTGGCACTCGCACTTCAGGAGGGCGTATAGTGAGCGACGAGTCCATGCCAGCCACACCTTGTCTGAACCACTCCGCCGCGCGACGATCTCATGATGAGCAACCGCGCCGTGCGGGACCGAATGCACGCGAAAGGAGGCGCCGTCCTCGCGGACGCTCGCATACGTAGCCCATCGGCGTACGTATCCTGAGCGCATGAGAATCGCAGCCCGTATCCATTCGTACGGGATAAACCGATCTATGAGCATGCTTTCGTAGAGAGTTTCTGATAGCGCATCTGCGGGGTTGAGGCTTTCGCTTGCGGCCGACGGCGTGTTTGGCGTCACCCGTGTTCTCATCAGTCCTCGTGGATTGGTGATGAGCGCACTCGGCGGTTCCACGCATTCAGCAGGACTTATCCGCGTCGCGTTTGCGGCGCACGCTCGACGGCGGCTCGCCAGCTCTACGCCCGCTTCCATACGCCAGCTCCGGCGTATGGCACAACCCGCGAGCATCGTCATGCGGTGCTCCGAGGAGGACGGCATGTCTGGCAGAACCATCTCGCGCATCGTCGGAATGCTCGTCGCGGCAGCGGCGGCGCTTTCGATCTGCCTCACGGTCAACAACGACCGCCATCCCATCCCGGTCGGTCTTATCGTCGCTATCACGGTGGCCAGCGGCATCCTCGCCTTCGCCATCACGCCATACGTCGTATTCCCGCCCGCCCGCTGGGCGCTGCACTTAATCCGTCACACCGAGGTCAGCGACCTCGTCGCGGCGGTCGTCGGCCTGGTGGTTGGCCTGCTGATCGCCGCGCTCGCCTCGATACTGCTGTCGCAGATTCAGTTCCTCCGGCTGGGCCAGTGGCTACCCACCGTCGCCGGTGTGATCTTCGTCGCCATCGGCATCACCACCGCGATCGTGCGCAAAGGCGATTTCGCCCGCCTGATCACCGCCAACTGGGGCGCCAACCGTGCCGCCCGCCGCGCCGCCCGCGAAGAGCGCGACCACGAGGACGAGGAACGCGAGGAGCCGAGCCGCTTCCGCGACCGCTTCAGCGTCAAGAGGAACCGCGGCGTCGACCGTATCCTCGTCGATACCAGCGCGATCATCGACGGCCGCATCGCCGACATCAGCGAGACGGGCTTCATTTTCGGCACGCTGGTGGTGCCGCGTTTCGTCCTCGAAGAGCTGCAGCACATCGCCGATTCGGCGGATAGCATGCGCCGCGCACGCGGTAGGCGCGGCCTCGACATCCTGCAACGCCTGCAGAAAGAACCGTCGATCCAGGTCGAGATCACCGACGCCGACGCCGAAAGCATCCCCGAGGTAGACGGCAAGCTGGTGAAGCTGGCGCGGCAGTGGCATTGCCCCATCGTCACGAATGACTTCAACCTCAACCGCGTCGCTGAACTTCAGGGCGTCAAGGTCCTCAACATCAACGAGCTGGCCCACGCCGTCAAGCCGATCCTGCTGCCCGGCGAAGACATGCAGGTGAAGATCATGCAGGAGGGCAAAGAGGTCAACCAGGGCGTCGGCTACCTCGACGATGGCACCATGATCGTCGTCGAGAACGGCAAACAGCTCATGGGGCAGAGTGTGGATGTCACCGTGACACGCGTCCTCCAGACGGTCGCCGGGCGGATGATCTTCGCCCACCCAAAACAGGCTCCGGCGGGTAGCGCAGCATCTGCCCGCCGCGCCGGCGCCTCCTAGCGCCGACGACGATGGCCCAACCCGACGCCTCGCAGCGCAGCGGCGCAATCTTGCTCGCGGCTCCTGGAGTCGCATCCTCTGGCGTCGACCTGCTCCGTGCGCCGCTGGGGGGGCATCCGTTGGCCGCATGGGCGCTGGCCGCGCTCCGCGAAACTCATGCGATCGGCGAGATCGCGCTGGTGGTCGCGCCTGAACGTGTGGACGATGCCGGAGCGCTCGTCGCCGCGGCTGGCATCGCGGCGGTGCGGGTAGTTGGCATGCATGGCGTGGGCATCGCGGAGGCGATCCGCGTTGGGCTGGACGCCCTTGGGCCTTCCTCACCGCTCGTCGTGGTGCATGAGGCGGCGCGGCCTCTGGTCGCGTCCGCGCTGATCACGGCGGGAATCAGCGCCTTTCGCGACGCACCCGATCTCGTCGCGGCGTGCACGGCTTCCCCGGTGAAGGAGACTATCAAGCGCGTGCGCGATGGCGTGGTGACCGAGACGCTCGATCGGTCGCGTTTGGCGCTGCTCGCGACGCCGATGGTCTGCGAACGGGCTGCACTGGAAGCGGCATGTCGCGCCGGTGGGGTGGGCGACGACCTTGCGAGCATCGTGAGGGTGATGCGCATCAGCGGCGGACGGATTGCCACAATCCCTGGCGGTGTGGAGAACCTTGTGGTCTCTACGCTAGATGACCTCGCGCTGGCCGAGCGGCTGTTGCGCGCACGCGGGCATACGTAGCGGCAAGCGGGTGCTCAGAGGCGGACCCCCTCATCGTCAGTGGTGGGAGGGTCCGCTGGGCACTGGCTGGGCGGCGATGCCCAGCCGGATGGGGGCTACGGGTAGATGAAGGTGACGCCCGCGCCGACATGGATGTAGCGGTAGTCAACCTTCTGCCAGCCTGCGCCGCGCCAGTAGAAGTTCATCTCGGAGACGAGCACCCAGTAGTGATCGGAGGAGATGGCGACGACCTCGGCGTAGTGCCCGGCAGAGCTGGCGCCCTGCACACCGCCAGCGAAGAACACCGCCGCACCGACCGCCGGGACACTGCTGCGCCTGTACCCGGCGCCCCAGAGCAGATTGGGCTGGTTGGGGTGTAGCACCTCGGGCCACCAGTTGCACCAGCCGAAACCGGAGCGATAGACGAAGTTGGCCGGGCTGGGATAGTAGACGTTACCGTAGCAGCCGGGCGGAACTGCCCACTGACTGATGTTGGCGACGAAGTGGACGCTGGATTTGCACGGCTCACCTGAAGTGGCGAACGACTGCGGCGAAACCGAGAGGCCGGTCTTCGGGGCAGCCGCGGCGGGCTGTGCGGCGCCGCTCACGTTAGGCACCCACGAGGGGTTGTCGGAGACGAGGGTGCTCCCAGACTTGTGCCAGTGCGCGGTACAGTGGTAGGCGCCGTTGGCCCAGCCGTAGCAGAGCCAGCCGTTATCGACGTAGTAGCCGCGCTGGTAGTAGTAGTTGAGCGAACCGACTTGCGGCGCGGCGGAACTGGTTTGCAGCGCCTGGGTGGCGATGCCGAGGATGCCAGCGCAGGCAATCGCCGCGAGGGCGAAGGTCTTCCAGCGGCGTCTCAGGATGTGCGGCTCGTCGTCTAGGTCGTCCCATTCGTCGAGAGCGGAGGCTTGGAAGGCTGCGCGACGCCGGCTCGTGAGAGCGGCACGCCGGCGAGTGGTGGGGCGCCAACGCTCATCCACCGGCTCGTCAATCCACTCGTCGTCGATGCCTTCGTCGCTGCTGTCGTCAAGGTCGTCCGCAAGCTCCCAGCGCTGGTCGTGATCGTCGGTCCAGGGGTCGAAGTCGATAGCCTCGAAATCTGCCCGCTCGAATTCGCGGGTCTGGTAGTCCGCGCGTGGGTCGCGCGAGGTCCCGTTGGCGTATGCCGTAGAGGTGAGTGTCATGCCTGGTCCCTCCCATTTTCCTCCCTGGGGACAGGTGGCTCCGGCGAACCAGAACCGCCTGCCCTCTCGAATCATCCCATGGGGCCAGGCCGCGCCATGCCGTTGGCCAGACGGTGGACGCGACCCCGCTATGCACGGGGGCAACTCTACACAAGGATGGGCTAGCGGGCAGAACACTTTAGGACTTTCGGTGTAATTCGCGTTGCTGATGGCGGAGATGTTCGTTATGACGGGATCGCGTCAGGGTGAGGAGGGTTTGCGCCCGTACAATTGACGCCGGTGGGGCTGATTGACGATGGGGCAGGGGTGATCCTTTCGGGGGTGGGAGATGCGCGTGTGGCGCGGCGGATGTGGGGAGTAGGGCGTCAGCGGGTGAGGTAGGGGTCGGTGTAGTGCAACTCGCCAAGGAGATCGGCGGCGGCTCCGGCGGCATCGAGCGCGGCGGGCAGCAGGCGCGGCAGGCCGTTGAGCAGGGAGTCTTCACTGGCGACGCGGGTGAGGGTGGCGTCGAATTGGTCGACAGTCTTCTTAGCGCCGGGGAGGCCGCGGAGGATGGCGCCTCTGGCCTCGGCGTTGGCGGCGTAGATGGCGCGGAGAAATTCGCGGGCGACGTAGGCGTAGCCGGTGTTGGTGAGGTGGATGGCGTCGAGGCTGACGGCCCCGCCCTGGACGACGTTGCCGGTGTCGTCGGCGGAGAGGTACTCGCCGGTGATGCGGTAGAGTTGGCCGGAGGCGAGGCGTAGGGCGAAGGCGTCGAGGTTGGGGCCGGCGGGCGCAGTGGAGAGTTCGCGATGAGTAAGGTAGGCGCCAGATTGCTCAGGGGCAAGCGGGGTAACGGCGGTAAAGGAGCGGGCGTCGAGGCGATTGGCGATCTCCTGCGATTGGCGGATGGTGGCAAGGTTGCCCGCGCGGGCGGCGCCAAGCACGTCGTGCGCGGCATCGCGGTCGAGGTAGCCGGCACGGACGGCATGGAGGACGACACGACGGGTGGTCTGGACGTCGTCGCGGGTGCCGCGCTGCATGCGCTCTTGCAGGGCGTGGATGTCTACGACCCAGACGCGACCGGCGCGCTCGCGGGCAAGCTGGAGAATGGCGGCGTTGTACTGGCCGACGAGGGTTTCTAGCTCCATGAGCTGTGCGTCGACGAGGAAGGCCGCGGAGGGGAGCATCGACTTCCAGTGGCCGAGGCGGTCGCGGACGAGGTTGGGACTGGCGGTGGGGCTGGGCAACGTGGCGACGAAGACGCTGGGCTGGGAGTCGAAGGCGAGGATGGCATCGAGCAGTTGGGCGTAGCGGTCGTGGAAGACGTCTGCCGGGGTGTAGAGCGGGGTGTTGCCGTCCCAAATGTGGGCGTTACACATGGTGGTGAGGGCGTCGCTGTTGCCGATCCAGAGGGTGACGAGATGCGGCTGCTGGGCGCGGGCGTGATCGAGCGCGGTGAGGCTGTTACGCCCGAGGACGGCGCCGACGAGCGCGGCGCTGATGCGGGGACCGAAGTCGTGCTGGGCGACGGCGAGCAGCCCGTCGGTGAGGCTGTGGAGCAGGCTGGGATGCGTGGCGTTGCCAAGCAAGTGGGCGACGTCGTCTAGCGCGGTGCGAGAGAGTTTGGCCAGGCGACCGCCGAAACTGAGCTTGAGGCCCGCGCGGAGCCGAGCGTAGTTGGCGGTGGAGACGTCTTGAACGGTGAAGCCGGAGACGCCGAGGTTCTGGTAGCGTGGGCGGGCGGGCTCGACCAGCAGCTCGGCGGGGTCGGCATCTTCAACGGCGTGAATGTAGTCGACGATGGCCTCGCGGAGGACGGCGGCGACGGCGGCGACTTCGCCGTGCAGCTCGCTCCAGGCGGAAGGGGTGGGCGCAACTTTGTCTTGCACGGCGAGGAGGGTTTCGGCGCGGCGCAGGACGAGCTCAATATTGGGCGGGCTGCCGACCCAGGTTTCGGACTGACCGGCGGGGGCGAGACCGGGGAGCCAGCCTTTGACCCGCGGCTGGGTGAATGCGGCGCCGAGGAAATCGGCGATGAGGTTGGGGTAGGAGCAGGACTGTGAGATGGCAGCGACGCCCATCGATTGCATGCCGTGGGTGAGGCTGTCGCCGAGGGCGATGTAGGGGGTGGGCGTCGAGGCCATGCGGGCAAATCCTTTGGGGTGGAGGGGACGTGCGGCACTGTATTCAACGGGCGAGCAGGGGGCGAGGGCGACCTATGGGGGATGGGCGCCGCTATGGCTCGTGGGGCGCGCCTGGCGAGGCGGCGGATATGTCCCTTCAGGTGTGAGATGGATGTGGGAAAACGGACGGCGGGGAGTTCGCCGCTGGGTGGAAATTGGAGAGCGGAATTTCCGTTTTCTTCCGCTTTTTCGCGTTCACGTTGCGCTCCGTGGTCGCAAATATTCGGGGTTTTGCGGGGAGATCGGGGGCGTGGGAAGGGCTTGATGCGGAAATTGTGAGGCGGGCGGAAATTGGGTGCTGGAGAGCGATGGCGGGTGGTGGACATAGCAGTTTCCGTTTTCTTCCGATTTTGGGGAAGATCGAAGGGTTGAGGAGGGTTCGGGGCCGTAGGGGGGATCGAGATGGCGGGATCTGGTGAGGGCGGAAATGTGGTGGCGCAGAGGGCGGACGGCGTGCTGGCCGCAGAGGGTGACGCGGTTGCTAGCGGTGGGGTCCGCAAGTGTGGGGTGGGTGCCGTTTTCGGGTGGTTGTGATGACCGCTGCGGCGTGGCTCGCTTGGGCAGCATACCACGTGCGAGGGGCGCAAAACCGGTCGGGAATGCGGCCAGGTACGGACAGTTCCGGTCGGGTCCGCTCACGAGTTTTCGCAGTTGGTGCTAGCGACGGTGGCGTTCGGCGAGCCACTGGACGGTGTGGCTCGTGGCGCGCTCAACGGCGCACACGGCGATGGGTGGGGTGGGCTGGCCACCCGCTCCGAGAAGCGCGCCGCCAACTACCGAGCAATGGTGGTCCTCGCGGCCCTCGTCATCTGGCTCGACTCGTGAGATGTCGGACGGGCCCTCGTGCACGCGTTAGTGCGACCGCGCCAGCCGAAACCCACCCTGAGACCAAACCAAGTCATCATTCCGGGCGCTGGTACGCAGATTACGCGGATCATCGAGCCACGATCCACCTCTGGAGACCGCGTACTCCTCCAGGATCGTCGGGTCCTCGCGCCCATCCTGGGGATTGTAAGGATAGCCTCGATAGAGTGAGCTCGTCCACTCGGAAACGTTCCCCGACAGGTCCTCGACTCCATAGGGACTGGCTCCTTGAGGATGCATCCCAACCGGCCCCACATTCCAGACACCCTCAGACCCCCAGCGTGATTGGACCCGTTCGGGATCCCAGTCGTTGCCCCAAGGGAACCGGCGCCCATCCGTTCCCTTTGCCGCCCGCTCCCATTCCGCCTCCGTTGGAAACCGCCACGGCTGTCCAGTCAGCGTCGCGAGCCACTGCACGTAGCGCTGGGCTTCGACCCAGTTCTTGAGCGCGCGCACCGGACAATCGGCGCAGCGCAGCTGCTCTTCCCAGGTGAGGTACACCGGTTGGTCGCGATCGCCGGCGATCACGCTCGGTTCCGGCACGGGCAGTGCGCCGGCCTCCACCGCGCACTGATACTCGGCCACGGTGACGGGATACTTCGCGATGAAGAAGTCGGCAACCGTGACCTCATGCTGTGGCCATTCATCAGGTTGGCTGTCTGCATCCTGCTGGGGATCGCTTCCTAGGAGGAAGCGGCCTCCCGGAATGCGCACCAACGGTGGGAGGAGCACCTTCACCCCTTGTGGACGCTGTATTTGATAGCCCAATGTCAACAGGCGTCTTGCGCCCATGTAGTCGCCTTCCAGCAGTGGGGCCCCGTCTCATCCAATATCCACCTATTATTGTCATCTCGGTTGTGCTAGAGAAAGCCGTCGTAGGCGAGCCACGTGGTTCGCCAGAATAGCACTACGCAGTTCTCGTCCTCACCCGGCGTACTTGCGGTTTTCAGAGGGCAAACCTGACCCCTACAAGCCAGCACTCACGGGGGGACCTGGCTTGCCTTCAAGGGAAGAGCGGTGAGGCAGCCGCTCTTCGATTGCGTTGCTCGGGGGTCCTGTTTCACTTGGCGCTATTGGTGCTAGTTGGGTCCCACTGGAAGACCTCGTCCAGAGGGACGTTGAAGACATGGGCGATGCGGAACGCGGCCTCTAACGACGGCGAGTATTTCCCCGCCTCGATCGCGGCGATCGTTTGGCGGGTGAGGCCGATGCGCTGCCCAAGCTCGGCCTGCGACATCTCGCCGTTGAGGAATCGAAGGACGCGAATCCGGTTAGAAAGTGCTCCCTTCATCACGCCTGCCTGCGATAGCTCACCGCAACGACAGCGTAGTGCACGATCTCCGCCGCGACGATCGCGAAGAGTGCGGCATTGACGATGGTCCATCCGTTCGCTGTGAAGGGCAGGATAACGCCAACCTCAATTGTGCCGGCGAGCAGCACGAAGTATGCGGCGTTGATCGAGCGGCGCTGGATCACGCGGTCGCGTTCGTCTGGCGGCGTGCGCGCCTCCAGCGGGGAAGCGTGACGGAGATACAGCCGGCCGACCCCCAGGATGAGCAGTTGCACGAGCACCGCCACGGCATACAAGGCAAGTTGGCGGAGATTTGGCAATGCCGCGGAAGGCAGGATACCCGCCGCAACGATGGCAAAGTACGGCCCGAAGGCGCCAACCATTGCGATGAGCGAAAGCCAGGCAACCTTCTCCCGGTACGACATCTTCGGCTCGTCGGACGACACGCGAGCCTCCTCATACGTCATTGGTCCCTCCAGAGTTCGTTAAGCGTGACTGTAAGGAATCACGGACACATTGTAAAGAATATTTGACACAGTGTCAAGAAAAACATGCTTGATGTCGCTTGATCATAACAGGTAGCAGCGTCTTCGAGCGTGGGGAAGCGACCGGCGGATAGGCGACGGGCAGCGTATCCGCGGAGCAGATGGAGAGAGGTGAGGGCGACGCGGGAGGCGCGCAGGGGGTCAGGCGTCGCGGTCGTCGTCGCGGTCGGATTTTGCGGCGGCGATCTCGGCCTCGGACATGCCCATGCGGCGAAGGAGCTCGTCGGTGCCGTCGGGGCTGGAGGCGGGCATGGCTTCTTGCAGGAGGCTCAGGAGGACGTCTTCGGGCGGGCGGCGCTGTTGGGCGGAGAGTTGCAGCAACAGCGCGTAGGCATCGTCAGAGATGACGACGGTGCGGCTCATGGTAGCGCCTCCTTGGGTCACGCGGATGAGCTTGGGCGAGTGGGATGCGGATCGGCTCCACGTCAAAACTAGCGAACTGTCGCGCTCAGTGTACACGAGGCTGGCAAGGGACTTCGCAGCGGTGGTGGAGGACAGAGCAGTTGGGGAATGACGCGCCCCGGCTCGGATGGGGAGTCGGGGCGTGAGGACGCGTGACTGTCGCGCGTTATTGGGCGATGAGGCTCAGGTTGCCAGCGCTGATGCTGACATGGAGCGTGCCGCTCGGGTCGCTGCCGAGGTTGCCAGCGGCCGAGGCGCCGACGGTGTTTTGCCGGCTGACGGTGATCGGCCAGCCGCTGATGCTGATGGAGCCGACGCTGACCGAGGCATCGAGGCGCGCGGGGGTAGCGGTGGGCAATCGCAGTGTGACGCTGCCAGCGTTATCGACGACGCGCACGTCCGCGTTGGGGGCTATGGCCCCAGTGAGGGAGATGGTGCCAGCGTTGGTGGTCACGCTGGAGCCGTCGGCGAGGGTCACGTCGCGCGCCGTCACCGTGCCAGCATTGGTCTCGACATTGAGGGCGCCGGAGATGTTGGCGACATCGATCGAGCCCGCGGCGACGTGGACCGTGGCATTGGTGGTTGCCGGGACGGTGAGGGTCATGTCTACGGTGCGGTTGTACCAGACGCCGTCTTGCCAGCGGGTGGTGAAGTGGCCGTCCACGGTGATGGCGTTGCCGGACTGCGAGGTGGTGATGGCGGTGGCGTCGAGGGCGCGTTGCGCGCCGTTGCTATCCAGTGAGCGGACGTGCTTGGTGACCTGCACGACGACCTGCCCAACGTTGCCCTGGCGGACGGTCACGGTGCCGGCGGTGTCGTAGACGCTGACGATGGGCGTGCCGGTGACGGCGAACGTACGCGTCGCGCTGCTCGAATAGGTCGGCCCGGCGACGTTCAGCGCGAATACGATCATGCCGACTACCAGCGCCAGGACGAGGACGAGGGCCCCGAAGGCAATGATCCCGCCGATCAGCCAGCCGCGTCTCGCGTTGCCGCCGCGCCGCGCGGGGGGATAGCCGTAGGTGGGCGGATACGGGGCGGGGGGATACGGGGTGGGATACGGTGGGTAGTGCGGCGCCATGCCCGGCGGGGTCGTCGGTGGCTCGTAGGTGGGCACTGGATAGCGCTGAGGCGCCTGGGCCGGCGGCGCGGATGGCTCGACGGCAGGTGTTTCGGGGGGCGTTGCGGGACGGTCTGGGGTAGCGGCACCACCGCGTGGCGTGTTGGTCTCCATTGGGTGCTTCCTTTCTCGCGGCGCGGCCCGCGGGCATCTCGTGAACCTCGCTGAGGGCACGGTATGCCGTCGAGGTTGCATCTGGGTCACGTGGGGCGCGGGCGGCGTCACACGTGGCACACAGACGCGGCACGCGGGGATGCGTGGGTGAGTGTTGGGGTTACTGGGTCGGGTATGCTGGGAGGGCGACAGTGCGGTTTGAGGCTCAATGGGGAGTGCGAAGATGGCGACGACGGATTCCACCTGGTTCGATACGGTGCGTACGCTGACCATGCGGCTGGTGCGGATTCGCAGTGTGAGCCCCGGCGAGGGCGAGAACGCGGTGGCGCGCGAGGTGCTGCGCATCCTCACGGAGGGCGGGTTGGAGGCAGCGTACACGGCGATGGGGCTGGACGCGCTGGAGGGCGATCCGTTTGGGCGGCACAACGCGTACGCGTTGCTGCGCGGGGCGAGTGCGCGGACGGTGGTGCTGCTGGGGCATATCGACACGGTGGGGACGGCGGATTACGGCGCGTTAGAGGAGTTCGCGCTGGAGCCGGAGGCGCTGGCGGCGCGCATGGACGAGCTGACGGCGATGACGCCAGGGCTGGCAGCGGATATCACGGCGCACCCCGACGATTGGATGTTCGGGCGTGGGGTGATCGATATGAAATGCGGCGTGGCGGCGAATCTGGCGGTGATGCGGCGGCTGGCGGAGCGGGCGCGCACGGAAGCGCTGCCGATTTCGGTGGTGGTGCTGGCGACGCCGGACGAGGAGAACGAGTCCGCTGGGGTGTTGCAGGCGGTGCGCTTTCTGCTGCGGCTGCGCGAGGAGCACGGGCTGGAGTACGTCGGTGCGATCAACACGGATTACACGACCAGCCGCGCGCCGGACGATCACGACTGGCATGTCTATACCGGGTCGATCGGCAAGATGCTGCCGAGCTTTCTGGTGATTGGCAAGGAGTCACATGCCGGCGATCCCTTCGATGGCGTCGATGCGAACCTGCTCGCGGCGGAGTTGATCGGCGACCTGAGCATGAATCCCGAACTCTGCGACGCGACACGCGGGCAGATCGCGCCGCCGCCGGTGACGCTGCGGGCGATGGACCTGAAGGACGGCTACGACGTGCAGTTGCCGTTCGCGGCCTATTTCTATCTGAACGTGCTGACGCTGACGACGGGACCGGATGCACTGCTGGAACGGCTGCGCACGCGGGCGGAGGCGGCGCTGGCGCGAGCGTTGGAGCGGATCGATGCGGCGGAGCGGCGCTGGTTGGACGCGGGCGGCACGATCGATCGCACGGTGGACGATCGCGGTCGAGTGGGGCGCGTGCTGACCTACGTGGAGTTGCGCGCGCTGGCGGCCGCGGCGGTGGGCGAGGCGCGTGTGGCGGCGGCGCTGGACGCGGAGTGGGCGCGCTGGCCAGCGGAGACGGATTCGCGGACGCGCTGCCTGCATCTGGCGCGGCGGCTCTGGGCGCTGGGCGGGCTGCGCGGGCCGGCGGTGGTGATCTTCTTCGCGCCGCCGTTCTACCCACACGTGGCGGAGGCGCCGTGCGCGCTGCACGCGGCGGTGCGGGCGGTGGCGGCGGCGCATCCCACGCTGCGGCTGCGGATGGAGGAGTTCTTCCCGTTCCTCTCGGACATGAGCTACCTGCGGCTGGATGCAGGGCTGGACGTGGCGGCGCTGGCGGCGAATATGCCGGTGTGGCAGGCGGAGGAGTCGGAGCCGCGCGCGGGGGCATATCGCCTGCCGCTGGAGGCGATTGCGCGGCTGAACCTCGCGGTGGTGAACCTGGGTCCCTACGGCAAGGGGGCGCACCAGCGGGGCGAGCGGGCGCTGATGTCGCTGTCGTTCGGCGCGCTGCCGGAGCTGGTCTACGAGACGATCGAGCGGCTAGGGGAGGGGACAGCACCGTAGCGACCGAGGCCAGAGAGCGAAGCGCGCAGGCGGAGCGTCACGCATTCCTCGCTCGCACGTTTTGTTGGTGGCAGACGCTTTCGCCCACGGCCCCTTCCCGCAGCGGGAAGGGGTGGGGCTTCGGTGAGCAGCCTGGCCTAGCAGCATCCGCCGCCGCAGCCACAGCCGCAGATATCACAGGGTGGGCAGCCGCAGTCGTCACCGGCGGCGTGAGTGTGAGGCAAGCTTAGGGTTCGCATGAGGGATCTCCTTGGTGAGGGGCGCGCTCGCTGGGAACTGCGAGGCAGCGCATGTCGGCACAATCGGTGAACAGGTCGTCTCCGGTGACGTTGCAGTCCGCCAGGGCGCGCGAGTAGCGGAGGGTTTCGTCGCGGAGGGCGTGAAGGTCGGCAAGCTCGCGGTCGAGCGCGACGAGACGGGCGTCTACCAGCGCCAGCAGATTCTGCTGGACGTCGGCGCAACGGGCGTCGGGCGTGCCGGTGATCAGGGGCTTGGCCTCGGTGAGGGAGACGCCGAGCAGGCGAATGCTCCGCAGCAGCACCAGCCGGTTGACGTCGGCCTGCCCATAGCGGCGGTAGCGGTTGGCCGTCCGCCGCGCCGGTGGGAGCAGTCCGATCTCTTCGTAGAAGCGGATCGTTTTAGCGGCGATGCCGGTGAGCCGGGCGAGGGCGCCGATGGTGAGGTCGGCGTGCTCGCGGGTCTCGCCGGACGCCGGGCATTCGCAATCCGCTCCACGCGTCGCGCGGAGGGTGTTGAGGGCGGTCGCCATAGGGTCTACCTCGCTTCGTTTCCTGTTCGTGCCGAGCATACACGTTCCCGCCGCTGGAAGGTCAAGGGGGAAAGGGGAGCGGTGGAGCCCGCAAGGTTCTGGAAATTGAGAGCCGCCTGAAGAAGGCGGCGCCTCTCTGGTAGATTGGGTGTTGATCAAGACAGGCATCATGCCAGAGAGGACGGCCATGACCAACTACCAAGTTACCCTGAATGCGCAGACGCTGCAACGCTTGTTCAGCGGAGACAGTCAACTTGCCCAACTCTTGGAGAGTGTCCTCAATCAGGTGCTCGAAGCCCAGGTGAGTGAGCACTTGCGCGCCGAGCGCTATGAGCGGACCGAGGAGCGAGCAGGGTATCGCAATGGCTACAAGCCCCGCCAACTGACCACGCGGGTCGGCACGCTGACCTTGCAGGTGCCGCAGGTGCCGCAGGTGCGCGAGGGTGGCTTCTCTCCTGACCTCTTTGCCCGCTATCAACGCAGCGAACAGGCGCTCATCCTCACCTTAATGGAGATGGTGGTCAATGGCGTCTCGACGCGTAAGGTGGCGCGCATCACAGAGGAGCTGTGCGGACGCGAGTTCTCCAAATCAACCGTCGCCGACCTGAGCAAGACCTTGGATCCGCTGGTCGACGCCTGGAATGAGCGCGACCTGAACCTGCGCCGCTATCCCTTCCTCATCGTAGATGCGCTCGTGGTCAAGGTGCGCGAGGGCGGTCGTGTGCGCTCCTGTAGCGCGCTCATCGCCACGGGTGTCAACGAGGAGGGGTATCGCGAGATCCTGGGGCTGCAACTGGGAGACAGCGAATCGGAGCACAGCTGGACGGACTTCTTCCGCTGGCTCAAAAGGCGCGGGCTCTCGGGCGTCGATCTGGTGGTCTCCGACAATCATGGCGGCCTCACCTCCGCCGTGCGCATCCAGTTTCAAGGAGCGATCTGGCAGCGATGCCAGATGCACCTCGCCGCCAATATTGGCAGCGCGACCCCCAAGGCGCTGCAAGAGGAGCTGCATGCGCGCGTGCGCGCCATCTTCGAGGCGCCGGACCTCGAGACCGCTCGCACTTTGCTCGCCAAGGTCGTGGCCAACTATGAGCTGGTGGTGCCGACGGCGATAGCGACGCTCGAGCGCGGCTTCGACGACGCGACGGCCGTGCTGGCTTTGCCGCTGGCCTACCGTAAGCGGCTGCGCACGTCGAACGGGCAAGAGCGTCTCAATGAAGAAATCCGTCGGCGCGAACGCGTCATCCGCATTTTCCCCACTCGGGCCTCTGTGATCTGCCTGCTGGGCGCTCTGCTCGTGGAACAGGATGAGCAGTGGAGCACCGGCAAGCGCTACTTGGAAATGGCGCCCTAATGGCAATGGCGTAACCGCCAGGACGTCGGCCACCATCTCGAGCGGCCAGAAGAAACCATGACCAGTGACGTACAATAGCGGCACCAGCGGGTCGCATGCAGGCGACGGGCCCTGTGATGAAGAGCGCAGCGAGCGGGACCAGGCTGCAGGTCCCACTCGAGGGATGTGTCTCCGGCAGAGCCAGCGCGCAGTGGAAGGGAGATAGTGTGAGCCCAGATGAGCAGGCGTCTATGGAGACCCTCCGGGAACTCGTCCAGATCCGCTATCAGCAGATGAATTGGCGCTTGTGGCGGGACCGTACGCCTGAAGTCACGCAAGCGCTGCGCGTCCTCAGCCGCGACTCGGCGCACCTGCTGGCGGGCGAGTTGTGGGCACAGTATGACCACGAGGACATCGCGAGCTTCTTGGGGCAGCTCAATACGTCAGTTCCGGGCGCGCTTGCCGATTGGACCGCAGAGCTTCTTGCCCAGGCACAACTCCTGCCGAGCTGGCTCTATTTGGGCGCACCTGCATCCACCACCAGGCGCCTCTTGGACCTATTCGACCATCCAGTCTTCTCGAAGCAGTCCAATGGTCTCCTGCTCGCGCTCGCCTGGATTGGCGATGATCTGGTACAGGGCCAGTTCCAGGCCTGGCGCGAGAACCCTCCACCGTGGCGGTCGCACCTGTACGCGGCCCCGCACGAGTATGCTCATGAAGCCGGCTGGGAGCTCACGCCTGTGGGGAATCGCCGTGAGCTCTACCGTCAGACGTGTTACGAGCTGGTTCCTGCTGACGAGTCAGCGCTCACGACGAGCATGCCTGCGGTGGAGGTCTTCGGCCCTACTCAATCTGCGTGCGGCTGGTGTAGCCGGGAACTCGTCACGCTCTTGGACGTTGATCTTCGTGAGCCGCGCTGCGCCTTTCTCACCGAAGATGCGGCAACATCCAACGAGGTCGGGACGCGTCTGCGCATTGCATACTGCCTGTGGTGCTCCTACTATGCCACGCTGTACACCGACGTGGACCTGCAGGGCGGCGTTCGGTGGAGCGCAACGAACGAGTCCATGCCGCACATTCTGGAGCGGGTTGGGCTTGGCAGCGACGAACTGCATCCTCCGGCGCCACGGAGGCTAACGCTTGGCTCCAAGCGACGGACACCCTTCGAGGCGGTAGGACGCTTCATGCTTGACGAGTCCGGCATCTCGCAGATCGGCGGTCATCCAGAGTGGATTCAAACCGCCAGATTTCCAGTCTGCCCAACCTGCCGGAGTCGGATGATATACGTTGGCCAGGTGTGCTGGGACGAAATCGAGGAGTTGGACGAAGGCAGCACCTATGCCTTCCTCTGCTTGCCGTGCGGAAAGGGGGCAACCACCTACCAACAAACGTAGCCTCGTCAGCCCAGCTACCAAAGCAATTTTACAGAAGAATTCGGACTTGACCAAGGGGAGCGGTGAAGCGGCGGGGGACAATCCGTCATTTCACGGTGTGGTGCGCGGATGGAGCGCACGTGCGGCTTACGACGGCGGCGCAGTGGGTTGGGATGCGTCGAAGCCGAGGGCGAGGCGGGCGAGACGGACGACGACAGGGATGACGTCTTCGGGGGTGCGGTCGGGGCCAGCGAGGGAGTCGAAGGTCTCGAAGCTGGTGAGGGTGAAAAGCAGATCGCGGGCGGCGTCGCGATCAGTGGGGCGACCGTAGCGCTCGGCGAGACGGCCAACGAGCACGCTGGCGATGTGGCGCCGGCGTTCGTCGCGGGCGCGGACAACCTGCCCGACCTCCGGGTCGAGGCCGCCGAGGTTGCGCATACGGCGCGTTGCGGGGCGGTCCGCGCTCCAGAAGCTGGCAAAGACGGCGACCATCTCGGCGATGGAGTCGAGCGGGTCCGTCTGGGTGAAGACGCGACTCATGTGCTCCATGTGGCCGCGCGTGGCGAGATCGTCCGAAAGCGCTTCGAGGAGGCCGACCTTCGAGGTGAACTGGTAGTAGACGGTCATGCGAGCGACGCCAGCCCGACGCGCCACGGCGTCGATGGTGAAGCCGGCGTAGCCCTCGGGCGCGGCGAGCAACTCGCGGGCGGCGGCGAGGATACGCGCGCGGGTCTGATCGGTGGCTTCTTGCCGGCGGCCAAGTTGATAGGGGCGAGGATGCATGCGGTTGCCAACTTTCGCGTCGCGGTGGGAGTGGACTCTCCCATAGTACACGCCGTTCGCGATCCTGTGACGCATGAGGTTGACGAATCCGGTGCGCGACGCGCGGTGCTCTTGACAAATTTATTCGTACCGTCTATACAAATAAATGATATCGGCATTTCGATGTATCGAAACACGAGACGTTTGCATCGTCGCACGGTCGCTTGTGATGGTGCTGTTGGAGCGGCGTGCGGGGATGCATGCGCGGAGAGTAGGTGGTCGCATGCATGCGATGAGCGACGCTTTTGGCGCGGGGAACGGAGCCGCGACCGACGCGTGCGGGCTGCTGGCGGGGAAGGTAGCGATTATCACCGGAGCGAGCCGGGGGATCGGCGCGGCGGCGGCGCGTGTCTTCGCGCGGGAGGGCGCGGCGGTGGTTCTGGCGGCACGCAGCGCGGACGCGCTCGCGGCGAACGCGCAGGAGATACGTGATCGCGGTGGGCGTGCGCTGGCGGTGCCGACGGATGTGAGCGATCCGGAGGCGGTTCGGCGGCTGGTTCGAGCAGACCGTCGAGGTCTTCGGGCGGCTGGACGCGGCCTTCAACAACGCCGGCGAAGGGCATCCGAAGCTGCCGCTGGCCGAGATCGCGCTGGAGGACTTCGACCGGAGCCTGCGGACCAACGCACGGGGTATCTTCCTGGCGCTGAAGTACGAGATTCCGGCGATGGTCGCGGGAGGCGGCGGATCGATCGTGAACATGTCGTCCACCGCAGGGCTCAGCGGCGTGCAGGGTATGTCGGGCTACGTTGCCGGCAAGCATGCCATCGCCGGGCTGACGAGGTCCGCCGCGTTGGACTATGCGACGCAGGGGGTGCGGGTGAACGCCGTCGCACCGGGGCCGATCCTTACTGAGCGGCTAGCGGGCCTGCCAGAAGAGTATCGCGCGCCGGTGATCGCGGCGGTGCCGATGCGGCGGATCGGGTCACCAGAGGAGGTGGGCGCGCTGGCGGCATGGCTCTGCTCCGATCGGGCGTCGTTCCTCACGGGGGCGGTGATTCCCATCGACGGAGGGCGCATGGCGGCTGGGGCGTAGCGCGCGCGGCGACGATGGCGCACGCTGAGAAGGCAATGTGGCGTAGTTGGTAGGCATCAGAAAGTGAGCGTGTGTATGAACGCATTCCTGAACGTCAGCACGATCGTGTTGCGCTTTTGCTATGTGGCGATCCTCGTGCTGGGCATTCTGCTGTGGACGGGGAACTTCGACAGCCTCAAGCCGCTTCACATGCTGATCGGCATCGTGATCGTGCTAGGGCTGTGGGCGACAGGCGTGGCGCTGGTGATCCGCGGCGGGTCGGCGGCGCTGGCTGGCGCGCTGCTGGTGTACGGCGCGATCGTGCTGGTTGTCGGGCTGAATCAGGAGCAGTGGCTGCCGGATGCGGGGCATTGGGTGATACAGGTGCTGCACCTGCTGCTCGGACTTGGCACGATGGCGCTGACGGAGACGACCCGGCGGCGCATTCGTGTCACTGCGGCGGTAAGCCGGGCGTAACGACACGTGCGGGCGCGCCGCGTCGAGCGTAGAGTCGACGTAGATAGGTCACTTTCGTTGCGAGCAGGAAGAGGCGAAGCGCGATGAAACTCGGATTGCATATTCCTTCGACAACGTGGGAGGGCGGCGCGGCCCGCCTCGGCGCGACGTTGGGCGAGATCGTCGAGGCGGCGGAGTCCGCGGGCTTCGACACCATCGACGTGGCCGACCATCTCTGGCAGCACCCGATGATGGGTGGACCAGAGGTCAGCCAGATCGAGGCCTACACGACGCTTGGCTTCATCGCCGCGCACACCAAACGTGTGCGCCTGATGACGCTGGCCTCGGCGGTATCGTATCGTCACGCCGGGCTGCTGGCGAAGATGGTTACGACGCTGGACGTGCTCTCTGGCGGTCGCGCGATGCTCGGCATTGGCGCGGGCGACTATGAGGAGGAGGCGCAAGGTTTGGGTCTGCCGTTCCCGCCGCTCGGCCAGCGCTTCGATCTCCTTGAAGAGACGGTGCAGGCGTGTTTGCGCATGTGGGAGGGCGAGCAGGGAGACGAGCGACCGTTTCGCGGCCACCACGTCCACATCGAGCGTCCGCTGAACCTGCCGCAGAGTCTTAGCCGTCCGCATCCGCCGATTCTGATCGCCGGGAGCGGCGAGCGGCGGACGCTGCCGCTGGTTGCGCGATATGCGGATCTCTGCAATCTGCGCCCCTCACCGGAGATTCCGCGCCAATTGGAGCTCTTGCGCCTTCTCTGCGAACGGGAGGGACACGATTACGAGGCTATCGAGAAGACGGCTCCGTTCGGGTTCGACGTTGGCCCCGGCGGATCGAAGGTCGGCGCGCTGCTGGGCCAACTTCACTGGCTGGCGAGCATGGGCATCGAGACGGTCTTTGGCTGGGTGGTGAACGTCGATCAGATCACTCCATTAGAGATCATGGGGCGTGAGGTGATCCCCGCGGCGGCAACGTTTGGCAGAGCATAGCTGGCCCAGCCGGAGACTGGTGATGCACGGAAGGAAGCCGCTCGGCTTGAATAGGATGCCGCCAGAGGTCGATGCGGACACGGCGCGCGGGCATTGGCCGTATGCAGCGGGTCGTGGGCCGGTGCCGCTCGGTCATTAGCGGCGCGCGACTCACGGCACATCCCGTGTCGATGCCGCCTCGTGCCAACACGTATACAGCAGGTATACTGGGCACACGAGAGGAGGCGGCACGATGGCATACACACGTATTTTCAATGGCACGCTGATCGATGGAACGGGACGGGCGGCGCTGGCGGACGCGGCGGTGCTGATCGAGGGGACGACGATCCGCGCGGTGGGGCGTGAGGATGAGGTGCCGCGGTCGGATGGGGAGATGCGCGAGATCGACGCGCGGGGCGGGTGGATACTGCCGGGGCTGATCGACTGTCACGTCCACCTGCTGCTGGAGGGCGTGAACGTGGCGCAGCGCATGGCGACGCCGGTCTCGTTGGAGTTCTTCCGCGCGGTAGATCGCATGCGTCGCACGCTGGACGCGGGTGTGACCTCGGTGCGTGACGCGGGTGGCGCTGACCTGGGGGTGAAGCGGGCGGTGGAGGAGGGGCTGGTCGCTGGTCCGCGGATGCAGATCTCCATCTCGATCTTGACGACGACGGGCGGCCACGCGGACTTCACCATGCCCGACGGGACGCCGTTTCAGTTGCTGCCCAGCTTTCCGGGTCGGCCGGACGGGCGCTGCGACGGCGCGGACGAGGTGCGCAAGAAGGCGCGCGAGGTGCTGCGGGCGGGGGCGGACGTGCTGAAGGTCTGCTCGACCGGCGGCGTGCTCAGTCCGACGGACCATCCAGAGTTCACGCAGTTTTCGCCGGCAGAGTTGGAGGCGCTGGTGCAGGAAGGCGCGTATCGCCGGGGAACGAAGGTGATGGCGCACGCGCAGGGGACGGAGGGTATCAAGAACGCGGTGCGCGCCGGGGTGCATTCCATCGAGCACGGCATCTACCTCGATGACGAGGCGATCGATCTGCTCTGCGAGCGCGAGACTTTTCTAGTGCCAACGCTGCTGGCCGTGGCGAGCGTGATCGAGATCGGGCGGGAGACGGGGGCGATGCCGCCATGGGCGGTGCGCAAGGCGGAGGAGGTCTACGCGGCCCATCGCCAGAGCATCGCCAGGGCGCACAAGGCGGGTGTACGGATCGCGATGGGCACTGATTCAGGGGTCTTTCCGCATGGACGCAATCTCCGCGAGTTGGCGCTGCTCTGCGAAGTGGGACTGAGCCCGATGGAGGCGCTGGTGGCGTCGACGCGGACGGCGGCGCAGTGCCTGGGCTGGCAGGATCGCGTGGGGACGCTGGAGCCCGGCAAGCTGGCGGATGTGGTGGTAACGCGGGCCGATCCGCTGCGCGACATTCGCTCACTGATGGAGACGGCGAACATCGCGCTGGTGGTGCAGGACGGCGTGGCGGTGAAGGATACCCTGCGGGCGGCTGAGGAGGCAGAGGGCTAACCATGGAGCAGCGCGATTTGGGGCGGCTGAGTGGGCTGCGTGTGCCGGTGGTCGGCATGGGGACGTGGCAGACGTTCGACGTGCGCGGCGAGACGGCGGAGGCTGGCGCGCGATCGGTGGTGGACGCGGCGCTGGCGGCAGGGGCGCGCTTCTTCGATTCGTCGCCGATGTACGGGGAGGCGGAGCGCGTGCTGGGGCTGGCGCTGGCGGGGAGACGCGACGCGGCGCTGATCGCGACGAAGGTCTGGACGCCATCGGCGGCGGAGGGTCGCGCACAGGCAGAGCGAGCGCTGGCGTATTTCGGCGGCAGGATCGATCTGTATCAGGTGCACAACCTGGTGAACTGGGGCGAGCAACTGGCGCTGCTGGAGCGACTACGCGACGAGGGCAAGGTGCGGGCGATCGGAGCGACGCACTATCGGGCCGCGGCGTTTGATGAGTTGGCGCGGGTGATGCGCGGCGGACGCATCACAACCATACAGATTCCTTACAATCCCTTTGAGCGCGAGGTGGAGCGGGCGATCTTGCCGCTGGCAGATGAGCTTGGGCTGGGTGTGGTGGTGATGCGCCCGTTCGCCGAGGGCGGTTTGATGCGTCGCACGCCGACGCCCGAGCAGCTCGCGCCGCTGCTGCCATTCGGCGTGCGAACGTGGGCCCAGGCGCTCTTGAAGTGGATCTTGAGCGATACGCGGTGTACGGTGGCGATCCCGGCGACGTCGAGTGCGCTACGGATGGTGGAGAACGCCGAGGCGGGCGCCGCGCCTTGGTTTGGCGCGGAGGAACGCGCGCTGGTGGTGCGGCTGGCGGAAGGGTTGTGAGCGCGGCAAGGCGCCGAGCGGTGGTTGTGCGGTCCCGGTTGCTGGATCGAGGGTGCGTCGCGGCGATAGAGTATCCAATGCCCAGCGACGCACGCCGACCTGGGGTAGCGGACGTGACAGTTTGCGTTTGACGCGCCGCTGCAGAGATCGAGTGGCACGGTACTTGGTAGTCCGAGGGTGTGGCCCGTGGACTTTCTGACCGCTGTGCTGTGAGGAACGCGTTTCGTCGGGCGTAGTTCTTGTGGGAACGCGCAATGACGCGCGGCTGGCATGCGTGTGCCAGTGGGTTCTAGGAGATGCGGTGAGGTAGCCGCGGGTGCGCAGCGCAGGCGCAGCAAGGGGTGCGCACAGCCATCGCGAGGTCCACGCGTAGCCGTCGGCTCGTTTCCGTGGTCCAGCAAGGCGGTGAGGACCGTGATGGAGTAGCATGTGGAGCAAGCAAGGCTGCTGATGGCCCGTCCGTTGCTGACGCTGGTGGCGCCGACCCGCAACGAAGCCGAGAACGTCGCCGGCTTGGTGCGCGAACTGTCGAAGGCGCTCGACGGCATCGCCTATGAGTTGCTGTTCGTGGACGACAGTGACGATGAGACGCCGCGGGCGATCCGCGAGGCGATGCGCGGCGACCGGCGGGTACGCCTGTTGCACCGGGAGGATGGGCAACGGGTGGGTGGTTTGGCGACGGCGGTGGTGGCGGGCATTCATCAGGCGCGGGGCGAATTTGTCTGCGTGATCGACGGCGATCTGCAACATCCCCCCGCATTGGTGCCGACGCTGCTCACCGCCGCGCAGGATGCCGATGTGGTGGTGGCGAGCCGCTACATTGCTGGGGGGAGCAGCGCGGGATTGGGCGGCGTGACGCGGCAGGTGGTGTCGCGCGGGAGCCGTGCCGCGGCGGTCGCACTCTTCCCCCGGCTGCGCCATTGCAGCGATCCGATGAGCGGCTTCTTTCTCTTCCGGCGCGCGGTGGTCGAAGGCGTCGAGTTGCGGCCCTACGGCTTCAAGATTCTGCTGGAAATTCTGGTGCGTGGGCACTGGTCGCGGCTGACGGAGATCCCCTATACCTTCAAGGAACGTGCGGCGGGGGCGAGCAAGGCGGACGTGAGCCAGGGCGCCGCCTATCTGCATCACCTCAGCGAACTGCGCTTCCACGGGACGCACGGGCATGGCGCGGTGCGTTATCGCCGTCAGCGGGCGGTGGCCGGCCCAGACGATCCGCAGCCGCTCGATGACGATCTCCCCGATGGGCCGGAGGTCGCGGGGAAGCATCGGCGCCGCCTGATCTGGATCATCGCGCTGATGGCCGTGGCGCTGCGGATCGTGCTGCTGCCGATCGGCCACAATTGGGATCTGACGATCGACTACAACGTGTTCATCGATCTGGCGCACAACCATTCGCCATACGATACGATCGCATACCTCTCGCATATCGCCAAATCGGCGGGATGGGATAACACCTACGAGTATTATGCGTATCCGCCGGCGCCGCTGTATATCTACTGGCCGCTGGCGCACCTCTACGCGCTGCTGCATCCGACGGCGACGTACTTCATCCCGGTCTCGGGGACGTTCGCGGTGCCGAATCTGACGCCTGACTTCTTTTTTCTGCTGAAGCTGCCGATCTGGATCGCGGACTTCCTGGTGGCAGCGCTGCTGGCACGCATGGCGGGGACGATTCGCGGCTGGCGTGACTATCTGCTCAATCCGTTCGTGCTGCTGGTCAGCGCGGCATGGACCTTCGACGCGATCATGCTGCTGGGCCTGGTGGCTGGCGCTTACTACCTGCAACAAGGCAAGATGGGGCGTTCCGGCCTGGCGCTGGCGTTCGGCACGATGGTGAAGTTCTTTCCGGCGTTGTTGGTGCCGACCTTCATCCTCTTCCTGATCAAGAAGCAACGGCCACTGCGCGAGATCGTCGCCTTCGTCGCGGCCTTCGGCATCGGCTGCATAGTGCTGCTGGGGCCGTTCTTGAGTGGGCTGCTCTATGTGGTCGATTTCCACGGATCTCGGGTGGGCGGCGGCATGAATTGGGTGATGCTGGCGCGGCTGAACATTCTCTTCCCGAACCCCAACCTCGACGCGATCTCGTACGCCATCTCGGCCTTCGGGACGCCAATCCTGGCGATTGCGCTGCTGATCGCGTATTGGTATGTCTACACGAACGCGGAGATGCGGTTGAACCGCATGATCCTGGTGACGCTGCTGGCGTTCTTGGTCGGCTCGAAGTTGGTCAATGAGCAGTATGCGCTGTTGGTCTTTCCCTTCGCGCTGCTGGAGGGATGGCAGGTGGGCGGCGCGTGGCGCTGGTTCGCGCGGCTGCTGTGGATCGTGCCGATCGCCTTTGCGGTGGTGCGGGTGCCGATCGAGCGTTTCCTCTGGCTGGTGTATCACATGGCCTTCGGCTCGCGGGCGGACGTGATCACGCTGACGGGGGTGACGGGCTTGCAGTCGCCATTCATCCCCTGGCAGAACCCGATGATGGACGCGGTGTTGATCGCGGTGCTGGGCACTGGCTTCTCGGTGCTGTGCCTGGTGGCGCTGGTGTGGCCGGTACGACCGGCGCGGGCGTGGCACCGCTACGATCCGCTCGACCCGGTCCACGCGCGGCCGCTGCGTGTGGCGACCGCCAGCCCGAGCGGCGAGGATACGCCGACGCTGCCGCCAGCGGTGTTGGTGGGAAGTTAGGCGAGGCTTGTGACCGGAATGTGACTCGAACGTGACTCCCTTGCTGGATGCGAACGAAACATACGATTGAGGATGAGCTATGGACACCCTAGAAACGCGGCCGGCGCACGTGCGGCCAGCGAACACGACCCGACCAATCGGTGCGCCGCCGACGGGCACGCAGCCGGGACGAAACCAACGCAAGCCGATGAACGTGCGACTGAAGCGCTTCGTCTCGAAGGTGATCACGCCGGTAGTGTTGCTGGCGGGATTGCTCGTGCTGCTCGTGCTGCACTTCCGCGGTGTCTTGGCGGTTACCACCGCGCAGGGAAACCTCTTCAAAGGACAGCAGGCATTTAGCGTAGGCGCCTTCCAATACGCCTTCCAGCAGGACGCGGGGACTGATCGGCCGGTGGTTTCGTCGGCGGGGATGTCGGTACTCTCGTGGGTGGAGTGGAGCTCGACGATCTCGGTAGATGGGGTGGTCTCGAACCTCTGGGACAACTATCACGGCTATGATATGGACGCGACGAAGCGGCAGTTCTACTCGACGACCTCGGGGACGGGATTCCAGGTGGTGGAGATCGTGACGCTGGTGAACGATCATACGGTGACGGTGCAGTATGAGCTCGTGGCGCGGAACGACGGGACGGCGGCGCCACACCAGATCACGCTGACGATCGATCATTATCACGACGCGCTGTTTCAGCCAACGGTCGCGGGCACGACGTTGACGGCACAGGTGCTTTCGGGCACGCTGGCGGATCTGGCAAATTCCACGCAACTGCATGCGCGCGGAACGATCAAACTGACGGTGCAGGGCGCGCAGTTGGCGCCGAACGGCATCGCCGTCACCGATATGCAGAGCAACGTGACGGCGAAAGGGACGCAGCAGAACCTGGCGACCTCGTTTACGACGACCTACACGGTGACGGACCCGAAGATCAGCGTGTTGATCCCCATGGGGACGGAGACGTTGACGTATACCAGTGCGTCGCGCGCGGGGACACCGATACCGTCGCTGGTCAGCACACCGCCGACGAAGCCGTAGGAGGCGGGCACGGAGTCGCTTGTGCCCGGTGGGCGATAGCAGAAGACCATGTGACGCGTCGCCAGCTTGTGCCACAGTGCGCCACGCCTGTCATCGTTTGCCCACGCATGCCGGCCTGCAGGCCGAGGCGAATCCCCTTCCGTGTGGGCGACGCAGCGGCCAACTACCCTACTGACGCTGGTGTCGCCGCGTCTCTGGATATGCGCGGCACGTTCCAGCCGGTCCACGCTGCCGCGCACGCGCAACGCATCCCTTCATGGGAGCATGCGTGTTATGGAATGCAGGCGTGTGCGATGAGCGCGTCAGCGTCTGCAGTGAGACACGTAGCTCGCTGGCAGCGACAATGAGCCACGCGTGTAAGCCGCGCGTGTAAGTCATGCGTGTGAGCCACGCGAGCGTGACGGGTAGGTACGCAACGGGCGGAGGCGCAGCTTGGAAGTTCTTAGCCAGCGGGCGTTGAATCGTGCGTTGCTCGCGCGGCAGATGTTGCTCCGGCGGGAGGATGTGCCGGTGGGCGAGGCGATCGAGCGGCTCGTTGGCATGCAGGCGCAGTCGCCGAACGCGCCATACAGTGGCCTGTGGAGCCGGCTGGAAGGCTTTCGTCCCGACGATCTTTCGCGGTTGATCGTCGCACGGAGCGCGGTGCGCGGTTCGCTGATGCGGACGACGCTGCATCTGGTGACGGCGCGTGACTACCTGACGCTACGCCCGCTGATGCACCCGGTATTAGAGCGCGGCCTGTGGAGCGGAAGCCCCTTCGGCAAGCGCATCAATGGGATAGACGTCGAGGGGCTGCTGGCGATGGGACGCGCGCTGCTCGATGAACGTCCGCGCACGGTGCCGGAGTTGGGCGCGCTTTTGGCGGCGCGCTGGCCGGAATACGACGCGACTGCACTGGCGCAGGCGGTGCGGTATCTGCTGCCGGCGGTGCAGGTGCCGCCACGCGGAGTGTGGGGCGCGAGTGGTCCCGCGGCGTTCGCGTCCGTACAGAGTTGGCTTGGGCGCGAGCTGGATGAGGCGCCGTCGCTGGATGCGGTGGTGCTGCGCTATCTGGCGGCGTATGGTCCGGCGAGCGTCGCCGACGTGCAGGCGTGGTGCTGGCTGACGCGGCTGCGCGAGGTGGTCGAACGGCTGCAGCCACGGCTCGTCTGCTTCCAGGACGAGCGGGGCGCCGAGCTCTTTGATCTGCCCGACGCTCCCCGGCCTGATCTCGCCACCGTAGCGCCGCCACGTTTTCTGCCGGAGTATGACAATGCGCTGCTCTCGCATGCGGTGCGCGAGCGCATCATCGCCGATACGTACCGCGAACGCGTGTTTACGCGGGGCGCGCTCCTCGTTGACGGCTTCGTACGCGGCTGCTGGACGATTGGGCGCTCACGCGGGGCGGCGACGCTGCGGGTCGAGGCATTCGAGCCGTTGGCGGGGCACGAACGCGACGCGGTCGCCGAGGAGGGCGAGAAGCTGCTCGCTTTCGCCGCCGAGGACGCGCCGATGCGTGCGATCGACTTCACGTGAAAAGCGTATGGGCGAGGCTCTCAACGGCGCACCGCTGCATGGCGCTGACCAACGCCGCCGAGGATGCGCCGTGAGACGCGCTGCATGCGGCGACGCCAGGAGTCAGCCGGCTTACGCGGGAACGTTGGCCGCGCGACGGAAGACGTACAGGTTGTTTAGGCCGAGTTGGAAGCGTTTATGGGCGACCAGATCTAACCCGGTGTTGCCGAAGCGGGCGGGGACGGTGCGCGTATCGAATCCGTGGTGCTGCGAGAACGACATGTTGCCGGCCAGCCGCAGCGCAATCAGCAGATTGAGGATGATATCCACCTTGGGGGACGGCACAGTGATCAGCACGACGCCGCCCGGCTTGACGAGCCGGACGCAATGGTCGCGCATGGCGGTAATCACATCGTCCGGAAGGTGTTCGACGACCGCGAGCATAGTAGCGGCATCAAACTGGCTGCCAGCGAGGTCCTCGGGAATCGAACCGGGAATAAGCTGGAAGCGCGCATTCGCCGCGGGCCGGGCCAGCTCCGGATCTACGCCGACGCCAGAGCCGATCCATCGCGACAACTGGCGGAAGAGCGCTCCGTCAGCACAGCCAATGTCGAGCACGCGCCCTCCGCGCGGAATGTAGCGGCGCACCTTGGCGATGCGTAGCCACTGAATGATACGGTCGGTGCGTTTTACGGTGTGGGTCGGCATATCGCCGAAAAGTGGCTGCTCCCCCTTGGTTGCCGCTGAGGTTGCCTGCTGCGCTTGTGTGTCCTGTGTTGCCACCTGCTAAATCCTCTACTTGCTCCACAACTCACCAGGGAAGAGTGCCCAACTGTATGAGGCCAAATCCGGCAAGGGTGGCGATGACGGTGCCGGCGATCAGGGCCAACACCACCGCCGCCACGAGCCAGCGCCATGCGCGCGCCACTCCGCGTGTCTTGCGTTTCATCCAAGGGGCCACGCCGGAGGAGCCCTTGCGCGCCTCGGCGCTATGCGCCGCCAGCCATGTCTCCGCCTGTTCGACGCGATCGGTATGCGCGATGCTCAAATAGCGCAGCAGTTTCGCCTCAAGGCGCCCGCGAGATACTGTATCGAGGATCAGGCCACAGGCGAACGCGAGGAAAGCCACGAGCATCATCCCGCTGGTGAGGATCGCCGTCGGGAAGCGCGGGACGGTATGCGTTTGGAGAAATTCGATGACGATCGGCACGGCCAGGATAGTGGCGATCAGGGCGAGGACGAAGCCGATTGACGAGAAGAAGAAGAGCGGCCGCTCCTGCTTTGCCAGATTGATAATCATGCGCAGGATACGCCCACCGTCGCGAAAGGTATTCAGTTTGCTCGACGACCCCTGCGGGCGGCCGCCGTAGGGCACTTTGACATGCGCGACAGGCATATCGAGTTCAAGCGCGTGTACCGTTAGCTCCGTCTCGATCTCGAAGCCCGAGGAGAGCACCGGGAAGGATTTGACGAAGCGCCGCGAGCAGACCTTGTAACCCGAGAGCATGTCGAGCGTCCGGTTGCCGAAGAGACGCATGACCATCCACGTCAGCATGTGGTTACCGGTGCGATGACCGCGGCGATAGGCGGCGTCACGCGGGTCCTCAACACGTATGCCGTTCACGAGGTCGAAGGGACCGGAGAGCGCTGTGGCAACCATCAAGGGCGCGACGCTCGCGTCATACGTGTCGTCACCGTCCACCAGCACGTAGAGCTCGGCGTCGATATCGCGGAACATGCGGCGTACGACGTGGCCCTTGCCCTGGCGGGACTCGTGGCGCACCGTGGCGCCAGCGGCGCGCGCAAGCTGAGCCGTGTTGTCGGTGGAGTTGTTGTCGTAGACGTAGATGCGGGCATGCGGCAGCGCCTTGGCGAAACCACGGACGACGTTCTCAATCGTCAGGGCCTCGTTGTAACAAGGAATGAGGACGGCGACATCACACGCCGCAGATATGTCGCCTGTGGCGGGCAATGCCGTCTGCCCCGGCGTGGTGCCGAGCGTGGAAACTCCGTGACCGGCGGTCGTCTCTATTCCATCCGCGGAAAGCGGTGTCATCGGCTGCACCTGCGGTTGCGACACATACGCCTCACTTTCCGCACGCGAGCCGAAATCCGCTCGCCCGGGAAGGCATGCTTCACCGATCGTTGCACGGCAGCACGCCGAGAGAGGCGCGCCGCCACATGGTAGATACGCGACATTCTATATATGCACGTTCTCCATGGCAACGTGTAGACCCAACGCACGTGCGCGCGGCGATTCATGCCGTCTAGACGGGTGGTACATGCTGCTCTGCCGCATCTTCGCGGGCGCGCGGGTGTCCTCCGGCAAGCGGCAGGTGGTACGAACCGGCGGACTGATTGAGGCTGATTCGTGGTTCGGCGTCGCTCAGCGCAGGTTCAAGGATGAAGCGACGCAGGCGCAAGGCGAACATGACGATGATCCCAATCAGCAGCAAGGCGGCAAGGGCGCTGGCAATTGGCGGGATCGGGATAGAGCGGAACCAGAAATAGTGGATCCGGTCGGCGAGCATGCCAGCCCAGTTCGCGCGCCCGAGTGGTGGCGTGCCGAAGGGATAGGAGGCAAGAACGATATGCGTCGCGTGCCCGAGGAAGTTGTCGGCGAGGGCCGCCGGCAGGAGCCAGAGATTGTACAGCAATTCGGACTGGGTGGGGTCGAGTGATGGGACGCAGGGGACTTGCACGCAGACGATCGCGCTGTAGGTCGTGAAGCTGACGAGAACGCCGGAAAGTTGTTCGAGGAAGCCAAGCACGACGATCACCGCCACCAGTGCGACGAGCCCGCGATTGACTACCCTGCCGCCGCGCAAGCCGAAATCCGCCTCGATGGCTGGCAGCAGCAGCAACGGGACGATCGGCACGATGTAGCGCGGGCCGAACGCCGCGAGCCCCGCCCAATAATAGTAGCCGCCGTAGAGCACCAGGAAGGTGACGGATACAACAGCGATCAGCACGGACTCGGGGAGGTGGCGCTGCACGAAGCGCTTATAGCCAAGCACGCCCAATACGACCGGCGTGGCGTAGAAGATGATGCCGGAATTGAAGCTGAAGAGCATGCCGAAGATCCCGGTATAGACGGGGATTGAGAAGAGGGCGTCATGCGGGTCACGCCCGTAGCCGAAATCGAAGGGTAAGCCAAATCGCGCCAGATTGATCGCTATGGTGATCGCGGTTGCTACGACCACGAGGCTCAAGAGGGCGCACTGCGCGGTGAGGCAACGGATCCACCACTCGCGGCGGCGCAACGGGCGGAGTGTCAGGCGATTCTCGACGGTGAGGAGCGCTACGATGACGAAGAGCGAGAATGCGGGCACTGCCACGAAGCCCGCGGCTTTCGTCAACAATAGGCCGCCGAGGAAAGCACCCGCGAGCACCAGCCAGCGGAGCCCGCCGCGCTTATGCCAATACACCGCGCCGAGTGTGGCGCCGATCAGACAGGTGGCTTGCAACGGCTCGGTAAAATCGCTCTTGGCGTAGGGCCACGCGACGGTGCAGAGGCCGAGAATCAGGGTCAGGACGATGCCACGCCTTTGGGACGCGCCCAGCTCTCTGAGGAGCAGGTAGAAGAGCGCGCAGCCCGCAGCGGTGACGAAGCCGTTGGTAAAGGCGATCGTCCAGTTGATGAGCGCGGCGTTGTGCGAGATGTAGCTCAATACTGAGCCGATGAGTACGAAGGGCGTTTCAATGAAGCTTTCGCCGATGCCGTAGCGCGATTGCGCGAGGCCGTTCACGCCAATCACGGACTCGGTGACGTAGCCGGGAATAGAGAGCCGCCCGCGCAGCAGCGATCGTGCCGCCTGTGCAATGACGACGCCGTCCGCGGAGTCGAGCCGACCGGCGGAGGTGAGCGCATAGAACGTGGCAAAGAAGCCAAAGAGCACGACGGGGACGCTGGCCATCTTCGCACGCGCCACGGCGAGCGGCGAGCGATGTTCCGTATTTGCGAGCGCACGCACGGGCTGGTTCTCCAGATACGGCGCGGACGCCGTCCGTTAGCAGAGTGAACGACTGAAACGCATGTGTGTCTCGTCCCCGCGTGCAGGAGACGAAAGCTGTCCACCTGAGCGTGCGAGTGCATTCAACCCGCAGAGAGCCGCGATGGCGCGACGCCGGTGGGCGAGGTTCGGTAGCGGTGCGCCTCTCCACGACGCGATTCTACGTGTGTTGGAGAATGGCGAAACCTGCGCCTGTTGCCACTTGCCCAGATCGCAATTATAGCTTGAGCCGATGCGCTGTCAACTTCGGGGTGGAAGGAGCGGTCGCAAAGCCACCGTAGTCAGGGTGCTCGCCCATTTGGGGGTTTCTTTGACACAGGCGAACGAGGCTTCCTATCATGGCACTGTCACATGGCGCCGCTTTTCGAGTGATGATGTTGTGATGTTGTGATGTTGTGATGTTGTGATGAGGGGATGCGGGTGATGCAGCGTTCTGTACGATTGGTTGGCTCAGGGATGGGCAGCATAGGCGGATCGCCAACCACGAACCAGGCGACTGACACACCGACGCGCCAGCGTGTGGACGCACCGCCAGCCGCATTGCCGAAGACGGGCGTGGCGCAGTGGTTGCGCGACCTCTGGATCCGGGTCGGTGACTACTTCTTCACGCTGCCGCCCACACCGAAGAGCCGATGGACACGCCCGGCGCTGGTGGTCGTCGCGCTGGCTGCGATCGCCTTCGTCGCCTACTATACGACCTACGGCTGGGCCATGCACGATGCCTTCCAGTCGAATGCCGAGGACCTGGGCATCATGGATCAGGTGCTCTGGAATACGCTCCATGGCTCGTTCCTGCATCAGACGATCTGCAATAGCATCAGCGACACCAATTGCCTGGGCAACGTCTCGCGCTTTGCGATCCATTTCGAGCCGATCTTGCTGCCGATCGATCTGGTGTACCTGGTCGCAGCCACCCCTAAGGCGCTCCTGCTGTTGCAGTCGCTCGTCGTGGCATTAGGAGCTTTTCCAGCGTATCTGATCGCTGCTCGTCGCTTTCAGCAACCACTGGTCGGCGTCGGATTTGCGATCGCCTACCTGCTCTACCCGGCGCTCGGCAGCGCGGTGCTCTTCGACTTCCACGCGGTCACGCTCAGCGCGGCGATTTTGTTGTTCGCGCTGTATTTCATGCTGACACGCAATGATCGCTGGCTGTTCATCACCTGCTTTCTGGCGATGACGACAAAAGAAGAGATGGCGCTGAACACGCTGATGATCGGCGCATTGATTCTGCTATTTCAGCGGCGGTGGCGCGTTGGCGCCGCGCTGATGGGCATTTCGGTTCTCTGGCTGGGGATCGCCGTGATCGCCATCCACGCGGCCAGTCCGCTGGGGCACTCGTCGACGGCGGGACGCTACGACTACCTGGGGAAGACGCCTGGGGCGGTGATCGGCTATCTCGCCACACATCCACTTCAGGTGCTGCGCGAGCACGTATTCGATTCCAGCGGCCTCTTCTATCTGCGTTCGCTGTTCACTCCGCTCGGCTACTTCCCACTGCTGAGCCCACTTACGCTGGTCGTCGCAGTTCCGGCGCTGGGCATCAATCTGCTCAGCTCGTATCCGCAGATGCATACGGGACTGCACCAGTACAGCGCTGAGATCGTGCCGACGATGGTCGTCTCGGCGATCCTTGGGGCGGCGCTCGTCTTCGATGTGCTGCGCTGGGGCTGGGCGGCGCTCCGCCGGCAAGAGCGATGGAACGTGGTCGCGCAGATGCGCGAGCGTGTGCGGCAGCGCGTGACGATGCGCGTAGGTGGCATGACGGTTCGCTGGGCGCTGGGCGCCGTGCTGGCGATCTTCCTCGTGGTGATGAGTGTGCGGGCCGAACAGCGCTCAGCCGTGGGCGGCTATCTCCCCTTCTCGCCATATAATCAATTGCCGGTGGTGACGGCGCACGCACGCATGGCTGACTCCCTCATCAAGTTGATTCCCGCGAGCGCGAGTGTCTCGGCGCAGGATACGCTCGTGCCGCATTTGAGCCAGCGGCACTTTATCTACCAATTTCCGTACAACGCGACGGAGGCTGAGTACGTTCTTGTTGATACGCTTGGCCCCGTCTATCCCTTCACGACCTGCGCCGCCTATTCGAGCAGCGTGGCAAGCGTGTTGCAGGACAGCGACTATCACGTGATCGCGGCTGAAGATGGCTTTGTGCTCCTGACGAGCACCGATCAGGCAGCTACATCAACCAGTGTGGGCGGTTTGCCTGATGTCATGTACAACTGTTTGAATTCGGGGGTAAATGCCCCTACGTCCTGACGATGGGTGCGTAGCGTATCGGAGCCGTCGCTCGTCGAGGCTGAACACGGTGTTACAATAGGTGCGCGGCAAGCGTGGATTTGGCTGGCGCTGCTGACTTCGGTAGGAGAGCAGGGCATGTCGACGGCCTACCCCCAGGATTCCGCCTCGGCGGAGGAGCCGGCGCTGCTGCTGTCGATCGTCATTCCAGCGTACAACGAGCGTCAGCGGCTGCCACACTCGCTGAAGGTCGTGCGCAAATACCTCGCGCGCCAATCCTTCGCCGCCGAGGTGATCGTGGTGGATGATGGCAGCGGCGACGGCACCGCGGAGCTGGTCGAGCATCGGGCGATGCATTGGCGTGCGCTGCGCCTGATCCGCACGGCGCACCAGGGCAAGGGCGGCGCGGTGCGTGCGGGGTTGCTAGCGGCACGTGGCGTCTACTCCTTCATCTGCGATGCCGATTTCTCGATGCCCGTCACGGAGATCGCCAAGTTCCTGCCGCCGCAGCTTGCTGATCCAGAACTCGCTATCGCCGTGCGCGAGGGTCCAGAGGCGCACCGCTACGGCGAGCCATATTTTCGACACGTCATGGGGCGCATCTACAACGCCGTCGTGCGGACGCTGGCGCTCCCGGGCATCCAGGACTCGCAGTGCGGCTTCAAGCTGATACGCAGCGACATCGCGCGCAGGTTGGCGGCGGCGCAGACGCTGGACGGCTGGGGCTTCGACGTCGAGCTGCTCTACCTCGCGCGACGCTGGGGCTATCAGATTGCCGAGATCGGCATTAACTGGTATTACGCGCCGAGCAGCCGCATCTCGCCGCTCCGCGACGCGCTGTCTATGACCCGCGATGTGCTGCGTGTGCGCCGCAACGCGCGCGCTGGGGTCTACGAGCGTCCGTCAGGCTCCGCTGCGAGCGCCGCAGGTGACGGGTCACCGGCGGTCGCGCCCGCGCCGGTCAGTGAGCCGCGACCGCTTCGGTCTGAGCGGATGGCTGCTTCACGCGCCATGCCAGCCACACCAGCCAGAGGAAGAACGGCACGGTGAGCAGCGGCTGGAGCCTCGCGCTGGCAAAGAGCGAGATCACCAGCGAGGGAACCAGCCCCCCAGTGAGCAGCGCCAAGACCTGTGGCGGTCCCCAGCCCGCGCGCCCGGTCCACCGCCGCGCGACGACGACGCAGAGCGCGCAGTATACGGCGAGGATTGCGATGTAGTCGACCTGCAAGCCGCGAAGGGTCTGGAGATCGGCGTGTCTGCCGAAGATGTTTGGCACCCCATAGAGCACGAAGAAGAAGAGGAACGCCGCGAGCACACCGTAGAGGCGCAACGGCCAGAGCTTTGGGGTGCGCCGTGTCGAAATCGCCCGCGCCTTCGCAGGCGGCAGCGCCAGGGCGACCGTGGTCAGTACGATCATCGCCGCGAGCACCGGCCACTGATTGACGCGATAGGTGGCGGGACCGAAGCCGGCTGCCGTGGTCAGCACGAACAGCACCGCGAACGCAACGGTGGATCGCCGCGAGAGCCACGACCGCGCCGCGATCCGCGGGAAGAGGACCTCGACGAAGGCGATCGGCACGACGACACTGAAGATCGCGTGGAAGGCCGTCAACCCCGCCGCCCAGGCCCAGTCCACGCCGTTTTGGAGGATGTAGCCGTCGGTCGGAATCACGTGAAACCACGTCACCGCGATGATGCCTTCGTTGGCAAAGCCGAAGACCGCGCCGAGCAGCAGCACGCCTGGCCAGCCGAGACCGCGCCGCACGCGCAGTTCGCGGATCAGCAGATTCGCCGACCCGTAGAACGCCATCATGAAGAGGCCCACAAGCGGATCCAGCACCCAGGTCAGCGGCGGCGTGTTCGCCGAGGCGATGCTTTCTGGGATCAGTGCGGCGAAGATGAAGAGCGTCAACACGGCGGGCCACGTCCGCAGGCGCTCGACTGGGACGGTGGCGACGCGCGGCGCTGGCAGCTCGGTCTGACTCAGGCCCATTGTGCACCTCCTCTCGATCGCCCTCGATCGCCCTCGATCGCCCGCGATCTCCCTCTGGCAAGTGATCGCCGTCCGTTGCGCATGGTAGCAGGTGCGCGTCGCGAGGCGCAACTTGCTAGCTGCCGAGGCCCCCACGCCGTGCGTAGCCTGCTCACCCCGCCTGTGATGCCCGCCACTGTCCTGTGCTATTGCTGGGTGTACAATGGTGCCAGGCGACGAGCGGTCAGGAGGCGGGCGGCAATGAGCGGAGACAACCAGGGATTGGGCGACACCGAGCCGATGGGCGGCAGACCACTCCCCCGGCAGCCCAACCTGCCAAGTGGCGCCGGACGCGATCCGCTGCCATACGACGACGGGTACACCGCGCCACTGCCACCAGAGCTGCTCCAACGGCCGCTGCCAGCGAAAGTGCCTAAACCACCGCGCCAGGGAGCGAACCCAGGGGTGGTGGCGCTGAGCGTGGCGCTGGTGCTCGCCGTGATTGGTGGCTCCATCTTCTACGTCATGCACAACGGAGCTACCACCACCAAGCCGCCGGCCTGCGGCCCCTCGGGCGCCTGTACGATCGCTTCTGAGTACCTCGACGCTTACGCCGCTTTCAACTACGAGGGCATGTACTCCCTGACCTCACAGGCGAGCCGCACGCGCTTCAGCGACGCGGGCATCTTGGCGAACAACGCGTACAGCACGGCGCACACCTACATCGTCGGGCGCACGCAAGACATCATCAATGTGATGAAGGTGACGGCGATTCAGGCGACGCCGAGCACGGCGGTTCAGAACGGCGACGGCTCCTTCACGGTGCCGGTGCACGTCGTGCTGGTCAGCGCGATGGCCGGCCCTATCGCGCAGGATATCTCGATTCCCCTGGTTAAGGAGGGTGACGCGTGGCGCGTCAATTGGAGCCCTGGCTTGATCTTGAGCCACCTCGACGACGCCAACGACCCGCTGTATAGCTGGCACGTCGTGGCGACGCCGGAGGTCGGCAAGCGCGGCACGATCTTCGACCGCGATGGCAACGTCCTCGCCAAGGATGGCATGCTCCGCGAGATCGATGCAGTGCCGAGCAAAATGACGAGCGCGTCGATCAAGGCGCTGGGCGCTACCCTCACCATTCCCGTCGCGCAGATCAACGCGACGTTGCCGAAGTCCGGCGATCTGCCCGTCCGTGTCTGGAAGATCAGCGACGACGCGTATGCGGGTGTCAGCGCTGCGCTCGGCGCGATCGCGGGGGTCAGCGTCCAAGACCCGAAACCGGGCCGCGTCTATCCCTATGGGCAAGACATGGCGCCGATCACCGGCTATGTATCCGTCGTCACGCCGGACGACGTCACGAGCGATGCGACGCATTACTACGACGGCACTGAGCAAGAGGTCGGGCACGCGGGCGTGGAACAATGGGGCGAGCAGTATCTCCGCCCGGTGAAGGGCGGCCACATCGACATCGACCGCCTCAACGCCGATGGCACCGCCGATACGGCGAACCCGGTCTATTTTGTCGGCGAGAAGCCGGGCAGTGACGGCGAGGACATCCATACGACGATCTCGCTTAAGGATCAGCAGGCGGCGATGGCAGTCTTGCGCACGAGAGGAGCGGGATTCGCAGGCGGTTCCTTCGCGGTGGACCCCACCACCGGCGAGGTGCTGGTGATGGCGAGCAACCCAACCTACGATCCCAACGATTTTGCCGACAGCCTCAATGGGATCAATCCGTCGTTGCATCCGCAACTCAACTGCGCCGTGCAGTGCGCGGACCCCACCGGCTCGATCTTCAAGATCGTGACGCTCGCCGCTGGCCTGGAGAATGGCATTAGCACGGACTACACCTGCTCTGGCACGTATCAGGTGCCGGGCGAGGATCACTTGCGCATCGACGATAAACCCGGCGGCCACGGAGCGCTGACGCCACGACCGGCGCTCGGGGAGTCGTGCGACGACTACTTCTGGAACATGTCGGTGGAGCTGAACGTCAAGGACCCCACGCTGCTGCCGAGCACCGCTAAAGCCTTCGGCTACGGCGCGCCTACGGGTGTTGTCGGCGTCCCCAGCGGCGGAGAGAATGGTGGCGTGGTCCCCGATCCGGCATGGTTGCAAGCGAACCGCAACGCTGGCTGGTCACCCACCGACGCCGCGAACCTGGGCATCGGCCAGGGATTCTTCACGGCGACGCCCGCGCAGGTGGCGATGGTAAGCGCGGCGGTGGCCGATAACGGCGCGCGTATGCAGCCGCGGCTGGTCTCCGAGGTCGAGTCGGCCAGCGGAACGGTCGTTCAGGCGTATCCGGCGAAACAGATCGGCACGCTGCCGCTCTCGGCGGATAACCTGGCGACGATGCAGAGCGCCATGCTCGGCTCAACCTCGGATCCGAACGGGACCTCCTACGATATCTTCCAGGCGGTGCCGCTCTCCGTTGGCGGCAAGACTGGCACGGCGGAGTCGGGGCAGCCACGCCCTCACGGCTGGTTCACGGCGTATGCTCCGGCGAGCCCGGTGAGTGGTCCGGCAGTTCCGGCCAAGATCGCCATTGGTGCGTTGGTGGAGTATGCTGGCAGCGGCGACGGGTACGCCGCGCCGGTGGTGAAAGCAATCCTCGCCGCGGTCTTCAACTTCTGATGCCACGACGTGGCGCCCTAAGTTTGGTTTGTGGTGGCGATGACTGAGCGCATCTTTCGCGTAGGCACCGGGTATGACGTCCATGCCTTCGCCGCACCAGACGCGGGCCGTCCGCTGCTGCTCGGCGGGGTGGACGTGCCGCACGAGCGCGGCCTCGCCGGCCACTCGGATGCCGACGTGCTGATCCACGCGCTGGTGGACGCGCTGCTCGGCGCCGCGGCGCTTGGCGATATTGGCGCGCACTTCCCGTCGAGCGATCCACGTTGGCACGACGCGCCCAGCGCCGCTTTCCTCACCTACACGCGCGATCTGCTGCGCCAGCATGGATGGCGTGTCGGCAATGTAGACACCAGCATCGTCGCCGAGCGCCCGCGTCTTTCGCCGCACATCCCGGCGATGCGCGCGAAGCTCGCCGAACTGCTGGAGCTGCCCATCGAGCGCGTCAGCGTCAAATCGAAGACGACAGATGGCCTGGGCTTCACGGGGCGCGCCGAGGGCATCGCCTGCTATGCGGTAGCGTTGATCGAGCGCGAGGAATAGGCGCTTGCCGCGCCGTCTAGAACGCGAAAGCCGCCTCCCCAGCGGGAAGCGGCTTCTGTCAGCGGCGTCACGCGGCTAGCAGGGACCGTCGCCAAGCCACGTGCGACCATATGAGCGCATCGCCTCGATCACCTCGAAGAGCGCCTGCCCCTTCGGCTTCAGCGAATACTCCACCTTTGGCGGCACTTCGGCGTAGGTTCGGCGTTGGAGGATGCCCTCGCGCTCCAGGGCGGTGAGTCGCTCAGAGAGCGTCTTCGGGCTGATCCCCACCAGCGACCGCTCAAGCTCGCTGAAGCGCTTCGTCCCGGTTACGAGGTCGCGGATGATCAGCAACGTCCACTTGCCGCTGACGATCTCCGCCGTGCGCGCGACGGGGCAGAGGAGCAACTCTTGCGCGGCGGTGGTCATCGCGGTGGTGTCGGAGACAGCGGCGCTTCGCTGTGTCATGGCTCTTGCTCCTCTCCGCGGCACAGACGCGCAAAGCGTGATCTGCGGAGTTGGCATGCGCGTTCAGCGCGTTCGGGCAAACGCTTATTCTACCAGATGCAATTTTACATACTAAAGCATACCATGTACGCGACTGCTCGTAAAGGGTGCGATCGAGCGGGTGCCGACTCGTCGTCTTAGTCCGGCGCGCCGCTCGCCTCGTCCCTTTGCCTATCGAGCATCGGCGCACGCGAAACCTCAACAATTGCGGCTTGTGTGCCTCTAGCGGCCATGTTAGAATGGCGCGCAACGGTGGCCGCCCGCGTGAAACGTCCTCATTTCCACACTTGATATCGCCGCCTCACGCCGCTGCCCACCCGTGGAGGCTCCATGAGCGACGACGCAGCCCCCCCACCCGCGCAACGTAGCGCAATCGACCCCGCCGTGAAGCGCGCCGCACGGGCCGCTGCCTATGTCTTCTGGATCATGTTCCTCATCAACTTCCTCAATTACTTCGACCGCTACATCTTCCTGGGTTTGGAGCTGCCGATCAAGGCTACGCTGGGTCTGAGCGACTTTGAGATCGGCACAGCGGTGGGCGTGTTCCTGCTCGTCTATACCATCGTCGCGCTGCCGATGGGCTTCGTCGCGGACCGCATCGCGCGCAAGACCGTGGTGGCAGTTGGCGTGGCTATCTGGAGCGTCGCCAGCTTCGCGACTGGCCTGGCGAGTAGCGCACTGAGTTTGCTCGGCATTCGCGCCTTCCTCGGCATCGGCGAAGGGAGCTACTATCCCTCTGGCACGCCGATGCTCGCGGCGCACTACACGCCGTCACGGCGCCCGTCGATCCTTGGGCGCTGGACGGTGGGCGCATTGGCTGGGGCGGCGGTTGGCTTCCTGGCCGCAGGGTTCTTCGCCGATGGCGAGGCATGGCGCAATGCCTTCTTCTTTACCGGCCTTCCGGGTCTGGTCCTGGCGTTCTTGTTGTGGCGTACTCGCGAAAAGACGCGGCACGAAGATGACCCGCCGGCCGATCATCTCGCGAACGAAGGGCGATCCGCGCTGACGCGCATGCGTGCCTACCTCGGTATTCCAACGATCCGCACGATCATCGGCCTCCAAGCGTTGGGGTTCTTTGCCAGCACAGGGGCGACGACGTTCTTCGTGATCTATCTCGGCGACACCTATGAGGCAGGTTCACCGCATTTCCAGTCTAGCGGGTTGGCAAAGGGGCTTGTGCCGGTCTTCGCCGGCGCGATCGTGTTGCTCGGCAGCATATTTGGCGCGCTGATCGGCAGCCCGGTCGCACGGCGGCTGAGCCGCAAACACTCCGGCGCCCGCGTGCTCGCCGGTGGCCTTGGCTTCCTCTTCGCCGCACCGGCGGTCATTGTCGCCATTGGCGCACCGTATGTGCTCTATGCCATCCCGTCGTATGTCGCGCTGGACGAATCGACGCGCCTGATTATCGAACTGGTCATCTTCGCGATTGCGGGACTCTGTGCGGCATCCTTCCTCAATTTCTACCAGGGTCCGACGACCGCGGCCTCGCTCGACGTGGTGCCAGCGAACGAGCGCGCCGGCGCGGGCGGCACGGTGTTGGCGCTCTCGCACCTTTTGGGCGATGTCTACGCCGCCTCGCTGATCGGCTTCATCGGCGACACCCTCTCGCACTCGCTTGGCGGCACCCAGATCGGCCTGGCGATGCTGCTGACCATGCCGATCGCGCTGGTGGCGTCGGGGGTCGTCAGTATGTTCGGCAGCAAGTACTATGCACGAGATGTGGCGGCACTCGGTTCCTCGGCGGACGCACTGCTCGGCGTCGCGGCGGCGCCGGTCCATCCGTAGCGTTCGTTCGCCGTATGCTGGTAGGGCTATTCTCGCGCGGCGCTACGCTGATGTATGCTTAATCGCGAGCATGGCGCGGCGCCACTCGCTCGACACATCATGCGCGGGAGGCCGATGGTGGACGAGACACAGCAACCCGACGAGACTTCAGCGACGCCCGAAGCGACGGACGCCACCGCCACGGCTGCACCATCCGCCGCCACACCTCGCGACGCGGAGGACGCCGGCGACGCGCTGAAAGCGTTCATCGCCAGCGGCGGCACCTTCGGCATGGCGATCCGCGACACGCTGGCGCAGGCGCAGTCGGACGCGACGGGCGCGGCGAAGATGAGCGGCGAGCACATCTCCAACTTGCTCTATGGCGCTGAGGCCGTAGACCAGCACACCGCGCCCTACACCGGCCGCGCCTATCCCAACCCCAACGACTACCGCGAGCGCGACACCACCTCCACGCGCCGAAGATAGCAGGGCAACTCACCACAGAGTTGTCAGAAGCCACAGAGTGCAGAAACGAGATAGGGCAGCATCGGGGTCAGCGTTGGCGCTTTCGCCGGGGGTGGATCTCGCTCCGCTACGACCCCCGTCATCCCCGGCTTTCCCTGTGCTAAAAGCTCCTTCGGTCACTGCACCTTCTGATGGTTGTCTGCTATCGCGAGCGGGCCCGCGCCAACCGGCCTATGCCAAACGTCAGGCTGCTTTGACGCGCTTTCCCGCCCTCTGGTACAGTCGCACACGACGCCCGCCAACCACACAGTGCAGGCTCGCCCGCACAGGATGAGCCGCCGCGGGCAGAGTGGCTCGACTCGCCGCCAGGAGGCACGCATGCCCGCGATCTGTATCGCCAACAACAAAGGTGGTGTGGGAAAGACCACCACCGCCGTCAACCTCGCCGCCGGATTGGCCCGGCTCGGCCAGCGTGTCCTGCTCATCGATGTGGACGGCCAGGCGAACTCCACGTACGCCCTCACCGGGCGCGTGCATCCCGTGCCGTCGCTCTACGACGTGCTCTGCGGCGACCGCAAGATCGAGACGGTGATCTGGAAGACCAACGAGGAGAACGTCTGGATCGTCCCCGGCGATGGACGTTTGCAGAACGCCGATGTCGAGCTGGCCGCGCGCCCCGGACGCGAGTGGCGGCTCGCCAAGGCCCTGCAAGGGTTGGAATACGACTACATCATCCTCGACACGCCGCCCTCGCTCGGCGTGCTCACGCAGAACGCCCTTGCCGCCTCGCATCGTGTGCTCGTGCCGATCTCGCTCACCGAGTTCAGCCTGATTGGCATGGACAAGCTCGACGCCACCATCGAGGATCTCCGCGACCAGCTTGACCTTGCCGACCTGGAGATCGCGGGCGTCGTCGCCACCTTCTACGAGAACACCACCACGGCGAACGAGACGTGGGGCATCCTTGAGAAGAAATTCGAGGGCCGCCTCCTCGACACGCGCATCCCGAAGAACCTCGACATCGAGAAGGCGCACCGCGAGAACGAAAGCGTCCTCAGCTTCGCACCGAACAGCAGCGGTGGGCTCGCCTATGCGCAGCTCGCCAGAGAGGTGAAGAAGATCGTCCCGGCGCATAGCAATCCCTACGATCGGCGCCGCCACGCGTACTCCGCCTGAGCCGGAGGGAGAGATGACGACGAAAACGCCGGCCAAATCGCCCCGCAACGGTAAGGCGCCGAAATCTGGCGCGGCTCCTCCCGCCGAGACGACCGAACAGTCGCTCTCGCTGGCGCCGGAAACGCTGGCGCGCACGCTCCGCGCGGTCGCCGCCGAACTCGAGCGCGATCCCGCGTTGGCGCGCCGCGTAGCCGCCGCCGTCGATTCGTCGGCTGGATCGCGCGATACGGTGAAAAGTGGTAAGGACGCCAGAGGTGGTAGGAGCCGCACGGCCGCTGACTTGTCGCACGAGGACGATGTGCCGGTGGCACCGTCGCCAAAGGTGGCAAAGGTGACAAAGCCGCGTCCGTTCGTCCCGCGCCTGATTACCGGGACCAGCCCCGAGCTGGGAACAGGGGTGCCCGACCCCTTCGCGCTCTATCGTCGCCTGGGAGCCGATGGACTCCGCGCCGCGCTCGACGATCTGCGCCTGGGCACGCTCCGCGCAATTGTGCGCGAGTATACGCTCGATCCCAGTGGGCGGCTCGGCGGGCTGAACGACGCCGAGCGGCTGCGCGTCGCGATCCTCGACGCGGCACGCGAGGCCTGAGCGCCGACATGTCAACTCAGCGGTAACAGTTTCATTTGCGGGAGCCATTGCAGCCTCAGTAACACTATTGATGTGGGTGCTGAGGGAACTCGGCCGATTGACAGGCCAGGAGTGGCGTTGGTATAATCGTCGGGTACTTTGCCGAAAAAGGGGTTCGAAACATACTATGAAGCGCACCTGGCAGCCGAAGCGCATTCCACGGAAGCGCGAGCACGGCTTTATGAAGCGGATGTCGACGCGCAATGGGCGCAGGGTGCTCAAGGCGCGTCGGCTCAAGGGTCGATGGCGTCTTACCGTCGTCTAGAGCGGCACCTCGCTCGCGGTATGCTCCTTGGTGTAGAGTGCGTCTCGCGCTGGCTCGCCTTCTTGGGAGATGATTCCCAGGCGGTCCGTGAGGCGCACTTCTCTGTGCGGAGCGTTCGCGGGTACTCGTGGGTACTCGTGGGTACGAAGCCACACATGCCTTCCATATTGGTATAGTATGTGGGGTGGCGGTGCGCCCGGAGCCTCGCATGGGAAGCCTCACGGTGAAACAGGGCGAACGAGCCGAACGTATTCCTGGGCGGGCACGCTTTGGGCGAGCGCGACGCATACGTTCGTCGCGTGACTTCCAACGCGTTCGCCGTACGGGGCGTCATGCGAGTGGCGCGTACGTCACGATTGGGTACCTGCGGTGCGATACGCCAGATGCGCTCACCCGCGTGGGTTTCTCGGTCAGTAAGCGCGTCGGCAATGCCGTGCAGCGCAACCGCGTCAAACGGCGCCTGCGCGAAATCGTGCGACGTCTGCTCCCGGAGATGCCCTCAGGCGGCGAGATCATCGTCACGGCCAAGCCGAGCGCGGCCACTGTGGCGTATGACGCGCTCGCCGGAGACCTGCGGACGCTGCTGGCACGCGTTGGCCTGTGGCATGCGGAAACACATCGAGGCGACGGATGAAATATCTCGGCATGGGGTTGATTCGCGTCTACCAGAAGACCTTTTCGTTGATACTACCGTCTAGCTGCCGGTTCACGCCTTCTTGCTCGCAGTATGGCTACGAGGCCATCCAGAAATATGGGCTGCTGCGAGGGGGCGCGATGGCGGTCAAACGCATTAGCCGCTGTCACCCGTTCTATAACGGTAGCCTCTACGATCCGGTCCCGTGAGGCCCGGCGGGCTTCTTGGGGCGGATTGCGGCATTGACCCATCGTAGTTCGTATCCATATATAGAGGTTGAAACAGATCCCGCGCGCTGATCCGGCGTGCGTGAGGAGCATATCCGCCGCAGGGGAGGCATACGCAGTGGGCGATTTACTGGGAACGATATTCGGGCCGATAGGGAATATCTTTCACTATGTCTTTTACGAGCCCGTCTATAATCTACTGATTCTGCTGTACCACGTGTCGGGCAGCTTCGCGCTTTCGATTGTGCTGCTCACTGTGTTTCTGCGCCTCTGCCTGCTCCCGCTGACGCGCAAGCAACTGCAGTCGAGCCGCAAGATGCAGGAGCTTCAGCCGCAGATCAAGGCGCTCCAGGCGCAGTATCGCGGCGACGCGCAGGGGCTGATGACGGCGCAGCGGGCGCTCTTCAAAGAGAATAACTACAGCCAGGCGCAAGGCTGTCTGCCGCTGCTGATCCAGATGCCTGTGCTCTATTCGCTCTTCTACGCCTTCCGAACGGTCATTACCAATAACCTCACGGCGATCAATACCGATATCTATCCGTTCTTGCCGAAGGTGACGCATCTCCTGACGACGAAGTTCCTCTGGATGGATCTCGCGCAGCCCGATCCCACTCACCTGCTGCCATTGATCGCCGCCGTGCTGACCTTCATCCAGTTGCGCATGGCGATGCCCGTGCGCCCGAAGCCCCAGCCAGGGAAGCCGACCGACGCTACGGCGCAGGCGTCGAAGTACACTATGTACCTCATGCCGTTCGTGACCTTCATCTTCGGCCTCAGCTTCCCCGCTGGCATGGCGCTCTACTGGTCCGTCGGCACCATGTTCATGGTCGTGCAGCAATACTTCCTCAGCGGACTCGGCTCGCTCTTCGTCGGCATCCCGGGCATGGAGCGATTCGTTCCCGAACCGAAGCAGACGGAGCCACCGGCTCCGGTAGGCCGCGGCGGCGCGCGTGCTGGCACCTATAGCGCCTCCAGTGCGGCGCGGAGTGCGTTGGTGGCAACGCCTTCCGCACGATCCAGAACGACCGCGGTGCCTGCCGAGCCGTCGCCCGCCCCCGCCTCTGGCGGTGTGTTCGCGCGTTTCCGCGAGCAATGGGCCACACTGCAGCGCCAGGCGCAAGAGGCCGCGGCAGCGCGCGCCGCAAACCCGGGAGCGCCCAGCGGCAATAATGGTAGAGTTGTAGACAGCACCGCAACGGTGGAGGAAGAGCCTGAAGCACAGTCCGCTGCGGCTGCCGAGGTTGCCCAGACGGAGGCGCAGGCGACCGCTCGCGCGCAACGGCAACGTCCCACGAAGCAGGCGCCGCAGTTGGTGAAGCCATCGCACACTGCTCCTGCGGTTGCGAACGACACCATCCCGCGCGTGGGGAAGAACGACACGGCCCCGGTGAACGGCACGAATGGCACGAATGGCGCGAAGCCGACAAACGGTTCCAACGGTTCGGCGAGCGGCGGGCGTTCGTCCACTGGCGCTCCGTCGAGTACGCGCCCGCTCAACACGGGTCAGCGCAAAGGATCAGGTGGCGCCAAAGGTTCGGCGACCACGCGGTCGCGTCCAGCAGGCGCGGCTGGGCGCCCAAAGGGAGGCCGCTAAACCATGGAGAGCGTTGAAGCTTCGGGCAAATCCATCGAGGACGCCATCTTGCAGGCGTTGGTGCGGCTCGGTCGCAACCGCAATGAGGTTGAGATCACCGTCCTCCAGGAGCCGAGTCGCGGCACACGCGGCATCGGGTCGCACGAGGCTCGCGTGCGCGTTTTCGTCAGGCCGGGCGCTGGCCCACGGCCCGCACCGGGCGAAACGCCCGAAGATGTGGACGATGCCGAACTTGGGGGCGCCGATGAGTATGCGGTCGCCGAGGTCTACGACGACGCAGCCTACGCCGAGGAGGAGGTCGAGTACGAGCCGCTCGATATCCCCATTGGTCCGCTCAAAGACCTCTTGCCGCCGGACGCGAGCATCGAAGAGGTTGCCGTCGAAGCGCTGCGCGCGATCCTCGCGCATATGGGCGTCCGGGCGCTGGTCGAGGTCAAGGAGCCGCTGAGCGAGAGCGAAGAAGAGGCGGAAGAGGAGCCGCTGACGCTCAACATCCGCAGTGACGATAGCCAGACGTTGAGTCTGCTGATCGGGCGGCGCGGCGAGACCCTGGCGGCACTCCAGTTGCTGGTGAATCTCGTCGTCAACAAGCAGACCGGCGTCCGAGAGCATATCATCGTCGACGCCGAACGGTACCGCGAGCGCCGCGAATACAACCTACGAGCGATGGCCGCGCGCATCGCCGATCAAGTGCGCCGCTCCGGCACGCCGATTATGCTCGAGGCCATGCCGCCGAACGAGCGTCGCATCATCCACATGTCGCTCGCCGAGACCGACGACATCGCCACCGAAAGCACCGGCGAGGGCGATCAGCGCCGCGTCGTCGTCTCGCTGAAGCGGCCGACCCTCGCCTGATTGCAGCATCAGGCTAGCGCGGCAGCGTCAACACCTCGCTGACGCCGAGGCCGCATTCACGCGCGACGTCACCGAAGTGCGCCGTCATATCATCTCGCCCGCGCGACATGCCCTCCCAAACCTGCAGCGCGGCCGCGTTCGGCAGCGGAGCGCCAGTCGTCAATGCTTCGGCGCGGCCAAGCTCCACTGCCAGCTCGACGATCCGCACGTTGGTCAGCGCGTAGGTCTCTTCCCCCTCGGGGGGCAACCCCAATTCCAGCAGATCGTGAGTTGCAGCCAGCGCGTCACAGATCGCGTCGAAGCGAGCGCCCCATTCGCCGGGACGGTCCGTCACGGAGGTGACGCGGAATAGCTCGCGGCTGTACGGTAAGACCATCGAGCGCCGCACGTGCAGCTCACTAGCCACTTCCAGCGCGAGCAGATCCGTGCCGCAGGCACCGGAGGAGACGATGGCGGTCGCGCCAAGCTCTCCCAACCGCTGGCGAAGCTCCGCGCGCACCTCGGCGACGCGCGCCAGCGGAAAACGCGCGACGCTCGCGTCCACAGCATCGATACGACGTCCGGCAATTGCGACGATCATCCTGCCACCTCCCGCCCACTACGCGCTGATGCGCTGCACAGCTTACGGCCCAGACGCACGGCGCGTTGCAACCGGATCGCGGCAACCAGCCGCGCGGAGACTGGCGCACGGAGACTGACGCACGGAGACTGACGCACGATGGCGCCGATGTTTCATGCGCAATGCACACGTCGGCGTTGGCGTCAGGCCGCGGGCGAATTGTACCAGCGGTGCAGCACGTGCGCGGCGGGGAGCCAGTTCGGCGAAAACGGCGGCAGCGACCACGCCCAGAAGTAGATGCCGCTGATCCAGGGATCGTCGAGCGAATCGCGCACCGCGGCATCATAGGCCGCTGCCTGCTCCGCGGGATCGTGCGGGGAGGTCGTCGTCTTCTGGTACGGCTCGAAGAGGCAGTCGGCGCTGTTGCGGTAGCCGATCTCCGAAATGATGATCGGCTTGCCGTACTCCGCGGCGAATGCGTCGAGTGGCGCCTGCACGCGCTCGCGCCAGAGCGCCGCAACCTGCTCTGGTGGCACGCGTTGGGGCAGGTCCGTCAAGGAGAAGTATTCCGAGACGCCCAGCGAGGTCAACTTCGGATTCCGCATCCAGTTCCAGACGCCGCCGTCCACGCTACTGAAGTTCATGTCATACGTCAGCGGGCCGGGGTAGACCGCGTGGATGCGGTCGATCAGCGTCATCCAGAGTTGAGTAGGCGCGCGCTCCAGCAGAAACATCTCCGTGCCGATGGCGAACTGCTCCGCGCCCGCCTCCGCCGACGCCTGCGCGTATGGCTGCACCGCCGCCCAATAGTGATCGAACCACGTCGAGTCGACGGCGTACGAGCGGTTCGGGATCGACCCCGACCAGTCGCTCTTGCCCACCGTCAGCAGCGGCACGACGAAGACACGATACCCCGCCGCGTGCGCCGCCGCGATGCCGTCCGCCAGACTCTGCGGCGACAGCGTATACGGCGCCGCCCCGATATCCAGCGAGGTCAGCGACGGCTGATAGAGGTCCACCGTCAACTGGAGCCAGCGCGCCGCCGTCTGCTGGCGGATCTCGCCCAGCCCAATGCCGTAATTGCGATTCGAGGCGCTGTAGGCGTCGACACCAAACTGCGGGAACACCACCCCCGACTGGAAATTGGGCCGGCTATACTGCACGTACGGCGTCGGCGAGGGCGTCGGCGGGCCCTGCACGGCGGCGATCACCGTGCCGGGGGTCGACCCCGTCAGCAGCACCCACTCCACACTCAGCCCCACGGCGATCGCCAGCAGCGTCAGCAGCGCCGCGCGCCAGGGATGGCCGCGCCGTCGCCCGGCGGTGAGCTGCTTGCTCATGCGACTGGCTCCCGCTGGTGGAGTCGCCCGGGCAAGGTGACGTCTGCATCCTGGTAGCCTGCCGCCACGGGGACCAACTCGCGCTCGTCGGCTTGGCGCGCGGGGGTCGCGTGACGCAGCGCGGGCTTGCGGATGACGTAGAAGCCTCTGCGCGGCAAGAGGCTCGACAGCACGCCCAGCGCTTCGAGCAGTGCGTACCAGATGTAGCAGAGCGCCATCGCCCACGCCGAGAGCCGCGCGAGCAGGGTCGTCATCACGCGCACACTGGCGGCGAGCCGACTGTCGCGCGCTGGCTGCGACCGCGTGCTGCTAGCGGGATGCGCCGCCTGGACGTGCGCGCCCTGGAGATACGCCAGCACGAAGGTCGCCCAGGCGAAGTCTGCCGGCAGGCGCATCCAGGCGAAGGGCGCGATGTGCTGCACCAGCGCGGCCACGGCGACGACGAAGGGAATGAAGGCGAGTTGCCACAGCGCCGTAAACCCAGCCAGCAGCGCACGGTAGCGGAGCGGGACGGCGGCATCGCCGATCACCAGACGTATGCCCGCGAGCCAGCGCGCCCGCTGCCGAATGAAGTCGCGCAGGCGTTGCGGTGGCTGTTCGCGCAGGTAGCCCTCCACCCAGGCGAAGCGGTAGCCGCGTGCCCAGGCACGTAGCGCCCAGGCGGCATCCTCGGTGAGTGAGTTGCGCGGGCCGACGTCGAATGAAAGCCGCGCATCATCTCTGCCGCGCAGCACGATGTAGGAGCCGTGGACGCCGAAGATCGGCAGACCCAACGCATATTGCAGGCGGAAGCGACCGAGATCGTCGGCGGTGCGCAGCGCATCGGCGCCGCGAAAGAACCACGAGCCGCCTTGATAGAGAATCGGCCCTTGTCCGATCAGCGGCCGCTGCCTACGCTGTGCTGAGCCACGCCGGATAAAGCGATAGACGCCCGCCAAGAACGCCGCGTCGACCTCGCTTTCCTCGTCGAGGTAGATGTGCCAATCCTCCGCGCGGGGATGTGTCTGCGCCTGGAGGTATGCCAGGGCACGCGCCTTGTAGCGCGAGTGCGCGGGCGTCTCGTAGCTGTTTGGCACGATGACGAGCGCCATCAATCCCGAGTCGTCTCGCAGATCAAGTGGGCGCTCGCTCACCACCTCTATGCGATATGGCCCGGCGGCGTCGCGGTAGCCGGCGAAGGCCGCGTGTACCGCCGCGATGCTTGCGCGCAGCACCTCGACGTTTTCGCCGTGGGTGGCGAAGCGAAACACCAGCCGCGCCGCGACGGTCCCACCCGCGCGCCGCTGCGTGAAGAGCGGAACGTCGGTCAGCGGCGGATCGGGCTGCGCTGCCTCGGCGAAGATCATCCATCCTAGCCAGAGCGCCAGGGCGAGCGGCACCGGCACCAGCCAGATCAACTCCGCCCACTGAATCACTATCTGCACCCGCGAGGGGTGCGCGGGCACGGCGCCGAGCAGGTGTTGCAGCCAGAGCAACGCCGCGGTGAGCGCTACCGTCGTCGCGGCGAGCCAAAGGCGATAGATCCAGACGCGCGGCGAGAGCCGCGACCGCGTGCGGCGAGGAATCGTCGGGCGGTGATCGGCGTGTGCGGCTCGTTGCAGCGCGACGATCCGTGGCAACGACTCACTGCGCTCGCGTGCGGGCTGCTTCAGCTTCGGCTGGCTGAGCACCCGTCGCCGCACCATCGTACTCCGACGCACACCCATCACCTGCCGCCCGAAAGCAGCGCAATCACCGCCCGATTGGGCGTCCTTGCGCTTCATTGCCACATCTCAACATTGTACGTGGCGCGCTTGGTGACGTCTAGCCTCAATCGGGGAAATCGGTGTGGCGCTGACAAATTGTGCGCCCGATCACAGTGCCAGGCGACCGCTCAGCGGCCGTGGGCCTTCAGCCACGCGTCGCGCCGGTCCCGCGCCACGCGGAAGGTCGCTTCAAGGTCGGCGCTGTCGGTGGCGATCTGCTGCCGCAGCACCCCAAGCTGCGCGATATAGGCGTCGAGTCGCGCGAGGAGGGCCGGCGCGTTGGTGCGGCAGATGTCGCGCGCCATGCGCGGATCGCCCGAAGCGACGCGCGTCGTGTCGCGGAAGCCACCCGCCGCCAGCGTCGATGCCTCCGCCCACGTACTGTCGCCGGTGGCGGTTAGCATCAGTGCGGTGGCCGCCAGCAAGGGTAGGTGGCTGATGGCCGCCACCGCCGCGTCATGCGCGTCTGGTGCGAGCGTCAGCGGTCGCGCGCCGAGCGCAATCAGCAGCCTTTCGATGCGCGCCAGCGCGTCGGGAGCCGTCTGCGCGGTGGGCGTCAGGCACCAGGTGCAGCCGCGAAGCAGCGTCGCGTCCGCCGCATCCAGGCCGGAAAGCTCCTTGCCCGCCATCGGGTGGCCGCCGACGTACCGCTGCGGTCGCGGCAGGAACTCCCATGCCCAGCGCGTCACCATTTCTTTGGTGCTGGCAACGTCGGTGACGATAGCCTCGGCAGTGAGATAGGGGGCGATCGCCGCGAAGAGATCGCGCAGCGCGCCCGGCGGCGCTGCCAGCACGACGAGATCGGCACCCGTCACCGCCTCGGCGAGACTGTCGCAGGCAACGTCCACCGCGCCACGCTCGCGCGCGCGCGGTGCGATGTCAGCGCTGACGTCGTAGCCTGCTACGGTGCGTGCGACGCCGCTGTCGCGCAAGGCCATCCCCAACGATGCGCCGATCAGCCCCAGCCCAAGGATCGCCACGCGCTCGAACGGCTTATCCATCACGCCCTCCCGGAGCAACGGCAGAGATTTCACCAGAGAGACTACAGGGGGCAGTGGAAGGAAGGAAGGAAGGCTGCCGACGGACTACATCCGCCGCTCGACCGCGGTGGCCACGGCGCGGAGTTTCGGCATCAGGTCCGCATACTCCGGCAGGGTCAAGGATTGCGCGCCATCTTTGAGCGCCGAATCTGGGTGGGGATGGATTTCGACGATCAGCCCGTCGGCGCCCGCCGCGACCGCCGCCAGCGAGATCGCGGCCACCAGCGAGCGCTTGCCCGTTCCCTGGCTGGGATCGACGATCACCGGCAGGTGCGAAAGCTGCTTCACCAACGGTACCGCGTTGATGTCCACCGTGTTGCGCGTCAGCTTTTCGAAGGTGCGGATGCCGCGCTCGCAGAGAATCACGTTGGGATTGCCACGCGCCAGGATGTACTCCGCCGCCAACAGCCACTCCTCGATTGTCGCCGCCAGCCCGCGCTTGAGCAGTACCGGCGTCTGCGTGCGGCCGACTTCGTCGAGCAGGTAGTAGTTCTGCATGTTGCGGGCACCGACTTGCAGGATGTCGGCATACTCGCAGACGAGCGGCACGTCGGCAGGCGTCATCACTTCCGTCACCACGGCCAGGCCCGTCTCGGCGCGCGCAGCGGCTAGCAGTTTCAGCCCTTCTACGCCCATGCCGCGAAAGCCATATGGCGAGGTCGAGGGCTTGTACGCTCCGCCGCGGAGGATCGTCGCACCGCCCGCCGCTGCCGCCCGCGCCGATGCCAGCAACTGCTCCGCGCTCTCCACGGTGCAGGGGCCGGCCATCATCACCACCGCGTCGCCGCCAACTGGCACCTCGCCATGCGGGCTCGTCACACGCACTATCGTCGCTTCGGGGTGAAACTCGCGGCTGGCGAGCTTATACGGTTTGGAGACGGTCAGCACCGCTTCGACACCCACCAGGGCCTCCAATCCTTCGCCCAACTCGGGCGTAATGCCTGCGGGGGCGTGTGGCACGCCCCACGGCCCCACGGGACCAAGCACGCCGATCACCGTTCGCGTGGCGCCGCGCGAGAGGTTCGTGGTCAGCCCACGCTCGCGCACCGCCGCCAGTACCGCTTGAATCTGCGCCTCATCGGCGCCGGTCCGCATCACCACAATCATCATGCGTCTCTCAGTCTTTTTGCGGAGAACTCCGGTCGCAGCCGCACTGCCTCGCCGAGATAGACGTGGAGTAGTTCGGCCTGCGTCTTTTCAGTGTTGACGTGGAGCAGCACGCGGATACAGCGGCCCAGCCCACCCGGCACCGGAATCTCGCGCGCGCAGAGCAGCGCCACCTCGCGCCAGCCTAATTCGCGGGCCGCCAGCGCCGGATGCTCGGCGTCGAGATCGTCGGTGACCGTGAAGAAGACGCTGGCGATCTCCTCGATTGGCACGGCGTTGCGCGCCACCAGCAGCGTCAGTAGCTCGCGCGTGGCATCGAGGATCGACTCGCGCGAGTTCTCCGAGGCCGTCGTCGCGCCGCGAATCCCGCGACAACGCATCATCGCCATGTCCACATCGCTCCCTCATTTCTCGCCCGCAACGGCGGCGTACCGGTCGGTTTCACGTTGGCATGTCGCGTTGGGCAGCGCTCGCGCGACATAGAAAAAGGGCGAAGGCTCAAAAGCCCTCGCCCTTCGACTGGTCTGCCAGTTGTCGTCTTTAAGTCTCGCGCACACCGACGACCAACCCACCATGCCGAAGGGCGGGCTGGTAATACCAATACGTGAAGGTGGCGGCGTGAGACTTACTCATGGCCCCCAGTATAGGGGCGGGGTCTTGGTACTGTCAATGTTGATCGTGCGAGTGCCTCGCGCCGCGCGTCACGCTGGTGCGATTGGCAGGGTGAAGGTGAAGCGCGCGCCGCCGCCGGGACGCTCATCAGCGACGATCGTGCCGCCGTGGGCCTCGACAAGCTCGCGGACGATGGCGAGCCCCAGGCCCGTGCCGCCGGTGGCGCTCGAACGCGAGGAATCGGCGCGGTAGAAGCGCTCGAAGATGCGCTGACGGTCCTCTGGGGGGACGCCCGGCCCACTATCGGCGATGGAGATGGCGACGCGGTCGGTCTGCGCGCGCGCGGATACCTCAATGCGCCCGCCGTCTGGCGTGAAGCGGAGCGCGTTGTCGAGCAGGTTGAGTAGCACTTCGGTCAGACGGTCGATGTCGGCGGAGACGGGAGGAAGATCAGCGGGGACGTCGGTGGCGAGGGCGATGCGCTTACGCTCGCGCTCTGGGGCGAGCACGGAGAGGGTTTCGTCGAGCAGCGATGGCAACGCTACCTCGGCCAGGCGCAGCGTCTGCGCGCCAGCCTCGTAGGTGGTGACTTCGCGGAGTTGATCCACCAGGCGGCGGAGACGAGCGGCCTCGCGGGCGATCAGGTGCGTCGTATCCAATCGCGCATCGGCATCGGGGACGACGCCGTCGATCAGCGCTTCGGTGAACCCCTGGATTGCGGTGAGCGGTGTGGCGAGCTCGTGGGAGACGTTGGCGACCAACTCGCGACGCATGCGTTCTTGCTCGCGTAGCTTGGCGACGTCGCATTGGAGCGCTGCGGCCATTGCGTTGAAACTCAGCGCCAGCCGGCTCAATTCTTCGGGGGCACGCACGTCGACCCGCGCGGCGTAGTCGCCCCCGGCCATGCGCACGCTCGCGGTGGTGAGGCTGGAAAGCGGACGGATCAAGCGGCGCGCGGCGTAGGCGGCGACGAACGCGGCCAAGAGCGCGGCGGCGAGCGCGGCGAGCAGGATCGTCACGGTGTTGCTGCCGAAGAATGCCAGCGTCCTGTCGCTGCGGATCAGCGTAGAAAGTGCCACGGCGCCGACGATCGCGCCGGTCGCCCCGCCGCCGACGCGTACGGGTTTGGCGGCATAGAACCGCTGCACCTGCCAGGGCAGCACGGCGCCGCCGAGCGCCCCTTCGTCGGTCTTGCCGGCGATGGCATCTTTGAGGGCCGAGCGCATGGTGCTGGCGTCGGAGTCGGATAAGTCGTCGCCTGGGGCGAGGGTCGTCGGCGCGGCCAGCACTTGCCCTGAAAGGTTCATGATCCAGACGTTGAGCGGGCCGAAGCGGGCCTGCGCGGTCTCGTCCGCGGAGAGCGGTGACGTGGCGCCGGACGTGAAGGTCTCTTGCTGGTGACCCAGCACCTCCGCTACCTGGGTGACCTGCGACTCCAACTGCCCCTTGCGGTATTCGTTGAAGGTCACGGCGCTGACCAGCACGGCGGCGATGGCGACGAGGGCCACCGCGCCGAGGGCGATGGCTGCTGAGCCGACGGCCATCTGCACGCGGAGGCTGCGCGGGCTGAACCAGCGACGCTCACGCGCGCCGCCAGCATCGGCGTCAGACTGCATCGGCGTGCTCGCCCGCTTCGGCGCCACCGGAAGGATCGAACTTGTAGCCCACGCGCCAGACCGTCTGTATGAAGCGCGGGTGCGCGGGGTCGCGTTCGATCTTCTTGCGCAGCGTCCCCACGTGCACGTCTACGGTACGGCTGTCGCCGAGGAAGTCGTAGCCCCAGACGCGACTGAGCAATTCCTCGCGGCTGTAGACGTGCTGAGGGGCGCGGGCGAAGGCCAGCAGCAGGTCGAACTCTTTGGCGGTGAGTTCTACGCGGCGCCCATCGGACTCGACGCGGCGCTCCTCTGGGGTGATGGTGAGGCCGGGGAAGGTCAATGGGGCGGCGATGGGTGGCTCTGGTTGCGCGGCGCGGCGCAGGATCGCGCGGACGCGGCTGACCAGTTCGCGCGGGCTGAACGGCTTGGTGACATAGTCGTCGGCGCCGAGGTCGAGCCCGGCGACGCGATCTTCTTCGGTATGGCGGGCGGTGAGCATGAGGATTGGGGTCCGAGAGGTAGCGCGGATACGCCGGCAGACCTCCCAGCCGTCCATCTCGGGGAGCATGAGATCGAGGATCACCAGCGCGGGGTGCTCGCGCTCGTGGAGGGTGAGCGCCGCCAGCCCGTCGCTCGCCGTGACGACGCGAAAGCCGGATTGCTCCAGGTAAAGGCGCACGAGGCGCGTGATGCTGGCTTCGTCTTCGACGACCAGGATGGTCAGGGTTTCTACGAGTGTCGCTGGTTTGGATTCGATCATGGGGTGGCTCACTGCACTGAGGGAGAACATCTCGGCTAGGCGCCAGAGGTGGCGCGTTGACACTGCATCGCACGCTGGCCGCATGCACGCTGGGCGGGCGAGGCGGACCTTGCCCCTACACAACCGCACTATCGGAGAACAACGGGCGGCGCTACTCGGTACGCAGGGCGACGATGGGGTCGAGCCGCGCGGCGCGCACGGCGGGATAGAAGCCGAACCCGACACCGATCACCGCCGAGACGCCCGCCGCCAGCAGGATCGAGAGTGGGTTGATGGTGAAGGGCAGCTTGTACGAGTGGGTGAGAAAGAAGCCGCCGATAAGGCCGAAGGCGATGCCGATCGCTCCGCCCGCAACGCTCAACGTCAGCGCCTCGATCAAGAACTGGTTGCGCACGTCGCCGCGTCGCGCGCCGATCGCCATGCGGATACCAATCTCGCGGGTGCGCTCGGTGACGGAGACGAGCATGATGTTCATGATGCCGATGCCGCCGACGAGCAGCGAGATCGCCGCGATGCCCACCAGCAGGAAGGCCAGCGTCTGCTGCTGCGCCTGCGCCGTTGCCACGAGCTGATTGGAGCTGCGGACGGTGAAGTCGTCCGTGCCGCCCGCGGCGATGTTGTGGCGCTGCTCAAGGAGCGTGGTGATCGCCGCTTGTGCATCGGTTACATTGTTGGCGTCGTCAACCTGCACGAGGATTTGGCTGGCGTACTGGGAGTTGCTGAGGCGTTGCTGCGCGGCGCTGAATGGCACGTAGACGACGTCGTCTTGGTTCGCCGCGCCGACCGCGCCTTTGGATTGCAGGACGCCGACGACGTTGAACGCCTGGCTGTTGATCAGCACGCTCTGGCCGATGGGTGAGGAGCCGTCGATGAAGAGGTTTTGGGCGACGGTGGCGCCAAGGACGGCGACCGGTGTGTCGGCGCTTTCGTCGGCGTCGCTGAACCAGGCGCCCTCGGCGAGCGTCCAACTGTCGATCGACTGGAAGTTGGGATAGACGCCCTGGATGCGCGTGTTCCAGTTCTGGCCGCCGAAGAGTACCTGGGAACTGGCGGATTTGACCGGACTCACGGCGGAGACGTGGGCGACGGAGGCGAGGGCGTCCGCATCGGCTTGGGTCAGCGTCTGTGCGCCGCCGGCGGCCCCACGCGCACCGCCGGTGATGGTGGCGCCGGGGCTGATCGTCAGCAAATTGGTGCCGAGGCCGGTGAGCCGCGAATTGACGGAGGCGCTGACGCCTTGCGTGAGCGTTACGGCTGAGAGCACGGCGCCGACGCCGACGATCACGCCGAGGACGGTGAGCAATGAGCGCAGGCGATTCGCCCACAGCGCCTCGAATGCGCTGGTGAGGCTGGCGCCAAGTGAGGCGCTGCGCCGGTGTCTGCGGCGGCGCGCGTTGAGGGCACGAGCGCCCGCACGCGGTCTGGCGGGCGTGGATGGTGGAGGCGCGACGGGCATGGTTGGGGAGGTGGCGTCGTTCATCGCGTCTCCTCCTTGATCTGAATCGGGACACTGTTGGGAGCGGGCATCGTCGCTTCAAGCTCCGCGCGGGCGGAGCGTGGCTGCTCGACCATCTCATCGCGGATCACCCGTCCGTCGCGGAAGGCGACCTGCCGGTGGGCGTAGGCGGCGATGTCGGACTCGTGCGTGACGAGCACGATCGTCAGGCCGCGGTCGTTGAGCGCCTGGAGGATCGCCATGATCTCGACGCTGGTGTGGCTGTCGAGGTTGCCGGTCGGCTCGTCGGCCAGCAGGAGCGCCGGGCCGGTGACGAGCGCGCGGGCGATGGCGACGCGCTGCTGTTGCCCGCCGGAGAGTTGCGCCGGCTTATGGTTGGCGCGCGAGGCGAGGCCCACGAGCTGGAGCACGCGGTTCGCGCGGCGGCGTTGCTCGTCTTTCTGGAGGCCGGCGTAGAGCAGCGGCAGCATGACATTCTGGAGCGCGGTGGAACGCCCCAGGAGGTTGAAGCCCTGGAAGACGAAACCGATGCGTCGGTTGCGGACGCTGGCAAGCTGGTCGGGCGACATGCGGCTGACCGCGGTGCCCATCAGGTAGTAGTCGCCAGCCGATGGGCGGTCGAGGCAGCCGACGAGGTTCATAAAGGTTGACTTGCCAGAGCCGGACGGCCCCATGATGGCGACGAATTCGCCGGCGTGGACGTCCAGAGATACGCCGCGCAGCGCGCGGACGCGGGTCTGGCCGAGCATATAGACTTTCTTTAGATCGCGGACGGAGATGACGGCGTCGGGATCGGCCGCCGCGGTAAACTGCTCCGCCGCGACCTCCGCCTCCGCGGCGAGCGCCGGATCATAGGTATCGTGGGGTGGCTCAGAGCCGTTGGTTGCCACGTTGTGCTCTCCTCGGTGGGGTTCGCGTGCTGCTTCGCGCCTGGCATACGTCGCGATCAACCGCCGGACCCGCCACCACCAAACCCGCCACCACCACCAAAGCCGCCGCCGCCAAAGCCACCACCACCAAACCCGCCGCGACCGGTGCCGGTGGAGGTCGCGCCGGTGGTGGTCGTGCCACCAACCTGGCCGGTGACGACGGTTTCGCCACCGTTCAGGCCCCAGAGGACTTCATAGACGCTGCCGTTGCCGAGGCCGATGACCAGCGGCGTAACGGTCCACTTGCCGTTGGCGTGCTCAAGCACGTAGGAGGCGGCGGGTTTGTCGATGGCGAGATTGGGGTTGCTGGAGCGGAGCGCCGTCAATTGTTGCGCCGCCTGCTGCACTGCCGCTGTCAGTTGCGCGCGGGTGATGATGCCGGAGGCGAGCGCCGTGCGGGCGAAGGTGACGGCGCTGGCGGGCACGAGCACCACTCCGGCGCGCTGGGCCGTGACGATGGTGACGCTGGCGGTCATGCCGGGGAGCAGCTTGGCGGTGCCGACGCGCGTCATGTCTACGGTGATGGTGACGGGGTAGGTGACGACGCTGGAGGTGCTGGCGCCAAGCGGAGACACTGAGACGACCGTGCCGCGGAAGATCTGCGCACTGTAGGCGCTGACGGTGAAGGTTGCCGACTGGTTGACGGCGACGCCGCCGATATCCGCCTCGTTGACGCCGGCGGTGATCTGCATGGAGGTGAGGTCGACGATCTCGATGAACGTGGAGCTTGACGCACTCGAAGACGAACCGCTCGTGCCGACCGTGCCGCCGGCCTGGCCGTTGATCGCGGCGACGGTGCCGGCATGCGGCGCGGTGAGGGTGGCGGTGGCGAGGTTATCCTTGGCGGTGGTGAGGGCGGCTTCGGCGGTGGCGAGGCTCGCCTGGGCATTGGTCACTTGCGCGTCGGCGTTGGCGTTCGCTTGATTGGCCTGGGCGACCGACTGGTTATACTGCGCGTACGCCGCCTGCTGGCACTGTGTGACGGTCTGGCCCTTTGGCGGGGTGGAGCAGTTGCTGAGCGCTGTCTGCTCGGAGAGGGAGGCGATGTTCAACTGCGCTGAGGTCTGCGCCTGGGTGTTGCTACGATTCGTGTAGGCGTTATTGAGGGCAGTCTGCGCGGAGTTCACCTGGGTTTGGGCCTGGTTGACCGCGTCTTGCAGCGAGGTGGGGTCCAGTGTGGCGAGCTTCTGGCCGGCGGTGACGTCCTGGCCGACGGTGACGTCGACCGAGTTGATCTTGGTGCCGCTGGTCGCCGTGACGTTGTAGATGCCCGCCGCGAGCGGCCCTGTGGCACTGATCGTCGTGGATAGGTTGCCCGTGTTGACGGTCGCGGTCGTGTAGGTCACCGAGGACGCGCCGCGATGGGCAAAGACGGCGATGCCGCCGAGGACCAGGGCGACGACCACGACCACGGCGACCGCCGCGAGGACGGCACGCCTGCGCCACCAGGGTTCGGGGGCCGTGCTGTCGCCATCGAAGGTGTCGTCGTCGTCATCGAAGAGCGGAAGATCCAGTGGGCTACTCGCGATCCGGCGTTGTGGCTCCAGCATGCGTTGTCTCGCCTCCCCACGAAGGCGCGCGACGCGAGGGCGCGTCTCCGCCTTCCTGACACTCCTCCACAATATGTGCCACGCGAAGCTTTCGCGGCTTGCATGCCGCGGGCGATCTGGGATAATTCCGGGTTGGGCGGCGAACAAATCCTGTCTGTTCGCAGGTCCCCTTAGTATGACGGCTAGGTATGAGAATAAGCTTGGAGGGCCGTAAAGAATCTGCAAACTTGGGAAAGCAGGCGAGGCGGGTCCTCATCGCCAGCAACGTCTCCCGCGAGGGGAGTCGAGGCGACTCCATGATACACGTTCGGAGGGGATAATAGCTGACAAGCACTGAGACGGCGGAGGTTCGCTATGGCGTATGCATTCAGCCGGGCGAGCCGCATAGCATCTGGCGGCGCACGGGCGGAGACGGCATTTTCGGCACTCCCTGAGCATTCCTAATGCGCGAGTTTCTCGGAACTAGGCGGCGCCGAGGTAGGCGATGAGGCATTCAATGCCTTCGCTGGCGCCGGTGACGGCGCGGAGGCGGCGGCCAAGCTGGCGCAGCACCCAGGCGGAGCCAACGGGTTGATCGGCGCGGAGGGCGCTGACTTCTTCTGAGGCGGCCTGGGCTTTGGCGAGCGTTTCGGCGGTGCAGAGGCCGAAGCCTTCGATGTATTGGATGCCGCGGGCCTGGCGCGCGGCGCGGGCGGCGGGCAGGGCGAGGCGCGACGCGATGGTTTCTTCGTCGCAGCCGAGGCGTTCGGCAAGCGCTGGCTCGGTGAGCACGCCGGTGGCGCGGGCTTCGTCGAACAGCGATTCGATGCGGGCGATTTCGCTGCGGGCGTCCGCTTCGCCGATGGCACGGCTGAGCAGCGAGGGCAGGTGGGCAACGTCTTCGCGCGCGGTGTAGCGCAGTGTGGGCGCGCTGGGGGACGGCGCGGCGCTGGTCTCGGTGGTCGCGAGGGCGACGAGCGGGATGCGGGCGGCGACGGCCGCGAGCTGCGTGGAGCTCGCGGGACTGGCCGCAGCGGGAACGAGCGGGACGCGGGCATTGCCGATCTTGCCGTTTTTGCCAGAATGCGGAACAGTGCGCGAGCAGGTGAATAGGGCCGGGAGGACGGCACCCTGGAGGACGAGCGGCTCGGTGGCGCGGCGCAGCGACCATCCATCGGCGTCTCCGGCGCGGCGCAGGGCGGAGAAATCGTTTGCGAAGGCGTCGGCGCGCTGCCAGAGGTCGAGCAGGGTGGCGGGATCGCTGGTGGCGTTGGCTGCCAGGGGAGCGCCGAGGCTGGCGAAGGCATCGGCGTCGAGGCGGAAGAGCCATTCGCCGCCGGTTGGCGCGGCAACCAGGGCTTCGCCGCCGCGCACGGGGAGGCCGCAGCAGAGCAGGGCAGAGAGCAGGCGAACCAGGCGTGCGCCGTGACGCGCCCAGCCGTTGAGCGCGTCTTGCCGCCCGTGCAAGACGATCTCACGTCCGGCAAGCTCGGCACGAACGCCGGCCTGGGCGCAGAGGGCGCGGAACGTCTCGGCCTCCGCTGGGGCACGTGAGAGCGTGATGCGGACGATGGTGGCGTTGGCGAGGAGCGCGGCAAGCACGTCGAAGTTGAAGCGGGCGATGACGTCGTCGGGTGTGAGTGCGGGTCCGACGCGGGTGAGAACGGCGTTGGCGGGAGCATCGAGCGTGATCAGCGTCTCGACCTGTTCGGGGGCGAGGCCCAGGTCAGCGCCGACGGCACGCAGGAAAGGCGCGCGCTCGACGCCACCGACAAAGCCACGTAACGCGCCATTGGCACGGCGGAAAAGATAGAGGCGCAGGTCGCTGGGCGTGGCGATGTTGTGCGCGGCCAGCGCGGCAACGGTCGCCTGGGGGAGCACTTCGGCGAAGGTCCGCGAGCGATGGCGATAGGTGGTGGCGAGGGAGGCGACGATGCAGCGGGCGATTTTGTGGTCGCCGAAGAGTTGGACGATGACTTCACTATCCAACTCGCGGCGCGGCTTGCCGACCATGGAGTCTAGGTAGCGCAGGGCCATGCCGATGCGCGGGGCGAGGGAGCGGTCGCGCAGCAGCGTGGGATAGACGATACGCAGGTCACCCGTTTTGGCGCGACGAGTGGTTTTGCGTATATCGGCCAGGTGGAGCATGGGGCGGTTTCCTTCGTTGCGTGCGGAGGATGACGGCGTATCGCGGAAGGCGGAAACTTTCCGCGGGAAGGTGGGTGCTGTATTGCCATTCTTGCCGGATTTGCGAAATATGGCGATGTGGGTGGCCGGCGAGCGCAACCCGCGCCAGGGGTTTGGATGCGGCCGGTTGTGCCACCTCACCCCTGCCAAGCCCGGAGCGTGGGATCACGCCTGCCCTGCACGGGAAGGGGAGGGCGCGTGTGGAGGGTCGTTGCCGATTCTTGCCGGATTTTCATTTTTTGGGCCGATGGTGGAGCTGCCGTTTCTGCCGTTTCTGCCGATTTTTGGAGATTTGGCGGGGAGCGATCTTGCCGATCTTGCCGATCTTGCCGGATTTCGCGTTTTTGGTCCCCGAGGGAGCACACAATTCTGCCGATTCTGCCGATTTTCACGTTTTTCGCGCGATTAGCTGGCGAGGTCGTGGGCATCGGGGAGTCCTTTGCGCTTGGGACGGCGACGGCGGGCGGCGTTGCGCTCGGTGGTGCGGCGCGAAATCAGTTCGTAGAGCTGCGCTTCGGTGGCTTTGGGACGGAGGACGCGGCCGAGACGCTGGACGTATTCGCGCATGGAGGAGCTGCCGCTGGCGACGATGGCGACGTTGGCGTCGGGGACGTCGACGCCTTCGTTGAGGACACGGCCGGTGACCAGCTTGGTGAAAGCGCCGGAGCGGAAACCTTCGAGGATGGCGCGGCGCTCGGCGGTGGGGGTGCGATAGGTGATCGACGGCAGCAGCAACGTGCGGCTGATGGCATCGACCATGTCGACGTATTCGGAGAAGACGATCACTTTGTCGCCGGCGTGGCGGCGTAGGAGGTCTTCGATGGTGGCGAGCTTGGCACGGGCGTTCATGGCGACGAGACGGGCGTCGTGGTGCGCGCGGAGGGCGCGGCGCGCCTCGGGATCGAACCCGCCGCGACGCAGGAGGGCATCGAAGAGACCGGGTCCGGCGCCGAGCTGGGCGCGGTGGGTGGCGAGATACCAGCGCCACTGGGCCATCAGCGATTCGTAGCGCAACTCTTCTTCGGGGGAGAGATCGACGAACACGCGGCGCTCGCGATAGGCGGCGATGTGCTTTTGGGCGGAGAGCTCTTCGGCGTCGCGCTGGTAGACGACGGGACCGATGAGGGCGGTGAGGTCGTTGTGGAGGCCGTCGGCGCGCTCGAGGGTGGCGCTGAGGCCAAGACGCCAAGGGGCGCGACACTTGGCGACGATGGCGCGATAGCTCTGGGCAGGTAGGTGGTGGGCTTCGTCGAAGATCAGCAGGCCGTAGCCGTCGAGCTTGCGGCGTGGCATGGCGGCGGAATCGTAGGTGATGACGGTGATCGGGCCAGTGCTGCGCTCGCCACCACCGACGGCGCCGACGGCATCTTCGGGCGCTGAAAGGCGTTCGCGGAGGCCGGCGCGCCACTGGCGCAACAACTCGATGGTGGGGACGACGACGAGCGTGCGGACGCCGAGGCGGGCAACGGCGCTGAAGGCGACGACGGTCTTGCCCGCGCCGGTGGGCAGGACGACGATGCCACGCGCGTCATGCCGCAGCCAGGCGTCTACGGCGGCGCTCTGGTAGGGGCGGGGTTCGAGGTCGAGGCGCGGGGCGAAGGGCAGGGCGTACTCGGCGAGAAGGGCGGGCGGGAGATTCGATCGCCTCGGCCAAGCCCCCACACATGGGGGTCTCTGCCTTCCCCGAGGGGGAAGAGGGAGATTCGGCGCCCGCGTCAATTGGATCGGCGTTCGCTTCGACGGAGTCTTCAGCGTCGTCGGGATTGTCGAGGGCGGCGAAGAGGTCGTCGGTTTCGCCGGGAGTGGGCTCGTCGTCCGCGGCGAACTGGGGGAGATCACGTGAGGTCATGAGCACTCCTGGGGAGGGAAGGCATGCAGGCAATACTAGAACATGTGTTCAGATTGTAGCATGGGAAGGTGACGTAACACAAGCACGTGTCTATTCCGCGCGTGGAGGGTAGGGGTGGAAGCGAGCGTGGCGGGGGCCAGCAGTTAGAGGAAGCGGACGGCGGTGCCGAGCAGGATGACGACGAGTTGGGCGGGTCGGCTGGCTGAGGGATTGAGATGGGATTGCAGATGGACGTCGATAACGGCGTCGGCGTGCATGGCGGTGGCCTGGGCCTCAAGCTGGTCGCGGGCAAGGTCGAGGGTGTTGGCGCGCATGCCAGCGGAGATGTGCAGGATGGCACTGACGAGCCCGAGGGCTTCGTAGCGCTGGCCGGGTAGCTCGGAGATGGTGGCGATGATCATGCGCGGGTTCCCTCGCGGTGCGGCGTGACGGCGTGGCTGGCGCTCGCGGTGTAGCATGGCGTGAGCGGCGCGAGGGCGGAGCATGCCGCACCCCTACACTGCGGCGGAGGGATTTCCGTCCGCGGGGGTCCGCTGGCGAGGGGCACTCCGCGCCGGGAGATTATAGCCTCTCGACGCGGAATGGACGACGCGCGGGGAGGGTGAGATCAGTTGAGGGCGGCACCGGGAGCGAGCGCGGGGGTCTCGACGGACACCTCGTTGGTTTCGCGCTGCTCGGTGGTGACGGCCGCGGTGGCGCGCTGGACGACGAGCGGCGGGACCACCAGGAGCGGCACGCGCGCACGGTCAATCAGGCTGGCGGCGACGCTACCGAGCACCAGTTTGCCGAATCCGGTACGGCCATGGGTGGTCATGACGACCAGGCTGCCCTCGTGGCCCAGCAGCGCCTTACCGATCTCGCTGGTCGCGTTGCCCTCAAGCAGCAGCGACTGCACGACGAGGCCCGTCTCCACGGCGAGGCGTTTGCGCGTTGCGCTGAGGTAAGTACGCGCATCCTGGCTCTCCTCCTCGGTAGGGACCGGCTGAGTGTAGTACGGGCCGCCAGCCATGCCGAGCGGCAGCGGCTCAAGCACGCGCGTCAGGAGCAGCACACATCCGCTCCGCTTGGCGATTTCCGCCGCCAAGGGCAGCGCTCGCTCGGCCTCGATGCTGCCATCCAGCGGGACGAGCACGACGGAATTGGGCAGCGTCATGAAGTCGTCGAAGCTCTCAGCGGGGAATTCATCGGGCCAGATCAGCAGCGGCACGGGAGCGCGCGGGAGTAAGCGCGCGGAGACGCTGGGATGCAGCAGACCGTCGACCAGGCCGCGATGGCGATGCGCCAGCAGGATTAGCGAGGCCGCCTCCTCGGCGGCAACCACGGCGATATTCTCGGCGGGATTGCCGTACTCGACGCGATAATAGCTGTGTATGCCGCTCTCGCTGATTTCGCTGGATTGTTGCTTGAGCAAGGCTGTGTCCGAGAAGACCTTGGGAAGATCCGCGCTGTCGGATTCGACGCGTAGCAACAGCAGCGTACCGCCTTCACGCGCGGCGAAGCGGCGGGCCACGGCGGTGGCAGTGGCTCCAGCGGCGCTCTCGTCCGTGGCGACGAGGATACGATTGAACAGACCAGATGAAGTCGACATGCGACATCCTCGCTTTCCTGGCGCGTGCTGGTGCGTCCCGGAGTGGGTCGCGATTGCGCCTACGCTGGGGAGCATACGGGGGCGCAGTCACGGGGCCGTCACTATTGCGCAGCGTCGTTCACGAAGTGGTCACGAAGTACTAGGTGGCAGCTGCCATTTGCCGCTGCACGACACCTAGGGGCGCGGTGCGCGTCATGTGTAGCAAGAGGGTGGCGCAGATTCGAGCCGAATTGCCCGGTCTGATTGGGCGGCGGCGCGGTGGCTGCGGACGCCCCGCGACGCACGAGGCATGTCCCGCGGGGCGCGGGCCGTGCGAGTGGGAGAACGAGACGATGGCGATGCAGCATGGCGCGGTGATTAGTGAGGAACGTTCACAGGTGACCTCGGCCTCGGCGGAGACGGTCTGGCGGGTCTGGTCGGATTCGACGACCTGGCCGCAGTGGAATCTCGATGTCCGCAAATTCGAGCTCAACGGTTTCTTTGACAACGGCGTGAAGGGTACGATGACGACGAGCGCTGGCACGCAGCGCGTGGCGCTGATCGACGTCGTGCAGGAGGAGACGTTCACGCTGGTGGCGAGGCAGACGCCGCTGATCACCTGTTACTACCGCTGCACCATCCGACCGTGGGCGGACGGGCAGACGAAGATCAGCGAAAGCATCAATGTGCGCGGGCTGCTGTCGGCGGTCACCGGTACGAAGGTACGCGAGCGCATCGCCCAGGGGCTCGCGCCGACGCTCAAGGCGCTCGCGGCGAAGGCTGAGAGCATCGAGCGGCGGCAAAGTCCGCGGTCGGCATGGTATGCGGAGGAGTATGCGGAGATCGCCGAGCAGCGGGCCAATGCCTAGGCACGGGGGTTGCTGCGTCGGATCTGTTCGCGTGCTCCGAAGGTGAGAGGCGAGCGCGGAAGGTCGCGGTGGCCGCTGTGCGACGGCGCGTCACGCTGGAGGGGTATTTTTCCGATGGATATGCACGAGTACAACCGGGCGCTGATTGCGGAATTCCGCGCGCATGGCGGCGTGCTCAGCGGGCAACTCGCCAACAGCCACATCCTGCTGCTGACGACTACCGGCGCCAAGACTGGCCTCGAACGCGTGACGCCGATGGGCTATGGCAGAGACGGCGAGCGGCTGGTGGTCGTCGCGGCGAACGCGGGCGCAGCGGTGCATCCGGACTGGTATCGCAATCTGGTGGCACACCCTGAGGTGACGGTGGAGGTTGGGAGCGAGCGCTTCGCGGCGCGGGCGCGGACGGCCGAGGGCGCCGAGCGCGCCGACCTGCTGGCGCGGCAGGATGAGCTTGTGCCGTATCTTCCGGCACAGCAGGCGAAGACGACGCGCGAGATCCCGATTGTGGTGATCGAGCGGGTGTAATCTCTGTAATCTTCGGAGTGTTTTCCCTCGCGCCGGGACGGCTGGGCTGTGCTACGGTGATGGGCGACGCGGCGGGCGGGTGCCGTCGCGGCCTTGGAGCCAGAGGAGGAGCGCATGGACCCCGTTATCGCGCGGGCACTGCCGCCGGGTGGGACGATCGGCGTGGTGGCGCCGGCCAGCCCCTACAATCGCCGCTCGGACCTGCTGCGCGGGGTGGCCTGGTGGGAGGCGCGCGGCTATCGCGTGAAGCTGGCCGAGGGCATTCACGAGCGGACGGACTGGACGGCGGGCAGCCCCGGAGTGCGCGCACGCGATCTGATGGCGATGTTTGCCGACCCTGAGGTGGACGTGATCCAGTGTCTGCGCGGGGGCACGGGGGCGGCGGAGGTCATGCCACTGCTCGACTACGAGGTGATCGCGGCGCACCCCAAGGCGTTCATCGGATCATCGAATATCAGCGTGTTGCACACGGCATTGCTGCGCAAGGCGGGGTTGGTGACGTTCTACGGTCCGTCGCTGACGCTGGTGGCGGTGTGGTCGTCGTTCACGGCGGACCATATGCTGCGCGTGCTGGGCGGCGAGACGACCGGCCCGATCCCGCGGGACCCCGGCGATCCGTGGGTGCGGGCGATCGCGCCGGGGACGGCAAGCGGGCGCGTGGTGGGCGGGTGCCTGAGCGACCTGCTGGAGACGATGGGCACGCCGTGGGAGCTCGACCTGGACGACGCGATCTTCCTCTTCGAGGAGGTGGGCAGCAGCCCGCACGGCCTGGAGCGCAAGTTGGTGCAGCTCGCACAGGCGGGGAAGCTGGCGGGGGTGCGCGGCGTGGTGGTGGGCGACCTGACTGGCGGCGAGTTCGACGAGGGCGGCGGCTCGCCGTTCGCGCACTCGAAGACGCTGGAGCAGGTGTTAGAGGAGCGGCTGGGGCCGCTGGGCGTGCCGGTGCTCTATCCGCTGCCGTTCGGGCACGGGGGGCGGCTGGCGACGATTCCGCTGGGGGTGCGGGCGACGGTGGATGCGGCGACGTGCGAGCTGGTGATCACGGAGGCGGCGCTGGCCCCGGCGCGGGGGGCATAGGCGGTCGCGGCGGGAATGGCGGACGTGTCGGGAAACCACGAACGGCGTGCCCTGTGGGGAACACGCCGCTCGCGGGTTGTAAGGGGTGCGCCGTCTAGCGCAGGTCGTTGAGTTGGCGCTCGGCCTCGTCGAGCGAGATCGTGCCGCCGCGTAGCTGCTCGAGGATGCCGCGACGGCGGGCCTCGACGTCGTCGCTGCGCGAGGTTGTGGATTCCTGGGAGGCGGACTGAGTCGCCGTGGGCTCGTCGTCAACTTCGATGCGAACGCGCTGCGCGCCGGGGTTGCGCTGGCCGCTGGCGGTGCCGCTCCCTGAGGCACCGGCGCCACCTGAAGGGCGGTTCTCCCAGGTGCTGCGCATCGAGCCGAAGGCGTTCTCCAACTCAGACATGGCACGCTCCACGGCGGAGCGCACTTCACGGCCAACGGACTCCCAATCGGTGTCGCGGGCACGCTTGGCGGCGCGCTCGGCGTACATCTGCGCCTGCTCGGCGGCTTTGCGGGCGGCGCGCTCGGCCTTTTCGCGCAGCTCGTTGATTTGGTCTTGATACTCACCAGAGAAGCGGGGACCCTTGCCGCGCTCCCACTCGAAGTTGAAGTCGCGCGACGAGCCGCTGTTCATCGCGTCGGGGTCGTCGTCCTCGGTGAAGGGCCCCTTGAAGCGGAAGTTGGCCTTGCCAGGCTGCCGATCCCACTGCACGCGGAAGCGGTGACCGCCGAAGGTCGTCTCCCACGAGCGGGGGCCGGGCACGTCGTCTTCGCGATCCGTGGTGCTGGTGGTGCCAAAATCGTCGTTCATGTCGTGATCCTCCTGGAAACGGTCTGTCGCGGTGATCGTGATGTCGCCGCCACTCTCCAACGTAACCGTCGCGTCGCCGCGACCAAGCGCGCCCACGAGGTGACGCCGGCGTCCGCGCTCGACGGTGAGCGGCAGCCGAGTGCTGATCTCGCCGCCGTTCGTCTGCGCCACGAAGCGCGCGTTCACCTCGCCGCGCACTCGCAGGTCAATGTCGCCCCCGGCGCGCACTTTGTATTCCGCGCCAGGAGTGAGGGGTGTATCGAGTTCGGCGTCGCCACCGACCCGCCCGGCGATGAGTCCGCCGGTCGCCTCTTCGACGGTGAGGTCGCCGCCGACGTTCGTCAGCCGGACGCTGCCGCGCGTGCGCCGCAGATCAGCATCGCCGCCAACGCTGGATATTTGGATCGCGCCGCTCGCCTCCTGGACGACGCGGAGATCGCCGCCGACCGCCGCGAGGGTCAGGCTCTCGGCGAACGAGAGATCGACATCGCCGCCGACGCTGCTGGCATGAAGCGCGACGCTGGTATGGTTGGCGCGGAGATCGCCGCCGATGGTGCCGATCAACGTCACCGCGCCGCAGCGCTCTAGCTCGACGTCGCCACCGACGGCTTCGCGTACCTCAAGGCCCGCGAGGTCGTGCGCTTCGAGATCGCCGCCGATGTGCCCGAGCAGTGGCACGTCTTCGTAGTCGCCCAGGTCGGCGTCGCCGCCGACGATCCGCGCGCGCAGGCTGCCGCCGTCCGCGGCGCGAAGATCGCCTTCCACGTGGGCGAAGTCGCCGACGGCGAGGCCCGACAGCGTCAGGTCGCCGCGGATATGTTGCGCGGTGACGTAGCCGTCGAGGCTCTCGACGATCAAATCGCCGTAGACTTGGCGGATCAGTACGTGGGAGCCGTCGGGCACGCTGAGGTCACTCCCATCGGGCAGGCGGTGGAAGCGCAGCGTGCCTTCCATGTCGCTGACGATGTGATCTTCGGCGCGGACGCCGGGGGAACTGAGCAAGACTTGGGGCGCGCCACCGCGAATGACGGCGTCGCCCTGTATCACGTCGATTTCGATCCGCGGCCGCCGCTCGGCGCTCTCCGCCGTGGGCGGCGCAGGCTCATCAGGCTGTACGGGTTCGACAGGCTCAACAGGTTCGACAGGTTGTATCGGTTCGGCGCTCTGCGCTTCGGGCGGGGTTGGCTCGCCGTCGTAGGGTTCCATACACATTGCCTTTCGTCAAGAAGTGGGCGCGGCTCACGGCTGGTTTGCCGCTAGACGCTGACACCTTGCAGGAGCGCCGTCACACTGGAACCATCGCGCGGGTCGAGCAGGCGGCAGAAGACGCGCGTCTCGATGCGCCCATCGTCGAACTGGTAGAAGTGCAGGGCAAGCGCGGGCATCGGGTCGACGATGGGGTCGACGACCACGCTCGCGGGGAGGAGCGCGGGCAGCGAGGCGGACGGCGCACGCCGCTCTCGCAGACGCTCGCCAGTCGCCACCAGCGCGTCGCCGAGACGTGCCAGCAGGGGATCGTGCGGCTCGGTGGGGGGAGCACCCTCTTCGCGCAGAGCGCGCTGCACTTCAGCCTCGCGCAGCATCGCGGCGTGACGCGCGCTGGCATATTCGAGCCGGCCAAACGAAGGATCCATGGGCTGTTTCCTCCTTCCGCGACGTGGCACTCGCGCCGCACATCGCCTAACGCGGGCTACTTAGCGTGGCGCGTCGTCCTTAGACGTTTCCGCCGCGGATGTTTCCGCCGCCGTGGATGGTTGACGCTGGAGCAGGCCGTGCGCCTCGTCGGCGCTAATGCGCCCGGCGGCGAGGTCGGCGAGGATCTCGCGCCGCGCGCGGCGGTCGTCAGGCGCGGGCAGATCGTCTTCGGCGGTGAAGCCGAGGGCATCGAGCACGTCGTTGAGGCGGCCGCGCACGGTCGGATACGAGATGCCGAGCATGTCTTCGACGTTCTTGATCACGCCACGGCAGCGCAGAAAGGTTTCGACGAACTCGATCTGGACGTCGTTGAGGCGCGCCAGCCGGCCGAAGCGGCTTTCGAGTTGTCCACGAGGCGCTAGAGGTCCACTGGCCCTCGACCCGCTTGCCCCCTCGGCGGCGGGCTGACCGGTGAGGCGGAAGGCGCCTTCGAGAGCGCTGCCGCAGCGGACACAGCCGAGGCGCGTGATCGTCATGGCGTTGCCGCAGACGGGGCAGGAGCCATCTACATCGTTGATCTGAGGCACTACGTCCGCTCCCTGAGGGTATCTGTCATGTAGGTCTGAGGCAATAGTAGTCTGCGAACTCAATAATGTCAATAGCGTATTAACAAAGTCAATGTCGTTCGATGAAATGTTAATATTCCGATGCAGGCGAGGGGCGATGGCAAGCGTGGATGGCGGGGAGCGGAATCGCGAAGGAGTGGGGCGGAAAAGGGGAGGGCGGGCGCGGTCAGAGGAGCTGTGTGGTGCTGGCGTGATACCGCATCCGCGTGGGTCAGGACCTGAGAGGGGAGCCGAAAGCATCGGCGTGGAAGCGGCAAGGACCCACACGCAAGCGGTGTGAGAGGAGGGCGCGACGGGCCGCGCACCGAGCGGTGGGCTGAAGGGTGGCGTGCGGACACGAAAACGCTGATGCTCGGAGCACCAAGCATCAGCGGAACGGGATGTGCTCTGCGTGGACGCTAGCGCCCGCGTGACGCGGCGGCAGGTGTGCCGACGGCGCTCTCAAGCTGGCGATGGTCGATCCAGTCGTAGGCACCGGCCAGCGCGTGCTCGCACCATGCCGAGTAGTCTTTCGGCGCGAGACCGGTGCGCTCGAAGTGATCAAGGCGCCGCATCGTCAGCAACAGCCAGCCCTCGCCCTGCTCTACCATACGGTCGAGGAGATCCATACCCGTCACGCCGCTGCGCTGGAGGCGCACGATCGCCTCTTGCTCGCGCGCCGTCGGGCAGAACGAAGCCTCCTTGGCGTCGTTCTCGCGGAGATCGATGCGCAGGCCCGCGGCGATCTCGTCGAGGCGCTGCGTTACCCGCGCGACGTACCACGTCAGGTAACTATCCGCCATCTGCTGCATGGCGCCGAGCGGCATGCGCTCATAAAGTGTGACGACCGATCCCGGATCGGAGACCATCGCTGCTGCCCCTTCCCAACATCGCTGATTTGATACCCCTGCTCCATCGGCTCCCTGGTAGCTCGAATGGGGCAGCCTGGATGAGATGCCCTGTGCCTTCCGAGAGCGGCAGCATCACGCTATGCGCGTGGCCTCGCCGACGTGCAACAGGTATAACATGTCGCGCCGCGCTCGGCAAGAGGCTTTCCGTTCCGTCCCACGAACTTCGCGACGCGCTATCCCGCCAGGGGCTAGGGCACCCAGGACTAGCGCCGCGGCGGACGGTCAGGCGGACGGTCAGAAAGTGCGTGGTGGTGTCCGTGGAGGGGGGCGATACGTCTGAAAATGGGTACCAGGGCGGCGCCCTAGAGTAGCGTGTACGCCGGGACAGACTTCTCTCCACAGGAAGGGATACAGGTATGGCCAGCACAACCCGGAAGACCGAGCTCTCGCCGCTTGAAGCGATCATCGTCGAGTTGGCCTTGGGCGATGACGCGCGCAAGAATCCGCGAGACGGCGCCCTCGCGCGCATCCAGCAACTGACCAAAGAGCGACAGCGTCTCTATTCCAAGTCGGCAGCGCATCCGATCCTCGCCCCCGCCAACGGCGCGCGCATTCGCGCGATCACCGCGGAGATCGATATGCTGTGGGAACTGCTCCGCCGCGAGCGCGCGACGCGACGGGTGCAGATGGAACGGGCGCTCAACGTCGTCGGCGAGGACGAGGAGAACGCCAATGGCCGCGGGCAGCGCGTGCCGGACTCCTCCGAGAACTCGAGCGACGCCGCATAGCGATCCGCGATACGCCGCAGAGACGAGAGCCGGTCATCGCATGGAGGATGGCGCCGGCTCTCGCGCTGTTTCCGCGCGGGAGTTGAGACGCGAGTGCGGTGGCACACGGCTGGATTGTGAGGCCGGCGAGAGGCGCGGATGGTCTGCTTCTGGCGGGTGGCATATCCACCGGAGGAGGCATCGCGATGAAAAGAGCTTACGCGCTGGCACTGATGGCCGTGGCAGCGGAGGGTACGGCCTTCGTCATCTGGCGATCGGCGGAGATGCTGCGCCGGCTGCCGCCGGAGCGCTATGAGACGCAGGACGGCGTGTTGACTGTCGCGGACGCGATCGAGCATTGCCGCACGACGCGGCTGCGCGGGTGGGATCTCGTCGCTTACGCGCAGCGGCTTACCGCCCGCAAGTTCACCTACTCGCGGCTGAATACGTGGGAGTCGCCGGCGCACGCGTTCGAGCGGGGGCGCGGCTACTGCGAGCAGCAGGCGCTGGCGCTGCAGCAGATCTACGACGGGCTGGGCATCGAGTCGTGGCCGGTCTTCGCGCTGCGCTGCTGGTTCCCCGCCAGCACAGTGGACGGCATGCCGCGGGAGAGCGGCGTGACGGGGCATGCGTGGCTGCGCGTGCGCGTCGGCGACGAGGTGCGCGAGGTCTGCCCGCACTCGCCGGAGAACACGCCGGGCGTGAAGGAGTTCGTGGTGATCTCGCCGGTTCACCGCCTGCGCCCGTGGCTGCGACCGTTCACGCGCTTCGGCTCGTCGCTGGAGAATATCCGGCGCGATATGGTGGCCGTGCGCCAGATGAAGCGGAGCGCCGAGCGCGCGGGGCCGGCACTCGCGGAGGGCAGCGAGCCGATCGCCGTCACGCTCGCCCCGGAAAGGACACGCGTGCCCGCATAGACGAGGAGGCGATGATCTATGAACGCGCTGATCCTCTATGACTCGAAGTACGGCAACACACAGCGGATCGCGCAGGCCGTCGCGGAGGCGCTGGGAACGGCGCGTGTGGCAAGCGTGATGGAGGCCGCGCGGATCGATCTCGCCGCCTGCGATTTGCTGGTCGTCGGCGGTCCGACGCACGTTCACGGTGCGAGCCGGGAGATGCGGGAAGCGCTCGATGCCATCCCGCGCGGATCGCTGCGGGGCGTGCCGGTGGCGGCCTTCGACACACGCTACGACCAGGCACGCTGGTTGACAGGCTCCGCCGCGCTGTACATCGCGCGCAGGCTGAGGCGCGCTGGGGCGCACCTCGTCGCGCCGCCGGAGAGCTTCTTCGTCGTGCGCGATACGCCACCCGAAGGCGAGAAGCCACGCCACGATCACGAGCAGCTCGCGGCGAGCGAGGTGGAGCGCGCGGGGGCTTGGGGGCGTGCCCTGATCGCGCGGAGCGAGGCATCGCGGCAGCCGGTGGGCGTGTGACGCGGAAGACACCTGGCGACCTGAAGATCAGGGCGCATCGCGTTCTGGCGCTCGCGATAGTAGGGTCGCGGCACCGAGCCAAAACATGATCGCCGCGTCTGCCCTCCCTCGCCTTCGCGTGCCGCGTCGCGTGCTAGAATGCCACGAAGGGACGATGCCGCGGAGGGAGGAGCGATGGGCGACGAAGCTGCTGCCCGCGGTGAGGGCGACGGTGACGCGTCGCGCAACACGCTGCGCTCGATCATCCTGGGCCTGCTGGGCGCGCATCCCATGTCGGGCTACGACATCAAGCGCGCCTTCGACCGCTCGCTGGCGACCTATTGGAACGCCGGCGCCAGCCAGATCTACACCACACTGAAGGCGCTGGCGGCGCGTGGCCTGGTGACCTCTGAGCTGATCTATCAGGAAGGGCGGCCAAATCGCCGCGTCTACCGCCTGTCGGAGGCGGGCCGCGCCGTGCTCGACCGCTGGCTCCAGGAGCCGGTACCACCCCGCTTCACGAAGGACGAGTTTCTCACGCGGCTGTTCTTCTGCGGCCAGACCGACGACGCCACCGCGCTTCGCCACCTCGACGAGCATCTGACGTCGCTGCGCGAGCAACTCGCCGACATGGAGCGCGCCTTGCGGGAGTATAGCAACCGGCCCACGCGCCGACCACGGCTCCTTGAATATCAGATGCTGGTGCGTGACTACAAGCAGGCGGCGCTCCAGGCGGATCTCGCCGTGACCGAGCGTGCCATCACGCGGCTGCGCAGTCGCCTCGCAGGGGAAGCGGGCGGCGCCGACTGAAAGACGGTCGTGCCTGGTCGCCGCCGTTGGCGCTGGGTGGCGATTGTGCGTGGGCAGTTGCGACGGGCGACGGACAAGCGATCTACAGGTCGCAGGGCGTATTGCCGCCGTTGCGCCGGCACTGTTCGCGCTTCAGCGCATCTTGCGCGAGGAAGGCGACGAGGTCGTGCGCGGCGATCTCGATGGAGAAGCCGTCGGCGAAACCGAGGCGTCGCGCGGACTCGCGGCTGACGCTCTCGCCGATCAGCCCGCAGAAGGCGCGCTCGCACAGACCGACGCGCTCGGCGACGCGTAGGACGTCGCGCGGCCATTTCAGCGAGGGGATGCTGGCGCTATCGACGAGTTGGGTGGTGGGCGAGCCGGAGGCCAGCGTCACCAGGACGGCGTCGGCGTCGACGCGGTCGGCCTCGTCGACGATGCGCTCGACTTCTTCAGGCTTTGTCGAGTGCGGTAGCAGCACGAGCGAGGTGACTTCCGGATACGCCGAGAGCCGCGCGGCGAGATTGGTGAAGGCGTCGTCCGCGCCGCCCGGCGGGGCCACCAGCGCCAGAATGAGCCTGCGGCCCAGCATCAGCCGCAGTTGGAGGTTGAGGTCGACGATTCGACGGGGATCGGTCGTCGCGGCCTCGTCTTCGTCTTGCAGGATGCCCTCCGCCGTCGCCATAGCGTCCTCCCTGTCTCCTACGATCTCCCCGGCGCGCTGCGATGGATAGCCCGACTACACATACAGCACGTTGCGGACCGTTCTACAAGTTATAGGGGACAGGCGGTGAACGAGAGGGTGCGCTTTAGTGCAGCGGTGTGCCACAGGTGGTGCAGAAGCGTTGCGCGGGGCTGTTGCGCGCGCCGCAGCCGCGACAGACGACTGGCGCCACGCCCACGAGCAGGTTGCCGCCGCACTGCGTGCAGAAGCGGTTGATGGCCTTATTCATCGAATGGCAGTGGGGACAGGTGAGCCAACTCCCAGTCGCGTGGGAGGGGCTTGGCGCCGGTTGCGGCCGTTGCCCGCCGCCGAGAGGTTCGCCGCAGGCGGAGCAGAAGCGCTGGCTGGCGTTGTTGGGGTGGGCGCAACGCGGGCAGACGAGCATGGCGTATGAGGGTGGCGCGCGTGGCGGTGTCGGTTGCGGCGCGGGCCGACCAGTGGGCATTTGCATCGGCGCTTGGGCGGCGACCGCCATGTCGAGCGCGGCGGAGAGGTCCGTGGCCTTTTGGAAGCGATCGGCGGGGCTTTTCTCCAGCGCCTTCATGACCACCGACTGCACGGCGGGCGAGATGCGCGGATTGAAGCGCGAGGGCGGCGGCGCGGGCTCGTAGATGTGCGAATGCGCCAGCGCGGTGTAGTTCTCCGCGAGGAAGGGGGGCCGGCCGGTGAGCATCTCGTAGAGCATGACACCGAGCGCGTAGATGTCGGCTCGTGAGTCGACAACCACGTTGCCGCGACACTGTTCTGGCGACATGTACTCTGGCGTGCCGACGCCCGCGCCGGTGTTGGTCAGCCGCTCCGAGGCTTCCATCACCTTGGCGATACCGAAGTCGCTGAGCACTGAACGCCCGGTTGGATCCATCAGCACGTTCACCGGCTTGACGTCGCGGTGGATGATGCCGACTTCGTGGGCGTAGGTGAGCGCCGAGGCGACTTCGCGGGTGACGCGCTGAATGTCGACGACGCTCATGCCAGGGGCGATGCGCTGCTTCAGCGTGCCGCCGCTGATGTATTCCATGATGATAAAGAGGCGGCCATCTTCTTCGCCGGCATCGTAGACGACGACGATGTTGGGGTGCCGCAGCTTGGCCAGGGACTTAGCCTCCTGGCGAAAGCGCTCGACAAAGTTCTTATCGCCAGCGTAGTAGGGCGGCAGAATCTTGACGGCTACCTGGCGATCGAGATTCTCTTGCCGCCCGCGATAGACGCGCGCCATGCCGCCCTGGCCGAGCATCTCGGCGATCACGCAGGAACCGAGGGTCAGGCCGGTCAAGTCGTCGTCTATCGCCGTCACTGCCGCTTGCTCCCCGTCGCTGGCTCGGCATTCCACACCGTAACGACGCCGCACGCGTGTTGTGGGTTCCCGTTCACGCGTGCGCGCCTACCTGTTTTCGCGCCTACTTCTTCATGAAGGCGAGCACCGTCTGACCGACTTGAATCTCGTCGCCCTCCTCAAGCGGCTGCTCGGTGATGCGCTGGTTGTTGACATAGGTGCCATTGGCGCTGTTCTCGTCGCGGATCAGGTAGTTGCCACCATCATCGCGACCGACGGTGGTGTGCAGGCGCGAGACGGCCAGGTCTTCGAGGAAGATGTCGCTGTCGCGGCTGCGGCCGATCGTCATGCGGTCACTGCGGATCTCGAAGATGCGCCCGGGCTCTTTGCCCTGACGCACGACGATCATACCAAGTCGCTGCGGGCCACCAGGGCGGGCGACGCGGGTGCGGTCGTCGCCGTAGGCGGGGGCGTCGTCGTAGCCACCGCCGGGATAGCCGTTGCCTCCGGCCAGCGGCACGGACGGCACGCCCTGGTGCGGTGCTGGCGCGGCGGGAGCGCCCCATGCTGGCATCGCGCCGGCGTCGGCTGGTGTGGCGCCCCATCCGCCCGCGGCGGAATTGGGAGCGGGCGCGGCGGGTTGCCCGCCCCAGAGCGGCGCGTTGGCGGGTGCACCAGAGTCCCACGGGGCGGACTCCTTGGCGGGCGCGCCCCATGGAGGAGCGCCCGCGGCGGGTGTGCTGGCGGGAGCGCCCCATCCGCCCGCGGCGGGCATGTTGGCGGGCGCCGCGGCAGGCGCATCCCAGGAGGCTGCGGGCCGGCTCGCCGGGGCCGGTGCGTCCCAGCCAGCGCCGCCCGCGCGCTGTGGCGCGCCCCACGGCGGGGCGTCGGACGGGGGCGCGGCGGGGGCGTCCCAACTGTTCGCGCCCGCGGCTGCGCCGCCGTTCCAGCCGCCACGGCCAGCGGCGCCCGCGGAGGGAGCGCCGCCCATCGCGCTCATCTGGCCGAACTGGCCGCCCTGCCCGGCATTCGCGGCGAGGTCTGGGGCCGCACCCCAGCCGTTGGCCGCGGCGTTCGGGCGTGGTTGCGCGCCCCACGGAGCGGCGTCCGCAGGCGTGGAGGGGCGACCCCAGGCGGCGTCGGGGTCGTTCTGCGGCTGCCCTAATGGGCCGCGTTGGGCGTCGTAGCCCAGGCCGTGAGCCGTCTTACTGGCGGAGCCGTTGCTGCGCAGCACCATCACGAAGACGACTACGATCGTCAGGACGACGACCAGCGCCGCCGCGGCAACCGCGACAGAGCCGTTGATGCCGCTGTCGCCCAGGACGCCGATCGCGCCTCGCCCGATCTCTGCGACTGTGTTCATTGTGTTGCAATCCTTCCAGAACGACTTCGACGCCTAGCGTGGGCGAAGCTCAAAGCGTAGCTCAACATTGCCGAGGCGCATGCCGTCTCCGGCGTGAAGCTCAACTTCCTGATGCGGTTCCAATTGCACGCCATTTAATCGCGTCCGGTTGAACGCATTCAGATCTTCTACATAATACTGCTCCGCGCGGCGGGTGATGCGCGCATGCCTGCGCGACACCGTCTGCTGCGGATCGAGCGCGATGAGATCGACGTCGGGGTAGAAGCCGCGCTGTGGATCGCTGCGCCCGACGATCAGGTCAGACGCGGTGAGGAGCAGCGGCGGTCCACCGGGCTGCGCCAGCACGGCAATTACCTCCTCGGCGAGGGGTTTCGTCGCCAGCGGCGCGCGGAAGGAGGGAGCGGGAAGGAGGGAGCGGGGAAGGACGCCGCATGCAGTTCTTCGGCCTCGCGACGCGCTGGCTGCGGCAACGCCGCCATCGCCGCGACGAAATCGCTCGGCGTCTGATAGCGCGCGTCGGGATTTTTGGCGAGGGCACGGACGAAGAAGGCGTCGAACTCGGCGGGGAGATCGGGGCGCAACGCGCGCGCCGAGGGGATCGGCCCGTTGATGTGCTGCATCACCACATCCCAGGCGTGTTCGCCGTCGTAGGGCACACGCGCTGTCAGCAGTTCGAAGAAGACGCAGCCGAGGGAGTAGAGGTCGGCGCGCACGTCCGCTTTGCGGCTATTCTCCACCTGCTCGGGCGCGACGTAGAAGGGGGTGCCGACGAAGAAGCCGGTGACGGTGATGTCGCGCGATTCGTGGCTGCGCGCCAGCCCGAAGTCCGTCAGCTTGACGGTGTGATCGACGCTGAGCAGCAGGTTCTGCGGCTTGATGTCGCGATGGACGATGCCCTGCGCCGCCGCCGCCGCGACGCCAGCCGCCGCCTGCTCTGTGGCGTCCACCGCGCGGTCGATCGGCAGCGCGCCGCCGGTGAGCACGGCGTGCTTGAGTGTGTGGCCATCGACATAATCCATGACGATAAACAGACAGCCCATGTCCTTGCCGAAATCGACGGGGCTCACCACGTGGGGACCCGAGAGCCGTGAGAGTAGCTCGAACTCGCGCTCGAAGCGCTCTACCAACTCGCTCTCGGCGGCGGCCTGGCGACTGAGCACCTTGACGGCGTAGAGGCGATTGCTTTCGAGATCGCGCCCGATGTAGACGGTCGCCATGCTGCCGCTGCCGCGCTCATCGATCAGTTTGTAGCGGTTCTTCAGCACGTTTCCAAGCATACGTGGTCCCTCTCGCCGCTGCCGCATGCCATCTGCCGCCGCACGTCGCCCCATCCTCGGCGCCAGTGGGCCGTGTGGAATGGCAGCGGGCGCAGTCACAGGACGCCTCAGCTTGCCGACCCATTATAGCAATGCCGCGAAATAACCCGCAACGCCTTTCGCCCATCTGTCGGCAGCGTCGCGCTGCTGGGGCTGCTCACCGATGGTGTCGTACTCGTGGCGCGGCAACTGATCGCGCGGCACGGCCAGCGCGCGCGCCGCTGCTCCGCGAATTGATGGCGCGTTCGCTGTGGAGAGCACTGGGTCGCGAGTCCGCATTCTCGCCTTTGGCAGCGAAGACTGCGTACAATGTCAGCGGCTGCACACTCCGGTGCTGCGGCGCGTGCTGGCCGAGCACAAGGGCGCAGTCAGCGTGATCGATGTCTACGCGCCGGACTCGCCGGAGTTAACTGAGCGCGAGGGCGCGCTCACGCTGCCGAGGGCGACGGTGGATGCCGTGTGAAGTTAGGAGCAGGCGGTGAACGCTGAGGCAGCGAACGGGGATCAGCGCGGCGCCGAGCCCGCGCCGGAGGGTGTGGAGGTAGAGGCGACGCACGAATTCGGCTTCGAGACACGCGCCGTCCACGCCGGGCAGCGCCCCGATCCGTATACGGGCGCCAGCGCCGTGCCGATCTACCAGACCTCGGCCTTCGTTTTCGAGGATACCGAATCCGCCGCCGCGTACTTCAACTTACAAGAATACGGCAACATCTATACGCGCATTATGAACCCGACGGTGGCCGTCTTCGAGGAACGCATCGCCAGTCTGGAGGGCGGCGCGGGCGCGGTGGCCTTCGGCAGCGGCCTGGGGGCGCAGGCGGGGATCATCTTCACGCTGCTGCGCCCCGGCGATCACGTCGTCGCCGCGCGGGCGATCTACGGCGGCACGATCTCGCAATTCAAGAACACGTTGTCCAAGCTTTCAGTGGAGTTTAGTTTCATCGACGGCGACGATCTTGCCGCATGGGAAGGCGCCGTCACGCCGCGGACCAAGCTGTTTTTCGCCGAGACGATCGGCAATCCAGGCGGCAACGTCCTCGACATTCGCGGCGTGGCCGAGATCGCCCATGCCCACGGCATCCCGCTGGTGGTGGACAACACCTTCGCCACGCCCTACCTCTGCCGACCGATGGCGTGGGGCGCGGATATCGTCGTGCATTCGGCGACGAAGTACATCGACGGCCACGGGACGAGCATCGGCGGCGTGGTGGTGGACTCCGGAACGTTCGACTGGTCGAATGGGCGCTTCCCCGCGGTGGCCGATGCGTCGCCGGCGTACCACGGCCTCAAATTTCATGAGACCTTCGGCACCTATGGCTTTCTGATGAAGCTGCGCGCGGAGGTGCTGCGCGATCTTGGCGCGCCACTCAGCCCGTTCAACGCCTTCCTCTATACGCTGGGCCTTGAGACGCTACCGCTGCGCATGGAGCGCCACGTGGCCAATGCCCGCGGCGTCGCGAGCTTTCTCGAAGCGCACCCGCAGGTGGAGCGCGTGCGTTACGCCGGGCTGGCGAGCAGCCCATACTATCCCCTGGCGCAACGGTACTTGCCGCATGGCGCGGGCGCGGTCTTCGCCTTCGATCTCCGTGGCGGTCGCGAGGCGGGGCAGCGCTTCATCGAGGGGCTGCGGCTCTGGCGGCACCTCGCCAACGTCGGCGACACCAAGAGCCTGGTGATCCATCCGGCTAGCTCGACACACCGCCAGCTCAGCGACGAAGACCTGGCGGCGACGGGTGTTGGCCTCGGCACGATCCGTCTCTCCGTCGGGCTGGAAACGCTCGACGATCTGCTCTGGGACCTCGGCCACGGCCTTCGCGCGGCGAAGCTGGCGGACGCTTCCGCCCAGGCACAGACGACCGCGGTGGGGAAGGCGCCAGACGCAGTCGCGGCGCGTGACACGAAGGAGGCGCACGCATGACGACCCCGAGCACGCCGAGCGATGCCAACGCCGCACGCGCCGACGCCGCGCAGGATTGGTCGCGGTATCAGGATGAGCGCGTGATACGGCGCATCCTCGGCACCGCACGGAGCGTCGCCGTCGTCGGCCTCTCGCCGAATCCGCTGCGCGCCAGCTACTTTGTTGCCTATTACTTGCAGCGCCACGGCTTCCGCATCATCCCCGTCAACCCCCAGGAGCGCGAGATCCTGGGCGAGACGTGCTACCCGTCGCTCAGCGCGATTCCGTTCGCGGTGGATGTGGTAGACGTCTTTCGCAGGCCGGAGGCAGTGCCGCCGATCGCCGAGGAGGCGGTACGCATCGGCGCGAAGGCGCTCTGGCTTCAGTTCGGCGTGATTAGCCCCGAGGGCGCGGCCATCGCCGAGCGCGGTGGATTGGATGTGGTGATGGATCGCTGCCTCAAGGTGGAGCATGCGCGTCACCTGGGTCGCATGCACTGGTTCGGCCTGAATACGGGCACGATCACGTCACGGCGCACGCCGGAGGAGTGAACCTCGCGGCCTCGTCGGGGTGTTATGCTTTGTAGGCGGACCGGGTATCGGCTCGCGTCTCACTCGTGCGGCACACTTTTGCCGCATGCCTCCGCAGAGACCAATGGTGGCGTTTCCTCTATGGCCGATGTATCCAACGTCCAGCGCGCAGCCATCTCTCCGGCGACGCCCGTTTCCGCGGGGAGAGTGCCACCGGCGGCGTTCGTGCTGCTTTCGATCTGCTCTACGCAGGTCGGCGCGGTGATCGCGCGGAACCTCTTTGGCGTGGCGGGGCCGGGCGGGACGGCACTGCTGCGTATCGGCTTCGCGGCGCTGATCCTCGTCGCCACGCAAGGCGGGCTGCGGCTGCCGCGACGGCTGACGCGGGCGAACGTCCTCGCCGCGCTGCTCTTCGGCCTGACGCTGGCGTGCATGAACTTTAGCTTCTATACCGCGCTGGATCGCGTGCCGCTCGGCGTCGCCGTGACGGTGGAGTTCGCCGGGCCGCTCGCCGTCGCGGTGATTGGCTCGCGGCGCGCGCTCGACTTCGTCTGGGTCGTGCTGGCGGCGTGCGGCATTCTCCTCTTCGCGCCATGGACCGGAGCCCAGTTGGACCCCGCAGGCGTCGGGCTAGCGCTGCTGGCCGGCGGCTTCTGGGCTTGCTATATCTTTCTCAGCGCGCGGGTTGGGCGGCTCTTTCCTGGCCGCAGCGGGCTGGCGCTGGCGATGTGCGTCGCGGCGCTGGCGATGCTGCCGGTCGGCGTCTTCACCGCGGGCACGGCACTGCTGAATCCGATCGTTTTGCTGGCGGGCTGCGGCGTCGCCATCCTCTCGTCCGCGCTGCCGTATTCGCTGGAGCTTGAGGCGCTGCGCCGCTTGCCGACGCGCGTCTTTGGCATCCTGATGAGCCTGGAGCCTGCCGTTGCCGCGCTCTTCGGCTTCGTCTTGCTGCGGCAACTGTTGAACCCTCGCGAGTTGCTGGGCATCGCGCTCGTCACCTGTGCATCGCTCGGCGTCACGTTCGTCGCGGCGCGGCGCTCGCGCGGGGATGCGGAGCAAGTGTTGGCGCGGGTCGAGGGCGAGGCCGGCTAGACCCGTCGCGCTGGCCAGGGGACGTGGGTACCTCTGACGACGAATCCCCGCGCGGGCAGCACCATCCCTCAGGGGATGCCAGGATTAGCGGTCGCTCAAGCGCAACAGCGTGGCACGCCGCCCACCGGGGGACGCCGAGGGCACTGTGCCCTCCTCGCGGACACGCCCCTCGCGTAGCAGTTCATTGATGATCGTGCCGACGGTGGTGCGCGAGAGGCCGATCACTCGGGCGAGGGCCACTCGCGAGAGCGGGCCATGAAGCTCCAGCGCCGTCAGGATGCAGTCGCGGTTCGCGGCGCGCATGTCCGCGAGGTGAATACCTCGGCTGGGCGGTGACGCTGGTGAACGAACTGGCCCCGTGCGGCGCGGAGCATCCGAGCGTCCGGCGTGCATGGCCTCCCCCTGGTCAGTTGAAGCGATTGGTAGTCGCGGGATCGAAGACGTGCAGGCGGCTCGGTGTCCACGGCGAGGGCGACGCGCTCGCCGGGGCGCACGCGCACCTCGGGGTCCAGCCGCACGGTCGCGCTGGGGGCGATGGCCGCGCCCGGCGCCGCCGCCTCGGCTTCACGCGCCGCCGCCGCCGCCTGCGGCAGCACCAGCCCCGGCACCTTGACGTACGCCAACTGCTCGTTGCCCAGATGCTCCACCACATCCACCGTGCCCACCAGCGTGTTGGCCTCCGCCTCCGCGCCGGCGAGCCGCAGATGCTCGGGACGGATGCCGATGACGATCGCCTGCTGGTCGCTGACCGGCAACCGGCTGGCCTGCGCCGGCGACAGCGCCAGCGTGCGCGGCGTACTCCCCGCGTCACCGGCGTCCTGTGCGGCGATGACTAGCGAGGGGCCGGCGGCGCCGGTGGTGACCAGACGTGCGGCGAGGAAGTTCATCGCCGGGCTGCCGATGAAGCCGGCGACGAAGAGGTTGGCGGGGGCGTCGTAGAGCTGCTGCGGCGCCCCCAACTGCTGGATGCGGCCGGCGTTCAACACGGCGATGCGGTCGCCCATGGTCATCGCCTCCACCTGGTCGTGCGTCACGTAGACAAACGTCGTCCGCGTCGCCTGGTGCAGCCGCGCGATCTCGGTGCGCGTCTGCACCCGCAGCTTGGCATCCAGGTTCGACAACGGCTCGTCGAGCAAAAAGACCAGCGGCTCGCGCACCAGCGCGCGCCCCAGCGCCACCCGCTGCCGCTGCCCGCCTGAGAGCGCCCGCGGCTTGCGCCCCAGGTACTCCCCCAGCCCCAACGTCGCCGCCGCCTTGCTCACCCGCGCCTGCACCTCTTCGCTCGGCAGGTGTCGCAGCTTCAGCGAGAAGGCCAGGTTCTCGCCCACCGTCATGTGCGGATACAGCGCGTAGTTCTGGAAGACCATGGCGATGTCGCGGTCTTTGGGGGCGATGTCGTTGACGCGGCGCGCGCCGATGTAGATGTCGCCGGCACTGATCGTCTCCAGCCCGGCGATCATGCGCAGCGCCGTCGTCTTGCCGCAGCCCGACGGCCCCACCAGCACCAGAAACTCGTGGTCGGCAATCGTCAGGTTCAGGTCCTCGATCACCAGCACCTTCTCGTTGTAGCGCTTCGTCACATGCTCAAACCGTACTTCCGCCATCGCGCGTAATCCCTTCAGTGGGAGGGGCGGCGCTCGTGGCCGTGCCCCGAAGACTGCTCAGCGGGCATTTAGCGCCTGTTGCCCCGCGATGAATCCGGCGTACCAGCGTCCACTGTCTTTGACGACCCGGCGCTGCGTCTCGAAGTCGACGTAGACCAGACCGAAGCGCTTGCTGTAGCCCATCGCCCACTCGAAGTTATCGAAGAGCGACCAGACGAAATAGCCGGCGACCGGCACACCGTGCGCGATGGCGCGCTCGACGGAGGCAAGGTGGTCGCGCAGGAACGCGACGCGGCGGCTATCGGAGACGCGCCCGTTGCCATTCCACTCGTCGTCGAAGGCGGCGCCGTTCTCAGTGATCAGCAGCGCGGGTGGGTGGTACGCGCGATGGAGCTCTTCCACGATCATGCCGAGGCCATGGGGGTAGATCTCCCAGCCCATGTCGGTGACGGTCTCGCGCGGCAGATCGCGGATGTAGTCGATGCCCTCCAGCGCGCGAGTATCGCCGTCGTTGGCACCTGCGCGGATCATCCAGCGGTTATAGTAGTTGACGCCGAGGAAGTCGCAGCGCGTGCCGATGATCTCGAAGTCGTCGGGCTGCGTCGGCGGCGGCGCGACGCCAAGGTCCTCGAAGAGGCCGGCGGGATACTCGCCACGCAGCAATGGATCGAGGAACCAGCGATTGTGGAAGCGGTCGGCCCGCTGCACCGCGCGGATCGTCTCGGCGCGCTGGTCGCTGGCGAAGACGGGAAATAGGTTGAGCGCGATCCCAACTTTCGCCGCGGGGGCATGTGCGCGAATCCTGGGCACTGCAAGCCCATGCGAGAGCAGCAGGTGGTGGCCAACATCGACGGCTGCCTGCATGTCGCCACGGATGCCGGGAGCATGCTCGGCGGAGACGTAGCCGAGGTAGGCGCTGCACCACGGCTCATTGTGCGTGGTCCACCAGTGCACGCGGTCGCCCAGCGCATGCGCGACGGCGTCGGCGTATTCGGCGAAGGCCAGCGCGGTCTCGCGGTTGCGCCAGCCGCCGCGTTCGTAGAGCGCCAGCGGCAGATCCCAGTGATACAGCGTGGCGACGGGGGTGATGCCCTTGGCGAGCAGCGCGTCTACCAGACGGCTATAGAAGTCGAGTCCCGCCTGGTTCGGCTTGCCTCGGCCCTGCGGCAGAATGCGCGGCCAGGCGGTGGAGAAGCGGTACGCGTTGAGGCCAAGCTCGGCCATCAGCGCCACGTCTTGCTCGACGCGATGGTAGTGGTCTATGGCGGTGTCGCCGTTCTGGCCGAGGTAGGTGCGGCCAGGCTCGGCGGCGAAGAGGTCCCAGGTGGAGGGGCCACGGCCGTCTTCGGCGGTCGCGCCCTCGATCTGATAGGCGGAGGTGGCGGCCCCCCAGAGGAAATCGCTCGGGAATGTCATAAGAAGTCACCTGTGTTCGCGCGTTTGGACGCGCCGTCATCGGGCGGTTGTCGAGTGGTTGTCGAGTGGTCGAGGATGCGCGGGACGCGTGGCACCGTCAGGAGCCGGAGAGGCTGCCGAAGGAGAGCCCCGCACGCCAGTAGCGCTGCAGGAACAAGAACATCACAATCAGCGGCAGGACGGCGACGAACGAGCCGGTGACGATCAGGCGGTTGAGCAGCTCGTGCGACGCGGGATCGAAGTTCCAGGTGGCCAAGCCGACGTTGACGGGGAAGAGCGTCGGGTCGTTGAGCACGATCAACGGCAGGAAGAAGTTGTTCCAGATCGCCACGAACTGGAAGAGAAAGATCGTCACCATGCCGGGGCCGAGCAGCGGCAACACCACACGCGTGAAGGTGCGGAACTCGCCCGCGCCGTCGACGCGCGCGGCGTCGAGCAGTTCGTTGGGCACCGAGGCGGTGATGTAGACCCGCGCCAGGAAGACGCCGATCGGGCTGAGCAGCGAGGGCAACAGCACCGCCCAGTACGTGTTGGTGAGGTTGATCTTGCTGAGGACGAGGTAGAGCGGCAGCGCCAGCGTCGTCTGCGGCACCAGCACCGCGCCGAGCACCAACCCGAAGATCAGGTTGCGCCCAACGAAGGTGAATTTTGCCAGCGCGTAGCCCGCCATGATCGAGACGACCATGCTGAAGAAGCCGCCGACCACCGCGTAGATGACCGTGTTGAGGAGCCAGCGCGGGTACTGACCCTCGCCGTGCGTGAAGGTGTCGGAGAGGTTCTGCCAGAGGTTGAAGTGCGCGAACCAGAGGCCGAAGCTGGCGAAGAGATCGGTATTGTCCTTCGTCGACGCAACCGCCAGCCAGTAGAGCGGCGTGAGGAAATAGATCGTCAGGCCGATCAGCAAGATGTAGGCGAGGATGTTCCGCGATCCCGGCATGCGGAAGCCGGTCGAGCGTTGCGCGCCTTCGCGCGGCACCGTCGTCAGCGGTAGGTTGGTCATGCGGCACCTCCTGACTGACGATTGGTGAGCCGCAGGAAGCCGAACGAGAAGATGAAGGTGACCACGCCGAGGATTACCGCAATGGCGCCACCGTAGTTGAAGTTGGTGTTGACCACCGCGACGCTGTAGGCGTAGATGTTTGGCGTGTAGTGGGAATTAATCGCCGGCGAAAGGTTGCGCAACACGGTCGGCTCGTTGAAGAGCTGCAGCGTGCCGACGATCGAGAAGAGCAGCCCGATAATGAGCGCCGGGACGATCAGCGGCAGCTTTAACCGCAGTGCGATCCCCGTCTCGGAGAGGCCGTCGAGCCGGCCCGATTCGTAGATCTCCTGCGGGATGCTCTGCAGCGCCGAGAAGAAGATGATCATGTTATAGCCAGCGTATTCCCAGGTGGAGATGTTGGCGATCGACCAGAGGGTGGTCTGCGTGCTGAGGAAGTTCGGCGCAGTGAGATGCAGCGCCGTGAACACCTGCACAATCGGGCTGTAGCTCGGACTGTAGAAGAAGCCCCACATGATCGCGGCGACGACGATCGGCACGGCGTATGGCACGAAGAACGCGAGGCGGAAGAAGCGTCGGAACCGGATCACCGCCGAATCCATCAGCATCGCCAGCACGAGCGCGATGATCATCATCACGGGGATCTGCACAGCGCCGAAGAGCAGCACGCGCCCGAAGCCGTCCCAGAAGCTCGGATCATGCAGCGCCTGGACGTAGTTCTCCAGGCCAGCCCAGAGGGTCTGCTTAGGGCCGAGGCCCAGGCCGCTGCTCACCTGTTTGTAGAGGCTCTGGTCGAAGGCATAGAGCAACGGCGCGACGAAGAAGGCCGCGAAGAGCAGGACGAACGGCAGCACCAGCAGATAGGGGAAGAGGCCGCGCACGATCCGGCTGACGATCGGCGCACGGCTCGGCTGCGCGGCGCGAGCCACGCGACCTGACGAGGGCAACGCCTCCGTAGTTACTTTGGTCTCCATTGACGGCTGCCTTCTCCGTGTCGTCGCTGAATGGAGCAGGAAATGGCGCGATGGGATGATGAGAGCAGTGAGGGCGACGTGGGACATGGCCCCAAGGCCACGCGAACGACGCACGACATACGGTTAACGGATGAGTGCGGGAAGGCGATGGGCGAGAGGGGCGGTTGTGGGCCGCCCCTCCCGGTGAGCGTGCCGGAACGCAGTGGAGGACGTCCGGCGCTCTCACCTTCGGCGTCGCGTTGGGAGCTTACGCGCCCTCGGCGTTGATGCCGTTGCCTGTCAGGTCGCTGAGGATCTGCGATTGGAGCGTATCGAGCGCGGCGCTGAGCGAGGTGTGGTTGGCGATAGCCGCGCTGAAGTCGTCGCCCTGGAGGTTGGTCACCGAGGTCAGGTCGGGCGGGAACAGCCAGCCGGGCTGGACGGTCTCGGCGGTGAAGACCTTATCGACGACCTGGTTGGCATAGTAGGCGACCGGAGATGTGACCGCCGTGGCGCGCGCCGCCAGGTTCGAGGGATACCAGCCGATCTGTTCGACGCCGATCTTGAGGCTGTCGGCGTTGGTCAGATACCACTGCGCGAATTCATTGGCCTCGGCGGCGTGCTTGGTGCCAGAGATCACCGAGATGCCGGAACCGCCCCACATGGCGGTGACGTTCTGGCCCGCGGTCCACTGCGGCATGGTCGCGACGGCCCAGTTGCCGGTCTGGTCTTTGGCGTCGCCGGGGATGACGCCCTGGCCCCAAACGGCGGAGGTCCAGGTGGCGATGGTGCCGTTGTTGAGGCCCGTGGCCCAGTCATTGGAGAAGTCGGCGGTGGTACCGATCAGGCCCTTGTCGAGCAGGCCCTGCCAGAAGTCGGTGACGGTCTTCGAGGCCGCACTGTTGACGGCGATCTTCCAGGCTTGCTTGGCGGAGTCGATGGAGAACCACTGGGCGCCGGCCTGCCACTCAAGTCCCTGGAACCAGCCGGTGCTGTTGGGGGGAAGGTCGCGATGTAGTAGTTGGGGCCGAGCGCGTGGATCTTCACGGCGTCGGCGGCGAAGTCGGCCCAGGTGGCGGGCGGCGCGGAGATGCCTGCCTTGGTGAAGATGGACGTGTTGTAGAAGAGCGCCATCGGGCCAGTGTCTTGCGGGTAGCCGTACTGCGCGCCATTCTCGCTGTCGAGCGCCCAGGCGGCGGGATCAAACTGGCTCTTGGCGTCATTGGCGCCGTACTTCGAGATGTCGACCAGGGCGCCATTAGCGACCATGGTGGGGACGTACTGGTACTCGATCAGCGCGACGTCTGGGGCATTACCCGCGCGCTGAGCGGCCAGAATCTTCGGGTAGTACTGGCCAAAGCCCGACGGCTCGGTCGTGTAGGTGACGTGGATGTTGGGGTGGGTCGAGTTGAAGAGATCGACCTGCTTCTGAATCGGGGGATTGAAGCTCCAGAAGCTGAGATTGACGACGCCGCCCGAGCTGGCGCCGCCGCCGCAGCCGGCGAGGAGGGTGGCCGCGATGGCGAGGACGAAGGTGATCGCGATGACGCGACGTGACCAATAGCGCACAAGGAACCTCCCAACGATGGAGTACGCGGGTCCAGCGATGACTCGCGAGCAGTCCTAGAATGCCTAGAGTGCCGAGCATGTCGAGCATGCCGAGGCGCGATGTGGCGCCCATGGTTGCGCGGGGGGCTCCGCGGCACGCGAGCGCCGGCGGAAAAGGATAGTCGCTGCTGACCCCCGTGCGGTGAGACGGAATGTGCCGGGGTTGCCTGCGGAGGGGCGCGCGTGGCGCGCAACGGGCCAACCGGCGCGGTGGGCCGGCGGGTCGCGAGGTGTCTCCGCCGCGGGTGCGACGGGATTGCGAGCCTTCGGTGCGCCCGAAGGTCGCGTCTGGCGCAGCGGCGACGCTGCCGTTCGTTGCGTTCGCGCGGAACCCGATTAGCGGGGTGTCGCGGCGAGCGCGCTGGCGGGCATGCGACGTGAAGCGCCGCAGGAGTCGCGGACGATGAGCCGGGTCGGTAGGAATTCGCGGACAGGTGCGGTGTCGCGCTGTGCGGTATGCCAGCTCGGGAGGGGCTGGCGCAGCGCGTTGACGGCGTCGAGCAGCAACGTCGCGGCACGTTTACCCATCTCGTAGAAGGGCTGTTGGATGGTGGTGAGCGGGGGGCGCATGAAGCCAGCGGGCGCCGCGTCGTCGAAGCCGACGAGCGCGATATCTTCTGGCACGTGCAGGCCCGCCTCTTCGGCGGCCACGATCACGCCAGCGGCCATGTTGTCGCTCGCGGCGAAGATGGCAGTCGGGCGATCGGAGAGCGCGAAAAGCTGGTGGGCGCAGGCGGTGCCGCCGGTGACCAGGAAGTCGCCCTGGACCACCAGATCGGGATCGAGATCGAGTCCCGCGTCCGCGAGGGCGTCGCAATACCCCCGATAGCGATCATCGGAGCATTCGTAGCCGATGCGTCCTTTGATGTGGCCGATACGTCGGTGGCCAAGCCGGAGCAGATGCTTGACGGCGGTAGCGGCGCCGATGCGGTTCTCGGCGCCTACCCAGGCGGTCGTACCAGTCGGGATCGCCTGGTCATCGAGCATTACCACGGGATAGCCAGCGTCGTGCAGCTCGTTGAGATACGCGGTCGCCTGGCCAGGGTAAACGGCCAGGAGGCCTTCGGTGAGTTTCGCAGCGAGGATGCGGTCGATCACAGCGCTGCGATCCTGCTCGTGGCTGATGCTGTAGAGCACCAGTTCGTAGGGGCTTTGCTCGACGATCTCGCCGATGCCAAGCATGACCTGGGGCATCAGCGGCCACGTGAGCGAGGGGACGAGGACGCCGATCAGACGGGTGCGGCCACCCGCGAGTCCGGCAGCGGCAATGCTGGGCACAAACCCCTGCTCATTCATGATGCGCAGGATGTTGGTGCGGGTAGCGGGGTCTACATCGGGCTTCTGGTTGATAACCCGCGAGACCGTCGCTTTGGAGACGCCGGCAAGCCGAGCGATGTCGTTGATGGTGACGTTGCTCGACATGCGGCGCCTCCCGGCGAGTGCTTACGAGATGAGCAGATGAGACCAGTGGATGCGCTTGGATGGGTTCTGCGAGGGATTGCGGGGAATGTGCGGGGAACCTGCGAAGAAAACCGGGAATGATGCGGAAGTTCGGTTGCGGCTCCCGTCCCGTTACCGCTTACGCGACCGTTGCCGCAACCGTTTCCGTAACCGGTTATGGGCAAGTATACTGATGGCCTGTGTACCTGTCAAGGGGTGGAAATAATGGAGCACGCTCTTCACAAAGTTGCGATGAGCGCGGAAGCGCGCCCTGGCCCCTCGACGGCGCATACCATCAAGTGAGCGGACGCGCAGGGCAAGCGGGCGCTAGAAGTGTGGAACACATACGGCAATCGCGAGGATGGCCGAAGCTCATCCCCGCGACGTAGGTTTCATGCTTCTGCGGCGTTCATGCCAGGTTAAACCGCTTGTTCAGATGCAGGGTATGCGGGCAGAGACGCGACTGCGGATGCGTCGAAACCTTTGACGACCAGCCAGACGCCTAGCGAAAACTCAAACAGCGCGATCGGGAGCGCGGGGACCGTCCCCAGCGCGGACGTTTGACCGAAGAGGTTGAACAACACGCCGATGTCGGAAGCGAGGAGCAGGGCGGCGCCGATGAATGCGAGCATCGGAAAAACTCGGGCACCAGGCGCGACCGGTACAACAGATAGCCCAGCAAGAGGTCGTTCACCGCCGGCATGAAGCTTTGGCCGATGAGGAACGTCCGGTTATACATCGTGACCAGCGTGTGGCCCGTGACCAGCGCACCTGATCCGGCGCCGTCCTGCCGCAAGGTCACGACCGTCAGGAGCAATGCGACGCCGGCGAAGATGGTGGCGGCCTCCAGGACCCGGGAGCCAACCAATCCCAGCGCGACCCCTTCGTTCTGCCGCTTGAGTATCGGGAACAGCGCGACGGCGGTGCCGATGCCCGCAAGGCCCACGATCATCTCCGAGATGCCGCCGATAATCATGGCGTTGTCTGGGCCAGGTCCGGTGATGTAGTTCGGGCTCTTCACCGCGGCGTAGAGAAACAGGGTCGGGATCGAGACAAAGGTGAGCAGGTAGAGCACGCCAGCGGCAAGCGAGGTCTTCCTATGGGCAGGCATGTGTACAGCAGTCGTCATGTCCGTCTCCTTGTGCATGCGGGTGAATGTGAGTGAACAGGTTAAGGGTTGGCGTCGGGAACGTCCGTTTGGTGGGGTGCAATGTGCTTGACCGAGAGCAGTGGAAGGCCGAGGTCGCGCACTTTACGGAGCACACCATGTAGCGCGGCCTGGTCGATCACCGGGCCAGTGAGGAGAGTTGTTCCGTCGCTTTCGTGGGTGAGACGCAATCCATCAAACCCGGCGGCCCATCGGGCATCCAAGTGGCCCTGGAGGCGGATCTCGTACTGCATCCCGCCTCGTGACTGCTCGTCGTGCTCCTTTCGCATGTCGCTCATCGTGTTTCGCCTCCGTCGGTGTTGTGAACATTTACTGGTGTCAGGATAGAAGGGAAAATGGTGAGCACGACATCACCAGAAGTGGTGATTGCTGTGGTGATTTGGCGATCAGCAGACGACGCCTGTGGGAGGGAGCCAGTGTCGATGGGGCGATAAACCCGTTAGTGCGCCGGAGGAGGCGATCCGCGCAATGCTCTCGCGCGTGCTCACCAGAATTGCGGGTCTGTTGTGCGCAGAGAATCGCCCGTGGCGAATGCGGCGTCGCCGTGCGCCTACGTCGTCTGAGCCGTATCGGGCCGATGGTGGCGTCCGCTGGGGCGCGACAGCAACGCGATTTCCTCGGCTCGGCGCACCGCCGCTCGACGATTGTTCACGCCGAGCTTGCTGTAGATGTTCTTGGTGTGGGTATGCAAGGTGTTCAGCGAGACGACGAGTTCGCGGGCGATTGCTGGGCCGTCGAGGTCTGTTGTGAGCAGCCGAAGCACCTCTAGCTCACGTTCGCTCAGGGGCTCGATCAAGCCCTGATGTGCGGGTGGCTCGTCCTCTGCCGCGCCGAATGCCATCAGTAGATGACGCGCATAGTTCGGGGCGATCCCCTTTTTCGCGGCTGCTTCGAGCAAAGCGGCCATCGGTGCGCCCTGATCAACGAACACCCGGACGTACCCTTCAGGCTCGGCCAGTGCCAGGGCGCGGCCCAGCGGCGGAAGCGCTGTGGGGACTTCGCCGTGCGCGTGGTGCGCAAGCGCTTGCAGCACCAGGATTTCGATGATGCTCCCCGTCCTCTCGCCCGCTTCCGCCGCGTGCAGGAGACGCTCTAGCAGGCCCAGTTGCCTCACGCAGCGAGCGTTCGTCAGCACGGTCACTCTGATAGCGGGCCAGGAGCGCCCTGGCCAGGGTGATGTGCTCGAACTCGCGCAAGTAGCTGAGGTCGTCCGCAGCGGAGAGGCCGCGCTCACGCGCCCAGCCGAGGGCCTCAACGAAACCGTCCCTGCGAGACCCATACCCGCGCCCTTAGCGCGGCGATGGGACGCACATTCGGGAAGAAGTCGCCCACATATAGCCGTTCCGCATCCTGGAGCAGGTCGAGCGCTCCAGGCAGATCTCCTTCGGTCGCCCGAAGGCGCGCCATTGCGACACGCCAGCGATACGGGTTTTGCGGTAACCCGGCGAGCTCACCAAGCTCCTTGCCCTCGCAGCAGGTGCCGCGAGGCGGCCTGCAGATCGTTGCGCTCGCGGTAGATCTCGCTCATCCCCACATGCATGTCTGCCGTGCCCCGAAGGACCGCGCGCTGCCCGTGCTCCAGTTGCGCAAGCTGCAACGCCTGCTCATAGGTGCTCATGGCCTCGTAGAGACGGCCCTGCCCAATGCGGATATCGGCTAGAGCGATGGCGCACCCAAGAGCGTCGGAGAGGTTTCCGGCCCGCTGCATATGGGCCATGCCCTCCGCATACGCCTGGTGCGCGCCCTCGAGATCCCCGCTCGCCCAGAATGCGAGCCCCAGGAGTCCGGCTGCCGACCCGCGCCCGAGATGGTCATCCTCCGGGACGAGGTCGAGCGCTCGCCGGGCGTACTGCACGGTGGCGGCTACGTCGCCGCGCGCCATGGCTTGGCCGGCACGGTACACCGCGATCAACCCTGGCAGGCGACGAAACTTCTCGTTATCCACGACGACCATCTCCGCCGATGAGCCTTCCAGTCGCTCACTGCCGCCTGTCGTCGTGTCCAGCCACCGTTCGGCATCGCGCAGTCGGCGTCTCGACGTCCGCGAACTCGCCATTCGACAGTAACGTCTGGGCATACAACACGCCGAGCACGGGCCGCTGGTAAATGAGCGCGTCGGGGAGCGCCTCGCAGCCAGCCAAGCGCTACGGCCTCCTGCCGGCTTTGGAGCATGGCTGGCACTGCCAGTTCGATCAGGTCTGCAGCGCGTGCGAAATCTTTGGCAGCCAGTGCGTGGCGGATCGCCTCGGCTGGCGAGCCATGCTGCTCGAACCACACGCTCGCCCGCCGATGCAGCGCAGCGACCTGCTCGGGCTGCTCCGCCAGCAAGTGCGCGGAGCACGTCGGCAAAGAGGTGGTGATAGCGATACCACTGGCGCTGTGTCATCCAACGGGACGACAAAGAAATTGCCGCGCTCCAGGGCTTCCAATCGCGCATGGCCTTCTTCCTGGCCTGTGATGGCATCGCAGAGCGGGCCACTCAATCGGTCCAGGATAGATGTTTGGAGGAGGAAGCTGCGGATATGCTCAGGCTGTTGCTGCAGGACTTCGTCGAGCAGGTAATCCACGATATAGCGCTGGTCTCCGGTGAATGCCTGGATGAACCCTGAGGCATCCTGGTGGCTTTGGAGGGTCAGGGCGGCTAATTGCAAGCCGGCGATCCAGCCTTCGGTGCGCCGTTCCAATACGGCAATGTCTTGCGGCGAGAGGCGCAGACCCATCACCTGGTTGAGAAAATCGGCGGCTTCGGCAGGGGTAAAGCGCAAGTCGGCAGCGCGTAGTTCGGTGAGGTTCCCTCGGGCGCGCAGCCGAGCCAGCGGAAGTTGTGGATCCTCGCGGGTGGCGATCACGAGGTGCACCTGTGGCGGCGCGTGATCGAGCAGAAAGCTGACGGCCTGGTCAACCGGTTTGGCATCGAGCACGTGGTAGTCGTCCAGGACAAGCACGATTGGATCCGAAAAGACAAGAATCCATAGCAGATGGGCGAACCCTCGGCCGTGGCGAGCACTCGCGGAAACGTCTGAAGATGGAGCGTCAGCCTTTCGCTGGCTTCTCACCGTGCTCGCCCTCGTCGTCGGGCTCCTCATGCACGTGGGCGGCGCGGATCGCTTCAAGCGCCAGTTTGCCACGCTCGGCGAGTTCCTCTTCCCATTCCTTGGCGTGCTCTTCGAGGCGCTCGACGATGGCGCGGGCGATGAAGACGTTGCGATACCACTTCTTGTTGGCGGGCACGATGTACCACGGCGCGTCCTTGGTCGCGCAGGCGCCGAGGGCGCCCTCGTAGGCCTCCTGATAAGCGTGCCAGAACTCGCGTTCGTGCCAGTCGCCAACATCGAGCTTCCAGGCGTCATCGGGGTCGCGCTCGCGGGCCAGCAGGCGGCGCTCCTGTTCGTCCTTCGAGAGGTGCAGGAAGAACTTGAGGATGATCGTGTCGTTCGCGGTCAATAACCGCTCGAAGGCGTTGATCTGCTCGTAGCGTGCCTCCCAGACGTCGCGCGAGATCAGTTTATGGACGCGGGTGACCAGCACATCTTCGTAGTGCGAGCGGTTGAAGATCGTCAGTATGCCGTGACCGGGCGTCAGCCGGTGGACGCGCCAGAGGAAGTCGTGCGCGAGCTCTTCGGGGGTGGGCACCTTGAAGCTCCACACCTGGCAGCCAGTGGGGTTGACGATGGCCATGACGTGCTTGATCGTGCCGTCCTTGCCCGCGGTGTCGAGCCCCTGAAGGACTATCAGGACGCTCTGATGCGCCGAGGCGTAGAGCAGCTCTTGCAGTCGCCCGAGGCGTTCTTCGAGCTTGGCGAGCTCGAGTTTAGCGTCGGCCTTGGTGAGATCGCCGGTGTCGGCGGGATCGTAGTCGGCGAGCTGCACACGGCGCGGTGCATCGATCAAGCGCAGGGCGTCCCTGGCGTGCATCGGGCTGAACCTTCCGCTGATTTGGTTGCGTGATCTGGTTGCGCGAAACGGTGGCGTGGCGCATGCGACGCACGCGCCGACCGCGAGCGCTTGCGGCCCATCATCGCACCCGTCGTCCGCGAATCGCGGAGCTAGCGCTTGACGGGCTGTGGGCGACCGAGCAGGTATGCGCCGCCGGTGAGGGCGATCGCGCCGAGAATGGTGAGGAAGAGGCCGAAGCCCGGCCCTACCGAAAGGCTCTTGACGTTGACTGCATTGTGGGCATTGTCGATGAAGTAGAGCACGCCCAGCAGCAGCGCCTCGACGCCGAGCGCCATGTAGATGGTGGGGTCGCTCCAGGGCAGACGCACCGGTAGCCGTGCGTTGAGCAATCGCACGACGAAGAGTGCCAGCGCCAGCAGGCCGATCAGCGCGGTAACACGACCGAAGGCCGAGAGATCCCAGCCACTTTGAGATTGCGACTGAATCTGATGATTGGCGCCGGTCGAACTGACCGTGATCCACGGCAGGAAGGAGCCGATCAACATCGCCAGCGCACCGCCACCCGCCAGCCACGCGCCGACAGGGATCGCCGCGAAGTCGATCGGGCTGGCGCCAGCGCGACGCGGCGACCCGGCGACGGGATAGCCCTGGGGCGGCATCGGCTGCGCGGCCTGGATCGGCTGTGCCGACGGCGCGGCGCCTTCTGCTCCGCTGGAGGGAGGCGCGTAGCGCGGCAGCGGGGGGATGGCGTTGGAGGGTTGCTGCGCCTCACCGGTGGAGGCATCTTGCGACGGCGAGATCGGCGCCATCCGCGGGAGCGTCGGGTTCTCGTTGGCGCGCTGGCCGGTCCATTGCTCGCCCGGCCACTGAGCGGGCGCGGCGGAATTCGGGTCGCGCGGATCGGGGGGCTGCATGGAACGCTCCTTTACGCCGCTAGTACACCACCCGGGGCGATGCATTCTCGCCAGGGTCGGAGGCTGCCGCTTCCCACTATTATACCCGATGCCCAATCGACTCTAAACCCTACAGTGGTCGCGATCCGCACGCGGCATAGTGAGTGGTTGCCCCTCGCTAGCGGCGAGCGTGTAGAATGAAGTGCGATTGTGTCGGCCAATCCCGGCGATCCCAACGCGACGATGCTGGATTCGTCTCACTCAGAGCAGACCAGGAGCACCCATGCGCTGCCAACACTGCGGACGCGAGCTCCCGGAGGGCGCGCTGTATTGCCCTCACTGCGGCGCGCATCAACACACCACCGCTACGGTGGGGAGCCGTCGCGCGCGCGCCTTTGCCGCGCACCCCGGCGAGCATCTCTACCAACCGAGCATCACCACAACCTTCTTCCCCCACCTGGGCTCGCGCCGCACGCTGCAGACGCGCTGGCTGCTGCTGGTGGTCGCCGTAGCGATCTTCGCGGTGGGGCTGGCGCGCTTCGTACCGCTGGCCTTCACGCTGGCGGCGATCTTCATGCCACTGCTCTACCTGATCTATTTCTTCGAGGCACAGATCTACGAGGACGAGCCGTTCGCGGTGTTGGCGACGACCTTCTTCGCCGGTGGCGTGCTGGGGCTGGTGTTCAGCGTCCTCACCGTTCGTCCACTGTTGAGTTTGCGCCCCTTGCTGGGTCCGCCGTCCACGAACTACCTGCTGCTCTCGGGCGTCGCCGCGCCAATCGTCGCGCAACTCTTGATGCTGGTGGGGCCGCTGCTGCTCTACATCTTCCGGCCACGTTTCGACGAGGTGCTGGATGGGCTGGCCTTCGGCGCGGCTTCGGGGCTGGGCTTCGCGGCGGCGCAGAGCGTGATCTATTCGTGGCTCCAACTGAACGGCAACTTCCAGGTGGGTGGCGCAGCGATTTCTTGGGCTCTGCCGACAATCCGCATCGCGCTGCTCACCCCGCTGCTCGACGCGGCGACGACAGGGCTGATCTGCGCGGCGCTCTGGCTGCTGCGCGATCGCCGGCGGCGGGCGGAGGCGCGTCTGCTGGGGCCAATCGCGGCGCTGCCCGTGGCCGTCGTATTAGCGCTGCTGGGGCAGATCGTGCCAAGTCTGGGCAGTGGTCTTGCTGGTGGGCTGGTCGTGACGCCGCTCTGGTACGCGGCGACGCTGGTGGTGATGCTGCTCTTGTTGCGGCGCGTGTTGCAGGTGGGGCTGCTCGAGAAAGCACGACCGATCGGCCACGGCGGCATGTTGCGATGCCCGCATTGCCACAGCGTCGTGGCGGACGACGCCTTCTGTCCGCGCTGCGGACTGGCACTTCGCTCGGTCTCAAAGCGCCACCGGCATGCGCTGCCCGACGAGCGCTCGGCAACCGGCGAGGCCGGAGGGGAGGCGGCGCATGGCTAAGACGCTCACGCGCGCGGCTCGCTGGCGCATCCTGATCGTCGCACCGGTGATGATATTGGCGTTCGCGGCATGCAGCCTGGATGTGGGGTTGCCCACGGCGGATTCGACCCCGACGCCGTGTTCCGGCGAATGCCCGCCGCCGCAGCGCGCAAACGATCCCGGAACGCCATTCCACGCCAACCACTTCACGCTGACGTACTACAGCCCGTGGCAGCCGCAGAACTCCAACAGCACGAGCATCACGCTGATCGCGAGCACCAACTTCGGCGATGTGACGGTGCTGGTGCGCAGCGTCAACGTCGCCAACGGCACGACGGCGGCGCAACTGCTCAATACGACGGCGAACGATCAACTCGACCCCAACCAGTTCTCCGGTCTCGAAGACGACGGCCCGATCCTCGGCGCGGAGGTCGGCTACATCTCCGGCGCGGGCGAAGCCTACGACGGCACGACCTCGCAATCGAACGCGCCGAACGTGCCCGTCTACATCGAGATCATGGCGAGCGTCCAGGGGACGACCGGCCTCACGTTTACGGCGGTCAGCCCGCTCGATCCGAATAGCCCCGACCCGAGCATCGTACCCAATGAGGAGTACGACCACATCGTCAACAGCATCGAGTGGAAATAGGGGAGGGGGAGCATGAGCGAGCGAGAGCAGGGGAACATGCACACGGTTCGCGGGTCGCTGGCTGGGGCCGCGCCCGTTCGATATTCTGCCGCGACGCCCGCCTGTGGCCCGCGGCAGAAACACGCGCCGCGATCCACGCGATCCATCAGGCGATGGGCGCGCCTCGCGGTGGGGCTGACGCTGGCAGTGCTGATCTGCGCGGTCGCCGCGTGCGCGTCTCCGAGCGCGCCTCCAGGGGCCAGCAAGTCCACGACGGCCAGCGCCACGACGACGCCAGCAGCGCATACCAAGCCGCCAACCAATGCCGGCCCCGCCGCGCCGGATACGATCCTCAGCATCTCGCTGGTGCTACGCGGGCAGTCGCCGGAGGGCCTCGCGGCGGCGCTGAAAGCGATCAACGATCCCCACTCGGCCAGCTATCATCACTATCTTAGCGAAGGGCAGATCGCCACCCAATTTGGCGCGACCCAGGCGGACGTGGCACGGGTGACGGCGGCGCTGACCTCCGCCGGGCTCACGCCGGGCGCGCTGACCAGCGATCGCCTGCTGCTCGGCGCGCAGGGCACAGTGGCGCGGCTCGACGCCTTCTTCGGCGTGGAGATCGACGCCTACCACGACGCTACGGGCGCGCAGCTCTATGCGCCGACAGCGGCGCCGCGACTACCCGCATCCATCGCCAGCGCGGTGAGCGGCGTGTTGGGGCTCGACACGCGCCCGGCGCTGCATACCGGCGCGATGCTGACCCATCGGCGGGCGAGCGTCTCAGGCCAAGCGGGACTGACGCCGGCGGACCTCGATAGCGCCTATGACCTGAAATCCGCCGCCAGCGGCCTCAACGGCGAGAATCAGACGATCGCGCTGGCGGAGATCGACAGTTTTCGCCAGTCGGACGTGCAGTCCTATGACCAGACGTTCGGCATCTCGGCCTCGCAGCCACAGGTGATCAAGGTGGGCAAAGGGCCGAAGGGCACTAGCCCGGAGCCAGTGCTGGATATCGAGATCGTGCATGCCATCGCGCCGGGGGCGACCGTGCTGGTCTACGAGAGCGCTGAGGACCTTGGCAGCGTGGCGACGATGCTGAGCCAGATCGTCTCAGATCACAAGGCGCAGGTGCTGAGCGTCAGTCTAGGCACGTGTGAGGTTGGGCTTGATCCGGCGACCGAAAGCTCATTCATCAGCACGCTCAACGCTACCTTTCAGCGCGCCAACGCCGAAGGCATGTCGGTGCTGGTGGCGAGTGGCGACAACGGCGCCTATGACTGCGCGGACTCGAATCTCTCGGTTGGCGCGGTGGCGGCAAATCCCTACGTCACGGCGGTCGGCGGCACGGCGCTCTTCCTCAACAACGCCGGCGCCTACAGCCGCGAGGCAGGCTGGGAAGGGCCACTGGAAGGCGCGGGCAGCGGCGGCGGCGTCAGCACGATCTACTCGCAGCCGACGTGGCAGACTGGCCCTGGCGTCAGTAACGTCTACAGCGACGGCATGCGCCAGGTGCCCGACGTGGCCGCTGCCGCCGACCCGTTGACTGGCTATGCCATCTACTTTACCGATCAATGCTCCGGCAACGACTGCTGGACGATTGTCGGCGGCACGAGCGCGGCGACGCCGCTCTGGGCGGGGCTGATCCTGCTGGCAAATCAACTCGCGTCGTCGCAAGGGAAGGGGCCACTCGGATTCCTCGATCCGGCGCTCTACCAACTGGGCTCCGCACAGAGCGGGGTCTACCACGACGTGACGATCGGCGGCAATCTCTACTACAACGCCTCCCCATCGTGGGACTACACGACCGGCTGGGGTTCGCCCGACGCCTCGCTGCTGATCCCGGCGCTGGTGGGCGCGTCGGGGGCGTAGACCGCGGCACCTCCGCACCTGCAGTCCGGGGAGAATCACCGCGGCATGGGGCGGGTCGTGTTCGCGCGATGCAGAGAGAGACATGATCTACCGTTCGCTGCTGCGCCCCGCGCTGTTCCGGTACGGCGACGCCGAGGCGGTCCACGAGCGCGTGCTATCGGCGTTGGCGGCGATTTCGCGTTCCCCGATGCTGACGCAAGCGCTTGCCGTGGCGATGTCTGCCGCGGGAGCAGCGGAGGCGGCAACGTCTACCGAACTCTTCGGGCTGCGCTTCCCCAATCCCGTCGGTCTAGCGGCTGGCTTCGACAAGAATGCCGTGGCGGTGCCGGCGTTAGCGGCGCTTGGCTTCGGCTTCATCGAGGTGGGGACGGTCACGCGGTGGGCGCAGCCGGGGAATCCACGCCCACGGCTCTTCCGCCTGCCAGAGGACGCGGCGCTGATCAACCGCATGGGCTTCAATAATGCAGGCGCGGAAGTGGTCGCGGCGCGGCTGGCTCGCCAGCGCGGGATCGCCGTGCCGCTGGGCATCAGCCTCGGCAAGTCCAAAGCGACGCCGCTGGACGACGCGGTGGCCGACTACCTCGGCTCACTCGATACGCTCTATCCGTACGGTGACTACTTCGCCGTGAACGTCAGTTCGCCGAACACGCCAGGGCTGCGCGCGCTGCAAGAACGCCAGCGACTCGACGCCCTGCTGGCGGCGCTCCAGGCCGCGTTGCGCACGCACGCCGGCGCTGAAGGCCGCGCCGCGCCGAAGCCGCTGCTGGTGAAGGTCGCCCCCGATCTCGACGACGCCGCGCTGGACGAGGTGCTGGACGTATGCCTGGCGCGCGAGGTGAGTGGCTTGATCGCCGTCAATACCACCGTGGCCCGCGACGGCGTGAGCGCGGCGACGCCGCCGTCACTACGCGAGGAACCCGGCGGGCTGAGTGGCCGTCCACTGCTGGCGCGGGCGCTGGCGGTCGTGCGACGCCTCGCCGCGAGGTCGGACGCGCGGCTGCCCCTGATCGGCTGCGGCGGCATCTCCACCGCCGAAGACGCGCAACGCATGCTCGACGCGGGCGCGGCGCTGGTGCAGCTATACACCGGCTTCATCTACGAGGGCCCGACACTGCCGCGACGATTGCTGCGCGGACTCGGCAAAGCCAAGGAGTCGGGTCGCGGGGAGACGAGAAGGCCGGCGGAGCGCCCCGAAGAGCAACCCCGCCGGCATCTATAGCAACGCGCAGGTGCGCGTAGAAACCGCTAGACCGTCTCGACCGGGCCCTCGCCAGATGGCGCGGCGTTCCCCGATTCGGGGCTCGACTGCCCGAGGAAAGCGTTCAACTCGCCTTTCGCACGCTCGACGATGCCGCGAATACGCGCCAGCCGCTCAGGATCGCCGCCCGCTGTCAGCACCGCCGCGCGCATCAGGCGCGCAACCTCCATCCCCTCGCGCATCAACGCGCCGAGTTCCGGCTGCGCGTCGCGCCCGAAGGGACCGCCGCGCCCACCGAAGGGGCCGCCCCATCCGCGCCGGCCACGTCCCCAGTCATCGGGGCCACCCTCAGGACCGAACTCGCGATCGCCGTGATGGTGATGGTGGCCGCCGGGGCCGTGTCGCGGGCCTTCTTGCTCCTCATTGTGTTCGGCCAGCGCTGCGCGCCCGCTATCGGTGATGGCGTACACCTTCTTGCCCTCGACCGTCTCGCTCGTCACCCAACCGCGATCTTCCAGCAGTTGCAGCGTCGGGTAGACCGCACCGGCGCTCGGCGTGTAGAAGCCGCTCGACCGATCTTGCAGGTCCTTGATCATCTCATAGCCGTGCTTGGGCCGCTCCTGCAGCAGGTCGAGGAGGACGAACTTGAGATGCCCGTGCCCGAACATGCGCGGGCCGCCACGGCGAGCGCCCGGCCCCATTCCCGGCCCCATTCCTGGGCCGAACCCTGGCCCAAACGGCGGACCAAACGGGAAGCGTCTTCCCATCCGCCACATCATCCGCGCCACAAACGGCGGCGGACCCTGCCGCGGGCCACGCGCCCACGGCTGCCAATCATCCTCAGCGGAGCCTCGTGGCCCGCCGTACCATGCGAAAGCCGGTTGCCCCGGTCCCATGGAATCTTCAAACATGTGTTTCTCCTCTATCGCCGGAGCGCTGTCGCTCAATGAAAGTGTCGCCCCGTGTTTCGATATATCTAATTGATACAGCGAAGAACGCCCCTTGTCAAGATATATCGAAATATAGTGCGCAAACTCGTAGAGTTGTAGACGCAGTGCGCCCTGGCGATCAAGGCGAAACCGTCGGGGAAACAGGGGCCGCGACGCAGATGATGCACATTTGCCAGGACCGCGGAAACGATGAGGAAGCGCCACGGCGAGCAACGCACGAGCTATCCTCGATGCACCGAACGGCGGGGGTCACGTCCGCGCGAGTGGGCTTCGTCGCCCGTGCAGGCGTGGCCTCACCCAGCAGCCGTGCTCCGTCCTTGCCGCCACACTGTCAACTCCACCATCCCCCCAATTCCTTTGGAGGAAATTTCTCGCCGCCCTCGATGCCTGCTTTGCTGAGTCCTCTCCGCCGTCTGCTAGCGTGGCGGCTCGCGGAGCGCTTCGTACGCGTCATTGAGGCGATCCGCGACGATGCCAAAGGCGTCCACACCCGCTGAAGGCAGGCCCAGGCGCTCCGCATTGGTGTGCAGCAGCAGCGCGTACTGCATCATCGGCGGCAGCGACGAGGCCACCACCCGCAGCAGGTACACCGCCTGTTCACGGTTCGCCGCGAGCCAGGCTGGGTCCTGCAACTCGTTGGCGGTCGGCCCCTGTGCCGAGGCGGATTGCTCCGGCTGCTCCGCGCGCATGTTGTGCCGGTAGAAGTACGTTGCCAGCGCATTCTCAAGCTCACCCCGCGCCACCGCCAAGAGGCTGGCGATCTCCGCCAGCAGCCGCGCCTCGGGGAGCGCGCGCCCCAGCAGCCACCACTCCTGCGCTGCCAGCGCCTGCTCGATATCCATCAACCGATGGCAGAGTGTTTCGGCGCGATCCGCCAATTCGCCTTGCGGCGTCTCCGCCGAGCCCATCGGCCCCACCTCGTTGAATGTCTGTGCCATCGGTGGCCCCTCTTTTCCTCGTAAGTCGCATGGCGTCTCATGCGTCCTGCATCCACACCTGGCGCTGCCCGGCCCGAGGCACGCCGCGCGGCTCACCCCGAACTGTAGTCGCTCGCGCAGGTGACGTCAAGGGTGGTGCGGCGCTCCCATATGGGCACGCATAGCGCGGTTCTCACCCTGGCGTGGCGGCTCCTAGCGCGTGGCGGCACGTCACGCGGGAGCGTCCTACCCTTAGGGTCAGTGTGACGCGACGCTATGGCTAGTCATGCGGCAGCCGCGAACGCGACTGTTAAATCTTCGGGGAAATCAGCGGACTGGCGGCGCGCGGATTGCGAGAATGCGGTACACTGGGGCGAGAGTGGATGGCGGCAAGGGAAGCCAGGGGTGGCATATGCGTGCCAGAGTGGCAAGCGACGGTAAAGCGAGCGAGCGCGATCTCATGCGCCCCGAGCTCTACATTAATAGAGAAGTGTCGGCGATAGGGTTCATCCGCCGCGTGCTGGAGGAGGCCGAGTCGCCACGCCACCCGCTGCTCGAACGCGTCAAATTCCTCAGTTTCGTCAGCCGTCAGGTCGACGAATTCTTTATGATCCGCGTCGCCGGCCTACACGATCAACTCGAAGCCCAGGTGAAAGATGTCAGCCCCGACGGACTACTCCCCAGCGAGCAGTTGCAGGTGGTCGAACGGCTGATCCTGGCGTTGCAACGCGACCAGCGGCGGCAGTGGGCCGAGACGCTCCGCGCGCTGCTCACCGAGGCCGGAATCGCCGTACTCGACTACGATCAACTCACCAAATCGCAGCATGAGGCGGCGGACGCCTACTTCCGCGACGAGATCTACCCGATCCTCACGCCGCTCGCTGTCGATCCCGCCCACCCTTTCCCGCAGATCTCCAGTCGCAGCCTCAATCTCGCCGTACTGCTCCGCGATCCCTCCGGCACAGGTGAGCTCTTCGCCCGCGTCAAGGTGCCGTCGACGATCCGCCGGCTCGTTCCCGTGCCGATCACGGGCCGCGCCCGCTCCGCCGAAGCCGAGAACTCGCGACGCCATGCCTTCGTCTGGGTAGAACAACTCATCGCCGCACACCTCGGCATGCTCTTCTCCGGCATGGACGTCATCGCCTCCTATCCGTTCCGCGTGCTGCGCGACGCCGATTTCGAGGTCTACAAGGAGCAGGCGGGCGACCTCCTCGAAACCGTCGAACAGAACGTGCAGAAACGCCGCTTCGGCGCGGTCGTCAACCTCACCGTCGAGCCAGCGATGCCGCCGTCGGTTCGCGAACTGATCCGCGAAAAGCTCCAGCTCGACACCGCCGACGTGATGGACCTTGAGGGTCCGCTCGGCCTCGTCGATCTCAGCGAGCTGACCGAGCTCGATCGCCCCGACCTCAAAGATCGCCCACTGGCGCCGCGCGTCCCCGCGGAGTTGCGGCGCGGCAACGATCTCTTCGCGGCGATCGCGCGCAGCGACATGCTGCTTCACCACCCCTACGACTCCTTCAGCACCGTTGCCGAGTTCATCGAAACCGCCGCCCGCGATCCGCAGGTGCTCGCCATCAAGCAGACCCTCTACCGCGTTGGGCAGAACTCGCCGATCGTCGACGCACTCCTCCAGGCCAACGAAAACGGCAAGCAGGTCGCCGTGCTGGTCGAACTCAAGGCGCGCTTCGATGAGGTCAACAACATCGAATGGGCGCGCACGCTGGATAAGGCGGGCGTCCACGTCGTCTACGGCCAGGTGGATATGAAGACGCACGGCAAAGTCGCACTGGTCGTGCGCCGCGAGTCCGGCGGTCTGCGCCGCTACGTCCACATCGGCACCGGCAACTACAACGCCAGCACCGCCCGCGTCTACGAAGACTATGCGCTGCTCACCTGCCGCCCCGAGATCGGCGAAGACGCCTCGTATCTCTTCAACGCGCTAACCGGCTACTCCCTGGGCCTCACCTTCCGCAGTCTGCTCGTCGCCCCCGATTCGCTGCGGCGCGGCCTCCTCGAACGGATCGAGCGCGAGATCGAGCGCCATCACCAGACCGGGCACGGGCGATTGATCTTTAAGCTCAACTCGCTGATCGATCCCGAATTCATCCGCGCGCTGTACCGCGCCTCGATCGCTGGCGTCAGCATCGACCTGATCGTGCGCGGCATGTGCTCCCTGCGTCCCGGCGTCCCCGGCATCAGCGAGAACATCCGCGTCGTGAGCCTCGTGGGGCGCTTCCTGGAGCACAGCCGCCTCTACTATTTCGCCAATGGCGGCGAAGGTGACGACGAGATCCTGCTCGGCAGCGCCGATCTCATGCAGCGCAACCTCGATCGCCGCGTGGAGGTGCTCGCCCCCATCGAAGACCCAGCGCTCCGCGCGCAGCTCCGCGACGTGGCGCTCCCCATGTACCTGCGCGACACCGCCAACGCGCGCCTGTTGCGGCCCGACGGCAGCTACGAGCGGCTCCGCCCACACGACGGCGCCAAGCCCTTCGACGAGCAGCAATGGTTCATGCTGCATCCCGCCACCCTCCTCGATCCCGAATCATCGCTGGCGCTGCGCCCCATGCTCACCTCCATCTAGCGCGCGACGGTGCGCGCTCCACGCGCCTGCACGCCCACCCGCAACCAGGCGACCTGCAAACGATTGACGGCGGAGCAGCGCTGTGCTAAGGTAGCCCCGCGACCTGCCGTTCAGGCGGCGTCGCCGCTGCATGGCCCGCATGGCGCATATCCTGTCGAAAGCGAGCCTCCCGCCTTATGACCGTCGATATCGACCAACTCACCGAAACCCTCCCCGCGTCTCAGGCGCGCGAGGTCAAGCTTGCGTATCGCAAACAGGCGAAGGATGAAACCGCCGCCTTCCTCTGGTGCTTCTTCCTCGGCGTTATCGGCGCGCACCGCTTCTACCTGCGTCAGTGGGCCCGTGCCCTGCTCCACCTCCAGGTGCTGCTGATCGCCGCGCTGGTCGTTGTCGCCGGCATCATCGTCAGTGCGCCACCGCTACTCATCGCCGCCCTCGTCGCGCCCTTCGTGCTTGCCGCGCTGATCTGGACGTTCTTCGACCTCGCGCACATCGACGACGAGGTCTCCGAGCGCAACCTGCGCATCGCCGAGCGACTTGTCGCCGCGGCAATGTTGGCCGACCCGCAGCGCGAACAACAAGCCGAGGCGCTCTACTCGTCCACCGAGCGCCAGCAGCAGGCGCAAACCGCGACCGCCGCGACCGATGCGCCCGCCGCGACCGCCGCCTCACCGGGCGAACAGTTCGAACCTGACCGCGAGTCGCCACCGCCGCTGGATGTCGGTGTGCAGGCGCTGACGGGGATCGCGGGCCTGGGCATCGCCGGAGGCTATCGGGTCATCGCCGAGCCAGCGCCGAACGCTGTGCCGAACGCCCCACCAGCCCCCGCCGACGTGCCGACGCCATCCGTCGTCGAGCCACCCGTCGCCGAGCCAGCGGTCGAGCCAGCGATTGAACCGGTCGCCCCCTCGTGGGACGCCTCCACGCAGCCCGCGGCGCGCGTCCGCACAGACGCGCCGCCAGCGCGCGATGTCACCGATCTCGGTGGCGACTTGGGCGCGGTGCCGCCGGTCGCCGACGTCGAGCCGAGCGGCCCATGGCTCATGGCACCCGCCATGCCTGGCGAGAGCGGCGCGGAGGATGTAGGTCTGCTCATCCTCGAACCAGAACCCGAAACGGATACGCTACCGGCGCCACCAATCTGGCCCGCGGCACCTGAATGGCCGTCGAGCGCGGAGCCTCCCGAATGGCCCGTCGCCCCCGACCCCACCAGCACGCCTGCCGCACAAGCGCCGACCACATCCGAGCCTGCCGGCGACAGCGGAACGATCACGCCGGAGATGCTCGCCGGCGCCGCTGGACTCGCCGCCGCAGGTGGCACCGGCGCGATGGGCGTCCTCAACGATCGCCCCTCCGACACGGCGCAGACCTATCCCCCGGCGCAGCCGGAGCCGGCCCCGCCCTCCCAGCCGACGCCACCCCACCTGCTCAAGCACATTCGCGTCGTGCGCCAGGTTAAAGTTGGCGATGACGTCGTCGAAGAATCCGTCGCTGAGGCCTATATCGACCCCAACGACGACCCCGAGCCGGTCCGCGAGCGCCTCCGCGAGCAACTCCGCCGCGAAGCCGAGGCCAAGCAAGCAGCCGATGATTCAAAGAACGCGAACGCGTAAGATGGCGCAGTTTCAGCCCTGAGCCAAATGTGATACACTCCGTTGCTGTGATCTCTCCAGCGCCCACCGGAACCTCACGACGCCTCTACACGGCGTTGCCGGGGGTCCTAGCGCAACCATCTCCAAATGTCCTGAGGCGTGGAGCCGTGGCGAATCTGATGGTATGCTTGGGCCACGGCAGAGCCAGCGGCCTCTGTTGCCGTCCGCGCGGCGCGTCGCGACAATCCGTACCCGCAGAGCTTGCAGCATGTGACATACTAGTGCGCAACTCCCGACCGTGACGAACGTGGTGTTCGCCACGAGGCCAGGAGACCGCGAGCAGGACGCCAGCGGGTCACGATCGATCTGAAGGTCGGTGAGCCGAATCCTCTCCTCCGGCGTATACCTAATGGTTGTGGATGGAGCGACGCCGGTGGTGACGACCTCGCGGAACAGGTGCTGAAGCAACGCCATCGAGCAGCGACAGCGCGAGAAGCTGCGAGACGCAGCACGTGCGATTGTGCGAAATCGGGCGAGTGAGTAAGAACTGACAACTACGACCTGACGTGAATCTGCGCGGCGATGATGCCGCTTTCTCGGCGCGGTGGCATACGGCTCGCCAACGAGCGCGACGGATGGCAGGCGCGACGTGGCCCGTGATAGGTCTCCGAGAGCAATGGAATAGGTGGACCGCTGCATGGCGAAGAATCTGGTGATTGTGGAATCGCCCGCGAAGGCGAAGACCATAGAAAAGTTCCTGGGCAAAGACTTCGAGGTGCGCGCCTCGATGGGCCACGTCATCGATCTGCCCAAGAAGGGGCTGGGCGTCGATACCCGCCACGCCTTCGAGCCCCAATACGTTGTGATCGAGAAGAAAGATCACCTGCTCAAAGAACTCAAAGACGCGAGCAAAGGCGCCGACGCCGTCTACCTCGCGCCCGACCCCGATCGCGAGGGCGAGTTCATCGCCTGGTCGCTCAAGAAGATGCTCGGCCTCAAGAAGCCGCGCCGCGCCGTCTTCAACGAGATCACCAAGCGTGCCGTGCAAGACGCCATCGCCAACACGCGCGAGATCGACGAGAACCTCTTCAACGCCCAGCAGGCGCGGCGCGTCCTTGACCGGCTCGTCGGCTACAAGATCAGCCCGCTCCTCTGGCGGCGCGTCCAATCCGGCACCAGCGCCGGACGCGTCCAGTCCGTCGCCGTGCGGCTGATCTGCCAACGCGAGGCCGAGATCCGCGCCTTCATTCCCGAGGAATACTGGAGCATCGAGGCGACGCTGAGCAAGCATCAGCAGCGGCAGACCTTCGTCGCGCAACTCGTCGGGCGCCAGGGCTCCCCCGAAGCCGCCTCCGACGCCGAAGTAGCTGACGAAAATGTCGACAGCGGCAAAACCGGCGCGAGCGACAAAAACGCGAAAACCGGCAGAAACGGCAAACCCAAGTTCCGCATCAGCTCCGAGGCCGAGTCCAAGGCGCTGCTGCGCGAGCTTGCCGGCGCCTCGTATGTCGTGCAACGCGTCGAGCAGAAAGATGTGCGCCGTCAGCCGTTCTTGCCCTACACCACCAGCACCCTCCAGCAAGATGCCTCGGTGCGGCTGCGCTTCAAACCGAAACGCACCATGAGCCTCGCCCAGCAGCTCTACGAAGGCATTGCAGTCGGCGACGCTGGGCATCAGGGCCTGATCACCTACATGCGTACCGACTCTACCCGCGTCTCCGCCGAGGCGCAGCTCGCCGTGAAGCAGCACATCGAGCGGCAGTACGGCAAAGACTATGTCGGTGATCTGCGTGCCTCCAAGGCGAAGGCCAACGTGCAAGACGCGCACGAGGCGATTCGCCCGACCGATGTGGCGATGACTCCCGACGTCGTCAAGCCATACCTCTCACCCGACCAGTTCAAGCTCTACCAACAGATCTGGCGGCGCTTCGTCGCAGCGTTCATGGCCCCCGCCGTCTTCGACACCGTCCGTGTGAATATCGGCGCCGCGAGCCTGCTCTTCCGCGCCAACGGCTCCGTGCTCAAGTTTCCCGGCTTCTACGCCGTCTGGCCGCGTGAAGAGGACGGCGACACGCTGCCCGTGCTCGCCGCGAACGATCCGCTCGACCTGCACAAGCTCGACCCTGAGCAGCACTTCACACAGCCGCCCGCGCGCTTCACCGAGGCCAGCCTGATCAAAGAACTTGAGGAGCGCGGCATCGGTCGCCCCAGCACCTACGTGCCGATCGTCAGCACCGTGCAGGATCGCGGCTATGTCGAGCAACAGGACCGCCGCTTCGTACCCACCTGGCTCGGCGAGACGGTCAACGACCTGATGGTCAAACACTTCCCCGACATCGTCGACGTCAACTTCACCGCCGACATGGAGCGCCGCCTCGACGCCGTCGAAGGTGGCGAGAAGGAGTGGACCGCCTTCCTCAAGGACTTCTACGCCGCCCTGCGCGACCAGCTCAAACTGGCCGAGGCCGAGATGGATCGCGTCCAGAAGCCGGTGGAGGAAGCCAACGAGCCGTGCCCGCAGTGCGGCAACCCCTTGTTGATCCGCAACGGGCGCTTCGGGCGCTTCATCTCGTGCTCCACCTACCCGGAGTGCGACTTCAAGAAGCCGTTCATGATCAAGACCGGCGCCTCCTGCCCCAAGTGCGGCGGCGAGCTGGTGGAGCGCAAATCGCGCAAGTCCGCCAAGATCTTCTATGGCTGCGCCAACTATCCCACCTGCGACTTCGCCGTCTGGGATCGTCCACTCGCCGAGCCGTGCCCAGAGTGCGGCGGCCTGCTGACCCTCGCCAACGGTCGCACCGACGCGGCCTGCTACGCCTGCGGGGCCATCGTCCGCGGCGCGCAAGAGGGGACGCCCGAAGTGATCGGCCACCGCGCCCCCGAAGCCGAGCGCGCCACCGCGCGCCGTGCCTCTCGCGCCAGCGCCAACGGCGCGCACTCCGCAGAAAACGGCGCCTCCACGACGCGCTCGCGCCTGCCCCGCGCACCGCGCACCACCACGCGCACCGTCCGCGCGAGCAGGACGCCAGCGGCCAAAAAACCAGCGCGCTCGACGAGCACTACCCGCCGCAGCGCCACCAGCACCCGCACCACGACCACCCGCGCACCGCGCACCACCCGCCCGCGTCAAGCGCCGGCTTCGTAGCGCATTTGGCCCATTCCGTGCGACAATAGAGGGGACCTATGCGCGCCAGCCACGACTCGGCGAGGCGCGCATAGTGGCCTAGAAACCACGCAGAAATCATCTATCCGGCAGAATCGGCAGAATTGGCGGAATCCCAATGACTGGTTCGACGCAACGCGTGACGGGCGAGATGCACGCCACCACCATCGTCGCCGTGCGGCGCGGCGCGGACGTCGCCATGGCCGGCGACGGACAAGTCACCGTCGGCGACACGGTGATGAAGCACACCGCCCGCAAGATACGCCGGCTCGACGGCAATCGCGTGCTCGCGGGTTTTGCCGGGTCCACTGCCGACGCCCTTACGCTCTTCGACAAGTTCGAAAATATGCTCCAGCGCTACCGCGGCAACATGCGCCGCGCCTCCGTGGAACTCACCAAGGAGTGGCGCACCGACAAATATCTGCGCCGACTTGAAGCCATGCTGCTCGTCGCCAGCCCCGACGAACTCTTGGTGCTCACCGGCGACGGCGACGTGATTGAGCCAGACGACGGCGTCGCCGCCATCGGCTCCGGCGGCAGCTACGCCCAGGCAGCGGCGCGCGCCCTGCTCCAGCATACCGAGATGACCGCCGAAGAGATCGCCCGTGCGGCAATGAACATCGCCGCCTCGATGTGCATCTATACAAATGACCGTATACTGGTTTATACGCTCGACCAAGAATCCGCCGGCGCACCAGCGGTGGACGAGGCGAGCGCCGCCGCACGACCGGCGCCGGTCGCCAGCGACGCGCGCGACACCGGGCGCACCGCGCCATTGGCGGGCAGGAGTTCGTAGGACATGAAAGATCTGACGCCACAGCAGATCGTTCGCGAGTTGGACCGCTATATCGTCGGACAAGACGACGCCAAGCGCGCCGTGGCGATCGCCCTACGCAATCGCTTCCGCAGGCTCGCGCTCCCCGCCGAGATGCAAGCCGAGATCGTCCCGAAAAACATCCTCATGATCGGGCCAACCGGCGTGGGCAAGACCGAGATCGCCCGCAGGCTTGCCAAGCTGGCCGATGCGCCCTTTGTCAAAGTCGAGGCCACCAAGTTCACCCAGGTCGGCTACGTCGGGCGCGATGCCGAATCGATCATCCGCGATCTGATGGACACCGCCGTTGGCATGATCCACGACGAGCGCACCGTCGAGGTTCGCGAGCAGGCTGCCAAGAACGCCGAAGAGCGCATCGTCGAGATCCTCACCGAGAAAGAGGTCGGCGACGACGTGCCGGTCGCACTCCACCCGCAACTGCTCCGCGCCACCGACTCGGTGAATGGCGCCGCCGTCGCCGATTCCGCGAAAAGCGGCAAGAACGGCAAGAAATCCGCGGGCACCAGCGAGGTGGTCGCCGTCGCCGCGCCGAAGGTCAGCGCCTCCACCACTGCCGCGAATCGCCGGAAGCGCGATCGTGCTCGCAAGCAGATCGCCGAGCGCATGGCCCGCCAAGAGCTTGAGGAGCAGATCATCGAGATTGAGCTAGAGCCCGAAGAGAGCGGCTCCTCGGTCTTCGAGTTCGTCGCCGGCATGTCGGGCGAAGACTACGGCGACAACTTCCACGAGCTGCTGAGCTCCATGCCCGGCACGCGACGTCGCAGCCGTCAGGTGCCCGTCAAAGAAGCCCGCCGCCTGCTGACTCAAGAGGAAGCCAACCGCCTCATCGACTTCGAGACCGTCGTCGAGCAGGCCACGCAGCGCGTCGAGCAGGCAGGCGTCGTTTTCCTCGACGAGATCGACAAGATCGTCGGCAGCAAGGTTGATGTGGGGCCCGATGTCGCCGGCGAAGGCGTCCAGCGCGATTTGCTGCCGCTGGTCGAAGGCTCGACGGTAATGTCGCGCTTCGGCCCCATCAAAACCGACCACATCCTCTGGATTGCCGCCGGTGCCTTCCACAAGGCCAAGCCCTCCGACCTCATTCCCGAGATGCAGGGCCGCTTGCCGTTGCGCGTCGAGCTTGCGCCGCTCACCGAATCCGACTATCAGCGCATCCTCACCCAACCGGAGAACGCGCTCACCAAACAGTACGAGGCGCTACTCGGCGTCGAGAACGTCACCCTCGAATTTCCGCCCGACGGCCTTGCCGAGATCGCCAACTGCGCCCAGCGCATGAACGATCGCGTCGAAAACATCGGCGCGCGCCGCCTCCACACCATTATGGAGAAGGTGCTCGAAGACGTCTCATTCGAGGCCACCGAGCGCGCCGGCGAGACCATCACCGTCGATGCTCCTTTCGTCCGCGGTCGCCTGGAGAAGCTGCTCGCCGACGAAGACCTCAGCCGCTACATCCTCTAACCGACCTGGCGAGGGCGCGGGGGCGCGCGTACGCCTCCGGTTCACACGCATCGTCGGGGGTGCCGCTGGCAACACCGACCCGCGGGCAGGAGATGTATGCTCGCCGGCATCCCGCTCCGCCTCGTGCCGGCTCCTTATGCGGGCAGCGTATACCGCGCAGCGGTCCGAGGCGAGAGGATGCGCCAGGCCGTTGGGCCAGCGATCGCCGCTCTCTTACAACGATCCAGCCCGCGAGCGCCAGCACGAGCGGGCACTACCTAATCCGTCTCACCACGAGAGGACGCCGCCTGGATGGTCCTTCGCGTTCCGTCTGAAACCCGCGCGCCCGCGAGCCTGAGTGGCTTCGTCGCACACGCCGCGTGGTTGCCGTCCTTCGGCGCCGAAGGACCCGTGTTGGCGCTCTGGGCCGAGTCGGAGCGCGAATTCTTTGCCCCTCAGCCCCATACTCCTTCCTCCGATCCGCGCCAGCGTCAGCACCCATTCGCTGCCGGGGATGATCAACTCGACGACCTCCTTGGCCGCCTCTGGCGCACCGCTCGCCCCGGTGTCAAGCCGCGCACCACGCGCACGGACGGCCATCTCAGCCTCTGGCTGCCCAGCGACGGCTATCCCCTCCCATCACCGGAACTCCTGCGCCTCAGTCGCGGCGCCTCCCCCGCGTCCAGCGGACTCGACGAGACGGCGTTCGCACGCTGGCGCGTGCCCGCCCTGCTGCTCGACGTCGAAAGCGCCGCGACGCTGCTCTCTGGCCTGCCCTACGCTGAAGGCGCCGAGGCCCTTGCGGCTCCCGCCGCGCCGCGCATCCTCTTCGGCAGCGATCTACGCTACTGGGCGGCGGCGGCTACCTTCGCCCTCGATCTGCTCGTGCGCCAGCGCTTCCTCCCCGGCGTCACCGCGCAGCCACAACCGAACCACGCAATGCCCTACGGCAGCAGAGCGCTCGTCGCCAGCTATTGGCGTGCCGCACTCGGCGCCCGCGAAGACGCCACGCGCTTCGAGCAGCTCGCCGAGGCGATGCCCGATCTCTGCCGTGCCGCCGCGCCGCCCGGCGCCGAAGCGACCAGCCCCGAGCGCATGCCCGGCCCGCGCCCGCTGCTCGAATCCTTCCTCCACGCTGCCGTTGGCGCCCGGGTCGCCCGGTGGATCGCGCGCGAAGACGTCAACCTGCGCCTCCAGACGCCGGTTTCGCGCTCCACCTACGGCATCCGGCCCTATCAGTGGTACGCCGAGTCCCTCGAAGCGCAGCGCACATTGGCCGCACGCTGGTTGCTTGGGTTGCGCACACCTGGCCGCGCCATCTCGGTCACGCCGCGCGAGGCGCAGACCCTACGCGAGGGCGCGGAGCGGTGGACCACAGAGATCGTCTCGCCCGATCGCGCGCCGTTCCGCCTCTGCCTGCGCATCATGCCGCCCGATGAAGGCCAGCCCGCCGACGCTGAATCTCCTGAGATCGCGCCGCATGCCGCTTGGCGCCTCGACTATCTCTTGCAGGACCGCGACGATCCGAGCCTGCTCATCTCGCTCGACGAGCTGTGGCGCGTGGAAGGCTCGACGGCGCGACTCCTCGACCGCCGCTTCGAACATCCTCACGAGCGCGTCTTCGCGGCGCTGGGGCAGGCGGCGCGGCTCTTTCCGCCAATCCTCAGCAGCCTGCGCGCCCCGCATCCCATCGGCGTCGATCTCTCCGCCGCCGAAGCCTATGCCTTCCTCCGCGATGCGGTGCCGCTGCTAGAGGATGCTGGCCTGGGCGTGCTTGTACCCGCCTGGTGGACGCATACCCGCGTCAAGCCGTCGCTGCGCCTGCGCCTGCGCGGGCCACAGAAGACCTCCACGGGCCTGATGGGCCTTGACGCCCTCGTCTCGTTCGACTGGAAGGTCGCGCTCGGCGGCGCGGAGCTGACCCGCGACGAGCTTGAGGAGCTTGCCGCGCTGAAGGAGCCGTTGGTCCGCCTGCGCGGCGCCTGGATCGAACTGCCGCGCGAGCAGGCACAGGCGGCCTTGCGTTTCGTTCAGGCGCATCCCGATGGCGCGATGACGCTCCCCGAAGCCCTGCGCGCCACCCTCGGCGGCGAGACGGAAAGCGAGCCTGGTGTCGCCTTCGACGAGGTGCGTGCCGACGAGTGGATCGGCGAGTTGCTCGGTCGCCTGGGCCGCGCCGACGTGCCGATGGACGTCGCACCTCCCGCGGGCCTCGACGGCACACTGCGCCCCTACCAGCTTCGCGGCCTCGCCTGGCTCGACTTCCTCACGCGCTATGGCCTCGGCGCCTGCCTTGCCGACGACATGGGCCTCGGAAAAACGGTGCAGCTCATCTCGATGATCCTGCGTCAGAAAGAGGCAGGACTGCTGACTAGACCCGTCCTGCTGGTCTGCCCTACCTCCGTCGTCGGCAATTGGCGGCACGAGACGGCTCGCTTCGCGCCGGGGCTGCGGCTGCTCGTACACCACGGCGCGGGGCGCGTGCGGCGCGTGAAGCCTGAAGCGTTCGCCGCGCAGGTGGCGGGCTACGATCTCGTCGTCACCACCTACGGCTTGCTCCCGCGCGATCTCGACCTGCTCGAAGCGACGCACTGGGGCGCGGTGGTCCTCGATGAGGCGCAGAACATCAAGAATGCCGAGGCGCGACAGAGCCGGGCCGCCCGCAAACTGACGGCGCCTGTCCGCGTCACGCTGACCGGCACGCCCGTCGAGAACCGCCTCTCCGAGCTCTGGGCGATCATGGACTTTCTCAATCCCGGCTATCTCGGCTCGCACAAGCGTTTCCATCAGCGTTTCGCCGTGCCGATCGAGCTGCAGCGCGACGCCGAGGCCACCGAACGCTTGCAACGCCTGGCACGTCCCTTTATCCTGCGGCGACTCAAGACCGACCCGACCGTTATCTCGGACCTGCCAGAGAAGATCGAGATCAAGGAATACTGCCCTCTCACCCGCGAACAAGTGACACTCTACGAGGCGGTGATGCGCGAAGGTCTGCGGCGCGTCGAAGACGCCGCGAGCAACATGGAGCGGCGCGGCGCGGTGCTGGCGACGCTGACCCGGCTCAAGCAAGTCTGCAACCACCCGTCGCACCTGCTTGGCGACGGCAGCGCGCTCGCCGGTCGCTCCGGCAAGCTGGCGCGGCTCGAAGAACTGATCGAAGAGTTGCTCGCCGAGGGCGATCGCGCGCTGATCTTCACGCAGTTCACCGCGTTTGCTGACCGCTTGCAGCCGTACCTCGCAGAGCGCTTCGGCGTGGACGTGCTCTATCTACATGGCGGCGTGCCGCAGGCCAGCCGTGAGCGCATGGTGACGCGCTTCCAGTCCGCGGAAGGGCCGCCGCTCTTCCTGCTCTCGCTTAAGGCGGGCGGCACCGGCCTCAACCTGATGCGTGCGACCCACGTGATCCACTTCGACCGCTGGTGGAACCCCGCTGTCGAGAATCAGGCCACCGATCGCGCCTTCCGCATCGGGCAGACGCGCAACGTCCAGGTGCGCAAGCTCGTCTGTTCCGGCACACTTGAGGAGCGTATCGACGCGATGATCGAACAGAAGCGCGATCTGGCGGAGCACGTCGTCGGCAGCGGCGAAGGCTGGCTGACGGAGCTATCCAGCGGCGAGCTGCGCGAACTCTTCAGTCTGCGCGCCGACGCCTTGGCCGAGTAGCGAGGAGAAGAGGAGGTGAGGATGACACTCGGCACGCGTAAGCCCGCGCCGCTGGTGCAGTCGTGGTGGGCGCGGCGCTGGTTGAGCCTACTCGACGGCCTCGCCCCAGACGTTGCGGCGCAGCTCCGGCGCGGACGCGAAGCCTTCCAGCGTGGAGAGGTGGCGAATGTTGAGGTTGCCCCCGGGCACGCCAGCGCCACGATCTATAGCCCCTACGGCAGCCCCTACAGCGCCCATCTGCGCCTCCACGTGCTCGCCGACGCCACCTGGGAGCATATCGTGGCCGCGCTGGCGCGCTACCCCGACGTCGCGGTGCGGCTGTTGACCGGGGAGTTGCCGCGCGAAGTCGAAGACGTCTTCGCCACCGCCGAGGGTGTCTCGCTCTTCCCACGAGACCTGTACGAGATCGAGGCGACCTGTGCCTGCTCGGCGCGCGGCCTCATGTGCCGCCACGTCGCCGCGCTGCACTACCGCTTCGCCAGCACCTTAGAGAAGCAGCCGTTCGCGCTGACCACCCTGCGCGGCCACACCGAGCGGCAGATCGCCGCGGGCATCCGCGCGCAGTGGGGCGCCGGCGCGAACGAAGGCATCGAGAGCGCCGAAACCGACGCGCTGACCAACGTCGCGCCCTTGCGATCCGCGCGCTTTTTTGAAGCGGGGGCTGCGCTAGACGCCTTCACGCCAGATTTCACGCCGCCACAATACGACGCCGCGTTGCTGCACCGGCTCGGCAGACCGCCCTTCGTCTCGACGAATGAAGACGTCATCACGCCGCTTGCCGAGGTCTACGCCCCGGTGACACGGCGAGCGCTGGCGGCGGTCAAGCAGAGTGCGCAGAGCGCGAAACGCCGGATCGCCGCCAAGCGACACGACCAAGCAACGGACTAGACGAGAACAGACTAGGCGAGAATCGCGGCCGTCACCGAGTAGATCGGCGGCAGGAAGTCGGCGATGAGTTGCCACGAGTCGCCAACGTCGCTGCTGGCGAAGAGCTGGCCCGTGTTCGTGCCGACGTAGACGCCGCAGGGATCGAGGGTGTCGGCGCACATGCCGTGGCGCAGGACGCCGAGACGCACGTTCGCCCCCGTGGGCAGGCCATTACTCAGCGGCTCCCACTGCTCACCCGCGTTCTTGGTGCGCCAGATGGTGAATTGCTCGCCGATGTTCGCGCGATCCATGCCCTCGACGATGGTGAAGAGCGTCTCCGGATTGTGGACGTCTAAGGCGATCGGAAAGCCGAACTCGGAGGGCAAATTGTTCTGGATGTCGCGCCAGTCCTGTCCACCATTCTCGCTCATGTAAATGCCGCAGTGATTCTGCTGGTAGAGCACATCTGGCTTGGTGGGATGCTGCACAAAGCGATGGATGCACTGGCCGAACTCGGGATAGATTTCCGGCTGAAAGCTGGCGCGAGTGCCCTTGTTGGCGAAGGTCCACGAGGCGCCGCCGTCGTCGCTGCGCAGGCAGCCTACCGACGAGATGCCCACCCACATGCGGTTGCGGTTGCTCGGATCGACGACGATCGTATGAAGACACAGGCCGCCGTTGCCGGGGTTCCACTCGGCGCGGCTCGGATGGTTTTCGAGGCCCTCGTTCATCGTCCAGCTGAGGCCACCGTCGCGGCTCTCCCAGAGGCTGGCGGGGTCCACGCCCGCATAGAGCGTCTGCGGCTCATCGTCGCGGCCCGGCACGATCTCCCAGAGGTTGACGAGGCTGCGATCGCCGCCCTCAGCAAACTGGATGCCCTGCTCCGGCTGCTGCCACGTCGCGCCGAAGTCGTCACTAAACTTGACGTAGTTGCCAAAGAAATCGCCATTCTGCAAGGCGAAGATGCGCTTCCCGGCGCGTTGGTCGAGCTTCGCATTGAAGACGCGGAAGGGTTCCAGGCTGGTCGTGTGGACCTCCCAATTTTTGCGGTCGGGCGAGGTGAGCATGTAGAGGCCGCGCTTGGTGCCGACGAGCAAGACGATCGTGCCGGGGCGCTGCGAGATGGGCTGTGCCATGCGATGCTCCTTCTGACTGGGAACGCGCCTGGAAATACAACAGTGCTGTCTGGTGGCGGGTCGCGCCGGTTCAGCCGCCGGCGACGGATTGGAAGATGTGGAGACTGGCGCCCGCTGGCGTTGGCGAGTCCAGCCCCCGCAGATAGCGGATGTGCGCGCCGTTGACGTAGATGTTGACGAACGGTCGCAGCTCGCCGGTCTCTAAGCAGAGGGCGAAGCGCATCCCAGGGTGGGCGGCTTCGAGCGCGTCGATCACCTCCCGCACGGTGGCGCCAGAGACGCTCAGCGCGCGGTGTTCGGTCGCGGGGAGTCCGAGCGCCGCCGGCAGATGCACCGTGACGCCCGACGCAACGCTAGACGGCGGGGACATGCAAACCTCCTGACTCTTCAGTACGATCACCGCGGGGAGAAGCCTCGTTGAAGTGGTATACACGCGATCGCTGCGGTCCGCGCATGGGCAACAAACGAGCCTGAGAGCGGGCGAATGTGGAACTATCCACGATCAGCTCGCCTCCCCCGAGTAGCCCTTCCGCGGCACCGGCGCAAGAACGGATATCGGCACTTTGGACTGCACCAGCAGGCGTTCGCAACGCGGCGGGACAATGAGGCTGGATCGGCCAGAACGGAAGTCCTAGTGCCGGATGACCGGATGGGCTACTGCATCAGTGACCGCTCTTCGCCACGACAGGTCTCCGGTTGTCTCGTCACCCCTGCGTCCCGATTCGCCCCATGATTCCGCCTTACGCCGCATACAGAAAACGCGAAGGATTTGGCGCCATTGCGGCGGGAACCGCATCATTGTGACGAAACGCGTCTCGGTCGTTTTACGCGTACCGCAGACCAGTTGACTCTAGCTGTACTATTGATAAATCTCACAGCCCGATCGCAGCAGCCCTGCAATGGAGCGCGGTGTCGGGCCACTGGCGTGCAGGCATCAGGGAGCGTTACATGGCCTGCGGTGCGGTCACCGCGCCTGGCGAGTCGAGTAGCAGGAGTCAGCGCCCATGTATGAAATCTCAATCGCACCATTTGCCAGTGTCCCGTCGAGCGGCTTTGATATCGTCGATTTCCTGAACCAAACGGGCCAGTTTGTCAAAGACAACTCCGCAGTCCTCAATTTGGTAGCGATCATTATCAGCGGGCTCTTTCTGGTGCGCGAATGGCACATGAGCCGTTTGGAACAGCGCAAAGACGAACGTCAACAATACGCCGTAGACATCCAGCGGCGGCGTCTGAGCGAACACAACATTGATTTGCGCATCAGGGCGCGGCTCTTCAACCACCACGAAGCGCGGGGCGACCAAATTGGCCCGCCGACGAAGCCGTTCGTCGTCGCCAGCGTCGATCTGAACAACATTGGCGATGGTCCAGTAGATATGCTCGCCTGCCTCGTCGCCGGTCGCGCCCTGGACGATCTCAAGGTTCCCGGCCTAGCGACGCAGGCTCGTGATGTCGGCTGGGAAGACCTGGTGCCCTACTTCTGGAACAATGAGCAGATCTTCGGGCCGCCAGCTTCGCATCCCCTCTTCACCGGCCTCAGCACGACCAAGAACATCACCTACTCCCCAGAGCAAGTTGTGCGCCTAGATCCCAAACAGCATGAAGAGCTTATCCGCATCGATGCGATTACCAACCTTGAGGAGATGTACGAGCGCGGCCACATCAACTTGGAATACAAGGTCTTCACGGTCGCCCTCGGATATCCTCTGCTCGACGTGCGCGGCTCTGGCGACGAAAGCGAACGCCTACACCTCTACAAACTCGACTTGGCGCGTCCCAACTACACGAGGTGGGCAAACCTCGAACGCGCGCTGGATACGGTCAATCGCTTCACCTTCCGCCTCGCGCTGAATGGTCTACAAGCTCGCGAGCAACAGACGCAATACTGGGTCAACGATCCGCTTGGCCGGCTCGCCCATGCGGAGGCGTTTCGCTGCTTCCTCCTCTACCACTGGGACTTCCTAGAGGAGGTCGGAGCGGCGCCGCCGGGCGCACCCAACCCGCGTGCGGCTGAGCGCCAAAGTATGCGACGCGTCAACGACGTCAAGGACGAGGTTCAAGAGAGGTATCACGTCTACGATCCACCTTCCGAGCAGGCAGCAGACTATCCACAGCGCTTTGCCGATGCCAGCGACTACTGCTACCGCGCCCTGACGCCGCTGGTTGATGCGTGGAAGCAACTCAACGAGAAAATCGACTTCTGCACCAAAGGCGCGGGGAGCTTCGACGAACTGATCAAGAAGGATCCGGAGAGCAAGGCGCGCTGGGATGCGCTCCAAGCAGATGGCTATTTTCTCACCCGCGTGCCAGATAAGCGCCTGATACCCAGCGATTTACTCGCCCTGGAGCGCTACGCTATTCGGACGACGTATGTGCTGGTGACCGTTAAGGCGCCGGGGCACGACAAAGGGCGTCACCACAGCGAAATCTAACGGCCCACAATACCCTCACCCGCCTGCGCGCGCTAAAATGGAGACAACGATGCGTCGAGAGCGAAGTGGCGGGAGGCAGCATGGCAACGGAGCCTGAATCCGAAGGGTGGTCGACGAGCGACCTTGCGACAGTCGGCGACCGCGAAAAGATCGCCGCGGTTCGCGCCGAACTGCCCGTTATGCAGCGCTACGTGTACTTCAACACGGGTACCAACGGTCCGCTGCCGCGCCAGGCGCACGAGACGTTGACTGCCCAAGCGGAGCGTGAACTCGTCGAGGGTCGCATCGCCCTAGATACCTTCCCACGGCTGTTTCAGGCCAGGGAAGAACTTCGCACGCGGTTCGCCGAGCTGCTTGGCTGCGATCCGCTGGAAATCGCGCTCACGCACAACACCACCGAGGGCATGAATATCGCGCTGATGGGCCTCGATTGGCGGCCCGGCGACGAGATCGTCAGCGCCGAAACGGAGCATCCTGGCGGCCTACATCCCGCCTACGTGCTCCACCAGCGCTACGGCGTGCGTCTGCGCATGACCAAGATCGGCCTGCGCGATGTCGATCCCCTCGATGCGCTACGCCGCGCGCTGACGCCACGTACCAAAGCCGTCGTGCTCTCACATGTCGTCTGGACGACCGGTATGGTGCTGCCGCTGCGCGAACTCGCGGATCTGGCGCACGCGGCCGGCGCGCTGCTGATCTGCGACGCCGCCCAGGCCTGCGGCATGGTCCCCTCGAAGGTGTACGACCTTGGCGTGGACGCCTATGCATGCTCAGGGCAGAAGTGGCTCTGTGGTCCCGATGGCACCGGCGCGCTCTTCATTCGCGCCGACCGCCTTGCCGACATCCATACCAGCTACGCGGGCTATTTCTCCGTCAAGCCGGGCATGAGCGACTTCGAGGGCAACTTCGTACCCTCTCCCGGCGCGGTGCGTTACGAAGCCGCCTCGCACTACCCCGCCGGCCTCCGCGCGCTCACCGCGAGCCTCACCTGGATCGGCGACAAGGTCGGCTGGGACTGGGTCTACCAGCGCATCGCCACGCTCGGTGCCGCGTGCTACGACGCGCTCTCCCAACTTGACGGCGTGACGATGGTCACTCCGCGCGACCGCATGGCCGGCCTCATCGCCTTCACCGTGGACGGCATCGAGCCGCCTCAGCTGACGTCGCTGCTCGCCGAGCGCGGCACGCTGATCCGCCACACGCCATATCCCGCTTCCAATCGCGTCGCCACCGGCTTCTACAACACCCACGACGAGATCACCCGCCTCGTGAACGAGATCACCGCCCTCCGCGACGAGGCGCGGGCGAGTGGGTAGGCGCCATCTGGGGGTGAGCGCGCTATCAGCTACACCGTCTCCTCCGGCGCAATCACCTCCACGCGGCGCGCGTGAATCGTGCCGTTCTCGTCTTTAGCTTTCTTGCCCTTCACCGCGATCACGTCGCCTGCTACCAACGTCGAGAGCGCGCCCCAGAGCTGCTGCTCAGCGCCGTCGCGCTCGCGCAACAGCGTCTCCTGGTTCACTGCCACCGTGACGACGCGCCCGTTGGTCAGCTTCGCCGCCGTCAGCGTGTCTGGCCCCACGGAGATCACGCGCAAACGCTTCTTGTCACGCTTCTCCGCCTCCGCCGCATGCCCGTTCGCGCCGTTCTTGGCGTGATGCCCATTGGTCGCAACCGGAGCGAGCGTCGGGCGCGCATGCGTCATGCTCCAGAACTCCGGCTGGAAGAGATCGCCGTTATAGGTCCGCGGGACGAGCATGCTCACCGCCTGCGCCCGCAGCGTAAAGCGATACTCCGTCTCGCCGTCGGACTCTTTCTTCGCCAGCTTCATGCGGCCACCATCGAGCTGCGCCGGCAACAGCGTCGGCGTGCGTAGCGTCAGCGAGGCGCTGCGATAATACTCGGCGGACGCATCGCTGGGCCGCTTTCGCAGCAGCAGCGAGCCAAGTTGGCGGGTCGCCGCAAGCGGACCCGCCGCCGTGATGAAGCAGATGTCGAAGAAGCCATCGTCGGCGAACGCACGGTTCGTGATCTCGGTGAAGCCCGCGTAGCGGCGCGTGTTGCCGACGACGACCTGCGAGAGCCTGCCCTTCCACAGCACTCCGGCGTCCATCTCGGCCTCGACCTCCACCGCTTTGAGGCTCGGCAATGCGCGCACGGCGGCGAGTCCGGTCGCCAGCGCTCCGATGCGATTCTTCAGCCGCTTATTTACGCGCTCGACGATCGCCGCATCGACGCCGATCCCCGCCATCAGCAAGAAATACTCGCTATGCTTCCCGTTGACGCTGATCTGCCCGACGTCGAGCCGGTGGCGCTCGGCGCTGGCGAGTTGCATCGCCGCCACGCGCAGCCGCTTCGAGATACCCACCTCTTTCGACCACAGATTAATCGTGCCGCCGGGGAGCGTGCCCACCGCCGCGTCCGTGCCCACCACGCCGCCGACGATCTCGCTGAGCGTGCCGTCGCCGCCGCAATCCACGACGACGTTATAGCCCTCCGCGGCCGCCTGACGCGCCAGCTCCGTCGCATGGCCGCCGTGCTCCTTCGCGCGCACCGTCACGTCCCACCCTTGCGCGTCCAGCACCGGCAGCACGTCGGTGAGATCAATGCCGCCGCGCCCCGACCGCGGATTGGTGATCAGACACGCCCGAGTGCGCCGCTGCGTCGTATCATGCGTCCCGCTGTCTTTTGCCACAGACACCCCCAGACCGATCGAAGCCCTCGCGCAGCCCGGCTCACTTCGCCGACGCGCCGCGCCGCTGTATAAACGGCGCATGGCTCGTCACCACCACATGCTGGCGCGCCCAGAGATAGCCGGCGATCAGCGGCACCAGACAGAGCGCGCCGACCAGATACCCCCCGACGACGTCGCTGAGCCAATGCTCCCCAAGGTACACGCGCGAAAGCCCCACCAGCGCGATCGGAATAGCCAAGACCACGATCAGCGCATCGCGCTGCCACGAACGCCTGAAGTTCGTGAGAATGAGAAAGATCAGGAAGCCATAAAAGACGGTGAAGTGCAGCGTATGGCCGCTGGGGAAACTCGGCGTCTTGATGATCTGAAAGACATGCACCAGATCAGTCGCGGGACGATGACGTCCCACGGCGATCTTCAGCAGCCCGCCGACGGCGTCCGCCAGCCCGGTGAGCAGCACGAAACCTGCCTCCAGTGGCATCCCCAAGACCAGCAGCAACGCGATGGCGAGGATCGCGAGAATCACCGCCTGCGACGGATTGCCGAGAAACGTGATGAAGCGCATCAGCCCCGCGACGCCAGGGAAGGTCGTCTCTTGCAGCTCGCGGGTGAAGGGCAAATCCCCCGGCAAGACGCTGATGGAATGTGCGGCAAACGCCAGCAGCCCCACGATCAGCAGTACGACGATATACCCGGCGAGCAGCACACGTCCCTGGCGCAGCGCCCGCCACGGCGGCTTGCGCTCCTCAGCGGCCTGTTCGCGTACGTCATGTACGACATCGCGCAGTCCGTCGCCTCCACGATCGACCGGGTTCGCCTGACCCTCGGGGTCGGAGACATCATCATCCATGAGTGTCACGCGCCACCTCACCTTGCGGTCCTCGCCGCTGCGACGCGGCGCGCTGACTCAACCAGTGATACAGCGCAATCGCCGGGATCAGCGCCAGCGCACCGACCAGATAGCCCGCGAAGACATCGCTTGGCCAGTGCTGCTGCTCCATGATGCGCGACACACCTACGTCCACCAGGTAGAGCACGATCAGCACCTGCGCCGCACGCAACCATCCACGCCACCGCGGAGCGGTTTCCCAGGCGATGGCGCAGAGGTAGAAGAGGAAGCCGAAGAGGCCCAGAGCGTCCGCCGTATGGCCGGAGGGGAAGCTGTGCGCGCCGAGGCCGAGCACCGTCGAGCCATGATACGCCGGTGGCCGGGGCCGCGCCACCAAACCGTTGATCACGATGTTGCCGATTTCCGCGCCCAGGCCAGCGATCGCCGCGCAGAGCGCCTCGCGGAAAAGCCGCAGCAACAGCATCGCCCCTAAGACGATGACATACGTGATCGCCGCCCCAAGGGGACCAGCCACATCGCCCAGCGTCTTGATGCCCGGCGTCAGCCCGTTCCGTTCATCGCCCAGCGCCCACGCGGTGAAGCTGTGATCCAGCGGGAAGGTGGCATAGCGATGCGCCTCGACCGCCAGCACGGCGAGCGCCACGGCGATCGCACCCCAGCCGATAATTAGGATGGGGCTCGCCATCGCGGGCCACGGTGCCGCCCCCGGAATCTGCGTCATGGGCGCCCCGCCTGCGGCTCTGTTGAGCCGCTCTCGCCCTGCCGGGATACCATATTGCGGAGCAGTCTGCGCCATGCAACCCTCCAATCTGTTGTGGAGGGAGCTTTGCAAGTTAGATGCCGAAGATCACGCCGCGAGCGGGCTGGTGCGGCAGTGCCAGCGCGGCGCCTCAGAAATAGTTCACCGTCACGCCGCCGTCGACGACGAACGAAGCGCCGGTCATCCACGCGGACTCGTCGCTCGCCAGAAAGATGCCCGCATTGACGATATCTTCTGGGGTTCCGAAGCGACCCAGCGGGATGCGACTGAGCCGCTTCTCACGCTCCGCCTCGCTGGTCCACAGCGTCCGAAGCAGCGGCGTCTCGATTGGGCCGGGGCAGATCGCGTTGGCGCGAATGCCCTCCGCGCCGTACTGCACGGCCAGCGATCGTGTCAGCGCGATCACGGCGCCTTTGCTCGCCGTATAGGCGTCCTGCGGCACCGTGCAGCCCACCAGCGCGACGAAGGAGGCGATGTTGATCACCGAGCCGCCGCCAGCCTTGCGCAGCTCCGGAATGCCGTACTTGCAACAGAGAAAGACGCCCTTCAGGTTGACGTCCAGCACGCGCTGGTACGCCTCTTCGCTGGTCGCCTCCACCGAGGTGTCGTCGCCGGGCATGATCCCCGCGTTGTTGTAGAGCACATCCAACCTGCCGAAGGCGCGCACGCCTTCTCGCACCGCGCGCTCAACATCCGCCACCACGGAAACGCTGCCCGCCACGGCGACGATCGAGCCACCCTCGGCGCGCACAGCCGCCACCGTCTCGTCGAGCGGACCCTCCTGCACATCGGTGGCGACGATCGCGGCGCCCTCGCGGGCAAACATCCGCGCGGCGACACGCCCCATGCCGCTGGCCGCCCCCGTCACCAGGATCACCTTCCCCGCCAGTCGCGTGCCCATCGCTGTGCCGTCACCCCTCCACGCTGATCCGTGTCGCGATCCCCGTCGTCCTCTGCCGTGCTCGATACAGCGGTCGCGACGGCGGTCGCAACGGCGGTCGCGCCGAGCGCACGGAGTTCGCCGATCAGCTGTGAACGCCAGCATAGGCGCAGACGCCAACGCCCGTCAAGCGGAGCACGCCTCTCCGTCGCTTGCGCCGGACCTCACCGTCAGCGGCACCACCGCGAATCACCGCTAGTCACCGTGCCTGTCGCATGGTATCCTGCTCGTCAACCCACCGCGACGACCCCGCAGTGCCGAAAGGATGCGCCGTGAACGACGTACTTCAACAAGCGATGCAGAACCTTGCCACGCAGAACGACTTCACGCGCGCTGTCTTCATCTTCTGCGCCACGATCCTGATCTATTTTCTCGGCGCGGGATGGTTAGCCGTCCTTGTCGTGCATCGCGCCGCAATCACGCCCGCCACGCTCGTGCGCCTGGTCGTGCTGGCGGTGCTGGCGCTCGCCGCCGCTAAACTCTTCTCGCACATCATCAGCGATCCGCGACCCTACATCGTCGAACACACACAACCACTCGCCCCCACTGCCGCCGACAACGGCTTCCCCTCGGATCACACCCTGCTCGCGGCATTCTTCACCGCCAGTATGTGGTGGATCTCCCGTCGCGCGCTACCCTACTTCGCCGCCGCGACGCTCGTCCTTCTGCTCGCCAGACTTGGCATTGAGGCACACCACACGCTCGATGTCTTCGGCAGCGTGCTCATCGTGCTGGCGGCAGCGATAATCGTCGCCTGGCTGCCACTGCCCGCTGCCTGGTCGTCCTGGCGTAGAGAGACCTCCATCGCGCGCAGCGATTCGTAAGTCACAGGGCGATCTCACCGCGAATCATCACTCGCCGCATGTGGTTCTGGCCCATCTGGCGAGGCTGCCTTGCCCTCGGTCGGCATCGCGACGCCCAACAACCGCGACGCAAGATTGATCGTGGTCCCTTGCAGCAGCACCGACGCCAGCACGACGAAGAAGACGAGGTCGAAGATCTCGCCGGCGTGCCCCACGCCCGCCAGCAGCGGGAAGGTCGCCAGCACAATCGGCACTGCGCCGCGCAGCCCCACCCACGAGACAAAGGCCTTCTCCCGCCAGCCGAGTGACGAGAGCGCCAGCCCGACGAAGACGCTTAACGGCCGCGCGATGACCGTCAGGAAGAGCGTCAGCAGCAGCCCCACCCCCGCGATCGGCAGCAGCCGCGACGGAAACACCAGCAGCCCCAGCGTCAGGAACATGATGATCTCCGCCAGCGTCGCCAGCCCCGCCTGAAAGCCGCTCAACTGCGGCAGCATCTCCCGCGCGCTATTCCCGATCACCAACCCTACGAGATAGACCGCGAGGAAGCCGCTGCCGCCGAGCGTCGCCGTCAGCCCAAAGGCGAAGAGCGCCAGCGCCGTCAGAAACACGGGCGCCAGGTCGCTCGTGCCGAGCCGCAGCCGCGTGAGCAGCCGCGCCACGCCGAAGCCCAGCCCCAGGCCCAGCGCCGCCCCCACGCCCATCTGTTGCGCGAAGAGCAGCATCAGGCTCGCCGGCGCCGTGTGTGGATGCGCCAGCAGTTCCGTCACGCCGACGGTGAGAAAGACCGCCATCGGGTCGTTCGTGCCCGACTCCAATTCGAGGATCGGCAGCAACCGTCCGCGCAGCCGCAGCGCGCTCCCACCGATCACCGCGAAGACCGCCGCCGCGTCCGTGGCGGAGACGATCGCGCCGAGCAGCAGCCCCTCCAGCGGCGAGAAGCCCAGCACCAGCGTCGCGTACCACGCCACCAGCGCCGCCGTCAGCAGCACGCCAACGGTCGAGAGCGCAATCGCTGGCCATAGCGCGGGCCGCACCTGCCGCCAGCGCGTCTCCAGCCCGCCGGAAAAGAGGATCAGCGTCAGCGCGAGCGTACCGACGAGCTGCGTCGCCGATGCGTCGTCGAAGTAGATGCCACCGGGACCATCCGATCCGGCCAGCATGCCGATCAGCAAGAAGAGCAGCAGCGGCGGGACGCCGATCCGCCCTGCCACCCTCCCCGAGAGTACGGCCAGCAGCAGCAGCGCCGAGGCGATCAGCACGAGGTGCGCGATATCCGGCATGCGTCCTCCTCACCTTGGTCCGAGCGTCTCTGACCGTGAGGCAGTGTACCGCGCTGGTGTACCACGGGCGCGCGGTCGCGTGCTCTCTCGCGTGCTATCATGCCCCTATCATGCCCCTATCATGCCCCAGGTCGATGTGTTGGCCCGATCCCCTCGATTGGAGCAGCGCCATGCCGCGCATCGGCCTCATCGGCGACTACGATCCCACCGTCACCGCGCACATCGCCATCCCGCGCGCCCTCGCCCTCGCGGCGCGCACCCTCGGCGTCACCGTCGAGCCGGAATGGCTCCCCACCCCCGCGCTCGCCGGTATCTCGCCAGTTGCGCTCGCCGCCTACGCCGCGCTCTGGGCCGTCCCCGCTACGCCCTACGCCAGCATGGACGGCGCGCTCCACGCGATCCGCTACGCCCGCGAGCGATCCGTCCCGCTGCTTGGCACCTGCGGCGGCTTCCAGCACATGCTCATCGAATACGCCCGCAACGTCCTCGGCCTTGAAGATGCCGATCACGCCGAGTCCAATCCCGAAGGCTCGACGCTCCTCGTCGCCCCGCTCAACTGTTCCGTCGGCGAGCAGACCCACACCATCACGCTCACGCCGGGTTCGCGCGTCGCCGCCATCTACGGCGCCACGACCATCGCCGAGCAATACGGCATCTGCAACTACGGCCTCAACCCCGCATACCGCCCCCTCTTCGAGCGCAGCCGCCTTCACATCGCCGGCGTAGATGAGCAGGGCGACGCCCGTATTGCCGAGTTAGACGCCCACCCATTCTTCATCGGCACACTCTTCCAGCCAGAGCGCTCTGCGCTTCGCGAGGCGCCGCACCCGTTCATCGTGGCGCTGCTCCGCGCCGCCAAGTGAGCATTAAGCGTGGGGAGGGCGCAAAAGAGGTCGAAATGGTGGGCGGCAAGGGACTCGAACCCCTGACATCCTCGGTGTAAACGAGGCGCTCTGCCAACTGAGCTAGCCGCCCGAATCTGCTGCCACAACTCGCCCGAAAACGACGTGACGTGCGAGGGATCGCTCCCCGCACGTCACCGTTGCCGCACCGCTGGTGCCCCCGAGTGGACTCGAACCACCACGCCCTTTCGGGCACAGGCCCTCAACCTGCCGCGTATACCATTCCGCCACGGGGGCATGTCGCGACCTTGCAGCCGCGCAACTCAGTATACCTAGTGGCGCTAGCCATGTCAACCGCCCGACATACGCATGATCATGCCTACGCGCCGTTCGCTCGCTCGCACCGCTGGCGCAGAGGCGCCCGGCGAACGCCCCTCAACCCGCCACTCGTCCAACAGCACAACCAACCAAACGCATCCCTGACCACCAACGTGATCGAAGCGCCCCTACCTGCCCAGCCAGACGCGGCGCTTATGCCATACTTATGCCATAGCCTGCGCCATCTCCTGAAGCACCTGCGCCACCCCCTCTGGGTCCACCAGCATGTGGAAATGCTCTGCCGCCATCGCCCGCACGGGCCATCCTCGGTTCTTGGCCTCCTCTGCCGCGGCGGCATAACTCTCGCTGAATTGCAGGTAGCCGCACGCTGCATCCGGCCACCCCGCGAACACCGGGATCGGCTCCTCGAAGAATGCCAGCGAGCGCGGGCGTAGCTCATCGAGCGTGGCCTGCCGCAGCCTCGCATCGGGGATGATCTCGCGCAGATCCGCGTCCGTCCACGTCGGGAAGCGTCCTCCGGCAGCCAACTCCGCGTGCAGTTCTTCCGCGTACTCCGGCAGCGCGTCTCGCAGCTCGCCAAAGCGTGTCTGCCCATCGCGCGGCAGCCCAGCATCGACGAAGAGATACCCGCCCACCGGCCGACCAAACGCCTGCCGTATTGCCGGCAACAACGGCCCCGCGCCGCTGTGCGCCACCAAGATCAACGAACGTCCCGGCGCAACCGCTCGCAAGCTCCCAGCCGCCGACTCCGCCTGCTGCCGCCAGAACGGCTCGCTCGCGTCTGGTGCATCCTCCACCGCCGCGAGATAGACGTCCGACCCGCGCGCACGCAGCGCACCCGCCACGAGTGACCACGTCGTCGGCCCCACCAAGGGACTGTGAATCAGGGCAAATGCCGCATCCACGCTCGGCCCCCTTCCTTCAGCCCGCCGCGCCTCCTGCCAACCGTCACGCAGGTCGTCTTCGGCGGACTACTCATTCTGGCTGGATACATGATCTTCCGCGCCGTGCAAGCTATGACAGTACTAGCAGATCAGCGGCAAGTAGACCAACTCAAAGTCGTCGATCACGTTGGCCTCGTGCTCATTTCGCTCTTTGACGGCTTTGCGATAGTGACCGCGTTGGACGTGAAAGTGCCTGGCTGGCTGGTCGCCGTCCTTGCGGTCGGCGCCGTCGCGGTCGGCATTTTCACAATCAACGCGCGCAAAAATACGTTGAAGATGCAGACCACGTGACGGGTCCGGGCTGCCCACGTCGGCTGAGGAACGCAGGCTATGTCGCCACAACCCCAACGCCTCACCGAAGACGCGTTCAAGGCGCGGCTCCGCGACGGCGCCACCCTCCGCGATATCGAGCTGCGCGACGCCGATCTCGCGGCCACCGTCGCCAGCGGCGTCACGCTGCGCAACTGCACCTTCGTCAACGTCACCTTCGCGCGTGCGGACTGGGAATCGCTGCGCGCCACGAATTGCGCCTTCCCCGGCTGCCGCTTCGAGGGCGCCGCCTTCGTCGAGGCCACCTTCACCAGGTGCAACTTCTTCGATCCCGACACCGCGCAGGGTTGCTCCTTCTCCCATGCCAAACTACGCTTCACCACCTTCGCGGACTGTATGCTCGATAGCTGCGGCTTCGCGGAGGCCGATCTCGAAAACCTCACGCTCAAGGGCTCGCGCGCGACCGGCGCCCACTTCTACAAGGCATCCTTCGCCGGTGCCGCCGTAATCAAAGAATGCATCTTGCGGTATGCCGATCTCCGCGACGCCAACCTCGCCGAGTGTGACCTCTCCGGCAGCGACTTCGAGTGGGCACTACTCGACGCCGCCAACTGCGCCGGCGCCAACCTCCGCAACGCCAACCTCAACCGCGCCTCGCTCAAGGGCGCTACCTTTCGCCGCGCCGATCTGCGTAACGCCAACCTGGGCGGCTTCGATCCGCGCATCCTCGACGCCCGCGGCGCGCAGCTCTTCGAGAGCCAGGCACGCCCAATCCTCGAAGCGCTAGACCTCCTCGTCCACGACGGCTGAGCGCGGCATGCCTGGACGCAGTGTGCGCCGCACGAGAGGCCGCGGACCTCGCCCGTGACGCCGCTGAGAGATCACTGTACGACGCTGGGCATGCAACGCCCGCGCGTGCGATCCACTCGACGCGAGACGGTTCCCAGCATGCGCGCGCGGCGGGAAAGGACCGCGATCATGTACCGCAACGTATTGGTCCCCCTGGACGGATCGCCCAAGGCCGAGCATGCCCTGCCGCTCGCCGCGCACATCGCTCGCGACGCCGGCGCCACCCTCACGCTCCTTCGCGCTCCCACCACCGGCCCCGGCATCGGGCATTTCGAGCCGCCCGCGGTGATTATGGAGCTCTACGACCGGCGTCACGAGCGTGTCGAGAGCTATCTTGAGCTAGTCGCCGCGCGTCCCGAGCTGCAAGGCCTCACCGTCAACGCCGTCGCCGAAGAGGGCGCGCCCACCTTCACCATCCTCGACGCCGCCTACACCTACGACGCCGACCTCATCGTCATGGCGAGCCACCGCCGGTCGGGGATGCCGCACCTCTTCTATGGCAGCGTCGCGGAACAGGTCGTCCGCCACACCGCGCTCCCCGTCATCGTCCTGCGCGACGACGACGAGCCGTCGTATGTGGAGGGGCAGCCCCTCACCGTAGTCGTCGGCCTCGACGGTAGCGTGCTCTCCGAGACCGCGCTCGATCCCGCCTTCGCCCTCGCCAAAGCCTGGCAGTCGCACGGCCCGGCCAGTCTCAAGCTGGCCCGCGTCGTCCCCGCCGATCCTGCCCCACCGACCGCCGTGCACAGCTATCTCACCACCATAGCGGACCGGCTGCGCGCGAGCTATCCCGAGGCGGACGTACCGATCACCTGCACGCTCGTGCTTGGCGATGATGTCGTCGGCTCGCTGCGCAGGGTAGTGTCCGCGCTGTCGGCCAGGCCCGGCGGCAGCAAAACACTCACCATGCTCGCCATAGCGACGCATGGCCGGAGCGGCGCCGATCGGTTCCTGCTCGGCAGCGTGGCCGAATCGCTGCTGCGCGAGACGAAGCTGCCGCTGCTGCTCGTGCACCACTCCGCCACCGCGCATCTCATCACGCCATACGAGCGAGCCAACGCCCACGCGTAAGCGACGCACATCTCCCTTGATTTTGCCAAACAAATGTTCTATACTCACCACAGCGGTGAGCTAGAAGAAGGCGCCGCCCCCTCCGGCACACCAGCCGAGCAGGGCGGCGTGCGCATTTCCCTCATCGCCACCAGCACTTCCCCCGCGCTGCCACCCCAATCCCCTGCAAACCCCGACCACCGCACATCCCATGCTGGAGCGGCGCCACACACGGCATGCGCCATCGTGTCAACCAAGAGGAAATCCCCATGGCCCGCATTTCCGCAACGTGCCCCCATCAAAGCGCTCACACCCGCGCATTTCCGCAAGCTCCACTCAAATCACGATGAAAAAGCGGAAGAAAACGGAAATTCCGCTCCGGCGATTCCAGGCGGAAGAAAACGGAAATTCCGCCACGACCGCTTCCGTGGTTCGGCCATCTTCGACCTCCACCCGTCCGGCCAAGATTGCCCATGAATTCCGGCGCCCAGCCCAATTTCCGCTTCCGCGCCGAGTGTGCCGGCCCAAGCGCCGCGAGGCGTCGTCCTCAACCGTGTAACCACTTCCGCCTCCTCCGGGTCTTCCGCCCACCTCGACGACATGCGCCGCTCCACTGCTGCGCTTGCGGGCGCTCCAATCTCCGTGCGGTTGCTGCCAAGCACTCGCTCCACCTTGACATCTCCGCTCGCTGCGCGACAATAGCCCAACGCCCCCTACGCTTCCCGCTTGCCGCCATCCGCGCGGAATAGCTCTGTGGAATAGCTCTGTGGAGCGTCCCGCCACCGCACCGCGGCCGCGCCCGAAAGGAAGACCCTCCTATGTCCACCGCATTCGCGCGGGCCGTGCTCTTTGTCAGCTCCTACGCCCCGCTCACGTTGATCTTCGCCGTGCTCTTCTTCCGCGACCGTCCGCTCGTAGCCGCCATCAACCTCGGCATCACCATCCTTGGGCTGCTCGGCCTCATCGCATTCCTCGCCGGTGCTCGCCGCTTCGCCGCCCGCCAGGGCACCGTCGCCTCAATCCACTCGCGCGATGATCAGGTGATGAGCTATATCATGAGCTACCTCGTCACCTTCCTTTCCGTGGCCTTCAGCGACCTTCGCCAACTGCTCGCCCTCGCCGCCTTCTTCGTCATCCTTGCCTACATCTACATCAACGCCAACATGATCCACGTCAACCCAACGCTCAACTTCCTCGGCTACCACCTCTACGAGATCACCCTGCAAGATGGCGAGACCTATAACCTGATCGCGCGCGGCCGGGTCCGGCGTGGCGCGACACTCACCTTCGTCGCCGCCGGAGACGACATCCTGCTGGAAAAGCGAGGCTAACCAATGACCGCCAGGCCAGTGCGCCCCGCCGCTACTACCGCCGCCCCCAATGCAGCCTTCGACACGCTGCTGCGCCTCGACCTCGACGCCTGCCGCCTCGCCGTCTGCCTCGCCTCCTGCCCCAAAGGCGCCGAGACGCCCCAATTTGAATACCTGCAAGTCACCGACGCACTCCTCAGCGCCTTCCGCGACGTCGCGCGCGACACCCTAGAAGCTCTCAGCGCCGATCGCCGCACCGGCGACCTCGTGCTGCGCTCCTTCGCCGCCGAAAGCAAACCCGACGCCGAAGAGATCGAACACCTCGATCTCGCCGCGCATCCCATCCTGCGGCAGCAGCTCGCCTCGCTCGCGCAGGTCTTCGCGCTCAACGTCTTCCAGGCCGACGCCACCTTTATCGCCAATCTGCGCTTCTACGCGATCCTCGCCACACCGCCCACCGGCGATCCCGTCGCCTTTCTGCGCATCTACACCCCGAAGAAAGAACTGACGCGCTCGCGCCTCTTCGCCGCCTTCTTCCGCGACGGCCAATACGATACCCTCCGCGAGCCGGTCTTCCTCTTCGACGCACATCTCGACTGCATCGCCCGCGGCGACGATCTGTATATCCTCAACAAGAGCAACTTTCAGAGCATGTTCCGCTTCTTCGAACAGGTGCGCCGCAACGGCCAGCAAGCGCTCGCCATCCTCCGCGAGCGCCTACCCATAGGCAACTTCGACCAATTCGCCCGCGACTGCGAGGGCCACCTCGTCAAGCTCGTCAAGCTGCAAAACATCGCCGCCAAGCCCTATCTGGCGCGCATCACCGTCGCCGATCTGCGCGCGGTGATCCTGCGCCACGCATTGCGCATCGAGATCCACGAGATCGAGGGCCGCGAGCTCGTCGTCTACGACCCCACCGACAAATGGGCGCTGCTCAAGCTCCTCGACGACGACTACCTCCACTCCATGCTCACCAACCTCGACTACGAGGCCAACGGCAAACGCGAGCTGCTCCCCTGAGCAAGTAACCCACGCTCGCTCCCCCTGGCGCTCCACGGTGATACCATGAGGGCGCCTGCTCGCGCCTCAGCGGGTAGCGAACATGGGAGGCTCCACGCGATGGCCCAACACGACGGCGTAGATCTCTGGTCGCTCAGCGATCTCGAAACTCCCTGGTGCCTGCGCGTGGTAGCGACCCTGCGCATAGCCGATCTCCTCGCCGGCGGCAGCGCGCGCGTCGAAGATCTCGCCCAGCGAACGGGCTCTGATACCCAAGCGCTCCACAGGGTGCTGCGGCATCTGGTCGCGAAAGGCGTCTTCGCCGAGCCGACCCCCGGCCAGTTCGCGCTCAACGAGGCCGCGCGGCAGTTGTGCGCCGATCACCCGTCGCGTCTGCGCTTCGGCCTTGACCTCACCGGCATCGGCGGTCGCATGGCCTACGTCTGGGAGAGCCTGCCGCGCGCCGTGCAGACGGGCAAGCCCGCCTACGCCGAGATATTCGGCAGTCCCTACTGGGAAGATCTCGACGCCCATCCCGAGATCGCCGCCAGCTTCGATGCGCTGATGGGACCCGACGGCCACCCCACGCCGAGCGCAGACGTGCTCCTCACCTCAAATTGGCAGTCGGTACGCACCGTCGTCGACGTCGGCGGCGGGACGGGCACGCAACTCGCCGAGGTCCTGCGCGCTCGCCCCGACCTGCGCGGCATCCTCGTCGATCTTCCCAGGACCGTAGCGCGCTCCGCCGAGGTCTTCAAAGCCGCCGGGGTCGCCGACCGTGTTACCACGGTGGGGCAGAGCTTCTTCGATCCACTCCCCGCGGGCGCCGATCTCTATCTCCTCAAGAGCGTGCTATCAGACTGGCCCGACGCCGAGGCGACGTCCATCCTGCTGCGCTGCGCCGAGGCCGCTCGCCCGCATGGTCGCGTGGTGATCCTCAACGGCGTAACCCCAGACGACGACCCCAGTGGCCCATCACCTGCGCTCTTGATGCTGGTGCTCGTGGGCGGCCGGGAACGCAGCCTCAGCGAGTTCCGTGCGCTCGCTGGCGACGCCGGGCTTGAGGTCCAAGCCGCCGGTCGGCAAGCGACGGGCCGTTTCGTCGTCGAGTGCCGGCCCGTCTGATGCGTCCGCGACGGGGAGCATGAGGCGAACGGCCCTGTTCCCCGTCACCGCCGCCCAACGAGTGAAGTCACCCAGAGAGACCTACGCAAAGGAATCCGCTCATGCCATCGTTCGATGTCGTCGTCATCGGCGCGGGCGCAGCTGGGCTCGCCGCCGCCCACGATCTCTGCGAAGCGGGGTATACCGTCGCCGTCGTCGAGGCGCGCGACCGCATCGGCGGGCGCATCTATACCCTGCGCCCCGAGGGCTCTGCGCTGCCCGTCGAGCTAGGCGCCGACTTCGTGCATGGGCGCCCGCACGAAACCTTCGCCATCGTCCACGCCGCCAAGCTCACGCTGGTCGAGCAGTCCGGCACCGCCTGGCATAGCTCCGGTGGCCGCCTCATCAATCCCAGGGCCGAGCGCAGCCCGCGCGACGCCGACCCCGCCGAACAATGGGCGATCATCGAGGCTCTCGCCCGCGACGCGGGACCCGACCGCTCGCTCACCGCCTTCATGGACGAGCGATTTCCTGGCGACCGCTGGGCCGCCGCGCGCCAGCGCGCATCCTCCTACGTCCAGGGCTACGACGCCGCCGATCCCGCGAACGTCAGCACCCGCTGGCTGGCACAGAGCGAGGTCGCCTCAGACGCCCGCGACGGCGATCGCGCCTTTCACGTCGTCGAGGGCTACGACCGCGTAGTCGAGTGGCTCCGCGCCAGCCTGCCCCCCACGCACTCGTCGCTGCTGCTCAACACCACCGTCCGCGAGCTACGCTGGTCGCCCGCGGCCGTTGAGGTGCTCGCGCAAGACGCGCTTGGCTCGCCGGTCGAGGCGCTGCATGCCCGCGCCGCCGTCGTCACCGTGCCGCTCGGCGTCCTCGCCGCGCCACCGGATGCGCCCGGCGCCATCAGCTTCTCGCCCGATCTGCCCGCAAAGCGCGACGCCCTCGATCTGCTGGAAATGGGCCATACGCTCAAACTCGTCCTGCGCTTCCGCGACCTCTTCTGGGATACCCCCGACCCGCGCACAGACGGCCTCCCCGCGCTGCCGCGCCTCTCGTTCCTCATGGGCGATGACCCCTTCATCCCCACCTGGTGGACGCGCTACCCGCTACTCAGCCCCCAGATCACCGCCTGGGCCGGCGGGCCACGCGTCGCGGCGCTTGCCGCGCAAACGAACGACGCCATCGCTGATCAGGCGCTCGACGCCCTCGCCCGCGTCCTCGGCGTCCCGCGCGCCACCGTAGATGCCCACCTCGAAGCCTGGCACGTCCACAATTGGGGCGCCAATCCCTTCGCCCGCGGTTCCTACAGCTACGTCAAAGTCGGCGGAGTAGATGCGCCGAGCGCCCCGAGCCGCTTGGGCGCCCCAGTCGCCGGGACGCTCTTCTTCGCCGGCGAAGCCACCGACGACACCGGCAACACCGGCACCGTGCACGCCGCGCTCGCCAGCGGCCACCGCGCCTCCCGCGAGGTGCATGCCGCGCTCACGCACACCTAAGCGCGAGCAGCACATCATGCCCGCGTCGCCCATCGAGATGGGCTCGACATAGACATCGCCGCATCCACGCAGGTAGAATGCCCAGCGAGCGCGCCCACACATGCTTCACCACAAAGAAAGGATGGCGAGACATGCCGCACGACGCCCCAGCGCAGCCGCCCGCTGCGGAACCGCAGGCGCATCATCGTGTCGTCGCGGTCTATCCCGGCTCCTTTGACCCCGTGCATCGCGGCCACCTGGACATCGCCTCCCGTGCCGCGCGCCTGGTGGACGATCTGGTCGTCGCCGTCTACGCCAGTCCAAGCAAGAATCTCATGTTCAGCACCGACGAGCGCGTCGCCCTCTGGGAGGATGCCATTCGCATCGCCAACCTCACCAACGTCCGGGTTGCCCCCTTCGACGGGCTAATCGTCGACTTCGCCCGCAAAGTCGGCGCCCAGGCGACGGTTCGCGGGCTGCGTGCCGTCACCGATTTCGAGTACGAGTTCCAGCAGGCGCTCATGAACCGCAACCTCGCCCCAGAGATCGAGACGCTGATGATCATCACCGCGCTGCCGCATCTCTTCATCAGTTCCAGCCTGCTCAAAGAAGTCGCCAGGCTCAATGGCGACCTCGACGGCATCGTCACCCCCGCCGTCGGTGACGCGATCCGCCGCCGCCTCGCCGAGCAGCAGCGTTAGCGCGGCGCAGAGGAGGGGCCGTTCGCCATGCTCTCGCCTGCCGTCGGCCTCGCCGCCGACTTCGTACTCACCGGCATCTCACGCCTCGTCACCGTCGCGCCCGCCACGGAAGGCGCCTCCGGCCTGCTCGGCGTCATCGAGCGGGGCGCGCTCGCCGCCCGCGACGGCGTGATCGTCTGGGTCGGTCCCGAGGCCCATCTCGCCTCCGCGGTGGATCTCGCCACGCTTCCCCCCGACCAACGCTTCGATGCCGGTGGGCGCGCCGTGCTCCCCGGATTCGTCGACTCGCACACCCATTTCATCTTCGCCGGCGATCGTGCTGAAGAGTTCCAGTTGCGTCATGCCGGCGTCAGCTACGAAGAGCTTGCCCGACGCGGCGGTGGCATTCTCAACACCGTCCGCGCCACCCGCGCAGACGACGGCGATCACCTCGCCGCGCTCGGGCGTCGCCGTCTGCGCAGCTTCGCCGCCCACGGCACCACCACCGTGGAGGGCAAAACCGGCTATGGCCTCGATCTCGTCAGCGAAGCACGCTGCCTGGACGTAATGGCCGCGCTCGGCGCCGAGCCGGGGCTACCACGCATCGTGCCCACTTTCCTCGGCGCACACACCATCCCACCGGAGTACCGCGACACGCCCCGCGGCCGCCAGACCTACCTGCGGATCATCCGCGAAGAGATGCTGCCTGCCTTCGCCGGACGCGCTCGCTTCTGCGACGTCTTCTGCGAACGCACAGCCTTCACCGTCGCCGAGGCACGCCGCATCCTCGAGACGGCGCGATCCCTCGGCTACAAGCTCAAGCTCCACGCCAACCAGCTCGGCGCCACGGGCGGTGCGGCGCTCGCCGCCGAACTCGGCGCGACCTCCGCCGATCATCTCGATTTCGCCAGCGATGACGAGGTGGCGCGCCTACGCGAAGCCGGCGTCGTCGGCACGCTACTGCCAGGCTGCTCCTTCTCGCTTTCGCTGCCGTATCCCTCTGGTCGTCGCCTGCTCGATGCCGGCCTTTCTATCGCGCTGGCGACCGACTACAACCCTGGCACGTCCTACTGCGAAAACATGCAGATGATGCTAGCCCTCGCCGTCAGTGCCATGGGTATGACACTCGACGACGCGCTCATCGCCGCCACGCTTGGGGGCGCCCGCGCCCTGGCGCTTGCGCACGAGATCGGCAGCCTGGAGCCGGGGAAGCGCTGCGATCTGATCGTGCTCGATGGCCCCGACGAGCGCGAGTTGGCCTACCACTTCGGCGTCAACCTCGTCGCCGAGACATTCATCGGCGGCAAGCGGATCGCACCACGACCGAAGTCCTGATCGCAGCCAAAGACGCTACCGGCACGGACTTTTCAACGTCGAGTGATATGCTATACTGGTTCTCGTTCGGGGAGACACCGCCTGGAAGGATTCCGGAAACAGGAACCGTGCGGACGATGTGAGGGGAGTAGCAGCAGATGGCCGTAGTGCAGCTACCGGGGATGGCCTACGACGTTGGCACGGACTCCGCGGTCGCGCCCCTGGTGGTGCTCTTCGAGCGTGACGACGCCATTGCCGTACCGCTGCTCTCACAGGTCCGCCTCGGTGGTTACGACGTGCGCGCCGCGCGTACCCCCGTCGAATTGTTCGACATCCTCGGCAAGAATGCCGTTTCGCTCGTCTTGGTGGATCTCGGCAACGCCACCGCCGGGCGTCGCGAGTTCTGGGTCGCGCTCGATGCGCAACGCCGCGGGCGCAACCTTCAGGTGATGACCTTCCGCTACACCCCTCCCGGTAGCTTCCTCGATCCCGACTTCGACCCAGGTGGCCGCGCCGTCGCCGACGTTGAAGTGCGCGGCCCGCAAGAATTCTCGCTGATCGTCGACGGCCTGCGCCAGCGCATCCCCGTGAACGGCGCGCATGATCCCGGCGCGAGCATGGCCGCACTCAACGGCATCCCCACACCGTTCGGCATGCCGGGAGCGCAAGGCTTCGGCTCCAGCCCATTTGCGCAGCCGCAGCTAGGCTACCAGCCAGGGTTCGTCGTTCCGAGCAGTCCACAACAGGGATACGGCGACGATCCCTACGGCAGGTCAGCGCAGGCAGCCCCATACGCCGCGCAGCCGGGGTTCGGCGCGCCGCAGTGGTCGGGTTCCGCCGCCGCCAGCCCCTACGCCCAGCCGGTCGAGACCAATCCCTTCGCCATCGATGAAAGCGGCTCCGCCTTCGCCCAACCGCTCAACGCCAATCCCTTCGCCGGCGAGAGTGCCGCCCCCAATACGCCGTTTGCCGCCTCACCCTTCGCGCAGCCGTCCACCGGGCAATTTGGCGATCCACACTTCGAACAGCGCGCGGCCCAGTTGAGCGCGCAGTACGCGCAACAGTTCAATCTACCCGACGCGCCGATCACCCAACGCGGCTACGCGGCGCCAACACCGCAGTCAGCCTTCGAGGCCTCCCCGCCGCACTCGTGGGACGCCGCGCCCGTCATGCCCGCGCTCCCCCGCAACTGGGCCGCTGAACCCGCAATGCAAGCGCCGCCGAGCAACTTCGCCGCCTTCGCCGCACCGCGGCCCTCGCCGTTCGAGCAGCCGGCTCCCGCGCCAGTCTCCGACGCGTGGACGCCCCCCGACATGGACGGTGAGACCGGTGTCGTCCCGGAGCTTGCCTACGCGCCCTTGGGCGGCTCGTCGCGCGATGCCAGCCCCGACTGGTCCGCCGGCGGCAGGCCGGAGTGGGAGCGCGACGACCCGCGCGACACCGCCGCCTTCACCATGCGCGGCTATCAAAGCCCCTCCGCGCAACTGACCCGCATGGAGACCGCGCCGATCCCCACTCCCAACCTCTCCAACCTCCCCGCCGTCGCCGCGTCGCCCGCCGACCGTGCGCTGGGCAACGTGCTCGTCGAGGGTGCCCTGCTCTCGCCGCAGAAGCTCGAGGCGTTGCGCGGTATCCAGGCGATGCTGGCGAGTGTGGACATGAGTTTCAAGCTCGGTGAGCTAGCGCTGATCTTCAAATTCCTCAGCCCAGACCAACTGCTCGCCGCGCTGCTCGTCAGTCGTGGCTACGTCAGCCCACAACAGATCGCTGGTCTCGGGCGCGTCAAGCAAGAGCTCGCCGCCTCTGGCATGGACTACGACCTCGAAGCCCTGCTCGGCATGTTCCATATTCTGCCGCAAGAGCAGCTTCGCCAGATCCGCAGCGATCTCGGCTGGCACGGCTAGGCGCGGCCTCAGCCCCCCGGCAAGCGTTGATCTCGTCGCTGAAACGCGGCTCAGGCCCCATACCGCGCCAAGGTATCGATCAGCAAGTCCCAGAAGCGCGTCACGTCGCCCGAACGCGCGACCTCGGCGTTCGCCGGTTTCCCCGTGATGCCGTGGACGTCGCAGACCGTCCGTCCCGTAGTGAACTCGCCGCGCAGCTCGATATCCACGTGCATCAGTCTCGTCGCGAAGAGCGTCGGATCGATCACCAGCGCGACGGTGCAGGGATCGTGGAGCGGCGGCGCGGCGAAGTCGAAGACGCGCTTATACGTCCCCGCGAAGAATCCCAGCAGGTCGTCGGCGAGCCGCGCCACGGGCGTGCCGAGCGCGCGGATGCGCTTACGCACCTTCGGCGTCGCCAGCATCGCGTGCGTCACGTCCAGCCCGATCATCGTCACCGGCCGTCCGCAGGTGAAGACGATGTGCGCCGCCTCCGGATCGACATAGATGTTGAACTCGGCAGCGGGTGTCGTATTGCCCAGCCCGATCGCGCCGCCCATCAGCACGATGCGTTGAATCTTCGCCACGATCCGCGGCTCGCGTCGCATTGCCGTAGCGACGTTGGTAAGCGGTCCCGTCGCCACGATCGTCAGATCACCATCCGAGGCCAACAGCTTCTCGATGATCAGATCGACGGCGTGGATCGCCGCGAGGCTCAGTGTCGGCTCCGGCAGCGCGGGACCGTCCAACCCCGATTCGCCGTGGATGTCGGACGCGACAGTCAGGTCACGCACCATTGGGCGGTCCATCCCCTTGGCGATCGGCACCTCGCGTATGCCCGCCAGTGTGCAGACCTTCAGCGCATTGAGTGCCGTCTTCTCCACCGTCTGGTTCCCGGCGACCGTGGTGATGGCCTCGAGTTGGATCTCCGGGTGCCGCGCCGCCAGCAGAATGGCGATGGCGTCGTCGTGACCAGGATCGCAGTCCAGCAGGATGCGCTGCATAAGAGCCTTCCCTCTCCGCTGAAACCGATGGCTTAGTGGGGTGGCTGGCGGGGCAGCGCGGCGGCCGACGTGAGGAAGACGACGCCGAGGATCAAGAAGAGCAGACTCAAGCCGCCGAGCCCGACAATCGCGGCAACCGGCTTGCTACCACCCGTTCCCGTGGGCGTAGGTGTCGCGTGCGGGGTAGCGGTGGGCGTGTTAGAAGGCGTAGGCGTCGGCGCGGGCATCTGTGCCGTAATCTGCTGCCCCGCGATCAACGATGGCGCGATCGTGGATGAGCCGTCGCTAGAGACGAGATAGAGCCAGTAGTTGCCCTCGGCGAGCGAGGAGGGTAGCACCAGATCCGCCGTCACGGCGCCACTGTCGTCGGCGGTGAGCTGGGTCGATGCCCCGACGGTCGCCAGCGTCACCACCGAAGGATCCGTCAGGTCAGAGGGCTGCTGTGAATACTGATTCTTGAGCAGGAGCGCCTTGAGCGGCCTACCGCCGGGCTGATAGTTCGTGGCGGTGAGCACGACCTGGCCGCCAATAACAAACGAGGTCTCCCCTGGGACCGGCGTGGCGCCGTCGGGTCCCGGCCCCGGCTTCAGCGTGATGTTCGGCGCCTGACTCGCGTCCACCTTGAATTGCTGGGCGGACTGCACCGGCGTACCCGGCGTGGTCGTGTCACTGGCGCAGAGATAGTAGGACGCGCCGATGTTCTGAGCGTCCGCCGGCCACGGGAAGGTCACGGTAAACGAGCCATCCGCGCCCGCCGTCACCGCAACCGCAGGATTCAGCGGGAAGTCGCCGCTGGCGCATCCCTGATCGACCGAAATGTACCCAATCGCGATGGCATCCGTCGGAGTGAAGCCCTGGCCGACGATAGTGATGTTGGCGCCCACCGGTCCTTCGGAGGTCGTCCCGTTCGGCGCGGGCGTCGAGATGGTCAGCGTCGGCGTCGCATCGGCTGAAGCGGTCGTCTGCGCGGCCAGCGAGACGAGCAGCGCGGCAAACGCGCCGATCACCAGAATGCCGATGCGCCGTGCCGCGTGTACGCGCTGTCCTACCATGCCGCTACAAGCCCTCCCGCCGCCCCACGACGACTCCCTAGCTGCGGGGCGGGCACAGTATAACACGGCGAGCGTCGCGCGCGGTAGCTTACCCACTCATCCCGCCTGCCCGCGCAGGCGCGACGATCATGCTATAATCGGCGTCATGCCACGAGCCACACGTGCGGCGAAACCAGCCGACGACGCGCCCGCCGAGACGGGGGAGGAAAGCCGCCCCCGTCCCGCCGCATTGCCGTTGGACGGCGCCAATACCAGCTTACCCGCCAGCCTGCTCACCATCGAACAGTTGCGCTCTGTGCTCGAAAGCCTGCTCTTCGTCGCCGGGCGCCCGCTCGAATACGTCGAACTGCGCCGCCTGCTGCTGGTGGAGGATCGCCGTCTCCGCGACGCCATCTCCGCGCTTGATGCGGATTGCGAACGCAACGGGCGCGGCCTGCGCGTCCTGCGTACCGCCGACGCCGTGCAGTTCGTCTCCGCGCCGGAGAACGCGCGCTTCGTTGCCGCACTGTTGGGGCTGCCAACGCAGGCAAAGCTCACCACCGCGGCGCTCGAAACGCTCGCCGTCGTTGCCTATCGCCAACCGATCACGCGCTCGCAGATCGAGTTCATCCGCGGGGTGAATAGCGACCGCGCGCTGGCAAGCCTGCTGCAGTACGGCCTTGTCTTCGAAGTTGGCCGCGCCGCCACCGTGGGACGCCCCGCGCTCTTCGGCACCACCGCGGAGTTCCTCCAGCAGTTCGGCCTCGGCAGCCTCGATGCGCTCCCCACGCCAGAGTCGCCCGAGCTGGCGGCGGTGGAGCGCCAACTCTCCGCGGCGGCGGCGCGCATCCGCGAGGCGGTTGGCGATGATCGCGACGAACCTGCGGCGAGTGGCAAATCGTAGAGAGTAGGCGGGGGACTATGCGAATTGGGCGACACATGCCGCTGGGCTCAAAGCCTGTGCAAGCACTGAAAACCGCCCACGACATCGGCTGCGACGCGGCACAGGTATTCGTCACCAATCCACGCGGCTGGCGCGCCCCCGAACCCAATCCGAAAGCCGAAGAAGCGTTTCGCCGTACGGCCATGGAATGCGGGCTTTCGCCGATTGTCGTCCATGCCACCTACCTTATCAATCTCGCGTCCCCGCGCGACGACTTCTTCGATCTTTCGGTGGGGCTGCTCCGCGCTACCCTCGACCGTGCCCAGCGACACGGCGCCAGCAGCGTCGTCTTCCACATCGGCAGCCACGGCGGCGCCGGTGAGGATGCCGGCATCGCCCGGCTGGCCGAGGGCATTCGTCGTACCCTCGACGGTACGCCCGAGGACGTGCTTCTCTTGATCGAGAATGACGTCGGCGGCGGCGGAAAACTTGGGTATCGCTTCGAGAATCTCGCCGCCGTGTTGGCGCAACTGCCCGAGTACGACACACGGCTCGGCATCTGCCTCGACACCGCCCACCTCTGGGGCGCGGGCTTCGACATCGGCACTCCGGAGGGCGCGGAGCGCACGCTCAACGATGCCAACGACATCCTCGGACTTGAGCGCGTCCCCGTATATCACCTCAACGACACGCCCAAAGGACTCGGCAGCCACCTCGACAACCATGCGCGTCTGGGCGAAGGCGTCATCGGGCTAGACGGCCTCAGCGCCTTCCTCCGCGACCCGCGCCTCGCCGCGGCGACGCGTGCTCCTTGAGACGCCGATCCCCGAGTCGGCGCCCGGCACGCCCGACTGGGACGCCGAACGTCAATGCATGCTCCGCGCCCGCGCGCTGGCTGGCGTGGCTATACCCGCCCTGTAACGTCTGAAGTAGTGAATGCGCCGCACCTCCACGTCAGAATATGGCATGCGGCCAAATGTGCGCAGATTTTCTGTCCTGGTAGCGGCACGTGCTCGGCGTGGAATTGTGCCGCTCCAACGCCCATGCTATACTCGCGCTATATGTCCGCGCTCAGGCGTTCTGCGCCGCTGGCCGCTTGAGTGCGCGAAAGGAGCGTTCCACGAACACCGTCCTCTTTCCGCTGGGGCCCTATTCCCCGGCGACCGCGCAACCGTTTGCGCTCCTGCTTCGGCTTCGCGGCGAGACCATCGTGGGCGTCGAGCCGCCAGGGATCGGCTACTGCCGCAGGGGCATCTCCGCGCTGGTCGAGGGACGCTCGATCGAGACAGCGCTGCCGATCGTCGCCCACTCGTGCTCCTTCGCCGGGACCGCGCACCGCATCGCCTTCTGCCGCGCGCTAGAATCCGCCGCTGGTGCCGCTCTGTCGCAGGCGGCGACCAACACGCGCATCCTCTTCGCCGAGGTCGAGCGCATCCTCGCGCGGCTGTGGACGCTAGGCGCCACCGCGCGGGCCTTCGGCGTAGCCCCGCTCTGGAAGGCGGCGCTGCAACAGCGCGAAGACCTCTTCGCCGCGCTTGAGGATGCCACCGGCTTCCGCGCCTTTTGGGGCGTCGCTATCCCCGGTGGCGCGCGCGACGATCTCGATTTCGATCCGCTACGCACGGCGCTCGATGCCGTCGAGTCATCGGTCACGGCCTGGCGGGTCGCCGTCGGGCCACAGGGTCCGCTGGGGCGCGCAGGCAAAGGTGTCGGTCGCCTCTCAGCAGAGAGCGCCCGCGAGCTCGGCATCTACGGACTCGCCGGCGCAGGATCGTACGCGACCGAGGATGCGCGCCAGGCAGACAGCGGCTACACCGGCCTCGACGTCGAGTGGCCGTCACTGGACGACAAGCGTTCCGGAGATGTGGCGGGCCGCCTCGCCTGTGCGGTTGAAGACATCGCGACAAGCGTGGCGCTCGCGCGAGCATGTCTCGGCGCGCTGCCCGCTGGCAATAGCGACTTGGCTATCGCGTTCAGCATGCCGAGTCGTCCAGTCGATCTGCACGCAACGGTCGAGAGTCCGCATGGCCCGGTGACGCTATCGGCGACATACGCCGCGGCTGGAACGCTCGGCGATCTCCGTATCGACACCACGGCTCACGCTATTTTAGACGCGGTTCCCACGCTGCTTGAGGGACGTCCGGTAGCGCAAGCGCTCGCCACACTCGCCAGCCTGGACCTCTGCCTCGAATGCCTGGACCAATAAGTAAAGGAACCGGCGATGACGCTTCCCTTCTTCATAGGAGTGCTGACGCTGGCCCCTGCGGTCGTGGCGCTGCTCATACTGCTCTCCGCCCTGCTCCGCATCGCACGTCTGCCGATCGTCGTCATACTCGCGACCGTCGGCGCACTTATCCCCGCGATCTTCCTGCCCTTCTTCGCCCCGATCCTCAAGAACGGCGACCTCTTGCGCCTGCTGCCGCTCTTCGGCGATCAGAACGTCGCGACGGCATGGTTCTCGCCCGCCTATCGCATTGACGCCTTCGGTGTTTACGCCGCCTATGGCATCGTCTTCCTGGTGACGCCGCTGCTGCTGTGGATGGCGTTCCACGGCGAGGCGGCGACCGCTGCAGCCGAGTCCGTCGTCGATGTCGAAGCGCCACAAATTGCCGACGATGGAAGCGGCGTCAGAGTCGAAGTCGTCGCTACACAGCGCCTCGGATTGTTCCAGCGCCGTCTCGGCGGCGTGCAGTGGGGCGGTGTCGCACTGGCGCTGGCCGTCGAGTCCGCCGCACTAACCCTCGTCTTTGCCGACAACATCCTCTGGTTGGCGCTGGCGTGGGTGCTGCTGACGATCTTCGCCTGGGCGCTCGGCGAGATGGGCAGCGATGGGCAGACGCTCGACCGAGTAGGTCTGGTCTTCATGATCGCCGGGCCGATTCTCTGGGCCTTCACGATGCTGCTCCCTGCGCTGATCAAGCAGAAGCCGCAGAGCGTCTATCCGACGATCTCCGATATGGCGGGGCGCGGCACAGCCAACGCCGGCTTCGTGATGCTCGTGGCCGTCGCCCTCGCCGTCGCCGGTGGCGTCTACCCCTTCTCGGTCTGGGTGCGCCGTCGCGCCGCGTTGATCACCCCCGCGGGGCTTGCCGTGATCGCCATGCTCCTGCTGCCGCTGACACTCTTCGTCGGCGCGCGTACGTATAGTGCCTTTCAAGACTCCGCGAATTTTTGGCCGCAGATCGGCGCCGCACAGCCGCCGATCACCGCTGGCGTCGCCTTCGCGGTACTTGGCTCGCTCGCCGTGGCCTTCAGCGGATTCCTCGCCCTGGCGCGGCGCGACGCGCGCGCGCTGATCGCCTTTCTCGCCATCGCGCAGGTCGGCTGGGGGATGATTGCCCTTGGCACCAGTTCCCCAGCGGGCGCGCTTGGCGTCACACTGTTACTCGCCAGCACCGTCCTTGGTGTCGGCGCGATGCTCGCCGCGCTCTACGCCAGTGGCACACTTCTCAGCGATGTTGAACCGGAGACGACGGGGCCGCGCGCACTCGGCGCACCGCTGCGTCCGCTGCTGCTCGCCGTCTGGTGCGTCGGCGCGCTCAGCCTGGTTGGCGCCCCGCTCTTCGCTGGGTTCCCCGCGCGCCAGTTGGCGTCGATGGGCGCCGTGCAGTCACGCGGGCTGACCATTCCGCTGCTGGCGCTCGCCTGGATTGGCGACGGACTGCTGCTGCTCGCGCTGCTGCGCTTCACCGCACCCGCCTTTGCGCGTCTCCTCGGCGACACGACTCCCCGCGAACGCCGTTTCGACCTGCCAGGGCTGGTCGCCGGTATCTTTGGAGTGCTGGCGCTTGTGCTCGCCATCGCCCCGCAGGCGCTCCTCGCGCTCGGTGGCTTCCTCGCCGCGGGCGCGTTGGTGCAGTTCGGCACCGTCGATCTGCAGGGCAAGATACTGCCACTTGGCTACTCGGCCGCTGGCGTGCAGTGGATGCCAACGCTCGGCTGGATCGGCCTGGCGCTGCTTGGCGCGATTTCCGCCTTCCTGCTGCAAGGGCATGCTCGCGAGCGCCGCCCCGTGGTGCTGGCCGGTCAGAGCATCGTCCCCGCTGAAGAGGGCGATCGCGCGCAGGCTGAAGGGTTGGCGGACCCCGTCGCCGCCTGGAACGATCTCTCTCCAGCGTTTCGCTCGTTCTGGGCGATGCCGGGCGGCTCGCGCCTGCTCCGCGATCTGGACGAGGATGTCGCCATCGTGGACGGCGAGGACGTGGAGTACGAGGAAGGGGAACTCGTCGAGGACGAAGAGGATGACGATTTCGACGAGCTTGACGAACTCGTCGTGATCGACGGCGAGGAACCCGATGGCCTCGACGAGGTTGTAGACGCCGACGACGAGGGTTCCCTCGCCGACCTCGACGCGGTGGGCGAAGCCGCGAACGCCAATGCATCCGAGGCGGCAGGCGACGCAGTTGGCGACGCGGTTGGCGACGCCGAGGCGCAGGCCGACGACACCTCCGCGGAACCCGCTGCGGAAGAAGGCGCTGCACCCACCACGGCGGATGCCCCGCTTGTCGCGGCGGAGATCACCGAAGATGAGCCGCCACCGACCACCGACGAAGATACGCCTCCTCCCGCGACCGTGACGCCCGCGCGCAAAGACGTTGGTAAACGGCCAGTTGCCGCGCGGCAACGCGACCAGAGGGATGGAAAACGCAGCGGACGGAAAGGTGGCCGACCATGAGCGAGGTGAGCACTCCCGCAGAGATAAAGCGCTCCGTCGTCTGGGCGCTGCCAATTGTGGCGGGCGGCTGTGGCGCCTGCGCCCAGAGCGTCTTGACACTCCAGGCTCCCCAGTATGCCGCCGAACTGAACACGCGGGGCATCAGTTTCGCCCAGAGTCCCCGCCATGCCGATGTGGTCTTGATCACGGGTCCTGTCACCGCGGCGAGCCTCGACGCACTCCGGGCATACGTGGAAGGTGTGCCGCAGCCGTGCGCATTGATTGCCGTTGGCGATTGCGCGGTGGACGGAGGCATCTTCCGTGGCAGCCCCGATCTCGTGCCGAGCCTTGCCGAGGCGCTCGACGTGCATATCGAGATCGTGGGGTGCCCTCCCGCGCCGTCTTTAGTGCTCGATGCGATTGCCCAGGCGGCGCAACTGCTGGCGGGCGCTGACGATGACGACGAGGATGACGACGACGACGGCATGGTGGACAGGGTGGCCGACGACGAAGTTGCTGAAGATTCTGACGCCGTAGACGACCTGGATGACGAAGCCGGGCTGGATGATGAGGGCGAAGAGGGAGACGAGGCGTGAACGGAATACTCGCGGTCGGCGTCGCGGTGTTGGTCTATCCAGGGTTGCTCGTCGCCCTGGTTGCCGCGCTGATTCTCTCCTGGGGGCGCGCCTCGTTGCGCGCCGCGCTCAGCGGCACCCCGCTGCCCAGCCCGCTGCGCGACGTGGCTGAGGTCCGCGCCGGAATCTACCGTGACGGCATCGTGCCCGAGACGGCCTACGGCGTCGTCTTCGGCTTCGCGTCGACGTTGGCGATGCTACTGCCGCTCGTCGCGATTGTGCTGCTGCCTGTGCCTGGCAATCCCTTAGTGGATGGGATCGGCTTACGGGGCGATCTGGTTGCCGAAGGCGGATTGCTGCTCGGCGTGCCATTGCTACGCATGTTCATCGGTTGGGCCGTGCCCTCGCCAGCTACCCGCCTCGCGGCGGATCGCAGCGCACGCCTCCTAGCGGGTGCTCTCGTGCCCATCGTGCTCGCGCTGGTGGCGGTCGGCGAACAGTTCGCCACGGTGCAACTTACCTTCACTGCGGCGAACAAGACGCCACTCACCGCGGTTGACCTGTTCACCCGCGTGCTGGCCGCGCTGGCGTTCATCTTCGCGCTGCCGGTGCTCGCCCGCGTCACCATCCTGCGCGACGAAGCGGTGCAACCCGAAACGCCCGCTGGCGAACTCGCCGAAGTGAGCGGACGCGACCTATCCCGTTTCCGCATCGCCGAAGCGTTGCAACTCGTCGCGGTCGCAGCGTTCTTCACCACAGCGTTCGTCGTGACGCTCTTTCCGGCGCTTGTCGGTGCTGGACGTGTCATCCTCTGGATCGCCGCACTGATCGTCACGACACTCCTGCTCGGCGCCTGGGACGGCATCGCCGGGAGGTTCGCTCCCAGCGAAGAGCGGCCGCCGCTCAGCTGGTGGACTGGCTTGCCGGCGCTGCTCGGGCTACTCGCGCTGGTGGCGGCGGCCTGGGCCTCTCGCGGCTTCTAGCTGCAGGTATTAGAGGCTTTCGCCTGCCAGCAGCGACTCGAGGATCACCGCAACACCGTCTTCATCGTTGCTCGGAGCGATCCGCGCGGCAACTTCGTGCGCGGAGGCCATCCCGTTCGCCATTGCAATCGGCATCCCCGCCTCGCGGAGCAGCGGCACGTCGTTCTCGCCATCGCCCATCGCCAGAATCTCCTCTTTGGCGATGCCCAGCGCCTCGCGGAGCGCCGACAGCGCCTGCCCTTTGCCCGCCGCCACATCGAAGAATTCGAGAAAGTCGGGCGTCGTCGTCGTCACCGCCACGCGCTCCGGCGCCCTCCCGGCGATCGCCGCGCGCAACGCCGCCAGACGCGCGGGCTCTGCCGTCAAGAGGATTTTGGCGCACGCCGGCAGCGTGGAGGCATCCAGATCGGGCACGAGCAGCGGCGGTCCTTCACCATAGTCTGCGAAGATGCCGAGCAGCGGATGATCGCGCTGATCCTCACCCACATAGATCGCATCGAGCGAGAAGTGGGAGATCAACACGCCGGGATCGGTAGCCCGCACGAGCGCCAACACGCGGCGCCGGCGCTCGTCGTCCAATGGGCAGAAGCGCAGCGCCGTCCCGGTCGCGCTCTCCATCGTCGCGGCGCCGTTGAGGACGATCTGTGGCCCCGAAATGCCGAATGTATCGAGCAGCGGCTGCACGGAAGCCAGCAGTTTACCCGTCGCGAGCGTAATGATCAGTCCGGCCTTATGCGCCTCGCGCACGGCAACGACCACCCGTGGACGCAGCCGGTGCCGCGAGTCGAGCAGCGTGCCGTCTACATCCAGTGCCAGCAGCCGATATCGCATGACAATACTTTCGTGTGTTGGCCCAGGGGTTCGCGGCGCGACCCATGCCGCCACGATCCTCGCCTGCGTGTTGCCGAGGGGAACAGGTGAGTCTTCCCACAAAAAGAGTCGGCGCCCAGATCCCGGAATCTAGGCGCCGACCGAGCATCTTTACCGCTGCCCAAAGGGCGCGGCGTCTACCAGTTGGAGCTGCCGTAGCTGCTGCCACCGCCGGCGCCGCCACGCGCGCCGCCGCCGATCTGCTGGAAGCAATTGCTGCAATACACTGGCTTATCACCGCGAGGCTGGAAAGGCACGCGAGCCTCGCCACCGCAGCTTGAGCAGGTTGCCGTGTACATCTGGCGAGGGGCACGGTCGTACGAGCCGCCTCCGCCACTCATCGAAGCCTTGCGCGCCGCGCGGCATTCAGGACAGCGCGACGGGGTGTTCATCAGGCCCCGGCTCGCGTAAAACTCTTGCTCGCCAACCGTGAACACAAAGTCACGGCCGCATTCGCGACACCGGAGCGTCTGATCGGTGGCCAAACTGGTAACTCCTCTTTCGGGCCATGCCGCAGCCCTTGGCGGCTGGCCCACTGCCGACTCGCTCTTTGGAACGAGAACCGTTGATATGGACGATGGTGGATGCCGCACGCAGCGACGTTGCCGAATGCGATACGCTGTGGGGGAGAACTGAGGGATATCGTCCCAAAGCCAAGACTGAGATACCCTTGTAGGCCACCGACGAGCGTGGATGAACGCGCCTTCCCGGGTGCGCGCTAGAGACGGGTCGCGTCTCCGGTGGCGAGTATACCATGAGAGCTAGCGGCATTCAACCCCTTTCGCGATGAACATTGGAGCCACATTGGAGTCATGCGTCTCGGCGCAAAGATTGCGCCTCAGCGTCGCGTCGTGTACGATGACCGGAGACTATAAACGCATGACACAGCCAGTCGCAGCGGGAGGCGGCGCCTACTCGTCGCGCGAACCGCTGGACAGTAGTAAGGCCACCCATGACCAATACGCCCTTCTCTGGACCAGAAGACACCACACGAACGCCGCGCACGAGCGGGCCACTGCTTACCAAGGCCGACCTGCACCTCCACACCAATCTCGGCGACGGCACGGCCAGCCCACGACGTGTCCTTGAAGAAGCCGCGCGTCACGGACTCAAGGTGATCGCCGTGACGGACCACGACCACATGGAAGGCGCCAAGCGCATCTACGACTTGCTTCAGCAGGAAGACTGGGGCATCGAGATGATCTGGGGCTGCGAGGTCACGGCCCGCGACGGGCACTTCCTCGGCCTCTTCATGAAGCGCCCGGTCAAGTTCCTGATGCGCGTCGAAGGCGCAATCGAAGCCATCAAGGAGCAGGGCGGCCTCTGCATCATCCCCCATCCCCTTGGCCGGCTTGTACCCAGCCTCAACCGCCGCAAGATCGATGAACTGCTCAATCGCGGCTACCCCATCGACGGCATCGAACTCTACAATCCCTCTCCGGCGAACGCGCACTACCGCGCGCAGGTACGCAAGCTCAACGAGCAATGGGGGCTCGCTGCTACCGGCAGTAGCGATGCGCACTTCTGGCAGCACATTGGCGCAGGGTACACACTCTTCCCTGGGCAAACCGCTCAAGATTTGCGCCAGGCGATCCTCACTAAGTCTACTCGCGACGGCGGACAGGACGCGAAGCCGCCAAGCCTGCCGCTCACCTCGTACATCGGCCAGTGCTTCTGGAGCATGGTGCTCGACCCGCCACGCAAGTTCGCGCGCAAGGCTTTTCGCGAGCCGGCTACCGCCCCGGACGATATCATCATTCCCTCACCCGTAATCAAGGAGAACATCGCCGAGACCAGCGAGACCGGCGCTCGTTAGAGCGGAAGCTCCCCCCTCAGGCGCATCGCGAACCAAGGGCGTCACAAGGCGTCGCGCCGGAGACGACGAAGGCGCCGATCGTTCGGGCCTCGGCGATCACGTGCTCGACGAATTGCTGCGTCAGTATTCGGGAGAATTCGCCGCGAACTCGATCCATGTCGCCACTAACGCTGAGGCGTTTGCACCAGCGCGGGCTCTCGCACCGCTTGATAGGCGCGCTCGCCACCGCTCGCCAGAGTTAACCTGATGTAGGTCACGAGCAGGACGCAGAGCAGCAGGACGTTCGCGGCAGATACAATGAGCGACGGCTCTGCGTGGTCAATGAGGAAGACGCGCACCTACGGAGAACGGGCCGCCGAAGTCGCGGCTGACGACCGCCACGAAGGCCAGATTGAGGAACGCCGTGACCTGCACGGCAGCGTAATACCAGCGCAGCGTAAGGCGAAAGACGCTGGCGAGGAGCAACAGCGCGATGGCGGGGACGAGGTAGCGCTCATGCTCCATCGTTCCGACGACGAAAAACCCCACCGCGAGCAACCCTGCCGCTAGAAAAAGGTGGCTCGCCGACGCGTCACGCCAGACACCCCAGAGCACGACCAACGCGAGCACGGCGAAGATCGCCCAGCCGATCTCGTTCGGCGAGAGCGGACCCAGCACCTTCATGTTACTCGGGTCGTTGGAAACCCCAAGGAGCCACCAAAGATTGTAGGCGTGAAAGCTCGTGAACGGGAAGGAGTTCTCGAAGGCGCGAGTGTTCCGCAAAAGCCAAAGTACTTCAAACTTCGGCGGCAGCAGATAGGGCAGGCAGATCACCACTGAGGTCACCGCCCCCGCCAACGCCGCCCGCACCGCTTCACGCGCGTCGCTCCAACGGAACAGGTAGACCAACACCAGCGGGACGAAGATCAGCGGTTGCGGCTTGACCATGATCGCCACGCCCAGCCAAATCCCCGCGCTGAGTCCTCGCCCGCCTAGCGTGGAGTGCAGCGAGAGCAGAAGCGCAAGCACGAAGAGACTGTCTACCTGGCCCCAGCCTACGCCAGCCAGCACGATGGCCGGACTGAACGCGTAGGTGGCGCTGGCAAGCAGCGCCGCACGAGCGGAGATGCGGCTGCGCGCGATGCGGTAGATCAAGGCGACGGAGAGCAGATCGGCGAGTATCGTCGGCACTTTTAGCAGCGCGGCCAGGAGCGGTTCCCGCGTCACGTCGAGGAGCGGCGTCGCACCAACGAGCTGCGCGCCGGTGCGATACAGCTTCACGATCGCGGCAAACAAGTAGACCGTCACCGGTGGATAGTTCGGGACCAGGAGTTGCGCGGCGCCGACGGAGTAGAAGCCAAGGAAGTGGCGATTCGCCAGCAGGCCCCAGTCGGCGAACTGCTGTAGGTCGTTGAACATGCCAGAGAACGGCGCAATCGCCAGTCGTAGCGCCAGCGCGGCCAGCAAGACCGCCGCGAAGGCTCGCCCCTCGCTGGTCCGCAGAAAGGCGCGCAGCGATTGCGTGCTGCCCGAGAAGCTGCTCAGCATGCGCTTTGCCCCACCATCCATCACTGCCCAAGGATGTATTGTCGCGGACGCCCCCATGCCTGTCAATTGCCTTCCCGAGAGGTCATGGCGACGTGCCAGCGAGAGCGGTATCCAGATCGTCAGCGATCTGCCCTGGCGATCTACCCCCACCTCGCGGCATCATGCAGTAGGCATACTAGCGAACGCCAGACGGCGACCTCACCACGGGATCGGCCCGCCGTCTCTGGTGGAGGTGCGCGACCATGAGCAATGCAACAGGCGAACCGGGTGTCGCCGCGCGAACCGTACTCTGCCTCGCCAGCTACGAAAAAGGCCACGCCTTCCTCGACGAATGCAAGCGCGCAGGATGGCATACGATACTCGTCACGGTGACAGCGCTCGAACACGCTGGCTGGCCTCGCGAGAGTATCGACGAGTTCTTCTGCGTACCCGACCTCGCCAACCGCGACGACGTCGTCAAGGCCATCGCCTACCTCGCGCGGTCGCATCCTATCGAGCGCATCGTCGCGCTGGACGACTACGACGTCGAGACGGCCGCTGTGCTGCGCGAGCACTTTCGTTTGCCCGGCGTGGGCGTCAGTCGCGCTAGGCTCGTCCGCGATAAACTTGCGATGCGGGTGCGGGCGAGCGACGCTGCGATCCTCGTCCCCGACTTCACGCCGGTCTTCAACTACGACGCCATTCGTGGCTTCACCCAGCGCGTACCGCCGCCGTGGGTGCTGAAGCCGCGCGCTGAGGCTTCCACGGTCGGCATCGAGAAGATCGAATCCAGCGACGCGCTCTGGCCGCAACTCGACGCGCTCGGCGACCGGCAATCCTTCTTCCTCCTCGAACAGTACATTCCCGGAGAGGTCTATCACGTCGACTCGCTGACTCGCGAGGGCGAAGTGATCTTCTCCGAGGCGCACGGCTACGCCCGCCCGCCGCTAGACGTCTACCACTCTGGCGGCATCGCTATTACGCGCACCCTCCCCCGCGAATCAGAAGATGCCCAGGCGCTCGACGCGCTGAACCGCCGCGTCCTGGTGGCGCTCGAGGCGCGAAACGGCGCCTCGCATATGGAGTTCATCCGTGGGCGTGAGGATGGCCGCTTCTACTTTCTCGAGGTTGGGGCGCGTGTGGGCGGCGCGAATATCGCCGAATTGGTGGAGGCCGCCACCGGCGTCAACCTCTGGCGCGAATGGGCGCGGCTCGAACTCACCGATCTGCCGCAGACCTACGAACTTCCCGAACGGCGCTACGACTATGGCGGCGTGATCGTCACGCTCGCCCGCCAGGAGCATCCCGATACCTCGGCCTACGCGGACCCCGAGATCGTCTGGCGCATGGAGAAACACCACCACGTCGGCTTTGTCCTCGCATCGAGCGATTCCGCCCGCATCCAGGAACTGCTGCAAGCGTATAGTCAACGCTTCGCCGAGGACTTCTTCGCCTCGTTGCCGCCTGCCACCGATCTCACACTTCTGCGCGGCGCGCCACATGCGGATGCTGAACTCTAGCCGCTGGGAACGCGGAGTATGTCTCTCGGCGGGTCGATCGTATCGCTCCGCTCCGCGCTCGTGACCTCCCAGTGGACGGCGTCAAGCGCCCTCAACCCGCCCACGCCGCGCTCTCCCTCGCGGGCGGTCGGCTCCCTGCGTGGCAAGTTCCGGCAGCGCGACAGCGGCGTCTACGAAAGAGGTGATGGTCCGCTTGCCGAACTCTGGGCCCGGCACGATGAAGATCGGGCCGAAAAGCTCCTCCTGCGTCACGTCGAGCCGCGCCTGATGCCACATCTCCAGCACCGCTAAGAACGTCACTACCACGGCGAAGCGAGAGTCCGCCGCTCGCAGCGCGTGCTCCAACGTCACCTTGCCGTGTGCTCGCAGCATCGCCTCCACTTCGAGCATCTTCTCGGCGATGGTAATCAGCGGCGGCGGTAAGTCCTCTGGCTCGGCGAGTCGCTTCTCGGCGACGACTCGACGGAATACGGCAGCGAGCGCCTGCACGTTCAGCCCCGTCAGCAGTGGCGGAGACCAGACGACCATCGCCTCGGGATCGACCAGCCGGCCAGGACGCGCGAACGACTGCAATCCGGCGAGCTCTCGCGCCTTCAATGCGCGGGCGATGTCGCGGGCGGCTTTGTATTCGATGAGGTGTCGCCGCAGGTTTTCGGCGTCTTCCAGTGGATCGGTCTCGTCATCGGAGTCGTCCCGCTGAATCTGACGCGGTAGCAGGCTTCTCGACTTGATCAACAGGAGTCGCGCCGCCATCGCCACGAACTCCGCGAGCCGCGGCAGTGGCGGCTCGTCCCAGGTACGCAGGTAGCTGATGAACTGATCGGTCACCGTCACCAGCGAAATGGCGGTGATCTCAAGCTGGTTCTTCTCGATGAGATGCAACAACAATTCGAGCGGCCCATCGAATCCGGGGAGATGGATCGTATACGGTGCGCGCGTCTCCACGCCGGGGAACGCGGCGGATTCGACCATGACGATTTCCGCGCCAGTCGCGTCACGCGCGGTGTGCGCATCACGTGCGGGGGCGGAATCGCTTGTCAAAGCCGCCATGCTTCCTCCGGCCAGCGCAGCACGAATGTTCTGCGTACGGGTAGTCTACGTCACGGCATTCTACGAAGCAGCGGGGCAAAGTCGCTACCGGGAGTGCAGGATGGGCTAGGCATTTGGGCTAACGGGCGCGGCGTCGCTAGAGCCCATTGTCCACGGCATGCAACTCCGCAGCGGGGCCACCAGCCAGGTGATGCGTGCGAATCAGCAGCACGGCGCGGGGCGAGAGCCCGGCATCCGCGGCGAGATCGGCGCCGATCTCCGGATGATTCCAGGCGTTGTAGATTGGCTGGCGCCAGCGCTCTACGCGCTCGCCCACGGGTGGCTTACGCGTCAGGCGTCGCAACGCCTTGGGGGCGAACGTATGCAAGAGCACCAGGGGCGGACGGACCCATAGAGGCACACGGCCCCCGCCTTTGCCGCAATCGTGCAGGAGCGCGGCGGCGAGCAGATCCGGGTCGTCGTTGCCACGCTCGCGCAGCGCGCGATAGACCGTCAGACTGTGCCGCTGATCATTGCGCGACATGCTGGCGAAGAGCGCGCGGGCATCCGCGGGCAGCGTCTCATCGACGATCGCGCGGTCGGTGGCATCGAGGGGACGGGGCGTGATTGACCGCCAGAACTGCCAGATGCGATAGCGCGCCTGCGCGAGCGCCGTAGCGTGAGGTTTGGGAGGTGACGCTTTACGCGGTAGCGGCCGCATCACAGCGCGCGGAAGAGCAGATCAAGTCGGCCGACGACATGCTCGCCGATGTTCACGGCCCAAGTGATGAACACTTCACCTGGCGAGAACGAGATGCTGGCGATGGAGAGTAGATAGGGCACCAGGAAGAAGAACAACAGCAGGAACAGTTCCATGTACGGCTCCCACGAGCGGAAGCGCAAAGCTTGCGGCGTCGGCAGGAACGCGTAGAGAATCTTGTAGCCGTCGAGGGGATGTAGCGGCAGAATATTGAGCAGCGCGAGCACCAGGCAGGTCAGCGCGAAGATGTAGATGAATTGCTCGATACGCAGGATGTACGCGGGTTGCACATGCGCCAGGCAGCTTTGCAGTGCGGCGCCGCCGTACACAAAGTTGCCGTGGCCGAGAAAGCACGCGAAGGAAGCGTCCTCGAGCTGCGAGAAGCCCGGAAAGAGACGTAGGGCGAAAAGCAGCGCGACACCGACCAACAGATAGGTGACGATCCCCGCGATGCCAACCAGCACCAGGCCGAGGTTCGGCCCGACGCGCAGCTTGCGCGCGTCGACGTCCACCGACTTGCCCCAGCCAAGGCCGCCGAGCGCGGTGATCGAGAAGGCCAGCGCCACGATATTGCCGATCGGCGCGGTCTGTCGGCGAGGCGAGAGGCTAGCGCCACCATTCTTGGTAGCCGAGCGATCGCCGAGCAGCGCCGCAAAGCTGGCCTGCGCCGCGTTGTGGAGCGGAACCGCCAGCAGAAAACAGATAAAGGTCTCGACGACCACGATGACGTTTAACGGCGACATGGCTGCTCCGAACCCCCGGCTACGGATCGCCGCTCTGGCCACAAAAGTAGCCCGAAGCCGCGCGTGGGCGATCCCGTGCCGCCCAACGAAGAGTATACACGCTCTACGGATGAAGCAAGTCCACGGGTTGGGGCAGGCTAGCCAGAGTCGCGGGCACGCTCCGCAGCGGCCTGGCGCGGTTCGACGCGTGGTGTGGATGTCTTCGCGCGATCGGCATCCAACAGGTGATCGAGTTCCTGGCGCATCGCCTGGATATCGGGATAGGAGCGGTAGACGCTGGCGAAGCGAATATAGGCGATGTCGTCGAGCTTGCGGAGGCGTTCCATCACCATCTCGCCAATGACGCGGGTCTCCACCTCAGCCTGGCCCAGCTTATACAGTTCGTTCTCGATGTCTTCCACGATCGCCTCAAGCTCGCCGACGGGAATCGGTCGCTTCTGGCAAGCGCGAATCAAGCCAGTCTGAATGTTCTCGCGCTTGAATGGCTCGCGACGACCGTCGCGCTTGACGACCATCAACTCGGGGAGCACGACGCTCTCCACGGTGCTGAAACGCTGGGTACAGCGCTCGCAGCGCCGCCGCCGGTGAATCGTGCCGCCCTGGTCGCGCGAATCGGTGACGCGCGACTCATAGAATCCGCAGTAGGGACATTTCATAGAGAAAGCTGGCTCCCACGCGCCGCCAGGGTTGCTGGATGTAGAGGGGAGAATTGGAGCGGCGCGCTCGCCCGCAGTATAGCACAGGCGCCCCCGTCGCCTGAGGGCTGGCTATCGCTGTGCTATACTCAGAGTGATGCCGCCCCGTTCGAGGGGAAGCCCGGGGCCGTAGCTCAGGGGATAGAGCAGCGGTTTCCTAAACCGCGTGTCGGAGGTTCGAATCCTCTCGGTCCCACCAACACAAACCCCCAATCGAAGCGACTTTGAGCCTCATCGCTCAGAGCCGCTTCGGCATAATATTGCCCAATGGCAGCAAAACACCTACAGGAGACTTACGGCACGGCATGCCAGACGATCTGTCCATCGGTCGTCTCGGCAGCCAAGGCACTGAATAAGGAAGCCCATCCAGGATAGGAGCCGTTCAGTTCGGTGACGAGCCTCGCCGATGTGCCGTTGTGGGCCGGAACGTAAGTGATCATGCCCTGGAGGTCATTCCCGTCATTCGTCAGAGGAATGTCGCCTTCTACCGCGCTCCCGCACGCCAAGGTTAGGATGCCATAATACGAGTTGCCCTCCTCTGGCTCCTGCCCTTTGCCGTAGTGGAAGCCCTCATAGCACGCGCCCGTCGCCCCTATCTCGATGTCGAGAGATGTCTCGCCTTGGGCATTTTTGAGTGCGCTTGGCATCGTCCCGGTCAGCCAGGTTTGCCCATCGTCCGTGCTTGCGGACAGCGGTAACTGGCTGATTTCTGCCGAGAGTGGCCCAGCGCACAGGTCGTCGGGCGCGAGCGGCGTAGTAGCGAGCATGAGCCCTAGCGACGCCGTGCCGATAGGTCCGACGACCGACCACGTGTTACCGTCGTCTTGCGAGTGTTCTAGCAGTGGTGCCTCATTGTCCTGCGTGAGATCGCGATACCACCACCTATCCGATCGGTAGTCTGGGGTGTAGGCGAAGACTTGCCAGCCCTGCTGCTCTTTGGGGTCGGGGCGCTGTTCGAGGACGGCCCAGGTGGCACCGTCGTCGGTGCTGACGGCAAAGGCTCCGCTTCCGTCCGTGCTCCAAAAGTCCGCCCAGCCGTAAAGTCGGCCTTGGCGATACACCACCTGGTGAATGTCCCAACTGGCGCTCTCGGCCGCGTCCCCAGTGGTCACCACCCGGCGCCATGACAAGCCCCCATCATGGCTTACCCAGAGCGTTTCGGGTACCGTCTCGCTGTTCGACGACACGGCAGCCAGGACGGTACCGTTGCCACCCGGCGGCATAGCCATGTTGCAGTCGCCCTGGCTGCCGAAAGGCGGCTGAATCATCTGCCACTGCACGCCGCCGTCCGTGGATCGCCAGTAGCGCGTCGCCCCGAGGGACCACGGCGCGGGCCACGCGAGGGTAAAGAGGTCGGCGCAGGCGACGGCGAGCCCGGGGTCGTCCGTGCTCACGTCGAAGTCTCGCAATACCATATGCCCATGTGGCGTGGCGTTGTGCCAGTTTGGCGGCGCGAGGTTCGCATAGACCAGGGGCGAGACTATCGGCGCCGTCAAGCCGAGAAAGGGCATGAGGTTCAGGAAGGCGATGATGAGGCTAAAGACGGCCCACCATCGGCCTCGCCGACGAGTTGGCTTCGTGGGTGGTGGAGGAGCATGGAGTGCCTCAGGGTCAGGGTGCGCCTCCTGGTCCGATGCATCTGCCATGTGACATTCCTTGCAACTGCCTGCACTCGGTCGTGCGGTCTAGGATAGAGACGTCCCCCCAGCGCGTCAAGCCAGCCGTGTTGCAGAGGGCGAAAGCGTGCGAAAGCCGTGTTCTCACAAGTCTCCAGCTCTCACTCCATAAAGGGCACGTTCAAGCGTTGCTGCTGCGTCTTTCTACATGTCCAGTAAGACATAGCTGCGTAATCGCCACCATCGCGTGTCCTAACATCTCGAACACCACTGGTGCATGAGGTGAGAGGTAGGCGTTGTGTGAGGTGTTCGTCGCAGGCGGTTGACATTGTTCCGCCGTCAGACGGTTGGTTGATTCATGGCTGAAAGGTCGAACACGCCTCGGCTACGTGGTCATTGGCAAATAGTGAATCAATGTGCTAGAGTGCTAAAGGTCTTTTGCTCTATCAACTGAGTTACAGCATCTGATTCACGAGTTAGAGCAGCTGACTTCGACAATTTTGGAATTGTGCTCGCAAGGTGCAAATCCCAAATTCAAGCCAAATATGCGCGCCCGTAGCTCAGGGGACAGAGCATCTGACTTCGGATCAGAGGGTCGGGGGTTCAAATCCCTCCGGGCGTACCCATGGCCACAAATGCTTTTGAATTCAGCCTCCAGGCGGATAGCTTGGAGGCTGTGTTATTGCAGACGCATCGTCACGCATGTTCGCGGAAGCAACGTCGCCAGCGTTTCGTGGACCTATGCGGTTTACCCGTACGTTCATGACGTTGAACGCCCGAACGTGCCACATCGTGATCGCCAGGCGCGGTGCGATTCCCACTTGTGTCGCGTGCGGGAGCCTGGTCGCGAAATATCGGGTGTTACGAGCCAGCCCTTGCTGGCCGTCGTTCCGGCATAACGTGCACGAGCTCGCGGCACATCGACGCTCCAACATGGCGGAGAAGGCATTAGATCCCGATAGGCTGCTCGCTGATCAGCAGCGTCACGCCGCCGGCCGGTGGTGTCACTGGCGGGGTCTCTGACGCCCCAGGGCTGATAGTAATCAGGAGACCCATACCGTCGACGCTGGCGGTGATGCTCGCCACCTCACCGGCGCTCGTCTTTTTGAAGCGCGCACCATAGTCCCTCCAGCCCTTTGGTGGTAGCCCTGCTTTGAAAAAAGCCTCCAGTGTACGCGCGTCGGTGTTGGGAACCGTGTAGACCCATTGCTGCGGATCGAGCACGCTAGACGGCGCGCTTTGCTGCGCTAGAGAACTGCCGCTGGGCAGTGGCACGTTGGCCGGTGGGCCGACGCTGGCAGAGGCTGAAGCGGTGGGGGATGAACTGGCCGTTCCGCCAGGGGGCGACAGCGTACAGCCTGTCAGCGCCAACATGGCGATCAACAATGCGCCGACCAACACCTGTGGTGGTTTCATCGCAAGTTCTCCCAGAACTCCGTGGCCACGCGGACGGCACGGACCATCCGGCCAATACACCGTTTGCGCCGCCTAGTTGATGCACATGCGAATGAACGTGATCGTCACCGAGGCGGTGGCAGTCTGCCCAAGCTTGTCCTTGGCCACCACTTTGATGACATCGTTCGTCGCCCCGCAGCCAGCGACGTTGAGCGGCAGGTTGGCCGTCACCGTCTCGTTCGCCTGGTTGCCGCTGATGACGCCGAGCGAGTCCGACCAGGTGTAGCTGACGACCCCAGGCGAGCCTTGCGCCGAAAGTGAGAGGGTCATCGAGGTCCCTCCGCTGCCGAGGGAGTAGCTCTGGCCGGGCGTGGGAGAGACGATCGTGACTGTAGGCTTAGCGGGCGGTGTCGCGGGCGGAGCGACGACATGGAGCGTGATACTGTCACTCGCCGACGCGCCCGCGGAGTCCTTCCCGGTTACGGTCACCTTGTAGGTTCCCGGAGCGTCGAGGTGTGTGGTGAGCGTCTTGCCGGTGCCCAGCGCCTGACCGTCGGCGCGCCAGGACACGTTCTGGTCCGGCAGCGGCTGACCGGCGAAATCGGTCGCGCTCGCGCTAAGCGTAAACGCCTGGCCGGCCGTCACGGTCGTGCCGCTGGCGGGGGCGAGAATCTTGACCCGCGGACCCGAGGAGCAGAACGGTGCCGGCACCCCGATCTGCACCGTCGCGGTGTCGGATCCGGGGTCGATGCCGGTGACGCAGACTTGTATGTTCCCCGTCGGATCCGTCCAGGACTCGCCGGTGAGCCAATCGCCGTCGCCATCCGGATTGTTGGTGTTGCGATAGAGGTACGAGTAGGGCGTGTTGGGGCCGGCGTTCGCCTCGTCGTACCTGTGGATCATGACGCCATTCTCCGGGAGTCCGGCGTCCCAACCATCCGCCTGGCGGTACTCGACTGTATAGAAGTTATCTGGCAATTTGGGGTTTGGGGTTATGACAGCGCCCAGAACGCCCGCCGCCGTGGGGTGGCTGAGCGCCTTCAGCTTAACCGTCTTCGGCGGCTGATAGACTGAATAGGAGGACAATTGCGGTGTCGCTATCCACCCCATATGCAGCAGATTCGGCAGACTCATCCCCGGTCCGGCGGATGCCGTGATCCCCTGTTTCACCTGTGTGAGATTCGTGTTCGGGTAATTCGGGTTCCGGAAAGCCTCGGTGCATTGGGAACTCATCATATCCCACGGGTCGCGATACTCGCCGGGCAGGGTATTTGCTGAACAGATTTGACCGGACGTATCGAAGGAATGCGGCATCCCCAGGGCGTGGCCGATCTCGTGGGCGGCGAACCAGGTCCACAGGCTTTGCGTGTCGAATACCACGCAGGCGAGTTGGTAGTTGTGGCCGTGGATCGACAGGTTCTGCTGGCCGTCGTAGCAGGCGCCTCCGTCAAGGGGCCCATCGGTGATCATGACGAGGCCGTAGTACGACGAGAAGTCTACCTGGCCGTCGGGGACGGCGTTGGCGCACAGGTCCACGCCGGGAGCGCGGCCGGTGTAGGTCTTCGTCGAGAACGGCGCGGTGACCCAGCCCGTCACGCGGTCGCCGTAGAGCGAGACTGCGCCATAGGAGATGTCGGAATAGTAGTCCACCAGGTTGCCCGTGCCTAGCCCGGCGATGGTCGTGAAGTCGTTGATCGCCTTGTCGAAGCCGGCCGGGACGGTGGGGGTATCTGAGAGCTTACATTTGATGAACAGGAACGGACGCTGCTGGATGGGCGCATTCCACAGGTGGGGATAGTTCGACCACGGGGCTGTGGTTGTGGTCACCGATCCGCCGTCGCAGGCTGCCAGAGCCAGCACCCCCAACAACACCACGCCGAGGCTCGCTATGCGCAGCATCTTCACGCGGCCACTCCCCTCACAACTGCGACGCCAAAATTGGCATCGCACGCGCAATCTGGCACCAGGCCAAGCCAAGCAGGTAGGGCCTGACTCCGCCTTTCGACAACCACACGGGCGCACTTGAAATCTTTCGCCATTCGGCTGGCGAGGGCAGGTCCGATTGCGTGTGCCTCATCGCGCGACTCAGCAAGTGATGGGAGTATGCCCAATCACTTCACCGCACGCCACGCCAGATCCGCAGAATCGCTAACGAAATTGCTCGCGAGATCGCCGTGCCTACGCATTTCTCATGGCGCGCCGACTCAGATGCCCCGACCCCGTAGCGTCGAGAAGCCAGATGTCGAGACAGACTACGCCTCCGCTTGCTGGCCCGCCGAATGCATTCACTGGCATCTAGGTTCATAAAGGCGAGCGACGCCAGAATCTCACGTCGCGGTCGTCCGCAGTGCAGCGCGCTACAGCGGCGAATGAGACGAGATCAGTTGATCGTGGATCGCTGCCCACCAGTAGCGCGGGAGGCGCATGAACGTAGCGGCGCCGCCGCGCGACGGGGGCGAGCATCCACCTCGGCGACCGTTTTCGCCGACGATGACGGACGTTCAGCCTTCGAGACCTACCGCTGGCCGACTATCACTTCCCCAGGCGAGCGCAAACAGTGATGTGGTATCCGCTTGCCGTATGCCCGCTGTGATGTGGGCATGACTGAGTAACCTAAGCGGAGAAACAGAGTGGCGCCAGTGTGGCCGCCACTGCGCGCAGAGCATTTGTTGCAGCGCCCGAGTTCCGCGTCGCTCTTGGCGCCCCAAAGCTTCGTGTCGCCTTCCGCCATACCCGCGGAGTATTGCCGCGTGGCAATTCCCGCGCAAAAAATAGGCTCTGCCACGGCGGAGTCGCGCACGGATGCGCTGAGGAGGTCTGATATGTTAAAACGTCTTGGCTTTGCGGGACTTGCAGTCCTGCTCTTCACCTTTATCAGCACGCTTCCGGCGGGTGCCGCGTCACAGCCGCTCGCCGGGCCACGGGCCACTACCGTTGCACAGTCCGTCTCGCTGCTCCACAAAGTGACGCTCTGGGGCGACACGAGCATCGACGGGCCGGCCCTGTCGAGCATCACGGACAACTACGAGGGCATCCACGAAACCACCACCATCGGCTGGACGGGCACCGACACGCTCCATCACCTTAACCTGATATACAGCAGCGACAACCCGGCGCTGGGCGTGCTGCACTTCGGCAATAAGGTGATGTTGCACGAAACCTCGTTCGCCCGCCCCGCCATCTACCAGTTCGGCGGCGGCATCGGCACGACCGCGGTCGCCTGGACGGGCTCCGACCCTGGCCACTCGCTTAACCTCGCGACCTTCTACACCTCGGGCACGATAGAGCACAAGTGGACCTTCTGGCACGAGTCGAGCAACTATGCGCCGGCGCTTGCCTACTTCGACGGCAACCTCGTCCTCGCCTGGACCGGCACCGACCCCAACCACTCGCTCAACGTGCTGCCCATCAATTTCTCCAGCCGGACGGTAGGCACGAAGACGATCCTGTCTCAGTTCAGCAGTTCTGCCGGGCCGAATCTTTCGGTCTACCCGTACGGGACCGGTGACCAACTGGTGCTGAATTGGACCACCCCGACGCAGCACCTCAACCTCGCCACCTCGACCGATGGCGTCCACTTCACGAACAGCCTTGGTTCGGCCGGGACGCTACAGTTGAGCGCACAGGCCCCCTCCTCGCTGTACATACCGGCCGAGGGCGGACCGGACAACTGGATGGCATGGACCGGGACCGATACCGCCCATCATCTCAACATCCAGTGGACGCAGAACTTCCCACAGTGGCCGAGTGCTGCGACCACCAAGACGGTCCTCGGTGACTTGGCCTTCGCTGGCCCGCAAATCGCCTCGAACCAGGGCCTCCTGATCGCCTGGACGGGTACCGACCCTGCCCATACGCTCAACTTCGCCCTCTTCCAAGGCTTCTGAGCCCCAAATACGTCCACATCACTGGGCGTGCGAGCGGGCGCGGGCAAGCGGATGCCTACGCCCGCTCCTTCTTGGAAGGGAGTGACGGGTATGCCTCGCGCACAGGTCAGGCAACCTAGATACGGCCGTATATGGCCGCTCGTCGGCGTCCTGCTGCTGGGGCTGAGCGCATGTGGCGGCAGTTCCGCCACTCAGGGCCAAACGCCAACCCCAAAGACGCCGACCCCATCGGCGCCACCCGTTCACACGCTAAAAGGGACGATCACAGAATTTCCTCTACGAAGCCTGGGGCCAGGCGTGGGAACGACCGCTTATCCGATTGATTTGGTGGTGGGGCCTGACGGCAATCTTTGGTTCGCCGAGGAGTTCGGCGATCGCATCGCGCGGATCACACCGGGCGGCACCATCACCGAGTTCGCCGTGCCCACAGGGGCTCCTGGCAACGGTGACTCGTCCGCGCCGAGGGACCTGGTGGTAGGATCGGATGGCAACCTTTGGTTCGCCGAGAACAACGCCGGCAAGATCGGGCGGATCTCCCCAACAGGCGTGATCTCCGAGTTCGCTGTGCCCGCCACCCAGACGAAGGACGGCCCGCTGACCGCAAATCCGGACGGCCTGATGGTAGGACCGGACGGAAACCTATGGTTCTTCGCGAGCGGTTCGGTCGCGTGCATGACGGTGCAGGGAGCTATTACCGAGTTTGCGCTGCCCACCTACCAGACGTCGGAGGGTGTGTACCCGGCTTACGGCGACCGCTTGGTGATCGGGCCCGATGGCAATCTCTGGTTCGCCGAGGGGAGTGCCAATCGCATCGGGCGGATCACGCCGCGAGGCGTAGTCACTGAGTATGCCGTGCCTACAGGACATTCCGGCGACGCCACGAGCGCTCCGCAGGGGCTGGTGGTGGGGCCAGACGGTAATCTCTGGTTCACCGAGAACAACGCCAGCAAAATTGGGAGAATCTCCCCCACAGGCGCGATCTCCGAGTTCGCCGCGCCTCTGCCAGCCGGTGGGACCAGCAGCCTACCTGGCAGCTTTCCGCTGGATCTCGTGGTAGGGTCGGACGGCAATCTCTGGTTCGCCATGACATTCGGCAACACGATCGGGCGGATGACTACCAGCGGCGTATTAACCGAGTTCCCCATCGCGCCACCGCCAGCGTATTTCGACACCATGGTCTATCCATCGGGTTTGGTGGTAGGGCCAGATAACAACCTGTGGTTCGCTGAGGAGTGGGGCAACCAGATCGGGCAAGTTACACGCACCGGAACCATCCACGAGTTCGCCGTGCCAACGGGGAGCCCGGGGGGCACCACATCAGCCATACCGTCAGGATTGATCGTCGGGCCAGATCACAATCTCTGGTTCACTGAGCGGCAAGGCAACGCGATTGGGCGGCTCAGCTAAGCGGTGGGAGGACGTAAGCGCACCTTGCCTCGCACAGTGCGTGAGGCAGTAGCGGCGCCTCGTTTCTCCTTCACCATTCGCCGTAGCGCATCCCAGCGGGCGCCTGCATTCGTAAATCGGGCGCCCGCTGCCCAACGGCACGCCGCTACACCCCAGGCATCAGCCTTGCTGCTTCAGCCAGTCCAACACCGTATCGACGTCGGCATTGATACGCGCCATCGCCTCGTGTGCGCCGCCGGCGTCGGGGTGAAAGTCGCGGGCGAGTCTGCGCCGCGCCGCTCGCACCTGCGGCGGCGTCACGTCTTGCCCCAAGCCCAGTCGCGCGCAGGCGGCGCGTACCTGGGGAGGCATGAATCCGCGCCGCAGGCGCGTCCACGTCTTCCAGCGCTCGCTCGTCGAGGCAAAATCGGCGATGTGTATCGGGCGCTGATGCCAGGCGGCGAGCGCCTCCGCCAGAGAGGGTACGCTGCGTGCCAGACGGCTGATTGCGTCGTCGGCGATCCACCAGGCATGCTCCTCTGGAATCCAGAAGCGCTGCCATGGATCGAGCGAGGCGATCGCCTGATGCGCATCACCGCCCGCGCCACGCTCAGGGCCGAATGCGACGAGAAAGCCCTCTTCCAGTGGCTCGAAGAGCGTGACGATCGCCGGGTTCGCGTACGGCAAATGAAGACCTCCTCCGGTCGGAAACGTATGCCGCTTTAGCATGCCCGAAAGCGCGCGAAAGCGCATCAGCAATTTAGCCGATGCGCTTCCCATTCTCGGCGGGGTATACTGTATAGGCTGAAACAAGCCTCCCACCACCAAACGTTTCGCGACGCTCACCACCCCGACGAGCCAGCGCCACATTATCTGACTCTACACGCTGCGCCGCACCCGCATAGGCATCCCCTGCGGCATCGCCAGCGTCACAAAACCGACCTCGAACGGCGGTTCCGCCTCCACCGGCTCCAACTCGTAGCGACGGAGCACATCCACGGCCAGTGCCTTCACCTCGATATTCGCGAAGTTGACGCCGATGCAGAGCCGTGGCCCGCCGCCGAAAGTGACGAGCGAATAGGGCGTCTTGCGATCCTCCTCACGCGGCGGAGCGAAGCGGTCGGGATCGAAGGTGTCCGGCTCGGCGAAAACCCCTGGCAAGCGGTGAGCAGCGGCGATGGCGAGCCGTACTGAACTGCCGATCGGCAAGGTATACCCCGCGAACTCGACTTCCTCGACGACGCCGCGCGGCACATTCTGCACCGGCGAGTGCAGCCGCCCTGCCTCGCGTATGAAGAGATCCAGCGCATGCAGGTTCCGCGCCGCCTCGACTGAGATCGGCCCTCCCGCGTCTGCGATCAGCGCGTCGATCTCGCGCTCCACACGGCGCCGATGCTCGGCTTGAGTCGCCAACAGGTACAGCGTCCATGCGCCGAGCGACGTCGTCGTCTCATGGCCGGCGACCAGCAGGATGTACAGGTGGCCCAGCACCTCCTCGTCGGTCAACGCGCGCCCCTCCTCGTCCCGCGCGTGCACGATGCGCCCGAGCACGTCATGCGATTGCGCTTCGGGTGCGGCCCGCCGCTGCGCGATCACCTCCAGCAGTAGCGCGTCGAGTTCGTCCCGTGCGGCGATCGCCGCGCGCTCGTACGCTTCGTATTCCTCTTCGGTACTGAAGCGCCCGACCCGTGGCAGCAGCGCATAAAACAACCGCTGCAACCGTGCCACCTCTTCGGGGCGGTCGATGCCCGCCAGCGCCGTCGCCGCCACATGGAACGTGATCTCGCGCGACTCTTGAAAGAGGTCGATCTGCCCCTTCTCCGCCCATCCCTCGGTGTGCGAGGCGATGACCCGCTGCATCAGCGGCAAATACGTCTCCATGTACGCGTTCGTGAACGCTGGATTCCACATTTTGCGGCTGCGTGCCCAGGCAGCGCCATCCTGATTCAGCAGGCCGTAGCCCAGCGTGTCGCCGATGAATGGCGTCCAGCCCAGATCGTGGCTAAACGCCTCGCGTCGCGTATTGAAGACCAGGCGATTCGCCTCCGGCCCCACCATAAAGACAACCTCACGCCCCGGCTGCGACCCAAAGAGTAGCGGCCAGCGAAAGATCGGCCCCATCTGCTCGACCGCGGCGGCGATCCGGCTAGGCAGCTGCCCAGACATCAGTTCCGCGGGACTCATCTGCGCCAGCGGCGCCTCACTAAGCGGCTTGCCCATGAAAATACCCTCTCTCGACGCCCGCGACCACCGCACGCGTCGTCATCGCACGCCAAGGGGAAATGGAGCGTCAAGCGCACACATCGCCCCCGCACGATCTACGGATCGCCCCGTTGATCGTTACACAGTTGCGCCCCTTGTTCGACTGTCGCGCATCGGCTCGCTGGAGTACAATAGCCCTGCGCGACGCGGCGACCAGCAAGCGAGAAATCCGCCGGTACGAGGGATCGGCCATGGAGAGTAGAGGAACCGCGAGATGGAGCCTGAGGAGATGGATGTCGTCGAGCTACTGGCGGACGTGCCCGTGGACCCCTCCTGGCGCGTACCGCAGAAGGATGCGCAGCAGAGGGAGTCAATCGCCACACTCACCAGGGGCCAGCGCGGCATGGTGATTCATCGTCACGATGAGACGCCGCCGACCTTTGACGTCGAGTTTGTCGATCCCGCGTCACTTGAGCCACTCGTGCTGGCGACGCTCCCCGGCGCGCAGCTTCGCGTCGTCGAACGCGACACGCTCGCCATCGAATAGAGCGGTCTGCGCCGAGATCCGCGCCTCGCTCGCCGGGGCTGGCTCACGGCGCGTCATGCCGAGGCGCCACCCGAGCCGGCGGCGTCACGGCACTATCAAGCGGGCGGCTCTTCCGGTGGCAATTCTGCCGACCAGTGGGTCAACGTGCCGCGGAGCCTCAATAGCTCGCTAAAAGCGTGCAGAATCACCCGAATGTTGGCGCCGGTGGCCGAGCCATGCGTCCGCGGATAATGCGCTACCGGCACCTCAACGTACTTCACGCCAAGCTGCTTGAGCTTGACCAACATCTCCGTGTTGACCATCGCGCCCTCAGCCACCACCTCGCACGCCCGCACGATATTCGTATCGTAGAGTTTGAAGGCACAATCCACATCGCGAATGCGCAGGCCGAAGAGCAGCCGGCCAAGGCGGTTCCAGCCCCAGGCGTTCACCTTGCGCACAAATCCGTCGTTGCGGTGCTTACGGTATCCCAGCACGGCGCGATAGCCGCGCTCGCGCCAGGGAATCAGCCGGGCGAGATCGGCGATGTCGAACTGGCCGTCGGAGTCCATGAAGAACGTCAGCGACTTCGTGGCCGCCGCGAACCCCGCCATCAGCGCTCCGCCGTACCCTTTATTGGGGCGATTATGCACAACGCGCACGCGTGGATCGGCGGCGGCCAATTCGTCGGCAAGCTCGCCCGTACGATCGCGGCTGCCGTCGTCGACGACGATCACCTCGAAATCGGGGGCGACCACCGACAACACCTCAACACAACGCCCCACCGTCCGCGCAATCACCGCCTCCTCATTGTAGGCGGGCAGCACCACTGAGATGCCGCGCTGTGTGAGGGGACCGCGCATGCTCGCCACACTCACGTTCACCGGGGCCACGCGCTGCTGCGCTGCCATGCTCCCTCGCGTCCTCTCAAGCACGTGCGTAGAGCGGCGTGACGCGCTTTGACGCTGCTGTGCGGGCTGCATGCGTAAGTAGTGTGCTTTCCACGTCTCGCGCAGGGCGAATGATCTGCAACTGCCCCTACCGTACCATACTCTGCTTCAGGATAGCAGAAACACTCGCCAATGGAAACCATCTGGCCGCATTCCTCGACGACTCGCACCGCGCGCCAGGGGTCACACTGGCCCAACACGCTTTCGGGCGCCTCACGGGAGGCGTCCTCCATCTGCTGCACGCCTTGCGCCGTTGTCCTCCATGATATGCTGACCGCACGCCAAATGCCCGGCGAGCGTCGGCGCTTTCCGGCGCTGGATCACCCCCGTACCGAGAACCCATGACTCCACCCTCCAACCCACTCGATACGCGCCCGCGGCTCATCGTGCTTGGCGACGTCATGTCCGACATCGTCGTGCGCACGGCGACGCCCATCGCCTCCGGCAGCGACACGCTCGCGGGAATCAGCGTGCATGGCGGCGGCTCTGGCGCCAATCAGGCCACCTGGCTGGCGACGACCGCGCCACATTTGGCCGTACACTTCGTCGGATGCGTCGGCGATGATCTCCTTGGCAGAGCGCATCACGACGCCTTCCGCCGTGCGGGAGTCATCCCGCACCTCGCCGTTGATCCGCATCGACCCACCGGAACGGTCGTCTCGCTCGTGGACGCACACGGCGAACGCAGCATGCTCACCGACCGCGGCGCCAACGCCGGATTGACCGTCGCAAGCCTCCCGCGCGAACTCTTCCACGCGGCGACGTGGCTGCACATCTCAGGCTACACGCTGCTCTCGGATGACTCGCGTCCTGTCGCGCTGGAGGCCATCCGTCTCGCTCGCACGCTGGGCATACGCTTCTCCGTGGACCCTGCCTCGGAGGCGCTGCTGCTCGCCGCGGGGCCGCACAGCTTTCTCACCTGGACTGAAGGCGCTGACCTCTGCTTCCCCAACCTCGACGAAGGCCGTCTGCTCTCGGGCGCCACCGACCCAACCCTCGTCGCGACCTCGCTCTCAGCGCACTACGCCACGGTCGCCCTCAAGCTTGGCGCCAGCGGAGCGCTCATAGCGCGCGAAGGAGCCATCGCGGCGCACAGTCCTTGCGCGCCCGCGTCAGTTGTCGATTCGACGGGCGCTGGCGACGCTTTCTGCGCCGGTCTGCTGCCCGCGTGGATCGCCGGTGACGCGCCAGAAGTCGCGCTCGCGGCGGCCACCAGTCTGGCCGCGGTCGCCATCGCGCGGGCGGGCGCCCGCCCATTTGCCGGCGATTTGCGCATGACGCCGTGAACTCCGCGGCCGGTGCGGCGCGCGGACCAGTCAACGTGCAAGATCGGCGGCGCGATACAATACCTCACCCGCGTTGCGGACGAGCAAAACGCCCTCGGCCTCGCGACCGGCCCAACGCTCGGGATCGATCGCTCGATAGTCCATGTAGCCCAGGTTCACGCGGCGGCAGCGTTCCTCTGGGATCGCCGTGGCGAGCGTCACGCTGATGCGCGGCGTCTCGATGCCACGCGCCGCATCGTACGTGCCCGCGCCCTTCACATGCGTGCTGTGCGCGAGAATCGAGCCAGGCACATCGCGGAAACGCTCCGCCTGCTTGGTGAAATAGTCGCGCACGTGATAGCCGACCTGGTCGATCAACGCGCCGTGGGTATACGAAATCTCCGCAATATGCGGCGCGTAGATGATCACCTCACCTCCGTCGGCAATCGCCGGCTCCGTCTTGTACATCGCCTTCGCCGCTGTCCAGAGGTCGTCATAATGGCGCGCGGCGACCGAAAGCACCCGGCTGAATGCGTGCGGGACAGTGACGATATTCAGCTCCGCGGAAAGCTCGGCGGCGGCTTCGAACGCCTCACGATAATCGCCAACGAAGAGGCCGTGGAGATCGCTCCCCTGCAGCGCCAGCGCGAAACAGGTGATCGGCGTCGGCACCAGTGCGGCGGCGCGATGGATCACGCGGCGTACCGGGGTGTCCTGCACACCGATGGTCCCCATGCTCGTCACGAGCGCGCCCAACCAATGCGTGAAGTTGATAATGTCGGCTCCGGCAATACCGGGAAACAGATATTTCGCGCCGCCAGAGAATCCCGCAACCTCATGCGGAAAGACCGGCCCGACGATCAACATCGCATCGTACTCGAAGACCTTCCGATTGAGCGTCACCGTCACCTCATCGGTCAGCAGTCCCCCCGTGAGCTCGGCGGCTTCGTGCGGCGCGATCATCCCCGCGACCTGCAACGCATCGGGATCGTCCCAGCGATGATTAAAGATGGCGACGTTCGGATAACGCTTCGCGCGTTCCTCCGCGCTGACGCCAACGAGCGCGTCGATCGCCGCGTCAGACATCGGTGGATGCGTGCCCAGCGCGATCAAGTAGTCGAGGCGAGCGACCCGGCTGCCCAGGGCCTCGTAGAGCAGGCGAAAGAAGAGTGGCATCGGCATGGTGCGGGTAGCGTCGGGGATGATCACCAGCACACGCTTGCCGGTCACGGGTAGGCGTGCGCACGCCTCCAGCACCAGTTCGCGCACATCCTCCGGCGAGAGCAGAGCGTCACGCGTTCCCTTGCCGAGTGGCATATCACGCCTCCCTTCCTCGCGCTCCCCGTCACACTGGCATCGTCAGACGACCTAGACACCGGAGAACGCCGAGAAGCCGCCGTCAACCGCAATCAGCGTTCCCGTGACGAACGCCGAGGCCGGGCTGAGCAGCCAGATCAACGCGCCGAGCAGATCGTCCGGCGCGCCAAAGCGGCCCATCGGCGTGTGCGCCACGATGGTTTTGGCCCGTTGCGTCAGTTCACCCGTCTCGGCATCGCTGAGCAAAAAGCGGTTCTGCTCGGTGAGAAAGAACCCCGGCGCCAGTGCATTGACGCGCAGATCAGCACTGTATTCCTGCGCCAGCGTCACGGCCAGCCACTGCGTAAAATTCGTCAGGGCGGCCTTCGCGGCGCCATACGCGGGCACGCGCGTCAGCGGGCGCAGCGCCGACATCGAAGCGATGTTGACGATACTCCCGCGCCCACGTTCCGCCATGCCGCGCCCAAATACCTGGCAGGCGTTGATGGCCCCTATTACGTTGAGACTGAAGACTCCTGCGAGCGCCGTGGCATCGAGGTCGAAGAACGACCGCTCTGGCGGCGCGGTCGTCGCCTGCGGCGCGTTGCCACCAGCCGCATTGACGAGACCATCCACCGCTCCGAACGCCGACTCCACCTGCTCGTGCGCGGCCCGCAGCGACTCCCGGTCGAGCACGTCGCAGGCGATGCCGAGTGCCTCGCCGCCCAGCGCGCGCAACTCACCGGCGATCTGTTCGCAAGCCGCCGCGCGGCGTCCCAGCACCGCGACGCGCGCCCCGCCCGCCACGAGCCCACGCGCCATCGCACTCCCCAGCGCCCCCGTCCCGCCGGGTACGACGATCACGTGCTCGCGCACCGAGAAGAGCGCGGCGAGATCCGCTAGCGACATGCCACGATCGGCCATCGACGTGCCTCCCCTGTGCTTTAGCGCCCGTTCAACAGCGGTTCGACATCGCGCAGCCACGCGTGAGCGGGGTCGTCGCTCCACGCGCCGTATCGCCGTCCCTCGCCGCGTAGCGCCCAGACGTAGCTCAGTTGATACCCAGGTGCCGCCACCACGGGATGGTAGCCACGCGGAATAATCACCGTGTCGCCGTCTTCGACCACCAACACCTCGTTCAAGGCGTCGACCCCCGGTCTCCGCTCGTAGACGCGCTGAATGCCGAAGCCACCCGCCGGATGCACGCGGAAGAAGTAGACCTCCTCGTAGATCGCCTCACGCGGGGGATCGTTCACGTCGTGCTTGTGAGGAGGATACGACGACCATCCGCCAGGCGGGTTCAGCGTCTCGCCAACCATCAGAAAGCGTGTACCGCCCGCGACCGACGTGCCCGGCCAGACCGTACGTATCCAATTGCTCGCGCCGATGCTGCGCGCCGGTGCATCCGTGGGCCCCACCACCGTCACCGTCTCGCCGGGTTCCGCGGGCGTACGCGCCACAAAGAGGTCAGCCGTCTCGCTCGTCGCCGTCACCTGGTACTCCGTCCCTGGCGGCAAGCAGACGAATACTGGCCCTCCGGCGAAGGTCGAGCTGCGACCATCGACGCGATACGTCTGACCGTCAGTCTCGATGGCAAGCGACCCGGAGAGCACCGTCAGCACCAGCTCGTCATCGCCAGTCTCCGCCGTATACGGCCGCGGCGCCACGATGCCAAGCCGGCCCACCGTCGTCCAGCGCAAGGCGGCGGTCGCCGGGCTGGCAATCAGCGCGAGGCCCTCCTGGAATCCCCTGCCCTTCACCAACAATGCGGACTCCATGTTCGTCTCCTGGTCGCCTGCGCGAGCAACCACAAGCCCATCTCACCATCGCCGGCACCGCGCCCACGCGCGTGGCGTCACCCGTACGGCGCGGCGGCCCGCCCGTTCCAGAGCATACACCACAGACGCGTGGCCCAGTCGCGCGAGCTTGCCGTCGCCCCGCCGCGTGTGCTATATTCCATCCGAACAAATGTTCTCGATTGAACTGCCGCTGATGCCATCGATCTCCCATTCACTCACCGCTTGCCAACCTTCCGCCCCTACCACCTCAGAGAGTTCCACCGTGCCCGCCATTTTCCGATCCCGCTACCCGTCAGGTACGTTTCCGCTGCGGTCTTTTTCCGCCACCCACGCGCTGATTCCCCGTCCATTGGGCTCTGTACGCCGCATCTGTGACGAAAAAGCGGAAGAAAACGGAAATTAATCGTCCGCGAGCATCCGGACGTGCTGCCCCTCTCACCAGCGAACGCTGGCCCTCGCTAACGGGCCAGGCAACCGTAGTCGTCCCCACGATGTATAGTATGGCGAGCCATCGGAGATGCCGGCACCGCTCACCAGGCAAGCAGTTCATGCATTTCCTGGGCCAAGTTCTCACAAACCTGTTACACTAGGTGGCAAGCTTCTGGGCGCTACCTGTGGGTACGCGCCGGTGAGGTCCACGAATTGCGCCACATGGTCGCGTATACCCAACCTTGTCTGCCGTCAACTACCGCGACGCACGGGATTCGGAGCGACCACGCATGGCAATTGCACCGCATCAGTACCCACGCATCGTCTCGTTAGCCTCCGCCGCGCCCTCGCACGAAATCCCGCAGGACCTCGTGCTTGCCTTCGCCAAGTCGCACATCCTCGGTGAAGGCTGGGAAGGCGATCCCGCTCTCCACGACACTGCCCGCCAGCTTAACCATCTCTTCGCCGCGTCGCATGTAGAGCAGCGCCAGAGCGTCGTCGATCTACACGACTATTACGCCGCGGTGCCCTCGACTGGCGCTCGCATGAAGACCTATCGCGTCGAGGCCCATGCGCTGGGTCTCCAAGCGCTCGAGGCGTGCCTGGCGACCGCACACGCCAAGCCGCGAGACGTCACCGATCTAACGGTCGTCTCGTGTACCGGCTACACCGCGCCTGGGCTAGATATCACCCTCGCCCGCGCGCTGGATATGCGCGGCGACCTGCGGCGGACGTTGGTGGGCCACATGGGGTGTTACGGCGCGCTCGTCGGCCTGCGCCGCTCCGCAGATGCGTTGCAGGCGCGCCCCAACTCGACCGCGGCGCTCTTGAGCGTGGAACTCTCCGCCCTGCACTTCGCGCCCACAGACGATCTCGATCTGCTGACCTCAATTGCGCTCTTCGGCGACGCGGCTGCCGCGGCACTGCTCCGCGTCGACGACGCCGCCGAGGGTCCAGAGGTGGTCGACGCGCGCTCCGAGGCCGATTTCGCCAGCGCCGATCAGATGAGTTGGACCGTCGGCGATACCGGTTTTATTATGGGCCTCTCGCCGCGCGTGCCGGTGTCGCTGCGTCGCGTCGTGCGTGGGGCCACCGAGCGCCTGCTCGAGCCGCACGGCCTGCGAGTAGAAGACGTAGCGCATTGGGTCGTGCATCCCGGCGGGCCCAGCATCCTTGAGGTGGTGCAGCAACGCCTCAATCTCAGCGACGAGCAGATGGAACCCTCGTGGACGGTGCTGCGTCAGCATGGCAACTGCTCCTCCGCGACCGTGCTCATGATCCTGCAAGAAGTGGTGCGCTCGAAGCATCCTCGTCGCGGCGAATTGGGTGTCATGTTGGCGTTCGGGCCTGGCCTCACCGTCGAAAGCACCCTGCTGCGGTTCTGAAACCGCGCCATAGACCGCGCATACCCGCCTCAACGCAGCATCTCACGAGGCTGCCCGAGTTACCCACGTCGCTGGTCAACTTTCAGCGAGAACTGGACGCTAGCTCGCTTGACCGAACCGTGTAGCATACGGAGTGTACAGTTATCGACGAACGTCTCGTGTGGCAGCGCGGAAGAGGTACAGTTCAATGCGAATAAATCCTGGGAGCAGCAAGGGCGCTGGGGACGATGCCGTCCATATCGAGCGGCTGCCCATCGCTGTCGGCACGTTGCTAGGCACCTCAATTCTCGCGGCGCTCCTCATCTCGGTCGACGGACTCATCGGCAAAGATCAATGGCTCACCAACGCACTCTTTGGCTTCTGCGTCGCGATTCCAACGTTACTCCTCGCCCACATTTGGAGTGTCGTTGACACCTCACGACGCGCACCGGCGCTCTTCTTCTTTCTCGGCGCCTGGGCGACGATCTTCGGCATGAGCTGCGCGATAGAGCACTTCGACGGCATCGCCGGCGCGTTCTTCTACGTCGTCAGCGCGCTCTGCATGGCGATGCTCGTGGTAGTGGTGCCGGCCTCCACGCGCGCGCAACAGTTCCGGCGGGGTTAAGCCACCATACGCCCGTGGGGGCGTGCGAGCGTCGCGTACGACCTGAAATCGCGCTGATAGCGCGGGGAGTGAGGTGAGCGTGGTGCGCGCGCGCGACGACGCCCTCCGCGAGCTACTCGACGCCGACACGCTCGATCAGGCGTCGCTCGAACGCAACCTTCGCGACATTCGCCGCATCAATGGGCTTCTCGGCTGGCGCGCGTTCGCCGTGCAAGCCGTCGCCAAAGAAGTGCGTGCGCTTGGCGGCGACTCGTTCTCGCTGATCGACGTCGCCTGCGGCTCAGCCGACATTCCGCTAGCCGTCAAGCGCTGGGCCGACCGCGACCGGCGGACCGCGCACATCGTCGCCAGCGACATAAGCCCGCAGATCGTCGCCATCGCCCGCCAGGAAGCCGCGATCGAGCCAAGCGTGCACATCGAGCAGCAGGACGCCCTGGCGCTGCCCTATGCCACCGGCGACTTCGACATTGCCCTCTGCACGCTCGCCCTGCACCACTTCGATCCGCCTAGCGCGGTGCGCCTCCTGCGCGAACTGGCGCGCGTCGGACGCCGCGTGCTCGTCTTCGATATACAGCGCGCGTGGTTGGCCTACGCTGGCTGCGTCGCCCTCGTAACGCTGTTGGCGATGCACCCAATGACACGCCACGACGCACCCGCATCCGTGCGGCGCTCGTACTCCGCCGCCGAACTGCGCGCACTCGCCACAGAGGCCGGGCTACGCGAGCCGGCGGTAACGGTGCGCTTCCCCTTCCGGCTGGCGCTGGCGGCGACCGGTGGCGCATAATCCGTAAAGACTCGCGGCAACCCACTTCAACCACCAACCATCGCACCGCGGATCGGAGCGAATGCCACCGTGGACGTCACCAGCGCATATGACGTCGCCATAGTCGGCGGGGGACCGGCGGGCGGCGCGACGGCCACCCATTTGGCGCGCGCGGGCAAGCGTGTCGTCTTGCTCGACAAAGACACCTTCCCGCGCGACAAGCCCTGCGCCGAATGCCTGAGTCCCGTGGCAACGCCAATGCTCGCCGAGCTTGGTGTCCTCGACACACTGCTCGAAAGCCGCCCCGCGCAGCGACCCGGCTTCCGCGTCTTCGCGCCCAATGGCCGGGTCTTCCAGGGAGACTTCGCCGCCACCACAGACGCCGCGGGCAAGCCGTACTTCGAGACCGGCATGGCGATCCCGCGACTTCGGCTCGACGCCACCATCCTCGGCGCGGCGCGGCTCGCGGGCGCCGAGATTCGCGAAGGCTGGCGCCTGGCCACGCTTGAGCGCCACGCTGGCCTCTGGACCCTCCACTCGGTCTCGGGCGATACCGTCTCCGCGCGGCTGCTCGTCGCGGCCGACGGCGTCCACTCGACGGTCGCGCGGCGCCTCGGCCTCCAGATGCCTGGCGGCATGCGCAAGATCGCGCTCGTCGCCCATCTGCGCGGCATCAGCGACCTCGGCGAATGTGTCGAGATGCACGTTGCTGGCGGCCGCTACGTTGGCGTCGCGCCCCTTGAACGGCGTGACGACGGTGATCTCTGTAACGTCGCCATGGTGGTCGATGAAGCCCGCGATGGCCGCAAGCTCGCCGGCCGCCCGCAGGCGTTCCTGATCGAGTCGCTGGGCACGTTTCCCGGCCTCCGCGACCGGCTCGGCGCGATTTCCGTCGAGCGCCAGGCGCTCGCCATCAGCAGACTCCACACCCGCGTCCGTCGCTATTCAGACGAAGGAGTGCTGCTCGTCGGCGACGCCGCGGGCTACTACGATCCCTTCACCGGCGAGGGCATCGCCAGGGCGCTCCGCACCGCACAACTTGCCCGCGATGTGACGCTGGCCGCCTTCGCGGCGAACGACCTCGGCGCGCGTTTCCTCTCGCGCTACGATCACGCGCTCAGGCACGAAATGCGCGGCAAGCGCTCGATTGAACGCATCATCCAGACCGCGGTCCGCTATCCAGCGCTGATGGACCGCATCGCCCGTAGGCTCACTCGCAGCAAATCTATGGCCGACACCGTCGTCGCCGTCACCGGCGACATCCTCCCCGCGAGCGCGGTGCTGCGCCCGTCATACATGTTGCGCCTCCTCACCTGACACACCTAGGCACCGTTCGCCCTGCTCACGCCGCTGCGTCTCGCCGTCAAAGGAGATCCCATGACGCTCGCCACCGCCTCGATTCGCGAAGAGATCGCCGGTCTTCGAGAGCAACTCGTCGCCGACCGCCGCCACTTCCATCAACATCCCGAGCTTGGCCTTCAAGAGGTTGAGACCGCCGCGTACGTCGCCAACCGTTTGCGAGAGCTTGGCATCGACGTCACCACTGGTGTGGCGAAGACCGGCGTCGTCGGCGTCATCACTGGTGCGCACCCCGGGCGCTGCGTGCTGCTCCGCGCCGACATGGATGCGCTGCCGCTCACCGAAGAGACCGGCGCCAAGTACGCCTCGCTCAACCCCGGCGTCCACCATGCCTGCGGCCACGACGGCCACACCGCGATGCTCCTCGCTGCCGCGCGCGTCCTCTCGCAGCGCCGCGACGATCTCCACGGCACGGTCAAGCTCGTGTTCCAGCCCGCCGAGGAAGGCCCCGGCGGCGCGAAGCCGATGATCGAGGCAGGCGTCATGGAGAATCCCCACGTTGACGCCTGCTTCGGTCTGCACCTCTCCAACGATCATCGCGTCGGGCAACTCATCGTGCAAGGTGGACCGCTGCAAGCCAGTGCCGACTTCTTCGACATCACCGTTCAGGGCATTGGTGGTCATGGGGCCGCGCCTCAGCAGACCGTCGATCCCGTCGCGGTGGGCGCGGCCATCGTCGCCGAGCTTCAGCGGATCGTCAGCCGCGAGATCGATCCCCTCGATCCCGCGGTAATCACCGTAGGCGCGTTCCACGCTGGTACCGCGCCCAACATCATCTCGCCGCGCGCGGAACTTCGTGGCACCATCCGCGCCCTCAGTTCGACAGTGCAAGACTTCCTGCACGAGCGCCTGCGCGCCATCGCCCAGGGGGTCGCCCAGGCTGCGCGGGCGACGGCGGATGTGCGCATCACCCGCATGTATCCAGTGACGGTGAACAACGACGACATGGCCGCGTTCGCCCGCACGGTCGCCGAGCGCATCGTCGAGCCGGAGCATGTCATCACCGATCGCCCGACCATGGGCGCTGAGGACATGAGCTTCTTCCTCAACGCCGCGCCGGGCTGCTTCATCTTCGTCGGCTCTGCCAACGCCAAGCGCAAACTGAATGCGCCGCATCACAGTCCACTCTTCGATTTCGACGAAGCCGCACTGCCCATCGGCGCGGAGCTACTCACCGAACTGGCGATTACCTTTCTCCGCGAAGCACCCATCGCCGGCAGAGCCACAAATGCGGCGTCAACACCGCGCCGTGGCAAGACAGCGGCACGCTAGAAATCCCAGCAATCCCATCGCGACGTAGAAGGTGACTTCAACCGCGCCAGCCAGAGAAAGAGACCCGTCCATGTCCACACCGCAGCACGTCGGCGTGATTCTGATGACCTATGGCTCTCCCGCAACCCTCGATGACGTCCCCGAATACATGACGAATGTGCGTGGGGGTCGGGCGCCGGAACCGGATCTCGTCGTCGAATTCAAGCGTCGCTATGACCTCATCGGCGGCTCTCCGCTGTTGCGCATCACCCGCGAGCAGGCCGCCGCGCTCCAGGACGAACTGCGCCACCGCCATCCCAATGGCCCGGAGTTCACGGTCGGCGCCGGCATGCGCTTTGCGCCGCCCTACATCACCCAGGTCGCCGCGGAGGTCGCCGCGGATGCCGATGCGCTGATCGGCGTGATCATGTCGCCGCAATACTCGCCGATTCTGATGCGCGGCTACGCGACCACACTCGACGAAGCCGCGCGCGCCCTCAACCGCCCCGGTCTCGCCGTGGCGCACACCGAGGATTGGCATCTCCAGCCAGAGTTTCTGCGCGCCGTCGCCGAACGCGTCACCGAAGCCCTTGCCAAATTCCCCTCCGAGGTCCGCGACAGCGTGCCGGTGTTGCTCAGCGCGCACAGCATGCCACTTCGCGTTGTCGAGCAGGAACCCGCCTACATCGAGAACCTTCGCCAGACTGCCGCCGAGGTCGCGCGACTCGCCGGTCTCTCCGACGACCGCTGGATGTTCTGTTACCAGAGCGCGGGCCACACACCTGAGCCTTGGCTGAAACCAGACTTTGCCGACATGATGCCTGTCCTAAAGGAGCAAGGGCGAACTCACGTCTTGATCGCCCCCGTGCAGTTCCTCGCCGACCACCTCGAGATCCTCTACGACATCGAGATCGGCGCGCGTGAACAGGCTGAAGAGCACGGCATCGTCTTCGCCCGCACGGAATCGCTCAACACCTCGCCGCTCTTCATCCAGGCGCTGGCCTCCGTGGTTGAAGAGACCCTGGCGCGTGCTCGCGTGCCGGAGGGCGCACGCTAGCGAGGCTCGTGTCTGGTTACCAAACAAAGCCGCCATCCCCGCCGTCGTAGGCGTGACTCGTATTCACGGGAACCGCGGTGATTGCCGCCCAGAGTTGCTCTTGGCCGATCGTAAGCAGCCCGCCATCCGAATGCGAACCGCAACCAGTCGACTTGCCGCACGAGTCGGTGTATTGGTACGTTCCCGCGACGTCGTCGTAGCCGACGATGGTGATGAAGTGCTTGATCATGCTTCCATTGGGCGACCAATTGGGCAGCAGACGCGCATTCACCTCGACCACCACCGGCACGTGTGTCGTCGCGAGATCATCTTCCACCTTGTGGTGAAAGTCCACCGCGCTCGACTGATCCCACTGCGAGATGGTGTAGAAGTACGACCGCCACGAGGCTTGAGCGTGCCCCGATGCCTCCCAGTTGAGCGCGTCACGCATCCCGTAGAGCGTCACGCCGGCGCTCGGGTTGTGTGTATCCATCATCCCCGCGTGCCGTTGGCCGGGGATTCCCGCGTGCCACGCGAGATAGGCGATGTAGGCGCGATTGTGCTGCCCGTTCCAGGTCGTAGTCACGCCATTCGACGGATCGACGTACGTCGCCTGCGTTTCGTGCAGGATGTCGGCGTTCCAGAACGCGAGCGCATTCGCCGCGGCACCCGCGCCGCAGAGTTTCGACATATTGGGATCGGTATACGAGGTGCCCGACACATCCTTGCCAACCTTCGGCGGTTCGAGCGTGTTCACCACCGTCTGCGTGTCCAGCAGGTACGTCGTGGGATACGCGCTGCATGGAATGCCACAGGCTGGCGGCAGTGCCCCGCCCTGCGGACTCGGCGAGCCGCGCACGAGGAAGGCGTCCTTTTGAGACAGCCACGCGCGATCCTGATTGTCGGTCGCGAAATAATTCGCGGGCAGCGACGGTGATGCTGCTTGCACGATGTGCCGGAGCAGCGCCAGGTTCGCAAGTAGCGCACTGATCAGCACAACGCCAACGGCTGCCGAGGGCAGCAACCGGACCACGCGGCCAACAGGAGCATACCAACCTCGACGCATCCGCCACCTCGGTCGCGGCACGGGCATACGGCGGCGCGCGGAGAATGCAGTCGCCTTGGGTACCGCCCGGTCAATGTAGCAGGCCCTCGCCATCTGCGTCAAAGCCACACTGGTTTGTCCTGGTTCTTGCCAGCACTGACCCAGAGCAACTTACAGAGAGCTGGAGGCGGCGGGGCGTCGCCCGCGTGGGCGAACCAGGCGCACGCATCTTCACGCGTGGATCGCTGCCGTCGCCAGCTACAGGGCCTCCCAGCGGGCGTCACGGGTGCAGCACCTGGCGGCTGCCTGAGGTACGTCGCCTTCGTGGCGGGATCTCGGCCGCCTAGTCGTCCCGCTGATCGCGGTGGCGCGGAGCAAAGAGTGCGCTGAAGTCCCCGTTGAACTCGGCGAGAAACGCACGCATCGCGCTGACGTCGCTCTCCGACACGGCGGTCGCGCCGCGAGACTGCGTGGGGGGTGGGGCTGGCGGCAGTTCGCCTGAGGAATCTTCGGGGAAGAGGTCGAGGTCGGTGGGGAAGGGCAGGAAGCTGTGCGGGAAGACGCGTGGCTCTTCGAAGGAAAGCGGCTCCGCGTTTGGCCGCGCCTGATCGGGGAAAGTGACCACAAAGAGGGAGCGTCGCTCGCAGGTTGGGCAACTTGCCATCACCATCCACGCGGAGCGCCTGCGGGCGAGAACGACGACACTCGCCGGGAGATAGTGTGAGCCGCAATCCGCGCATTCGTGCTCGGCAAACCGAGTACGGATCATGCGCTCACGTGCATGCACTCGCTACCCCCTCCAATGTGCCGAGCGTCGCCAGATGCGCGCAGACGCGCTAGCCACCGCTCTCAATCTGACTTCCCGAACTCGTCGAGCGCGTCCAGGCTATTGATAAAATCACGATAGACGTCGAGGTTGTCGGCCTCGGCGATCACGTTCTGGCGCTGGCGCGGTTTCTCTTCGACCTCGTTTTGCAGATGCACCCCAGCGGAATCCAGCACGCTCTCCGTGACGAAGATCGGCACTTTGGCGCGCACCGCCAGGGCGATCGCGTCGCTTGGACGCGAGTCAACCTCGACGTGGCGGCCGTCCGCGTCGAGGACCAGCCGAGCGAAGAAGATATCGTCCGTCAAATCGTTGACGATCACGCTCACCAGCTTGCCCCCCAATTCACCGATGACGTTCTTCAGCAAATCGTGGGTCAGCGGGCGCTGCGGAGCCGTGCCCTGAAGCTCCATCGCGATCGAGTATGCCTCAGCCGTGGCGATCCAGATAAAAAGATACCGGTCGCCAGTTCCATCTTTCAGAATCACCACTCGCTGGTTCGTCGCGAGGTTGATGCGCACGCTTTCGACCGACATCTCCACCATGGGTTATGTCCCTCCTGCGCCGGACCCGCCCGAGAGCATGCCGGCGCGCGATGGAGGCATTGTACACCTTGCCTCGCGACGAGCGCAACTGAATCGCCCGCCATCCTATGCGCCAGATCGGCCCGGCAACTGGGCGGGGATTGACAGAACGTGTTGACTCCGCGTACACTCTAGAACGAGGGTTCTACGACCATGCTCGTGCGCGCATCCCGCCCGAAAAAGGAGTCAAACGTGGAGAAAGATCTCAGCGATCCACAGACGCGCATCCTCAATTTCATTGAGGCATACGTTCACGCATACGGCCGTCCGCCAACCAATCGAGAGATAGGCAAAGAGGTTGGCATCGGCTCCACGGGGCACGTTGACTACCACCTCACCGCGCTCGAGAAAAAAGGGTATCTGACCCGTGCCAAAAGGACGAGCCGCGGATTGCGACTGGTGCGTGAGGAACGACCAGGGCTGCGCATCGCCGGAACGATCGCCGCTGGTACGCCCCTCGACATCTACGAGACGGCGCAGACAGAGACGCTGGATCTTTCGCGGCACCAGACCGAATACGTCCTGTTGGTGCGCGGCCAATCGATGATCGAAGATCACATCGCCGACGGCGACTACGTGCTCGTTCAGGCCAACTCCGACTATCGCGAGGGCGACATTATCGTCGCCACGCACCGCCAGGCGACGACCGAAGGCGGCGCGGCGACGCTGAAGCGCTTCTATCGCGAGCCGGGGCGCATTCGCTTGCAGCCGGCGAATTCAGAGATGTCGCCGATTTACGTCACTGCCAAGGAATGGGACGATGAGTGGGAGGTGCAGGGAAAAGTGACGGCGGTATATCGCCGCTGCTAGCGCCAGTGCCGATCGGCCCCCACCCGGTGCGCCGCGGCAGTGTGTCTGTGGGTCACAACAAGTACGCTACGGCTACTGGTTGATGACAGGGCAACGCAAATCCGCTACACTCCTCTTCGTGGCGAGCTCAGACGCTAAGTCCTGGGTCACGTGCGCTCACGGTCGGTGCAAAGCATAGCGCGGCATCCACTCGACTACGAGCACTTCCCCGAAGAAAGAGGCTCCTTCTTGAGCGGATTCGCGCACATACTCGGCCTCGTGGCGCAGAGCTTTCAGCTCGTCCACACCGCGGCGAGCACTCCCAACCCCGGCGGCATCGAGGGCGCCGTCCTCAATTTCGTCGATTTCCTCTATTCGCACCTCGGTTACTTTGGCATCGTGGCGGCTATGGCCATTGAAAGCTGCTGCATCCCTCTCCCCAGCGAGATTGTCATGCCCTTCGCGGGCTATTACGTCTTGCAGCATCCCGATCAGTTCTCGCTCATCGGCGTGGCCATCGCTGGTGCTATCGGTTGCCTCATCGGTTCGTTGATAGCGTACGGCATCGGTGCTGCGGGCGGTCGCCCGCTCCTCCTGAGGTACGGCAAGTACATCCTCATCTCGCGCGCAGACTCAGATCGTGCCGATCGCTGGTTCGCGCGCTACGGTGCACCAGTCGCGTTCTTTTCCCGGCTCCTGCCCGTCATTCGCACCTATATCTCACTTCCAGCGGGCATTGCCGAGATGAACCTGGGCCAGTTCGCCATCTTTACCTTCTTCGGCTCGCTGATCTGGAGCTTCGTCCTCGCGCTGGTGGGCTACAACCTTGGCGACAAGATCGTCCAGCTCGCTACAGTGTTCCACGACTTCGACATCGTGATTGTGGCACTGCTGGCGGTCGGAGTCGGCTACTACATTTACCGCCATCTGCAGAAAGATCGCGCGAGCGGCGTAGACCCGGCTTCGACCCCGCCAACCCGCCCGTAAGCTGGGTCGCGTGCGGCCCTTTGGCGCGCCGGCGAGCGCACGGGCCGCGCCCGAATCCTTCCGGCCACCGGCGGCTGAGTGACAGCCGCCTCACGCGCGCTCGTCTACCGCGCCCTCTTCCCAGATCGGCATTCGCACGAAGAACGTTGTGCCTTCGTCCTCAGTCGATGCAAACCAGATACGCCCGCCCTGGCGCTCTATGAGTTCGCGGGAGAGGTAGAGGCCAAGCCCGGTCCCCTCAATCTGCCGCGCGTTTGCGCCACGCGCGAAGCGGCTAAATATGCGCGCCTGATCGGCCGCCGGGATGCCCATGCCGTGGTCTTGCACGGTCAATTCGGCATGCGTGCGCCCTGCCTCCTCGACGCGTTTGAGCGCTACCGTGATCTCGCCGTCGGGGGGACTATATTTGATGGCGTTACTCACCAGATTGATGACCACCTGATCCATACGCCCGACATCAAACTCCACGATAATTGTGTCTTCGGCCCCTACTAACCGAATGTGGTGCTGCGCGGTAGTGCTCTGAATGCGTCCTACCACCCGCCTGACCAACGCCGCGAGGTCGTGCGGCTCAATCTGCATCCAGAAGCCGCCCGCCTGGAGCTTCGTCACGTCGAGCAGGTCTTCCGTCAGCGACACGAGATGCCGCGTGACCTGCTCGATGCCATCGAGTGCTTCGGCCTGCCACGTACCGTCGTCGGCTTCGCGTGCGTCACGTGTAGGCATCTCGCGGCGCAGCATGCTCGCGTAGACCGAGAGTGTACCCATCGGGTTGCGCAGTTCATGCGCCGCCATCGCCACGAATTCATCTTTAAGCCGCTCCGCGTCACGCAGTGCGGTCACATCCTGATGGACCACCAGCGCGACCGGCCCGCCCGCCAGGGGATTGCCGTCGACGCCGAGCGGCTCTAAGTGTCCAACCACGTTCGGGTCCAGTGGCATCGCGCTCACCAGCACCGGTAAGGTCGTGCCGTCGCGGTGGCGCAGCACTTCCTGCTGCTGGCGAACCGCCGTCTGACTCCGGAGTGCGCGGAGCGTCGCCAGCTCCTCTCCGGCCATCTCTCTGCCCGACATGCCATAGACCCGCGTTCCGATCTCGGCGAGAAATGCTTCGAGCGGCTGCCCCTCGGGCCACTCGGCTCCCCAAATGCTTGGCACTGCGCGGTTGGCGAGTACCAATCGGGCATCGTCCCCACGCACCAAATACACGCCTACCTGGATCTGATCGAGGATCGTCTGGAGCAGCGAAAGTCGCGCCGTCAACTCCGCATGCGCGCGTGCCTCGCTCTCCCGCAACGCCGTCTCCAGCGCCTTGCGCGTGCTTACGTCGCGGATTGCGCTGATCACGAGATCACTGCCGTCGATCTGTAGCGGACTCAGGCTCACCTCGACCGGAAATTCGCTGCCATCTTTGCGGCGTCCCATAAGTTCGAGCGCGTCGCCCATTGGGCGCGTGCGCGGCTCCGCGGCGTAGTGCCTGCGGTGATGACGGTGGCCCGCGTGCAAACGCGCGGGAATGAGCACTTCCACGACGTTGCCGAGCAGTTCGTCCCGGCCGTAGCCGAAGAGTGCCTCAGTCCGCGCATTGACCAGTGCGATCCGTCCATCCGGCGCGACCAGAACGACGGCGTCGGGCGAAAAGTCCAGCAGTGCACGCAACAGCCGTTCGCTGTTCGTCCGCGGCGCACTGTCGCGCATCCCCCGCAGCAGCGTCCACAGATCCTCCGCGCCTCCAGAGCCTTTGTCCGCCGGGTGTTCGGCGTTTGGCTCACCGGAGTCATGAACCTCGTCTGGAGAATATCTAATACGTTGGTTACGTCGCGGCGATGGCGAGTGGCGCGTGTTCATCTGATGTTCCTCGCGGTCCCGACGCCTCCAGATGTCAGGCTCGGGCGACTCCTACTTCCTACTCGCCTCACCTCCGCACGGCGGAGCCAGACACGAGATAAAGGTGATGAGTCGTACTCCATCAAACTGTACGTCCCGCATTCGCCGGGCGCAAGTCGCCGCGACACGCGCTCCATCATCGTATAGTGACGAGATAGGTGAATTCCCGCGCTCACTACCCCTGACGCGCGCATCAAAGATCGAGGCCCGCCATGGCGACGAATCCCTCCGCACCAGCCGACGATCTCGTAGCCCTGCTCCACGCCTGGGATGGCGAAGATCTGATCCTGCACCTCGATCGCCCCACAGAGACGTGGATCGTCATCGCCCTCCACTCCACGCGTCTCGGCCCAGCCGGTGGCGGCACGCGCATGAAAACCTATCCCAGTCTCGTCGAGGCCGTGCGCGATGCGCAGCGTCTGGCGGAGGGCATGACATCCAAGTTCGCCCTTGCCGGGCTTTCGCGCGGCGGCGGCAAAGCCGTCCTCGCCGTGCCATCCGACCTGCGCGCCACCGCTCGCGAAGGGCTCTTGCGGCGTTATGGCGCGCTCGTCGCCCAACTTGGCGGGCTCTTTCTCACCGGACCCGACGTTGGCACGACCGAACGCGACATGGATGTCGTCGCCGAGACCGGTGCGCCGTTCGTCTTTGGGCGCAGCTTCGAGCGTGGTGGCGCTGGCGACTCCGGCCCCGCCACGGCGCTTGGCGTCCTCTCGGCGCTACGCCTCACCTGTGAACGGCTCTTTGGCACCGATCTGCTTGCCGGTCGCCGCTTCGTCGTCCAGGGCGCGGGCAGCGTCGGCCTGCCCCTGCTGCGCTTGCTCACCGAAGCCGGCGCGGAAGTCAGTTTCGGCGACGTCAATCCGCTTGCCGTCGAGCGCGCCCACGCCGAGTTGGGCCTCGTCGCGCTCCCCGCCGACGCGCTTTTCGACGTCGCATGCGACTGCTTCGTGCCCTGCGCCCTCGGCGGCGTCCTCAACGCCGAGACGATCGCGCGGCTCGACTGTCGCGCGGTGGTCGGGTCCGCCAACAACCAGCTTGCCACCCCAGAGGACGCCGACCGGCTCCGCGAGCGTGGCATCCTCTACGCGCCAGACTTCGTCGTCAACAGTGGCGGCGCTGTATGGCTGCTCGGACGCGAGTCGCTCGGTTGGTCCGCCGCCGAGACGGAGCAGCGCATCGCGGACGGCGTGCGCAGTGCCCTTGCCAGCATCTTCGCGCTCGCCGAGAGCGAAGGAATCACCACAGCGGCCGCCGCGCGACGCGTCGCCGATGAACGCGTTGCCACCGGCCCCATCGAAAACACCGACCTCTAGCGGCCCGCGCCACGCGCAAGTCGTGGTGAAAGCCGCGTCGCCCAAAAATCCCCGCCAGCCTCTGCCGCTCCTGATCCAATCTGGCCCAGGAGGCAACACCCTGACGTGGAGGGGAGACATTCCCGCTGCTCTTCAGGCCCGCCAACGTCCCTACCGACGAACACGCCGCTCGGCGACGTTTCACGCAGCCGGCGTGTCCGTTGGCGTCGGCACATCCGTCGGTACCGCAGTGTCCGTTGGCGTTGGGCTAGGTGTCGGGCTTGGCGACGGTGTTGGTGAAGGTGTCGGCGAAGGTGTCGGGGATGGTGTCGGCGTGGGCGCCGGTGCTGCTCGATTGATGATGTCCACCGTCGCGCCGTTGTGCGTGTGCGAATAGACCCACGCCGCTGCCGAGACGGGCAGGTTCACGCAGCCGTGGCTGCCGGTCTCCTGCGTGCCATCCGAACAGGTGTGGGGCACGTTGGTCCCTGGCCCGAAGCAGTGCCGCCACCCCGCGCTGTGGATGAAGTAACCGTCCCAGGCGAAATACATTGCGTAATTGACAAACTCCGGCGTGTAGTAGTACGGCGAGCCCTGCGGCCACGGCGAGTAGAACCAGACGTTCGTCTCGCGCCACTGGATGTCGAAGATGCCCTGTGGCGTCGACAACTGCGGCATGCCGGTCGTTACAGGCGTGTCGTAAACCAGCTTGCGATCCTGATAGACCCAGAGCCATTGCTGGCCGATGTTAACGAGCACCACCTGCCCGCCGATGTTCGGCACGCCGCCCGCTGGCGCGGGTCCCGGTGGCACACCACCCGATGGCGGCGGCGGGGGTGGCGCACCGCCCCCCTTGACGACCTTGGGCGGTTGGTATTTCACCGGCGGCAACACGGGTCTGGCGGTGGGTTTCGCGGTTGCTGTCGCCGTCGCGGTTGCCGTATCCGTCGCGGTAGGCGTCGCCGTGTCGAACGCTGTGGCAGTCGGGGCGAGCGCCTCTCCCCTACTCGGCAACATGCCGCTCCCCTCGACGAGGAGCACACCACTGAGCGTCAACAGCAGCACGCCGATCAGCGCCACCAGTAGCGGTCGCAATAGCTCGCCGCCTGCGCCCACGCTGCGGAGGCGTCACCAGCGGCGCCTTCTCCGGCTCAGCGGCTAGTCCAGGTGTGGACTGCTCCGCCAGTTCAGGGACCACCGCGTCCGCTGCGGGTGCTACATCCTCTGCGGCCGCTATCGTCGACTCGTCACCCATACTGCTGGTGGTCGCCGGCGTTTCAGCGCCCGCGTCAGCATCTAGAGGTGTTGTCTCATCCATAGAGTACCCGTTGAACCCGTAACGTGCCGTGCTCTGATCCATGCATGGCGGAAGCATACTGAAGCTGATATGGTTCCCGAAAGTCAAAACGGCCATGCGCTGCGACGATAACGGTTTTAGGAGTTCGCCGACTGAGATTTAACGCTGGGCTAAAGGCCATCCAATCCGCGCAAGATTCAGCCGCCATCGCTTGCGGCGAAATGGATCCAGCCGCGGACGATGCGATTCGAGATGCCGCTGCGATCGGTGATCGCCCAACCACGGGTGGTATGCGTTAGCGGCAGCGCCTGGAAGTAGGCACGCTCGCTGTAGTTCTCCTGCGCCACGAAGACCTGCGAAGCATCCACGGCAGTGATCACGGCGACATGCCCGGGAGACGTTGTGAGGCCCGAGGTCCAGCCAGACCGCGGATTGTTCACATCCTGAAAGATCAAGAGATCACCTGGCTGTGGAGCGAATGCGCTGATGCCCTGGCTGGCGTCGTCCGATAGCGCAACCGCGCCGGCTGGCAGATCGCGCACGACGCCAGAGTGCTCGACCCCATCTTGGTAATAGTCGAAGTAGCGCGCGGCGTTGCCCGGAATGTGCGGCAGCGCCCAACGCTCGTAGACGAAGCGGTTCGCTAGCTCAGTGCACTGGAACAGGTATTGATCCGCCGAATTGACGTTATCGCAGACGGCAACCCCCGGTGCCAGCGTGCCCCACCCCGCTGCTGGACTGACGGCGTTGGCGGCACCGAGTTGTGCGCCCCAGCGCACGCCCGCCGCGTAGCCCAGTTGTTGTTGCATCGCCGCGCATGACTGTGACACCGGCGCCCCGGTACTGCGTGGCGCGAAAGTGGCCGGCGCCGGAAGGTACGTCGCGAGCAGCATCTCGAATGTACTGGTGTGCGTCGCCGCATCCATGGCGCACCAATCGGCGAGCACATAATCATCCCCGGCAAGGAAGATGCGCACCAGGCACGGAACACGTGCCTCGCGACCGCTGCGGTCATCCGCGAACGCCGGATAGGAGCCGATCCGCATCTCTGGCGCGCCGCGCGCCGCGAATGCGGCGGCCATGCCCGCGCCCTGCATCACGCCAAGCACGACCATCTGGTGCGTGCCAGCCTCATCGCCGATCAGCGTAACCGCCTCAGTCGTCGAGGACGCGGCGCGTCCCGGTTGCGGCTCGGCATGCCACCCATCAGGAAGCACCAAACTGAAGCCGAGCTTGGGGTCGATATAGCGATTGGCATTGTCCGCGAGGCTCGTGGTGCTGGGCGCTAGGGTAGGCTGGCTAGCCGTGCTGGTTGCCGATGCGCAAGAGGCCAGCAGCATCGCGGCGAGCAGTGCCAGTCCGCACCACCAGGCGTCGCTCCTTCGCCACATAGCGCACCTCCTCACGGCAGAGCCACGCGCCGCGCCCGGTTTCCTAGCCACCCTCCTCACTATGGTACACTGCGAAGTGGCGCTGATCCTCCGCTGCTGCGGCCGCGAGCATCGACAGTTCCCCGGCGGAGTACGCGCCTCGAACAACGAGCACAACCACAGTGAGGAGCCGCCACATGCAGTGGTCCACACGAGCAGAGCCCAGCAGGCAGACCGAGACCGCGAGTCGCGCGTCCGAGGGACGCGTGAGCAGCGGCTATCCCATCTGGTCGCTGATCGACGCCTGGTACGCCTGCGGCGAGTCCGACGAGGCCGTGCGCGCCGACTTTGATCTCAGCGTCGCCGAGTGGGCGGAAGCAAAAGCGCATTACTTCGCTCACCGGCCCGAGATCGACGCACTCCGCACGCGCAACGCGGAAGAGACGCCACCCGTACCCGGCGCCACCACGCTCGAAGACCTCTTCGCCGCGCGCAAACTCCACGCATGACCATGGACGACAGAGCAGGAAGCTCAACGCCTATGAGACTAGTGCTCGACGAGAATATCTCACGCCAAGTCGCCAAAGCCCTCCGCGAACAAGGTTACGACGTGCAGCACGTCTTTGACCTTGGCCTCCAGGGCAGTCCCGACCCCGTCGTCTTCCACACAGGCCAGGTACGGCAGGCGGCGATCTGCACCGCCAATCGCGTCGATTTCGAGTTGCTGGCCGGCGCATGGGCAGCCTGGGGAATGGGACAGCACCACGGACTGCTCTTGCCGCGTCGCGGCAAATTCCTGCGCACAGCCGATTGGATCGAGGCGCTTGAGCACGTCTTCGCGCTCGCGTCATCGCTCAACGACCGCGTGGTATACCTCTGAGCAGTGCGACACGTCACCCAGCGCCCAAGGCCGTTCGTCCCGGTAGCCACTATAGTGCGCGCAGTGAGGAAGAGTCCGTTGGAGGATACCCCACCATGCCATACGCCTCGACGGCTGAGGTAATCGCCACCCTCGCCAGCATGCCTGCTCGTGTCTCCGAGACGTTGCAGCAAGCCGGAGATGCCCTCGTCGCGCAGACCGCGCTCCCATCTGAAGGCGCCGACGCCGCATGGAACGCGCCACAGGTTCTCGGCCATCTCGGCGATTCCTCGCGGTATTGGGGCGCGCGCTTCCTCCGCACGGTCTTCGAGGATCAGCCACAGCTACCCGGCGTCGATCAGGATGGGTTGATGCTCGCCTTCGCGCATCGCTACCGCTCACCCGATGAGTTGCTGGCGATGTACCGCCTCGCCAGCGCCGGCAACGTCGCCTTCCTGCGCGCCCTCCCCGCTGATGCCTGGGAGCGCGTTGGCGTGCATGCCGAGCGAGGCCCCATGACCCTCCGCGACATGGTAGAACTCCAGACCGACCACGAACAGATTCACCTCCGCCAACTCCGCGAGGCACTGGGAATGACTGCTCCCGCATGAGCCGTGATCGCCCGCTACAAGGCAAACCGGACGCGATGAGTCCCAGACGCTCCCCCGAGAGCGGCGTCCCTGCTCACCACGCGCCCGCCAACTACCCCTGAATCCAACGCGTCGCTCAGCACCATCTCGATCTCGGCGCGACCTCACGCCCCATCCGCGTGCCATCCACGTCACCCGCGGTCGGCGCTACACGCACCTCAGGTTACTCGTTTCCAACCATTTCCCGCAGATGCTGGGTGTGCTCCTCCTCGTGTTCGGCGAGGTTGCTTATCTGCGCCCAGAGCGTTAGGTCGCCAAGCGTCTCGTGCTGGCAGGTGCGATCCCACTCCTCCAATGAGATGCGACGGAGCATCGCCACCATCTCGCCCCGTCTGCTCGCGTACGTCGCGGCGGACTCGTGGGGTGGCAGCACGGCGTAGCCGGCGACTTCGGCCCAGCGACGTTCGTCGAAGGCGGGCATCGGCGCATCGTCGCGCGCCAAAATCGCATACGCGCGATACGCCTGAATGTCGTCGGCAGCTCGCAGATGCGCCAGCACCTCCGCCGCCGACCACTCACCCTCCTGCGAGGTCGCGAGTTCGGCGTCACCGCGGCCAGCGAAGGCCGCTACCACAGCCGTCGGCGTCGCGGCGATGCGCGCGAGGAGATCGTCCACTTGGTCTTGCGTCGGCATCTCAGGGCCTTTTCACTCGTCAAACTTCTGGTTGATGAGCGGCGATGTGATCTGCGTGGCGATGTCGAGCGGCGTGCCTGTCACAAAATCAGCCAATAGCTCGCTCAGTTCAGTCGCCACAGGCTCTGGCAGGTAGATGGCGAGCGAGCGACTATCCTCTGTTGGGAGGGGCACGAACGCCGCGCCCAGCGTAGCGACGGTAAAGCTATTGACCAACCGCCCAAAATCCGGCGCGATGCCCTCAGCCGGCTGGTGAAATCGCCACATCACGTGCTGGTCGTCCTGATGGAACTCGACCATCGCCTCGGCATCCATTGAGTTGAGTGTCGAGCGCAAGCCCTTGGGATGCCATGCGTCCCCCGTCGCCGCTGCGAACGTTTCCACCAGGCGCACGTACGCCGCCTCGTCGGCGATTTCGGCGACATCATGGCGCACGATCCGTTCAGGCAGCAGTTGGTCGAGCACCGCGACGACGCTCGCCAGAACGCCGTCCTCTTCCTTCGGCACGCGCAACGTCTGCAATTCATTCACGGGGAGAATGCGCGCCCGCACCAGCAGATCAGCCACCTGCGTCACGGCGTGCGCCGACGCGCTCCCGCGATCGTCGTCACTCATACTGTGACCTCGCTGGTCGCGTCGCCTGCGTCTGCTCGTCTCGCATATCATCTCCTTCTCCCCGCGGCATGCGCAGTCTCCTCTGCGCCGCCATCTCCATTATGAGCGGACGAGCAGCCGACGCAAAACTTTCCCGACAAAATTCTTGGGCAGTTCGTCGCGGAACTCGATCACCTGTGGCAATTTATAGCTATCCATGCGCTCTCGGAGATAGGCCAAAAGTTCGTCGGGCGTCGCCTTCTCCCCGCGACGCAGCACGACCACCGCCTTAATCAGCCGGCTTGAGCTTCCCGCGCCATCCGTTATATCCGGCTGCCCGACCACCGCCGCCTCAAGGACCTTTGGATGCTCGTAAAGCACCTCTTCGACCTCACGCGGATAGACGTTGTAGGGGCCAGAGAGAATCACGTCCTTCTTGCGGTCGACGATAGTGAAGAAGCCGTCCTCGTCCATGCGCGCCAGGTCGCCGGTGCGCAACCACCCGCCGAGGAACGTCTGCGCGGTGGCTTCAGGCAGCCCCCAATAGCCGCGCATCACCTGCGGCCCGGCGATCACCAGTTCGCCGACCTCCCCGCGCGGCATGGGATCGCCGCTCTGCGGATCCACGATACGCGCGCTCGTCCCTGGCAGCGGGACGCCAATGCTCCCGACATGACGTTCGCCCTCCAGCGGATTCGAGTGCGTCACCGGCGATGCTTCGGTGAGGCCGTAACCCTCTACCAGCCGTCCGCGGGTCACCTTCTCGAACGCCTCCTGCACCTCAACTGGCAAAGGTGCCGAGCCGCTGACGCAGTACTTGATCGACGAGACGCCGTAACTGCGGATTCTGGGGTAGTTGGCGATCGCGAGGTAGAGCGCCGGCACACCGGGAAAGATGCTCGGATGATACTGCCGGATCGCCTCAACCACCTGCTGCGTCCGCGTCGTCGGCAGCAGCACAAGCGAGCCGCCGAGTGCCATGCAGAGGTTCAGCCCGCTGGTGAGGCCGTATGAATGCGCCAACGGCAGCACGCAGAGCAGCGTCTCGCGCCCGCGCCGCGCCTCGGGGATCCAGTGGCGCACCTGGGCGACGTTCGTGACGAGGTTACGGTGCGTCAGCATCACCCCCCGCGGCGGGTCCACCGTGCCCGATGTGTATTGCAGCAGTGCAAGATCGTCAGGTGTCGTACCGCTATCTACGGCGGCAGAAGCGTGGCTCCGCAGCAGGTGCTGCAGCGCGTGACGTTGGTAGGTGGTGGCTGTACCGCTAGCCGGTGTGGACGCCTGCTCGGCCGCGGTCGGTGCAGCCGTAGCGGCGCGATACCGCACCAACTCCTCGATCCGGCTGGCAAGCGCGACACGCTCAAAGAGTGGCAGATACTCGCGTACGTCGCTGAAGATCACGTGCTGCACCGCGCTGCCGGGGACGACCCGCGCGACGAGATCGGCATATGAGGTGAGCGTCAACAGCGCCCGCGCGCCCGAGTCCCTCAGGTGCGAGGCGATCGATTCCTCTGTAGTCAGCGGGCTGGCGAGCACCACTACCGCGCCTGCTTTGAGCGCGCCGAAGAACCCGATCACGCACTGCGGCACGTTCGGCAGCACCAGCGCCACGCGTTCGCCTTTGGCGATCCCCATCGCGCGCAATGCGCGGGCGAAGCGGTTGCTGAGATGATCCAGCTCGCGAAAGCTGATGTGCTGGGCGAAGTACACCAATGCCGCGCGGTCCGGATAATCGTTCGCCGCATTGCTTAGCAGATCGTGGAGCAGGATGCGCGGCACCGGCAGGTCGATTGGCACCTCGGCGTCATACGCCTGAAGCCAGGGCATCTCGACGATCCGCATCGCCAGTGAGCGCGCGCCGAGCGGCTTCGAGCTTGGCGTGGCCGCGCCGAATGCCCCACCCTGCTTCGGCGGTTCGAGAAACCGGCGGATCGCGCGATTGACCGCCTCCGGCCGCTCTAACTGGACCAGATGCGACGAGACCGGAATCACCACCGACTTGGCCCCTGGGACGAGCGTGGCCACGTCATCGTAGTGCTGCCGCAGGAACACCGTGTCGCGCTGCCCCGTGATCACCAGCGTCGGCACTCGCACCTGTGCAAGGTGTCGCGGCCCCGGCCAGGGCTTCATCGCCTTATCGTGGAGCCGGCGCATCGTGCGAATGTGGTTGGCGAAAAGCGGCAGGTGAAAGCGATCGCGCGCAAACGTGAAGACCGCGTTCGGCATGCTCATCAACAGACGTGTTCCCGGCTGGATCTCGAAGCGCGCCGGCACCCCGATCAACACCATCCCGCTCACGCGCTCGGGGTAGCGCAGCGCGTACTCGACGGCGATTGCCCCACCGAACGAATGCGCCAGCAGCGCGAAGGGGCGCTCCGCGCCGACGGCGTCCAGCGCGATCTCCAGGTCTTCCAGCAGGCCATCCATGCTCGCGGGCAGTTCGGCAGGATCGTCGCTGCCACCATGTCCACGCAAATCTGGGGCGATCACGCGCATCGTCGCACCGAAGGCGCGAAGTTGATAGATCCACTGCAACGCGTGCCCGCCGTACCCATGTACGAGCACCAGCGTGTGCGTATAGCCCTCCGGCGCGATGTCGATCACGCTGATGCGCCGCAACTGCTTCGATTTCGGCCCAGCGGGCGCATAGACACTGCGGCGATACAGCTCGACGTCGAGCGCCATGTGTCACCTCCCGTGCGGGCCAGAGGAGATTTCACCACAGACGGCGCGGAGCAGGCAAATGGGGAATTGCCTGTTCCACAGCACCCACACCGGTCAGCTTGCCTGCCGATGTTGCCGAAGTTCACGAATCCGCCGAATCGACCGACAAGGCGGCTCAGCGGTGGCGATAGCGTAGCACACGACGGGATGAGGCGCGAGAGGGAACGCCATCGTGGGAATGTTCTGCTTGGGAAGGCGCGCTCTCTGCCGAATTGTGCTAGGAAGCTTCGCAGTACACATAGACTACACCACCGGCGTCACCGGATACTCCGCGCGCCCGCGCAGCGCCGCCTCAAGCGCCGCCATCACCGCCAGCGCCACATCCTCGCGCCAATGCCTCGTCACCACCTGCACCCCGACCGGCAAGCCCGCGCTGCCCCGCTCCGTCTCGCGCGCCGCCCTATCCACCGCATCGCGCGTCTTACGGCGGTCGCTCTCCTCGCCGGACTGCACGCGCGTCACCGGCACGACACCCGCCGGCATGCCGAGCAGGTTGTAGACCATGTTGTAGCTACCGGCTGGCGTCAGCAGATAATACGTCGCCCCGTGGCGCACCGGTGGCGTCGCATAGACCGGGCAGAGAATGACGTCATAGCTTCCCGCGTCCATCGCCGCCAAGAAGCGCGCGCGATAGATCAACCGATCCTCCTGCATCTTCCAGAGCTGCGCCGCGCTCAACGGCCGGATCGTCCGCGCCGACGCCGCCATCCGCGGACCGTAGATGCCGCTCACCGCCGCCACCGCCGCCGGACGCAGCCGCGGCGGAATCTTCGCCATCTGCAACAGACCACCGATCTGCTTCGTCGGTTTGTCCTTGCCAAGATCCCGCATCGCCCACGCGCCACCGTCCGCGCCAAGCAGCCCCATGAAGAGCCGCATACCCTCGTGCGTATCTGGTGGCGTCCACTCCTCCACCGCCGCACCCTGGCCCCGCAGCGCCTCCGCCGCCTCGTGCACCGCGCGGCGCACCGCCGGCGATGCCGGCAAATAGCCGTTATCCGTGTAGAACGCCACGCGCAGCCCGCGCACGTCCACCGCCGCCGGATCGCGCCACGGCACTGGCGCGATCGTCGAATCCACCATTTCCTGCCCAGGCGCCGTCAGAACGCCCATGCCCAACGCCACATCCGCCACGCTCCGCGCCAGGATGCCCTGCTGGCTGAGGATCGCCTCCTGCCCCTGTGCGCCCACATCCAGCGGATTGTCGAGATTGGTAAGACGTCCCGAGGTCGGCTTGAGCGTGCAAATGCCGCAGAACGCCGCCGGCACGCGCAGACTGCCGCCAATATCGCCGCCGAGTCCCAACGCCGAGCCACCCGCCGCCACCGTCGCCGCCTCGCCCCCACTACTGCCGCCCGGTGTCCGCTCAACATTCCACGGATTGTTGCACCGCCCATACACCGGATTGTCAGACTCATTGTAGAACAGCAGTTGCGGTATATTCGTCTTGCCGAGCACAATCGCCCCCGCCGCCCGCAGCCGCGCCACCAGCGGACCGTCAGCCACAGCGCGATGCCCCTGGCGGTTGAGCAATCCCCAGGTCGAAGGCGTGCCCTTCACCAGAAACTGATCTTTGATGGTGATCGGCACACCGTGGAGCGGCCCCAGCGTCTCGCCCCGCGCCTGACGCTCGTCGGCGGCCATCGCCTCCGCCCGCGCGGCATCGTAGAGCTTCCAGACTACCGAATTGATCGTCGGATTCACCGCCTCGATCCGCGCGATGTACGCCTCCACCGCCTCGACCGCCGACACCTCGCCCCCGTGGATGCGCCGCGCAAGCTCGCTGGCCGTCAGCGCCGTCAGATCTTCTGGCATGCTAACACCCGTTCCACGACGATCATCCTGGCCATGCTCCTCACGTCGTTGCACACGCGTTCGCCGCCCCGCATGTGGCACAGCCCTCTTGCCGCCGTGCGTAGCATACACCTTCGCCTTCCGCCGTCAAACCCCTCGTAACGCAAGACATCGTCGAGGTGTCGAGACGCGCCCAGTAGACGTGGATGCGGAAATCCGCCACAATAGGGCGACGTTATCCGCGCAAGAGAGAGCATTCATGACCAGCGCACGAAATCTCCTCCGTTCCGCACCCGATCCCGCCGCCGACTACGCCACCGCCGAGGCGAAATTCACCGCGCTCCAGGCTGGCGACGGCGCGGATATCCGCGAGGATTGCCGCTCCACGCTGCTGACGCACGGCGTGCGCACGCCACGGGTCTACGTCCTGCTTCACGGCCTCTCGAACTGCCCGAAACAATTCGTCCAATTCGCGCCGCTGCTCTTCGATCGCGGCGCCAACGTGCTGATGCCGCGCATACCACGCCACGGCAATGTCGACCTCACTGGCGGCGAGCTTGCCAAGCTGACGCCAGACGAGTTGTGCCGCTTCGGCGATGCTGTGATCGACATCGCACGCGGCCTCGGCGATCAGATCTTCGTCCTGGGCCTCTCCGGTGGCGGTGTGCTGGCCTCGTGGCTCGCGCAGGTGCGCCCAGACGTCGAGCGCGTCGTCCTGGTCGCGCCGTCGTTCGGCGTGCTGCCAGCGGCGCGGCCCCTCAGCGTGGTGGTCAATGGCTTCGCCTTCTGGCTCTTTCGCGCGCTCCCCTCCCGCATGATCCCGCGTGCCCCGGGCAGCCAGTGGCCCCCGCACGCCTACAGTGGCTTCGCCTCGCACGGCGTCACGGCGATGCTGCAACAGGCCCGCGCCGTGCTCTACGGGGCCAAGCGCAAAAGGCTGGCGGCAAGGTCCGCGTTGGTGATTCTGAACGACCACGATCGCGCGGTGAATAACGACCTCACCCGCCGGCTGATCCGCCGCTGGCGCCAGCACGCCGCTGGCGCCGTCGCAACCTATACCTTCGCCAACGATCTCCTGCTCATTCATGATGTCGTCGATCCCACGCAGCCGAAGCAGCAAACCGCCTACGTCTACCCCATTTTGCTCAAGCTGCTGACCGAAGAATAGGTGCGTATGCCACGCCAATCTGCATCCCTGGGTCATGTCTCCGCAACCGCACGGCAACACGCGGCTGTGTTGCTACGTATTCGTGGCGGAAGATGAGAAATGTCTCATCCACGCAGCACTGTCGCTAGAATGGCGGCAGGACGGAAGGACGGGCTCGCGCCATGCTGACGGCCGATTCGAATCCGGTGGACGCCATCGGCGTTCTGCTCACAGCACTGGGGCTGAGTTCAGTCTCCGGGCTGCGCGCCTACCTCCCGCTGCTTGCCGCCGCCATAGGTAGCGACGTCCCCGGCACCTCCAGCGGCCAGTTGATCACGCTCTCGCCCCATTTCAAAGAGTTGGGCACGCCGTGGATCGTCGCCTTGCTGGGCGTGCTCGCATTCGGCGAGTTCATCGTCGACAAGATTCCCGTCGTCGACCACCTCAGCGACGCGGTGCATACCGTCATCCGCCCACTCTCCGGCGCGGTCATCATGGCGGCGATCAACAACCCGATCAGCAACTTCAATCCGTGGGTCGCTGCGGCGGTCGGCGCCATCCTCTCGCTGACCGTCCATACCGTGAAGGCGACCGCGCGCCCCGTCGTCACCGCCACCACCGTCGGCCATGGCAACCCCGTCGTCAGCTTCTTCGAGGACGTAGCAGCGGTCTTCGTCACGGTGCTGGCGATTCTCCTGCCTATCGTCGCGTTGGTGCTGATGGCGCTGCTCGTCTTCTTCGTCGGGCGCTTCACCCTGACGCGCATCCGCAAACTGCGCGCGCGGCGCGCCGCCAAGCAGGCGACCGTATATCCCATGTGACAGCGCCTTCAACGGGCCAGCTCTGCGGGCAGCACGCTTCCCCCGGCGACTCGTCACATGCTCACGAGATGCACCGTGCGCTCACGCGGTCCGTTGAGTTCCACCAGCACGACGCGCTGCCACGTCCCCAGCAATAGCCGGCGCCCGTCGTAGGGCACGCTCACCGCCGGACCGATCAGCGACGCGAGGATATGATCCGGCGCGTGCGCGGGATCGTGCGGGTGGCGATAGCTCAGCGGCGGCAGCAGTTTCCGCAACGCCTGGAGCAGATCGAGATCGGTGCCAGGGTCGAGGTCCGCGGTGGTAATCGCGCAGGTAGTGTGCGCGGCGAAGACGGTGCAGACCCCGCTCTCGTGCTCAGCCGCGTCGCGCACGTATGCCGCCACACGATCGGTGAGGTCCACCACCTCGTCTTTACGCCGCGTCGCCACGGTCAGCGTCTGCGTCACGACGGCTTGCACTCCCATTCACGCCAGCTATAGCCATCTCGGCTGAAAATCTCATACGCCGCGTGGATATTCTTCACGTAGTCGTAGGGAGAATAGGCCCTGTACGACGTTCCAGCCCAGGTACTCGGGAACAGGATCTGGAACACGCCCATCGCGTGACTATCGCCCACCGGATATGGATTGCGCGCGTTGGGATCGTATCCCGACTCACACTTGGCGATGTTCAGCGCGCCCGTCGCGTACTTGCCGAACACCGACGTAATCGTGTCCATCACGACCTGCTTACCGGGATCGATCCCGTGCGGCGGGTTGTAGCCCGAGACCAGTGGGAGCGCCGTCGCCGTGGGGCGAGGGGTCGCCGTCGCCGTCGGAATCCACGGCACAGCCTGCGCGTAACTCGTGAAAAACGTGCCGAGGATGTTCGTTTGTCCCAGCGGCGTCGCCAGCGCCACCATGCCGAAGAGCGACATCGCCATCACCGTCGCGATCAGGAACTGACCGACGAACGAAAGCGAACCGCTGCGCCTCGGCACGATGTGCCCGGTTCCTGGTCGCGGCGCCCGCCGCGCCCCACGGATCAGCAATGACTCCGAATCCGCCGCCGTCGCGCGCACGAGCGCGCCGCCACGCTCGGTTGGGACCGCCGGCGACAAGTCATCCGCCGAGGGCGCATGCGCCGCCACCAGCGCCGTCAGTTCGTCGGCGATCTCGACCGGCGCCGCCGGCAACTGCGTCTGCGTTGGCCCGAACGACGAATGAGCGTGTGTGGTCTGCTCGCCGTCGCCGCTCTCGTCGCGCGAAAGCAAAATACGCGCCGTGTCGGGACCATCCGCACTCAGCGTCTTCTTCGCCCGCGGGCTGCGCTTCACCCCGCTTGAGGCGGTGGGATGCTTGCTTGAAGCGCGTGATGCGCCGGTCGGGTAGCCGCGCGCCGCATCCACCTCGGCGGGGTCAATCGACGGCAACAGCGGCACCGTCTGGCGATGCGTCGCCGCCAGCGAATCCCGCAGCGACGGCTTGCGCGGCGTACGTGGCGCGCGCTGGGGGTCCGCAGCGTTCTGCCCCGCCTTCCCCTGCCCTGTCTGCCCCATGACACCCCCGCGCGATCTAGCTCCGCCCGGCCAGCACAAGCATACGGCGCATCGTGCGCGAGGCCCTGGCCGCCGGAGGAGTATGTCATGCGCAGCAGCGCTGGTCAACGCCCGCCCGCGCGGCGTAGCCCTGAAGTACCTGGCGAGCGGCGAAACCTCAGCGTGGGCCGTGCGCCTGGCCGATCCGGTTCGCCGCCTCGTCCACCACGCGTAAGAGGTCGTCGACGTCGAAGGGTTTGGGGAGAAACGGTACATCCAGGTTGACGAGCAGATTGGCGAAAGCGAGCGGCAGCGTCTTCGGGTTCGCCGTCATCAGAATATAGGCATTCTGCGCGCTCAACTGCGTATCACCCGCCACTGCCCCCAGCAGCCCCGCGCCGTCCAGACCCGGCATCATCAGATCCACCAGCGCCACCACGTGATCGCTCGACCGCCGCAGAAAGCGTAGCGCGGAGAGACCATCGGTCGCCTCAGATACAGTATGCCCGGCGTCTTCGAGGGCATAGCGCAGCGACTCACGAATCGCGTCGTCGTCGTCCACGATCAAAACGTGCGCCATTGCTGCCCCCCGGCTGACCTATGCGCCCCATGTGTAGCGACCGTCGCGCATCCCCACGGTGGTACAGCCACTAGCTAAGGATAACGCGCCGTAACAGCAAGCAGAACATCTCTCACCGATTTGGGCGATGAGAGACATAGGTGACACTCATAACTCGGCGTCGCGATCCCGGTGGGGCCAGTAACGCCAATCCTCCCTTCCAGCGCCTGCATCCCTTGATCCTCCAGTCTATTCCACGGCCACGCGGGCAAGCCACGCGACCGGTAAGAGGCATCCAGCGGACGTTCGCCTCCCCGAGGCGGCGCTTCAATAGCTAGCCCTTCGACCTCCCAGATGACCCTCGGAACGCGCCCCCTAGCGGCGGCACGCCACAAGACAAGATGCACGCTCGTTATTCCACTGGCGAACGCAGGAAGTGTGTCAGGACGCGATGCTTCCTCGTCTCACTGAACTCGTCTCACTGAAAAGGAATGAGGAGCGACCACGTGCCATATCCAGGCATCGCCCCTAGCCCCTCGTCGTACACCATTCAGCGCGACCTCTCAGAGTTCTTGCGGCGCCTGCTCGATATGGAACGCCTGGCGACCACCCAGGAGTGGTGGATGTATGGAAGGGTTCTGCCCGAGGCGCGACGCATCGCCGAACTCACCAGCCTCCTCGCCGCCGCCCGCGCCGAATTCGTGGGGCCGCGTAATGACCCGTGTCACCGCGCGACTCACCGCGCGACTCACCGAGGCGCGCCTCCTGGCTTTGGGCTACTGAGCGAGCCGCGTCGTGTCTGGTCGAGTTTAAGCGCAAGCATACACAGTTCTTGCGCCCGAAAGGGCTTGGGCTCAACTGTTCCCTATTCTAATCCAGAACATCGTGCGTCGCCACATCCGAATCCATCCTCACAAGATCCGCGAATCGACCCGCGCCCTCCCGTGGCGTCGCGGTATACTTGGTGAGGGTACGGAGCGGCCCAGCATTATGGCGTCTCTCCGCAAAAGCTGTGCCCGCGCTCACTCTCCACGCGTGCGAGGAGCAACATGATGACGCGCACCACCATCGGCGGCAACGCCCCCTGGGAGTCCGTGGTTGGCTACTCACGCGCCGTCCGCGTGGGCGACGCCGTCTACGTCGCTGGCACCACCGCCACCGATGCCACCGGGCAGGTCGTCGGCCCCGGCGATCCCTATGCGCAAACCGTCCAGACGTTGAGCAACATCGAGGCCGCGCTGCTCAAAGCCGGCGCGACGCTCGGCGACGTCGTCCGCACACGCATCTTCGTCGTCAACATCGACGACTGGCAGGCGATTGGCCGCGCGCACGGCGAGCGCTTCCATGCCATCCGCCCCGCGGCGACGATGGTGCAGGTCGCCCGCCTGATCGATCCCGCGATGCTCGTCGAGATCGAAGTCGACGCCGTCATCGACCACAACCAGCACTAGCCCAGCGTTGCGCTCGTTACCCCCAGAACCCTTCATGGACGCGCCACGCCTCATCCTCCAGCAGTGGGCCGCGCACCTCGACCCTGCGAGACCCCGCCGCGAAGACCATGCGACAGGGGAGGTCCAGCGTATCGTGCGCGGGATTCCGCAAGGCGACCGCGTTGAGTTGCGCCGCGCTCGTCGCATAGACCACGCGACCCACACCCGCCCAATAGATCGCCGTCGCGCACATCGCGCAGGGTTCCGTGCTGGCATACAGCGTACAGCCCGCCAACTCCTGCGCCGTCATCGAGGCCGCGGCGATCCGCACCGCGTTCATCTCCGCATGTCCCGTCGGATCGCGTGTGGTCAGCACGGTGTTCTCCGCCTGGCAGATCACCTGCCCATCGGCGTCAACCAGCGTCGCACCAAACGGATGATTGCCGTGCGCTCGTGCTCGCGCTGCCACTTCAATTGCCCCGCGCAGCCGCGTCAGGTCGCCCTCAGTCCGCTCCTCGTGCTCGTGCATCTTAGGTCCCGCGAACGTGCGGCATCACCTCGGCGGCGAAGCGCGCGATCTGCTCTACCCGCTCCGGCCACCGCGGCGCCATGAATTGCAGCGCGAGATGCTCAACACCAATCGCCCGATACGCGTCGAGCGCCTCGACCAGTTGCTCTGGCGACCCGCGCAGCTTAGCCTCGTCCTGCGGCACCGGCTCGGGCGTCACCTCAATCGGACGGCACACCGCCAGTTGCAGCGCCTGTGGTTCGCGCCCCGCTTCGGCGGCCACCGTCCGCGCCACCTCGAAGCCCGCGCGCAGATCGTGTGGCGTGATCTCCACGAAATACGGGAACCACGCGTCACCGTAGCGCCCCGCGCGCCGTTGCGCCGCTGTGCCCTCGCCGCCGACCCAGATCGGGATGCGTGGCTGCTGCAGCGGCTTGGGATAGAACGCCACGTCCGCGAAGGCGTAGAACTGACCGGAAAAGCTGGCGTGCTCCTCGCCCCACAGCGTATCGACGATCTGCAGTTGCTCGTCCACCATCCGCCCGCGATCCTTAAATGGCACGCCTAGCGCGGCGAACTCCTCCTCCATCCAGCCAACGCCCACGCCCACGATCAGCCGGCCCTTGGAAAGCTGCTCGATCGACGCCGCCACGCGCGCCCAATACAGCGGATGCCGGTATGGTAATACCAGCACACTGATGCCCAGCGTAATCGACTCCGTGCAGCCTGCGAGAAACGCCAGGCACGTGAGCGAATCGAGGAATGGGCGATCAGGCGGCACGATGAACTCGTGATTCTCGCTATACGGGTACGTCGTCTTGATCGTCCACGGCGTGACCACGCGGTCGGCGGACCACACCGCGTCGAATCCCTGCGCCTCCGCGCTCCGCGCCGCCTCGCGCAGCGTCTCTGGGCCCGTCGCCCGCCCCGAGATCGGCAAAAACACGCCAAGCTGCATCGCCGCCCATCCTTTCCTCGCCTCGCCTCGCGCGCAGTGTACGACCGTCGCTGGCTGCCAGACAAGAAGCGCGGCACATATGTTGCACGCCCTCTCCACCGGTCGCGTGACGACACCACGTCAGCGAAAAGCGATGCGTTTGCGTACCACAAGGAGGCACATATGTTGCGCGAAGCGTTGGCCGGAACCGTATCGGGCGCCGCCGGCACGGTAGCCCTCAACGTGGCGACCTACGCGGATATGGTGATCCGCGGGCGTCCCTCAAGCCAGGTACCCGCCAAAGTCGCCGGCGCGCTTACCGATCAGCTCGGCATCTCGCTCGCCAACGGCGATGCCGACCACAACGCCGAAGTCGCCAAGAACCGTCGCAACGGCCTCGGCGCCCTGATGGGCTACGTCACCGGCCTCGGCGTGGGCACCCTCTATGGCGCGCTGCGACCGCGTTTGGGCAGCGTCTCCGTGCCGCTCGCCAGCGTCGCCCTCGGTCTCGCCGCCATGACCGCCAGCGATGCGCCCGCCGTCACCACCCACGCCACCGACCCGAAGACGTGGGGCCTCTCCGGCTGGCTCTCCGACCTGCTGCCGCACCTCGCCTACGGCCTGGCGACTGCTCTCACCCTCGAAACCTTCGCCCGGCGCAGCGCCGCCTGAAGCGTCCACCCTGAAGCGTCCACCTCGCAGCGTCTCGCTCGCGCGCGACCGCCGAGATCCGCCCACGGCTAACCATCCGCGCGCAGTGGCCCCTGCGCGATGAATGCCTGCGCCGCCGCCAGATCGCCCATTTGCGGCGGGAGATAGTCGATCCACCACGTCGCCCCGGCCTCCGCCACACGTGCGATATGCTCGCGTTCGCGCTCCGTATCCTCGCCGCGCAAGGTGCCGCCGAGCGCGACGTCGAAGGGCCGCTCCTCCCCGCGCAACCGCGTCACCTCCGCGCGCAGTGCCCGCACATCCTCAGGCGACATCGGTTCCCACTCGCCGCTTGCAACATACTTGAACATACACGAGCCGTCCCACCGCGCCGCCCGCCGCGTCGGCCCCACCTTCGGCCACGCGCCGCCAACCCAGATCGGGATGCGTGGCCGCTGCACCGGCGCGGGCAGCAGCGTCACCTCGTGTACCGTGAAGTGTTCGCCTTGGAAACTGAACGGCTCGCCGCTCCACAAACCCGTCAAAATCGCCAGCGCCTCGTCGAGCACCGCTGCCCGCCGCTTGCCCTCACTCACCTCCCCGAACGCGTCGAAACTCGCCTCGGCGTCTCCCAACCCCACGCCGAGAATCAATCGCCCGTTCGAAAGGTGATCGAGCGTCGCCGTCTCCTTCGCCACCTTCCAGGGGCGCCTGCGCGAAAGTGCCGTCACCTCCGTCCCCAGCAACACGCGCTCGGTGCGCAACGCCATCGCCGCCAGCGTCACCCAGGGATCGTAGGTCGGCATCGCCTGGTTGTTCTGCCAGACGATATAGTCCTCCAGAAATACCCCGTCCCATCCAGACGCTTCGGCGAGCGCCGCCAACTCCGCGCAGGTGCGCGCGTCGCCCCAATCCCCCGCGTTCGGCAGCTCGATTCCATACCGCATTGGTCGCTCCTTTCGCCCACCTCGTTGACGTCTTCTCAGCATCCACTATGCCCGGTGATAGCTGACATCTTATGTCATAATAGAACGCATGTTTCAGGGTGGTATACTGGATGAAAGCGTGAGTGTCGCCTAGAGAGGGATGCGCAAATGAGCGACGACCGACAGCAAAGCTCCCTCTTCGGCGACGCCGACCTGCCCCCGGCCTCCGCCACGCCCGTAAAGCGCCGCGCTTCTGCCGTCGCGCCCGACGACTCCGCCGGCTCGCTCGCCGTGCAGCCCCTCGCCGCCCGCATGCGTCCTCGCACCCTCGACGAGATCGTCGGGCAGGATCACCTCCTCGCCCCCGGTCGCGCCCTGCGCCGCAGCATCGACGCCGATCACGTGCCCTCGATGATCCTCTGGGGACCTCCCGGCAGCGGCAAGACCACCCTCGCCTCCGTCGTCGCCCTCAGCACCCGCTCGCGGTTCGTCGCCCTCAGCGCCGTCACCGCTGGCGTTGCCGATCTCCGCCGCGTCGTTGACGATGCCGCGAAGCTCCTCCGCGCCAACGGCGAGCGCACAATGCTCTTCGTCGACGAGATACACCGCTTCTCCAAGTCCCAGCAAGACGCCATCCTGCCCCACGTCGAGCGCGGCACCGTCACCCTCATCGGCGCCACCACCGAAAATCCCTCCTTTGAGGTCAACGCCGCCCTGCTCTCGCGTAGCCGCGTCTTCACCCTGCGCGCCCTCGCCGACGAAGACGTCCTCACCCTGTTGCGTCGCGCCCTGGCCGACCCCGAACGCGGCCTTGGCGCCGCTGCCGTTACCGTCGACGAAGACGCCCTCGCCTACCTCGCCGCATACGCCAACGGTGACGCCCGCGCCGCCCTCAACGCCCTCGAGCTCGCCGCCCGCGTCGCGCTGGACGAAGCCCCCGGCGCGAGCCGCGTCACCCTCGCCCTCGTCGAAGATGCCGTCCAGCGCCGCGCCCTGCTCTACGACAAAGGTGGCGAAGAGCACTACAACATCATCTCCGCGCTCCACAAATCGCTGCGCGGCTCCGACCCCGACGCCGCGCTCTACTGGCTCGCGCGCATGCTTGAATCCGGCGAAGACCCGCTCTACGTCGTGCGCCGGCTGATCCGCTTCGCCAGCGAGGATGTCGGCATGGCCGACCCCCAGGCGCTGCTCGTCTGCGTCGCCGCGCAGCAGGCAGTCCACTTCATCGGCATGCCCGAAGGCGGACTCGCCCTCGCCCAGGCCGTCGTCCATCTCGCCACCGCGCCCAAGAGCAACGCGATCTACAGCGCCTATGCCGCCGTCGCCGAAGACGTACGCGCCACGCGCAACGATCCCGTCCCGCTCCACCTGCGCAACGCCCCCACCCGCCTGATGAAGCAACTCGACTACGGCAAAGGCTACGCCTACGCCCACGACGTCTACCTCGGCCAGCCCGACCCCGCCGATCCCTCGCGCCCGCCGCCCGAGCGTCCGCAAGCATACCTGCCCGATCAACTCCAGGACCGTGCCTACTACAACCCCGGCGCCCAGGGCAACGAAGCCTCCATCCAGGCCTGGCTCGCCCGCCGCCGCGCCCCCAGATCCTAGGCACGTTCCCCGAACGCAACGTGGCCCCATCCGTGAGGGATGTCGGGGAACGCCCCTCACGCTGGTCCAGCTTCCGTGCATGCTCACGCCGCGGCGTGCTGCCCTTGCCGCACCCTCGGCAGCACATCCCGCCCGAAGCGCCGCAAGAAATCCCGCTGATCCTGCGCCGCCGAGTGAACGTAGATTTCCGTGAAGCCCAGATCGAGATGCTGCTGGATGTAGCGCGCGTGCTGTTCCGGATCCGCCGATATGCAGCCCTTCTTACGCAGCGTATCCGCCCCGACCACCGCCCCGTTCTGCGCCGACATCGCCGGCGAGTAGATCTTCTGATCAAAAAGCGCCGGCACGTAGGCTCCCGCCCAGTACATCAGATGATTGCGGATCGCCTCGTCCTCATCTTCCGCGCGCTCGACGTACTCCATGTTCAACTCGATGGCCCGTGGCATCGCGTTCGGCGCTTTCCCCGCCGCGCGCGCGCCTTCCTCGAACTGCCCCAGAAGCTGCCGGTAGATCTCCGGCTGCTGCCCGCCGACCGTCATCAGCCCATCGCCAACCCTCCCGGCGAACGACGCGCTCTCCGGGACGATTGCGGAGACATACAGCGGAATCGGCCGATCAGGTCGCGTATACAGCCTCGCGCGCTCCGTCCGGTAATACTGCCCCTCGAAGCTCACCTCCTCGCCCGACCAGAGCTGGCGAATCAGCGCAATCGCCTCCTCCAGTCGCGCCTGCCGCTCCATGTATTCCGGCCACGCGCCGCTCGCCGCGAACTCATTCAGCGCCTCGCCTGTGCCGACCGCCAGGTACGCGCGTCCCGGCGCCAGGACGCCAACCGTCGCCGCCGCCTGCGCGATCACCGCCGGATGGTAGCGCAGGATCGGGCACGTCACCCCCGGTCCCATGCGGATGCTCCGTGTTCGCGCCGCCACCGCACCGAGCCACGTCCACGTGAAGCACGCCTGTCCGGCCTCGCTCCACGGGTGAAAATGATCGCTCACGTCGATCGTCTCGAAGCCCGCCTCCTCGGCGACCACCGCGCACTCCAGCAGCTCCTGCGGCGGGAACTGCTCAGGTCCCGCCTTCCAGCCGATCCGTGTCTCTGGCATGTGCTCTCGCCCTTAGTTCCGCTTCTGCGCGACCTGCGAGCGACCCACGCGCTCTGCCGCAGTATGTCGCGCTCTGCGCCGACTTCGCGCACGAAGAGTGCCACCCACATCGCCTGCTCCCCATCGCCCTTCGCCCCAAAATGCGCATCCATGAGCCATTCCGCGCGCTCTGGCATGCGCATTGCTTTCACCGTTCAGAAGAGGCTGGATGAAGGTCTGCCGAAGGCTTCAAGGATGTCCAAGGATGCCGGGCGCGGAGCAGAGGGAGAGGATGCCGTGAATCGGTTCGATCGCTACAATAACGACGCGCGCAAATCGCTGGCGCAGGCCCGCGAGGTCGCGCTGCGGCTCAATCACAAATACATTGACACCGAGCACCTGCTCTACGGCATGCTCGACTCCGGCGATCCCGTCCTCCACGGCATCCTCGGTGCCTCCGGCGTCAGCGCCGTCCAACTGCGCCAGTCGCTCGATTTCGTCATTGGCAAGAGCAATCGCCCGCTTCTCGTCGAGCCGACACTCAGCCCCTCCGCGCAGCAGTGTCTTGGGAACGCCGAGCAAGAAGCCAATTCCAGCGGCGTCTCCCAGGTAGGGACTGATCATCTCTTGATCGGCCTGCTGCACGAAGAAGACGGCATCGCTACAGGCGTGCTCCGCAGCCTCGGCGTCACTCTCGACCGCGTCCAGGCGATGGTCGCCACGTCTCGTCGCACTGGGCGCCTCACCGAAGCCTTCGGCAGTGGCCATCAGGCGCGTCTCGCCATGACGCCTACCCTCAATACCGTCAGCCGCGACCTCACCTCAGCCGCCCTCGCCGATCAACTCGATCCCGTCGTCGGCCGCGAGGAAGAGATCGAGCGCACCATGCAAGTGCTCTCGCGCCGCAGCAAAAACAACCCCGTCCTTGTCGGCGACGCTGGCGTCGGCAAAACCGCCATCGCCGAAGGCTTGGCGCAACGCATCGTCCACGGCCAGGTCCCCGACTCCCTGCGCGACAAGCGCATCGTCTCCCTCGACGTTGGCCTGCTGACCGTCGGCACCAAGTATCGTGGCGACTTCGAGGAGCGCCTCAAGAAGATTCTCGACGAAATCACCACCGCCAACAACGTCATCCTCTTCGTCGATGAACTCCAGGCGCTGGTCGGCGCCGGCGTCGCCGAAGGGTCGATCGATGCGGGCAACCTTCTCAAACCGATGCTCGCCCGCGGCGAATTCCAATGCATCGGCGCCACCACCGTCGAGGACTACCGCAAAAGCATCGAGAAAGATCCCGCGCTTGAGCGGCGCTTTCAGCCGGTCACCGTGCGCGAAGCCACCGTCGACGAGTCCATCCAGATCCTCCGCGTGCTACGCCCGCGCTACGAGAGCTTCCATCAGGTGCGCATCGCCGACGACGCCCTCGTCTCCGCCGCGCAACTCGCCGAGCGCTACATTTCGAGCCGCTTCCTCCCCGACAAAGCCATCGACCTGATCGACGAAGCCGCCGCACGCCTGCGCGTAGCGCGTTCTGGCGTTCCCAGCGAGGTCCGCACCCTGCGTGAGCGCCTCAACGAGCTCCAGGACCAGAAAGACGCCGCCATCAGCGTCCGCAGCTTCGAGCGCGCCTCCGCCCTGCGCGATCGCGAACTCGCCCTGCGCAAAGAAATCGTCGAGCGCGAAACCGCCTGGTCGCGTCAGCGCATCGAAGCGATGCCGATCCTCGGCGAGCAAGAGATCGCCGAAGTCGTCGTCCTCTGGACGGGCATTCCCGCGGTTCGCGTCACCCTCGAAGAATCCGAGCGCCTGCTAAACCTCGAGACCGAACTTCACCAGCGCGTCATCGGCCAAGACGACGCCGTCAAAGCCGTTGCCTCTGCCGTGCGCCGCTCGCGTGCCTCGCTGCGCGATCCCCGCAGGCCGATCGGCTCTTTCATCTTCGTCGGCCCCACTGGCGTCGGCAAGACTGAGCTAGCACGCGCGCTCGCCGCATCGCTCTTCGGCAGCGAAGACGCGCTGATCAAGATCGATATGTCCGAGTTCATGGAACAGCACAACGCCGCTCGCCTTGTTGGCGCCCCTCCGGGCTACGTCGGCTACGACCAGGCCGGTCAGCTTACCGAGGCCGTCAAGCGCCGCCCCTACAGCGTCGTCCTCTTCGACGAAGTCGAGAAGGCCCATCCCAAAGTATTCGACATGCTGCTGCAAGTACTCGAAGATGGCCATCTCGCCGACGCCAAAGGCCGCACGGTCGACTTCAAGAACACCCTCGTCATCATGACCTCCAACGTCGGCGCTGAACTACTCGGCAATCGCGGCGACTTCGGCTTCACCCAGGGCAACCGCGCGCCCGACGACGCCGATCGCGCCGACCGCGAGCGCGTCCGCGCGCTGCTCGAGCCGAAGCTGAAGGAGCTCTTCCGCCCGGAGTTCCTCAATCGCGTCGACGAAGTGATTTACTTCTCCGCGCTCGGTCGCGCCGAGGTCCGCGCCATCCTCGAGCTGATGCTCGCGCAGACGCAGGCGCGCCTCAGCGAGCAACTGGTCGATCTCCGCGTCACCGACGCCGCCAAGTCCTTCCTCGCCGATGCCGGCTACGACCGCGAGTTCGGCGCGCGACCCCTCCGCCGCACCCTTCAGCGTCTCGTCGAAGATCGGCTCGCCGAGGGCGTGCTGCGGCGTCTCGTCAAGCCCGGCGAATGCGTCACCATCGATGTTGCCGAGCGCGGCGGCCTGCTCTTCACCACCGCCTCTGCCGTGCTCGCCCTCCCCGACGACGCCACGCACCACGGCAGTTCGCAGGTCGCCTGACGCGCCCCATACTCGCCCAGCCGCGCGTGAAGTCGGTACTCCGCGCGATCGCCGTCGCTCGCTGTCCTTGGCTCGCCAGCCCCACGAACCTGCCACGTAGATGCTCGGCAACGGCGAGCTTACCTAGAGCCAGAGCGATCACAGTAGCGCTCGCTGGCGCACCGATGACGAGCAGGGCGGGTGTCCGATGCGGATGCACTAGGCCGTGATGGGCACGGCCACTGCCTTGTGCGCCCCCCAACGCGAACGAATGGCTCTCCTCGCGGGCCGCTCGATGTACGTGAAGCTCAATCCCGCGACGGTCAGCACGAGAGCTGCGTACAGCGGTATGAGGATCACACTGCCAGGGGGTATGCCGAATTTGGCGGCGACTTGCCGGACGATGTCCCAGACGGGAACGTGCACGATGTAGATACCGTAACTTATCTCGCCGAGCCAGACCATTACGGGACGCGAAAGCAAGCTGACAATCAACCCTCGTTGAATCGCGAGCGCGTACACGAGAGCGGCCAGGAATGGCAGTGCGAATGGGGCCTCAGTATCGACGAGATACGTCGGAATGTGCAGCTTGTAGATTCCAATCAAGACCGCGCAGAGTCCGATGGTGACGGCGATCGCCACGAGGTCCATCCTCAGGCCGCTTGGCTTGCGCGAAAGCGTTGTGCGTTCGCCCCGGCGAATGAAGAGCAGACCCAGGGCCATCCCCGCGGTGAACTCCGGTAGGCTCAAGAGCGGATTGTACCGCGAGATCGTACGCCAACCAGGTAGTGACGCAATCGACGGTTGGCTACTTGCGACGAACATGGCGAGTATGAGCATCGCGAAGACGAGCAATGAGCCTAGGAAGAGCGCCCTGACGCCCCGGAGGGAGCGACGTGCGAACAGGGGCAACAGGAGCGGGAAAAGGGCATAGAAGAATGCTTCGACCGAGAGACTCCAACTTGGCTGATTCAAGTCGAGCAGCGTGGGGAACCATGCATGGACCAAGAAGATATGCGCGGTAATCGAGGTGATTACGTCGAGCGGATTGAATCGTCCGCCGAGCACCGTCCACATACTTAGCGCCAGGCCGAGTAGATACACCGGATAGATGCGCGCAAGTCGCGCGACCCAGAATCCGCGCGCACCACCGCGTAAGCTGTTGTGTGTCGAGGTGTATGTGTAGGCGAGTATGAAACCGGAGAGCAGAAAGAAGAAATCGACAGCGAGGTGCCCCTGCAAAAGCAGAAAGTCGATAGGATTGTGTGGGCCGAGTTCATAGCCGATCTCTTGACGTAGCGAGGTGAAGCGAAATTCGAGCGTGTAGTGGTAGGCGACCACCCAAAGCGCCGCTAAGAAGCGCAGGCTAGTGAGCGGAGATAGCGATGGTCGTGAGATGTGTCGCGCGTCCGGCTTCTCCTGCACCTGACCCTCCCAATAGCACCCGTTGGCCGTTAAGTGTCGACATGCCTCAGATCAGCCAGCCCCCGTTGATGTAGAACGCGGCCAACGTGACCTCCAGGCAAAGCCCGCCACCGACGACGAGCCATTGCAGCCAGGGACGGTTTTTCGCCCACGACGACAAGACGAGGAAGGCCGGCACGGACGGGATGATGAATCGACCGGCGGAAAGAAACGGATCGCTTTGGTGTGGCGTTGGGGAGGCAATGCTGAGGACGATGAGCCCTACGCTGTACAGCACGAAAGCACCGGGCATCTGCCTACGGCATGCCGCCACCGCTACGATGACGGAGACGAACAGCACCAAGCCGATGTCAAACAGGTTATGGGCCTGATTGATCGTGCCAGTTGGGCTCCGCACCAGGATGCCGAGCGCCAAGTGGAGGATGTTCCACGGTGCAAGGCTTACCCGATCGAACGAGGCATGCGTGTGGACGATCGCAAGGAGATCGCCGCCCGATGCAATGGCATCAATCGCGGCCACCAAGAGGAACCCCACAGGGACCGAAAGCAGCGCGAGCGCGCCAGAGCGCCATACCCGCCACTCTCGCCAAGCCACCCAAGGCCGCATTGTTATCGCCCATTCCCAGGCGAGAGGCAGAAACAGGACGATGCCGCGGGGATGGGTGACAGCTGCTAGGAAGCCGAATGTCGCGGCGAGGCCCCAGGCGTGCCGACGCGCGAAGAGCAAAGTGAAACAGACTTCCGCGAGGAAAAGCGACTCTGTATAAGCGGCACCGAGAAAGAACGCCAGCGGGAAAGACAGCGTGATGGCGAGTGCGCGTCTAGCGGAGGTCCAATCCCCGCGCAGCTCGTGCCAAGCAAGCGCCACCATCCCCAAGCAGACCGCATAGTCGGCAAGGCGCGCAACGAGCACGGCCGCCAGCGGAGCGTTGCCCAAGCAGACGAAGGTGACAACACGATGAGAAGCGGATAGAACGGAAAGAAGGAAAGCGACTGGTTGCTAAAGTAGCCCCTTTGCGCGATGTGAAGGTACCAGTCACTATCGTGCCGTACCCAAACTTGATACAGGCTGGAAGGCGTTACCGCAGTGATTGGGCTGGCGCGCAAGGAGTTGGAGAGCGCAAACGTCAGTGCGGTGTACGTGAAGGCGATCAGTACGAACTGCCAGACGAGCCAAAGTCCCGCTGCTTCTCGGATAAAGGTGCGCCAGGGGAGCGGATCCCGCGACGCCGCGACACGTTTCGTCGATTGCGGTCGCTTCCGTCGGAATGCGCTCGTCACCATCGCCACGTCGTGCAATCTCCTGCCCTATGTACCTACCTACCCGACGCGTGTCCACGAGTGTACCAGAACGCGAACAGGTATGCACGAAGGCTGGGCCAAAGGGCAGAGTTTTTCAAAGATCGAACGTGTTTGGCAGACGAAGCGCATGGAAGCAGCCGAATTCGTGCGGAGCCTCGTCGCCGCCTTCGCACGTTTGCCCGACGCCATTCACGGGATGCGCGATGGGCGGCGCTATCCGTTGCCGGCGCTGTTGTCACTGGCCGCCGCGGCGATGCTCTGAGGCACCCGCAGTCTTTCCGCGATGGCTCAATGGTGGCGATTGCGGCTGGAGGCGGTGCGCTGGGCACAGGGACGTCCACGACCGACAAACCTGGCGTCCGCCCTTGCCTTCCTTGGCCTCAAACTTTGAATGACCCTGCCCCTCACCACGCCTACCGTTCGCGCCCGGCCGTTTCCCGTGCTATACTCGCCCAGTCGCCAGCGCAACCAGTCCAGCCCGCGACGACCACCAAGAGGCAACGCATGCGCATTGGAATCGACTTCACCTCGGCGATTGCGCAATCCGCCGGCATCGCCCGCTATACCCGCGAACTCGTCAATGCCCTCGCCCGCCTCGACACTCCCGACCGCTTCACCTTGTTCTCCACCGAGCGCCCGACCAAAGATCGCCCGATCCCGCAGGCGCCCAACTTCCGCACACGCGTCGTTCCCCTCGGCAACCGCAACACCACGATTCTCTGGCAGCGCCTCCGCGTCCCGCTCCCCATCGAACTCCTCGCCGGCGGCATGCGCGTCCTCCACGGACCCGACTACACCCTGCCGCCCGCCATCCGCGCGCGTCGTGTCGTCACCATCCACGACTTAGCCTTCATCACCAACCCAGAATGTTCCGTGCCGAGTCTCGCCGCGTACCTCAGCGCCGTCGTGCCGCGCGCCGTTCACGCCGCCGATCGCGTCATCGCCGTCTCCCAGCGTACCGCCGACGACCTCGTCGAGCGCCTGCGCGTGCCGCGCGACAAGATCGACGTGATCTACCTCGGCATCTCCCCCACCTTCACCCCACAAGTGGACCCCGCCGCCGTCGCCGCGCTCCGCGCCAAGTACACGCTCGACCAGCCCTTCGTCCTCGCCGTCGGCACCGTCGAGCCGCGCAAAAATTACGAGCGACTGATCCGCGCCTTCGCTAGCGCCCGCCACGAACCCTCCGGCCCGCAATCGCTGGTCATCGCCGGCAGACCCGGCTGGCTCAACGAAGGCGTCTATGAAGCCGTTGCCACGCTCGGCCTGCGTGACGCCGTCAAGTTTCTCGACTTCCTGCCCGACGGCGAGCTACCCACGCTCTACCACGCCGCGTCCGCGCTGGCGATGCCTTCGATCTACGAAGGATTCGGTATCCCCGTCGCCGAGGCAATGGCCTCCGGCACGCCGGTCGTCTGTAGCACCGGCGGCTCGCTCCCCGAAGTCGCCGGCGACGCCGCCGTGCTGGTCCCGCCCACCGACGAAGCCGCCCTCGCCGAAGCGCTCGTCCGCGTCATGAGTGACGATCCCCTCCGCGCCGCGCTCCGCGAGCGTGGCCTACAGCGTGCGACACGCTTCACCTGGGACGCCGCCGCCCGCGCGCACCTCGCCGTCTACCATTCCGCCGGGAGCTGACCGCGCCCGGTCAGGAGAACGCTTCATGGACCCCTCAGCCACGCCCACCCATGTCGTCACCTGCTTCCTCCTGCGCCGCGATCGCCCCTCCGACCAGATCCTGCTGCTGCGCCGCAGCGAAAGCGTCGGCTCCTATCGCGGCGCATGGGCAGGCGTCAGCGGATTCGTCGAACCCGGCGTCTCCCCGCTCGAACAAGCCTACACCGAACTCGGCGAAGAAGCCGCCCTCACCCGTGGCGACCTCCACCTGCTCCGCGCCGGTGATGTCGTCCACGTCACCGACGAGTCCCTCGGGCGCAACTGGATCGTCCATCCGTTTCTCTTCGCCGTTACCGCCCCCGACCGCATCCGCACCGACTGGGAGGCGGCCGAGTTCCAGTGGATCGCGCCAGCCGAGATTGCCCGGCTCACCACCGTTCCCAAACTTGCCGAGGCGCTCGCCGCCGTCTACCCTTTCGATGGCGCCAACCCATGACCTGGCCCGCCGACCTTGGCCCGACCCGCCTCGCCCTCGCCACCGCGCTCGAAACCCTCCGCGCCGACCGCGAACATGGCGCAAGTTGGCTCGCCCGTCTCGTCGCGCGCTCCCTACGCGATGCCGCGACCACGACCGACACCCCCTCGAACGCGACTCGCGCCCAACTGCTCGATCTGCTCCACACCGCCGCACGCGACTTCGCCACCGCGCGCCCCAGCATGGCCGCCGTCGCCAATGCCGCCGCCAGCGTCTGGGCAGCCGCGGCCACTGCCACCGATCGACGCTCCGCCCTCCCGCGCCTACGCGACGAAGCCGCCCGCATCGTAGATGGCGAAGAGACGTGGTCGCCAGCGATCCGCGACGCCCTGCGCCCTCTGCTCACCGGACCCCTCGTCACCCTCAGCCGCTCGGGCACCGTCGAACGCGCGCTGATCGATCTCCTGCCCGATCTCCCCGATGCCTCCCGCGAGATTGCCATCGGCGAGTCGCGTCCCGGAGGCGAGGGCATCGCAAGCGCGCGTGCGCTGGCCGCCCATGGCTGGCGCGTCACCCTCCTCGCCGACGCTGCCCTAGGCTCGTACGTCACCCGCGCCGCGCTCGTCCTCGTCGGCGCCGACAGCATTCGACCTGACGGCGCGCTCGTCAACAAAGTTGGCACCTACCTCCTCGCCCTCGCCGCGCGCGACGCTCGCCTCCCCTTCTACGCCGTCTGCGAGACGCTCAAGATCGCCGCCTCCGGCTTCCCGCTGGCACTCGAAGAGATGGACCCCGTCGAACTGCTCCCCGATCCCATTCCCGGCGTCACCGCTCGCAACCCCTACTTCGACGTCACCCCAGCGCGCCTCGTCACCGGCGTCGTCACCGAGCGCGGCCTGCTCACCCCGCCAGCCATCGCCCAAGCATCCGAGCGCGCCGCGGCCGCCCTCACTGCGCTGGATCGCCCGATACCGCCGGCGTAAGCGCCGCCAGCAGCGCCCGTCCATACACCTCCGCCGCCGACTGCCCATCATAATAGCCCGCCTCCAGCAGCAGCCGGTAGCGGCACTTCCAGCGCCGCGCCGCCGCCGGCGTCAGCCGAAAGAGGTTATACCCCGGCGCGTGTCTTTCCAACGCCCGCCGCAGTTCACCCTCGTCCCGCGTCGTCACCCCGCGCTCCGCCAGCGCCCGCCCCAGTTCCTCAGGGAACGCGGCATCCTCGCCCGTCTCCATCGGCACCTACCTCCCCCATCCCCCGCGCGCCTGAGAATGCTCGTAGCCGCGGTAGACGCGGTCGCCACGCTCGCCCCTCCATTGTACGCGCCGCGCGCCTGTGCTATACCACGCTATGCCAGGGTCGCGCGGGCGCACCGTAACCTCGCCTCGCACGGCAAGCAAAGGACGGCGCTCGTCGTGATCGCTTCACCGCAACCTTCCCTACCGCCCCGCGCGCTCTTCGGATTCGAGATCGCCGAGAGCGGCACCCGTCTCAGCGCATGCCTACCCGCGCTGGCGAACGACCGCCGCTGGCACACGCGCCTCACCGTGCCGCCCACTCCTGCCAGTTGCGTCGCCGCGCTCGCCGCGCTGGCCCATCAGGTGGCGAGCGACCTCGGTGAGGTACAGGCCGCAGCCGCCGGTGTCGCCGTCTGGGGCCGCGTCGACGCGCCGCGCGGCGTCGTCCAGCGTCTCGGCCCGTCCGCCGCCTGGGACGGCTACCCACTCCGCTCCGCGCTCGCCGCCGCCCTCGGCCTGCCCGTCGCCGTGGCCTCCGCCACCCATGCCGCCGCCCTCGCCGAATCCGCGCGTGCGCCGCTCCCTCCCGGCGCGCGCCTGCTCTACCTCCACATCGGGCGCACCATCACCTCCGCCCTCGTGATGGACGGTGCCATTGAAGGCGTAGAAGGCCAGCTCGGCCATTTCCGCATCGCCAATGATGGTCCTCGCTGCTCCTGTGGCCTCCCCGGTCACCTGGAGCCGATCGCCTCCGCGCAATCCATCGTCCGCCGCATGATCGGCCTCGCCTCCGACTCCGACGAGAGCCATGCCGCGATGCAGCGCGTCACCGCTGGCCGCGCCGAGGCGATGACCGTCGCGCAGGTCTTCTCCCTGGCCCAACAGGGCGACGCCATCGCCGGTCGGGTCGTCGCCGAAGCGCTCGACGCGCTCGCCGTGGCGCTGGCAAACGTTACCGCGCTCACCGCGCCTCGCGCCATCGTCCTCGGCGGACCCCTCACCGAGATCGGCGACGGTTTCCTCGCGGGCCTGCGCGTGCGCGTCATCTCGCTCACCACGCCGTTCACGTCGCCGCCGGACCTGCGCTGGGGTACGCTCGAGCCGCATGCCGCCCTCTACGGCGCCGCCCGCGTAGCCGAATTGGCGTAGCACATCGCGTCGCCGCTTGCCGCATCCCCCGCGCCACGTGGCATAATGCGGGTCATCGCGTCCTAACGCCGGCGAACGATCGTCAACTGCCGCTCCGGAGCGACGCCGACGAGATCCCGGCTGCATGCCGCTGGCCTCCGTGTTCGTCCCTCAGTGGACGACTCACGCCAATCCAGCGTAATCGTTCAGTGGCCCAGGCCATGCAGCCCGGCTGACCGCGCGCTACCTATCGAGGAGTCTCGCATGCTAGGCTCGCCCGCCAATTCCAGCTACGTCGGCCTCACCCTCGCGGATCGCTACCGCCTGGACGATCGGCTGGCGAAGGGCACGCTCAGCCAGGTATTCCGCGGGCAAGACGCCGTACTGCGTCGCGGCGTCGTCGTCAAAGTCGTGCCCCCAACGCAGGTGTTCGCCTTTCAGGCAGCCCTCCATGCCACCGCCGCGCTCACCCATCCCGCCATCGTCGCCGTCTTCGATGCCGTCGAGCATGAAGGCTCTCTCTTCGTCGTCCAGGAATACGTGCAGTCCCGGCCCTTCCCCGACTACCTGCGTGTCGGGCTCCCCGTCGAGCGTGCCACCGACCTCGCGTCGCAGATCGCCCGCGCGCTCGCCTACGCCCACAGTCGCGGCGTCGTCCACGGCGACCTGACCCCCGCCGCCGTGCTGGTGGATCGTCGCGCCGTGCTGCGCCTCAACAACTTCGCCCTTCCGCCCGACACCGCCTACTTCGACGCCTTCGCCCACGCGCTCGAATCCCCCGACACTACGCGCATCGCCGCCGCCGAGGAGCCAACTCCCTATGCCGAAGACGTCCGCGCCGTCGGCTTGATCCTCTGGCAGGCGCTCTCCACCCCACACCCCGCGGGCACTCCCACTGAAAGCGCCGAAGACACCGATCGCGCCTTCCGAGCCGACGTCCCCGAACGCGCCCGCGCCCTGGTGCGTCGCTGCCTCCTGCGCGCGCACCCCAACCGCATCCGCGACGCCGAGACGCTCGTGCTGGAATTCGAAGCGCTAGCCCGCGAACTGGCGCGCCTTCGCTCCCCGCTCCCCGAAGTGACGCCGCCCGCGCTCCGCGTCGCCCGTCAAATGGTCCAACGCGAGGCGCCCTGGTCCCTGCAAGAAACGCTCGGCGCGAGCCAGCCCTGGGCTACCTCCGATCAAGCCCTGGCCCAGGCGAACTCCGGGAGTTTCGGCGAACCGACCGCACCCGGCGCCTTCGCCGCCAGCGGCGGTTATCCCGAACAGCAGCGCGCCCCCGAAAGGGATCCGCGCTTTCCGCCACACTTCTCGCTGCCCTCACGCCCGCTCCCGGCCCTCGCCGCGGACGGCATAGCGCCGCGCGCCGCCCCCGCCACGCTCACCCATGCCGGCGAGCCCGCTAGCGGACCCACACTCAGCGTCGCGCTACTGCTCGGCGCAGCGCTCTTCATCGTCTGCTTCCTGATCGGCTTCTTCATCCTACACTGATCGGCACAGCACTACCCAGAGAGGCGAATATGTCCAGCGCCAGCACTCCCGCGCCACACGACCAGCCCCACCCGCACGTCCTCTGGGCGCCCTGGCGCATGGCCTATGTCGGCGGCGATCAGCGCCACGACGACTGCATCTTCTGCAGCAAGCCCACCCAGGACCGCGACGAAGAGAATCTCGTGCTCCTGCGCAGCGAACACGTCTTCGTCCTGATGAACCTCTTTCCCTACAACAGCGGCCACGTGATGGTCGCGCCCTATGCGCACCAGCCCACCATCCAGCAGCTAGATCCCGAGACCCTGACTGACCTGATGACCACCGCCCAGCGCTGCCTCGCCGCCATTGACGCCGCGCTCCACCCCCATGGCTACAACATGGGCATCAACCAGGGCGCGGTCGCCGGAGCCGGCATCCTCGATCACGTCCACTATCACATCGTTCCCCGCTGGAACGGCGACACCAACTTCATGCCCGTCCTCGCCGACACCAAAGTCATGCCCGACCACCTGCTGAACACCTACCGCCAGATCAAGGCGCAACTCTCCATAGCCCCACATCGACCTCAATCGCCAGCGCCTCACCCCGGCTCAGCCGGTCAGCGGAAGCGTAGCCACCGGCGGTGACCGCGCCTCGCCAGCCGACATCCACAAACCTCCCTCCCCATCCGCCTGCGGCCCACTCGTCCGGTCGCTCCGTTCTCTCACCGCTGCCTCCCACGTGATAGCCATTCCGCTGCCAACGTCATACACCGAATTCAGGTGAGTCCTTCTCGCTTCTGAATCCTTGCCGCTTCCGCCCCGGCGCTCCCGGCTCTCGTCTGGCCCCCCGTCCCCTCTAGGGGCTTGCTGGCGGTTAGCTCCGCGCCGCGCATGCCCACAAGCATGCATCACGTCAGCAATCAAATGTTGCGTTCTATTGGCTCGCCCCTTGCCAAATCAGAACAAATATTCTATACTCATTGCGAACCCCCAACGGTGCGCCCCCACCCAGCACCGCAGACCCTCCCCTCCTGCCGCCCCCTCCTCGAAAGGACCCTGCCCCATGTCCGCCGCCCGCGCCACCAGCCCCGCCTTCGATCGCTCCCCCACGCTCAACCACGCTCCCATCCTCACTGACGTGCACCCCGCCCCCACCGACCTGCACAGCACCCCCGCTGCCGCACGCCGCCGCTCCCTGCAAGACCGCGCCTGGGAGCTCGCCTGCCAGGGACTGCGTGGCCCCGCCATCGCCAGCACCCTCGGCGTCCCCGAGCGCACCGTCCGCGCCTGGCTCCAACAGATCCGCCGCGAAGTCGCCGTGGACCTACGCGACCAACATGCCGACGAGTTGCTGCTCGCCGTCGCATCCATCCGCCAGGTCGCCGCCACCGCCTGGGGGGCCTATGAGCGCGAAGTCGCCGCCGAGGTCACCGCCCTCACCGCCCCGACGCGCGAGCGTCACGCCAGCCACGCTCCGCGCTACCTCAGCCTGGCGCTCGCCGCCCACGTGCAAACCGCGCGACTGCTTGGCCTCCACCGCAAAGACGTCCAGGACGCCTACGACGCCCTCCTCACCGCCGCTGCCACCAACGGTGATCTCGCCGATGATGATCGCGCCGACGACCAACCCGCCGAACCGCGTGACGAGCCCGAACCGCGCCAATCGGCAGAATCGGCAGAATCGGCAGACACGCCCGTGGCAAAAATGCTGCAATCCGGCAGAATCGGCAGAAATGGCACGCGTGGCACGCGTGGCACCCTCGCCGCCGCGGTCTCCACTGTCTCCACGGTAGTGCCGCCCACGGTCTTCCGTCCAAAACCCCAAAAACGGCAGAATCGGCAAAAACCGCACGCTCGACACGCCCGCGAGCGGCATGCTAGAATGCCCCTGGCCGCTGCGATCCGCGTTTCGCCACAACCTCCCGGCCGTTCGTGATCCGCATCGACGGACACGCTAGAAGAACGAGCGCATGCGCTACGCATCGCCAGTCCTCATCGCCACTACCAATCCTCACAAAGTCGCCGAGTTTCGCCAGATCTTCGCCGATCTGCCCTACGAGCTCGTCACCCCAGCCGATGTCGACGTCTCGCCCGCCGTCGAAGAGACCGGCGCCACGTTCGAGCAAAACGCCATCCTCAAGGCACTGGCCTATGCCGATGCCTCTGGCCTCCTCACCCTCGCCGACGACTCCGGCCTCGAGATCGACGCGCTCAACGGCGAGCCCGGCGTCTACTCCGCGCGCTGGGCCGGAGAAGACGTCACCTATCCCCAACGCTTCGTCATCCTCAACGAGCGCTTGCGTGGTGTCCCGGCGACCGAGCGCACCGCGCGCTATCGCTGCGCCATCGCCATCGCCTCGCCCGCTCCCCTCGGCCTCTACGCCGTCGTCGACGGCACGCTCGAAGGCGCCATCGCCACCGAGCCGCGGGGGACCGCCGGCTTCGGCTACGACCCGATCTTTCTCCTACCAACGGTTGGCCGCACGGTCGCCGAGATCCCCGCTGAAGAAAAGCACCGCATCAGCCACCGCGGCAAGGCGGGGCGCGCCGCGGCGCACCTCCTGCGCCAATTCACCGAGTAGCCGCATCCCACGTCAGACCTTCACCGAGGATCGGAGTTCACCGTGGGCACAGCGCCCGTGCGCGTCGCCATCGATCTCGAAACCACCGGGCTGAGCCCCGAGCAAGACGCCATCATCGAGATCGGCGCGCTCAAGTTTTCGGGCGACACCACCATCGAGACCTTCGAGTCGTTCGTCTCCCCAGGCATGCCGCTGCCGTACCGTATCCAGCGACTGACCGGCATCGCTCCCGCCACACTGCGCGACGCCCCAACCATGAGCGCGCTCTTCCCGCGGCTCCGCGCCTTCATCGGCAACGCCGCGCTCGTCGGCCATAGCGTGCAATTCGACGCCGCCTTCCTCCAGCGCCACGGTCTCGCGCGCGACAATCCGCTGGTAGATACCTACGAGCTCGCCTCGACGCTCCTACCCAGCCTCACCAGCTACACCCTCGGCGCGGTCGGCGCGGCATTGGGCGTCAGCAGCCCCACCTTCCACCGTGCCCTCGCCGATGCCCAGCTCGCCCGCGATGTCTTGCTCGCCCTGCTCAAGCGGCTCGAAGACCTCGACGACAACACGCTTGATGCCCTCGACGACCTCGCCATGCCGCGCGAGTGGACACCGGGCCACTTCGTCCGCCTCGCGCGGCGCCAACGCGGCGGCCACCCCGGCTCGTCCGCGCATCCGGCGGCGGGCACACTCGGCGCGCAACTGGCCGCCAAACTCGGCGTCAACCCTGCCGTGCTCACCCTGGCAATCGCGCCCAACGCCACCCAGACACGTCCGCGCCTCCACGTCGTCGCCCGCGAAGTCTTGCCCATGCCCACCGTAGACCCGCACCTCGCCGCGACGGCGCAATCCGCCGAGCAGCGTCTAACCCACGGCATCGAAACCGCGCTCCAGGCCGCGTTGGTCCAGGGTGGCCCCGCGCTCGTCGAACTCCAGAACGGCGAGGCCGGCGCGGTTGCCAGTGTCACCCAATTGCTCCGCTGGGCGCACACCTCCGGCGAGCGCGCGTTGCTGAGCGTAGCCACCAGCGAGGCCGCCGCGCACCTCGTGCAGCAACGTCATGCCCCTCGCCATCGCCGCCGCGGGGCTGGCCCCAGGCGACCTCCACGTGGCAGAGCTCGCTCAGCGCGAAGACTATCTCTGCCTGCATCGCTGGTTCGGTGCGGCGCGCACTCCCCGCGACCTCCAGCCCCCGCGCGACCTCTCGCGTGGCTTGGCCAAGCTCACTGTCTGGGCGGGGCAGACGTTGACCGGCGCGCGCTCCGAGGTCACCCTCGCGGGACAAGAGCTAGAGGCGTGGGAGCGGGTCCGCTCCGGCAGAGACTTCGCCGACTCGACCGACACCTGCTCGTACCTGCGCGACGGCTATTGTTTCGTCGCCCGCGCCCAAGAGAGCGCCGCCGCTGCCCAGATCGTCGTCACCACCCACGGCGCATTGGCCGCGCAGCTCACCGGCCGCGACAACACACTACCCAACGTCTCCCGCGTGCTGGCGCTCGACGCCCATCTACTCGAAGACGAGCTCCGCGGCGCGCGCAGCATCGAGCTCGACCGCGCCGCGCTCCTCGCCACCCTCAGCACCCTCGCCGAGCCAGGGGGTCCGCGCGCCGGACTGTTGCGTCTCGCGGCGCTCACCCTCGGGCAGAGCGGCGCCACCCATGAGCCAAACTGGTTTGCCCAGACCAACCGCGCGCGCAAGAGCGTCGAAGCCTTCTTTCGCGCCGCCCGCGCCCTGCTCGCCGAGTCCCAAGGCGACGGCTCCGGCGATGCCGGCGACGCCAACGAACACCGTACCCTGCGTCTCGACGAGGCCACCCGAACATGGTCCTCCTGGAACGATCTGGCGCGTGCCTGGGGCGCGCTCAACACCGCGCTCGCCGCCACGGCGAAAGTTGCCCGTGAGGCCGCGCGTCTCGTGCTCGCCGAGCGCGGTGCCAAAGTGCCCGTCGCCGCGGACGGCATCGCCACGGATCTTCTCGGCTCCGCCCGCGCCATCGATCGCTGGTCCGCCGCCGGCGTCGCGCTGATCGAGCAGCCGCAAGACGGCGCCACCGTCGCCTGGCTCCGCCTGCCATATGCTCAGACCTGGGGTGCGCCGCGCGCCGAGCCCTCACACCGCCAGCGCGCCAACCTCGGCTCCCCTGCGATACCTTCGGCCAAGCCATCGCCCGACTCGTCCAACCCCGCGCGCCAACGCGCCAACGACGACCCCGTGCTGGCCGAGGTTCCCGTGCTCCATCGCGCACCCGTACGCATAGGCGATGCGCTCGCGCCGCTCTACGCGCCGGGGTCGGGGCTCGTCCTCGCCGCGCCGTCCCTGGCGGTCTCCGGCGACTTCACCTTCGTCCGCGGCTCCCTCGGCCTCCCCGACGAAAGCGCGACGCACTCCCCAGTCATCGATCGCAGCGAACAGACCCTGCTCTGCCTTCCCACCGACACGCCCGAACCGAACGCCGCGCAGTATCAGCGCCACCTCGACGAGGCGCTGATCAACCTCGCCACCACGCTAAACGGTCGCACGGTGATCATTTTTCCGTCGCATTCCGGGCTGCGCGCCAGCGCCGCGGGCATTCGTCGCGTCCTCGAACGCCGCGACATCCTCGTCTTGGCGCAGGGCATCGACGGATCGGCCCGTCAGCTCTGGCAAACCTTCCGTAGCGAGCCGCGCGTCGTCCTGCTCGGCGCGGGCGCCTTCTGGGAGGGCGCCGACCAGACCGAGCAGCCGCCCGCCTGCGTTGTCGTCACGCGCGTGCCCTTCCCCGCGCTCAGCGATCCGCTCCTTGCCGCCCGCTCAGAAACCTGGACCGATCCGCAAGCGCAGTTCGTCGTCCCCCACGCCGCGCTGCGGCTCCGTCAGGCGCTCGGCGGCCTCGCCTGGAGCCACTGGCGGCGCAACGCCGTCGTGCTCTTCGACCGCCGCCTGCAAACGCGCTCCTACGGCCCCACCATTCTCGCGACGCTGCCGCGCTGCACGCACTATCAGGAGACGATGGAGCAGATCGTCGAGCGCGCCCAGTCCTGGCTTGAGACCTGATACTCACGCCCCAGCAGACCGCGAGCGTTAGCTCTGCCTTGCCGCTCGGCCCGCCGCGTCACGGCAGCAACGCATAGCCCGGCAGCGTCAAAAAGTCGACCAGCTGCTCGTCGGTGGTGAGCCGCGCGAAAAGCTCGGCCCCGCGCTCCAGGTTCTCCGGCGTGTAACGCGGCTCACCCTCGCCGGCGCGCAGCCGCGCCATCTCGTCGGCCAGCAGCTCGTTGAAGAGCGCGACCGTCACCTTGCGCCCGTCGTCGAGCACGCCCCTCGGCGAGTGGATCCACTGCCACGCCTGCGCCCGCGAGATCTCCGCCGTGGCGGCGTCCTCCATCAGGTTGTACAGCGGGACCGCGCCGAGTCCGCCAAGCCAGGCGGCGATGTACTGCACGCCAACTTTGATGTTCGTGCGCAGCCCAGCCTCGGTAATCGTCCCCTCGGGGACGGCCAGCAAGTCCGCGGCGCTCACCCGCACATCCTCGCGCAAGCGCCCGATCTGGTTCGGCTCCGGCATCACCCGGTCAAATACCTCGGTGGCGAGCGCCACCATCCCTGGGTGCGCCACCCACGTTCCATCGTGCCCGTCGGTCGCCTCACGTTCCTTATCCGCGCGGACCTGCGCGAAGGCGGTCGCGTTCAGCGCCTCGTCACCCTTCACGGGGATGAAGGCCGACATGCCGCCCATCGCCTGCGCCCCGCGCCGATGGCAGGTCTGAATACACAGCAGCGTATAGGAGCGCATGAAATGCGTGGTCATCGTCACCTGCGCCCGATCGGGCAACACGAAGGTCGGATCGGCGCGGCGCTTCTTGATCGCGCTAAAGATGTAGTCCCAGCGGCCACAGTTCAGCCCTGCCGAGTGCTCGCGCAGCTCGTAGAGGATTTCGTCCATCTCGAAGGCGGCGAGCAGCGTCTCGATCAGTACCGTCGCCTTCGTCGTCCCATGCGCGATCCCCAACTCGCTCTCAGCCAGCGTGAAGACATCGTTCCACAGGCGCGCTTCGAGATGGCTCTCCAGCTTCGGCAGATAGAAGTAGGGCGCCGAGCCGCGCGCCACCCGCTCGCCAGCGTTGTGAAAGAAGTAGAGGCCGAAGTCGAAGAGGCTCCCCGAAACCGGCTTCCCGTCGACCAACAGGTGCTTCTCCGGCAGATGCCACCCGCGCGGGCGAACGAACAGCACCGCCGTCGTCTCGTCGAGTTGGTAGTCCTTGCCCTCGGGGCTGGTGAAGTCGATCGCGCGGCGCACAGCGTCCTGCAGATTGATCTGCCCCTCCACCAGGTTGGCCCAGGTCGGGCTGTTCGCATCCTCGAAGTCCGCCATGAAAACCCGCGCGCCGGAGTTCAGCGCGTTGATCACCATCTTGCGGTCGGTCGGCCCCGTGATCTCCACGCGTCGATCCTGAATCTCCGCCGGGATCGGCGCGATGCTCCAGTCACCAGCGCGGATCGCCGCGGTTTCGGGCAAGAAGTCGGGCAGCGCCCCACCGTCGAGCGCCCGCTGCCGTTCTTGTCGCCGCTCCAGCAGCTCCTCGCGTCGCGCGCCGAATGTCCGCTGGAGCTTCGCCACGAAGCCCACCGCCTCCGGCGTCAGGATCGCGGCATATTCGGGGGTCATCGGCGCGGCGATCTCCACGCCAGTCGGGTACTCGCTCGACATGCTCACATCGCCTTCCTTCGCTGGCGCTGCCAATGGACCGCTACGGTCCCACAAAGCCGCCAAAGTCACCGCCTGGCCGACCACCGCCGCCTCGCCAAACCGGCGTCTCGCACGGCAGAGCGCATCCGTTCCGTCCAGGCGCGTCGAAAGCCAGCGCCCACCATCCCAGAGTATAAGGCGCTGGCATCCGAACACAGATCCTGCGGCGGGACGTCACGTCACGCGTGGTGCCCAGCCGTGTAGGCGTCTAGTGAAACTGCTCCGCCTCAGTCGAGCCGGTAAGCGCCGTAGTAGACGACTCGCCGCCGGAGATCACCTGCGCCACCTCGTCGAAGTAGCCCGCGCCGACCTCACGCTGATGCTTTGTAGCCGTATAGCCAGCCACCTCGGCGGCGAATTCGCGCTCCTGCAGCTCCGAATAGGCGGCCATGCCCCGCTCGGCATAGCCCTTCGCAAGCTCGAACATCGCCAGGTTAATCGCGTGGAATCCGGCGAGCGTGACGAATTGAAACCGGTACCCCATCTCCCCCAGTTGCTGCTGGAAGGTCTCGATGCTCTGCGCGTCGAGCTTCTTGCGCCAGTTGAAGGAGGGCGAGCAGTTGTAGGCGAGCAGCTTGCCGGGGAACCGTTCGAGGATCGCCGTGGCGAATCGCCGCGCCTCCTCGATGTTCGGCTCGGCGGTCTCGCACCAGATGACGTCGGCATACGGCGCATATGCCAGGCCGCGGGCGATCGCCGCGTCGATTCCCTGGCGCACGCGAAAGAAGCCCTCGGGCGTGCGCTCGCCCGTCAAGAAAGGCTGGTCGCGCGGGTCCACGTCGCTGGTGATCAGCGTAGCGCCATTGGCGTCGGTGCGAGCGACCAGCACGGTCGGCACACCAAGCACATCGGCGGCCAGTCGCGCCGCGACGAGATTCTTGATGGCGCTCTGCGTGGGGATCAGCACCTTGCCGCCCATGTGGCCGCATTTCTTCTCGGAGGCGAGCTGATCCTCAAAGTGGACCCCCGCCGCTCCCGCTTCGATCATCGACTTCATCAGCTCGAAGCAGTTCAGGGGTCCGCCGAAGCCCGCCTCCGCGTCGGCGACGATCGGGGCGAACCAGTACGTCTCGTCATTCCCCTCAGCATGGGCGATCTGGTCGGCACGCTGCAGCGCCTGATTGATGCGCTTGACGACGGCCGGCACGCTGTTCGAAGGATAGAGGCTCTGATCGGGATACATCTGTCCGGCGAGGTTCGCATCAGCCGCCACCTGCCAGCCGCTGAGGTAGATCGCTTCAAGTCCTGCCTTGACCTGCTGCACGGCCTGATTGCCGGTGACCGCGCCCAGCGCCGCAACGTACGTGCGCGTCTGCAACAGATTCCAGAGCCGCTCAGCGCCAACCCGCGCGAGCGTATACTCGATCTGCATGCTGCCGCGCAGCCGCTCCACATCCGCCGAAGTATAGGGACGGGTGACGCCCGCCCAGCGCGAATCCTGCTGCCAACTCGCCTCTCGCGCGGCGATCGCGCTCGATGTTGTTTGGGCCGACGTTCCCTGTGGCTCGTTCGCGCGCTGTTCGGGCGCGTCACTTACCTGATCACCTACCAGCGTGGTCATGCAAGCTCTCCCTTTGTTATCCCGCCGCGTTTTCCGCGCGCCATTGCGCGACAACGCACCATTGGCGAGTGTAGACAGACAGCACTGTACCCCGTCCTGCTATAATTGACAATAGCGCCGTCTCATGTTTGGCATAAGGGTTCAGTTATGGACATTAACCTGCATCAACTCCGCATCTTCCATGCCGTCGCGGAGCACGGCAGCTACTCGCGTGCGGCCGCCGCGCTCTATTTGAGCCAACCGGGGGTCTCCCTTCAGGTGAAGGCGCTGGAGAAAAGCATCGGCCTGCCCCTCTTCGAGAAGGTAGGACGCTCCCTGCACCTCACCGAGGCCGGCAAAGAGTTGCTCGGCTACAGTGAGAAGATATTCGGGCTCCTCGAAGAAACGCGGCTGGTCATGGAGGAACTGAGCGGCGGCCGCCGCGGGACGGTGAAAGTGGCGGCGAGCACCACGGCAGGTATCTACGTGGTACCGCCGGTCCTCGGCGCCTTCCATCGCGACTTCCCCGGCATCAAGTTGACGCTCGATGTGCTCAATCGCTTCACTGTGCAGAAGCGTCTTCTCGACAACGAAGTCGACATGGCTGTCATGGGGTTAATCGAGGACGCGCATGACCTTGAAGTCGCCCAGTTTGTGCCGAACGAGCTGGTAGTGATCGCATCGCCACGTCACCCGATGGCGCAGCGCACGAACATTCCCGTGGCCGAGTTGAGCGACGAGACGTTTCTGCTGCGCGAAGCTGGCTCGGGGACGCGCATCGACACGCAACGGCTCTTCGAGGGACGCGATCTCAAGCTCAACGTGGGGATGGAACTGCGCAGCAGCGGAGCGATCAAGCAAGGTGTCGCGGCTGACCTCGGCATCGCCGTGATCCCACAAGGCGCCATCGAGCTCGAGATCGACGCCAAGCGCCTCGTGGTTCTAGACGTCGTCGGTTTCCCCGTCCATCGCCACTGGTATCTGGCGCGTCGCGCGGGCAGCCACCCTTCCGCCGCCGCCGCCGCGCTCTGGAATTTCATGGTGGACTATCGCAATAAGCTCGTCCGCGAGCTAGAGGAGTCGAAGGTAGAGGTTGGCGTTGACGGCGAGGTCGTCGCATAAGGCGCGCGGCATATCTCTCCCGCTGGCACGCAGTATCGGGGCATCCGCTGCGTGCCATGCAGCGGCTTGGATAGAGGGCGCCCTCCCGGCACGACAGCGCACTACGCTTGTATCGGCAACGTGAACCAGACCGCCGTGCCCGGAGCCTCAGCGCCAGCGCTGAGATCCGTACCGTTGCCACCCTCCACCGGAGACTCTACGTGAATAGCTCCACCATGCGCCTCGATGATGCGCCGCGCAATGGCGAGGCCGAGGCCACTTCGCTCCGGAGCAACCCCCAGGCGTGCGCGCGTGCGCGAACGCTCGCCGCGATACGTCGGCTCGAATACCCGCGCGAGGTCCTCTGGCGCGATGCCCTCTCCAGTGTCCGACACCCGCACGACGAGCTGCCGCGCTGCGCCCGACTGCGCGGCGTCCTCAACCTCCGCGCGGACGACAATAGCTCCGCCGCTGGGCGTGTGACGCAGACTGTTGTGCAGCAGATTGAGCAAGACCCGATGCACCTGCCGTGCGTCCACCGCCACAGGTGGTAGCGGGCCGAGAATGCAGCCTGAGATGGTGAGTCCGGCCTGTTCCGCCTGTTCGCGCACTGCCTCCACCGCGTCCGAGAGCAGATCTTCCATCGCCACACGGTCGAATTCCAACGGATACGCGCCGGATTCGAGCTTCGAAAGCTCGAAAAGGTCGTCCAACAGCGCGCTCAGGTGCTGCACCTCGCCGCGGATGCTGTGCTGATAGCGTCGTACTGTTGCCGGATCGGTCACCACCCCATCGTCGATCGCCTCAACCATCGCCCGCACCGACGCCAGCGGGGTTCGCAGATCGTGCGAGAGCGCCGCCACCACATGGCGTCGCTCCGCTTCGGCGATCTTCTGCCGCTCGAAGGACGTCTCCACGCTCGCCGCCATCTGGTTGAAGCACGCCGCGAGCTGCGCCAGTTCCGTTGCTCCCGTCGGGTTTGGCTGCACCGCTATGCGATAGGTGTATTCGCCCTGCGCGATACGCAGTGCCCCCGCCTCGATGCGCCGAACCGCTTTCGCCACACGCCCGCCGATCGATGCCGCCAGCAGCAACGCGAGCGCCGCGCCGAACGCTAGGAATGCCAACTGCAACTGTCCATCCTCTGAAGAGATGAACATCATGCGCGAAATCAGCGTAACGTTGAAGGCGATGATCAGCGCGGTGAGCAGCGGCGGGATCGCCATCTTCATCCGGATGCTGCCGAACTGGCCGGCGTCCACCAGCCAAAGCGCCCCCTCGCCAAACGCCAGTGACACCAATGAACTGATCAGCAAGACCAGGGCGAGTTCACGAAAGCCCGATGGGCTCGGCTGGAGAATGGCCCCCAAGACCGCCAGCGTCGCGGCGCCGGCGAGCACGGCGATGACGAACCAGCGCAGCCTGATGCGCATCCTCACCCCCACCAACGCTGCGGTGAGTGAGGTAGACGGTTGGTGCCAGCGCTCCCGTGACTTCGACACGCGGGTGGTCATGGTGTGCCTCGGGTCTCTTCATGGCGAGATGAACTATGGCTCGAACTTGTACCCCACGCCCCAGACGGTCTTGAGGTGTTGTGGATGTGCGGGGTCGACTTCAAGCTTTTCTCTCAGGCGGCGGATGTGTACCGTGACCGTGCTCGCGTCACCATAGAAGCCAACGTCCCAGACGTGATCGAGCAGTTGCTGCCGGGTAAACACTTGGCGAGGGCGCGAGGCAAAGAACTGCAGCAGGTCAAATTCCTTGGCGGTGAGGTCGAGCACGGCGCCGTCGCGCTCGGCGGTGCGCAGCCGCATGCGAATCACCAGCGCTCCAAGGTAGACCGTGTCATCCAGCACCATCGCCGGCACGCCGGTGGCATCCAGCCGTCGCATGATCGCCTGGACGCGCATCACCACCTCGCGCGGGCTAAACGGCTTGGTCACGTAGTCGTCGGCCCCCGCGCGGAACCCCTCGACCTTGTGCGGCTCATCGTCGCGTGCCGTCAGCATAAGGATCGGCGTCGCGCTGCTCTGTCGAACTGCATGGCACACGTCAATGCCGTCTATCCCAGGCAGCATCAGATCCAGCACAATTAGGTCTGGCGGGGTAGCCGCAATCTTACTCAGTGCCTCGTGACCATCCGCTGCCTCCGCGACGAGGTAGCCTGCCGCTTCCAGATATTGTCGCAGCACGTCGCGAATGTTCGGTTCATCGTCCACGATCAGCACTCGCCGGCGCGGCGTCTCGCCATCCAACGCGCCCTGGTGAGCATCTCGTCTCTCCATCGCAGGCCCCAACCATCCCTCGCAAGCCAGTTCCCACATCCACCAGATCATACTACCGCGCACCTGTTACGTGCGCCTTACGTCGCCATCTCAGCGCCTAGCGCTCGACCCGAAATGCGCGCCGCGTAATGCGCTAGTAATGTTCGTCACCTAGGCGTTAGAACTGCGCGCGACACTTCCTGCAGACGCATCTCAGTCAATCAGGCGGGAGTGTGCATGACAGCTTCGAAGACGTTGGCGGCGAAGCCCAGTGTCGCGATTGTCATACCAGCGCTGAACGAAGAAGGCGCCATTGGCCCACTGGTTCGTGCGCTCCAGGTTCACCCCGCTCTCCAGACGCTGCCCATCGCCGGCATTTATGTGGTCGACAACGGCAGCACAGACGGCACCGCCGAAGCCGCGCGCATGGCTGGCGCCGAAGTGGTGAGTGAGCCGCGGCGAGGCTACGGCCAGGCGTGTCTCGCGGGCGTCCTGCGCGCCGCGGCAGCAGACATCATTCTGCTGATGGACGGCGATGGCAGCGACGATCTAGATGGCGTGGCGCGCGTGGCGCGAGAAGTCGTGGAGACCGACGCGGACCTGGTGGTCGGCTCGCGTTCGCGCGGGCACAGCGAACGCGGCGCGCTCACACCTCACCAGCGAGCCGGTAATTTCGTTGGTTCGCTGGTTCTGCGGTTGGTATACGGCCTGAAGGTCAGCGACCTAGGACCAACCCGCGCGATTCGGCGCACCGCATTGCTGCGACTCAAGATGAGCGAGATGTCCTACGGCTGGTCCACCGAGATGCTCGCCAAAGCAGCGCGTGCCGGCCTGCGCGTGCGCGAGGTTCCGGTAGACTACCATCGCCGTAGCGCCGGCGAGTCAAAGGTCGCCGGGACGCTAAGTGGATCGGTCACGGCGTCGATTCACATCCTGAAAACACTCGCTCGCTATCGGCGCTGGTCGCCAACATCGCCACCAGATCGCGCTCGCCAGGCGCTCTTCATCGTTTCGCGGCTACCGGAGCCAGGCAAAACGAAGACCCGCCTGGGCCGCGCAATCGGTCACGACGCAGCCGCGACGCTCTACACCGCGTTCTTACGCGATCTTGGCGCGCGTATGACCGAGGCGAGCCAGCGAGACAGCTTCGATCTGTTCTGGTACTGCGCGCTACCGCCCGGCAGATCGCTCGCCGAGTTCGCGCCGCTCGTGCCCTCCGGCGGTGAGTTGCTGGCCCAGCACGATGGCGCATTCGGCGAACGACTCTTGGCGGGCTTTCGCGAGGTCGCCGCTCGAGGTTATGAACGTATCGTGGTGCTTGGCTCCGACTCGCCGCATGTGCCGTCTCACCGAATGGCTCAAGCCTTCCATGCGCTCGAGACTCACGACGTCGTCATCGGGCCCGCCCAGGATGGCGGCTACTACCTGCTCGGCGAGCGAACGCCGCTCTGCGATTGTTTTAGCGGCATCGAGATGAGCACGCCTCGCGTCTTCGAAGAGACGGTGGCGCACCTCCACGCCGCCGGCAAGTCCATAGCGCTGCTCTCGCAAACCTTCGACGTCGATGAGTTCGCCGACCTCAAGACGCTGCGCGACGCGCTGGCCGCCGCGCCGAGTTGGCAGGCCGATCCCTGCCCTGTCACAAGCGACATCCTCGCGGCGATTCCCCTCTCCGCGATGCCAGTGTGCAGCCCCGATGCCGCTACATCGATCGCCGTACACCCCACGGGAGGCGTCGATGTTGCTTGACGCTGAGGTACGTCGTGATCGCCGCGTTTTTCGCGAAGCCACCTTCTTCAGTGGTCGCATCGGCGCATACGTGCTACTGGCTGCGCTCGCCGTCCCGCTCTACCTGCGCATACCCGAAGCCGCGCAACGTCTCAACGCCAACGCCGACACTTTCCAATGGCTGCTCCTCGGCATCACCCTACTCACCGTAGGCGCGACCTGGCTCGCGCTGGCGAGCCGCTACCCAGCGTCGCCCATGCTGGGGTGGATCGAGCTTGGCGCGATCGTGGCCGCCGGACTGCTCTTTCGAGCGATCTTCTTCGCCCAGCCGCCGGTGCTTTCCCACGACGCCTATCGCTACGCATGGGACGCCCAACTCGTCGCGCATGGCGTAAGCCCATGGACACATATCGTCACAGACCCCGCGCTCGCGCAGTTGCGTGACGCGGCGATCTGGCCGCGGGTCAACTGGCGCGACGCCGTCACCATCTACCCGCCGGGAGCGGAGCTGCTCTTCCTCGTCGTCCATGTCCTCGCGCCGCTCAACATCTACGCCGTCAAGGCCGCGATGACCATCTGTGACGTAGCGATCGGCATCCTTTGCGTACTGCTCCTTCGTCAGCGCGGCCTCGACCCGCGTCGCGTCATTATCTACTGGTGGAACCCGATTCCGATCCTCGAGTTCACCTATACTGGCCACGTCGACGCCGCCGCCACGCTCTGGACGCTGGCCGCAGTGCTCATCTCGGCAATGCGCTGGCGCGGATCGCGCGCGACCGCGGGCGCATTCCTCGGCCTCGCCGTGGCGACAAAGCTCTATCCGCTGCTGTTTCTGATCGTCCTGCTGCGCCGCCGCGACTGGGGATTCTTAGCCGGGTTGTTCGGCACGGTCGCCCTGCTTTATCTGCCTTTCCTACCCCTCGGCGTCGTCTCCGGCGGATTTCTGGGCACCTACTTCTCGCAGCGCTTCGTCGATCAAGGCATCCTCTTCCGCCTCATCACCACGCTGATCGTCGTGACACCGGTTCAGCTTCTGCTACAGGCGCTCGCGCTGCTGAGTCTCTGCGCCCTCACGCTCTGGCTGCGGCTGCGATATGACCTCCGCGCGACCGCCGGAATCCTCCTGCTTTCGGTCGCCTGGATCGCCGTCTCGCCGCACATCTTTCCGTGGTATGTCGGTGCGCTGCTGCCGTTCCTGGCCCTCTACCTGCGCCTGCCATCCGTCACGCAGTCCCCGCGGATCACGCGTGACCTAGCCGGGGAATATCCCTCACTCGCGCTAGGGCTCTGGCTCTTCGTGCTGGCGCTGCCCTTCTCGTACGTCGTGCTTGCGCCCGGCCACAACGCCAACATCTTCCTCTGGCTGTTCGTTGTTCCGCTTCTCGTCGCCCTTCTCCCGATTATACCCATGCTGCTCTCCCCCCACCGCAGGCGCGCTACTAGTCCCGCGATTCGCCCGTCCGTTGCGCTCGCTCGTCTCTTCGGCGGCGCCAAGTTAGAGGAATAAGCCCATGCGCATGCTCAACGTCCTGCCGTCCAGCCAGCGAGCCGCGTCCCGCACCGGCGAGTCACGAGAGGGTGTCGCCGCGCTCGTCCCCTTACCCCGCGAGCTATACCTCGAGACGACCAACCGCTGCAATGAGCTCTGCGATCAGTGCCCACGCACGCATCTTCCGCGCGCCGAAGAGCGCGACCTGTCGCTTGCGGAGGTGATCGCCATCACCGATCAACTGCCGGTGATCGAGCGTGTCGTCCTTCACGGCTTGGGCGAGCCGATGCTGAACCCCGAACTGCCACAGATCGTCGCGCACCTTCGCGCACGTGGCGCCTACGTACTCTTCAACTCAAATGCGACGGCGCTCAGCGAGCGTATGGGCCGCGCCCTGATCGAGGCGGGCCTCAACGAGCTGCGCGTCTCGCTCGACGGCGCGCGCCCTGAGACGTACGCTCGCATCCGTGGGGTGAGCGACCGCACGTTGCCGAAGATCCTCCGCAATCTGCGCCGCTTCGCCGAGATACAACGCCAGCTCGGCGTAGACGTGCCGCGGCTCTCATTCTGGTTCACGGCTATGCGCGAAAACCTCGCCGAGCTGCCCCAATTGGTCGATCTCGCGCTGGAGACCGGCGTCCGCGAGATCTACGTCCAGCGCCTGATCTACTTCGGTGAGGGCCTGGCGCGCGAGGATCAGGCGCTTTTCCGCAAGGCCGCCGAGGCCGAGCGTGCTGTGATTGACGAGACCGCGCGGCGCTGCCGTGAGCATGGCCTCACCTTTAGCGCGACCGGCGCCGTCACCCCCGACGAGTATCTGGCCAAGACCGCGGAGAACGTCGAGGCGCGCCCGTGGGCAGGATGCCGGCGCCCTGTCTCGCTCGCCTACATCACGTCGCTTGGCTCGGTGTTCTCGTGCTGCTTCGCCCCATTCCACCCTGGTCCTGCGTCAACGCGAGCGCTCGGCAACGTTTTCGAGCAATCCTTTGCCGAGATCTGGAACGGTCCGCGTTACCGCGCTTTCCGGGCGGCCTTCGACAGCGACCACCCCTGGGACCAATGTGCCGGATGCGGTAGCAAGTGGAGCCTGTAATCCATGACGACATCGCCTGATCCAGCAACGCAAGGCACTTTCCTCGCGCGCCTGACGACGTTCGCGCGGCAGGCGGTTGCCCTCGTGCGTCAAGCCGGCTGGGGACTTTTAGCTGGCGCCGTCGGTGCGACCGCCGCGACCGTAGTGATGGGCATCCTGCGCCTGGCCTGGGGTACGCTCACGCCGCCAGAACTGCTAGCCGAACGCATCCTGCCGCTGATGTCCGCTGGTGACTTCGTCGCCTTCCTGATCCGCTTCCAGCCGCACCCCAAGACGACGCCGCTCGGCCTCACCCTGCTTGGTCAGTTCGCCCTCGGTGTGCTGCTGGGCCCACTGGTCGAACTGGCATCCCAGGCGCGCGCTCCCCAGAGCAGCAGATGGCCGACTCGGCGCGGTTGGCTTGGTGCCGGCGCGGTCGCGCTGGGGATGTCGCTCCTCGCCGTGATCCTCTTCTGGCCCGTGCTTTCCGCCGGCGTCTACGGCGATCCTGTCGATCGGGCGCGCCTGCTCACCATGCTGAGCCTCGCGTTGACCTTCGCGTCATATGCCTCCGTAACCTTGCTGGCTTCGCACTGGCTGCGCCGCCATGCCGCAGGGATGCAGGGACCTTCCAGATCAGCGGATGCGTCCGGCGCCATCAAACGGCGTGACGCCTTGCAGTCGGTCGGGGTTGCCGTGCTGAGTGTCGCCGCCGGAGGTGTGATAGCGAGTCGCCTGATCGACGCGTACCTCGCGCGCTCGAACATTGCCTACGAAGGCATGGGGACGCCGGGAGCGCCGCCCCTACCCATCACACCCACAAATCAGTTCTATGTCGTCAGCAAGAACGTCATCGACCCGATGGTGGACGTCGGACGCTGGCGCCTGGAAGTGACCGGATTGGTGGATCATCCGCTTACGCTCACCATGGATGCGTTGAAGGGTCTGCCGCACGAGAGCCGTGTCATCACGATGGAGTGCATTTCGAATGAGGTCGGCGGCCACCTGATAAGCACGGGGAAGTGGGAGGGTATCGCGCTGAAGACGCTGCTCGATCGCGCCGGCGCGCAGCCCACGGGCACGCACATCGTCTTCCAGGGGGTCGATAGCTACCTCGCCAGCCTGCCACTCGCCGACCTGCTCAGCGCGGATACCCTCTTGGCGTACTCGCTCAACGACAAGCCGCTGCCAGATCGCCACGGCTTCCCGCTGCGCGCCGTCGTGCCTGGACGCTTCGGCGAGCAGAGCGCCAAATGGATCACGCGCATTGAGGTAACAGATACCGAGGTAAAAGGCTTCTACCAGAGCCAGGGGTGGAGCGCGGCGCCGCTCGAAACGCTCAGTCGCATCGACACGCCGAATGGCCACGCCCGACTTGGTGCGCTCACCGTCGCGGGCATCGCCTTCGCCGGTACGCGTGGCATCAAGCGCGTCGAACTGAGCGTGGATGGTGGAACGACCTGGCACGACGCCACGTTGCAGCCGCCGCAGTCGACACAGAGTTGGGTGTTTTGGACGTGGCCCTGGCAACCCACCTCCAAGGGTGACTACACGCTGGTGGTGCGTGCCACCGACGGCACGGGCGCCACACAGACACCGGTCGCACGCGGCACTGTGCCCAATGGTTCCACTGGCTGGCATAAGGTCACGGTCTCGGTGAGCTAGCGCCGAGCTAGCGCCCATGCCCGTTCTTCGATGAGGATGAGGAGCAAGACCCTGTGATAGCAGTGCGGAGTGCGGAGCCGATCTGCCCCGACTTTAACGACGTGCTCGGTGCCCTTGAATCCTATTCCCGTCGAACGGGGCGTCCCGCGGTGCGCCTCGGCGGTTGGGAGATTGAAGACGAGGCCATCGGTCCCCCCGACATCCTCGTTGAGCGCCTTGCGCCCATACGAGGCAACCCGCACTGCTATTCCTACGCGAAAGATCTTGGTCGCGCCAAAGAGCGCGCCGCCCAGGTGCTCGGTCGGACGATTCGCTTCACCGACAACCCGCTGGCGCCACGCAACGTGGCCGTCCTGCAAAACAGCACGCAGGCGCTGCTGCTCGCGCTCGCGACGTTGAAAGAGCGTGGCGTAGATCGCCTCGTAGTCGCCGCGCCTTGCTACTATGCTCCCGTCCGCATCGCGCAGTCGTTTGGCCTCGCCGTCGCCGTCGTGCCCGCCGCAGAATACCTGACGGGCGCCCTCGACATGGAGGCTTTGCGCAACGCGGTGGCATCTCCAGGTTCAGCGTTACTCGTCACGAATCCAGCCTATTCCGTCGGCGTGGACTACGGCTGGGGCCAACTCAGCCAGCTCTTCGCGTCGCTGCCGCCCGATTGCCCCATCATACTCGACGAGACGCGTCTGGGCCTCAACTGGCGCTCAACCACGCCCTGGTATCCCGCGGTTTACCCAGAGAACGTCATCGTTCTGCGGTCGCCAAGCAAAGTCTTCTTCGTCAATGGTCTGAAATGCAGCCTACTGCTGGCGCATCACACCCTGGTTCGCTCCATCGAGCAGCTCTCAGAGGCGCTCGTCGGCTCCGTGCCGGGCAATGCCGAGCGCGTGGCCCTGGAATACCTCGACGCATGGGATCACTGGTCAAGCGAGTACGAAGCCGAGCAGCCCGCGGAAATGCTCCAGTGGCGTGCGAGCGTGGTGAAGCGCATATGCCTCGCTCATACGCGCTTCGCGACGCGGCTGCGCACGGCAGGCTTTGTGCTCTCCCCAGCGGACTCTGGCCCATATGCATTAGCGGCACTCCGCGGTTCGCGCCGAAGTGGAATCGATAGTCGGCTGCTCGCCGAAGCGGCGGGCGTGCTCGTGATGGACTCGTCGTATTTCTTTCACACGAGCGATGAATGGGACGGCTTTCGGCTGAACCTCTGCGCCAGGCCTCGCACCGCCGCGCTCGCCATCGAACGTGTTCTTCAGCAACTCGGGCATACGGCGAGACCTGTGCGCCGCAGAGCGCCTTCGCGGTACGCGGCGAGAATATAGCGCTCATCAGACTCCCACCGCAGTGAAACCGCCATCGCATAGCCTCCGCACCGCCGCGCAAATGGCCTGCGGTCGCTTCACGATTCAGGGTGTCCTCACGTGCGCTCTATCGGAGATATCTCCGACACGATGCGACCGTCGCGCATGGAGACGATCCGGTTGGCGCGCGCGCCGATCTCCGTGGCATGGGTGACCAACACCACCGTCTGTCCGCGCGAGCGATTGAGCCCCGCGAGCAGATCCATGACATCGCTCGCCGCCTCGCTATCGAGATTGCCGGTAGGCTCATCCGCCCAAACAATGGCCGGCTGCGTGACGAGCGCTCGTGCGATGGCGACCCGCTGCCGCTGGCCGCCTGAGAGCTCGGCGGGCAAGTGTCGTGCGCGATCCGTGAGTCCAACCACGTCGAGCATCGCACGTGCTTGTGCGCGTGCCTGCTTCGCGGCGACGTGCAGCACCAAGAGCGGCATCTCTACGTTCTCGACGGCGCTCAGCACCGGCAGCAAGTTGAAGTTCTGAAAGACGAAGCCCATCGCTCGCGCCCGGAAGTCTGTTCGCCGTGCATCGGACATCGTGGCGAGATCGGTGCCATCGATCTCGACCGTTCCCTCGTCGGGCACGTCTAACCCTGCGAGGCAGTTGAGCAGCGTCGTCTTTCCCGATCCGCTCGGCCCCATGATCGCCACCATCTCGCCACGCGCAACACTGAAATTGATCTCGGTCAGCGCCTGGACGTCCACCGCATGCGCTCGGTAGACCTTGCTGACTCCCCGCGCCTGCACAATCGGCCGTGCATCGCGCGATGCGTTCGCATCGGTACGCGCATTCGCGGCGAAGGCGTCGCGTGCGGAGGAACTTGGAAGAGTCACTTGATGCATCCTTTGCTGGAGAGTCACGGCGTAGGGCGAGCCACGGCATGCCTGCGCTGAGGGTCTCATTCGTAGCGTAGGGCATCCGCTGGCGTGATGCGCCCCGCCTGCCAGGCCGGCACGAGCGCCGCCACTGCCGATGCCGCGAGCGATGCCGCGCAGATCATGGCAAGCTCGGCCCACGGCACGGTGAACGTCAGCCCGGAGCGAACGCGCTCGAAAAAGTCCACCGCGAAGATGTTTTGACTCAGCACCAGCCCAAGCACAAGCCCAATTGCCGTCCCCGCTGCACCCACGAGGACCGCTTCGAGCAGAAAGACCGTTTGGACGTGCAGACGGCGGAAGCCCAGTGCGCGCAACATGCCAATTTGTTGTCGTCGCTCCACCACGGCCCGCGAACCGGCGACCGCCAGGGCCGCCATGCCGACGAGCAGCGTCAGCCCGACGAGGCCGACGAGCACCCGACTGATGAAGATACTCGGGCCATTGACGTCTAGCAGCACGTCGGCGAGCACCGTCGTCTCGAAGCCAAAATGAGAGAGTGTGGAGCCGAGGCTGAGCGCGGCGAGGTGCGGATCCACTCCAGCCCTGACGGAGAAGTAGTAGTATTGGTTGCCGAACGCTGGGAGCCCCTGCTCCATCGGCGCAAACGTTGCCGGCGAGCCGAAGAGCCCCGTCCGCTTGCCACTCAAGCTATCGACGATGCCGACGATGGTGAGCTTCAGCGCTGGCCCCCCGCGCACATCGGTCACCCAGACGGTCGTGGGCGCGATCAGTCCGCGCCCGATCGCGATATCCCGCAGGCGAAGCTGATATTCGCGCAGAGAGCCATCATTGAGGCTCAGTCCGGCGATGGAGAGATTGGCGACGCTCTGCGTGGAACTGCCAAGCGCCTCGACGCTGGAAAGCCCTGGAATCCCAGCAGCAATCGGCGCGCCAAGCAATTGCGAAGTCTGGAGGCGGTAGCCTGTCGGAACGCCTACCACAGTGGCATCGCTCGCGCTTAACGCGCCAGCATCGATCACTACTGCGCCAGGCACAGTGCGCACGGCACGCCAGACGTCTGCGTCGGTGGCATACCCGGTCGAGCGTGCGACGAGTGGCAGCCCGACGCCACCGAGGAATGCCCCCGCGATCTCCGAGGTAGGATAGACCGACCATCGCGCATTGGTAGCACCCGTCTGGATGATGCCCAGCGGTAGCGGCGTTGCGCTGCTCATCGCGGCAATCTCGCTCGCAGCGCCGTCCGCGCCGTGGCCAAGCGCTGCCTGAATGCCGCCGATACCTCCAACCGGCGTGAAGAGCGCTTGGCCGGCAATGTCGTAGCCCGCCGATTGTTCGGGGACGTTGTCGTATCCCTGCGTCGCCGATGCGGCAATGCAGGCCATCACCACCATGGTAAAGCAGACCAGAGAAAAGAGCGCGAGGTTAATGCCCGTGCGAAAGCGGTGGTGTGCCGGATAGACCGTAGCGATACGCGTCACGTGTGCGAGGCGGCCCAGGTGCGCGCCGAGCCAGCGTAGCGGCGCGAGCAAGAGGTCGAGATTTGGCGCGATTGCCCAGACGGCGCCAAAGACCATCATCACCCCGGCCACGAAAAAGACTTCGATGCCTCCAGAGAACCGTGGGAATCCGAGACTCTGCAGCGCGTCGAACGGCAGCGACCAATAGAGGACCAGGCCAGCGCCTATCAACACGCTCGTCGTCCGATCCGCAATCGTCGTCGCACGCCTCAGCGTTCGTCGGGCTGATGTGGTCCGCCACAAGCGCACCGCGACTGCAACGAGCGAGAGCGCGACCCAACGCAGCGCCAGGGCCGCCCCCACGATTAGTGCCGTTAGGCCCAGCGAGAAGACGACTTCGCTGAGCAGGCGCGCACCGACACGCACGAGCACGAGACCAACGGCGATTGGCACGATGCCTCGTGTCATCAGCCCGGCACCCAATGCGCTTAAACCCGCGAGCCGCGACGACACCTCGCCGCGTCTCCGAGTCGGTACGACGCACGCGAGCAGCAAGCGGCGCAATGGCGGCGAAGGCTCAGGTGGTTCGGGCAGGTCGCGCATCGCCGCCGAGACGGTCATACGGCTGACATTCCAGGCCGCGAGCCATATCGTGGCGAACGTAAAGAGTAACCCGATGCAGAAAGCGGTTGCTATACTCTGCGGCTGCACCTGTACTTGGAGCGGGTAGCCCAAGCGCGCGATGGTCGGACCAACGATCGTCACGATCACGGCGCCAAGCGCGAGCCCTGTGACGATACCCGCCGCCGCGGCGACAGCGTCATACACCGATCCCTCGAAGAGCAACATGCGTACGATATGGCCGCGCCGCATGCCTAAGGCGCGCGACATACCTAGCTCCGCCCGGCGCTCAGCCGCGAGCAGCGTGAAGATTCAGGAAGATCAGCAGCAATCCGATGGAAAGTGCGAAGAGCGTGTAGAGCGTGAGAATGCGGCCGAAAACCTCTTGCGCCTGCACCGCCGCCCGCACGCCATCCTGCTTTACTGTGTCGACCCTCACTTGCCCTGGAAGCACTAAGTCAACGGTCCGCGCGATGGCGTCGCTGTTGCCAACGCCCGTGAGTCCATTCCCCACATTGGCGATGTAGATATTATTGATCTGGCTCCCCGCCTGGGCGTACCGTTGCAAGGTGGCAAGCGGGGCGACGAGTTCTGGGCCTTCACCCAAGGGGCCGCCGGTGACCACTGCCTTCACCTGAGCCGGGTAACGTGCTCCGGGCCAGAGCGAGGAATACAGGTAGAGGGCATCCCCAGGTTTCGCGGTCAATAGGCGCGCCAGGTTCGCATTGAGATACACCTGACCGGGCAATAGCGCGTCGCTAGGGCTCACGCCGCCACCGCTGTCGCGCAGATCGCCGAGGGGGCCTGCCTGCGCCGCGTCCATCCCCAGGCCCGTCACGCCGCCGCGAACCTGCTTGGTCGTTTCGTCGGCGATCAGCACGTCGCTCAAAGTCAGCGCAGGCGCCACTCCCGCGACCTGTTGATCGCCACGAAGCGCCTCGCTTACCGTATCGCCAATAGCCGAGGGGTAGAGGTGTAAGGCGCCGCGTCCACCAAGCACGTTTTCGTCAATCCTGCCGAGGTTGTAGACGGCGACTGTCCTGACGGCGAGCGTCACCGTATCATCCACCGCCAGCGACGAGGCCACGAATGTGGTGGATAGCATCAACCCACTGACAATCAGCACCGTGTGGAGGCGCCGGCGCCCGACATTACGCACCCCAATGCGCAGCAAATGCGGCGCGCGGATCGCCAACAGCGCCAACAGCAGCACCACCGCGCCGGCGTCGAGTATCAGCGGCTTGAAGAATGCATTGGCCGAGAAGGTGAAGATGGTGTCCACGTCGCTGCTCTCTAAGGCGTCGCCATTGGCGCGGCTGCTACGCGAAGGGCGGCATCGAAGAGCATTGCCAAACGTTCCGCTCCAAGCGCTGATGGGTGCAGTCCATCTGAGCTGATGTATTCGGGATGATCGGCTAACTCGTTCCAGCCCGCGAAGATGTCCACCAATCCCACTCCTTGCAAGGCGCAGACGTTGGCGATGGCCGCGTTCCATTGCCGCACTTTGGAGGTGAGGGCAGCGACGTTCGAGCGCGAGAAGGCGGGCAGGAGGGCGAGATCAGGGAGGTTGCCGACGACGATCCTGGCATGCGTACCCTTCCGCAGGGTGGCTATGAGCGTGGTGAGTTGACTAGTGTACGTATCCAGCGCGACGCCGTCGCTTAAGTCGTTGACGCCCAACCATATCGTTAGGATCTGCGGCGACGCGCTGAGCGCGATTGGCAACTCGTTTGCCAATGCTCGGCCGACAGTCTCACCTGGAATCCCAAGATTGACCAACCGCACGGGGGGCGTGAGCAGTTCGGAGAGCACGGTCGGCCAACTCTCGCGATCGGGGTCTCGCGTCCCCACCCCAAAAGCATCTGACGCGCCCACTGCCACGTAAACGTCCTGAGAGGTCGGAGTGCGCAAAGATAGCGGAGGCGCTTGCTGCGTGCCACATCCCCCGAAGAACGCCGTCAGGATGAGTAGTGCTGATAGCGTCAGCCAGGCAGATGAGCGGCATCGCGCGACGAAGATCCTTCTCGCCATGGTCGCTTTCCGGTACTCCGCGATGCGCTCAGTTCTGACGGTGAATAGTCATACGGCGCCGCGTGACACTCTGACGGTATGACACCTCCATAACAAGAATATTACGCGGTATTCGCGTCGCGTGACATCGTGCGCTTTTCCCGCATGGTCGGCAGCAGCGAACTCGGCGAGTGCGCCGTCGATATGTCACGATGGCTAGGGAATAGCCTCAAACGTTATCTCCTGCGCGCCGCCCCAAAGCACTTCGCGGCCCATCTCGCGCAATTGATCGCGCCCTTCCACGACCGTCAGGAAGTGGTTGCCGGCGAGGCCGCCCAATTTGCTGGCAAAGGCACAAGCGCCATAGGGGAAGAGTATCTCGGTCTCACTATAGCCGCCGGGATAGAACAGGATCTCACCCGGCCCAGGGTAGCGTGTGGCGTTCTCCCACGGCACGTCAAGCTTGAAGTCGCCCAGCGGAATCCAGCACGCTTCGCCGCTCCAGCGCGCGTGGATGATCTTTTGATGATACGGTAGCAGTTTGGCGAACTCAGCGCAGGTCTTTGGCGCGCCACTTTCTTCGAGTTGCGCCGTGTAGAGGTAGTGGCCGACGGCGATACGCAGCATAGTCATGCGGTTATTTCTCCTCCAAGACTTGGCATCGCCGTATCTCGCCGATCACCGTCGGATTCCCTTGTCCGAAGTGCCTTCAACACACGTTCGGATGTCATCGGCTGTTGAGTCAGCCAGATGCCGGTGGCGTCGTGGATAGCGGCGGCGACCGCCGGCGCGAACGGCACCAGTGCCATTTCGGCAACGCCGCGCGCGCCGTAGGGTCCCAGCGGATCGGCCAGTTCGAGGATCACCGGGACGATCTCAGCGGGCATGTCGAGCACGGTCGGCAGCAGATAGGTGCTGAAATACGGCGTGAGGACGTGGCCCTCGTGTACTTGAAAGTGTTCGAGGAGGGCATAGCCCAACGCCTGAGCGAGACAGCCTTCGATCTGCCCCTCCACCTGTTGACGATTGATGGCTCGCCCAACGTCGTGCACGCTGATCACCGAGAGCACTCGCACCTGACCGGTAAGCGTGTTGACCTCGACCTCAACGGCCTGCGCGGCATAGCCGTAGCAGTAGTTGGGGCGGCCCGCGCCGGTAACGGCATCCAGCGGCGTCGTTGCCGTGGGGCGGAACTGGTAAGTGGCAGTGGCGGCGTACTCCTCGCTTGCGCTCCATTTTTCGCGCGCGACGAGGCAGGCTTCGCGGACGGCGCTTCCACCCATCAGGGTCATACGCGAGGCGGAGGCGCTGCCGGCGTTCGGAGCCTCGGCGCTGTCGTCAGTCACCATCTGTACCGTATCGAGATCGACACCGAGTGTTTCGGCGGCGATCTGGCGCAATGCGAGATGCGCGCCCTGCCCTACATCCGCCGCGCCGATGCGCACCACCACGCGCTCAAGTTCCCGTGTGCCAAAGAGTTCGACGGTCGCGGTCGCCTGATCGGGGAAGCCGAACGAATAGCCCACATTCTTGATGCCGCAGGCGATGCCGACGCCACGGCGCAGATGCGGCTCAGCGGGCTGCGATCGCGCTGCGCCATAGTTGAGCCGCGATCTGGCTTCCTCGGCGCAACGCTCTAGCACTGGCAGCGCGCTCACGCCTGCTGGCAGACGATTTTGCGAGGGTTCGATGTCGCCCTCGCGGTAGACGTTGCGGCGCCGCAGCTCGATCGGATCCATACCGAGCGCGTGGGCCAGCCGCGTGACCATGATCTCAGCGGCGAACTGCGCCTGGGGCGCGCCGAAACCGCGGAAAGCGCCACTGGGCACGTTGTTGGTGTAGACCGCGTATCCGTCCACAGCCACATTGGGTATTTCGTAACTACCGGTGGCGAAGAGCGTGGCGACCTTGGTCACCTCCGCGCTGGTGGAGGCGTAGGCGCCGCCGTCGGCGACGACTTCGGCCTCTACGGCGGTGATTGTGCCGTCGCGCATGGCGCCCCAGCGGCAGCGAATGCCCACCGGATGGCGCTTATGATGCGCGATCATCGATTCCTCGCGACTCCAGACCAGCGAAACGGGGCGACGGAACTTCCAGGCGGCGAGCGCGAGCAAGTGCTGAATCGAGAGGTCTTCACGCCCACCGAATGCGCCACCGATCGAGGCATAGCGCACGATGACCTGATCGTCCGGCAGGCGCAACATCGCGGCGATCTGGCGGCGATCTTCGTGGAGCCACTGACCCGCAGTTTCGACCACGACGCGACCCAGGTCATCGACAGAGGCGATGCCGGCCTCGGGTTGCAAGAAGGCGTGCTCTTGCCACGACGTGGTAAAGTCGCCCTCCAGCACCACGTCAGCCGTGGCGAAGGCGCGAGCGGTGTCACCCTTGCGTATCGGGACGTGCAAGAGCAGATTCGTGCCGCGCTGCTCATGCACCAGCGGCGCATCGGCGGCGAGTGCCGCGCGCGCATCCGTCACGGCGGGCAGATCCTCATAGTCGATACGCACTAGTTGGGCAGCGGCGACCGCCGCATCTTTGGATTCGGCGGCGATCAGCGCGACCTTGTCGCCCTCGAAGCGCACCACGTCGCCGCAGAGCACAGGCTGGTCGGCCTCAATCAGCCCAAATTGGTTGAAAGGTACGTCCTCCGCGGTGATCACCGCCACCACGCCGGGGTAGCTCGCCGCTGCGGACGCGTCGAGCGCGCTGATGCGTGCGTGGGCGCGCCGCGCGAAAACGACCTGCAGGTGGAGCATGCCCGCTTGCACGAGATCCGCGGGATAGCGCGCGGCGCCCGTCACTTTGCCGAGTGCGTCGGGCCGCGGTAATGAGGCGCCGATGAGGTCTTTAGCGGTGCTCATCGCTCTCCCCCCGCCGCGAGCAGCGCATCGATGATCTTGCGGTAGCCTGTGCAGCGGCAGATGTTGCCGCTCAGGGCGATTTGAGCCTCCTCTTCGGTTGGCGTTGGACGTTCCTCGAGCAGTTTCGCGCCAGCCATGAGCATGCCGGGAATGCAGAAGCCACACTGGACCGCCCCGCAGTCGATGAATGCGCGCTGCAGCGGGTGTAGCTCGTCGCCGCCAGGATGCGAGGCGGCAAGGCCCTCGATGGTGGTGATCGAGCCACCGTCCGCCTGGGCGGCTGGCACCATGCACGACATGACGGCCTGCCCGTTCAGCCAGACGGTGCAGGCGCCGCACTCGCCCTCGGCACACCCCTCCTTCGTACCGGTCAGTCCCGCGTCCTCGCGTAGCAGGTTGAGCAGCGTCTTGCCCCGCGCGCCTAAAACGGAATACCTCTGCCCGTTGATGGTCGTCTCAATGATGCCGGAATGCGCGTTCATCGTCGCTGCCGAATCTTGAGTATTGCGCGATTCACGGCCATCGGAGCGAGCGAGCGGATCTGCCATTTCTGCCGCTTTTTCAGATCCTGCACCTTCGAGAAGGATCGGACGCGTCATCCAACCTTCGGCGTGAGTGCCATCGGCGAGCCGCCGCAAGCCCTCCGAGATCAGTGAGGCGAGCGTGGCGAGGCGATACTCCGCGCTGCCGCGAATATCGTCTATGGGGCGTGCGTCTTGACAAGCGAGGATCCCCGCGTGGGCACGTACCTCGGCGTCGAGTCGCTTGCCCAGTAGGAATTCCTCAGCAGTTGTCGCGCGGATGATGGTGGGCGCGAGGCAACCAAGCGTTATGCACGCCTCGGTGACGATCTCGCCGTCGAAGGTCAGCACGAAGGCGACGTCAATCACCGAGATCGCCTGAGCGCGGCGCAGCCCGAGCTTGAGGAAGAGTCCGCGCTGCGCGCTCGTCAGCGCCGGAATGCGTATCTCGCGCAGCAGCTCGCCGCTCTGCATCGCGGTGCGCCGGACGCCACGGTAGAAGTCGCGGAGCGGGATCGTGCGCTCGCCCGCGAGACTGGAAAGCACCAGGCTGGCGTCCAGCGCGATGAGTGGGGCGATAGTGTCGTTGGCGGGCGAGGCGGTGACGAGGTTGCCCGCGATGGTTGCACGCGTGCGAATCTGCGGCGCGCCGACTTCGACGCATGCCTGGGCCAACGGCAGCGCCCGTTCGAAGCAGGCACGCGAGGCGAGCACGTCATTATGCGTGGCGAGCGCACCGAGCATGATGGTATCGCCCTCGTCGCTGATGTACTTGAGGGAGGATACGCCGCTGAGGTCGATCAGCGTCTCGGTCGGCAGGACTCCACGCGAAAGCTCGACCACTACATCTGTTCCGCCGGCGATCAGGCGCGCTTTCCCCGCATGCTCGGCGAGTAGGGAGAGCGCATCTTCGAGGGTCGAGGGACGGAGAACCGTCTGCCAAGTGGTTGCCATGGGCGCTCCACTGCGCGGGAGGTGACGGCGCATCGCCGCCAGTGCGCAAATTCAGGTGACCGCTGGTGCGCGCTCACCGCGTCGCGGTCGCCGCGGAACTGACGAAATTGCCGGCGGGTGCGGAGACGAACACTCCATCGCGATACACGGTTGTGCCGCGAACAAGCGTGCGCTCGACGCGGCCTCGGAGAGATCGACCGACGTACGGGCTCTGCCGATGACGGTAGTGCAGGTCGGCGTATTGTAACACGCGCGTCGCTGCCAGATCGATGAGGGCCAGATCGGCGTCGTAGCCTACCTCGATGCGCCCTTTCCTCGGCAGTGCGAAGCGGCGCGCGACGTACTCGGCGGTGGCGGAGGCGATGGTCGCCAGCGAGAGGGATCGCCGCTCGTGGCCTTCGGTGAGCAATGCCTGAAGCATCGTCTGGCAGCCTGAGATGCCGCCCCAAACGTCGAAGAAGTCAGGCGATGTCTTCATCTCGGCCGGCGCTGGCGAGTGATCGGAGGCGACCATTGGCAGCGAGCCTTCCGTGAGATGGTGCCAGAGTGCATCGCGCTCGGTCGCCGCGCGGATCGGCGGCGCGCACTTCGCAAGCGGACCGATCCGCTCGACATCCTCCTCAGCGAACACGAGATAGTGTGGGCAGGTCTCGCAACTGACGTCCACCCCGCGAGCACGCGCCTCGGCGACGAGCGCAACTCCGCGTCCGGTACTGACGTGAACCACGTGAAGCGCGCAGCCTGTCTCTTCCGCGAAGAGTATCGCGCGCGAGATCGCCTCCAACTCGGCGACAACGGGGCGCGATGCGAGATAGTCGCGGATACCGCTGTGCCCTTGCGCACGAGCGCGCAGCGCCAGGGCACGGGTAATCATGTCGTTCTCGGCATGGACCGCGACGAGGCGTCCCAGTCGTGCCGCGCGCGCCATGCCGTCGAAGAGTGTCAGATCGTCCACCGCCTCGAAGTCGTCGATGCCGCTGGCGGACATGAACGCCTTGAAGCCGACGACGCCGCATGCGGCGAGCTCATCCAGCCGATCGAGAGGGCCGGGTACCAAGCCACCCCAGAGGGCGAAGTCCACCAGCGACGCGGCTTCGGCGGCGGCGCGTTTCCGGTCGAAGCTGGCGGCGTCCAGCGTGGGTGGATGCGCATTCAGCGGCATCTCGATAAAACAGGTCGCGCCGCCCGCTGCGAGGGCGCGTGTACCGGTGGCGAAGCCCTCCCACTCGGTGCGCCCCGGTTCGTTGAAATGCACGTGCGCGTCGATGACGCCGGGAAAGACGTGCAGGTTGGCACAGTCGATCTCCTCGCGCGCCGAGCCTGCCACCATGGCCCCGACCGCGGCGATGCGTCCGTCGACCACGCCGATATCGCCCTGCGTGACGCCACCGCCGGTAACAATCGCGGCGCCACGGAGCAACGTGTCGAAGTCACTCATTGGGCTACCTGCTCGCCAGCCAGCAGCGACACGAAATGGTCGAGCACATCGATGGCGACCGCCACATCTCCCCGCGCGACCGACTCTCTCGGCGAGTGGCTGACGCCGCCGCCACAGCGCACAAAGAGCATGGCGATGTCAGTGATCTGCGCCAGTATTGCCGCGTCGTGCCCTGCGCCGCTCGGTAGCTCGAGCAGGGGATAGCCAGCGTCCGTGACCGCGCTTGCGAGTAGTGTGGTGAGTCGGGATGAACAGGTCACCGTGGCCTGCCCCGCGCCAGCCCGCCAGTCGACCTGAACGCCACGACGGCGCGCGATGTTCTCGGCGATTTCGCGCAACCGCGTGACAGCCTCCGTGCGCACAGCATCGTCTGGATGGCGCACATCTAATGAGAGGCTCGCCTCACCTGGGATGACATTGCTGGCTCCAGGCACGACGTTGAAACGGCCAGCAGTGGCAACGAGTCCGGGTGTCTGCTGGGCACGTGTTTCAACGGCGAGCACGAACTCGGCGGCGGCGGTCAGGGCGTCGTGGCGCATCGTCATTGGAACGGTGCCCGCGTGGCCCGCCTCGCCAGTGAACGAGACACCGACGCCGCTCTGGCCCTGGATCGAAGAGACGACGCCGACGGGAATCGCGTGTGCTTCGAGCACTGGCCCTTGCTCGATGTGCGTTTCGACGTAGCCTAGCAGGTTGTCGTGGTTGCGAGATTCCGGTTGGAGCGCGTCGGGATCGCCGCCGAACGCGCGGATGGCGTCGGCCAACGTGATGCCGTCCTCGTCGCTGCGCTGCAGTTGGGCACGGTCGAGCGCGCCGATAAATGCTCGGCTGCCGAGGTAGGAGGTGCGGTAGCGCAGTCCCTCTTCATCGGCGAACCCGATGACTTCGATGGCGAACGGCAGGCGCTCGCCGCGCGCGTGCAGCCGCTCAACGGCCGAGAGCGCCACCACGACGCCGAGCGGCCCGTCATATTTGCCGGCATCGCGTACTGTGTCGAGGTGCGAGCCGAGCAGCAGCGTTTTCGCGTCCGCCGCACGTGCGCCGTAGCGTCCGATCATGTTGCCGAGGGGGTCGCGGCGCACCTGCATGCCTGCGTCGCGCATCCAGCCGGCGACGAGATCGTTGACGCGGCGCATCGCCTCTGTGCCGTAGCGCCGCGTGAGACGCTCCGGCTCCTCGCTGATCGCGCCCAACGCGTCGCAGCGTTCAAGCGCGACCGCCGCACGCTGCTCGGTAGTCAACTCGACGCTCATGCGACTAGCTCCCGCGGTACGTGCTGTAGGCCCATGGCGTAATGAGCAGCGGCACGTGGTAATGTGCCGTGGGATCGGCCACCCCGAAGCGCACTGGCACGCGCCCTAGGAACGGCGGGCTGTCGACCTCGATCCCCTGTGTCTCGAAATATTCGCCCACATCAAATACGAGTTCGTACACACCAGCGGCAAAGTCGTCACCTTGCAGCAACGGCTCGTCGGCGCGACCATCGGCGTTGGTTCGCAGGGTGAGCAGCGAGGTGTGACCACCGCCGGAGAGATCGAGACGCCAGAGCTCGATATGCACGTTGGCCGCAGGCCGCCCCTGCGCCGTATCGAGCACGTGTGTGGTGAGTGATCCCACGATGTACCTCGCGGAGGCAAGTCTAATTGGCGCGCCGCATCGTCAGCCGGATCAGGCCGAACGCGGGGAAGGGAGCACTGTATACCTTGACGCGTTCGTCAGACTCCGAGACGGCCACCGGGTCGGGCGTGCGATTCTGCGCCTCGAAGGAAACCTCCGCGAGCTGCGGGAAGCGCGCCAGCAACCGGGTGCCCATCTCGTGAACGAGATGCTGGATGGACTCACTGACGAACTCGGCAAAGACCGTGTTCACCAGATCGCGCACGTGTTCGGCGGGTACGTAGCGAGCGTGATCGGCGGAGAAGGCGTCTGGAAGCGCGGCATAGCGCCAGGAGAGATCGAGGTGCACGTACAGCGGACGGTCGCCGCGTTCGGGGAGGGTCGTGTTCGCGTCACGGACGAAGTGGGTGAAGGCGCTGCCCGTGACTTTGAGCAATTGCATGCTCAGCAGACCGCTTCGCGCGGAGAGCAGGCGCGTATTGCCGTCACCGTCACGCTCCATCTCAACGGCGGCGTCGGCGTACTCGCCGCGCGCGTGGCTGAAGAGCGTGACGCTCGGCGCAAAGCCCTCGATTGAGGGCACCGTGGCCGCCTCGAACGGCATCTGGCGTCCGCTGAGGCAGAGCCGCTGCATTTCTGGATACGTGGCAAGGAAGTAGCGGCCCAGGTGATCGAGGTAGCCTTCGAGCGTCGCGCCGCCGTAGGCGAGCGCCTGCCGCAAGACGACATTTTTCATGCTGTCTGTGGCAACAACACGCGAGTTGTCGCCGTTCGTGTACGCGGCGAGGAAAGTGTCGCCGAAGACTTCGACATCCACCTCGACGGCGAAGAGCGTATTCTCGCGGCGGGTGAAGCTCGACTCGGGAATCGGCGCGAATCCAGTGAGCGGCCCCGCGTAAACTCGGTAGAACGGCACGTGCAGCTTGCCGTAGCTGATCTCGTAGGTGTAGTCAGACGCCATTGTCGCAACCCCGTTGGAAAGCGCGGGAACCTACTGGGCGAGTTTGGTGGGCACAGTGTAGCACAGGAACGAGCAAGACAAGCGGGTGTCGCTCACCCGCCGTCTGCGGTCGTGACGGTATCAAGAAGGCGCAATCGGCAAATCTTGGCGATCTCGGCCAGCGCCGTCGAGATTTCGGTCTCACGATCATTGGCGAGGCGGCTGGCGAATCCCGCGAGGATGCTCTCCTTCTTGTTGTCGCGGGCGCAGATGACGAAAGGGAAGCCGAACTTCGCGTGGTATTCGGCGTTGAGGCGCGTGAAGGTCGCGATCTCGGCTGGCGAGAGGCGCTCCAAACCCGCCGCGGCCTGCTCGGCGGTGGAAGCGGACGAGAGCGTTCCGGCGAGCGCCGCGCGCCCGACGAGATCGGGATGGGCACGAATCAGGGCGATCTGCCGTTCGCGTGCGGCGCCATACATCGTGGCGCACAGCGCCGCGTGAAGCGCGTCGAGGCTTTGGAATGGCCGGTCACGCCACGCCTGGTCGACGATCCACGGCGGCCCCTCGAAGATGCCACTGAGCCTCGAGACAAAGGCGTCGTGGGGTAGGCTATTGAGCTGATCGAGCGCTACGCGTGCCGTGTTCACCGCACGTTCCTCTCACATTTCAAGGCGCCGCGAAAACGATGGCCGCCTTATCTCTGAGCCACCGAACGGACTGCGCGATATGGGCACGCAACGTACGGCGGGCTATAGTTCACCGCGGACGAGTGCTCGCGCGATGGCGTTGTGACGTTCGACAAGCATGGGAAGATCTAGATCGAGCAATTCACCGTCACGCACACGGACGGCGCCGTCGATCACGCTGAAGTCGACGTTTGCTGGCTGGCAGAAGACGAGCGCGCCGAGCGGATCGTGGACCGCGCCGCCCGCCAGGCCAAGTGTATCCGTGCGGAACCCGACGAGATCCGCGGCGGTGCCTGGCGCCAGTTGGCCGATGTCGTCGCGCCCCAACACCTCCGCGCCGCCACGCGTCGCCAGCCACAGCGCATCGTGCGCGCTGAGCGCCGCGGGATCGCCGCTGACGCGATGCAGCAGGAGGGCCTGGCGCGCCTCCGCCAGCAGGTGCGAGCCGTCATTCGAGGCCGAACCATCCACGCCGAGACCCACTCGCGCGCCGGCGGTGCGCAGCGCACGCAACGGCGCGATGCCCGACGCAAGGCGCATATTCGAGCTCGGGCAGTGCGCGACGCCGGTACGCGTGCTGCCCAAACGCGCAACCTCATCCACAGAGGGATGTACCACGTGGGCGTGCCAAACGTCCTCGCCGGTCCAGCCCAAATCCTCGGCCAGTTCTATTGGTGTCCGCCCGAACGTGTCGCGGCAGTAGGCTGTTTCGTCCAGCGTCTCGGCGAGGTGCGTGTGCGAGTGGACGCCGTACTCGCGCGCGAGCATCACGCTCTGGCGCATCAGATCGGGGGAGACGGAGAACGGCGAGCAGGGGGCAAGCACGATGCGGAGCATGCTGTAGCGGGCGTCGTCGTGGTACTCCTCGATGACGCGCTGCGAGTCGCGCAGGATACTCGCCTCGTCTTCGACTACGCTGTCTGGTGGCAGTCCACCCTGAGATTCGCCGACGGACATCGAGCCACGCGCAGCGTGGAAGCGAAAATGCATCTCGCGCGCCGCCTGAATTTGGTCGTCCAGGCGAGCGCCGCGCGGCCAGAGATAGGTGTGGTCGCTGGAGGTCGTACAGCCGGAGAGCATCAACTCGGCGATGGCGATCTTCGTGCTGACCGCGATAGCTTCGGGCGTGAGGCCGGCCCAGATGGGGTAGTGCGCGCGAAGCCAACTAAAGAGGTTGGCGTCCTGCGCGGCTGGCAGGTTACGCGTCAACGTCTGATAAAAGTGGTGGTGCGTGTTCACCAGGCCAGGGAGCACTACGCGATCTTTGGCTTCGATGATCGTGTCCGCTGTGTCGGGCAGGTCGGCGGCCGGGCCTACCTGTGTGATGACGTTGTCCACCACGAAGACGCTGCAGTTGGGGATGCGCGTGTCGGCATCATCCATGGTGACGACGAGGTCAGCGTTGCGTATCAGCAGCGATGCCATTCGAGTTCTCCCCTTTGTTCAGCGCCAGTGCCGAGCGAATCGCTCTAGCGAAGTGCTCTCAGGTATGCTATCAGATGCCCGAAAGCACGACGAAGCGGCGCCAAGCGTTGGTGGTCAAAGCCGCTTCAGTTCTGGATTCGTGAGGGCAGAGGGAACAGTAATCGAACCCGCAACGCGCGGTCTTGGCGTCTGGTCCCTCTCGTTGGCTGAGGATGGTGTGGCTGCCAGACTCCAATGACCGCCAAGGCTATGCATCCTTTAAGACACAAATGCAGCGCTGGGTCGGGTCACATGCCCAGACGTCGCTCTGGAAGGACTTGGTGCAGATCCGCACAGGGCGCGCCTCTACGACGCGAGCGATAGGCAACTTGGACAACTAAGCGCTGACACAAGGTGTGCACATCTCGCAGCCTACACGGCGCGTTTGTGTTAGTTTTCGCGGGTGGGTACGATATGGATCTCCGCGGCGGAGGGCAGGCGCAGCAGCGAGGTCGCCAAGGACGGGTTGAACAACTCGGACCAGCGGCCGCGCGTCGGTTGGCCAAGCACAATCTGGGTGATGTGTCGATCGCGCACCAGCGCGGCAATGGCTCCGATCACATCCGCATTTTCGAGCTCGATTACTTCCGCGCCCAAATCTTCGGCTAATTCGATGCGCTCGCGTAACCGTGCGTCGCTGTTCGCCTCGCGCGGGGATCGGTGGCGCGGCGTCCGCACTGTGACGGCAAGCAACGGCGCCTTGAACCCTCGCGCAAGCCGCCAGCCAGCACGTAGCAACTCCGCGGCATGTGGCTCCTCGTCGAATGCCACGAGGACACGCTCGGTGGCGGTCGCCGACCAGGCCGGCGCATCTTCAGCGTCGCGCCCGCGCATCAGTTGCTCGAGTTGTAGCTCCGTTTTCTCCGCGGTGCGCCGCAGTGCCAACTCGCGTAGCGCGGTGAGATTGCTCTCGGAGAAGTAGTTCTCCAGCGCCCGCGCGGCGCGCTCCGCTGAATAGACGTTGCCATGACGCAGGCGAGCGCGCAGCGCATCTGGGGCGATATCCACCAATTCGACTTCGTCAGCTTCGTCGAGGACGCGGTCGGGCAACGTCTCGCGCTGCCGCACGCCAGTAATGGCCTCGATAATGTCGTTCAGCCCTTCGAGATGCTGTATATTCAAGGTCGTGATGACGGTGATACCGGCGTTCAGTAAGTCTTCGACATCGTCGTAACGCTTCTCGTGGCGCGAGCCTGGCGCGTTGGTATGCGCCAACTCGTCCACCAGCGCCACCTGCGGATGTCGCGCGATCACGGCATCCACATCCATCTCCTCAAGCGTGACGCCGCGATACAGGATGCGCTTTCGAGGCACGATCTGGAGGTCGCCGATCTGCTGCTCCGTGACGGGACGCTGGTGCGTCTCGACGTAGCCGATCACCACGTCCGTGCCACGCGCTTTGCGCCGGCGCCCCTCGTTGAGCATGGCGTACGTCTTCCCGACGCCCGCTGCCATGCCGAGATAGACGCGCAGGCGACCGCGTCCCCTGTGAGACCCGCTATCCAGCGAAACCTCGCTTGCCAGTGCTCCCGATGGAGTGGGAGCGTCGCGCAGGTGATAGGCGTCGAGCAGCCTGTCGGGATCGGGCCGGCCGTCATCGTCGGCCCGGCGGTCGCTCTCCATACGCTTGCCCCTTCCGCGGTCTTTTCAGACGGTGATCCCATCCAGCGCCAGATTGAGTTTGAGGACATTCACTCGCGGCTCGCCGAAGATGCCAAGGAAGCGTCCTTCGATATGCGCGTCCACGATCTTTTGCACCGCCGCTTGCGTCATGCCACGTGCCTTGGCGATGCGTGGGATTTGGAAATAGGCGGAGGCGACTGAGATGTCGGGGTCGAGGCCGGAGGCAGACGAAGTCACCAGATCGACCGGGACGGGCGTTGACGCAGGCACGTCGGGGTTCTCCGCCCGCACCGCTGCGACGCGCTGCTGCACGGTCTGGATCAGCGCTGAGTTGGTCGGCCCTAAATTAGAGCCGGCGGAGTTGTTGGCCTGGTATGGCGCGGGCGTGCCCTGCAGGTTGTTCGTCGCCGAGGGACGCCCGTGGAAGTACTGCGCCTGCGTCCAGTATTGGCCGATCAGCGAGGAGCCGATCGCCTTGCCATTGACGTAGACGATCGAGCCGTTCGCCTGCGATGGGAAGGCCGCCTGCGCAACGGCGGTGGTCAGCAGCGGATAGCCGATGCCGAGGATCGCGGTCAGCACGAGCGTGATGGTGATCGCCGGGCGCAATTGGCGCAGAATCGTCCGCCCGACACGCTCTGGTGCCGCTTGCTCTTGGGGCGCGGAGTCCGTGTCGCGCACCACGGTGCTGGTAATTCTACGGGCCATGAGAGAGCCTACCTTCTTGGGATTACGCAGTCAGATGCAGCAGGACGAGCAGCATGTCGATGAGCTTGATGCCAACGAACGGCAGGATGATGCCGCCCAGGCCGTAGATGACGAGATTGCGGCGCAGAATGGTCGCCGCGCCGAGCGGGCGGTACTTCACGCCGCGAAGCGCCAGCGGGATCAGCGCGATGATGATCAGAGCGTTGAAGATCACCGCCGAGAGCACCGCGCTGTGCGGCGTCGCCAGTTGCATGATGTTCAGGGCGCTCAACTGCGGGTAGGTGATCACGAACACCGCCGGGATGATGGCGAAGTACTTCGCCACGTCATTGGCGATGCTGAACGTGGTCAGGGCGCCGCGCGTCATCAGAAGCTGCTTGCCGACCTCAACGATCTCGATCAGCTTGGTCGGATTCGAGTCGAGATCCACCATGTTGCCGGCCTCTTTGGCAGCCTGCGTGCCGGTGTTCATCGCCACGCCGACGTCTGCCTGGGCAAGGGCTGGGGCATCGTTGGTGCCGTCACCGGTCATGGCGACGAGGCGCCCGCCGGTCTGCTGCTCGCGGATGAGCTTCATCTTGGTCTCAGGCGTCGCCTGCGCCAGGAAGTCATCCACGCCCGCCTCGTCGGCGATGGCCGCAGCGGTGAGCGGGTTGTCGCCGGTGATCATCACCGTGCGGATGCCCATCTTGCGCATCTCGTCGAAGCGCTCGCGCATGCCGCTCTTGACGATGTCTTTCAGATAGATGACGCCGAGCATCCGCGGCAACGCGTCGCCCGTCCGCTCCGCCACGACGAGCGGGGTGCCGCCCGCGCGAGCGATGCGTTCGACCGCGGGGGCGAGATCGGTCGGGATCGCCCCCACCCCCTCGCTGACCCAGGCGCGCACTGCATCTCCTGCGCCCTTGCGGAATCGCCGCACGGGATGCGCCCCGTTCGCGCCGAGATCCACGCCACTCATGCGTGTCGTCGCGCTGAAGGGAATGAACTCCATCTTGTCGGGATCAGGCTCCGAACCGGAAGCCTTGTAGGTATCACGGGCGAGCACGACAATCGAGCGCCCCTCAGGCGTCTCGTCGGGTATAGAGGAGAGCAACGCCGCCTCGGCAAGCTCTGTTTCGCTGACGCCAGATACCGGGATGAACTCGGTCGCCATGCGGTTACCGAGGGTGATCGTGCCGGTCTTGTCGAGAAGCAGCACGTCCACATCGCCGGCAGCCTCGACGGCACGCCCGCTCATCGCCAGCACGTTGCGCTGCACGAGGCGGTCCATGCCGGCGATGCCGATGGAGGAGAGCAGGCCACCGATCGTCGTTGGGATCAAACAGACCAGAAGCGCGATCAGCGCGGTGACGCTGACAGCGTTGCCGGAGTAGATGCCGAACGGTTCGAGTGTGACGACCGCGAGCAGGAAGATCAGCGTTAGCACGGCGAGCAGGATGTTGAGTGCGATCTCGTTCGGCGTCTTCTGACGGTTCGCACCCTCGACCAAACCGATCATGCGGTCGAGGAAGGTCTCGCCGGGATTCGACGAGATCCGTACCACGATCCAGTCGGAGAGGACGCGCGTACCGCCGGTGACGGCGGAGCGATCGCCGCCACTCTCGCGGATGACAGGGGCCGACTCGCCGGTGATGGCCGACTCGTCCACGGAGGCAACACCTTCGACGATGTCGCCGTCGCTGGGAATCAGGTCGCCGGCCTCGACCAGCACGAGATCACCCTTGCGGAGTTGCGACGCGGCAAGCATCTCCGACGGCGCCGCGCGCAGGTTCCCACCGTTGTCGCCCGAACGCAGGCGCTTGGCGAGCGTCTCGCTGCGTGCACGGCGCAGGGTGTCTGCCTGCGCTTTGCCGCGACCCTCGGCCATCGCCTCGGCGAAATTGGCGAAGAGGACGGTGAACCAGAGCCAGACCGTCACTCCGAAAATGAAGCCACGGTCGCCAGCAAGCGATTGGTCGATCAGGGAGCGTATGAACTCGATGGTGGTGACGACGCTGCCGATCTCGACGACGAACATCACTGGATTTTTTGCCTGGGTACGTGGGTCGAGCTTCTTGACCGCATCCACGGCAGCTCGCCGCGTAATCTTCGGATCGAAGAGGGATGCTGCCCGGCGCGGGCGTCGGGCCTTCGCGACTTCGCTGCCGATTCTGCCCTGCCGCTTCGCCGCCCTCGGCTCATTTGTAGCGGACTGCGACGTATCGATATCTCGCATCGGAAGAACCTACCTCAGACCAGTTAGAACGTCTTACCGGCAAGCATCAGCAGATGCTCGACGATGGGACCGAGCGCGAGCGCGGGGAAGAAGGTGAGCGCGCCAACGATAAGGATCACTCCCACAACCAAACCCGCGAACAGAGGGGTGTCCGTTGGCATCGTGCCGGGACCCACGGGCACCGCTTTCTTGCGCACCAGCGAACCGGCGAGCGCCAAGACGGGCACGACGAAGGCGAAGCGCCCGATGAGCATCGCGAAGGCACCAGTCCAGTTGTAGAGCACGAAGGACGGATTCCCCACGGTCGTCGTGCCCAGGCCAGCGAAGGCCGAGCCGTTGTTCCCCGTCTGCGAGCTGTACGAGTAGAGGATCTCGGAGAGGCCATGCGGCCCTGGGTTGAAGATGGCGGCAGTGCCAGGCTGGATGGCGATGGCAATTGCTGTGAAGCCGAGGATGGAGAGCGGTAAGATCAGGATGGCGATCGAGGCCAATTTGATCTCTTTCTGCTCAATCTTCTTGCCAATGTATTCGGGAGTACGCCCCACCATCAACCCGGCGATGAAGACCGCAAGGATGGCAAAGACGATCAACCCGTAGAGGCCGGAGCCGACGCCGCCGAAGATGATCTCGCCGAGCTGGATGTTGACCAGCGGCACCATGCCGCCGAGCGGCGTGTAGCTGTCATGCCAACTGTTGATCGCGCCGCACGAGGCGTCGGTGGTGATGGTGGCGAAAAGGGTGGAGGAGGCGATGCCGAAGCGCATCTCCTTACCCTCCATGTTGCCGCCGGGCTGCGCCAGCGCCCACTCCTGCGCGGTTTGGTTCACGCCGAGCGCCGTGAGCTGTGGATTGCCCGCCTGCTCCGAGCCGAAGGCGATAAAAGCGCCCAGCAGGAAGACGAAGCTGACGGCGCCGAAGAGCGCCCAACCTTGCTTGCGGTTGCCGGCCATGTTGCCGAACATGTAGATCAGCCCGGCGCCCAGCGTGAAGATCGAGAGCATCTCCACCAGATTGGTGAAGGCCGTCGGGTTCTCGAAGGGGTGCGATGAGTTGGCGTTGAAGAAGCCACCACCGTTGGTGCCGAACATCTTGATCGCTTCCTGTGAAGCGACCGGCCCCTGCGCAATGGTCTGCGCGAAGCCCTGGATGCCCGTGATATTGGTATAGGCGTTGAAATTCTCGGGCACGCCCTGCCAGACCAAGAACAGCGCGAAGACGAAACAGATCGGCAGCAAGATGTAGAGGCAGCAGCGCGTGAGGTCCACCCAGAAGTTGCCGAGGGTGCTCATGCTGCGCCGCGTCAGCGCGCGGATGATCACCACCGCCAGGACGACGCCTACCGCGGCGGAGACGAAGTTATGAAAGGCGAGACCGGCCATCTGCGTCAGATAGCTCATCGTGGTCTCGCCGGTGTAGTTCTGCCAATTGGTGTTGGTCGTGAAGCTCGCGGCGGTGTTGAAGGCGAGCAGCGGGTCAACGGCAGACTGGCCGGCGGGATTGCCCGGCAGCACGGCTTGCAGCCGCTCGATGGCGTAGAGCAGGAGCATGCCTGCCGCGCTGAATAGGAGCATGGAGACGGTATAGGCCTTCCAGCCCTGCTCCTTTTCCGAATCGACGCCGCAGATCTTGTAGATGACGCGCTCAACCGGGCGGAAGACATAGCCAAGCCACGTGCGCCTGCCGGTGAAGACCGCCGTAAGGTAAAGTCCCATCGGCTTGGTGATTAACAACAGCAGGACGAAGTACCCAAGGATCGTGATGACCCCTTCAAGGTTAAATGACATGCGAAGATGCCCCCACCACTCCTCAGAACTTGTCGGGACGCAAAAGCGCGACTACGAGGTAGACCCCGACCAGCAGCGAGACAACGCCCATAATCAGGTACTCGAGACCCATCACAACCTCCCAAGTCGTTTCGCGACATGCAGGCATTGAAGCCGAAGATAGCGCACGATGCGTTCTCGATTGCCGATCCAGGCATAGCAGAGCAGAATCAGGCTCAGCAGCACGATGTACTCCATGTTCGCCCTCTCCAAACGCTCGCCATCTCCGAACATTGCTCAGGCTAGAGCCTGTCGCACTACAGCCGGTCGCAGGCGTAGGCGAACGCGATCAGCAGTAGGAATGTGGCAATCGTGACCACTGCGAAGAGCAGGTCTGCCATAGGTGTTCCGTTCTTTCTTGTCAGGCGCACGAAGCATGCGGACGCCGCCGTTCTTTCGCAGCCACACTAGAGTTGGTCTGGACGCGTCGACGCGAGTCTGCCTGGGGCGCCGGCCTCGGCATCCAGCAGGCGCTCCAGCAGGCGCACGAGCGCGACGACGGGGAAAGGCTTGAGGAGGATAGCATCGGGACGAAATTCATCGACCCGATGCGGTACCGGGCGTACGGCTGTGGTGAGGATGATAGCTGGGCGATGCTCAGTATGCTCGTCGCGCAGGTGGCGGAGTACGTCCCACCCTGTCTGATCAGGGAGGTTGATGTCGAGCACGATGGCGTCGAACGGCTCGTTCGCCACATGCAGCGCCTCGTCAGCACTCTCAACACTGTCGGCCTCGGCGATGCTGTAGCCGCGGCGTGCCAGGTTCATCGTTAGGATGCGGCGCAGCGGCGCCTCGTCCTCGACAAGGAGCACGCGGCGCGGGGCGGCGAATGAGTCAGCCATGGTTGAATTGGTCCTTTCCGACGCCCGCAATGCCTCGGTTCGAGCGGGCAAGGAGCCGCCAGAGTGCCGTATCGATGGTGTCGCTGCGGATCCGCGCGGCGGCGAGATTCAGGCTGCATTTTTCGCCCCACTGCTCTCGCTGGCGAAGGCGCAGAGTCCGACGGCCGAGGCAGGGTAAACCTTGTGGCTGCCGGAGCCCCATGCCATCGCGCGCTGAGCGTCCGCGCATGCGAGTGGCGCACCTGCCGCACGCTCCACCATGGAAGTTTATGCCGCCCGATATAAATGGCGCATAAGGGCTGGCCCAGCGCAGCATCAAGATTTCGTATAGGTTTCCATCGCCGTCCGAACTGGGGAGGGCGCGGACGCTTCCGCCCATCTTCATCGGGGTACAGCAGGTGTTGGGTGTTTAGTGAGTGAGGAGTCGCGCTCGCTGCCCGGTCGAAGTGCGGAACGTTGTGGCGCTGGCCGCGAGTCCCTATTTTGCACCATCGTCCGCGAAACGCAGGCGGTAGCCGACTCCTGGTTCGGTGAGCACATACCGCGGGCGCGATGGCTCCGGCTCGATCTTGCGGCGGAGTTGCCCGATGAAGACACGGAGATAGTGCGCCTCGTCTTCATACGCGGGTCCCCAGACCGCGCGTAGCAGGTTACGGTGCGTCACCACTTTGCCAACATTGATCGCGAGGTACTTGAGGACCTCGTACTCAGTGGGAGTCAGGTGCACCTCGGTACCATCTACTGTGACGACGCGCCGCGCGAAGTCGAGCATCAGGCCGCCCGTCTCGAAGCACGCGGAGGTGTCAGTTGGGCCTGCCGAGTGGGCGGCATGGCGCAGCGCCACTCGGACGCGCGCCAGCAATTCTGCCATGCTGAATGGCTTGGTGAGGTAGTCATCGGCGCCAGATTCGAGCGCGGTGATTTTGTCGGCGTCGCCCGCACGAACGGAGAGCACGATGATTGGCACGGAGGTCCATGCCCGGAGTTCGCGGCAAACCTCCAGCCCATCTTTGTCGGGCAGCGTCAGGTCGAGGATGACGACATCGGGATGCCAGTGGGCGACCTGATCTATGCCCTCTGCGGCGGTTAGCGCCCACTCCACAACGAACTCCGCGCCCGCGAGCCCAGCGCGCACGGCGCGGCGGATCTCGGGTTCGTCATCTATGATGAGCACTCGCGCCCCCGAAGGACGCTGTTTCGCTTCGGGCGCATCCCGCGAGGGCACCACCATGTCCTGTGATTTCTCTGGATCCGGGCGTAGCTGGCTCATGCGCGTGCCTCAAGGTTCTCGATCTTCTCCGCATTCAGCGGAGCCGCTTCGGCTGGACCTTGCGCCGCCTGTGGGACGATGTCGGGGAGCGAGCCCGTGGGTGCTTCGTCTGAAATTGGCAGGGTAAAGGTAAGGGTCGATCCTTCGCCCGGCGTGCTCTCCGCCCAGATGCGTCCGCCGTGCGCCTGTACGATTGCCGCGCAGATCGCCAGCCCCAATCCTGTGCCGACGGGCGGGCGGGCCGAGGCCCAGGGGAGATGTACCTGCTGCACACGATAGAATTTGCCGAAGATGGCGTCAAGTTCATGCGGAGGGATACCGATACCCTGGTCGATTACGCTGACGCGCAGCTCGCGAGGTGCCTCCGTCACCCGTCCGACAATACGCACTGGGCTCGTAGCTATTGAATACTTGAGCGCATTCTCGATCAGGTTCGTCAACACCTGCTCGATCTGCACGTGATCCATGAGCACCAGGGGCAGATCTCCCGGCATATCAACGTCAATCGTGCGCCCATGGAGTTGCCCGGTTAGGTCGAGTCGGTCAAGTACTGTAGCAACGACATCACCGATCAACTGCCATTGCTTCTCGGGAAGTGCCACGCCTGCCTCAAGGCGCGAGAGATCGAGCAGGTTGCTTACAAGGCGGTTCAACCGGTCCGCACTGGTGTCAATAGATTCCAGGAGCTCGCGCCGGTCGTCCTCGCTCCAAGCGACGCTATTGTCGAGCAAGCTGCTCGCTGCCGCCTTGATCGAGGCCAGTGGCGTGCGCAGATCGTGCGTAACGGAGCCGAGCAAGGCGTCCTTCAGCTGGTCGCTCTCGCGAAGCGCTCCAGCGTGGATCGCCTGCTGCTGCAGAGCAGCCCGGTCGAGCGCCAGGGCGATCTGATCGCAGACCGCGGCGAAGAGACCGGCCTCTGGCTCAGCGGCTGGCGACGTGACTGTGTGCGAGCCGCCGGCGGTAGGAATCACGAGCGAGCGCAACGCCTCACCACCCGCGATTCCGAGTACCCCCACAGTGCTGCCGCGACTGCGCAGCGGCAAGAAGTAGCAGAGCGTGAGGGCGTCAGTGTGCTTATCAGCGATGCTCACGGCCCCACCTGCGGCGGTGCCGTGCTCGAAGGCCAACGTAGCCTGTGCGGCCTGCACACGATGCGCCAGGGAGAGCAGCCCAGATTTGGAGCCGCTGGCTGGTACAACGACAGCTACTTCGAGGTTCGCCTGGTCATCTGGGAGCAGCAGGGCACACGCCTGCAACCCTGACGACCCGAAATCGTCGATCACGCTTCGCACTAATCTGGGCAGCAGGCTCTCGCGATCCGCGGAAGAGGCGATAAGCTGCGACAGGGCATACAGCGTAGCGGTGCGTCGCTGACTCTCCAATGCCTCTTGCGCACGAGCCCGCACCATCGCGGTGAGTTGCCCGGCGACCAACGAGGTGGCTAGCAGCGCGGCGAGCGATAGCCACTCGGTGGGGTCAGCGACTGTGGGGCGATAGAGCGGTGGAATGAACAAGAAGTCGTACGCCAGGAATGCGAGCACCGAGGCCGCGATGGCGGGCCGTTGGCCGTAGTGCGCCGCCAGCCAGAGCACCGGCAGCAGATAGAGCAGCGAGATATTGCTGACATGCACCCAGCGCTGGATCAGCGCGATGAACAGCGTGACTATGGCGACACCCACCGTCGCCGCCACGAACTGCCCTAGCCTGCTCAGCGTCGGTGCCTGGAATAGCCAGGCGCGCAAGGACACCCCGCGCGCGCGGCGCCAGTCGCCTCGCAGTTGGCGTATCGCACTCGCTGCCTGCAGCGCCGCACCTTTAGCGCGATCTCGCATACGGTATCGCCACTCTCTTTGGCGCAACGACAAGGCGTAGTACCTGCGTCTACCACCTGGGACATAGCATGCGCACGCGGCGCCTATCGCCGCAAGCCAGCGGACCGGCCACCTTCGCCCGCCGGAGAGCGCTGCACGTATCGCTCTCTGGAGGCGGCGACCTACGGGATAAGCGTGAAGGCTCTTGCTCGCCACCCTTCGCGCTTGGGGCGGACCTGACGGGGTAACTGTTCGCGAGTTCGAAAGCCTCGTGACACGAGAATAGCTATAGGACAGCGTCCCGTCTTCTCTCCCGCTTCCGAATGGGCCGCGGCACTTACGATGCGTGTGCGGCGGGCAGACGCCACGCGCCTCAGCCCTGATCAGTGTGGGGAGACTATGACACGAGTGCGGCGCGAGTCTCCTTGTGGATCGCTCCGACAGCGTAAGGCGTCTCTCACTGCTCAAACCGTCCCGATACGCGCGTCCACGGCGATGACGCCTTGGCCTTCGGGAAGGACCAGCAGCGGATTGATGTCGAGCTCGCCGATCTCTGGGCAGGCGTGCGCGAGCCAACTGAGGCGCACCAACGCGTCTATGAGCGCCTTAGTGTCGGCGGAGGGCAATCCACGCAGACCCGAAAGGATTTTGGCCGAGCGCACTTCGGCGATCATCTCCTCGGCGTCGGCGCGGGACATCGGGGCCAGCCGGAAGCTGACGTCCGCCAGCGCCTCGGCGTAGATGCCGCCCATGCCGAACATCACCAACGGGCCGAAGGTTGGGTCGCGTTTGATGCCCAGGATTACCTCCTGGCCGCCGGAGATCATCCGCTGCACCTGCACGCCGCGAACGACGGCCTGCGGATTGGCGGCGTGCGCCCGGTCGAGCAGCGTCTGAAAGCCCGCTCGCGCCGACGCCTCATCCTGAATTGCGAGGAGGACGCCGCCGATGTCCGTCTTGTGCGTGAGATCGGGGCTGACCAGCTTGAGGACGACCGGGAAGCCGAGGATTCGCGCGAAGGTCGCCGCCTCGTCGACAGTTGTGGCGAGTTGATCCTGAGCGACGGCGATGCCTGCGGTTTGCAACACCTCGCACGCGGCGACGGCGTCGAGTATTCGCTGACCGTTGGCCTTGGCGCCGGCGAGCAGCGTTGCCGCACGCTCGACGTCCATCCCGCCAGGCATGGAGGGGGATGGGTGCGACGTCGCCAGCCATTGCGCGCGCTGATGAAGGGCGCCGAGCGCAGCGATCGCCTCGTCGGGGAAGGTGAACGGTGGGATCTGGTGGACGTGCGCCGCGGCGAACGCCTCGCGCAAGCTCGCCTCGCCCATCAGGCAGAGGACGACGGGTTTGCGCTGCTGCGGATGGAGTCGCGAGACTTCGGCAAGCGACTGGACCACGCTCACCGGATCGACCAACAGTTGCGGAACGAGAATGACGAGCAGGCCGTCGTTGCCATCGTCGCCAAGCAGCGCCTCGAATGCCTGCCGATATTCTTGATCGGTCGCACCGCCGAGCATATCCACTGGCCCGGTAACTTGCGCCGCAGGCTGTAGGAAGGTGTGCAGCGCGGCCTGAACCGCAGGGCTGGTCCGCGCGAGGGTGAGGCCGAGCGGCTCCATGCCGTCCGCGGCGAGGGCGGCAGGTCCGCCAGCGTTGGTGAGGATGGCGATCCGCTGACCGGTGAGCGGCGGCTGATAGGCGAGCGCGACGGCGTTGTCGAACAGAGCCTTGACGGTGTCGCACTCGATGGCGCCGGCCTGGCGACAGACCGCGCTGAAGGCCGCATGTGCGCCTGCCAGCGCGCCCGTATGCGAGGCGGTGGCGGCCTGCCCGCTGGTGGTGCGGCCCGCTTTGATCGCCAGCACGGGCTTGCGGGCGGTGGTTGTTCGCAACGCCTCGATGAAGCCCGATCCATCCTTGACATCTTCGAGATAAAGCGTGACGACCCTGGTGTGGTCATCTTCGGCGAGGCATGGCAGCAGATCGGTCTCGTTGACGTCGGCCTCATTGCCAACACTGAGCAGGCGACTGAAGCCAATGCCGCGGCCGACGATCCAGTCGATGATGCCGCCGCAGAGCGCGCCCGATTGCGAGAGGAAGGCGATGTTGCCGCGGGCAGGGACTCCGGGGACGAAGGTCGTGTTCAGCGGGGTGGAGGTATCGATGACGCCGATGCCGTTCGGCCCCATCACGCGCATGCCGTAGCGTCGTGCGATCTCGATGACTTCGCGCTCGCGGGCCACGCCTTCCGGACCAACCTCACGGAATCCGCCGGAGATGACCAAGACCGCCTTGAGGCCGCGCCTGCCACATGCCTCGACCTCCTCGGCGACCCTCTCTGCAGGAATGACGAGGATGGCGAGCTCGACGGGATCCGGAACCGCCTCGATGTGCGGATAACAACGCTTGCCGAGGATCTCGTCCGCGTGGGGATTGACCGGATAAATGGGGCCAGGGTAGGCCGCCGCTGGGTTGAGCAGATTCCGCAGGACCGCATTGCTCAGCTTGAGCGAGTCGCGACTGGCGCCGATGAGGGCGACTCCGCGCGGCGCAAAGAACGGGGCGAGGGTCTCGGAACGGGTAGCGAAAGTGAGCACAGCGGAATCTCCTCATTCGATAGAGCGGCGTTGAGCGTAAGCGCCTCGCCGCAACACATTACACGGCCGCTGCGACCACATCCCGGCCGGCGTGGAACGCGCGACGATTGAGCTCTACGTATTTCGGCGGAACCATATGCACGATGACGTCTTGCCAGATCGCCTCGGGGACGGCGGGAACGCTCTTCGCGTGGCGTTCGAGCAGGGCGGAGAGCGCGCCGAGCAGGACGATGTTCGTCACCTTGCGGTCGCCGACGTCTTGGGCGATGCCTGGCCCATCCACGTAGACGGCGCGAGCGGTGACCTGGGCGACCGCCGCGCAGATCTGCTGATCGGCGGGATAGCGCTGGCCGAGCGAGCTGACGGTAACGGGGGTGATCGCCTCGACGCTGATCACTGCCAGGGCGTCGCGGCGCAGCTGGGTGAGATAGCGTAGGGCTTCGAGCTTCTCAAAGGCGAGGAGGACGTCAACTTCCCCGGCGCCGACGAGCGGGGAATGCACGACCTCGCCCCAGCGCACGTAGCTCGTCACGCTGCCACCGCGCTGCGACATGCCGTGGACCTCAGCCTGCTTGGCGTCCAGGCCGGCGGCGAGCCCGACATTGACCAGGATGTCGCTTGCCAGGATCGTACCCTGGCCACCGACCCCGGCGAGGAGGACGTTGAGGGTCTGGCTCATAGGACCGCCTCTTTCACCGGCGCTGGGCGGAAGCTGATCGCGTGGCGTGGGCAGATCTCGGCGCAGACCTCACATCCGGTGCAGAGCGAGGCGTCGATCAGCGCCTTTGGGCGCTTGGTGTGCTCGTCCAGCTCGTCGCTCTGCAGAATCGCCGGGCAGCCGAGACGGAAGCAGAGCGTGCAGCCATTACAGGCGTCCGCCGCCACATGGATCGGCAGCCAGCGCTTTCGACCCTCCGGCAGGAGCGCGCAAGGCTGCCTGGCGATGAGGACGGACGGTTCGTCCAGCTTGACGAAGTCTTTCAGGGTGCGCTCGATCTCGTCCTCCTGGAAGGCGTCGAGGGTACGCACATGCTGTACGCCGAGCGCGCGGACCACCGGCTCGATGGCGATCTGTGGCGCGGGGTCTCGCTGGAGCGTGTGCCCCGTGCCGGGGTTCTCCTGGTGACCGGTCATGCCGGTCGTGCGGTTGTCGAGGATCACGGTTGTGACGGGACTCTGGTTATAGACGACGTTGATCAGCGCTGGGATGCCGCTGTGGAAGAAGGTTGAGTCGCCGATGACGGCAACGTGGTGCTCTGGGCTGCCAGCCTTGGCGGCGCCGTGAGCGACGGCGATTCCCGCGCCCATGCAGCCGATCGTGTGGATGGCGCTGAGCGGTGGCGCGAAGCCTAAGCTGTAGCAGCCGATATCGCCGTTGACGGGCACCTTCAGCTTGTGGAGGGCATAGAACGAGCCGCGATGCGCGCAACCAGGGCAGAGCACCGGCGGGCGCGCGGGAAGCTCGCCGACGTCGACCTCCACCTGCGGCACGTGCGCCGTCTCCGGCAAAAGCCCGGCGCGGATGGCGCTCTCGCGGATGACTTGCGGGCTGAGTTCGCCAGTCAGCGGGAAGATCCCCTTGCCCTCGACGGGAATGCCCATTAGGCGGACGTACTCCTCGATAAAGGGGTCCAACTCCTCGACGACGATCAGGCGCTCCATCGACGCGGCAAAGTCGCGAATCAGGCGCTGCGGAAGCGGCCAGCTCATGCCGAGGTGCAGCACAGAGGCAGTGGGGAAGACCTCTTTGACGTACTGATAGGCGATCCCTGAGGTGATGACGCCTAGTGCGCGATCGCCCGGCTCGACGATATTGCCCGCGAAGGTTTCGGCGTACTCGGCGATGGCTCGGATGCGCTCTTCGATCGCTGGATGGCGCTTTACGGCGTTGCTCGGAACCATGACGTACTTCGCCGGATTGCGCGGAAAGTGGGGATGCAGTGGTGGAGAGTCGTCTTCCTTGGCATCCTGAGGGACCTCGCCCAATTCGACGGCACTGCTCGAATGACAGACGCGCGTGGTCAATCGGAACAGCACCGGCGTGTCGAAGCGCTCGCTCAGGTCGAACGCGCTGGCCATTAGATCCTTCGCCTGCTGGCTGTCCGCAGGCTCCAGGCACGGGATGCGGGCAAACTTGGCGTACGTGCGGTTGTCTTGCTCGTTCTGGCTAGAGTGCATCGCGGGATCGTCGGCAGAGACGATCACCAATCCCGCTTCCATACCGGTCATCGAAGCGTACATCAGCGAGTCCGCCGCCACGTTCAAGCCGACGTGCTTCATGGTGGCAAAGGCACGGCGTCCGGCGTAAGCCGCGCCGATGGCGACGTCCACGGCGACCTTCTCGTTGGGCGCCCACTCGGCGTAGACGCGGGGAAAGCGCGCGAAGGTTTCGAGGATCTCGGTGCTGGGTGTGCCGGGGTAGCCGGAGGCGAGCGACGCGCCCGCTTCCCACGCGCCGCGCGCCGTGGCCTCGTTGCCAGAGAGCAGCCGTTTCATCTTCTCGCTCCTTCGTCGAAGCGGTCCACGAACTGGTCCCATCCAGGCACCGGCTCAATACCCACCGAATAGCGCACGTGATCGTCGCCATAGCCGAAGGCGGTGCCCGGCACACCAGCGATGCCGGTATGCGCGAAGACGCTGAGGGCGTCTTGCCCCACGCTGAGCTGGCTCCAGTTGTAGATCGTGCCGCCATCGTCCATATTGATGCGCCGGAAGAGATCTTCCGAGTGGTTGAGGGCCTGCAATTGATGGATCAGCGCCCGGCGGCGCAGCGCATACAGCGCGCTCACTTTATCGTGGATCTCGGGGTGGCGCTGGACATGCTCGTAGAACGCCATGAAGCGCAACTGCCACTCTGCTGGCAGCGTCGCGGTGCTGTTCATCCAACTAACCCGTAGCTGCGGCGCGAGCTGCGGGTCGCCTACGCTGACCCAGCCAAAGCGGTCGCCGGTCATTGTGTAGACTTTGGAAAGGCTCCAGAAGAAGAGGGTCTGCGGCACGACGCCCGCCTCGGTGAAGGCGCGCAGGCGTCCGCGCTCGTCGTCCATCGGCCCGGTACCGGTATAGGCCATGTCGGCCAGCACGAGGAGGTCTGGATGCGTCGTGACCACGGCAAATAGGTCGCGTAATTCGTCGGGCGAGTAGGAGTAGGCAGAGGGGTTATTGCTGAGAATGAGGTAGATGCCACGCGCTTCGGGATGCTGGCGCAGCGCAGCGCGCAACTCGTCGGGCGTGAGCTTGTAGTTGTGCTCCTGGCGCGCCGGCACACGCACGACGTTGAGCCCCAGCGTCTTGGCCTGCCACTCTGGGATGCCGAAACTGGGCGTGGGGAAGAGGAGCGTCACCGACTCGGCGGGACCGGCCCAGCGTGTCACGCGCAAGCCACGCAGGCTTTTGTCGAGACCATCCAGCGAGCCGGTGGAGAGCAGAATCTGCTCGGGAGTGAGAGCGAGACCCCAGTTGGCCGCCTGATCGGTGGCGAGTCGCTCCCGCAGTAGGGGGTTGCCGACGCCGGCGATGTCGTACATGCGCAGATCCCAGCCGCGAGACATGAGGGTTTCCTCGTGATCGCGCATACGGCGGCGTAGGGCGAGATAGGTCTTGCCGGAGGCGACGTAGCCGTTGATGTTCTCATGGGGGAGTGCGACGCCAAGATCGTCCGCGAGGGTGCGGTAGTCGAAGGTCGCGTCCTTCTCTTCGATCAGTCGAACGTTGACGTCGCCGATGGTGCGGTTGGAGATAGCTTCGCGAATCAGCTCGGGTGCGTAGCCGTCGGCCGCGCACGCCGCCTTGATCTCGTCCACGACGCGCGCCATCGCACGGATGGATCGAGTGTCGGCTCGCGGATCGTGGCGCAAGCGATCGACGTACTGCTCGCGCAAAGCGCGAATTGCCGCGCGGGCATCTGGGACGGGCTTGGGCGAGACGCGCTCGCTCGCCGGTGCAAGTACAGCCATTACGCTGACTCCTAAACATGCTGCATTGAATGTGGGAGTCGCTGCCCCACAGGGCATCTGTTGGGGTACCTCCCCTATTGCACAGCGGCAAAGGAACGGTCGCGTCACGGGAAATGGCAGTGCGTCACACAGGTACGTCACGAGATGATCTGGTCACCCGCCTGACCCGGCGGGTCGCTGGCCAGATCGGGTGCGACTACTTGTTGCTGTCGTCCTCTGGAGTCCCATAGAAGCCAGGCAAACTCTTCGGCGGAGCGCGGTCGAAAGCCCTGGAAGCTTCGTATGCCCTGGAAGCTTCGTATGGTCGGGCGTCATGAAGGGAACGGACCCGCTGTCCATCGGACCGCTGCATGGGGTGCGACCCACCGCGCCACGTACCTGCCGCGTCACCGTTGCACTCGGCATGATCAGCGGTCCCACAAGCACACGCCAGGTTCAGCGCGAACACACCCCAGCTAGCACCAGGCAAAGCAATCATTCCCAATGGCGCACAGCGTGATACGGATGTGACGCCAAGTGGCCTGTGTATGACGCTCATGTGAGACGCAACGTCTAAGCTTCCGCTCATAAAGCGTCGCCAGGTTGGCGGCCGCATCTCCCAGGGTGTCAGCGCTGAGGCGCGCGAAGGGAGTAGGTGAATGGGCGATCTTGCGTCCGTCAAAGACGGCGTCTGGGCAGCGGTCGAGAGGCGCGGCATCTCGCGCCGTGAGTTCCTTAAATTCTGCTCGCTAATGACCGCTTCGTTGTCGCTTCCCATGCGGTACACGTCGCGCATCGTGAAGGCGCTCGAAGAGACAACCAGGCCAGCGCTCGTCTGGCTAGAGTTCCAGGATTGCGCGGGCAACAGCGAGTCTGCCCTGCGCGCCTCGCACCCGTCCTTCGCCGATATCGTGCTCGATCTGCTCTCCTGGAACTACCACGAGACGGTCATGGTCCCCTCCGGCAAGGCCGCAGAGAAGTCGCTGAGCGACACGGTGACGCAGCTCAAAGGTCAGTATCTCGCGGTGGTCGAGGGCTCCATTCCGGTCGGCGACGGCGGCATCTATTGCACGATTGGCGGTCGCTCCGCGATCGACATCGCCAAGGAAGTGTGCGGCAGCGCGTACGCGACGATCGCCGTCGGCACCTGTGCAGCGTTTGGTGGTATTCCAGCGGCGGCGGGCGGTACGACCGGAGCACTCAGCGTGAACGACGCCGTCCCGGGCTTGAATCTCATCAATCTGAGCGCGTGCCCGATGAACGGCGCCAACCTCGCGGCCACCATCGTCCACTGGCTCACCTTCAAGGAAATGCCCGCGACCGACAGCCTGCACAGGCCGCTGTTCGCGCATGGCGATCGCATCCACGACTCCTGCCCGCGCCGCGCACACTACGATGCCGGACAGTTCGTCGAAGAGTGGGGCGACGAGGGCCACAAGCAAGGCTGGTGCCTCTATAAGATGGGCTGCAAAGGCCCGGCCACGAACTACAACTGCCCCAAGATTCAGTGGAACGACGGCACCAACTGGCCGATCGGCGTCGGGCACGGCTGTGTCGGCTGCGCCGAGCCGCAGTTCTGGGATCGCATGACGCCTTTCTATGGGCGGCTGCCGGATGTCAAAGGCTTTGGCATCGACGTCACCGCCGAAGAGGTCGGCATCGGCGTTATCGGCGCGGTCGCCGGCTTGACCGCTGCGCACGCAATCGGCACCGCCGTTCGCTTGAACCACCGCGCGGCGGCCCAATCAGCAGCGACGCCCGCCGCAAATGCCGAGGCCGCGCCCGCGGCGGCGCCTCAGCCAACCAGCAGCGAGGGGGCCAACCAATGAGAGTCGCGATAGATCCTGTCACGCGCATTGAGGGTCACCTCCGCATCGAGGTGGAGGTGCAGGACGGCATGGTGACGGACGCCTGGAGCTCGGGCACGATGTTTCGCGGCATCGAACTGATCCTCAAGGATCGTGACCCGCGCGACGCCTGGGTCTTCGCCCAGCGCATCTGCGGCGTCTGCACCACGGTTCATGCGCTTTCCTCGGTGCGCGCCGTCGAGAACGCCCTCGGCATCATCATCCCGGACAACGCGCGCCTCATTCGCAACCTGATCGCCGGCGCGCAACTCGTGCAGGACCACGTCGTCCACTTCTATCACCTACACGCGCTCGACTGGGTGGACGTCACGCTGGCCCTCAAGGCCGATGCGGGCGCAACGGCGACGCTTGCGCAGTCCATCTCGGAATGGCCGAAGTCGAGCAAGACCTACTTCCAGGGTGTGCAAGATAAGCTACAGGCGTTTGTGAACTCAGGTCAGCTCGGCATCTTCGCCAATGGCTATTGGGGCCATCCCGCCTACAAGCTCCCGCCCGAGGCGAACCTGCTCGGCGTAGCGCACTACCTCGAAGCGCTCGACTGGCAGCGCGACTTCATCCGCGTCCACGCCATTCTCGGCGGCAAGAACCCGCACCCGCAGTCCTATCTCGTCGGCGGCATGGCGACGGCGATTAACCTGAACAACGAGTCCACCATCAACGACGACCGCCTTTCGCTGATCGCGCAGCTTTTCCAGAGAGGCGCCGACTTCGTCAATCAGGTCTACATCCCTGATCTGCTCGCCGTCGCCTCCTTCTACAAGGATTGGGCGGGGATCGGCGCAGGGCTGGGCAACTATCTGGCGTATGGCGACTATCCCACGAGCGTCGAGGACCGCGCGGAGACCTACTTCTTCCCCAATGGGCTGATCCTCAACAAAGATCTCTCGTCGGTACTCCCGGTAGATCAAGGCCAAGTGGCAGAGTACGTCTCGCATTCCTGGTACGACTACAAGGAGGGCGACGGCGCGGCGCTGCATCCGTGGAAGGGCGAGACGAACCCCCACTACTCCGGGCCGCAGCCGCCGTTCGATTTCATTACGACCGACAAATATAGCTGGCTCAAGTCGCCGCGCTACGACGGGCATGCCGCCGAAGTCGGCCCGCTGGCCCGCACACTGATCGCCTATGCGAGCGGCAAAGCGGACGTGAAGTCGGCGGTTGACGGCGCGCTGGCCCAGCTCGGTGTAGGCGCCGAAGCGCTCTTCTCCACACTCGGGCGCGTCGCGGCGCGTGGCATCGAGACGCAGGTCATGGTGGCGCAGCTGCCGAGGTGGCTCACCCAGCTCGAAGACAACATCGCCCGCGGCGACCTGACCATCCACGAGAACACACATTGGGATCCGAGCACGTGGCCCTCCGAGGCGCTGGGCTGGGGCCACCACGAGGCACCGCGCGGCTCACTCGGCCATTGGGTGCACATCAAAGACGGCAAGATCTTCAATTATCAAGCCGTCGTGCCGAGCACCTGGAACGCCGGCCCGCGTGACGCGAGCGGCCAGCGTGGCGCCTATGAAGCGGCGCTGATCGGCACGCCGGTCCATGACCCCGAGCAGCCCGTCGAGATCCTGCGCACGGTCCACTCGTTCGATCCGTGTCTCGCCTGTGCCGTCCACGTGCTGGACCCGAAGGGCCGTGAATACGCCAACGTGCGCGTCGTTTAGCTCACGTCGTCTGGTCAACGCGCAGGAGGTGCGCTGATGGATGTGCCACAATCCGCCCCGGCTCCGCTCAACGAAGCGACGACCGTGGTCGATACGGAGCCAAAGGTGTCGGTCTACGTCTGGGACCTACCGGTGCGCATCACGCACTGGGTGAACGTGCTCTCGATCCTCGTACTCTCCGTGACCGGCTACTACATCTCCAACCCGTTCGTCACGACGACGGGGCCAGCATCAGATAACTTCCTGATGGGAGCGGTACGCTTCGTCCATTTCACCTTTGCGTTCATCTTCACGATGACCGTGCTCTTCAGGATCTATTGGGCGTTCGCTGGCTCGAAGTACGCGCGGTGGAAGCAGTTCGTGCCGGCGACGAGTGGGCGGAGGAGAGCGCTCGGCAAGATGCTCGGCTATTACACGTTCCTGCGCAAGGAGCCGCCGAAGGAAGTGGGACACAATCCGCTGGCCGGCGTCACCTACATGGGCCTCTACGTGCTGTTCGCTCTGCAGATCCTTACCGGGTTCGCCCTCTACTCACAGGCATTTACCGAGGGCGCATGGAAGACCCTATTCGGCTGGATCATCGTCATCTTCGGTGCGCAGCCCATCCGCCTGATACATGACATCGTCATGTTCCTGATCATTGCCTTCACAATTCACCACGTCTACAGCGCCATCGTCATCGATCTGGAGGAGCGCAGCGGGCTCGTCTCAAGCATCGTGACGGGCTGGAAGTCGTTCACCCATAGCTACCTGAACGAAGCGGCGCTCGAAGACCGCCCCGCGAAGCGCCGCCTCTTCCTTCGGAGAGCGAAGGCCAATCATGAGTGATACGACGAGGCCCGGCGCCAACGAGGCGCGCCGACGAGTAGTCGTCCTCGGCATGGGCAACGTCCTGCGCCGCGACGAAGGACTGGGCATCCGCGCGCTGCAACGCCTCGCAGAGCGCTATTCACCCCGCGACGACATTCAATTCATCGACGGCGGAACGCTCGGACTCGAGCTCCTCAGTTACTTGGAGGACGCCGGTCGGCTGCTGGTGCTCGACGCAGCGCTCACCGACGGCCCCCCTGGCACGCTGCTGCGCGTCGAGAACGATGACGTGCCCGCGTTCTTCGGCATGCGCTCCTCCCCACACGAGGTAGGGCTACCGGACCTACTGGCCGTCACGCGGCTGCGCGGCACAAAGCCGCCAGAGATCGTCGTTCTCGGCATGCAGCCCGGCGTGATCGAGCTCGGCTGGGACCTTTCCATAGAGGTCGCGGCGAAGCTCGACGCCTTGGTCGAGGCCGCCGCGGACCAGCTTCGCACATGGGACATCCTCGATGTGATCAGCGTCGGCGTGTTGGAAGGGGCAGTTCCATGCACGAAGTAGCCGCGATGCGTGGCGTGGTCACCGCCGTGCTGGCCCGCATGCGCGAGGAAAACGCCACCGAGGTCAGGCACATCAAGCTTATGATTGGCGTTTCGGGTCACCTCACCGAGGATGCCGCCCGCCAGCATTTTGCCGTGCTTGCGGAGGGAACGCCCGCCGAACACGCCCAACTCGAGATCGCATGGCTGCCAGCCACCTACCAATGTTTCGACTGTCTGCATCGTTTCACCAGCACTCAGTCGCCAGAGGCGGTGCAGTGTCCGGTGTGTGGCGGCCTCGCGTTGGAGATCGCGCACACGGATGACTGCTATGCCGCCGAGATAGACGTGGACGGCGTCGAGCGAGTGGCGCCCGATGTTCCACCGCGTCGTGCATGGTCGTGAGGAGTTCAGCCGAGTCTACGGCTGGGGGAGTCGTTATGTGCCTGACGGTGCCAGGCCGTGTGACGAGCGTGCAGGGCGCGATGGCCGAGATCGAAGCGGATGGCAAGCGCGAGTGGTTCAACGCGCTTGCCCAGCCCGACGTACACGTCGGCGACTACGTGCTGACGCATGCCAACCTCATCGTCGCCATCATCTCGCCGGAGGAAGCTCAGCGCATGCAGGAGGCGGCAGATGAAGTGGAGCGCCGCCTCCGAGAAGAAGAGGAAGCTGTTCAGGCACGCCAAGCCGGAGCACCGGACGCCCACGGCGGCAACACATAAGCATGGCGGCAAGTGGGCCGCGCATGACTATCGTCTGGTTAGTAAGCAAAGCGAGAGTGCATCATGTCAGCACCAGCGACCAGCGGCGCCGCTCGCCGCACCGATGCCCGTACCGGCTACTATTTCGCCGCCCTCAATGCCATCATTAGCGGGTTCGCCATCTACATCAATGGGCAGGGCGTCAAGGTCTTCAGCGACTCGACGCTCTACACCGCGCTTAAGAACGCCATCGTTGGCCTCGCGCTGCTCGTCCCATTCATCTTCATGGCGGGCAGTCGCGCCGAGCTGAAGCGCCTCAACCGACGCCAGTGGGGGCTGCTCGCGCTCCTCGCCGTCATCGGCGGCAGCGTGCCATACGCGCTCTTCTTTCGGGGATTGCAGCTCACCACGCCGGTCACGAGCTCGCTGCTCAACCATGCGCAATTCTTGATCGTCGCCGTGCTAGCACTCCTCTTCCTCGGCGAGCGGCTCGGCATGATCATCTGGGTCGCGATGGCAGCCTTGCTCGTCGGCACGACGCTTGGCTCAAACTTGCAGTTGCTCAAATTCAACGAAGGCACGCTGCTCATCGTGCTTTCCACGCTGCTCTTCGCTGCCGGCGTCGTACTGGCGAAACGCCTCTTGAGTGACATCTCCACGCTTACCGTCATGTCGGCGAAGATGTCCGCTGGCTCGGCGCTGCTGGTCGCCTACGTCGGGTTCACCGGGCACCTTGGCGGCATCGCCGCGCTGACCGCGACGCAGTGGGAGTACGTGTTGGCGACCGGCCTGATCCTGCTCGCATTCACCGCCACGGCGTTCCTGGCACTGCGCCACGCAACGGCGACCGCGGCGACGGCGATCCCCGCGGCCGCCCCACTGATCACCACACTGCTGACCGTCATCGCCGCGCCGCACGTCACGCTCGCGCCGATCAACGGCATCGGACTCGGCGTCATCTCTCTCGCCGCCGCGATGATCTTCGTCCTCGGCCTGCAACGCGAGGCGAAGGAAGCACGGAGCACAGGAGCATGAGCGCCAGCACGCAGCTCCAGGCGTCGGGCATATCAGGCGCCGTGCTTTTTGGTCGCTACGCCTTCCCGCCGAACCGCCTCGGCTACTGCGGGCCGGACGATCACGTCGCGCTGCTGCAGTACGTTTCCGAGCGGCGCACGGAGCGCGGTCTGGTCGAGCTGGAGAAGCGCTTCTCTGGGGCGTACCCCTATCTCCAACTCATCGCGCACGCGAACAACATCGCCGATCCCTTCGACCGCCGGGTGGTCGAGGCGTATTGGATCGGCAACACCTGCCTGGAACGTGTCGGGGCGGCGGACTTTCACGACTCGCTCCAGGAGCGCTTCCGCGATCGCATGGACGCGCGCGCGTTCGGCTGGCTCGAATCCAAGTTGGAGCTTGGCGCACGCCCGCACCATAATTTCCACGTCTTCGACGTCTACACTCGCGCCGGACTGATGAACGACCGCACAGCGCCGATCCTCCTGGAGACGATGGATAACTGCCGCATCAGCTGGGGCCGTGTCCAGGCTGTTGATGGCCCGGAACTGATCGTGGACCGGTCTGCGCTCGAGCTGCGCGACGGCAAGATCACGCTCGGGGAGCCGAGGGTGCTGCGCGTGATGCGGCAGATTGACGGGTTGGGCTTCGCCGACGACGCGAAACCCGGCGATCACATTGCCATCCATTGGAATTGGGCCTGCGAGGTGCTTACCCCGCCTGCCCTGCGCCGGTTGATGCGCTCGAACGAGCGCGCGCTACATATGGCCAACGAGACGATGTGACGGCCACAGCGTACTGTAGGGGGCAAGCGGCGCCTACCGCGGCGCATTCGACTAATTCATTCCACCAGTTGACGGAGTTAGGCCCAGACAAGAAGCGGAAACGCAACGAGCCCAACGCTTGAGCGCTGAGCTTGAGCGCTGAGCTTGAACGTTGAGCTTGAACGTTGAGCTTGAACGTTGAACTTGTTATGCTGGATGTGGTTCGGGCGGAGCTAATGGGCTGCGTGAGGGCAATCGTTGCCGATGTCAGGACGGGTCTACTCATGGGGAGACCTGGGTTGGTAAATCGCGTGTAGCGAAGTCGCGACCTCGCATTCTTTCTTGGGTGAGCGTCGGGTCCCACTCGTGCAGCCGAGCCGATGGCAAGCATAGATGTACGGACTACCGATGTGACGGACTAGCGCGAATGGCGCCAGAACCCTCCAGCGTCGAGCGGCGGCGGCATGAACGTGGACGCTCTCGCCGTCCAGTCCCTGTTCGGCTGAGGATCCCATCAGACTGCGAACAGTCAGACTGCGAACAGCTGGAACTGTGACCTTCGCGTGTTGCCCGCGCCCAAAATGTGCGGCCCCTGTGTGCACGAAATGCGGCAATTGCTGAAGGTACGCGGCGCAACGTCGCGGCGCAACGTCGCAGCGCATCGTCGCAGCGCAGGACGATGGAGTGCACTCGGGAGGTGCCAGATGCCCCCTATCACCTCCAGCTCTCAGCCTAGCCCGCTTTCCGCAATGGCTCCCCAGGCGCCCTACGATCGCGTCTACGACGCGTTGCTCTTCGATTGGGACGGGACCGCCGTGGCCAGCCGAAAAGACGATGCGTCCGCACTCGCGCATCTAGCAGACCCACTTTTGGCGGACGGTGTGTGGTTGATCGTAGTGACAGGCACGACGTTCGAGAACATTTCGCGGCAGTTCTGCGAACTCATTGCGGCCGAACACCGGCAGCGCTTGCTCGTTTGTGCAAATCGCGGGTCTGAAGTCTTCGGCTTTGACCAACAGGGCAATCCGATTCTCCGGTCGCGAAGGGTGGCAACTCCCGACGAAGAGGAATCGCTGAGCAGGATCGCCGAGGAGCTGCGCGACGCGATTATGCGTAAGACCGGCCTGTCAATTGAGATTGTGTACCATCGGCTCAATCGTCGCAAAGTCGACCTGATCCCCGAGCCTGAGTGGGCGTCGCCAGCGAAATCCGAGATGTCTGACCTGCAGCAGGCGGTGGAGACACGGCTAGCGTCTGGAGGATGGCGCGGAGGACTGGCCGCGGTGCTGGACGTTGCACGTAAGGCTGCCGAGCGCAGGGGAGTCCAGGTCCGCGTTACGAGTGATCTCAAGCACGTCGAGATCGGCCTCACCGATAAGGCGGATGCTGCCACATGGATTCGGCGTGAGCTTCTCGTTCCCATGCACATCCAAGCGGGCGCGGTGCTCATCGTCGGAGACGAGTTTGGCAGGACGGGAGATCTCCCCGGTAGTGACAACCTGCTAAGCGTGTCTCTCCCAGATAGTCAAGCCATCTCGGTGGGGATCGAGCCACAGGGCGTACCTCCAGGCGTGCTGCATTTACGCGGCGGACCTTCCAGATTTCGCTGGCTGCTGGCGCGCCAGATCGCACTCCGCTGCTCACAAGCTAGCAGGCGCAATAACCAGGCTGACACCGCATCCAGCGAACAGTCCTTGGATCAGCAATTGTGCGCAGTGTTCGCGCCGAGCGATGATGCTGTGCGCGATGCAACATGGGAGTTGGCCGTGCAAAGCTTGCATCCCGAGCGAGAGCATGCGGTCGAGTCTCTGCTCACTGTCAGCAACGGTTTCTTGGGCGTACGCGGATCGATCGATCATCAACATCCATCTTCGCACCCGCGAACGCTGATTGCCGGACTCTTCGGCAGGATTAACGGCCGCGATGGTCCGCCCGAGCTAGTGCCCGCGCCCAACTGGCTGCCGCTCATAGTGTTTGCCGACGGCGAGCCCGTCGCGCTCGACGTGCAGGCTGAGACAGCGCGATTCTCGCGGGTTCTCGACATGCGCCGGGGAATGCTCCACTGTCGCTGGGCTGACGTGCCCGCAGGGTCTGGCACGATCACCGTTGAAACGGTGCGTCTCGCCTCTCAGGTTCGTCGCGGCCTCGGCGTGCAGGTAGTTCGCATCACAGCGTCCGCCAACATGACCGTCACGCTTCAAGTGTGGAGTGAAATGGTGACACATGGCCTTACGATGGTCAACGCGGACCGGGAAGCGGCGGTCTGGCGTGTCTCTGGCGCCGAAGGTTTCCTGAGCGGCGCCATGCATGCCGAGTCATTCGCCGATAATCAAACGCTAGCCGCTCTCCCGCTGGATGCTAACACCCTAGCGACGGCACGGACATGGGGATGGCAAGCATGCCCTGGGGAGGCATTGACGCTCGTTCGCATTGTATCGTTCGCGCGCGGCGAAGCAGCGGACGCTACGCTGGCCCGTAGCTCGATGCAACTTGATGACGCACGAACAGCGGGTACCGCGGCCCTGTTACAAGAGCATACTGATGCCTGGAAGCTTCTTTGGACTATGGGAGACGTGCGCATCCGAGGTGACGCAGATGCTCAGCGCAAGATCCGCTTTTCTGTCTATCATCTGCTCAGCGCGGTGAATCCAGAGGACGAGCGTGTCTCAATTGGCGCGCGCGGCTTGACGGGCGAAGGCTATCTCGGCCATGTATTCTGGGACACTGACATTTTCCTGATGCCGTTCTATACCGCCATCTGGCCCGCTGCCGCTCGCGCACTCCTGCTCTACCGGCATCACACACTGGATGCCGCCCGCACCCGTGCGCAACGGCTGGGTTACCGAGGCGCACTGTACGCCTGGGAATCGGCCGACAACGGCGAAGACGTTACACCACGGTCGGTGCGCCTGCCAGATGGCTCACTGCTGGCCGTTCAATGCGGCGAGGCGGAGCAACACATCAGTGCTGACGTGGCGTACGCGGTGTGGCACTACTGGATGCAGACTAACGATGACGATTTCATCTTGCGCGCTGGCGCTGAGATCATGGTGGAAACGGCGCGCTTCTGGGCAAGCCGAGCGACACTCGGCGCGGACGGCCTCTACCACATCTACGGTGTGATCGGACCTGACGAGTACCACGAAAATGTTGATGACAACGTCTATACCAATGGGATGGCGCATTGGAACCTGCGTCGCGCCGTTGAGGTAGTGCATACACTCGCTCGAAGATGGCCTGACCGCTGGCGCCTGCTCGCATCTCGGTTGGCAATCGCCGACGAAGAAGTGGCAGCATGGGGCACAGTAGCGAGGCAACTGGCCGCAGCAGGCAAGCACCTAAGCAAGAAATCCCAATGGGGTGGCGTCATTGAGCAGTTTACCGGTTACTTTGGACTAGAGGATATAGACCTTGCCGATTATCGAGGACGGAGCGTGCCGGTAGATGTCATATTCGGGCACGACCGAACCGAGCGGTCACAAGTCATCAAGCAGGCTGACGTTGTCATGCTTCTGGCCCTCCTTCCGGACGAGTTTTCACGCCGTGCAACCGAAACGAATCTGCACTACTACGAGCGGCGGTGTAGCCACGGCAGTTCCCTGAGTCCGGCAATCCATGCGCTTGTTGCCGCGCGAGCGCGGGACGCACTGACGGCGATGCGCTACTTTCGGCTGGCGGGGGCAGTCGATCTGAGTGAAACGGCGAGCGCTGCCGCATACGGGGTGCATATGGGAGCGCTCGGCGGTCTCTGGCTCGCAGTTGCCTTCGGGTTTGGTGGGCTCACCTTCGACCACTGGCACATTCATCTCACGCCGCATCTGCCACCTCAATGGGATGAACTGAGCTTGTCAGTCCAGGATGCTGGCACTGAGTTGCACCTAGAGATAGAGCATCAAAAAGTCACTATTACCGCACAGGGCGCTACCAGTCTTGCGCCATTGGAGGTCTCCGTCGACAGGTTACATAGCGCACATCACCCTCATCATGAAGCGCGGAAGGGCCGTCGAGACGGTACGGCTGGGAAATGGAAGGAGCATTCGCCATGAGGACCTCACATGTCAACAGCACTGCCCACACCGTTCCTGCACGAGCCGCGGCTCGTTCTCGAAGGCCGTTCACAAACTACGTGGTGGTCGCCGTGGACGGTTCACCCGCTGCCGAATCCGCCGTACCGATTGCGAGCCGTATTGCGGCTCGCATCAGCTTGCCGCTCCGCGTGCTCTATGTCGCCGTTCCCCAGACAGATGCGACGACCGGGCCGACCCCGTTGTTCTTCCCTGAGTCTTTGGGCATTTCGCGCGACCAGATAGAGGTGCGCGAGGGCGATCCGGCGACAGAGATCCTTCGCGTGGCGAACGATTCGCGAACCTATATGATGATCCTGACGACTCATGGGCGCAGCATCGAGCCCGGCCGCCATCTCGGCCATGTCTCCGAAACGGTAGTTGCCTGGGCGCGTCATACGACCATGCTCATCCGCCCAGAGGCTGCGGAGAACGCGCTGGCCTCGCTGGAAACGCCGCGCTTTATGTTGCCCCTGGATGGAAGCGCGGCGACAGAGCGCGCGATCGGGCATATTACTGATCTCGTCTGTCGCGTGAACGGCTCCTTCGACGTGCTGTATGTCGCCGATCCGCTGCGGGGGCACTCCACGGCAGAGCCCGGCGACTTCGGCATCCCTTGCTACGTGGATCAGCCGCAGCATGAATGGCCGTCGTGGGTGAATGAGGTCATCGAGCATCTCAGCGCGTGCACGCGGCAACATCCACTCGGCATCGAGACCCGCGTGCACGTGAGCCACGGCCCCATTGAGTCCGTTGTGCTGAACTTCGCCTCCGAGCATCGCGCTGACATCGTCGTCCTTGTCAGGCGGAGCCATCTCGAACCGGGCCGTGCGCGTGTCTTGCTCTCCATCCTAGACAAGACGCCCTGCCCGGTGCTGCTCGTTGGGGCGCCAAGGCCACATCGTTGAGACGCCGTGCCGACCGAGCCCATGTCGCCGATGCCGCTGAACGCCTGCAAGACTTGTAGCACAACTCGCTGACGACCTTCGCAACAGCGCTGGAAGGACTGATCTGCTGGGCCACCCGCTAACGCATCCGGCGAGCAGCCTGAAAGGCAGAACTCTCCGTAAAATCCATGGCCATGCGCAACACGGAGCCCCGTCGGTCGTGCACGCGCTCATCACGGCGTCATGGGCCAATACGGGAGTGCGCGCTCGGTCTTCGGAGGATGCCGCATGCAATGTACGCTGCCGTCATCGCACGTCGTGAACTGATGCGATCGCTCGCTTGAAGTTGTGCCGCGTTATGTCGATTAATGTACTGTCGAGCTACCAAATCGAACTCGATGTTGTCCCTGGAATGCGAGCAAACGCAACGCTAACGCTGACACGACCGCGAATACATGCATCGGCGGCGCGAGCAGCACTGTTCGGATGAGAAACCAATGGCGAAATCAAGAGGCGGTTCGGGCAGTACTTCGAGTGCGCACCACGATGCATACACCTCGGAGGCGGGCTATGAGGCGATGATGCGCTGGTACGCATTGAATATGATGCGCTCTAGCGTGCCGTATGAATCCAGAAGCATCACGACGCGGTACGGCAACACCCACCTGCTCGTCGCCGGGCCTGAGGACGCGCCGCCGGTGATCTTCCTCCATGGCATGGAGGGCAGCGCGCTGAGCTGGAAACCGCAAGTCAGCCAACTTGCCAATGTGTTCCGGACGTACGCAGTCGACATTATCGGTTCATGTGGCAAGAGCGCAGCCGTACGTTTGTTGTACGACAACGACGAGTATGCCGAATGGTTGACCGACGTTGTCGATGGGTTGGGCCTCTCACGCGCCGCCTTCGTCGGCATCTCGAACGGCGCCTGGATGGTGATGAAGTTCGCCGCGCAGGCATCTGACCGAATCGAGAAAGCAGTGATGATGAGCGTCAACGGCCTGGTGCCGGTGCGCTTCCCGTTTAGGCTCGCACGTCACATAGAACGAGACTCCGTGCGCGCCGTGTTGGAGTTGCTCACCGGGCGCATGCTGACGCGGGGCATGGTACGAAAGACGATGTCGCTCGTCCTGCTACCCAAAGGCGTCACGCCCGATCCCGAGGAGCTGGAGTGGTTCTATCTCCTTGCGAAGTATTACCGCTATCGCTTCCCCCCAGGGCCCGTCAGCAACGAGGAGTTGCGGAGGTTCAAGGCTCCGGTCTTGATCATGATGGGCGAGCACGAACATTACTTCGACGTTCCTGCGGCGTTGGCACGTGCATGCTCGCACCTGCCGGATCTACGTGGTAGCGAGGTCATCCCTGGCGTCGGTCACAACATGGCGACCGACAATCCGAGACTGATCAACGCCCGCATCCAAGAGTTCCTAGAATTCACCCGCTAGCGAGTTCTCCTCATGTGTCAATGGAGGAGCATAGCGGCGCTACCGGTATGCTCCTAGTAGAAGGGATGTTTGTCTTATGGGTAGCAATGAGTGAACTGCTCTGGGCGCTGCTCACGGGAGTAGCGCTCGCCTCGGCAGTGCCGCTCCTGGTTTGTGCGGGCCGGAGAGCGCCAGATTACTGGGCGCTTATTGCAGGAGCATATGCCCTCGGCATCCTGTTGCTAGCCGCGTTCTTCGTTGGCGATACGTTTATTCACGAACCCCTTTCTCCAACGATGCGCTTCGCCCGTGGGTGCATTGCTGGATTAGGCGCTGGCTTAGTCCTCGGAGCCGTTGGCGTTGGTATCCACAGCGCGAGGCATCGCGACGACGAGTGATCTGCTGCGCTGTTGGACGCCAAAGGCAGAGTTGCCATGCCCAACGATGCCATGCCGCTGTCGCCCGATCCGCCTGGACTTTCTGGTTTGGGCAGGTTCGACCGATCGGGTTCCTTTGGGGATGGTGGCTTGAGTCCGAGGAGGAAGCGCAAGGCATGGCTTCTTTTCACGGCCGCGTCATAGATACCGAGCGTGACGCACCCCGTGGCGAGGACGAGGAGCAGGAGCTTTGCCACGAGCGGCAGATCCCACTGCACCACGAAGAACGCGATGAGCGTCAAGATCGGCATGTGCAGCACGTAGGCGGGATATGCGGCGGTGTCCAGGTATTCGAGCGCGGGGACGGTGAACGTCAGGAAGCGCATCGAGCAGCCCACGATCGCCACGACCCAGAACCAGGAGATGCAGCTACGCAGGAGCGAGAAGAGCAGAAAGCCAATTGACACGTCTGGCGACGGAGCGTTGTGCCCGTAGGTGATGAAGAAGTACAGCATCCAGAGAGTGGCGGCGGGCAGGAGCATTGCGACGCCCAGCCGGCGGAACGCGGCGGCGAATCGCGGATCACTGTAGAGGACGTAGCCGCCCATGAAATACATGAGATAGATGGCGAAGAGGGCCCAGTTGTTCAGCGCTCCCATGTTCACCGAGAGTGCATCCGTAACGCCGGAGCGCATCACCGTCTCAAGCAGGCCGCACGGCAACGCGAGCAGGAGGAGCACGGCGGGATGCCCGCACCGTGCCGCCATCCATGCGATGAGACGAAGTCCGGTCCTGGAGCGGAGGAAGAACACGGCGGGGAGCGTGAGCACGGCGAAGCCCAGCAGGAGAGGGATGAACCACAAATGGCCGATCCACTTGTCGCCGTTTTGCGGGAATACGCCGGTGAAGATGCGCGCCAGGGACAGCAGGAACTGGCCGTAGAACGCGGGGAACGACGGATGCTCGCCGGGAGACGCCAGGAGCCCGATATAGACCTGGATCGGGACGATAGCGACCATGCCGAATAGGAATGGGACGAGCAGGCGCAGCGCCCGCTCGCGGAGGTAACGCCTGGGGGTGCGGCGCTCTAGTGCAAGGTAGCTCGCCGCGCCCGCCACGAGGAAGATCAAGGGCATGCCCCAGAACGAGAAGAAGTTGACGAAATAGTCGAGCGCGCGCGAGGTTTCAGCGTTCTTGATATAGTCGCCCGAGCCCACGGTGAAGACCACTGCGGCGTGAAACGGGATCAGGCCGAGGACGGCGGCGGTGCGAAGCCAATCAAGCTCATGCCGACGTCCCCTGTGTGGGGGGGGCTGTGCTGGAGGGATTGTTGGCATTGTTGGCATTGTAGGGCGCATGAGAGACCGGACCTTCTGTCGTGGACGCCGTCGTCCCTATGAGAGGGCGTACCATCGGCAGATCACATCTGGCTCACGGGTGGGGACTCGATGTCACAGGCGTCGCACGATGCTCGCCTGCCATCAGGCGGGGCGGTCTAGGCGATCAACGGGAGCGTCGCGGCGAAGAGCCAGCCGAGCATCAATGCCTGCGCCATCGCCAGCAACGGCATGGGCTGCTTGGCCACTTGCCGCGTCCAGGCCGAGAAGCCGACGAACGTGAGGAAGACGATGGCGATGACCGGCAGCAGGATGCCGAGGTAACTCAACCGCCAGAAGTTCATGACGATGGCGCCCACCAGCGAGGCGAGGATCAGCAGAGTCGCGCCGAAGTCGAGGAGCGCCGCGCGCCAGGGCCTCTTAAACGCGATGGAACCGAGCAGCAGGCGCAAACTGAGCATGAACGGCAGCACCATCAGCGTATAGGCGCCCGCGCGCCACAGCCTGGCTGGCGAGAGCGAGAGGTTTTCCCACGCGAAGCTTGAGAGGCCGCCCAGCGTGAAATAGAGGACGAGCACTGCCACAATCGCCACCAGCGCTTGCGGCCAGATTTGCCTGCGGCCCGGCCAGGTGATGTGTCGCCGCAGGTACGGCACCGCGGCCATCGCGAACAACAACAGAACCCCAACGATGAGGAAATAGACGGCGACATCTGCAGAGACCATCTGCGTGAGGCTGGTAAACGGCATAGGTTCTGGCGCGAAGAAGTCTCGCGGGAGGTAGAGGTGCAGCAGCGCCAGTCCAACGCCGAGCGCGCCGAGCAGCATGAGCACGGGTTTCCACCAGGCGAGGCTGGGCTGGCCGGTATTTGTGGTTTGGTCCGCCGGAGAGGATGCGGCTCTTCGCGCGAAGCCGAGTGCCGTGGCACCGAGCGAGACCAGCGGCAGCATGGCGAGCGCCGCGGCCAGGAAGCCCAGCAACATCCAGTGCAGGCGCGCGTCGGTGCTCACCGGGACCGATCCGATGCTGGAGTCCACAGTCGTGTGCAGCCAACTCAGCACCGCCGCATGTGTCGAGCCGGCGGTAACGATCGAGATGTGGTCGAGGCCGGGCAGCACCATGCGGCGCCGTTCTAGCGAGGGGGTGGCGCCGCACTGGTAAGTCTGAGAGACGGCCGCGAGCGGCACCGCGCAGCCCGAGGCGATCAGCGTTCGCGAGATGTCATTGATACCGGGCAGGTCGAACTGCCCCGAGAGCACGAGCATGGCGCGCGGATTGGTGGTGGTCGGCTGTTCGCCCAGGATGCCCGCGACGAGGACGGTGGCTACCAGGTTCGACAATTGTGGGTGCTGCAGCGCGTATTCGCCTACGGCGATGGTGCCGAGCGAGTAGCCGATGAGCACGAGCTTCGTGTCGGGGGCCGGGCCGTGTGCTACTGCGTAATTGACCACCTCGCCGAGCGATTGGACGAGTCCTTTGACTGCCGCGTTGCGCTGGGGGCCTCCATAGGGAGTGGTTGACGTTCCATGACCAGGGAAGTCGAAAGCATACGCGGTGATGCCCTGCTTGGCCAAGTCCACGGCGAATGCCGACATCATCTCTTTGTCCGCCGAGTAACCGTGCGCCAGGACTGCGACCACGTTTAGTTGGTGAGCTCCGATCGGCGAGAAGCGAAGTACGGGCGTCGGCAGCGGGCCGCTGAGCACGAACGAATCTCGCCGCACGCCGGCCTCATACGCATGCACCTGGAGCGTGGCGAGCCCGAAAATGCCCAACAGAATGACGAGCAAGCCGCTATGGATGATGACGCTTTGCAGCTTTCGATGTGGAGGGGTGTGCGGGTGGACGATCGTATCGCGCCTGGTGACGGGATCGGTAGGCGAACGGAAGAACATCAAGCGAGGATCCTGTGAGACTTGTATGCTGCAATGTACTGAATGAGGCCCACGACGGAACACATGGATGATCTTCCGGGGCACTCAAGCCTATCATTCCTCACACTGGTGTTGCCACAGCAGAGGGGTCAGTTTGGCCCACACCGTGCCGTCGCATAGGCGCCATGGCGTAATTGTGACGACAATGTGACATAACGGCGTGGCGTTCCAGGCACGCAGTGGTGCAATAACGTGGCGTGCCCGCCGCGACCATTGCGCTCGGCTTCTGTGCAGCGGAGGACGTCAGTGTCAACCCATATTGGATTCCTGCTCGTCGCGCTGGCATCGCTCTTAGTGTCTGCGCCGATGGTGGCGCTGACGTGGAGGTATCACCTCGCTTACCGCGGAGCTATCACCACCTACTATGTAGTTGGCTACAGCGTGATCGCCGCCGCGTTCATCTTGGACGATATCGTAGCCCCGCCACTCTTCGTCCACGGCTTTATCCCTGGCGTCGGCGTTGCCCAACTGCTCTTTTCGCTGGCACTCTTCGTTCGGGGCGTGTGCACTATCAGGATACCTCGGGCTTAAGACGGGCCTTCGCCTCTAGGTGCATGTTGTCAGCAAGCCGCGGTGCTGGCAAGTAGTGATCAATGCTCTGTCATGGGTTTCAACGCCACAAGCTGTCATGGTCAATCGGTCGCGATCCCACCGAGTTGTGGAATAGGGGACAAGAATCTGGCTGGCCGCAGCTGCTTCCCGCTGAAGCCCGACGTACAATGCCGGGATGGCGGATGCCAGACTACTTTGCCCTAAGCGGAGTGGCATAGTTGTGGGCTGGTCTGAACGCCGGCCCATCAGTCGCATGGAAGTGGAGTGTGAGGTCGGTCAAGAGGGCCTCGGTCGCCTGGATAAGTCGGTCGAGGTCGTTCCACCGGCGGTGACCAGCCAACCTAGCGTTCACGTACCGCCAGAGGCGCTCGATCAGATTGAGTTGCGGAGCGTAGCCCTTCAGGAAGAAGGGCTCCAGGCGGGTGGCGTAGCGTCGCCAGGCCGCACGGAGCGCATGGCTCTTGTGGTAGCCGACATTGTCGAGGACGAGCACGACGGGTTCGTTGGTGGGCAGCGTCTGGGCGAGGTGGGCGAGGAAGGCGGCGAACGCCGCCTCGCCCGTGCGCGCGGTCGTCTGCCAGAGGATCTACCCGGCCGCGTAGTCCATCGCCCCGAACACGGCGCATTTGCGGTCCTCGCCGGTCGTGGGGATCTTCATCGGCTGGCCCTTTTACCGCCAGACCTTTGCCAGGTAGGGGTGGGGTTGGATTGCACACTCGTCCACGTAGACCAGATGGAGGCGTTCAGCAGCGGATCCTCCGGGCTCAGCAGCCGTTTTTTTGGGAGCCAGTCCAGCACGTGTTTGGCCGCCGCCACCGCGTCGCGATCTTGGCGGTGCGTCAGATCGTGGCGCGGCCGACGATAGCGATAGCCCAGCGCCTGTACGGCCCGATGCACGGTATAGACGCTCACCTTCACGCCGTGTTCACGCTGGAGCAACGCTTGCAGGCCCCGGATACTCCATCCCGGATACTCTAGATCGTCACCGGCAGGCCATAGGCTTGCGGCCCGCGGTCGAGCGCCTCGGCAAGCAACGCCCGATCGGCCTCACTCAGGGCATGCGGGCGCCACCACGAGGCTGGTCCGCCAGCCCCGCGTGGCCGTCGGCGTCGAAGCGTTGCCGCCAGACGTGGACCCGATACGCCAAGGTCCGCAGCAGACGCGCCGCGCTCGCCTGGGTGGGCCATCGGTGACCTACAACAACGCTTGCGCCCCGCGCCGGACGCGCGGATCGGCATCCGTCTTGATCAAGCGATGCAACTCGATGTCGCGCTCCTGCGGCGCTGCTTCTGTATGCTCCCTCATGACGGCCCTCACAGTCTACTCGCCTAACGATATCCCTTTCACAACTTGTCCTCTCACAACTTGTGCCATCCTGCTTAGGGCTCAAGTTAGGGGTAACGCTGGCGGACTATCGTGACGTGTAGTCGTCACTCGTGAGCTTGCGGGCCATCGCGACGCTCAGGCTAGCCGACGGACCATCCAGGTGCCGTGGCTCCCCCGCCCCCAGAGCGCTGCAATGTGCCCCGTCGCGTCATAGGAGACCAAGTCCACCGAGATGTCGCGAACCTGGTCGGCATCGAGGACGCGCGACCACCTCGCCGCACCCGGCCCCGCGCGGTAGACGCCCAAGCCGACGTTGGCGTCGAAGCCGTTGTACCAGATGAAGTCCCCGCCAGCGTCCGCGAAGCATCGCATTTGGCCGAAATGCGAGAAGTCAGGGTACGGCGCGGGAGACGCTTGCCATGTCAAGCCGCCGTCGGTGGATAGCACCAGAAAGCCGGTGCCGTGGAGCCGCTCGCCCATGAGTGTGCGACCATCCAGGCCGGTCCCCGGGCGGAGTTCGACAGGGTCGCCATTCGCCGCGAAGTCGCGTCGCGTCCAGGTCGTGCCCCCGTCGGCAGTCACGATGAACCGATCGGCGAAATCACTGCCAGGGACGGGCACGAATAGCTGCCCGCGCAACGGCCAGAGGTGCGTCGAGGCACCCACTGGCTGATAGGAGTTGCTGTCTGCGGCCGCCGGAAAGTACGCGGAGAGATCGACAAGTTGGAACGGCCCATCCCCCGAACGCGCCGCAAGCAGTGTCGGCCAGGTGTCCGTCCAGGCGTAGAGCGTGCCGCCTGCGTATGCGATGTCTGGCGCGAAGTGCACGCCGGTGGGCAGCGCGCCGGCGTCATGCCAAGTGCTCCCGCCGTCGGCGGAGAGATGGAGCGTCGTCATCTGCATTGGGGGAGGCGGGCAGTAGTCGATACAGGGCTGGCAGGCACCGACGCACGGCGTCGGCGTGCAGGCAGTGGATTGGCAGGGGTCGGGCGCCGTCACGCGCGCCAGCAACGCTACTTGAGCGGGATCCAGGTCGTCTATTGCCAGCAAGCAGATCTCGCTCGCGATCGGCGTGGCGGCGATCACGGGTCGCCAGCTCGTGCCGCCGTCGTGGGTCACCTGGAGCGCGACCGTTCCGCCGATGACTTCGCATGCGTACCCCGTGAGCGGATTGCCAGTGGCGAAGGTAATCTGCTCACCGGCATCCAGGCTCACATCACGCCACCCGCCACCCCGCGGCGGAATGGTGGTCGTCGCGTGTGACGTGCCCGTGGGTGGGGCGGCCACGAGAAGTGCCGCTGCTCCAACCCCTCCGACGACGAGGGCGAGAGCCGGCAGCAGGACCATGAGCGCAGTGCGAGCAGACGGCCATCGTCGAACGCCTCGCGAGGAACGGGCATCCGCCGCCGATACCCCCTCGCCTGTGGGATCTGGTGAGCCTGCCCTCATCTTTCGCGCCTCCCACTTGCATGGCGAACGTCCTAGCCAGCATAGGGGCGCGGCCCACGCCAGTAAAGCGGCGCAGTTCACAGCATGTGCTGCTCCTCACGCTCGCAGCAAGTAGATCGGCTGGATCCTCAAGCACCAGGGCAGAACTCCAAAAAGGCTGTCAAGGCATACCGTGTACCAAGTAATCAGAGAATCAGGCACTTTCGGGGGCTTCGGCTCACCATGATTGAGGTCCGTTGGCGGTCGGCCCTACGGCAATGTCAGCTGTAGAGTGAACCAGAAGGGGCTCCCTCGCGGGCGATGCATTCCACGCCGCCTCGCTGCTGTGCGCCACGAAGATGTTGCGACAGAGGTAGAGAGGCCGGGGCCTGGCCCCGCCCCAGCGTTCCTGCGCGGATTGCACTCGCCTTGGCGGATTGGAGGGAAGAAGACACGTCGCATACGTCAGACTAGCGACCATTGGAAACGGTAGGGAAATCCTTCAGATATGCGGCCCGCTTGCATCGTTTTGGAAGGCCAACACGCGTCCGTTTGAAGGAGAGTTTGCGCCAGTTGGCGACAACCTATGGCGTGTCTCACGGGGCCATTAGGCAAATCCTGTTCTGGGCGCGATCCTCAGCGCCGATCGGTAGCGTGTAATGGTGCGAGGAAGGCGTCGGCCACGGGCCACACGACATCGGTCGACGTGAGGAGCTGGGCATGATCGAAGTCCGCGAACACATGCGTTTGCGCGCCAGTCGCCTCCAGCATTCGACGTTCCTTCTTCCCCAGCGGAGGCACGTCCGCGTCGCGCCCACCCCATAGCAAAAGGACCGGAGAGTGCACCTGACTCGGCACGACTGGGGACCAGGTGGCCTGTGCCCGATAGCAGGCGACGATCGCCGCTGCTGGCACCGTTTCAAGGAAGGCACGCTCATCGCCGGGCAGATCCACGAGTTGGTCGAGCGCCCCTTGTTCCTGCAAATCAGTGATGCCTTGCCATTGCAGGATGCGATCGGCTGCGAGAGCACTGCTGAGCACGTCACCGAAGGCATGGCCGAGCACCACAGCACGGGTCACGCGGTCCGAGTGCGCCGCCAATCGCAAGGCGATAGCCCCGCCATAGGAGAATCCGAGCACGGCGAAGCGCGAGGCACCGGCGGCGTCCGCGACGGCAAACACATCGGCGAGCACGCGGTCAAGGGCGTACGCCTCGGGCTCGGTCGGACGGTCGCTTTCGCCATTGCCTCGGGCGTCAAGAGCGATCACTGTGAAGTGAGGCTTCCAGCGGGCCACATAGCCAAGCTCGTGCCAACTCACCCGCGTAACGGGTAGACCGTGCAGCAGTATCAACGGAGGACCACTGCCTGACACGTCGAATGCGATGCGCGTGCCGTCTGCAGAGGTTGCAAAGTGCGTGGACATCGACAGGAACCTTTCGAATCCCTTTCTCGAAACGCGTATGGGCTAGATACACCAATGAGACCCCGTCATGTTCGATCGCACCCGTCCTTTGTGTTGGCGCGTCTTTGGTGCTCGCCCGCGGACGCGCCTCGCGTTCGGATGAGGTGTGACATCCGTGGCGAAGCAATATGGGTTGCGGACCTGCAGTCGGCGTCCGCAGGTTTACCCTGCGCTGCGTAAGCCAGTCGCGCCTTTCAGCACGAACAGCATACCAAGGACGATTCCCGTCACCGCACGCACGGTGCGCTCATGTGCACGGAGCCAAGTGCCGAACCGCGACAGCAGGTGCATCGCGGGCTTGCCTCCGAGTGCGGCGGACAGTGTGGCCGAGCCGAACATCACGAGCGCGAGGACGAGGAACACCAGCGCAGCCACTTCTTGTGGCCGACCCAAATCGGCAGTATCGATGGCGTCCACGCCGGGCAACAACACAATCAGCGCGTCGGAGTTGATCACCTGGGCCGCTGCGCCTCCTTCCGCCTTCTACGTCCTCCTTCCGGCACTAACTCACTGTCGACGCACGCTGTATAGCGGCGTAACCGCCCCTCCACGACTCCACGCCCCCTTCCCACACTACAGCGCCACACGTTCAGCTCCGAGGTGTCTGGCCTAAGCCCTTCGCCCACTGTGCGCAGGCGTTGCCCCCAATGCTTCGGTCATCCTCTCGGCAAGCTGTCGATCACGTGGAGAGCGTGTTCGAATGCATCCGGCATCACCGCGAGGTTGCCAGCGTAGGGGTGGTTCAACTCCAAGATGAGCCAGAGGCATACAGCGATCATCCCAGTCAGGATGGCGGTCATCGTCACGTGCAGGCGAACGTCCTCCATGTGGAGGACGAGGCAGAAGGAGATCGTGAAGATGGCCCCGGCGACTAACGCCACGCCAAACACGCCAGGCAAAGCATCGTTTGACTGGAGGCGTATCGCCCGCTGCTCGCTCAGGCCGTTCAGAAAGAGCGTCGTGTTCGGATCAGTCGCCGCCCACGGGAGGCTTTGGTAGACTGTCCACATCTGGTTGAGGATGGCTTGCGCCTGGGGGCTCCCGTCGTATGCCTTTGGGTCCTGCCCCATGGCCGGCCATTCCACGGTGATCACGGTCTCACCATAGCTCTGGAGCAGGTCATGCATCTGCTGCCGCTGCGGCTCCGGAAACGAGTTGGTGTCCCTGGCGACGGCGATGAGTGCGGCTGCCTCATTGACGGACGCCTCTTTCGCAGCGTTATACGCCTCCCACACCGCGAAGACCATGAACGCCAACACCACGGCGTAGAGCACGCTCACCGCGGCGAAAATGAAGCCGGCGACGTCGTTGTGAGACTCGTCCACGGGTGGCTTCGCGCGGCGACGCCACGCCGTCGTCGCGAGGCACACGAGGCTGATCGCGCCTCCGACGACCACCAGGAAGAGCAGCCACGGAGGAAGCGTATCGACAAGCGAGAGATTCGGCATGCAAGCCAAACGCCTCCTTTGGTCATGGTTGTCCAGCGGCACCAGCCCGCAGCCGACGCAGCCTGATGCGGTCCAATCCCCTATTTCCGATCCGACGTAGCGCGGTTAGCCCTGCAGACGCGCCCAGGTTCCAGGGCACAGACTCACTATTCGGCACCTAGCGCGACATTCCTCGGATCTCCCTTCTTGCTACTCGGCTCCGCCACCAAGATGAATCCTACCAATCTGCGGTCCGTCCTGACTTGAAGACCGCCCTACGTGCAGTAGTCAAGGGCCTTCTGGACGACCACACGGACAGAAATCAGGCTGTGGTGGCCACGCGTGTGCCGGGCTGCTGTACGGATCGACCGCTGAACAGGCCGAGTTCGTAGAGCTTCTTCAGGCGCCACACCGTGAGTGGGTGCGACTGGGTCAGTTGCGCGAGCTCGGCCCAGAAACCGCGCACGTGGTTCGCCTGGTCCAGGAGGTTTGTGACATCGACTTGCCGATAGACGTAGCGGCCCGCCGTCAGCAGCACCAGCCCCTCCTCGCCCTGCGGCTCTACGGAGGCGCCATGCCGGTCGCAGGAGTACTCGCGGGCGCGTGAGAGGAAACCAGGCAGCACCGGGATGAGGTTGATGAACGCGAGCGAAAGCTGATACCACAGTCGCGTGTGGTTGAGTCTGATGTGGCCCAGCTCGTGGCCCAAGATGAAAGCCAACCCCTCACGATTGCTCTGGTACAGGTTGGCGAACAACTCGCTGTGCAGGACGACGAAGTCGACGCGATATGCTGACGCGGCGAAGGCATTCAACTGGCCGTTGCCATTCGCGACATAGAGTTCGGGAACCCGCCTCAGGTGCAGTTGCCGCGCGAAGTGGTCCCGTACGTTGGCGATCTCAGGAAATTGCTGCCGCGAGACTAGGACCGCCGAGCCGCGCGTGGAGGCGCGCAACAGGTTGCGGGAGACGACATATGCCAATGGCAACAGGATGAGGCCAAGCAAGATGGCCACCGCAGCATCGGTCAGCGCCTGATTGGCCAAGAAAGCCGGATGGGTCCAGACGTAGACGACGGCCTCGATGAGCGCGGCGAGAATTACAAGGTTGAGCACCAGGCAGAACGCGTACAGCGGGATCTCCGTGGGGTGGCGCAGGGATGGGGTCTTGCTCATACTGGACTCGTCTTTCAATTGCGGTGCTCATGCGGCTGCCCACAAATGCTATCGCCCGCCACCCTCTGTGTTCGCGCGGCTACCCGAAGAGGTGCGGAGCAGCCTTGTGCTGGACGCTTTCTTGCTACTTCGCACTGCGGCCGACATGACTCGTGGGCATGGCACTTCGTCAAGGAGCCTATTAAGAAAAAAATAGTGCTCCATATTTCATCGCAAAACATTCCCCGCATGGCGAGTCTACACGGCGAGGGCTCTCCAAACCCAAAGAGGTGCGGGCGTATAAACAAGAGTCATCGACTGAAGGTGAATTGCGCTTCAGGGAAACAGTCCACCGGACGGTCGGCGATATGGGAAGTGAGCGGCGATCTCGCCCAGTGGCGACGTCTCGATGGTGCTCTACGACAAGCCGCTGCAAGCGCGGCTCAGCGGCAAGCGGCACATGGAGCCCATCTGGGCTGCGGCAGGGCGGACCAAAGGCGTATCCGTCACCCGGCATGAGGCGCGCTTGCGTCCGTTGGAGTTAGCGTTAGTTGATTGGGTAGAAGAAGACGGACAGCTGCGCGCAGCGTTGCACGCATGAGGGTTGTAGATGCTGATGGCCTAGGGTGGAAACGTCTCCGCCGTGACAGACCGAAGAGCGGAGGAAAAGCGCAAAGAAGCGGAGTATCAGCGTATCAACGTATCAACGCTTGGCACTCCGCTCAGGGCGGACCCGACGGGCCGTCAGCTAGCTTGGACCACATAGCATAACAAGTCACTGAATGCGGGAATATTCCCGATTCGAGCGCTCACGTGTTGCGGCGTCAACGCGGGGAGCGTTTTTTTGTTGCCCGTGAACAGCAAGCCGGTAGAGTCGTCGTCCGAGTTGGAGCGGTGCATGGTGAACTGCAACAGGGTAATTGTTGGAGCCTATCTAGTCGCAGGGCAGCCCGAGGAGCCGGGGCACGGAGATGTCCTCGTCGAGGCTTTCCCAGCGCAACCCCTCGCCCACGCCGATGAGACGCCAATCGGCGCGATTTGCGTCGCTGGCGTCGCGCAGGGTGGGGAACCAGGCCAGCGGAACGCTCAGCTCGCGACCGTCCTGGAGCTCGATGCGCATGCGGACTCCCTCGAAGGAGACGCCGCGGGCGAGTGCGCTAAGGGTGAAAGTAGCCATGCCATGCCCGTTCTAGCTCGTCGCGATGGTCGACCACGATGCGGTCGTGCTCGTCAAGGCCGCTCGGAGAAGCCGAACTGCGACGCCAGGGCCACGGGGGCGAGCCAGTACTTGGTGCTTCTGCCCGCGGCTTCGACGTGGACGTGCGGCTGTGGCGTTTCTCTCATTGCTGTAGAAGAAGAACCGATACGGCCCGACGCGCAGGACGGGCGGGCACGCGCGCATCCCCTCCCGCTGGCTTCGTCCGATCGGCGATTCCTCGGCCGCATTGTACGAGCCCGACGCGCGAAGCGTCCACGCGTGACCATCCCGGTGAAAAGCAAGCTAGCGTAGTGATTTGGGCCGTGCCGATACCCGCATGACCAAGGAGGTTTTCCGTGGCTGTGACCCAATCCGCTCCCTCACGAGTGACACAGGCGATCTCTACAAGCTGGTCGGTAAGGCGCTCGAGGCGGACCGCTTCGAGCTCGACAAGTTCCAGTGCTCAGCGCACTACCCGCATCGAGCGGTATGCAGCGGCACCACCCTAATGCGTTGCTGCCCGGCAAGGCATTGCAACTGCTGCTGGCACGGGCGGTCAACGAGGTCTCGACCGCCTACGCCGAGGACACGACAGGACGCTGCGGCGCATCGCTGCGTATGTCCGCTTGCGCTACCAGGACGGCAAGAGTGTCAAGGACATCGCTGAAGAATGGGGTCTCGACCGCACGGTGGTGTCGAGGCAGTACAGTCGGCGTTCGATCCAGGTCGTGTCGCATCGCTTCTTGCAACTCGCCGAGCATACGCGCTGGGACAAGGCCAGCTAGACGAAAGAAAGGACATGCCGCATGGGCAAGTATGACAAGCGCTACCAGGTCGACGAGGCTGCGGGGATCCTCGACGAGCTGCAAGCCTTCTATCTCGGCAAGGCGGACGGCGAAGGATGGGTCTACACGGCGTTCTCCGCCAGCTGGTCAATCGCATGTACCGCGAGCGCGACTACCTCGCCAAACGCGTCCAGGACGGCCGAAGACGGCCTACGACTACGCCGTCGATCGGGACCAGAAAGCGTTGGCCTGGGCCATTCGGGCGTTGGTCCAGCACGTCCCTGCGGAGGAGAAAGTGATCCCCGAGCCGCCGAAGCCACCGCGCAAGCCTTCGCAGCGGCTCACTCCCGAGGAGCGTGCCAAGACCAAGGGCAAGCCGAGTTGGAACGGCAAGCCCAAGCGCGATTGGGATGGGCCAGACCTTCCACCGAAGTAATCGCCAGTCCACCGTCGTAGGTTGTCACGCCTTCATTGTCCTTCCTTCTCGATTAAGGAATAGTTTGTGCCCGGGCCTTCTGGAGCGGGGCGGTAGCCCGCCCACCCGCGGCAGCGATGCCCGCAGGGCAGGCGAGCTGCCAGCGTGGGGCGTCCCGAACAAGGCCCGGGCGTCCTTACACCCGTTATTTTTATGCCGCGATCCTGCGGTGGGATCGCGATGGGCGCAATAGTAGTCTCACGCGCCATCACAATTACAGCTTTTGAGACCATCAATTCGGAGGAACCTTGAAGGTGAGTTGGCCCGGTTTGGTGGTTCTTCCGAGAAGTTGGTGAACGCAGATGCGCGGCTGTGTGGCCGATGTGGCACGATGCCACCATGCCGTTTCATGGCGGAGGTGGCCTATGCCCAATCAGTCACTCGTGCCGGATCCTGACCGACTGCAAGTGCTCTGCCTGCGGGTTGAGCAAGGGACAATCCTCTTGGAGGCACGCACGCGCGGCGAAACCGCCGTGTGCCCGCTCTGCGGCCGACCCTCATCTCGGGTGCATTCACGGTATCGTCGCGCGCTGGCAGATCTCCCGTGGCAGGCGATTCCAGCTCGTCTCCTCCTGTGGTCGCGGCGCTTCTTCTGCGACACGTCAACCTGTCCCCGCCGCATCTTCACCGAGCGGCTGCCCTCCCTCACAGCACCGTATGCGCATCGCACGAACCGCTTACAGGCCTGGCTACGACACATCGCCTTCGCGCTCGGCGGCGAGCCCGGCGCGCGGTTGCTGCGCCAGCTCGGCATCACAGGTTGTGGCGACACCTTGCTCGCCGGGATGCGAGCCCAGCCCCTTCCGGCCCAGCCGACGCCGCGCATCCTGAGCATCGACGATTTTGCCTTCCGGCGCGGCCGCACCGACCGGTAGCATGCTCGTCGACCTCGAACGACACGAGGTTGTCGACCTGCTCCCGGACCGGAGTGGCGGCGGCTTTGCGGCGTGGCTCGCCGCTCACCCTGGCGTCGAGATCATCAGCCGCGACCGGAGCGGCGAGTACGCTGAGGGCGCTCGCCTTGGCGCGCCGCAGGCCCGTCAAGTGGCGGACCGCTTTCATCTGCTCCGCAACCTGCGCGAGGTGGTGTTGCGCGTCCTCAAGCGCCATGCCCGGCTGGTGGGGCAGGTGGTCCGCCGGAACCACAAGCGCAACCGCTCACGCGCTTCCGCCTGGATCCAGAGGGAACCCGTGAGCGGACGCGAACCGAGATGCAGACCCGGTATGCGGCGGTCCAGCAGGTGGCACAGGAGGGAATCAGCATTTCGGCCAGCGCTCGCGCCCTCAACATGCATCGGCACACCGTGCGGAAGTATCGTACCTGTACGAGCCCGCCGCAGCGGCACTATACCGTGCGCCAAGCGAGTGCTCTCATACCCCACCAGAGCTATCTCTTGGAACGCTGGCGGAGTGGCTGCCACAACGCCCGCCAGCTCTGGCGCGAGCTGGTAGCGCAAGGCTATCCTGGTTCCGACCGTAACGTAGCACGCCTGCTCGGTTACCTGCGGAGCCGCCAGGGCTCGGGCAAGACGCTGCCACCCGTCGCACCTGGGATGACCCCAGCGCAGGCAGCGGGGCTCGTGGTCGTGCGACCAGAGCAACGGACGACGGAAGAGCAGCGTGCTCTGGAGCGACTCGCCGCGCTCCATCCCCATATTGAGACCACGCAATCGCTCTTCGCCGCGTTCGCGACGCTCATCCGCGAGCATAGCGATGCACCGCCGGCCTGCCAATTGGAACAGTGGACGGCCCAAGCCACGGCGAGCGGAGTGCGCGAGCTCAAGGCCTTCGCCACGAAACTGCGGCAAGACACCGAAGCTGTCCTCGCGGCCCTCACGCTACCCTACAGCCAAGGACAAACAGAAGGCCAAGTCAACCGCTGTCAACGCCGGT